>MGPQ01000021.1 GCA_001797465.1 Deltaproteobacteria bacterium GWB2_55_19 | reverse complement strand
CGTACCGAGGAACGGGGCCGTCGCACCGCGTATGCCGCCTATGGCGATGTTCGCGGCCGTGTACCTCGCCACCTCCCCTTCAGAGGCTATCCTCGTAATAACCACATAATTAGTAAGCTCAAGGGCCGCGAATGTGAACCCGGCCGTAGCCTGCGCCACGCCGAGCGCGTATATGTCCCTCGTAAAAAGATAAAGGAGCGGGGTCGCAGAGGCTATCGCGAATATAAGGACGAGGACCCTTTTTACCGGATGCGCGTCCAACTGCCTGCCCCAGAAGAAAAAACCGAGGAGCCACATCATCGAGAAGATGGAGCCGTAGACGCCTGTGGCGAGGTTGGAAATCCCCACCTCGTCTACAAGGACGAGCGGAAAGACGGGGAGCGCCATAAGTAGCCCGAACTCGAAGAGCGAATATACGGTTACGAACCGGAGGAATGCCCCGTCCTTAAGGGGCCTTAAAAGATGACTTGTACCGGCGAAGGGCTCCCGCTCCCTTTTCTCGCGCCTCACCCTTATCGACCTGAACTGCAGGGCGGAGAGCGCCCCGAAGACCGCCGCAACGGGGAAGATGTACCTGAAATTATACGTGTCCTTCTCGAGCACCCAGCCGGCGAGGGCGGAAGCGGCCACCCAGGATACCGCGATCCCGACCCGGACGTACGCCATGAGCTTCCCGCGGTGCTCATCCGGGTAATTGGTCTTCATGATGGACGCGTAGGACGGGAACGGTATAGCGGTCACTATCATGTACGCGAATATGACGACCGTGTACCAGAATGGGGCGGTCACATAGAACATCCCGAGGAGGATGAGCCTCCCCAGAACCCCGGGCCATACTACATACCAGACCCTGCCCCTTCCGAAGACGTCCTCTGTCCAGAGGAGCGTAAAGGTGTTCGCGATGTACGGGGAGGCGGCAAGGAGCGCCACCTGAAAGTCGCTCGCCCCTATCTTCCTGCCGATTATCGGGATAAACGGCATAAGGAGCCCGCCGAAAACGCCGATCAAGAGCCCGGACCTTAAGTCGTAATAGAACGTGTGCCTTACGTGCGCTGGCAAGTCCTTGAATCTCATGCGGTTTATTATATGCGAAGTAACCCTTCCTTTGAAGGGAAAAAGAAGGGGCGCGAAGGGCTCCAATCAGAGGCCTGTCCGCGCAAACCTTGCGAGTTCCATTTTTTACGTTTTTTGACCTCTAGGGCAGATGCGATATAATGAAAACGAAATTCAATTTCGATTGGCGGGCAGAGGGTTCAGGGGGTGCGGGGCCAAGGACACGCGGCAAGGGAGGCAAGGGCAGAGGTTTCAACGGAGGCTTGAACAACTTCAGGCAAACATGACTTGACAGGGAGGTGTCTTATGGAACGCGTAAACTGGTTCAAAAACATCAACGAAGCAACGGAAGACATCAAGGGCGGCTCGAAACTTTTAATGATGTTCTTCTACAGCCCTTCATGCGAAGGGTCGATGAAGACGATAAACGAAACGCTTGAGAAAGAGGAGGTCGTCCATCTCATCGAGCGGGAGTACGCGCCGGTCAAGCTCAACATAGACGAGAAGAAGTCGCTCGCCAAGGAGCGGAACGTCGACTGGACGCCTACCTTCATAATCGCCGACGAGCATGGACGCGAGCTTGAACGGTGGGTGGGCTTCCTGCCCCCGAGAGACTTCATGGCGCAGTCGCTCCTCTCCAAGGGGCTCGCCGACTTCCATCTCGAGCGCCAGGCTGAGGCCATTCGCGAGTTCGACGAGGTCATCGAAGAGTTCGCCGATACCGACCTTGTCCCTGAGGCTGAGTACTTCCTCGGGGCCGCGAACTACAAGCTGACCGGCCAGAACGACACGCTCATCGACGTCAGCCACATACTGACCACCAGGTACCCTGAGAGCCAGTGGACCAAGAAGTGCTCGGTCTGGTCCCACCTTACTCACAGTGCGCCTTTCGTCGGGTATGACGGCGGCGGGTCGGTAGGCGGCGGCGCTTATTAGCCTGTCCTCCCGGAACCGCGGCGCGGCGCAACATGAGCCGCGCTACGGTTCTTTTTTGCCCCTTCAAAATCTCGCCAAACCCATCCTTGAAAAAGATACCTTTTAAAAAACACTGGATTCCCGCCTGAAGCATGCGGGAATCCAGTTCTAAAGCCTGACGTACGGGTTGCGCAAAGGCCTTTTCATAGTGGGATTATGGAAGTCGTTAAAGCCTTAAGACCTTATCAAGACCTTCCTCTCCCCGACCGTTTGCAATTGATTTTCCCGGCCCTTTGTAATAGAATTACCCCACTTATTACGGAGGCCTCAATGGATCAAAACCTGCAGGAACAGCGCAAGAGCATGGTACTACCTTATATAAACAAGTTCCTCACCATCGTAGACGACGTAATCCTCCTCTGGGTGGCGATAGGCATCGTCGGCGTTGCCGCACTGCTCATGGTCGAGGCCATAACCGACTTCATCTTCTACACACAGCACTCGATATCGCACATCATAAGCGACCTCATGTTCGTGCTCATCATCATGGAGCTTTTCAGGCAGGTGATGCGGCAGATAAACAGGCACTCGTTCTCGCTTAACCCGTTTATCTTCATAGGCGTCATAGCCTCCATCAGGGGCATGTTGCTCACGCAGATGAAGCTCGGCATGGGCGAGGCCGAATGGGAGGGCGCGGTCCTGCAACTCGGCATCCACGCGGCCATAGTCGTCGCACTCGTCTTCAGCCTCTACATCTACTCAAAGGGAAAACCGAAGGAAGAGTAACACGGCTCCGGGCAGACTGGTTCTGCTGATCCGCGCCTTTAAAACTTAAACGGCTGAGCCGCGGAAAACCTCTCCTCCCTTGACTGGAGGGGATACAGGGGAAGGTAAAAAGCCTTCTCACCGCCGGTAGTCGGTCATCCAGCCCCTTCCCAGCGCCCTACCTGTTCAGATGGTAGAACGCCCACTTCGCGCACTCGTAGTCTGTCTGGTAGCGGTACACGATGTGGAACATCTCGTAGAGGACGAGCTGTTTCACGAACTTGAAGTCGTCATCGAGCTTAGCCGTCTCCTCCGGGAACCTCGCGAAGAGAAATTCAATGTTCGCCACCTTGTCCTCGCGGGGGATCGATTTCTTTATGAGAATCCTCTTCTCGATTTTGTAGACCCTTGAGGCCCGACGCGGGTCGTTCGGTATCTCGTCGACGAACTCAAGATTTTGAGGCAGAAACCCGTGCTTCTCAATGGCCTTTACAAGCTCATCCCTGTATTGCTCAGTCTCTATCGTCTCCAAAACGTCTCCTTGCGCGCCGGTCACTTGAGGGCCGAGATGAACTGCGTGAGCTTCGCCCTCGCCTCCCCTGCCATCTCGTCGAACTGCACGCCAATCGTTATCCTGTCCGTATCCTTGCTCAAGTTCCTTATCTTGCCTTTGAGCGCGAACGATTCGTTCGTCCTCGGCAGTTGCAGTTTTATCTCTATTATCTTGTTCACCTGTATGAGGCTGTATAGCGCCTCCTTGACGGACATTATGACCGCCCGGCACCCCTCGGGGCTTATGTCGATGACGGAGAGGTCGACGAACTCGTTGCCGAACATGGTCATGCCGGGGATGTTGCAGGAGTGCCTCTCTGTCGTAAGGGTCTTGGATTCCACTATCGCCTTCGGGTACTTGAGGAACACGATCTTCGCCGGGGCGGATACGATGTTCTGTATTTCGGTATCGAACCCGTAGACGACCCCCTTATGAAGGAACCGGAATATCACCGGACTATCCCTCATCATTTCGCTCCTGAACGTGCCCATGAGGTCGTTAGGCGAGAGACGAATGATAAGAGGTACTGGCCGAACTCCATCCCGACGAACATGCTCTTTATGCGGAGGTTGAATTTGAGTATCTCTAAAAGCACCTCCGCGCCGAGATCGACCGGTATGGCCGGAAGCGAGAGGCTCGGTACTTGCTTTATATTATCCATGATTACGAAAATACTATAAATAGAAGCGCTATGCAAACTTTTAAACACCCCCGCGCCTCCGGCGATTTGACTTTTAAATTGGAATAACTTATCTTATCTGTACACTTAAAAACCTGTTGTCCCCAAAGGAGACCGTTATCAGTCCGCTCGCGTACATGATATTTTCAGCCATCCTCGCCCTTTCCCTTTCAGCCCCGGCGTACGCCAGGGACGCGAAAAAAAACGCCGCGGACCCAGAGGACATGGTCTTCGTGGAAGGCGGGTGCTTCGAGATGGGCGACCCGTACCCGCAGAAGGCGAGGTTAGACGGCGACCCGGATGAAAAGCCCCTGCACGCCGTCTGCGTATCCGACTATTACATCGGAAAACACGAGGTAACGCGCTCCGAATTCTCCAAATTCGTAGACGAGACCGGATACAAGACCCAGGCCGAGACCGGACAGGGCTGTTACATCATCTACGGCGGCAGGGTCTGGCAGAACCAGCAGGACCTCTACTGGGAGCGGCTCAAGCAGGACGATAACCACCCGGTCGCGTGCGTCACATGGAACGACGCTGGCGAGTTCATAAAATGGAAGGGCAAAAAGACCGGGCTTAAATACCGCCTCCCGACCGAGGCCGAGTGGGAGTTTGCCGCGAGAGCGCGCGGCAAGGTGATGAAGTACAGCTGGGGCAATGACGGGGACAGGCCCGAGGGGAACGTGGCTGACGAGGCCGCGCACAGAGAGCTTGCCGAGGTCTTCCCGGAAAACACCTACTGGAAGGGCTACGACGACGGATATGTCTTCTCGTCCCCGGTCGGCGCCTACAAGCCGAATGGGCTCGGCATATATGACATGTCCGGTGGCGTCTGGGAGTGGATGTACGACCTCTACGACGTAGACTATTACAAGAAGAGCCCTAAGGACAACCCGAAGGGGAACAAGACCGACGGCACGCATGTAAGGAAGGGCGGCTCCTGGGCCGACGACTGGCGGCACCAGAGGATAGCGAACAGGTCCAGGTCTTTCGACTTCAGGGCCCGGTTCGATCTGGGGTTCAGACTGGCGATGGAACCGTAAGGGTTTTTATCTTCGATCTAAATACTGTCATTACCGCGCAAACGGGAATCCAGTGACTTAAAAAACATTGAGGGTATCATACAATGCAAATGGCTAAGGCCTTTTTGCGCGCTCCGCGCGCTTTTGGCGATGGCTCCGAGCGCTTTCTTCCTCCCCCACCCGCTCGCGCGCCCCTTGCGCGCTCATTTTCCAGTTGTTTGCGCGCCGAGCGCAAGCGTCTAATCTACCCCGGCGCGCTCGCCTCTCCCTCGCTTAGGCGCTCTCCGCCATGCGCCCGGTGTTTTGAAAAAACGAAACGAAAAAATAAATCTTTCGCGGGTTCAGTCGCGTTTGGGTTACCAAAGCATTCCCCAACCTCATCTGTCTCTGCCCCTCCTCGCCCCACGAAACCACAACAGCTCAAGAATAAACACCACTACAACAGCCCCTATCGCCCAGATATACGGCGACACTCCGCCTCCCTCGTTGAGGGCAAAATAATTCCACCCGGTCATCGTGTGTTTTGCGCCCTTATCCCCGTTCGAGCCGTCCCAGAGTCCAAAGGCGACAGGCACGAAAATCCCTTCAGAGGCCCCGTCCTTCCATTCGCGCTTCAAGGCACCCTTGAAGACCACGCGCCACGCCCCCTTTTCATACGCGCCCTTCGCGCGCACCTTGTCCGGCCCGTCTTCAACAGACGCCGTCCCTCTCGCCCTTATCGACCGGACTGCCCCGTCGTTTTGCCAGAGCCATATATCGACCGGCCTTGCGTCGCTCCCCATCCCGAAGTACGGCCTCTCGTCCGCTCGCCCCAGGGACGCAGGGAACTCTATGGCGGCCTTATCCAAGAAGACCTCTCCGGCCGAGAGGGCCATCACCGACTCGTCACCAGGCACTGACTCTGTCGGGTCGTCCCACTCGACGAGGAACGCAATCTCCGTATCGTTGAAGAGCGCCTTCACAGAGACTGAATTCAAGGTCGGGGTAAAGAGCCGCTCCCCCTCTATCATCTGCGGCGCAAGATAGAAGCTCTCAAAGGCGGCCCTATTCCACTGCGCGCCCGGCGCGTCAGGGAGAGCGCCTTCGACCTTAACCGCCTTTATTACCGTACCCTCGCCCGGCTTCTTGTACGGGGCGACGAGAGAAGCCGCGTAGTTAGCTACATCCCACCTCGCCTCATCCGAGAGCGCCTTTTTGGACTGCGGGTCGGCAAAACTCGGCATCTGCGTGCCGGGTATCCCGACAGTCACCCTCGCGTAGATGTCAACGGGCGCGCTCCCTGCCCTGAATGTCCACGGTTTCGTCAAGTCCCTCGGCCAGGTCCGCGCGCCCCAGTCGTCCTTGAGCTTCTTTCTGCCGTCGCCGCGCCCCTCGTCGCCGTGGCACTCCGAGCAGACGTCCGCGAATATCTTTTTTCCGCGCTCAATCGATTCTTTTGACGGCGCGACCTTCGCCTTCATATCGATAGGCGGCTTTACCGGCGCCTCAAGCCCCGAGAGGTTCTTAAGATACGCGATAACCGCCTTTATGTCGTTATCACCTATCACATCCGACCACCCGGGCATGGACGTATCGTTCAAGCCGTCCCAACCGGGGACCGCGTTATGAGAGGCCCACCCATTTATCATCCTCACGAAGTCGTCGTCAGACGGCGTCATCTCGTCGAACGGCGTCGTCTTCCACTTGTATGTGCCTAAGGTGAAGTCCCTCGGCGGAGGGTTTAGAAACCCGGCCGCAGGGCCGTCCCCTGCGCCGTCCCTGCCGTGGCAGTATTGGCAGTGCTTCTCATAAACGGCCTTTCCGCGCCCAACGTCGCCAAAGGCCAACGCAGTAGCTGAGAGGAGAATGGATGTCACGAGTGAGAACGCGCCGCCAATTATCCATCCGCGATATGTCATATTATTTCCCCTCACGCGCCCTTTCCCTGGGTCTATTGCCGGTAAAATCGTAAAGGAAGAGCACGACCTTCCAGACCTCCTCCTCGGTAAGCTTATCCTCCCACGCAGGCATCGACGAGTCCGCCGGGCCTCCCTCGGACGGAAGACCGGGACCGCCTTTAACGACCCTCCAGAAGACATAGGATTCCGACAACTGCGCTATCGTGTCCCTGCCCTTGAAAGGGAGCGGCCTCGGCGTGAGCGCGTGCGCGTAATGCCCCCTGCCGTCGAGCTTGCCGCCGTGGCAAAAAAAGCAGTTCTTGAAGTATATCCCGGCGCCCTCAGCCACATACGCATTGAATATCTCCTTATCCTCCGTCTCTGTCGCCCGGAGGGGGTTTTCGAGCGTGGCCATATCGAACCTTTTCCCGTACGCCGCCATCTTTGACAACGGCGCAGGGTGGATGGAGCGGAGTTCCGCCGGGGGCTCCATGCCTTTGGACGAGAGCCCGTAAGCGATATACCCCGCGACAAGCGGCGCTATAACGAATACGATATTCCTCGCAAACGCCTTCTTCGGGTCTTGGACAAGCGCCCTTATGGGACTAAAAAGCTCTTCGGCAGACTCGTCCGTCGAGGTCATGACAAGGAGGACGGTCGCTACGACCAAGACCATGTACATGAATATGAGGCTCTCTGGGATGGGTTTCCCGAGGAAGACCCCCGGCGCTTTAAGGAGCGCGTATAGCACTGCTACGATAATTATGAACTGCGCGAGCTTAGGTATCCTCATCTCGCGGCCTCCGCGCTCGTGGTCGCCTCAACTGCTCCGCTTACATCAACCCCCCCCGCCTCCTCCGTTACCGTCACATCGACACCAGATAACCTCTTTAGGTACGCGATAACCGCGTCGACCTCTTTCGCGGACAACCCTATCGCACCGGCGGTCACATCAGGCATCGGGGAGGTCTTTTCGTCCCCTGCCATACCGTACCCCGGCGCCACATACGCCGACGGGCTTACCATCGATTCGCGGATGTACTCAACGGAGGTCTTTGCAGAGCCGTGGTAATCGGGCGCGGCGAGGCGCGTATTGGCAACATCGACGATATTATCAAGGAGCGGGGCCCTGCCTGCGGCGTTGTGGCAGAGCGCGCACGCCCCCTTGCCCTTGAATAGCTTCTCTCCGAGCGAGACAAACCCCTCGACCCCGGAGGCCGCGTCAACCGCCTCAAGAGACGGCGGCTCCTCGGGCACGATCAACGGCACGTAGAGCGATGCAAAGAGCGTATACGCGCCGATGACCGCGCCGGAAAATATGGCTACCTTTAAAAACCTCTTATTCACCGTAGTCCGCGCCCTTCCGGCCGCTCAGCCAAAATATGAAGACCACGAGCGCCATGAATATTATCGTACCAATCGACACGACGTTAGCGGCGTACCCGATGGTCGGGGTGAATGCGTCAGGGGACGCGTCCCGCACGACCGAAAACACGTGCCAGTGCTGGCGTATCGCGGCCCTCACATACCCCATGAGCCCCATGAGCCAGGTGAACGAGACGGTGATGAGGAATATCGCGTACTGGCTCCTCTCCGGCATCCGCCCCCATTTGTAAGGCCCCGCCTCTTTTGCGCCCCGGTAGATAAAGAACTCGACCGTGAGGCAAGCGATGATGGCAAAGAGGGTCGTAGCCACCTGAGGGACGGATGACGCCACCTTGTATACCGTGTTCGTAAAATACCCGTAATAGACGCCGAGGAAGACTATATTCAATATGGCGGATGAGAATATCGCAGTCTGCGCCGCCTTGCCGTAGGGGGCCCATGAGACGACAGCCACCCTGTTCGCGCGCCTGTAAAAGAGGAAGCTCAGGAACGTAAAGAGGAGCATGATGTTCACAGCCGTGTTCTTCGCCGGCATGAGCCCCAAAGGCCCGAGATACGGATGGTACTGTCCACCGAGCGCGCTCGCCTCCCAGGGCTTTAATATCAGCGTATGCGGGGTGAACCATACTATGAAAGATACGGCGACCATGAAGGCAATGTACTTTATGTAAGGCGTGTACCTTTTGCCGCCCTCGCTCCTTGACAGTCCGCACCAGAGGTAGTAGTTCGCGGCGAGGAACAGCGCCCCTATGATGACCGCCTGGATGATAAAAAGCCAGGCGAAGACCCCGCCCATGAGCGTAATACCCATCTGCTGGCTGTATGCGTATATCTCGGCTGTCAGCCAGTAACCGGCAAACGGCAGAGGCAGGAGCGCGCCTATGGCTATGAGGTTCGCCGTGTACCCCATCCAGTCGTAGTGCGCCTTTTCCTCCTCCGTCGCAGAGCTTAAGAACCTGTACGCCGCGTACGCGCCGACGATAGAGCCGCCGTAGGCGATATTAGCGATGAACCTGTGGAGGTTCATGGGGTTCCAGAGGTTATTGTGCACGGCCGCCCAGACGTCCCCCTGGAACGCGCCCTTAAGGTCAACGCCCGCCGGGGACATCATGAATGTCACCCAGGCGTTGGCGACGAACATTATCGCTGTCCCGGCGAGGTTCAGCGCGATACCGATGCATAAGTGCGCGATCTTCCCGGCCCCGGTCTTAAGCCTCTTCCAGAGGCGGAAATACATGATAAGCGCCGCGTTCTCAAGGACGAAGAATATGAAATACAGGAAGACGGTTGGCCTGAATATCGAGAGGAGGTATCTCATAAGGTGCGGATAGAAAAAGAAGAGGACAACGGCGAAAACGACCCCTGTGCCAGCGGTAAGCGTGTACGCCGTCATCGATACCCTGATGAACTCGTAGGCCATCCTGTCGTAGCGTTCATCCTTCCTGCATATCCCTATCGCCTCGATGACGACGACGAATATCGGGACCGCGAGGACGAACGCCGCGAACCAGAGGTGCATCTGCGCCGCGAGCCAGACAACGACCCTGGGCCGGACAATAGTTGATGACGGGTAGTCGTCTTTCGTAAGCCTCGGCGCAATGGGCCCGGCCTCCACGGCGGACGCCTGTGTGGAGACGCCTGCCGCGTCAGGCCCGTCATCCGCGAAGGCCGAAGGCGCGTATGTCTGAGAGAAAACGAGGACGACGAGGATGAAAGAGACGACCCCGAAGAGCCCCGGAAGGTGCTTGCGCATTTTTTTCACTACTGCCCCTTGAATATGAACGAGAGCCCCTGAAAATAAAGGAGCGCGATATCGAGCGCGAGCAATACCAGGCTTGAGGCCGCGAAGGCTAATGCGAACGCCATGGTCTTCTTCATGACAACCTCTCCTTGGATTCAGACGGGAGCTTACAGCTTCCTTAGGCGCATTCAGGCCGCCCGCCCGTGATTATATCCTCTTACTAATATTTTTTTCAATCTTTTGGCTCATGCCCTATGGCTATATTTTTCTTTTTTTGATAAAACAGAAGATGAAAATAGCCCAAAATCAACCCACATACAAATTGGCGCGAAAGACAAAAAAGAGGGCGCTCGTCCTCGGGGTCGGCAACATCATCCTTAAGGACGACGGGCTCGGCGTAAGGACAGCCGAGTTTTTCGAGCGCGCGTACTCATTCGGTAGCGACGTCTCGTGCATCGACGGCGGGACGGCCGGAACGGGCCTCCTCTCTTTGTTCAGCGAATTCAGCCACATAATAATAATCGACGCCCTCTCGTCCGACTCTTTGCCGGGGACCATCTACACGTTCAGCGGAGAGGCCCTGAAAAAAAACGGTGCGCGCCTGAAGACATCCGCGCACTCCATCGGCATAAAGGACCTGCTCGACCTTGCGGCGTTCGAGGGCTCCCATCCGGCGGTCTCGATAATAGGCATAGTCCCCTCTGACATCTCCCCAGGCCTTGAACTCTCGGACGCAGTCAGCGAAAAACTCCCCGAGGCCGCAAGGATAATATCGGATACGCTCAAACGCTTCGGTTTCAAGGCCGCAAAGAGGAAGGGACGCGATGCATGAGATGGGAATAGCCAGTAGCCTCCTCAAGATAATAAAGAGGGAGATGAAGAGATCGAAGCTAAAAAAACTTAAAAAGGTAAGGGTAAAGATAGGCGAACTCACGGCTGTCGAGCCGGAGGCCTTGAGGTTCTGCTTCGAGACATCGATAATGGACACAGACCTCGACGGCGCAATACTCGAGATAGAGGACGTGCCGCTAACCGGCGAGTGCGTTGATTGCGGGACAAAATTCCGCTTCCAGCACTTTGTCAGCCTCTGCCCGGCCTGCGGCGGAAAGAAGATAGAGAAACTCACGGGGACCGAGCTCGACCTCGTGTCGATTGAGGCAGTATAGGATAAAAATGCACGACATACTCATAGAAAAGAAGATACTCGCGGAGAACGGCGCGATAGCCGGGGCGAACAGGCGCGCCTTTATCGAGAGGGGCGTCTACGTCATAAATATGGTCAGCTCCCCTGGCGCGGGGAAGACGTCCCTTATTGAACAGATGGCGCCGTTACTCCTCGAAGCGCTCGACGCCTTCGCGGTAGTCGTTGGAGACCTCGAAGGAGACCTCGACGCCGTGCGGATAGCCGGGCACGGCGTCCCCGTTAAGCAGATAACTACCGGCAGGGCCTGCCACCTGGATGCCCACGACATCGCCCACGCGCTCCAGTGGGCCCTCGATCAAAATACAAGGCTCCTCATAATAGAGAACGTCGGCAACATGGTCTGCCCGGCGGAATACGACCTTGGCGAAGACATGATGGTCACTGTCTTGAGCGTTGCCGAAGGGGATGACAAGCCGCTTAAGTACCCGGCGATATTCAACACGTCAGGCGCGCTCGTCATAAACAAGATTGATCTGGCGCCTTATACCGATTTTGACATAGGGCGCGCGAGGCGGAACGCGCTGGCCATAAACCCGGTCCTTCAAATATTCGAGACCTCATGCAGGACCGGAGAGGGGATAAAGGAATTCTGCGCGTTCCTTGCCGCAAAAGCCCTCGCGCTGAGGCGTGAGGCGGATACGAACCGATAATGGACAAGGCCCGCATACATATAACCGGCATAGTCCAGGGCGTCGGCTTCAGGCCCTTTGTCTATAACCTTGCCGCTACCCACGGCCTCAAGGGCTACTGCCTGAACGATTCAGAAGGAGTAGTCATCGAGGCCGAGGGCGCGCGTCTTGATGAATTCATCCGTGACCTTAAGTTAAAGGCCCCTCCGCTCTCAAGGATAGAGACGATGACCATCATGGGCTCGTCGGAGCAAGGCTTCAACGGCTTCACCATCAGGGAGAGTGTGGCCGTCTCGGGAAAATCCGTCCTCGTCTCCCCTGACATCTCTATATGCGAAGACTGCCTTAAGGAGGTCTTTGACCCCTCTGACAGGCGCTACCTCTATCCGTTCACAAACTGCACCAACTGCGGGCCGAGGTATTCGATAGTAAAGGACATCCCCTACGACCGGCCTCGCACCACTATGGCGCGCTTCACCTTATGTCCCGAATGCGATAGAGAATACCGCGACCCGACGAACAGGCGCTTCCACGCGCAACCAAACGCGTGCGCGAAGTGCGGCCCGAAGGTATGGCTCGCTCATAAGGACGGGTCCGCGGTCGGCGCAGGCGATAGCTTCAGCGCCATAAAAGAGGGACAGCGCCTTTTAAGGGAGGGGCATATCCTCGCCATAAAGGGGCTCGGCGGGTTCCACCTCGCCTGCGACGCTTTGAACGATAGCGCCGTAAAGAGGCTCCGTGAAAAGAAACGGAGGTCGTTTATAAAGGGCGGCGCATCGAACAAGCCCTTTGCCGTCATGTCGCCGGATATCGAATCCATAGAATCTTTCGCGTTCGTCGATACGGAAGAGGAATCCGCGCTAAAGGACAGGACGAGGCCGATCGTGCTCCTCAAAAAATCCTCCTCCGCCCTTTCTGCCCATGTCGCCCCCAATAACGACAGGTACGGCGTAATGCTCCCGTACACCCCGCTCCACTCCCTCCTCTTCCACGACTCCGGCCTTAAGGCGCTGGTCATGACGAGCGGAAACCTCTCTGACGAGCCGATCGTCATATCTAATGAAGAGGCGGTTGCGCGCCTATCAACTATCGCCGATTACATACTCCTCCACGACCGCGACATATATATGAGGGTCGATGATTCCATCGTCAGGGTCGATAAGGGCGTCAGGAGGGTTCTCCGCCGCGCGCGCGGCTTTACGCCGGAGCCGATAGCGCTCGGCGAGGCAATGGACGAGATATTCGCGGCAGGTCCGCTCCTTAAGAGCACCTTTACAATCACCAAGGGCCATAACGCCATCGTCGGACAGCACATCGGGGACCTGGAAAATATGGATGCCCTCGAATTCTACAAAGAGACGCTCCGTAATCTCAAGAACACATTCAAGGCCGAGCCAAAGGCCGTCGCCCTCGACATGCACCCGGATTATATGAGCTCCGCGTTCGGAAGGGCTTACGCGGAGACAAATGGCATAATGGGCGCGCGGATAATACCCGTCCAGCACCACCACGCGCACATCGCAAGCGTCATGGCCGAGCACGGGGTTAAGGATGCGGTCATTGGGGTCGCCCTCGACGGCACCGGCTTAGGGACCGACGGAGAGGTCTGGGGCGGCGAGTTCCTCGTCGCTTCAAGAGGCTCATTTACCCGCTCTGCCCATCTCTCCTATGTAAGGCTCCCAGGCAACGACGCGGCCGTCCGTGAGCCGTGGCGGATGGCGCTTTCTTACCTCGTCTCCTCTTTCGGCGACAGCGCCGAAAAAGAGGCCCCATTCTTCTTCGAAAGAATGAACGCCAAAGAGTCCGCGATAGTGAAAAAGATGGTCGAGACCGGCCTCAACTCAACGCTCACGTCGAGCGCCGGGAGGCTCTTCGACGCAGTCGCCTCCATCATGGGCCTCAAGGACAGGATATCCTTCGAGGCCGAGGCGGCGATAGAGCTCGAGTCCATTGCCGAATTGAGAGATGGGCTTAACCCCTACCCCTTCACGATAAAGGACGGGGAACCCGCTATAATCGACACGACACCTGCCATAAGGGCTATCGTTCACGATATAAAATGCGGCGTTCCGAACGGGGTAATCTCCGGCAGGTTCCACATGACGATGGCGGAAGCGATAGTCGCTGTGGCCAGAGGCATAAGAGAAGAGACGGGGATAACAAAGACGGCCTTGAGCGGAGGGGTCTTCCAGAACGCGATACTTATGACGCTCGCGCTCGAAAGGCTTGAAGGGGCCGGGTTTAAGTGTTACACCAACGAGAGGGTGCCAGCTAACGACGGCGGCGTATCCCTCGGCCAGGCGATCGTCGCCTGGGAAAAGATAAAGAAAGGCGGCTGACATGTGTCTCGGCATACCTGGAAAAATAATAGAGTTAAAGGGCGTAAAGGCCACAATTGATGTGGCGGGCACGAGGAAGGTAGTCAACATGCAGCTCCTGCCCGATGCGAAGACCGGCGAGTTCGTAATAGTCCACGCGGGGTTCGCTATTGAAAAGGTCGATGAAGCGAAGGCAAAAGAGGCGCTCGATCTAATAGACGGGATAATAGGATGAAGTACATAGACGAATTCAGGGGCAGACACAGAGCCGAGGGGCTCATAAACGAGATACGCCGCATCTCCAGAAAAGAGGTGAGCATCATGGAGATATGCGGCACCCACACCCACTCAATTTCAAAATACGGCATACGCGACGCGCTCCCGAAGAACATCCGGCTCATCTCCGGGCCAGGGTGCCCCGTCTGCGTCACCTCCGCCTCTGACATAAACAGGATAATCGAGTTCAGCAGGTCGAGGAATGATTCGATAATCGCCACCTTCGGCGACATGATGCGGGTCCCGGGGTCGAGCTCGTCCCTTCAGGATGAGCGGGCGCGGGGTAGCGACATCCGTGTGGTCTATTCGCCGATTAACGCGCTCGATATCGCGAGGTCCAACCCCGGAAAAGAGGTCGTCGTCTACGCGGTCGGCTTCGAGACTACCGCGCCTACGGTCGCCGCCACGATACTCGCGGCAAAGGAAGAGGGTATAAGGAACCTCTCCGTACTCTCTCTGCACAAGCTCACGCCCCCGGCGATGAAGGCCCTGCTCGACTCGGGCGACGTAAGGATAGACGGCTTTATCGCGCCCGGCCACGTGACCGCGATAATCGGCGCGCACTCTTACGAGTTCTTGTCAAAAGACTACAACTCCCCCTGCGTTGTCGCCGGTTTTGAGCCGCTCGACGCGCTCTTCGGCATCTACATGCTCGTAAAACAGCTCGAAGAGGGGCGGTGCGGAACCGAGATACAGTACAGGCGCGTCGTCACATGGGACGGAAACAGAAAGGCGCAGGATGTATTGAACGAGGTATTCGAACCCTCTGACAGCCTCTGGCGAGGTATAGGGAACATCCCTAAGAGCGGGCTTGCCATAAAAGACGCCTACGCCTCATTTGACGCCGAGAAAAAATTCGCCATCCCCTCGGGCGAGGACGCGGAGCCCGCTGGGTGCAGGTGCGGCCTCGTTTTGAAAGGGCTCGTCACGCCGGACGAGTGCCCGCTATTCGGGGACGCCTGCACACCTGAGACCCCGGTCGGCCCGTGCATGGTCTCGTCGGAGGGTACCTGCGCCGCGTTCTACAAGTACAGGAAGGTGGCGTAAATCTGAGCCGTATCTATTAAGCTCGACAGGCGCGTTTTCTAACCGCGCCTTGATGCTCTGCCGTCTCATAATCAAATCTCAACTGCCATGAACGCTCGAACCTTTAATGGAAAGCCGCCTCTCTCTTCTCCTCCCCTCCCCTATCCGACAGATGGGAGGGGATAAAAGGGGAGGGTGAAAAAAATCATATAAGGACATCCTGATGAAAAAGAATAACAACATCCTCCTCGGACACGGTAGCGGCGGAAAGCTAACACGTCGGCTCATAGAAGACGTCTTCGCGGCCGCATTCAAGAACGACCTCCTCGCGCCGTTAAACGACCAGGCGATATTCAGCCTGCCCACCGGCAGGCTCGCCTTCACGACAGACTCATACGTCGTAAACCCCATATTCTTCCCGGGCGGCGACATCGGCAAACTATCGGTCTGCGGCACAATAAACGATCTCGTTGTCGGCGGCGCCGTGCCGGCGTATCTGAGCGCCTCGTTCATCATAGAGGAGGGCATGGATATAGACGAGCTTGTCCTGATAGTCCGCTCCATGGCAGAGACCGCCGTCGCCTCCGGCGTAGCAATAGTCACCGGAGACACAAAGGTAGTCGAGCGCGGCAAGGGGGATAGGGTGTTTATTACCACAACGGGCATAGGCGTCGTAAGGGACTCAATCGATTTAAGCCCATCGCGGATAAGGCCCGGCGACGCGGTAATCATCTCAGGGACGATAGGCGACCACGGGATTGCGATAATGACGAAGCGCGAGGGGATAGAAATGGACGTCCCTGTCGAGAGCGATTGCGCCGCCCTCCATACGCTCACGCGCGACATGCTTGCCATTGCTACGGACGGCGAGATACGGGCTATGAGGGACCCTACAAGGGGCGGGCTCGCTACGGTCCTGAACGAGTTCGCTGGAAGCTCCGGAACAGCCATAGCCGTACGCGAGGACTCTATCCCGGTAAAAGAGGCCGTAAAGGGGGCGTGCGAGATACTGGGATTCGACCCGCTCTATCTCGCGAACGAGGGCAAACTCGTCGCGGTCGTAGCAAAGGGTCCCGCGGAAAAGGTCCTCTCAGCAATGAAAAAAAACCCTCTCGGCAGGGACGCGGCGATCATCGGAGAGGTCAGAGAGACCCCCAAGGGCAAGGTGCTTCTGGAAACTTCCATAGGCAACACGCGGATAATCGACATGCTCTCGGGCGAACAACTGCCGAGGATATGCTGAACGAATCTATACGGCCGGGAAGACCCCTCTTTTATAAAGATGGGCCAGGGGGAGATTATAAATCTCCCCGTTAAAAACCTCTCTTGCCCGGAAGGACGCCTTGCGAACCCGCCAATGTTCCTTACTCACGCCTCTTTATCAAGCAGATGTCTCTTCCCCTCCATGAACTCCTCAAGCCTTTGGAGGTCGTCCACGGAACAGTTGATGAACTTGACGTGCATCCCCTTCGGGTACTTCGGGTCATCCCTGTTCACGCCTGCGACAACACCCTCGAACTCGCTTAAGACCTTCTCCTCGGGCGGCACATAGAATCTCATTTGCAGCCTTGTGCCTGTCTCAAGCGGCCTTTCCGTCATTATGAAGACCCCGCCCCTGCCGGTATTGAGTATGAAGTCAACGCATTCATCCGTAAACCTGCCGTTGACCTTGACCTCAAGGCAGACCGGGAAACGGACATGGGCACGCCTCTCGGTTGCGCCCTCGACCTCTTCGACTTCCCCGCCTTTATCAAGAAATATCTTGTCAGCCATAGGTTATTCTACCTTGATGAGCGCCTTTAAGACACCGCTTTGAGAGGCGTATTGAAACGCTTCGATTCCTTCTTCAAGCGCGAAAACCCTGCTCACAAGCATACGTACGTCAACCGCCCTCTCTTTAAGCGCGGCTATCGCCGGCTTGAACGGGCCGCACCTCGATCCTATTATCGTCACCTCGTCGATGACGGCACGGTTGAGGTCCGCGCCGTCCCGCTCGGCCACGGTGGTCTTCAAGACCACCGTCCCCCTCGGCTTCACCAGCTTGAGCGCCGTCGAGAGCCCTTCTGCCCTTCCAGTGCACTCGACTACTATGTCGAACTCGCTCCCGAGGCCTTCCGTCCCTGCGGCTGTCTCTATCCCGCGCGCCTTTAAAATGGCGAGCTTCTCCTCGTGCCTCCCGATAGCCGTAAGCGGACAGCCCGAGAGGCTCAAGACCTCAGCCGTAAGGATCCCGAGCCTGCCGTCGCCGAGCACCGCGACCCTGGTCCCCCTGCCTATTTCTATCTGCGAGAGTATCTCGAAGGCTGAGGCGAGCGGCTCTACAAAGACCCCTTCCTCGTCCGATATCTCGTCCGGCAGCACGTGCAGGTTGTCTATGGGCAGCGTCAGGTACTCGGCGAACGCGCCGTCTTTTCCCAGTATCCCGAGGACGGAGCGTTGCGGGCAATGGTTCCTCATGCCTCCCGCGCAATATGCGCACCTGCCGCAACCGAGGTTTATCTCGCCCGTAACGCGCCTTCCGATGAGGCCCGGTATCTCGCACGCCTCGACAACGCCGGAGAACTCGTGGCCCGGCACCCCCTTGAACCCCATGTAGCCCTTTATTATTTCCAGGTCAGTAGCGCAGATGCCCGCGTACTTTACGCGGATGAGCGCCTCATTTTCCTTAAGGTCCGGCGCCGGATAGTCGAGGACTAATTTAAGCCTTTTGTCGAATACGAGCGCCTTCAAAAATCACCCCTGATTATTTTTGTACGCCGAGGCCACTGGCTTTGATGCCTTGCGAAGCAGATGGACATGGGAACAACCCGCTAACCCTTCTTCCCCTTGTACTCGGTCTTATAGTAGACGCTGTAAGCCCTTATCGGGCAGGTCCCGCACTTCGGTGACGCGGCCTTGCAGGTAGCCCTTCCGTGCATGATGAAGAGGTGCGTCGTCCTTGTCCATCTCTCCGGCAAGATGACAGCGCAGAGGTCCGCCTCTATCCTGTCCGGGTCGTCGCTTTCAGTCAGCCCCAGTCTCTGAGCGACCCTTTTAACATGGGTGTCGACGGCCAGCGCGTTTTTTCCAAAGGCGTTCCCGAGGACGATATTCGCGGTCTTCCTGCCAACACCTGATAGCGCCGTAAGCCCTTCGAGCGTATCCGGCACCTTACCGTTGTGGGCTTCGGCTATCTGCGTTGAACAGGCCTTTATGTTTTTGGCCTTGTTCCTGTAAAAGTTAACAGAGCCTATCCTACGCTCGATCTCCTCTATCGGAGCGAGCGCGTAATCCTCTGCCGATTTATATTTTTTGAAAAGTTCCGGCGTTACCTTGTTTACGAGCTTGTCCGTAGCCTGAGCGGAGAGGATGGTAGCTATGAGGAGTTCAAGCGGGGTTTTAAAATCGAGCGCGGTCTTTGCCTCAGGGAACTCTCGTTCGAGTATGTCGAGGACTTTTTTCGCCTTCTCGCGCTTGTCCATCACGCCCTCTTTGATGTGTGAGGCTCAAAAAACAAAGGGGGCCTCGAAAAAGGCCCCCTTTAAAACACTCCCTGAAACTTAGTATGTCCTCTCTATCACATAATCCGCGAGCGCGAGGAGCGCGGCCCTGTTGGAATCCGGCTCGAAGTGGTCGAGGTTCTTCCGCGAGTCCTCTATATGGAGACGCGCCCTGTTTATCGTGTACTCTATGCCGTGGTACTTGTTTATGACGGTAATGACCTCTTTGAGTTTATCGTCCTCGAGCTCGTCGGACTCAACCGCCTTCTTTATAAGCGCCCTCTCGGCGTCGGTAGCCTTCTTCGAGGCATAGATGAGCGGCATCGTCACCTTTCCCTCGCGCAGGTCATTGCCGACGCATTTACCGAGGTCTTCGTCCGTCGAGATGTAGTCGAAACAGTCGTCCATGAGCTGGTACGCGATGCCGAGCCCCATGCCGTAGTTGGCGAGCGCGACTTCCTTCTCCAATGACACCTCCCCGAGGATGCCGGCCACCTGCGAGGCCGCGGATATGAGTACGGCCGTCTTGTTCGTCACGACCTCCATGTATTCTTTTTCGGTCGTCTCGGCGTCGCTGTGCTTTAGCAACTGCAAGACCTCGCCCTCGGCCATCCGGGTCGTCGTGTGGGAAAGCACCTTTAGTATCCTCATGTCGCCGTGGAGGACGGCGAGCGAAAACGCCTTTGACAGGAGGTAGTCGCCTACGAGGATCGAGGCCCCCTCGCCCCAGACGGTATTCGCTGAAGCGTTGCCGCGCCTTAAGTTGGCGTTATCCACGACGTCGTCGTGCAGGAGTGTAGCCGTATGGATGAACTCGACAACGCCTGCGAGCGGGATATGTTTGTCTCCCTTGTAGCCGCAGAGCCGGGCGGAAAGGAGAAGCACCATCGGACGGAACCTCTTGCCCCCGCTTTTAAGTATGTACTCCCCGACCTTTGACACGAGGAAGACGTCGGAGTTGAGGTTCTTCTTGAACCCGTCCTCCATCCCCTGGATATCGCCTCTCACAAGGTCGAAAACTTCCTGGATGTGCATTCAGCTCTCCGTCGGGCTTGAAATAGCAAAACCCTTTCAGGACTCGTCCCAAGGGTCAGCGCTCTTACAGCGATTATATTTGGGAATTCGGGTAATGTTACCCCATATATCAAAATCTGTCAAAGACATATTTCCTGTTGGCATGGCTTGGGAATAACCCTTACAGCACGCATATTTCCCTTATGAGGCAGGCCTCGCACTTGTCCCGGTCCGCCCTTGCCGGGCACTTATCCAGTATCCCCAGCCTGCATAGCGCGAAGTCGTATTTTACCGGGTCCTTCGGGTCGAGCGCGGCAAGCGCATCGGTTATCTCCTCGGCCATCTTCCAGTCCGCCGAGGCCCTTTTGGTGAGCCCGATGTTCTTCGAAATGCGCGCTATGTGCGTGTCGAGCGGGATCACGAGCTTTGCCGGGTCGACCCCTTTCCATTGGCCGAAGTCGAGGCTGTCTGCGCTCCTGACCATCCACCTTAAATAGAGGTTCAGCCTCTTGCAGGGGGACCCGTCCAGCGGGTTCGGGAAGAAGAACCTCACACCGGCGTTTTTCGGGAGCGCTTTTGTTCCGTATATCGGGGAGGTGTCGAGTCCGAGCGCGCCCTCTGAAAAGACGGATAAAGCCCCCTTTATATTCCTGTCCCCGACAGAGTACCCCTTCATGAAAAATCCGCCGATGGTCCCAGCCTCCCCTATCATCTGTCTCGCGATGTAGAGGAGGGCTACGATGTCCTTTCCATCGTTGAACCTGTGCTTGAACCCGCTTAAGGCCCGCAGGGTCTTATTGACGTCGAGCTTTTTGACGAACCGGGCCGGGTGCGGCCCCGTAACATCCATTACGGCCGCGATGCTCTTTTTTATCGTCGCCACCTTACCGTAGGCGAGCGACGAGCTTACGAGCCCGACTATCTCCCTGTCCTCCGGGGTCTTGTACCTGTGGACGAATTCGAGCGGGTCGGTGGACAGGAACTCGAGGTCAAAGGTCTTGTAGAGCCTGTCAAGTTGTGTTTTGAGCGCTGTTTCTTTCATAAAAGCCTTCCGGGAACCGAAGCATACCTCAAAAGGGACGGTTAATCAAGCGGGGGAGGGTCTTGAGGTGAGGAGGAGCATCCCCGAGATAATACTAACTGGAAGTTAGAGTGGATAACTATCAGCCTTTTTTAAAAGACTTGCAACATGCCGTTGAAATCTACTATCATGGGCGCATCCATCATGGCATCTATCCTACCTTGCAGGGAGGTCTTCACGATGAAAAGATTCGGCATCGCGGCGCTCCTTATACTTGCCGTATCAGGCTCACAGGCCTTTGCCTCCGAGTTCACTGAAAAGTACGAGTCCGCTCTCGAGGCGAACGACATGATACTCCAGCAACAACTCCTCGAAGAGAACAAGGCGAAGCTCCCCGACGAGGTAAACGCGCTAATCAAAGAAGGGCTCTCGCCCGATACGCCAAAAGAGGCGCGCCAGGGCAAGTTCTTCCTCGCCGAGACACTCGCCCGCGCTTACAAGGACTTTACCGGGGACGTCGAGCTCTTAAAGGCCGTTAAAAAGAGGTCGTTCGACGCCCAACTCTCCGCGCCTGTGCGGCCAACGGCCGTAAACGGCGTCCACACAATAGAGATGCCGACGGCGACGGATTCGGTAAAGAACGTATTCAAGCCCGACAACATCGTCATAAAGAAGGGCGAGACTGTGAAATGGGTGAATACCGACGCGGTCGCCCATATCTTCTCGGCGATGCCTGTAATAAGCGCCGGATCTTTTTCGTCAAAGAGCGTCCCGGCCGGCGGGGCCTTCGAGTACAAGTTCGAAAAACCCGGCGAGTATTTTTACCTCTGCTTCATCCACCACGCGATGGTCGGCAAGGTGACGGTCGAGGAGTGAGTACAGGCCGGACGGGCAAATCCGCATCATGCGCTTTATGCCTTGTTTGTCCCCTACGCGCACCGAGCACATGGCCACACCCTCTCTAACGGGAGAAGGGTACGGTCCCCCTCCTTACCAAGGAGGGGCAAGGGGAGGTCGTCTTTATTTTCAAACCACACATCCCAAACTCACATTGGTAAGAACCGATAGGCGCGGCTCGTTAGCCGCGCCTATCGAACGGGCTGTTGTCATTGCGATCTGAGCGAAGCAATCTCATCTTTTGAAAGCATACGAAACTGGAATTCTGGCGTCTATATTCACCGATATAACTCAATAATTTATTTTGAGCAATAAAAAACGGGTTGGCGAAAATACGCCAACCCGTTTTTTTAATTCTGGTCGGGGCGAGAGGATTCTGGCTTCCGCTCGTCGCCTTCCTGCCTCCTCGCTCCAGCCGCGCCTCCTCGCTTTCGGCCGCGTCCATGCGGCCTCTTCCTCGCCAGCTCGGCGCTCGGCGACTTTCGAATCCTGCCATGATAGAATTAAAAAAGGGAGTTTGGCTTAAGCCAAACTCCCTTTTTTAATTCTGGTCGGGGCGAGAGGATTCGAACCTCCGGCCCCCGCGTCCCGAACGCGGTTTCATGCCCTTCCCTCACTTTCCCAAAACTACACAAAACCTTTGACAATACAACATTTTCCTTGATACTCTCTTTCCCATAGCTTCCCTGAAAGACCCCCTGTTTCAGGTAAAAAGGTTGCACAGGGGTTGCACAAATTAAAAACAGAGGGCGATATGAGTATTTTTTTTAAGACGAACAAAATAGGCGTTCGTTACCGTGAACATCCTACCCGCAAACATGGCGTATCAAAAGATCGTTATTGGATAATTTTTTATAAGCTCGACGGCAAGATGAAACAGGAGGGCCTTGGCTGGTCTTCTCAGGGCTGGTCGGAAAAGAAAGCCGCTTTACTTTGGGCCGAGCTTGCAGAGAATCGGCGCAGAGGTGAAGGTCCTCGCACCCTTGCGGAAAAACGCGCCCTCGATGACGCAAAGCGCCAAGCGAAAGTCGAGCAAGAAGCGCAAGCGAAAAAGGACGGCCTCACATTCGCTGAACTCTTTGAAGGCCAATATACCCTTTCAAGCAAGCCTCATAAGGCAGCAAAAACTTGGGAGCGCGAGGAGGGATTATACAAAAAGTATATAAAGAACACCATAGGCGGAAAAGCCCTGCCTGATATATCACCTTTTGACATTGAACGGATAAAGGCCGCTATGACGGCTGATAGCGCGGCTCCCTTCTCCATCGGGCGTTCCCTGGGCGTGGTGCGAGCGGTCTTTAATTGGGCCGCGAAGCGCGACTTGTACGATAAGGCTAATCCTGTTTCAAGAGTAAAGATACCGAGGGGCGATAATCGGCGTATGCGCTTCTTAAGTCATGAGGAAGCGGGCGCATTGTTGGCCGAGCTTGCAAAGACAAGCATGACCGTCCACGACGCGGCCCTGTTAAGCCTGCACTGCGGCCTTCGCGCCGGAGAGATATTCAACCTTCATTGGAGCGACATCGACCTTGACCGGGGCGTGATGGTGCTAAAGGACACAAAGAGCGGCAGGAACCGGCACGCCTATTTGACCGAGGCCGTTAGAGAGATGCTCAACAAAAGGGAGCGCGGTCTGCCGAGCGAGCTTGTATTCAAAGATCGTTGGCACGGCGGGCGAATTCAAAAAATATCACGCACTTTTACAAAGGCCGTAAACAAATTAAAACTCAATACTGGCGTGGTAGACAGACGGCAAAAGATTTGCTTTCACTCCCTCCGGCACACCTATGCTTCATGGCACGCCGAGGCGGGCACAGACCTTTTTACAATAAAAGAGCTTTTAGGCCATTCCGATATTCGTATGACAACGCGGTATAGTCACCTTGGCGAGAACACCCTACAGGCAGCGGTCAAGCGCCTTGAGAGCACGTTGCAAGCTCCGGGCAAGGGGGTTGCGCTGGCGAAGAAGAAGAAAGAAGAAGCCTAAGAACATGCCGAGAAAAGCGAAAACCTCAAAAACAGAGCTTAAAGATTTTCCCCAATATTTAAACCTTTGACATCCTCCCCATGCCTAAAGGCAGGGGCTTTACGGCGCTTCTCGGTAACCCCTTTTTCTTTTAAAGGTGTTTGTACAACCCCTGTACAACCTGTTAAGCGCAAGGCAATAAAAAGGCCGCCCACCTTTTCAGGGATATCCCTTCCGGGTCTAAAATTACTCTTTCTTAGACATCTACACCTCATTATGAACAAAATTTTTTCTTGATAAATCGTCTTCACGGCGATATAAAAGCGTATTCCAAATACCGCCCGGAGGTCAAACCGTGCCAAAAGCCAT
>MGPQ01000020.1:186596-208875 GCA_001797465.1 Deltaproteobacteria bacterium GWB2_55_19 | reverse complement strand
GAACCTCTTTACTCCCCTTCTCTGGCCGTTTGAGTCGCGTCCGTTCCTTGAACTGCCGCCCGCCTTTTTATGTGCCACGGAAAAACCTCCTGAAAACTTTCAAATTTAATTAGGCCTTTATTTCCTGTATCTTTATCGAGGTGAAGAGCTGTCTGTGCCCCTGCTTCTTGGCAAAGCCCTTCCTCCGCTTCTTTTTAAAGATGATGACCTTCTTGGACTTGCCATGCTCCACGATCTCGGCCTTTACCGTAGCGCCTTCGACTATGGGAGCGCCTATCTTTATCGATTCGCCTTCGCCGACTGCAAGCACCTCGGGGAACTCGATGGTCGAGCCTATCTCCCCCTCGAGCTTCTCGACTTTGAGCAAATCGCCTTCCGCAACCCTGTACTGCTTTCCGCCGGTCTTGATAACTGCGTGCATCTTCGAGTCCTCCAAGATTATTGAATATCAAATATTAGCTATTTAGCAGGACGTTGTCAAGGAAAATTCAATGCGGGGAAAGGTTTTTAGTTTTTTTGTTTTCAAAAAATACATAGGGCATGGGTGAGCTAATCCAAAGGGAGGAAGGGGCGAGCGCGCCGAGGAGATTAGACGCGAAACGCTCAAGGGGCGCGCAAGCGGGCAAGGGAGGCAGAAAGAGGGCGAACTCATGCCCGAAAGCGCCCGGCAGGGCGCAAAAAGTTGACTGGCAAAACCTTACCCAGGCCGATTTTGATTCAAAAAACTCCATTCATTTGCAAAATACGCCAAAATCGGTAACAATCAAAGCACCATGGCTGAGAGAAAGATATTCGGACTCGGAAAAAACGTTTTTTTTACTGGGCTCGTAAGCCTCTTTATGGACATCTCCTCGGAGATGGTCTACCCGCTCGTCCCCCTTTTCCTTACAGGCGTACTCGGTACGACGAAAACGACCGTCGGCATCATAGAAGGCATAGCAGAGGCGACCGCCTCGATTCTTAAGGTATTTTCGGGATGGCTATCGGATAAGCTCGGTAAGAGGAAGTTCCTCATGACGATCGGCTACGGGGTATCAGCCGCGTCACGCCCTCTTATAGCCGTCTCAAACACATGGTTCCAGGTCTTGACCGCTCGTTTTATAGACCGGGTGGGGAAAGGTGTGCGCACCTCGCCGAGGGACGCTATCATCGCGGACTCCACGGAAAAGGAAAAGCTCGGGCTCGCATACGGCTTTCACAGGTCGATGGATACCATCGGCGCCGTCATCGGCCCCGGAATCGCCTTCGCCCTCCTCTTACTCTCAAAAGACAACTTAAGGCTCGTATTCTACGCCTCGACCATACCCGGAATCATAGCCGTAGCCATAATAATCCTCTTCATAAAGGAAAAAAAACGAGCCGTTGGGGAGGCAAAGGCGCCTCCCAGGCTCTCTATTTCGTCATTCAACGGGCCGTTCCGGAGCTACATCGTCGTCATCGCCATCTTCTCGCTCGGCAACTTCGCCGACGCCTTCCTCGTGCTCCAGGCTGAAAACGCGGGGATATCCCGCGAGCTCATCCCGATCGTATACGTCCTCTTCAATATCGTCTACGCCTTATCTTCGGCCCCGCTTGGCGCGCTCGCGGATAAAGTCGGCTTCAAAAACATGATACTCGCGAGCTTCCTGCTCTATTCGCTCATATATCTTGGGGTCGCGTTTTCGAGCTCTCCCATACACATCTGGATACTCTTCCCCATATACGGCGTCTACAAGGGCATGACCGATGGGACGCAGAAGGCGTACCTCGCCGTGCTCGCCCCGAAGGAACAGAAGGCGACGGCCTTCGGGGTCTACCATACGGTATCCGGGGTCATGCTGTTGCCCGCTTCCATTATAGCCGGGTTTCTCTGGGACAACATCGGGCCTTACGCGACGTTCCTCTATGGGAGCGCCATGTCGCTGGCGGCCGCGGTCTTCTTCGCTTTTACCGGAAGACAGGATAGGGCTTGAGGTTTTTGGCAAGGATTGAGTCCGGGAAATAGAAGAGAATTAACCGCTGTTAAGGCCTGGCTTCAGCCGCTGTCTTTTTGAGTTCGAGCGAGGTCCCGTATTTTTTGAGCCTTCCCTTTACGTCGCCGAAGAATACGAGGTCCCTGGCGACCGCCTCGGTCGGGAGCATAGCGTCCGTAAAGACTATGTCTATGTCGCCAGTCTCGGAGCCGAAGAGGTCCTTATCTATCCGGGCCGTAGCCAGGAAATCGCCCTTCTTGCCGGGTACGTCGCCCTGTTCCTTCGAGTCTATCTTCAGGAATATCCTCGGCACATTGCCTTCCTTGGGGAAGGAGTAGATGGTGTACTCCCTGCCAGCCTCGTGAGGCCCGTATACCCCGTAGCGAAAATTATAGAAAGCGCCAATAGGGTCGTCGCATTGCTTGTCCTTCGGGAGGGCAAGCGTCCCGGCACTCGTCTCCTTACCGTTCTTCGTGGACCTCCATGTCATTGTCATTTTCTCGTAGTCGAAGACGGTAGATGATGTCATGTGTTTGTTATCGCCTATCGTCACGCTCTTTTCGAAACTTTTAGTGAGAAACCTTTTGCCGTCAGGCGAGAGTTTTAGCCTCGATACGTAGACGTCCTCTCTGTGCTTCACCAACTTGTCCACGACCCCGGTAGTGTAGGCGTTAAGGGTCGCGACAAACTCGTTATTATCCCCTTTTTCAAGGCTGACCTTACCTATTGCGACCTCCCTGAATATCCAGAACCCTATCTCGTAGACGAGCTCCTCTCCAAGAAAGGCGTCTGCTATCGTGTCGTTCTGGATGCGCGTCTCAGCCAGGGACCGGGTACAAAGGGGCGCAAGCAGGAATACAGCAAGCGCTAAAATGAGATTTATCCTATGCATAGACCTATTTTAGAATATTATCCGGAATAATCAAGTGAATATGAGGGAAACAACGCACGTTCGTAAGCTTCCCTGTCCTTTCACTTAATATTAGGGACGAGCAAGGCCGTGTCTTCAATGGTCCTGAGGTCAAGGAGGAACCTGTCCTTATTGATCCTCCCGAGTATCGCAGGGTCTGCGGAAAGGAAGAGTCTTGAGATCCCTTCGACTGACATCTTGCCGCTTGTGATTGAAACGGCCCACGTGGAGAGTTCGGTATCTGGCAGAGCCCCTCCACCGATGACGGATGAGGCGGCCTCTACCCCTACCCTGAACGATTCCCCGAGCGCGGCTTCAATCAGTCCGCGGGCCTGTATGGCCGCCTCTTCTATTTCGTTTAACCCTCTCGTCATGTGGCGGAGCGTAGGTATTGCCTCCCGGAGCCTCTCCTTATTAAGGTAGAGCCTTAAGACCGCTTCGAGCGCAGAGAGCGTCAGTTTCCCCGCACGGAGCGCCCTTTTCAGGGGATTTTTCCTGATCCTCTCAATGAACGCCTTCTTGCCGGCTATTATCCCGGCCTGTGGCCCTCCTAAGAGCTTGTCTCCGCTGAATGTGACGACATCGACCCCTCCGGCGATCGACTCGCTGACAAGAGGCTCCTTTGGGAGCCCCCAAACCGATAAGTCGACGAGCGAGCCGCTCCCGAGGTCTTCGATCACAGGTATGCCTTTTTCAATGCCTATCTCAACAAGGCCCTTTAACGGCACTTCTGTTGTAAACCCCTTCACCTTATAGTTGCTCGTATGCGCCTTTAAAATCAGCGCGGTAGCGTCAGTCACGGCCTCGGTATAGTCTGCCCTGTGGGTCCTGTTCGTGGTGCCGACCTCCTTCAATATACAACCGCTTTTTTTTATTATCTCCGGTAGCCTGAAGGAGCCGCCTATTTCAATCAGCTCGCCGCGCGATATTATGACCTGTTTCCCTTCGGCGAGCGTGTTCAGGGCGATGAGCACGCCTGCCGCATTGTTGTTTACGACGCACGCGGCTTCAGCCCCGGTGAGCCTCGTTATGAGCCCTTCGACGTGGGAGTCCCTCTCCCCCCTCTCGCCTTTTAACAAGTCGAACTCGAGGTTCACATTTCCAACAGATGCGCTCTTCAACGCCTCTATCGCCTCTTCCGGCAAGACCGCCCTCCCGATGTTGGTGTGCAGGACCGTGCCTGAGGCGTTTATTATCCTCTTAAAACTCGCTTGGGTAAGGCCCTCAAGAAAACCCAATGTCCTGTCCACAACAGAGTCGATAGATACGGCCCTTAGCGTCCCGTCTATAATCGCCCTTCTCATGGAATCTATGGCGGACCTCGCCGCGTCCATTACAACGGCAGACGAGTGCGCCACGACAAAGCCCTGCAGACGCCCGTCCCTTGCGACCTCGTCTACTGATGGAAGTTCCCTCAATAAAGACCTGTCCATATAAGATAATCTCCCCTGGCCCCTCTTTAGAATAGAGGGGGCGTGCAACCAGCCATCAACGAACTGCCTGATAAAATCAGCTAATATTACATTACCGCTGAAAAACGGTCAAGGACGCATCTCAAAAGATATTTACAGGGAAACATCTCCATAGTATATTAATTTCATGCCAAAAAGCCTTGCCCTTGCGCTCGTTTTCATGCTTTTCTTAAGCCTTCAGGCCTGTAAGAAAACAGAAGAGCAACCCGTCCCCGTTGCGCCGTCGTCAGCCGAGATAATAAAGAACTACGCTGATACGCTAACTACTGCCCAGGACAAGGCCAGGGCGGCCTCTGAAAAGGCCGAAGGCAGGGATGCGCTCGAAGAAAAGGCGATAAAAGAGCTCGAACAATAATTTTCAAAAGAGGTATCAATGACGCCGCCAGTAGTATCGTTCGTCGGAAAATCCGGTAGCGGAAAGACGACCTTCCTCATAAAGGTCGTGGAAGAGCTCGTAACAAGGGGCTATAACATCGGGACGATCAAGCACGACGCCCACTCATTCGAGATCGACCACAAGGGAAAAGACTCGTACAGGCATAAAAAGGCCGGGGCTACGGTCGTCGCCCTCTCCTCGCCGGAAAAATTCGCGGTAATAAAGGACGTTAAAGAGGAGTGGCGGCCAGAGCGGCTCATCTCTCTTTTTCTCAACGACTGCGACTGCGTGATAACCGAGGGGTACAAGACCGGCCCCTTCCCCAAGATTGAGGTCCTGAGAAAGGCCCATTCCACTACCCCGGTATCCGCGGATGACGAGCGTTTGCTCGCCTTTGTAACGGACCTCGACATGAAAGGGCCGAGGCCGCAGTTCAAGCTCAATGATGTCAAGAAGGTAGCCTCGTTCATTGAAAAAGAGGTCATAGAGATACATAAAGACGAAGGGGTCTCTCTCGTCGTAGACGGCAAGGTGGTGGAACTCAAGCCCTTCATCGAGAAACTAATTAAGGACGGGGTCACTGGCATGATAAGATCCCTTAAGGGCTGTTCAAAGGCAAAAGAGATCGAGATCAGGATAAGGCGCTCTTAAAAACCTTTTCACTCATAACCCATCCCTATGGAAAAAACCCTGGAAAAACTCCAAATGACCGCCTCGGTCCTCGCCGGAGGGCTGTCCCGCCGGATGGGCACTAACAAGGCCATGATAGCCATAGATGGCGAGACGATCATCTCGCGCTCGGTGAGGGTGCTTAAAGGCGCGTTCAATGAGGTAAATATCATCGCCAACGAACCTCTCCTTTACGAAGGGCTCGATGTAAGGGTCTACTCGGACATAATCCAAGGGGCCGGGTCTTTGGGCGGGGTCTACACGGCTCTCTTCTATTCAAGATACGACCATGTCTTTGTCACAGCCTGCGACATGCCCCTTCTGGACATGGAGATCGTCCAGAGAGTAGCCGGATCAATCGACGGCTATGACGCCGCAGTCCCCTTCATAGGCAAGAGGCTCCACCCCATGCACGCCATCTACTCCAAAAGGTGTTTAAAGACTGTCGAAGCGATGATAAAGGAAGGGAACCTCCGTATAACCGAGCTATTTGACAGGATAAAGACCCGTACCCTGACGGAAGAATGGTTTAAGGACATGGACGCCGGAAGGTCCGTTGAGAACGTGAACACCAAGGAAGAGCTCGAAAGGCTTCTTCGCGCAAAAAGATGAAAAGACCTGATATCGAAAAGCTTAGAGACCTCATGGCGAGGCTCCGCGGTGACAACGGATGCCCCTGGGACAGGGAGCAGACGCTTCCTTCCCTCGTCCCCTTCATAATAGAAGAGGCCTACGAGGTAATCTCGGCGATAGACTCCAAAGACCCCGTGCATATAAAGGAAGAGCTCGGCGACCTCCTCTTCCAGATAATATTCTCCGCCCGTATAATGGAAGAGGCCGGTCACTTCGACCTCAGCGATGTGATAGATACCTCGCACGAAAAAATGGTCAGACGCCACCCCCATGTCTTCGGCGACCGGAAGGCAGAAACATCTGAAGAGGTATTAAAGCACTGGGCCGAGATAAAGAAGGCGGAAAAAAAGACCGCCAGGCCCGAAGGCTACCTATCCGGCATACCCGAGGAGATGCCGGCGCTCTTGCGCGCGCACAAGGTCAGCCAGAAGGCCGCGAAGGTCGGCTTCGACTGGAAGGACGTCGAAGAGGTCTTCGTAAAGCTCGAAGAAGAGCTTAACGAATTCAAGGAAGAGGTGCGGAAACGTGACGCGAAAGGCATGGAAGAGGAGCTCGGCGACCTCTTATTCACAATCGTTAACGTCAGCAGGTTCATGGAGGTCAACCCGGAAAACGCGCTACGGAAGACGATCGGCAAGTTCATCAACCGCTTCCATCATATCGAGAGTACGATAACGGGCAAGGGGCTCGACCTTTCAGCGGTTCCGCTCGACGAGATGGAGCGCCTCTGGCAGGAGGCTAAGACCCTGGAAAAAAAGTGAAGCGTAACGAGGCCTTGTAGAGATGTCCCCAATTTCTGTGGATAACCTGTTGACAACCACTCCTTTGCAAAATTCACTCAAACCGCACAGCACGGGGATTCCGCAGGTTGCCTAATTTTTAATCAGTAGTTTCCCCTTCAAAAACAACCACTTCCGCCGTTTGCAGGGTCTTTTCATTTGGGCCTTTTTTTATCCACGTTTCCTGAGAATCCCCTTTAAAAACGTCATTTCAGGCGTGCGGAGCGCCCTCGCTGTCCCGATGTATACCAGGAAGCCTATCAATAGACATGAGGCGAGGAGGAGGGCCTTGAAGGTTACTCCCATAACCCCGAAGTCAGCCTTGAAGATGATCAGATAGATCACCCCGCCCATTATTAGCGACGCGACAGATGATTTAAGGGCAGAGGTGAATATGAGCCTCCCTCCGAACCTCCCGAACCTCTTCTTGAGCACAAGGAGGAGTGCGACCATGTTGACAGCTGAAGAAAGGGATGTAGCGAGCGCAAGCCCCGCGTGTCCTAGAGGCCCGACAAGCAGGAAGCATAAAATGGCATTTACGATAAACGCGAAGAAGGCTATCCATACCGGGGTAGCGGTGTCCTTGACCGAATAAAAGACAGACGTGAGTATCCTCGATGTCGAGACCGGCACGAGCCCGAGCGCATAGTAATAGAGCGCGACAGCCGTCCCGGCCGACGCCTCCGCCCCGAACTCCCCTCGCATGAATAGCACCTCCGTTATCGGATAGCTCAATACAAAGAGCCCGACGGTAGCCGGGATGGTGACGAAGTTGACGATGCGGAGCGCGAAAGAAAGCGACGACCTGAACCCCTCCCAGTCCTTTTTGGCCACGTGCTCAGATAGGCTCGGCAGGACCGCAGTGGATACAGCGACGCCAAAGACCCCGAGCGGCAATTCCATCAGCCTCCCGGCGTAATAGAGGTAAGATACACTCCCCTCGGCTAAGTGTGACGAGAACCATAATATGACAAAGTTATTGAGCTGATAGACCCCCATTCCGAAGGCCGCCGGGCCCATGAGTATGAATATCTTCTTTATCGCCTCGTCCCTGAAATGGAACCGGGGCTTTGGGGTCATCCCGTACTTCTTCAGATACGGGAACTGGAGGAAGAGCTGGAGAAAGCCTCCCAATAGCACTCCTATGGCGAGGGCGTAAACCGGGGTATCCAGAAATGGCGCTACCGCGAATATGCAAAGGATTATGGCTATATTAAAAAAGACCGGGGCGATCGCCGGGGCGGCAAAGTGCCTGTACGAGTTAAGGACCCCCATGGCTATGGCCATGAGCCCGATAAAGACCATGTACGGGAACATGAGACGGGTCAGGTCGACGGTTATCGAGAATTTGAGCGCGTCGGTAGCGAACCCCGGCGACATGAGCAAGACTATCTCGCGGGAAAATATTACGCCAAGGATGGTTAGTATAATGAGGATAATAGCAAAGAGCGTAAAGACGCTTGAAACGAGGTCGCGCGTGGCCTCCTTAGACCTCTCCCCCATCTCCTCGGTGAATATGGGGATGAAGGTCGAAGTAAGCGCGCCCTCGCCGACGAGCCTCCGGAGCAGGTTCGATATCCTGAAGGCCATGAAAAAGGCGTCGGCGTACATCCCCGCGCCGAAGGCGTAGGCGACCGCCGCGTCCCTTATGTAGCCGAGTATCCGGCTGAGGACCGTCGCCCCGCCGACAATGGAGGCGGCCCCGGTTATCTTTCTCTCGTGGGATTGGGTCATTTAAAGTCCAAAAAGCCTTGACAAAGCCCCTGAAAAGGCATATTATCTTTTTTTCATTAGAGGCCCTACCTCTGTCTTACCCCTCACACGGGCCTTTAACAAGAGAGATTAACAAATTTGATTTTCAAAAGGTAGAGGAAAGTTGGGCCCCCAGGGGCGGATATGGGCGTTAAAACGATTTTGTTTGAGTATACTGAGGCTAATTCCAAAAATTAGGGATTTTTAAACTACACGGAGGAAGAAGTTGGCAAACCACCAGTCAGCAATCAAGAGGCATAAACAGAGCGAACAGCGGAGGCTCCGTAACGTCGCCACGAAGTCTACTCTCAGGACCGCAGTTAAGAAGGTCACCGAGGCCGTAACCGCCGGGAACGCCGAAGAAGCGGCAAAGTCCCTTAAGACCGCGGTCTCCACGCTCGACAGCGCGGTATCGAAGAAAGTCCTTCACAGGAACAACGCTTCCAGGAAGGTCGCAAGACTCACCAAGGCCGTAAGCTCGATAAAGGCGAAGTAAGCAACCCTCTCCGCGCTTTAAGGCCTACTACATAGCTACTACCTAAAACCTCCCGCACCGGACGTGCGCGGAGGTTTTTTTATTTAAACCTACCCGCACAACTCCATAATCAGCCTCGGCAGGATCACCGGCTCTGGCACGCGGTTGGATTTAAGGTCGGCGTCAGCCTTCAGGAGCTTTTCAATCGCTACCTTCAATTCTCTTTCCGAGAACTTCCGAGACCTTCTTAAATACCCGTCGGCGTACTTGGGGAAGAGGCCGAGAAGCGACGGTAGCTTATCCGGCGGCGTGCCTTTCTTGAGGAGCGCCTTAATTTTCAGGAGCGTCCTTATCTGCCTTGCAATCGACCCGAGGACCTTTAGCGGCTCTTCATCCGATATCTTTTCATAGATGTAGAGCGCCTTCTTCAAATCCTTCGCGCCTATGGCGTCGGAGAGGCCGAATATCGATTCCTCCCGGCAGTCAAGCCCCGCGTCCTCGACGTCCTTCTCCTCAATTGCGGTCTTTTCCCACGCGTAGAGGACTATCTTTTGAAGCTCAGAGTGTATGTCCCGGAGCTTGCCGCCGCCGATCTCCACGAGCTTCCTTATTGCCCCTTCCGAGATCGTCTTACCCTCTTTTTTGACGTGTCTCCGCACCCACGCGAAAAGCTCCTCGTCAGAGGGCCTCTCGCAGGCCTTGAGATACCCGCCTTCTGCGAGGGCCTTGGCAAAGACAGAAGTCCTGTTGAGCTTAGCGTCCTGTGAGACGAATACGAGGCAGGTCGAGGGGGACGGCCTTTTGACGTACGGGATGAACGCCTCGGTATGCTTGTCCTTAAAGCTCTCCGCGCCCTTTACGACGACGAGACGCCATTCCGCGAAGGCGGGCATGGTAGAGGCCGCGGCGACGATGTCGGAAGGGTCGCACTTTGAGTCAAAGGAGTGGTAGTTCATCGAGGCGAACCCGCCCTTCAGGGCCTCTGTCTTTATCGCGGAGAGCGTCTCTTCGATCAGGTAGTCGTCGCTACCGTATATATAGTAGATGGGTTTGAGTGTCATTGTATTTAACCCCTCCCCTTAACAAGGGGAGGTTGGGAGGGGTGTTTTTTGAAAGTACGGGCGACCTCCCGTAAGCCCCTCCTTTGTAAGGAGGGGAATCAAAAATTCTCCAGCAACCGCTCCTTTACAATCCTCGCCGTGTCCTTTGCGAGCTTCTTAAGCGCCGCCTCTTCTGCCTCTTTTGTGGCCGTTACGTTCGCGGTGTCCACCGCGAAGTCCTCGTAATCGGAGATATTGTCGTCCTTCCAGATGATTGCGCCGTTTTTGAGAAGCGTGACCGAGAGGACGACGGTCAGCCGGTACTCCTGGTTAACGTCGCTCTTCGAATAAGAGACCGCGCTAAGGTTGTACGACCTTATGACCCCCTGCATAGTCCCCTCGCCGTCCTTGCCGACCTTTACGGTCGTGACCATCTCCTCGACAAAGGCGTTCGTAAGTATCGCCTCAATGTTGGTCTTCTGCGCCGCGTTAGCGAATACTGGGATATTGAGCGAGGCCAGACCGCCGGGCATCTTGCCGCCCTTGCCAGCGATATGATAGCCGCACCCAACGAGCGTCAATAATAAAATTAATAGTAAGGTATTTTTCAAAGGTCACGCCACCACGATGTTCACTATCTTGTTAGGCACATAGACGAACTTCTTTATCTCTTTGCCCGCAATCCATCCAGCGGCCTTCTCATCATTCATGACGGACTCGCGGACGAATTCTTCGGACGAATCAGCCGGGACATTCACCTTTGACCTCACCTTGCCGTTTATCTGTATGACGACAGTAACCTCGGCCATGACGAGGGCGGACTCATCGACCGCAGGCCACGGGGTCTTATAAACCGGCGTAGTGTAGCCGAGCTTCGACCAGAGCTCTTCCGAGATATGCGGCGCGAACGGGGCGATCAAGAGCACGACAGATTCAACCGCCTCCTTGAAGGAGCGCGCCTCCGCCGAATCTTTCGCCTTGCCATCGAGCGATGGTCTGAATTGATACAATAGGTTCACAAGCTCCATTACGGCACTTATGGCGGTGTTGAAATGGAACCGCTCCTCGATATCGCGCGTGACCCTCTCAATTGTCCTGTGGGTCGCAGAGCGGACCTCCTTTGCCGGGCCCTCGACGCCTGCTTTCAGAGGCTCGACACCAACGAGCGCTTCCGTGTTCTCGACAACAAGCCTCCAGACCCTGCCGAGGAACCTGTACGCGCCCTCGACCCCGTCCTCGCTCCAGTCGAGGTCTTTTTCAGGCGGTGCGGCGAATAGAGAAAAGAGGCGCGTCGTGTCCGCCCCGTACCTCTCTATTATCCGGTCCGGGTCGATGACGTTCTTCTTCGACTTCGACATCTTCTCGACCGCGCCGACCTCAACACCTTTTCCGCAATGGACGCACCTGCCGTCCTTAGATTCCTCGGGATAAATGTATCCGTGCTCAGGGCACTTTAGTATCTCCTTGCAGACCATGCCCTGCGTAAGGAGGTTCGTAAAAGGCTCGTCCGCCTTATGCAACCCTAAATCCCTTAACGCCTTTGTGAAGAACCTGGCGTAGAGGAGGTGCATGACCGCGTGCTCTATGCCGCCTATGTACTGGTCGACGGGCATCCAGTACCCGGCCTCGTCCTTCTTGAACGGCAGGTCTTTTTCCTCAGGCGAGATGTACCGGAGGAAGTACCACGACGAATCGACGAATGTGTCCATCGTGTCTGTTTCTCTCCGCGCGGCTCCGTTGCACTTCGGACACGACACATCCGTAAACGACGGCACATCGAGCGGGGAGAACCCCTTGCCAGTGAGCTTCACATCCTCCGGGAGTATCACCGGAAGCTCGTCAAAAGGCACGGGGACCGTGCCGCACTTCGCGCAATAAATAACCGGAATGGGGCAACCCCAGTACCTCTGCCTCGAAATTCCCCAATCTCTCAGCTTGTAATTTATCGAGCGCCTGCCAGCCTTTTTTTCTTCAATAAGGTCTATTATGCCATCCATCGCCCCGGTATTGGGCGCGCCGTCGAACGGGCCGGAGTTCACCATCACCCCGTCATCGACATAGGCCTCAGCCATCGTAGCTGGGTCGAGAGTCTTATCCTTCGGGTTTATGACGAGATTTATCGGAAGCCCGTAGACCTTCGCGAACTCGAAGTCCCGCTGGTCATGCGCGGGCACAGCCATGACCGCTCCGGTGCCGTACCCCATGAGGACGAAGTTGGCGACATAAACCGGCACTCTGTCCCCTGTGAGCGGGTTTACGCAGTACGCGCCGGTGAAAACGCCCTCCTTCTTCATCTCTTCCATGTCCCTCGGCTTGGACTCTGCCTTAAAACGCTTAACGAAAGAATCCACCTCGGTCTTTTTCTCTGGCGTGGTTATGCGCTCTGTCATTGGGTGTCCGGCGGCGATGGACATGAATGTCACGCCGTAGAGGGTGTCGGGGCGCGTCGTGAATATCTTAATGGATTCATCCCTGCCCTCGATCTTAAAATCGACCTCAGCGCCGACGGATTTCCCTATCCAGTTCCTCTGCATCACAAGGACGCGCTCCGGCCAACCCGGGAGCTTATAGGTAAAGTCGAGCAGCTCTTCGGCGTAGTGGGTTATTTTCAAGAACCACTGCTCCAGATCTTTCATCTCGACGGTTGAATCGCACCGCCAGCAAAGGCCGTCTTCGACCTGCTCGTTCGCCAACACCGTCGCGCACCCCGGGCACCAGTTTACGGTCGACCTCTTCTTGTACGCGAGCCCCTTTTCATAGAGCTTGAGGAATATCCACTGGTTCCATCTGTAATACTCGGGCGTGCAGGTGGCTACCTCTCTTGTCCAGTCATAGCTGAAACCCATGCGCTTCAACTGCGTGCGCATGTTGTCGATATTCGAATAGGTCCACTTCGCCGGATGGGTGCCGTGCTGTATCGCGGCGTTCTCGGCAGGGAGGCCGAACGAATCCCACCCCATCGGATGGAGGACGTTCTTGCCCCTCATCATGAGGAACCGCGCGAGCACGTCGCCGATGGAATAGTTCCTCACGTGCCCCATATGTATCTTACCTGATGGATACGGGAACATCTCAAGGACGTAGAACTTCCCTTTTGAACGGTCTTCTGAGGTCGAGAAGGCGCGGTCTTTTTCCCACTCCGCCTGCCAGCGTTCTTCAATCGGTCTGTGCTCGTATCTCTCGGCCATTGCCCTCAAATGTCCTTTGCAGTCGTTATTTGCCAATGGGATTTTCTATCACATAAGCATAGCATTTTTCAAATGGAAAGGGGTATAAAGTAGGCCGGCTAAAGCCGGTCTGAAAGCAAAATGCGCTTCTGCTTTTTGCTTTTTTGCGCGCTCCGCGCGCTTTTGGCGATGGCTCCACAAGCGCTTTCTTCCTCTCCCACCCGCTCGCTCGCCCCTTAGGGCGCTTCGCGCCTAATCTCCTCGGCGCACTCGCCTCTCCCTCCCTGAGGCGCTCTCCGCCATGCGCCCGTGTGTTTGTAAATACAATACAAAGAAATTCCCCCTCACCCCAGCCCTCTCCCACAAGGGGAGATGGGGAAACTACATGCTGTTTTTTTATTTTTCAAAAACCCCCAGGCATGGGGTGAGCGACCTTAAGGGTGGAAGCCCTATGAGCGAGCCGGGGAAGTAAAAAGGCGCGACAGCGCCCTAAGAGGCGAGCGAATGGGAGGGGGAGGGCGGAGGGAGCGAAGCCCCATGCCGAAAAAAGCCCGGCAGGGCGCAAAAGACATTCTGCAAAACGCACCACAAAAAAAGCCAAGTTGCGTTTCCCCCCTTCCCTTTCCCATCCCCTTTTGCTATATTTTTCAAGGGGGCAAAATGAAAAAAATACTTGTCATGCTATTGCTCGCCTTTGCCTTTGTCGGGTGCAATAAAGTCAAGGACGACAAGGCTTCACCTTACAGGCAGGTGCTCAAACCCGGCTCCCCTGCCGTCGACTTCCTCTTTAAAGACATGGACGGAAGGCCCTTCAGGCTCTCTGAGGAGAAGGGCAAGGTCGTCGTTCTCTATTTCTGGCGGATGAAGTGCGAGGAGTGCAAGGACGAGATGAAGACGCTCGAATCTCTCTACAAGAAAAACAAAGACCGCGGCCTTATTGTCGCCGCCGTCAACGCGGACACCATGCACAGCGCGCCGCTTGCGGATGTCAGAGAGTTTCTGTCAGCAAGCGGCATAACGTTTACCAACCTCCGTGACGACCAGGGCTTTGTATCAGAGGCGTACAACGTACTGAAGGCGCCTGAGGCCTTCGTGATAGACAAGAACGGAGCCATCGCCGCTATCATGACGACGAGAACCGACTGGGCGTCTGATGAAAATACAAGGCTCCTGGAATCTCTCCTTTAATAGGCGGGAGATACCCGCCGCGATCAGAAAAGACGTTCTGCCCGGACTGTGCGGGTTCAGGTTTGCAGCCTGAACCCTGCAAGTTCATGACCCTTTGTACGGCCCCCCACAAGGAAAGATGGGCCATGCTTTTCTGATTTAAATACAGCTCAGCCTTTTACGAACTTCAAAGCCTCGGCAACGGCCTCTTCCTTCTTAACAAGTCTCACCGCCCCGCCCTTTCGCTCCTTCAACTCCACGAGCCCCTCTTTCAAGTTCCGCTCGCCTATGGTTATCCGCAGCGGTATGCCGATCAAGTCCGCGTCCTTGAACTTAACGCCAGCCCTCTCATCCCTGTCATCCAGTAGCGCGTCCATCCCCGCGCCTTTAAGCTCAGCGTATATCGCCTCAGCCTCTGCGACAGTCCCCGCGTCTTTTACGTTCACCGGCACGACCTCGCAATCGAAAGGAGCGAGAGGCTTCGGCCAGATGATCCCGTAATCGTCATGGTTCTGCTCTATTGATGCCGCGGCTGTCCTGCCGACGCCGATGCCGTAGCAACCCATGATGATGGGGCGTTCCTTGCCCCCCTCGTCGAGGAAGCTCGCCGACATGGAATAAGAGTACTTGGTGCCGAGCTTGAATATGTGGCCGACTTCTATCCCGCGCTTTATGGAAAGCGTGCCCCTGCACCTCGGACACCCGTCGCCCTCGACCGCGTTCCTTATGTCAGCGTACTCAGGCGCGAAGTCGCGCCCGGGGTTGACGTTAAGGATGTGCGCGTCAGCTTCATTCGCGCCGGCAACGGCGTCTTTCATGCCTCTGACGCTCAGGTCCGCGACTATCCTGATTTTAAGCCCCACGGGCCCGGCAAACCCGACAGGCGCGCCGGTTGCTCCGTTAACGACGGCCTCATCAGAGAGCCTTACCAACGAGGCGTCCAGGGCCCTCACAAGCTTCATTTCATTCAGGTCATAGTCGCCCCTTACAAGCGCCGCTACTGTCCCCTTGTCTGTCTCATAGATGAGCGTCTTGATGAGTCCCGAAGGTTTTATCCTGAGGTACGCGCTTACCTCTTCTATCGTCCGCTTTCCGGGCGTATTCACCTTCTCTATCTTTCTATCAGACAATGCGCTCTGCGCGGTCTCGGGCGCCCTCACTTCGGCCCTCTCGACGTTCGCGGCATAAGAGCACTTGTCACACGCCGCAATCGCGTCCTCCCCTGTCTCGGCGAGCACCATGAACTCATGCGAGAACCTGCCGCCGATGGCCCCGGTCTCAGCCTCAACGGCCCTGAATTCGAGCGAGCACCGCTCGAAAATCCGGGTGTATGTCTCGTACATGTTCTGGTACTCCGCATCCGCGCTCTCGTCCGTCGCATGGAAGGAGTACGCGTCCTTCATGACGAACTCTCTGCCTCTCATGAGGCCGAAGCGCGGGCGTATCTCGTCCCTGAACTTGGTCTGTATCTGATATAGGTTCAGGGGGAGCTCCCTGTACGAGCGGACCTCCCTCCGGACCATGTCTGTTATGACCTCTTCGTGCGTGGGGCCTAAACAGAACTCCCTGTCGTGCCGGTCCTTTAAGCGAAGGAGCTCCTTTCCGTACTCGTCCCACCTGCCGCTCTCCTTCCAGAGCTCGGAGGGGACGACCATCGGCATAAGGACCTCCTGGGCGCCTGCCCTGTTCATCTCCTCGCGGACGATGCCTTCCACCTTGCGGACGGCCTTAAGCCCCATGGGCAGGAGGTTGTATATCCCGGCCGCGACCTTCCTTATCATACCGGCCCTCATCATGAGTTTCTGGCTGACGACGTCCGCGTCAGACGGGGTCTCCTTGAGGGTGGGCAACAACATCCTTGAAAATCGCATTATGATAGTCCTTGTGTTTTTTGGAGTAGGGTTCAAAAAAAGGCCGGCCTTGACGACCGGCCTTTCAATGACAAAAAACAGTCTCTTACAGCATGTCCTCGAATATTTTTATTTTCGACCTGGCCCTCAGCTCCTTGATCCACGCGCTCACGGCCTCTTCCTGCTTCTGCGAAATAAGGCGCGCCTTGAGCGGCTCCTTCATAGGCTCAAACGCCGACTCGTCAGCCTCTTTTGTATTCTTAAGCCTCAATACATAGTAACGGCCGTTGGCTTCCAGCACTTCAGCATACCAGGGGGCGGCGTCATTGAGGTCAAAGAGGCCCTGCTTGTCCCCTGAGAACGTGCCGACCTTCGGGACGAACCCCTGCGACTTGCTGAAAAGCCCGGTCTCCTCTATCGCGACACCCTCTGCCTTGGCGGCCGCAACGAAGTCCGCGCCTCCCTTTGCCTTTGCCAGCAGGTCCTCCGCCTTCTTCTTTGCCGTCTCATCCGCTTTTTTAAGTATCAGCGTCGCCTTTACCCTCGCCGAGACCGCCTTGTATTCAGGCACATGTGCGTCGACCTTCTCTACGGCCTTTATCACATATACCCCTTCGTTAGTCTCTACCGGCGGGCTCACCTCTCCGGCGCGGAGGCCGAATACAACGTCGCGGAGCATCTCGTTGGAGACGAGCTCTATGCGCTTATCCTCGTCAGAGAACGGCTCTGTGACCGTCGCCTTGAGACCCGCGTCATTCGCCGCCTTCCTCATCTCATCGACGGACTTTAAGTCCTTCAACTTCGCGCCGAGCAGTGCGGCGGAGTCCTTTGCCACGGCCCTTGACTTGTCGAAGGCAAGGTTCCTCCTTATGTCGGAAGACACCTCGGAAAGCGGCCTTGTGGAGGGGTCTTTCTTGTCCTCAACGAGTATCACATGAAACCCGAACTCGGTCTCTACTACGCCGCTCATCTCGCCTTTCTTGAGGGCAAACGCCGTCTCCTCGAAGGGCTTTATCATGACGCCCCTGCCGAACCAGTCTAGGTCGCCTCCCGCCCTCGCCGAGCCGGGGTCCTGCGAGTGCGCCTTTGCCATCACGGCGAACTTCGCCCCTGCCTTTATCTTCTTTATGATGTCCTCGAGCTTCGCCTTCGCATCCATCTTCGCCTTGGCCATGTCAGCGGCGTCCGAGGCGGGCCTTAGCAGTATGTGGCGGGCCTTTACCATCTCCGGAAGCGCGAATGAATCCTTGTTCTTCTCGTAGAAGTCCTTTACGTCTTCGTCCGTTACCTTCGCCCTGGAGGCCGCGTCTTTATATCCGGCGAAGGCGTAGAAGGCCTTTATCTTCACGGGTAACATGAAGGCGGAGCCGTTCTTCCTGAGAAAATCCTCCGCCTCTTCGTCAACGACCTTTATGGAACCCTTGAGCCTGTCGCCGTCAAAGGCCGCGTAGGAGAGGTTCACCTTCCTCATCTCCTTCCTGAAGGCCGCCTTCACCTCGTCGTCCGTGACCGTAAGGTCCTTTACGACCGCTTCCCTCACCTTGCCGGTCACGATGTCGTCCTCTATGGACCTCTCGAACTCTGCGGGCGAGAGACGGTTGGCGCTCAATACCTTGAAGTAGGTCTCCTTGTCGAACGCGCCGTCCTTCGTGAACGCCTGTATGGACTTGATAGCCGACTGTATCTCCTCAGGCGCGGCCTTTATGCCCTTGGCGTCCGCCTCCTTCAACGCGAGCGCCCTGTTTATGAGTATGTCGAGGGAGCGGTGCTTGAGGTCCATCTTTTGCGCGACTTCCTCGGTGAACTGCCCCTTGAGGGCGCCCCTGTAATACTCGGTCTCTTTCTTGTAGAGCGCCGCGTACTCCCTGACGAGTATCTCAACGCCGTCGACTACGGCGACCGCGGTCCTGTTCTGGTTGTCGTTGTTCGAGGGCCCGGCCCCCCAGAATATAAAGACTATTATGATGGCCGCGAACGCCACGAGTATGACTATGGAGTTCCGCCTCTTTCTGATGCTCTCGAGCACTGTTCCTCCTTTTCTGATCCTGTAATTTAGGTCACCGCTTTTTGCTTCAGTTCCATATAATAATAATTTTGCCTTTTAAATTCAACTTCTTTGTGCATTTTCCGCTTGCCATGAGGTTGCGATATCTGTTAGAATTTTCTGCTATGGCTTACCGGTCTGTTTTGACCTAAACGATCCAAGGAGAACGCATGTTCAATTATATACTGGGTCTGTTCTCTAACGACCTTGCAATAGACTTAGGCACCGCCTCCACACTCATTTACGTCAAGGGCAAGGGCATCGTCAGCAACGAGCCTTCCGTCGTCGCCGTCAAGAAGGACGGCAAGGGCAAGAGGGTTCTGGCCGTCGGCAAGGAGGCGAAGGCGATGCTCGGCCGCACCCCCGGCAACATCACGGCGATAAGGCCCCTGAAAGACGGCGTCATCGCCGACTTCGAGATAACCGAGGAGATGCTCAAGTACTTCATCGCCAAGGTCCACAACAGAAGGCTCCTCGTAAGGCCCCGCATCATAATCGGCGTGCCCTCCGGCATCACGCAGGTCGAAAAACGGGCCGTAAGGGAGTCCGCCTACTCCGCTGGCGCGGCCGAGGTCTACCTTATTGAAGAGCCCATGGCCGCGGCCATAGGCGCCGGGCTTCCCATCACGGAGCCCTCGGGGAACATGATAGTCGACATCGGCGGCGGCACCTCCGAAATTGCCGTCATCTCGCTTGCCGGCATAGTGCAGTCAAAGTCCATAAGGGTGGGCGGGGACAAGCTCGACGAGGTTATCGTACAGTACATCAAGAGGAAGTACAACCTCTCCATAGGCACCGGCGTCGCCGAGACCATCAAGATGACGCTCGGGCTCCCCATGCCGGATGAGAGGAACCATAAGCTCGAGATAAAGGGCTCGAACCTCATAACCGGCATACCTACCACCCTTGAGATAGAGTCCGGGGAGATAAGGGAGGCCCTGAACGAGCCTATAAACCAGCTGATTGAGGCCGTAAAGCACGTCCTTGAGACGACCCCGCCGGAGCTTGCGGCGGACCTCGTGGACAAGGGCATAGTGCTCGCCGGAGGCGGCGCGCTCCTTAAAAACCTCGACGTTATTTTAAGGGAAGAGACACAGCTCCCGGTGACCATAGCGGATGAGCCCCTCCACTGCGTCGTCAAGGGCGCCGGCAAGGTGCTCGACGAGATGAAGCTCCTCCGGGAAGTGACGATACCGAATTAACGTACCTGCCCCTTTTTTCAAAGGGGGCCTGATCATTAACTGGCCGTCGCCAGGCAGTCGCGGATGCCCTGATGCGCTCTCAAAAAAACGTCGTCTCGTTCCTTAAAAAGAACCAGATAATCATCGCCTCCCTCGCGCTCGCGCTTTTTTCGCTCCACCTCGCCCTCACCGGCAGGCAGGAGGTCGAGCGCGGGTTTATCCTCCGTGAGATACTCTCCCGTACCGTCTCCCCCATGCAGAGGCTTATGCTCGGCGTCCAGGGGTCGGTCAAGGGCGTCTGGTCGGGATACGTAAACCTTGCGAACGTCAGCGAGGAGAACGAGAGGCTCAGGAAGACCCTTACCCTCGTAAACGAGGATAACCTGCGGCTTAAGGAAGAGATAAACCTCGCCGAGCGCCTCAAATCCATACTCGAGTACAAGGACCAGCTCCCGCACAAGTCAAAGGCCGCGGTCATCATCGGCTTCAACAAGGAGCCCTGGGCGAGGACCGTCACCATAGACAAGGGGGCCAAAGACGGCATAGCCAAAGACCTCGCGGTCATAAACCCGATAGGGGTCGTGGGGCGCGTTATCGACGTGAACACGCATACCTCGCAGGTACTCCTCGGCTCCGACCTTCGCTCCAACATAGACGTCATAGTACAGCGCTCAAGGATAAAGGGTGTGGCCGAGGGCAACGGCACCGACGGGTTCCTCCTTAAGTACATAAGACAGATCGACGACGTGCGGCTCGGCGACATAGTCATTACGTCAGGCCTCTCAGGGGTCTTCCCGAAGGGGGTGGCGGTCGGGGAGGTCGTGAAGATAGAAAAGGGCAGGGACAACTTCTTTAAATCCATCGAGGTCCGCCCGGCAGTCAACATCCATCAGACCGAAGAGGTACTCGTCATCACGGAGACCGGTCTTTACGCCGAGGAATAGGGGGTTTCATCTTTCCGGCCTCATAAGCGGACCGCCTCTTAAGAGACGGTCCGCGCGCCGCGGCCTCCCTGAAACCGGGCCTTCCGGGCCTTAAATCTTTTTACAACCGCGCCTTTTTGTTCTATTATACTGGCGGCCCCGTTGAAATGGGACGGGGTCGGACCTTCAATTATCCCGAAGAGCGCGGCCCAAGAGCCGCGCGTATGCCTGTCATTAAAAAAACCCTTCGGGTTCAAATACATCCTAATCCGTCATGAAAGAATTCCTGATATTCCTCCCCATAACAATCGTATATCTCGCGCTCAAGAGCACGATACTCGTAAACCTGCCTCTTCCCGACCTCCCGCTGATCATCGTCTTCTATATGGCGTACAGGAGGCCCACGATCGAAGGCGCGCTCATGGGGTTCGCCCTCGGCTACCTTGACGACGCCTTCAACGGCGGGATAATCGGCACGTCGTCCTTCGCGCTCGTCATCATATTCCTTGCCATGCACCTCCTCGCGAAAAAGGTCCAGTTCACGACCCCGGCCTTCAGGGCGGGCGGAGTGGCCGTCGTGGCGCTCATAAAAGGCGTGCTCACATACTCGGTTTTAAGGTTCGCGAACGTCGGGGTATACTTCTTTACCCACGTCATCCTCATGTCGCTTGTGACGGGCATACTCGCGCCCGGCATAATCACCCTCTTCCAGAGGCTTTTCTCCCTGTTCGGCCCCGAGTCTTTCAAGGGTAAGGCAAATTGAGCTATTTCAAGGACAAGGAACCGACCGAGTACAAAAACCGGGTATTCATAGCAAACGTGATAGTCGCTCTCGCGTTTTTCGTGTTAGCGGCCCGGTTCTGGTATTTGCAGGTGCTGGCGAGCCCGCATTATACGGCGCTCTCGCTTAATAACAGCACCCGCCTCGTCAAGTCCCCTGCCCCGAGGGGCGTCATCTACGACAGATTGGGCGTAAAACTCGCCGAGAACCGCCCCGGCTTCGACCTCTACCTCGTGCCGGAGGACGTGAAGGACTGGGTATGGACAAAGGAGATGCTCCTGAAGCTCGTCTCCATAGACGATGAGACGATCGAGGAGAAGCTCCAGAAGGCCAAGGGCAGGCCGCCTTTCCAGGCCATCACCCTGAAGGAAGACCTCACCTGGGACGAGACCGTAAAGATAGAGAGCTACAAGTTCGAGATGCCGGGCATAATACTCGACGTCGCGCCCAAGCGCTCGTACCTCTTCGGCGAGGCGAACGCGCACCTCATAGGCTACCTTGGGGAGATAAGCGAAAGGGAATTGAAGGAAAAGGAGGCGGAGAACCCGTCTAACAAGTACCGCCCCGGCGACCTTACCGGCAAGTACGGGCTTGAGAAGGCGTTCGAGAGCGATCTGCGCGGCATAGACGGCGGCAAGGAGGTCGAGGTCGACGCATTGGGGAGGAAGATAAAGGTCGTAAACTACCTCCCCCCCTACCCCGGCAACAACATCAGGCTGACGATAGACATAAAGACGCAAGTGGCGGCGTGGGCCGCCCTTAAAGACAAGGTCGGCGCGGCTGTGGCCATCGAGCCCTCGACCGGCAAGGTGCTGGCGATGGTCAGCACCCCGACGTTCGACCCTAACGCGCTATCCTCCGGCATATCGAGGGAGGAGTGGCAGGAGCTCATCGGAAACCCGCTGAACGTCCTCAACAACAGGGTTATACAGGGGCTCTACCCCCCGGCCTCGACGTTCAAGCCCATACACGCCGCCGCGGCGCTCGAAGAGAAGGTCATAACCCCCGCGACCATGATATACTCCGGCCCGGCCTTCCGCTACGGCAAACGCGATTACAGGGACTGGAAGGAGCAGGGCCACGGCATAATCAACGTCCACAGGGCGAT
>MGPQ01000020.1:163472-186583 GCA_001797465.1 Deltaproteobacteria bacterium GWB2_55_19 | reverse complement strand
GAAGTCCTTCGGGTTCGGACAGAAGACCGGCATACCGCTCCATAACGAAAAGTCCGGGCTCGTCCCGTCCTCCGAGTGGAAGGAAAAGGCCTACAAGGTAAAATGGTTCGAGGGCGAGACGATATCCGTATCCGTCGGGCAGGGCTATATGCTTACGACCCCGTTACAGCTCTGCAACGCATACGCGGCGATAGCCAACGGCGGGACTATCCTGAAGCCCAAGATCATAGAGGAGATAAAGACCCCAGCCGGAGAGGAGCTCTCCAGGTTTACGCCTGAGATCAACGGCGCCCTCGGCGTCTCTCCCCAGACCTTATCCATTGTAAAGGATGCCTTGCGGGGGGTCGTCCACGACGACGGCGGCACGGCCCACTTCCTTAAGGCCACCAACTTGAAGATAGCCGGAAAGACCGGCACCGCGCAGGTGTCCAGGCTCATAAAGCGGACGAAGAACATCCAGTCCATAGCCTACAAGTACAGGGACCACGCGTGGTTCGCCGGTTTCGCCCCCTACGACGACCCGAAGATCGCGGTCGTTGTAATTGTCGAGCACGGCGGCTTCGGCGCGTCCGCCGCGGCGCCGGTGGCCAGAGAGCTCTTCAAGGCATTTCTCACCACGATGGACGAGTTTGAGGAGCCTAAGGTGATGACCGTATCGGCGCCGGGAGGCGCCCAGCCCTCGCCCGCCGGGGCGACTGCGACAGCGACGCCCAAAGAGACCGCCATAAAACCCGAGGACGAGGCAGGAGAGGTATATGATTGACAGGAGGCTTTTCACCCACTTCGACTGGCTGACCCTCTCGGTCATCGCGTCCCTTACGCTCATCGGGTTTGCGTCCGTCTTCAGCGCCACGCACCTCCACCAGGCCTCCATATACCAGAAGGACGTCTGGTGGGTCGCCATCGGCACCGCAATGATGATACTTGCCATAGTCGTCAACTACTCCTTCATCGAGCGGCTCGCGTACTTCATATACGGCGCGACGATCCTCCTACTCATATCGGTCTATTTCATAGGGTCGTCTTTCAGCGGCGCACAGCGGTGGATCTCATTCGGTTTTTTCACGCTCCAGCCCTCTGAGCCGGCGAAACTCGGGCTTATAATCATACTCGCGAAGTTCTTCAGCGAAAAGAACGTCCCGGCGCACGGCCTGGGGCTTAAAGACCTGATACTCCCCGGCATACTAATGATAGTCCCCTTTCTCCTCATTGCAAAACAGCCGGACCTCGGCACCGGGATTATCATCTGGATGATATTCTGGTCCGTCGTCCTCATCGTCAAGATCCGCACGAAGGTCCTCCTAGGCATATTCGCCTCCTTCATGGCCATTATGCCCTTCGGCTGGATGCTGCTCAAAGGCTATCAAAAGGCCAGGCTTACGAGCTTTTTAAACCCGGACGCCGATCCATTAGGCTCCGGCTACCATGTCATGCAGTCGAAGATAGCCATAGGCTCAGGCGGGATATTCGGAAAGGGCTTCACCGAAGGCACACAGGGAAAACTAATGTTCCTTCCCGAACACCACACCGACTTCATCTTCTCGGTCTTATCCGAGGAATGGGGCCTCCTCGGCTCCCTCGTCGTCATCGCGCTCTTCCTTACACTCGTCATCTGCGGGCTCAACACCGCCAGCGGCTCCAAGGACAGGTTCGGCTTCCTCATCGCCTTTGGCATCACCTCCATGTTCTTCTGGCAGATAATCATAAATCTTGGTATGGTCTCTGGGATACTGCCGGTCGTGGGGGTGCCCTTGCCGTTTATAAGCTACGGAGGGTCGTTCCTCATCACATCGATGATAGCCGCTGGGCTTCTCCTTAACATAAAGATGAGAAAGTTCATCTTTTAATGGCCCCTGCGACAGCGCATCAAACAAATGACGTAACCATCGAGTTTAAATGAGAAATAATATAATAAAATTCCTGGCTACCGGGACTTATTTGGGGTGCGCCCCTGTGGCCCCTGGCACATTCGGCACCCTCTGGGGTGTGGCGATCGCATGGGCCGTATCAGGGACTCCGCTCTATATCCAGTCCGTCGTCACGCTCGTTGTGGCGCTCGTCTCCATCTACGCGGCAGGCGAGTACACCCGCTCGCTCGGAAGGCACGACCACCCATCTATCGTCTGCGACGAGATAAGCGGGTATCTCCTCGCCTTTTTGGCCCTCCCCTTCACCTTTTTCAACGCAACATTAGTGTTTATTCTTTTCAGGATTTTTGATATTCTTAAGCCCTATCCGGCCGGGTTACTGGACAAGCGGATTAAGGGCGGGCTCGGGGTCGTAGCCGACGACCTCGCGGCAGGGGTTTATGCGGGTATATCGGCGCGCTTGATGATATGGCTCCTCGGATAAAACCTCTTAATATATTAGCCGGGGAGGCCTTGCGGGCAAAGGGGCTCACCCTCGCCACAGCCGAGTCATGCACCGGTGGGCTCTTATCCAAATTGATAACCGACGTGCCGGGCAGTTCAGACTACTTCATGGGCGGCGTCGTCGCCTACGCGGACGACGCAAAGGAAACACTCCTCAAGGTCAGTCCAAGGACGCTTAAAAAACACGGCGCGGTCTCGGTTGAGACCGCGGGCGAGATGGCCCGCGGGGTCAAAAAAGGCATAAAGGCTTCTATCGGCGTTTCAATTACAGGCATAGCGGGGCCGGGCGGCGCGCGGCCCGGAAAGCCCGTAGGCATTGTTTACATCGGGGCCTCAAAGGGGCGCGATACAGTCGTCAAAAAATTCTTATTCAAGGGCAAAAGGGCGCAAGTCCGGAAAAGGTCCGTTGAAGAGGCCCTGAAATTGATAATCTCTCTGGCCAGGGAGGCATAAATATAAGGGCGTTTGTCGCGATAAAGATACCGGGGAAAATACTCCGGGAGATCGAAGGGATTCAATCGGCCCTCGATCGGGGCTGGAGAGGAATAAGCTGGGTAAAACCCGCCTCCATCCACCTCACACTGAAGTTTCTTGGAGAGATAGACCCGGCAAAGGTGGACGCCATCGCCACTGCCCTTGAATACGCCTCTAAAGGCATCGGGCCTTTAGAAATAAAGGTCTCCGGGCTTGGCGCATTCCCGAACATGATGAACCCGAGAGTCCTCTGGGTGGGTATCGGCGGAAACGACGCGCTCAAACGGCTCTCGGCCAATATAGAAGATGGCCTGTATGCCCTCGGCTTCGAGAGGGAAGGCAGGCCCTTTACCCCGCATCTAACGCTTTGCAGGGTAAAGTCCTCCAATGACGGCAGGGCCCTCGGCAAGACAGCCGCCGAAGCGAATATATCGATAGACAAAAACTTCACGGCCTCTGCCTTCCACCTCATAAAGAGCGTACTCAACCCAAGGGGGGCCGAGTACACGGACATAAAGACCATCGGGCTTCAACAACCATAAATCAAGGAGGGCGTAGATGTCCAATTCTTCAGGAGTAACGCCGTCGAACAAGGGCAAGGCCATAGAGCTTGCCATCAGCCAGATAGAAAAGCAGTTCGGCAAGGGCTCGATAATGAGGCTCGGAAAGGACGGGGTCCCGGTCGATATCGAGACCATCTCCACCGGCTCCCCGGCGCTGAACATCGCGCTCGGCGCGGGCGGCGTGCCAAGGGGCAGGGTCGTCGAGATATTCGGCCCTGAGTCCTCAGGCAAGACCACACTTGCCCTCCATATAGCCGCAGAGGCCCAAAAGACGCAGGGGGCCGTCGCCTTCATAGACGCCGAACACGCCCTCGACCTCACCTACGCCAAAAAACTCGGGGTAAATACCGACGACCTCCTCCTCTCCCAGCCGGATACCGGAGAGCAGGCGCTCGAAATTACCGACGTGCTTATACGGAGCGGCGCAGTCGACCTGATCGTCATAGACTCGGTCGCGGCGCTCGTACCGCGCGCGGAACTCGAAGGCGAGATGGGCGACTCTCACATGGGCTTACAAGCCCGGCTCATGAGCCAGGCCCTCCGCAAGCTCACCTCGACCATCAGCAAATCGAAGACCTGCGTCATATTCATCAACCAGATAAGGCACAAGATAGGCGTCATGTTCGGGTCCCCGGAGACGACGACCGGCGGAAACGCGCTTAAGTTCTACGCCACCATCCGCATGGACATAAGGAAGATAGGCCAGATAAAGCAGGGCGATGCCGTCATCGGCAACCGTATTAGGGTAAAGGTGGTAAAGAACAAACTCGCCCCGCCCTTCAGGGACGCCGAGTTCGACATACTCTTCAACGAGGGCATCTCTCGCGAGGGCGACATACTCGACCTCGCCTCTAACGCCGACATCGTCGAAAAAAGCGGCTCGTGGTTCTCCTACGGCGGAGAGAGGCTCGGCCAGGGGCGCGAAGCGGCCCGCACCTTCCTCAAGGAACACCCCGAGGCCGCGCTCGATATAGAAAAGAAGGTCCTCCAGCACTACGGCATAAAGGTTAAAGAGGAGTAACCGAATATGGCAGACATAGACTTAAGCTCTATCCTGAACGTAGCGGTAAAATCCAAGGCGTCCGACGTCCACCTGAAGGCCGGAGTGCCGCCGATCCTGCGCATCCACGGCACCCTCGTCCCGATAAAGAACCACGACAGGTTCGCGCCGGACGAGATAGCCAAGGCCGCGATGCGGATAATGAACGACGTCCAGAAGGATGTTTTCAAGACGAAACACCAGGTCGACATGGCCTACTCCGTCCCCGGGCTCGGCAGGTTCAGGGTAAACGTATTCCAGCAGAGGGGCGCGGTCGGCATCGTCCTCAGGGTAATCCCCATAAAGATACAGACATTCGATGAGCTGAACCTCCCGAAGGTCCTTGAGACGATATCAAACGAGGTCCGCGGCCTCGTCCTCGTCACAGGCGTCACCGGTAGCGGCAAATCCACGACACTCGCCGCGGCAATGGACTACATAAACAACCACCGTTCCGGCCACATCGTCACCGCCGAAGACCCTATCGAGTTCCTCCACAGGGACAAACGCTGTATCATAAACCAGCGGGAGATAGGCGTCGATTCGCAGACCTTCTCGGATGCCCTCAGAGGCGCTCTACGCCAGGACCCGGACATAATCATGGTCGGCGAAATGAGGGACCTTGAGACCATAGAGATCGCGCTCACCGCCGCCGAGACCGGCCACCTGGTCTTATCCACCCTCCACACCATAGACGCGATGGAGACGGTAAACAGGATAGTCTCAGTCTTCCCCCCCTATCAGCAGAAGCAGATAAGGATACAGCTCGCCGGCGTCTTAAAGGCCATCGTCTCACAGAGGCTCATGCCCACAAAGGACGGCCACGCGAGGGTCCCGGCGGTAGAGGTCATGGTGACGACCGCGCGCATAAGGGAGTGCATCGAGGATAAGGAAAAGACCAAGGACATCTCAGACGCCATAGTCAAGGGCTATACCACATACGGCATGCAGACATTCGACCAGTCCATCATGTCGCTGCTGAACAAGGGGCTCATATCCTACGACGAGGCGCTCCGCCAGGCATCCAACCCGGCGGACTTCGCCCTCAAGGTAAAAGGGATCTCATCCACAAGCGAGATGGGCTGGAAAGACTTCGAAAAAGGCGAGGATAAGGAAGGCGGCAGTGGCCCCAAACCCTCGCCCGATATCGAGAGATTTTAAGAGGCATTGGGGGAAACTTTCTGTAAAAAGTGCTCGGCGCACGGCCAAATGAAATCGGAGCACAGATGCGTTTCATGCATCCAGCCGATTGATACGGATTTGCCAGCCCGGCGAGGACCCCAAACCCCCTTCAAAGACTTTTAGTTCCAGAAAGGCCTCCCTGAAAAAACGCAAGGGGGCCCTTTCTGGAATACCTGAAAACTTAGAAGGAGGATTTGGAAGTAACTTTACACAAAAGGCTCTCCAAATACCTTTCTAAAATCTCAAAATTGGACAGTAGATGACCCGAGGCCAGACCGGAAGAGACGCTTTAACCGTCGCCCTTAACTACCTTTCCTCAAGGCCGAGGTCGGTTTTTGAGGTCCGTACAAAGCTCAAGGATAAGGGCTTTGAATCAGTCGAAATAGACGGGGCGGTCTCAAGGCTTATCGAGGCAGGCTACCTTAACGATGAAAAATTCGCCGTCTCTCTTGTGGAATCCCGTCTGAGATTCAAAAACTGGGGCCCGGCCAAGATTGCACGGGACCTCGAAAAAAAAGGCATCCCAAAGGAAACGATAGCGCGCATCTTATCCGGCTCAACCGTTGCCTCTAATGCCGCCGCAAGAGAAGCCGCGCGCAAATGGATGAAAAAGAACCGCCTCTCCCCTCCCCTCGAAAGACGCGAGACGGAACGGGCGTTCAGGTTTTTATCGAGCAGGGGCTTTCCTCCATCTCTCATCTTCGAGGTTATCAAGGAGATGTCCAGGGACGCGCCTCAAGTACCAACGGATGAGTTGTGATGGTACTTTGTTTGCATGAGATAATATTTTAAATAAATTAAAGGGCCAGACACATGCGTTCAAGCGAGATTAGAAAACGCTTCCTCGATTACTTCAGGAAGAACGGCCACACCATAGTCCCTTCGTCGGGGCTTGTCCCCAAGGGCGACCCGACGCTCCTGTTCACGAACGCCGGGATGGTCCAGTTCAAGGGGGTCTTCCTTAACGAGGAGACACGGGAGTACAAGACCGCCGTCTCCTGCCAGAGGTGCATGAGGGCCGGGGGCAAGCACAACGACCTCGAGAACGTCGGCAGGACCGCGCGCCACCATACGTTCTTCGAGATGCTCGGGAACTTCTCCTTCGGCGGCTACTTCAAGGAAGGCGCGATAAAGTACGCCTGGGACTTTCTTACGAACGAGATGAAACTGCCGAAAGACAAGCTCTGGGTGACGGTGTTCGAGACAGACGACGAGGCGGCTACCATCTGGAAAAAATCCGCCGGGGTCTCTGACGACAGGATTGTAAGGCTCGGCGCAAAGGACAACTTCTGGTCCATGGGAGACACCGGCCCCTGCGGCCCGTGCTCCGAGATACTCATAGACCAGGGCGTTGAGGCCGGGTGCGGCGAGCCTACCTGCGCCGTCGGGTGCGACTGCGATAGATACCTGGAGCTCTGGAACCTAGTCTTCATGCAGTACAACAGGTCAGTTGACGGCAAGCTCTCGCCTTTGCCGAGCCCCTGCATCGACACAGGCATGGGGCTTGAGAGATTATCAACCGTGCTCCAGGGCAAGAAGTCGAATTACGACAACGACCTCTTCTCTCCAATCATTAACTTCATCGAAACACTCTCTTCCGTCAAATACGGCGCGGACCGTGAAAACGACGTATCCATCAAGGCCATAGCCGACCACGCGCGGGCAATTTCTTTTTTAATGACCGACGGGGTGCTACCAAGCAACGAGGGGCGCGGGTATGTCCTGCGCAGAATCATCCGCCGCGCCGCGCGCCACGGCAAGTTCCTCGGCCTTAAGGAGCCCTTCCTCTACAAGGTGAACGCCAGGGTCGTCGAGCTCATGGGAGAGGTATACCCTGAACTAAAGGGCGCGGCAGGCCTTATAGAGCGCGCCACAAAGGGCGAAGAGGAGCGTTTCTTCGAAACGCTTGAGCGCGGCCTCGCCCTCCTCGAAGAGGAAATAAAGATACTTAAAGGCAAGGGCGAGAAGGCCATACCGGGAGAGGTCGCCTTCAAGCTCTACGATACATTCGGATTCCCTTCCGACCTTACGGCGGACATCGTCCGCAAGGAAGGCTTCTCGGTCGATGAGGCAGGCTTCAACCGCTACATGGACGAGCAGAAAAGAAAGGCGCGCGAGTCCTGGAAGGGCATGGAGGGGGCCTCCGCGTCTCAGGACCTCTACAAGTCGCTCGTTGCTTCAGGCCTTAAGACCGGGTTCGTCGGCTACCACATGGAAGCGATCTCATCGCGCGTCCTCTACATCATAAAGGACGGCCAAGGGGTAGAGACGGCCTTTGACGGCGATATTGTCGAGATAATCACGGCTGAGACGCCCTTCTATGGTGAATCCGGCGGCCAGGTCGGCGACACCGGCGCGATAGTCGGCAAGGGTTTCAGCATAACCGTGACGGACACAAAAAAGCCGGTCAATGACCTTATAACCCATGCATGCAGGGTGGACGCGGGCTCTGTATCCGTGGGCGATGAAGCCGAGCTCGTCCCTGATATGGCAAGGCGCGACGCCACGCGCCGCAACCACACCGCGACCCACATACTCCACGCGATATTGAGAAAACGCATAGGCGAACACGTTCGGCAGGCAGGCTCGCTCGTTGAGCCGACCGGCTTCAGGTTCGACTTCAACCACTTCGAGGCGATAGGGGCTGAGACGCTCAAGGCCATTGAGGAAGAGGCTAACAGGGCGGTGCTGAAAAACATTGAGGTATCGACCGACGTCTTATCGTTCGACGAGGCGGTAAAACGCGGGGCGCTCGCCTTCTTCGGCGAAAAATACGGCGCGACAGTAAGGATGGTCTCTGTAAAAGGCGTAAGCTCCGAGCTCTGCGGCGGGACGCACGTAAATAGGACCGGCGATATAGGGCTCATAAAGATAACCGGCGAAGGCTCCGTCGCCTCAGGCGTCAGGAGGCTCGAAGCCGTAACAGGCGAGAGCGCGTGGAAGGCCGTCACCGAGGCCGAGGAAGCGCTCAAGGAGAGCGCGCAGATACTCAAGGTGCCGAGGCAGGACGTGCCGGACAAGATAAGGAAGTTGCTCGCGGATCAAAAGGAGCTTCAAAAGGAAATAGAAAGGCTCAAGGGCAAGGGCAAGGCCGCCTCCGCCGGCGACCTCCTTGACAATGTGAGGAAAATAAACGACGTGAGCGTGCTGGCTGTGAAGGTCGAGGCTGGGGACGCCAAAGAGCTTAGAGAGATGGCGGACGCGCTACGCGCGAAACTCGGCTCCGGCATAGTGGTGCTCGCCGCCGTCCAGGACTCGAAGGCCCTTCTCCTTGCGGCGGTCACAAAGGACCTTGCGAAGAAGTACAGCGCCGGAGAGATAATAAAGAAGCTCGCCCCGACAGTCGGCGGCAGAGGCGGCGGCAAGGAAGACCTCGCTCAAGCCGGAGGGCCGGACCCATCCGGCATCAAAGACGCGATTGAATCCGCTTACAAGACCGTTGAGGAGATGGGGAGGTAAGACCTCCACGTCTCTTTTTGCGTCCTCCATCTGTGTATGTGAAATTATGACGCTCTGAAGGGCTTATCTCGAGGGGGTGAGGAGGAGGTTCATATACATCTGGGCCATCTTGTCGTCAGGATGCTTACGGAGGACCTTCAGCCACTCTGTCTTGGCCTTCTCGTGCTGGCCCATCGCGTAGTAGGTGAGCCCAAGCTGAATCCTGGCGGCGGGGAAATCCGGGCTGGTCTTCAATGCGTCCTCAAGCTCCCTTATGGCGGAGGCGAAGTCGGTCATGTCGCGGTAGACGACGCCGAGGCTCGTCCTAATGTCGACGAATTCCGGGCTCATAGTGAGCGCCTTCCTGTACTCTTCGGCGGCCTCGGCGTAGAGCCCGAGGTCTTTATATATGGAGGCGATGGAGGCGTGCATATTGGAGAGCTTCCCACGCACATAGGGGTCGACGTACGATTGGGCCTCTTTCGGGACTTCCTTTGCACACGCGTAAACCTCGCTCGACTTTTCGAACTGTCCGAGCTCGTTGTACACGACCGAGAGGTTCAAAGAGACCTCGGTGTAACTCGGGTTTATCTCAAGGGCCTTTTTAAAAGAGCCGATAGCGTCCTCGAAACGGGACTGCCCGTAGTATATGAGCCCGAGCATGTTATATACGTCGGCGAAGCTCGTCTTTTCGGAGGCGACCCTTTCGAGGTACTGCAGGGCCTTGTCAAAGTGCCTCTCCTCGAAGGCCTTCCTGCCCAGGTCGTAGTTGTGCTGCCACCCTTTTTCCATCGCTCCTCCTTACGGGAGTGGGCCTTTTAGCTGTCCTTCAGGCGGTCCATCGCGCCCCTGGCAAAGGGGCTCTCGGGGAAATTGCTTATTATGGTGTTATAGGCTTCCTCGGCGAGCTTTTTTTCGCCGAGCCGCATGTAGGACTCGCCTATGAAATAAAGGGCGGTGTCTGTAAAGCCGGTGTCAGGATAGTTCTTAAGGACGTCTCTAAACCGTCCGAGCGCGCCCTTGTAGTTTTTGGACTTGAAGTAATAACCGGCTATGTATATCTCACGCTCGGCGAGCCGTTTCCGCAGGAATGAGATGAGCTCCTTCCCCTTTGGGGTGTACGCCGAATCAGGGTACGCCTTCAAGAAGTCCTCGAAGGCGAAGAGGGCCTTTCTCGTCGCGGTCTGGTCCCTGTCCACGGAGAGGACCTCCTTGAAGTGGCTCATCCCCTTCTGGAACATCGAGTAAGCCGCCTTCGGGTGGGTCGGGTGGAGGGCTGAAAAATTGGTATAATATGAGGCCGAGTCCTCATAACGCTCCATACCGTAGTAGGTGTCGGCGAGCATCAGCTGGGCCTCGACCGAGAGCCTGTTCAGCGGGAACTCGTTCATGAGCGTCTTGAAGGTCGTCTCGGCGTCCTCGTACCGCTCCCCAAGGTACGCGGTCATGCCCTTTTCATACAAGTCGGAGGGGGCGCTTTTGCCCTGCATAGGCAAAGGAGCTGATGAGCACCCGACGAGGACTGAAATTGAAAAAAGGAAGAGAAGCGCGGTCATCGCGCCCCTCCTGAAAGATAAGTACCCGCACCCCAAGGCTTTCAAAAAGTTTATCATTTTTAGATAGTTAGGTTAAGGGTTAGGTGCCGGGCATCAATATTCCGCTTACATTTTACCATGTATAAAATAACACGAAAGCGCCTTGTTTTTCAAGCCATTTTATGCGAACGCGCCGCTTTCGCACCCTTGCCGGTTAAAAAAGGCTTAATCCGCTTCCAGGTCCCCTTTTATATCGTCTATGGGGCCGGAGAGATAGCCCTTTTCCTCAGCGCTTAAAAGTCTCTTTAGGTTGATTATCCTCACCGGGCCCTGCCGGGTTTCTATAACGGCGTCGACGCACCCGGCCCAGGGGCCCTCATAGGGCTTTGAACCCGCCTCATGCCCGCCAGCCGCTATATCCGTGACCTCATCCACCGCGAGTCCGGCTATGCGGGCCTCCATGAGACATATGATAACCCGCGTCTCATCGTTCATGGGCGTGGGGAGAGAGAACCTTTTTCTTAAATCTATGAGCGGAACGAGTATCGTCCGGAGCCTCAAGAAGCCTTCGAGGAAGGCCGGTGCGCCCGAGGGTCTCTCTATCTCGCCCAGGCGGATTATCTCCTTCACATCCCTTACGTCGAGCCCGAACTCGAGGGACGAGAGGCTGAAGCTGACGAACTGGAAGTCGGGATGGGAATACTTCGACTTAGGCTTCATCGGCGCGGAACTCCATGAGCTTGCCCGCGTCAAGGAGCCTGATAAGGGACTCCCCCTTGATGAGACCCTTCAAAAACCCCCGGCACGGCTCGTCCAACCCCGAGGTATCCGCGTCTATCGAGCTTACGGGGACCTCCTTCACGCCTGAGAGCCTCTCCACTATGAACCCGGCCTTGAGGTCGTCAAAAGAAGCGACGAGGACCCTGCCGGTCTTTTTCGCCTGCAAGCCCTCGCCGAACCGGCCTTTGAGGTCTATTACAGGGACCATCTCGCCCCTTACAGAGAGTATGCCGAGGACGAAGGCGGGGGTCTTCGGGACCTCGGTGAGGTTTTTAAGCCTCAACACCTCGACGGCGGAGGAGACCTCGAAGGCGTACTCCAGGCCGTCGAGGAAAAAAGAGATGATATTGAGCCTCTCCTCCTCGGCCGTCCCGCGCGCAAGGCTCTCCGAGTAGTTCTCGTCCGTCGGAGCTATTGTCGCCTGCCTTAGCGCCGCCTCCTGAATCTGTCTTAAATCCAGTATCTTCCTGCGCATATTCCTATGCCCTCGCGGGCGCCTTCCTCTCCTTAAGTACGTGCTCGAGTATGCCGGTTATGTCGAGGACGAGTATGGTCCCTTTCTCGCCCATGTCGGTAGCCCCGGCGATCCCCGCGGGCTTGAGCATCCTCGGCAGAGGCTTTATGACGACCTCAAGCTCCTCTACAAGGCCATCGACCATGACGCAGAGCCTGTGCTCTGCGAGGCCCGCGACTATGCCGTAAGAGGAGGCCTCGGCCCCGAAAGGCCTATCCTTGCCGAAAAAGCTCGATAAACGAACCGCAGGCACGCTCCTGTCGTTCACGGTTATATATTCGCTACCCGAGTCCATCTCACCCGGCGGCAGTTCCACTATTTCGATGACCGAATTAAGAGGCACCGCGTACCTCCTGCCGAGGTCCTCGACGATGAGCGCCTGTATTATGGCGAGCGTTATGGGGATAGTAAGCAGAAAACGCGTCCCCCTGCCCTTTACGGTCTCTATGTCGATGATGCCGCTCAACTTCGTTATGTTCTCCTTGACGACGTCCATGCCGACGCCCCTGCCTGAGGTCTCGCTGACGAAGTCTCTCGTCGAGAACCCCGGGAGGAACAGGAGATCGAGCGTTTCCTGCCTCGATAAGGACTTGGCGTACTCGCGCGTTATGAGCCCCTTTTCCACGGCCTTTTCCCTGACGAGCTCCGCGTCTATCCCGGCGCCGTCGTCCTTGACCTCGAGGACGACGTGGTTCCCCTTCTGGTAAGCGCTCAAGGTAATGGTCCCCGCCCTCTGCTTTCCCATCGCCTCGCGCGCAGACGGGGCCTCTATCGCGTGGTCGAGGACGTTCCTTATGATGTGCATCAGGGGGTCGGCGAGCTCCTCGACGATTAATTTATCGAGCTCGGTCTCGTCCCCGTGGGTTATCATCCTTATTTCCTTGCCGGCCTCCCTGGAGAGCTTGTTTATCAGGGTCTCGAACCTGCCGAAGAGCTGGCCTATGGGGACCATCCTCACGTCGAGTACGCTGTCGCGGAGTTCCGAGAGCTTCCTCTCCAGGTATTTTTCGGACCTGGAGAGCTCGATCGAATATGAAGAGAACTCCCTCTCTACTTTCAGGCGGGAGCTTATCCCGGAGATCCCGGTTTTCAGTATCCCGAGCTCGCTTATGATATTCATGATGTTGTCGAGCTTGGAGATGTTGACGCGGACGGTGTTGGAGACGCGCCGCAAGGTCTCGCGCGAGGCGTCCAGGTGCCTGCCGTGGCCATGCCCGCTTATTATCTCGAGCGCCGGCTCTGATTTTGAGGCCTGCGGCGAGGCATGTTTTGCCGACGGCTCCGCAAGGACGCTTATCTCGGCCTCGGCGAGCGGCCTTACAAGGTCGTCTATGAAGCCCTTACCCCTCACCGTGCCTATGAGGATGTCGAAGTAGAGGACCTCGTGGCTGGACTTCGTCGACGGGAGCGTTGCTATGAGCTCGGACTCGGTCTTCAATATCTCGGTTACCGATACATAGCCCTTGTCAAAGCTCGTTATCGGGAACTTGACCGTGACTATGTATATGTTCCTGCCATCGCGCAGGCACTCCCTGAACCTGTGCTCCTCGTACTCGGTGAGTATGGAGAGGAGCTCCTTGTTTATCTGCTCTCTCGGCTTGGACTTCTTGACGTGACCCCTGGCGAGCCCCTGCTTTATCCCCTCTATCTCCTCGGAGAAGTCCCCGAGCCCGCGCGCCGAGACTATTCGGACGAGCAACTCGTGCGCGGCCATGACGGAGTCGAGGGTGTCATCGGTAAGGGTGATCCTGCCCATGCGCAGGAGATCAAGCGTGTCCTCTAACGAGTGGCTTAAGGAGCCCATGTCCCTGAACTCGAAGACGCCGGACATGCCCTTGAGGGTGTGCGCGGAGCGGAAGATGCTGTTCAGGACCGCCGGGTCGATGATGCCCGCCTTGACGCCCTTGCCGAGCTTCAGGAGCCCCTTTCCCATAGAGTTGAGTATGTCCTCGGCCTCGGCGAGAAACTCCTTGAAACGCTCTCCCTTTATATCGCTGTTGTTCACAGTGAAAAAGCCCCTGAAAAGTCGTGGGTGAAGAGAAAACAAGACGCGAGAACCGAGGGGAAGCGCAAGAGGGCTTGGGTGGGCCTGAATGTGTTTAAAGAAATATGGTTGATCAGTGTCACAGGCACCTCCATCGGCGCTCTCTGCCCCGTCAGGGGACAAAGCCGGATGGGCCGTCAACGGCCCATCCGGCCCTTAAGACAGGAACATTGTACCACAATTTAAATTATTTAGCATACAAGTACGCATGTGTAAAGGGGTTTTGAACATGGGCAGCCCTTACCCCCCGAAAGAAGGATAAAGGATGGGGCGGGTGCAATCTGGATTTTTTGCGGGTTCAGGTCTGTAACCGGAACCCATCATATCTAGATTCGATATGCGTTTATTTGACTGTTTTGGGTTATTTCGCCAAAAGCCTTTTTGCGCGCTCCGCGTGCTTTCGGCGATGACTCCGAGCGCTTCCCACCTCCCCCACCCACTCGCGCGTCCCTTAGAGCGCTCCGCGTCTAATCTACCCCGGCGCGCTCGCCTCTCCCTCCCTAAGGCGCTCTCCGCCATGCGCCCTTGTACTGGTAAAACAAAAACAAAACCAAAAAAAAATTGTTTTTTTGTTTCTCAAAAACCCAGGCATGGGGTGAGCGACCTTAAGGGAGGAAGCTATATGAGCGAGCCGAGGGAGTAAAAAGGCGCGACAGCGCCATAAGGGGCGAGCGGTCCTCGCCGGACTGGCAAAGTTCGTATCAAAGGCGATTCGTACCCTAACCTCAATAGCTTCCGAAGAACTCTGGCACCGCGCAGAGCGGGGATGGGTAGGGCGTAGCGAGAAGCCCCATACCGAAAAAAAGCCCGGCAGGGCGCTAAAGGCATTAGGCAGAAAAGTGGAAATGCCTATCGAGCATATATTAGATCACGAATTGAAAGGTGAAGATGCAACCCGCACCGCAATCAGCAAAAAAAACGGGCGGGGCCGTAAGGCCCCGCCCGGTCGGGTGTTCATAGAGCGAGATGCTATGTGCCCATCTCCCAGGAAGCGAGATACTTCTTCTGCTCCGGGGTAAGCGTGTCTATCTTCATGCCGAGGGATGCGAGCTTCAGCCTCGCTATCTCCTTGTCTATCTCCTCCGGTACGGTGTAGACCTCTTTCGCGAGGTTCTTGCCCTTCTTGACGAGAAAATCCGCGGCAAGGGCCTGGTTTGCGAAGCTCATGTCCATGACCGAGGCCGGATGCCCCTCGGCGGCGGCGAGGTTTATAAGCCTCCCTTCGCCAAGGACGCAGACCTTCCTGCCGTTCTTCATGCTGTACTCCTCGACGAACTCGCGGACGATCCTCTTGCCCTTGCTGACGGCCTTAAGCCCGTCGAGGTCGAGCTCTACGTTGAAGTGGCCGGAGTTGCACACAAGCACGCCGTCCTTCATCTTGACGAAGTGCTCTTTCCTTATGACGTTCAGGTTGCCTGTGACCGTGCAGAATATGTCGCCGATTTTGGCGGCCTCGGCCATGGGCATTACCCTGAAGCCGTCCATAACCGCCTCGAGCGCCTTTAAGGGGTCGATTTCGGTTACGACGACGTTGGCGCCCATGCCCTTTGCCCTCATGGCCACACCCTTGCCGCACCAGCCGTAGCCGCACACGACGAAAATAGAGCCGGCAAAGAGCCTGTTCGTAGCCCTTAAGATGCCGTCAAGCGTCGACTGCCCCGTGCCGTAGCGGTTGTCGAAAAAGTGCTTCGTCGAGGCGTCGTTGACCGCTATGACCGGGAACTTTAGTATCTTGCTCGCGGCGAGCGACTTAAGCCTTATGACGCCGGTCGTCGTCTCCTCGGTCGAGCCGAGGACACCGGCGGCCAGGTCCTTCCTGTCCGTATGGAGGAGGGAGACTAGGTCCGCACCGTCGTCCATCGTGATGTTCGGCTTCCTGTCCAGCGCGGCGTTAAGGTGCTTGTAGTAGGTCTTGTTGTCCTCGCCCTTTATGGCGAATACCGGGATGCCGAAGTCCTTTACGAGCGAGGCGGCGACGTCGTCCTGCGTGGAAAGGGGGTTAGATGCGCAGAGCGTGACGTCCGCTCCGCCGGCCTTCAGGGTGATGACGAGGTTGGCCGTCTCGGTCGTGACGTGGAGGCAGGCCGCGATAGTCGTACCCTTAAGCGGCTTCTTCTTCGAGAAGTTCTCCTTTACCTTCCTTAAAACCGGCATGTCGAGCTCTGCCCACTCGATCCGTTTCTTCCCCATGCCGCTCAAACCCATGTCCTTTACGTGGTAGTCCATCTTTCCTCCATGCGAGATTTACGGCTACCTCTAAAAATTTTAATTTTTAGAGGTAGCCTTATATGTTCAGACCTTATATGTTCAGACACAGAAAAACCTATCGCCCCCCTGAAACCATCGGGGGGGCGATAGGTTCATTTCAGATTGCGAAGGTTAAACGGCAAGGCCCGCCGCTTTCCTAAGTATTTCGGCCTTGTCCGTCATCTCCCACTTGAAGGCGTCGCCGGTCCTGCCGAAGTGGCCGTAGGCGGCGGTGTTCCTGTATATGGGGCGAAGGAGGTCGAGGTCCTTTATCAGCTCCGCCGGCTTCATGCGGAAGTTAGCCTTTATGAGCGCCTCTATCTTCTCAACAGGCACCTTCTCGGTGCCGAAGGTGTCGACCATTACGGAGACCGGGTCTGCGACCCCTATCGCGTACGCGAGCTGTAACTCGCACTCCGCGGCGAGCCCAGCGGCAACGATGTTCTTGGCTATGTATCTGGCGAGGTAGGAAGCGGACCTATCGACCTTCGACGGGTCCTTGCCGGAAAACGCGCCGCCGCCGTGCGAGCCGTGTCCGCCGTAGGTGTCTACTATTATCTTCCTGCCGGTGAGGCCGCAGTCGCCGTGCGGGCCGCCAACGACGAACTTGCCGGTCGGGTTTATATGGTACTTGGTCTTGGGCGTAAGCAGGTTTGCCGGGACCACCTTCTTTATAACCTCTTCTATAATGCCCTCGCGGAGCGTCTTGTTGTTGACGTCAGGCGAGTGCTGGCTGGAAACTACGACGGTGTCCACGGCGACTGGGCGGCCGTCCACGTACTTTACGGTCACCTGGCTCTTGCCGTCTGGCCTTATGAAGTTCAGTATCCCCTTCTTCCTCACCTCGGCGAGCCTCATCGTTATCTTGTGTGCCAGATCAATGGGCATCGGCATGAGCTCCGGAGTGTGGTCGCAGGCATACCCGAACATGAGCCCCTGGTCGCCGGCGCCCTGTTCCTTGTTTTCATCGGTATCCACGCCCATGGCGATGTCCGGCGACTGCCTGTCGAGCGTCACCATCACGGCGCAGGTCTTGTAATCGAAGCCCATCGAGGCGTCGGTGTAACCGATGTCCTTTATGGTCTCCCTGACTACGTCCGGGTAGTTCACCTGTGCTGTGGTCGTTATCTCTCCGGCTATTATGGCGACGCCGGTAGTTACAAGGGTCTCACAGGCTACCCTGCTCTTCGGGTCCTGTTTAAGGATGGCGTCCAAAATAGCGTCCGATACCTGGTCGGCGACCTTATCAGGGTGGCCTTCGGTAACCGATTCCGATGTAAAAAGGTACTCCCTCATTCCCATTTCCTCCTTTTTTCCGTAAACACGGAGACAAACTGTTTGTAAAACGCATATTATTTAATGTTTTAAAAAGTTTGTCAACGGATTTTTTCAGTTTACCCCGTATAACCGCGCGCCTCTGTCACACTTGCCGGTCGTAATCCGCAAAAAAAGCCTTGACGCGCGGACGGTCAGCTCCAGAACTCCTCCTTGTAAAGCCCCGGGAGCTTCTGGTTTATGTAACCCTCGACCTCCTTGGCCGTAGCGAGCCCGGTTATAGCCTTGCATATCTTTTTCGCCTCGGTGTAGCTTATGGAGCGTATGAGCCTCTTTACCTTCAATATCGAAAAGGCGTTCATCGAGAGGTTGTCTACGCCGAGGCCAAGGAGTATGAGCGCGTACTCCGGCTCTCCGGCCATCTCGCCGCAGACCCCCACCGAGACCCCGGCCTTGTTCGCCGCTTCAGAGACCATCTTTATTATGCGTAGCACCGCCGGGTGGAAGGGCTCGTAGAGGTAAGCCACGTGCTCGTTCACCCTGTCTATGGCGAGCGAGTACTGGAGGAGGTCGTTCGTGCCTATGGAGATGAAGTTCACCTCTTTTACGATGAGGTCGGCGATTATCGCGGCGGACGGTATCTCTATCATCACGCCTGTCTCCACCGCCTCGTCGAAGTGCCTCCCCTCGGCCTTCAGCTCCGCCTTCGCCTCCTCGAGCAAGCCCTTGGCCTGCCTTATCTCCTCGATCCCGGATATCATGGGGAAGAGTATCCTGATCTTGCCGTAGGCGCTCGCCGCGAGCATGGCGCGGAGCTGTACCTTGAATATGCCGGTGTTCTTCAGGCAGAACCTTATGGCGCGCAGGCCCATCGCCGGGTTCGTCTCCTTCGGCCCATCCATGTGAGAGAGGACCTTGTCCCCTCCGATGTCGAGCGTCCTGATGGTCACCGGGTGCGGGGCCATCTTCTTTATGACCTTCTTGTATGCCTTTATGTGCTCTTCCTCGGTCGGGAGGTCCTTCCTGTTGAGGTATAGGAACTCCGTCCTGTATAGGCCTATGCCGTCGGCGCCGTGCTCGACGAGAGAGTCTATTTCCTCGACTATCTCCATGTTGCCCATGAGGCGGACCCTTCTGCCGTCGGTCGTCTCTGACGGGAGGTCCTTGTAGTGGAAGAGCGCCCTGCCGTAGCTCTCGTACCTCTCCCTCCTCTTCCTGTATACGTCGATGACGGAGTCCGACGGGTTTATTATGACCGTCCCGGTCGTGCCGTCGACTATGACGGTGTCGCCGGCTTCGGCCTTCCGCGTAACCGTCTCAAGGCCGACGACCGCCGGAATTTCTAGCGAGCGGGCCATGATCGCCGTATGCGAGGTCCTGCCTCCGACGTCGGTCAGGAACCCGAGCACCATGCCCTTCGTCATCTGGGCCGTGTCTGTCGGGGCGAGGTCGTGGGCTATTACGATGGACGGGGACTTTATCTCCGAGATGGACTCGTGCTTCCTGCCCATGAGGTTCAGGAGGACCCTGTTCACGATGTGCTCGATGTCCATCGAACGTTCCTTCAGGTACTCGTCGTCGATCTTGTCGAAGTAGACCTTGACGCCCTTCAAAACGCTCTTTAGCGCCCACTCTGCGTTCACGCGCTCATCCTTTATGACCTTTATGGTGTCATTGATGAGCATGTTGTCCTTGAGTATCAGGAGGTGGGCCTCTATGATGCGGATGTGCTCCTTGCCCTTGCCGTCGTGCTCCATCTTGCGCTTTATGCGGAGCAGCTGGTCGCGGGACTCCTTCACCGCATTCGTGAAGCGCTCTGTCTCGCGCTCCGCCTCGGAGGAGTCCATGTAGCAGAACTGCGCGGGCTCGATGGCGCCCCGCTCCATCAGGTACGCCTTACCTATGACGATACCCGAGGAGACGCCTATGCCCTTCATCAATACGACTTGTTTCCTGGAGTCAGACATCAGTCCTCGCCGAATCCGTTGTCTATGAGCTCTCCGAGGGCGTTCATGGCGCCGATGGCGTCCGTCCCGTTGACCTTCAACGTTATCTCCGCCCCCTGCGCCGCGGCCAGCATAAGGATGCCCATGATCGATTTTCCGTTCACTTCCTGTCCGTTCTTCGCGACAAATATGTCGGAGTCGAACCTGTTCGAGAGCTGGACGAAGAGCGAGGCCGCCCTCGCATGGAGACCGAGCTTATTTCTTATCCTGAATGTCTTTTCGATCGCGCCGTTCATGTCTTAGAATATTATCCCGTAGAGTATTAGCGGGGCGAGCACGATGGAGGCGAGCGCCTGTATCGTGAGCCCCTTTTTAAAAGCATAACCGGATAGAAGCGCCGCAGTGACGCTCGCCGCGATTGCCAGTGCCGTCGTCATCGCCCCTCCCCTTGACGGAGGAAGGAGGCTCACAGCGGAGGCGGCGCACAGGACGCCGAGGAGCGCCGCCGACAGATATTTGAGCCTCACGCCCCAGATGGGCAGGTCCAGCGACTTTATAAACGCGACGACCCCGTCGCCGAGCTCGATACCCTTCTTTAAGCCGTACCATCTCATCAGGAGATGGAAGAGGTTGTAGACGGCGAGAAAGACCAGAGGCCCCCACATGGACCAGAAGACGGTCGCGAGCACCCCGGCTATCGACGCGAGCGGTCTGGCCGCCCCCCAGAAGAACGCGTCGCCTATCGCGCCGTACGGCCCCATGACTAGAGACTTGAACCTGGCCGGCGCCTCTTTCGCGCACTCTCCCCTCAGTGCCTTCTCCTCCATGTTTATGGCCGCGCCGAGGACTGGAGAGGCCATGTAAGGGTGCGCGTTATAGAAGGCGAGGTGCCGCTTGTACGCGCCCTTTTTCTGTGCCTCGTCCCCACCGTATATCTCATCGAGCGCCGGAGATATGGCGGAAGCGAACCCGAGACCCTGCATCTTCTCGAACGACCACGAGGACTGTATGAAGAACGACCCGATAAAGACCTTTATAAAAGAGACCGCTGATATCATAGCGCGAGCCATGTAAGAATGGCCCCGGCAACCGCCGCTGAGGCCCCGAACACATACGCCGACCTGCCGGTCGTAATTGACCAGGCCGCGGCCCCGGCCCCGGCCAGCAGTAGAGCGGCAAAGGCCGCCGTAAAGGGCTTCAACGCAAACCTCGTGAAGACGTACTCCGCGCCTGTCATGAGCGGCACTGCAGTCACAAGGAGCGCTACGGTATTGGTTATGAGAAAGAGTGCCGCGCCCTTGAGGTTCTCTCTCAACAACACGGCGCTTCCGGCGTCGATTGAGAGCGCCGCCCTTTCAAAGAGCCTTGCGTTCATCTTCCTCGTTATTATATCAGCCTTCTGAAAGACCTTTCCCACCGGCAACGCTATCAGCACCGCGAGCGGCAGGACCGTCATCTCGGACTTAAGCCCGGCATACCCGTCTGCCGCGCCCATGCCTTCGAGCGCAACGACGGTTATCCCCGTAACGAGCGCCGAGAGCGCCGTCTCGTGCACCGGCACGTACCTCCCGACAGGGAGGTCGCCGATGAGGAGGAGCTCAAGGACCGCGCCTGCCACAAGCCCCCATAGAGGGTGGCCGAGGAGGTACCCTATGACCGGAGCGGTCACGATGGGCCTCGAAACCATCACCTGGAAGGCGGCCGTCCTGTCGAGCGAGAGGACGCCTCCGGCGACGGAAACGAGTATCGCGCCGTTAAGCGCCGCGCTCAAGGGCCTCTCCTTGCGCCGTGGCGTGCCGGGGCGCTTGCCGGAACGTCCCTGATGTCGATCCTTACCCCGAGGGACTCGAACCGTCTTATTATTTCCTCGTCATCGGGGTTTATTATTATCGAGGGCGTCACCTCGCGTCCGCCCTCCTCGTGATGGATGTTCCCGAGGTTGAGCGTTTCGAACCTGAACCCGTTCTCGTAAACGGTCATCGCGTCTTTGAGGTCCCCGACGATGAGTATCGCCCTTTCTCCGCACTCGCAGGTGGAGACGTGCGCTACCGCGTCCTTTAGCGATTTTACGCAGACCGTGAGCCCCTTGTGTCCGCAGGACGAGATTATATCGGTGACAAGGCTGTCGCGCGCCGCCTCGTCGGAAGCGATGACGAGGGCGTCCGCCTTTATGTGCGGCACCCAGGTGCAGATGATCTGCCCGTGGAGGAGCCTGTCGTCAACCCTGACAAATATGACCATGAGAGCCTTTCGCCGCAAGGCGTCCCGCCTGGCCGGGACGCCGTACAATATTTTTTCAAAAAGAACCCTGGATGCTACTTCCGTTCCTTCAATATGTCGCCCGGGAGCACTATGGAGGACTGCCCGTACTCCTTAAGCATGACCGCGAGGCCGGAAAGCCCCTTTTCAGTCCTGTGCCCGACGAATTTCAGTATCATGGGGAGGTTCACGCCCGTTATTACCTCCACCCTCCCGTCCTCCATGAACGAAAGCGCGATGTTCGTCGGCGTGCCCCCGAACATGTCGGTAAAGAGTATCGCCCCGTCGCCGGCGCTCACCTCTTTTATGGCCGAGGCGAGAAGGGCCCTGACGCTCTCGGTGGTGTCCGACCTCGTGACCGATACGGTCCTTACGCCGTCTATCTTTCCGGCGATCGCCTCGGCGGCCTCCTTGAGGCTTCCGGCGAGTCCGCCGTGCGTGATTATTACGGCTCCTATCATCCTTTTTTCATCTCCATAGCGCGTCGATTCAGACCCGGTACATGTCCCTGTGGCGTTTCTTCGTTACGACCGTCTCGGAGGCTATCTCTCCGGCGAGGAACTCGGTTATGGCGACCGAGCGGTGTCTTCCGCCGGTACAGCCTATGGCAATCGTTAAGTACGATTTCCCTTCCTTCCAGTAGAGCGGGATAAGGTAGTCGAGAAAAGAGCGGAGCCTCTTCAAAAACTCCATCGTAACCGGGTTCGAGAGCACGAACTCCCTTACCTTCTCGTCCTTTCCGTCGAGCCACTTAAGGGAACTCACGAAGTAGGGGTTCGGCAGGAACCTGATGTCGAATACGAGGTCGGCGTCCGTGGGTATGCCGTACCTGTACCCGAATGAAAGGACGTTCACCGACATCCTGCCTTGTGCGGCAGGCCCGGAGAAGTATTCCTTTATGGCGTCCCGGAGGTCGTGGACGGTAAACCCGGTCGTGTCTATGACCTTGTCCGCGTGCTCCCGGACCTCCTTGAGGATGTCCCTCTCCCGGAGGATGCCTTCGAGCGGCGTGTCGGAGTCCGCGAGCGGGTGGCGCCTCCTGGTCTCGCTGAACCTCCTGACGAGGGAATCATCCGACGCGTCGAGAAAGATAAGCTCCGCGGTGTAGCCCGCCGCCTTGAGCTCGTTGAAGACCGGGGTGAACTCCTTCAAGAACTGGCGCTCGCGGATGTCCACGACGGCCGCGACCTTGGTTATCTCGCCGGACTGCGCGAGGAGCTCCATGAACTTCGGCAGGAGCGCGACGGGCATGTTATCGACGCAGAAAAAACCAAGGTCCTCAAGCGCCTTGATGACCGTGGATTTGCCCGAGCCCGACGGCCCGCTCAAGACTACGAGCCTTAGCTCCTTCAATTCTTCGCCTTCTGAAGGCCCTTCATCGCGCTCCCCAGGTGGGCCTCCAAATTCTTTGCCGAATGGTGCCCCATTATCTTAAGTATCTGG
>MGPQ01000020.1:153861-163429 GCA_001797465.1 Deltaproteobacteria bacterium GWB2_55_19 | reverse complement strand
CCGCTCGTACTCGCCGTCAGACTCCCATTTGATGAGCTCGACGACAAGGTCCATCTGCTTTCTCTCTCTTATCGCCGTTATGCCGAAGAGGTCCTTGATGTTCACTATGCCGAGGCCCCTTATCTCCATGTGGTAGCGGATGACGTCCGAAGCCGTCCCGAAGAGGAGCGATGGCGGCAGTTTTTTGACTATGACCACGTCGTCGGATACGAGCCTGTAACCGCGCGAGACGAGGTCGAGCGCGCACTCGCTTTTCCCGATGCCGCTCTTGCCGATTATGAGTATACCGACCCCGAGGACGTCGACGAGGACCCCGTGTAGGGTCGTCGAAGGCGCGAGCATCTCCTCGAGGTACTTGGTGACGCCTTCTATAAGGGACGACGAGGTATGGCGGGTCTTTATGAGGGGGATGCTCTTCTCGGCGCAGAGTTTCAGGAGGAAGTCCGGCGGATCGAGCTCCCTCGTGACTATGATACCGGGTATAGTCGACCTCTCAAGGAGCCCGAGCGTCCTGTCGAGCTTCTCCTTCTTGAGGCTCCGCAGATAGCCGATCTCGGCGGCCCCGAATATCTGGAGCCTGTCGGAGTGGAGCTCCTCGAGGAGCCCGGTCAGAAGGAGCCCTGGCTTCTGTATGCGGGACGTCTGGAGCTCCCTCCCGAGGCCGCGCTCTCCTGCGGCAAGGGACAGGGCGAACTCCTTGAGCTCCTTGGCCTCAAGGACCTCCTTGACGGCTACTCCCATGGTCTCTCCTCGCCTCTCCTCCGGGGCCTTCCGGCCGCGTCAGACGAGGCCGTTCTTCCTGTCGGCCTCGGTTATGATCCTGTATATATCCGAAGGGTCCTCGGCCTTCATCAGCCGGGTCCTCAGTTCCTGGTTCTTCAAAAGGTGCGAGATGCTGGCGAGTATCTTCAAATGGGCCGCCGCCGAGTTCTCCGGGGCGACTATGAGGAAGAAGATGTAGACCGGCATCCTGTCCATCGAGTTGAAGTCAACGCCCTTCCTGCTTCTCCCAAAAAAAACCTTTATCTCAGAGAGGCCCTTGACCTTGCCGTGAGGTATGGCTACCCCGTGGCCTATGCCGGTCGTGCCGAGCTTTTCCCTCTCTAAAAGCGCGGAGAGGACGGACCCGCCGTCGAGCCTCTCAAGCTTCGGGGAGATGTCCGAAACGAGCTCGGCGAGCACCCCCTGCTTCTCCCTGGCCTTCAGGTCGGAGAATATGTAGTCTTCCTTCATTACGTCCGCGAGCCGCATGACATACCTTGACCGTCTTCAGGCTATCTCTAAAAATTGTTCTCTATTTGCAGAGGCGCCCCTTCGTCCGAGAGCCCCCCTCGCGCGAAGGGGGCTCTCAAAGGAACGAACCTCTAAAAATTCATCAGGGCCTCTGAAAACCTGTTTCTCTTTCAATGCCCGACAAAGGCCCGCGCATAACGCGGCCGCAACGCCCCCTCCGGAAAAAGCAACCTCTGAGCCGCCTACTTCGTAGTCTCAATGAGGCCGTAGTCGCCGCCCTCGAGCCTGTATACCACGCTTATGTTGTTCGATGACGAATCCGTGAAGACGAGGAACGCGGACTTGATCGCCTCTACCTGCATGACCGCCTCCTCGACGGACATGGGTTTCGCGAACTGGTTCTCCTTCCGGACGACCTTCGGGCTTCTCCCTGCCTCTGCCGAGCCTTCGGCGGGGAAACGGATGGAGCCGCCATCGATCGTGTGGGGCTTGTGGTCCTTCACCTTCTCTTTATGCTTCCTTACCTGCTTCTCGAGCTTTTCAAGCACCATGTCTATGGCCGAGTACATGTCCTGGGTGTCGTCCTGGGCCTTGGTGGTGACGCCGTTGGCGACTATGGTGCAGTCGGCTATGTGCCTTATCTTCTCGACCGAGAGGACCCAATGGACCTCGATCGGGTCGAACAGATATTTGCCGAGCCTGTCAGTCTTCTCGATAGCATAGCTCTTCAGTGCCTCAGACGATTCCATATGTCTGAATGTAACAGTAACGCGCATCTCCATACCTCCGGTTTTAGGCTACTCAAAAATTGCTCTAATTTTTAGAGATAGCCTTTATTCAATAAAGACGCTGGGGCCGTACCCCGGCGCGGTTTAAAAATCAGCTTGCGTTGCCTTTACGTCTCCACGGCGTCACTTTGGACACTGGCCTCCAGCGGGCCCATACGCCCTGGCGCCAAGGATACATAATAAAAGCCCCGGGCACAAAAAGTCAATCAATAATGGGCCTTCCTCCTGCTCGACGAGAGGAAACCCAGCGCCTCCCTGTACTTCGCGGCGGTCCTCCTGGCTATGACTATGCCGGACTCGCTCAGAACATCGACTATCTGCTTGTCGCTCAACGGGTTCCTGGCGTCCTCGGACTTTATGATGTTGCTGAGCTTCTCTTTTATGTACTCGACGGCGACGTCGCTGCCGTCCGACGACGACATCCCGGTCGAGAAGAAATACTTAAGCTCAAAAATGCCGCGCGGGGTCTGTACGTACTTGTTCGATGTGACCCTGCTGACGGTTGATTCGTGGACGCCGATCTCCTCGGCGATGTTTTTCAAGACGAGGGGCTTCAAGTACTTAAGCCCCCTGTCGAGGAACTCCCTCTGGAACCTGACTATGCACTCGACGACCCTGTATATTGTGCGCTGTCTCTGGTGGACGCTCTTTATGAGCCATACGGCGCTCCGGAGCTTGTCCTGTATGTAGCCTTTCGCCTGGTCAGGGACCGCCCCGTTGCCGTTGCCCTTGAGGAGTTGCCTGTAATAGGGGCTTATCTTGAGCTTCGGCATCCCGTCGTCATTAAGCGTAATGACGTAGTCGTCGCCTACTTTGGTTATATAGACGTCCGGCACTATGGAGCGCGACTCGTCCGCCCCGAACCCGGCCCCGGGCGTCGGGTTCAGGCACTTGTTAATGATGCGGCCGGCATCGAATACCTCTTCGATCGTAACGCCCAGGTTCCTTGCTATCGCCTTGTAGTTCTTCCTGCCGAGGTTCTCCAGGTGACGAGAGATGACATCCTCTACGACCGTGTCCCTTACAGGGAGGTTCCTCGCCTGTATGAGCAGGCACTCCCTTAAGTTCCTCGCGCCCACCCCAGTCGGGTCGAACTGCTGTATGACGCCGAGCACCCTCGCCGACTCCTCGACTGAGGCCCCGGTCAGGACCGCTATTTCCCTTAAAGTGGCGGAATCGTGCTCGTCGTCGCATAGACTCCCGCGCTCGACAAGCCTCAAATACCCGCCCTCCTCTATATTGCCGATGATGAACTCCCCGAGCCTCAGATCATATTCCGGGAGCCCGTACATGTTGAGTTGCCGGACGAGATGCTCACTCAAGGACCCGCCGGACGACGAAACGTTCGACATGAAGTCGTCCTCTTCGTCGTCCTTTTGGTTAAAATCAATGCCGGGCCTCGACTCCGACGACGCCGCCAGATACGCGTCCCAGTCGATCTCCGGCTTGGCCGGGGCCTCAGGCGTCGGCGCGGCCTCGGTCTCAGGGGCCTCCTCGACGCTGTCCTCGAGGACCGGGTTCGTCTGGACCTCTTCGCGGACCATGTCCACGAGCTCTAGCCTGGAGAGCTGGAGGAGCTTGATCGCCAGCTGGAGCTGTGGCGTCATCACCAGGTTCTGAGTAAGTTTTAATTCCTGTTTTAGCTCGTAACCCATGTCCGCTCTTAAGGTGCGCTATCGTGTTTTCTCTTGCTGTTGCAAGTCCGTATCCGGTCGAGAGCTTCTCAAAAACCCGGAACGCCCGTTACGAACCCGGAGTAACCGCGTCTCTTCGATAAATCACGGTATGGAGATCGCCTCATTGCCAATGCGCCCCTCGCGACGGCAAACAAAAAAACCTAAAGCCTGAACTTCTCCCCGAGGTAGACATCGCGGACCTTCTTCGAATCAAGTATCTCGGTCGGCGTTCCCGTCTTAAGGAGCTTCCCGCTCCCGATTATGTACGCCCTGTCGCAGATCCCGAGTGTCGCGCCGACGTTGTGGTCGGTGACCAGTATCCCTATCCCTTTTTTCTTGAGATCGAGCATTATGTCCTGTATGTCTCCTACGGCGATGGGGTCTATGCCTGAGAACGGCTCGTCAAGGAGGAGAAAGGACGGAGAGTTAACAAGGGCCCTTGCTATCTCGACCCTCCTCCTCTCGCCGCCCGAGAGCGCGTAGGCCTTTGTCTTGGCTATGTGCTGAACCCCGAGCTCGTCAAGGAGCTTTTCAAGCCTCGCATCCATCTCGTTTTTAGGGACGTCCAGGAACTCGAGAATGGACTTTACGTTCTCCTCGACCGAGAGCTTCCTGAATACCGATGGCTCCTGCGGCAGATAGCTTATGCCGAGGCGCGCCCTCTCGTACATGGGGGTGTGCGTTATGTCGCTCTCCCCAAAAGACACCTTCCCGTCGTCAGGCGTCACGAGTCCGACTATCATGTAGAACGTAGTCGTCTTGCCCGCGCCGTTGGGGCCGAGGAGGCCGACTATCTCGCCGGGCTCTATGTGAAGGCTTACGCCGTCAACGACCTTCCTCTTCTTGTAGGACTTAACGAGGCCCTTTACAGCGAGCTTCTTCACTCGTCCCTTTCTCCCTCACCGCCTCCGGGCACTTCTTCTCGGGCATTATGACGGCCTTTACCCTGCCGCCCTTGTCGCCCTCGATTATGGCGTTGTCCTCGTCCAGAAATACCGTTATCCGGTCGCCCTTGATGGTGTCGGTGCACTGCTTCACCTGGGGCCTTCCGGTGAGTATTATCTTCCTCTCGACCCTGTCGTAGACCGCCTTATCAGAGGTCGAGGTCTTGTCGTCCTTGAATATCCTTACGTTCCCGCTCGCCTCTATTTCTTTTACGTCATGGGTCTCCGAGTAGCGTATCTGGAGCTCGTCCGAACAGAGCGTGAAGTCCTCGGTCGCTACGACGTTGCCCCTGAATATGACGAGGTTCTCGTTCGATATCGCCTCCATCTTGTCCGAGGTGACGCTAACCGGCATTCTCGCGCCGGTAGCCACCATCGGGCCGTTCGCCTCCCTGGCGAATGAATGGCCGGACAAAACGAGGAGGGCGAGGAGGGCTGTCAAAACCATCTTTTTTTTCATGTCGCGCCTCTGTCCCTGAAAACCGCTTTCACTTCCCTGTTGAGGAGGACCCTCTTGCCCTCTATATCGACAAAAAGGCCGTAACCTTCAATATCCATGTTGCCGGACTTGAATACGACCTTTTCCGCGGAGGTTATCTCCTTCTGTTTTATCGAGTACTTGAGCTCAATGGACTCGAGCGTGTAGCCCGCATCCGACAAGACCTTGACATCCCCGGAGGCGTAGATCTCTCCAGCGGCCTCCCTGAACCTGCCCTGTTTCGCGGTCAATGTGTACGAGCCGCCGCTACGCGGAAAGAACTTCGCCTCTACCGCGTCGAGGATCGTCAGGTCCTCGTCTTTCGACCTCCTGGCCGAGTCCGCCGTAAGCTCCCACTCGACGCGTCCGTCCTTGGTGCCGGAGTAGCGGACGGTGTCTATCTTTACCTCAAGCCTCTTGTCCTCGTTCAGGACCACCTTATAGCTGTTTTGGGTACGATAATGCACAGAAACGAGAACGACCAGGCTGATTATGGAAAGGGCGATGAACGCCAGCAGGAAGATCCTTATCTTACGGTTCATGGAAGGTCGGCTGGAAGCATCGCATTGGACTTCGTTGGCACGCACGGGAAACCGCGACCCAGCCGTTATTGGCAGAGAGACCGTCGGCCTTCCGAAGTGGCGTAAAATCACCAATTTAATCAAGTAGTTATAAGGATATAGACCGCCCGGTCAAACCTTAGCAAGAATTATACCATCAGCAATCGAGGGTGTAAAGGTTTTTGTCCCCGGAAGGGGTTAAGGTGAGGTAAGGCCGGGTTCAAGCGAGGTAATGGCTTAAAATATCATCCCACCGCGACTGGGCCTTAAGGATCAGCTCGGCGAGCTCCCGTACCGCGCCCCTGCCGCCGGGCTTTGAGGCGACGTAATCGGCCCTCTCCCTCACCTCATCCACGGCATCGGCGACTGTAAGGGCGAGCCCTACCCTTTTGAGGACCGGGAGGTCTATGATATCGTCGCCCACATAGGCGATCTCTTCGAGCTTCAAAGGCCTTTTTTTGAGTATCTCTGCGAGCCCGGCGAGTTTGTCCTTCATCCCCTGGTAGACGAGCTCTATCCCCAGATTCGCGGCCCTGTGGTCGACCGTCTTCGACTCCCGGGCCGTTAAGATGGCGGATTCTATCCCGCCTCTGGCCATAAGCTTTATGCCGTGGCCGTCCCGGACGTCAAATACCTTCGTCTCCTGCCCCTCGTCGTTATATATTATCCGGCCGTCCGTTAAGACGCCGTCGCAGTCGAATATCACGAGCTTAATCTTCTTGAGCTTTTCATGAAGCTTATTTTCGTCAAGCACGGACATCAACCTTCTCCGAAACTTTTTTATAGGCCTTCGACCTTCACTTTGAACGAGAGCTCCATCTTACCGTCTTTGAGGGCGAATGGGAAGAGGAAGACAAGGCACGAGCCCTGGTAAATCTTCTCGAACCCTCCCTCGGATAACGATACCGTATGGACCGGGAACCTCCATAGGTCGGCGGGTCTATCTACCGATATCGCAGCCTTCACCCTGGTGAGGGTGTCTATAAGGCTTATGTTTTTTATCCCGGGTGTTGCGCCCTTTGAGCCGAGCCCGATGTCAGAGCCGAATGCGGCGTCGTCAGGCTCGTACCGGCAGGCCGGGCCGTCACAGCAGGGTAACAACATGTTGAGCTCGACCCCGAAGCGGAAGTCAAATGCGCCGTGGACCTCTCCAGGAGAAAGCGTGTAGTTGACCTTGAATGAATCCGCGCCGTCCGCGACAAACTCCTTTTTCAAAAAAAGCGCCCTGCCCCCTGCCTCGCCGTGCCTGGAGAGCGCGACGCCGTGCCCTTTTACTTCGGTTGAGTACCGGCCCCTTGAAAAGTCCCCGAGCTCCCCGCATGTGTTCGCGTAGAACGCGTCTATCGTATCGTCCATAGGGATGAAGTGGTCGACGAACGACGCCCTTCTCGCGGTATCGTATTTGAGATACTTCTCCAGCCCCTCTTCCTTGACCTTCACAATTTCGTGAATGGATTTCTGCCCGTGTACATCCCCTGAGGAGTTCGCCTCCTCGATCTTGTAGTGATACCCCTCGTACCACCTCGACAGGGTATTCAATAGGTTCACAGCCCTCGGCTTGAAGTCGAGCTCAAGGAGCGCGCCGCCGTTCGCCGGGCTTATAAAGAGGTTAAGCCCCCGCGTCCTTATGATCGCCTCCTTGTGGCCGTCGGCGTCGATATCCTCCGTCTCCACTGTTGAGAGGACATTATTCAGGCCGGAATCTATCTTCGAGCGGACCTCGGCCTCTATCAGGTGCTTGTAGACCTCGGTCCTCAAGTGCGGCAGATACAGTCCCCCGAATACGCCGTGCCAGTACGGGTCGTTGCATTGCCCCTTGTAGATGTGAGTCTCCGCTATCATTCGCTCCTCCCTGCTCAGGTTCGGAGCGTTCGCAACAGCCCTGCTTGCGAGCAACATCCTCTTGTGCATCCAGTTCGACTCCGGGTACTTGGAGAAGAAGTTCCGCCAGATGCCGCCCTGCAGGAACCTCCTTACGCGCTCGCCCTCGGACCAGCCCTTCGAATCTTCGACGAGCTTCATATACGCCTTTGAGGCGTCCGGGGGCAGCGACCACTCTCCCATCTCCATGTAAGAGGTCGTTGGGAGATAGACCTGCCCGACAGGCCCTTCCCTGTCTATGTACTCGGCGAAGGTGGCGACGGTGACCGAATCTATCCTCTCCTCCAGCGACTTCAGGAAACTCTCAAGCCAGCCGTCGTCAAATACCCACTTGTGGGTGTCGGGCCACACCCCGAACTTCTCGCCGTCGTCGCCGTAAATGGCCGCGTTGCCTTTCTTCAGGTAACCCTTGAGCCCCTTCAAATGCTCTACGACCGCTTCATTCGGCCTGAAAGGGATGAGGTAGCGGAGCGCCTCGCTACCCGGAAACACCTTGACGACATTACCCTGGTCCTCTGTTATGTAGTAGCCGCCGAGGTCAACTTTATCGAGCCCCGTCTTTATGAAGTGGTAGTCGTCGACGACCAGATATTCGAGCCCGGCCTTTTTTATGAACGTGGGCAGCGTCGGCTCCCAGACCCTCTCGGCGAGCCAGATGCCGCGGGGACGCGTCCCGAAGACCTCCTCGATCTTATCCGACATCATCCTTATCTGCCCTATGCGGTCGTCCTCCGGTATGACCGAGAGTATCGGCTCGTAATAGCCGCCGCCCATTATCTCGACCTGCTTACGATTGACCATCATCTTAAGGAGCTCTATGTACTCCGGGTGGTTATCAATCAGCCAGTCAATGAGATAGCCGGAATTATGCAGAGACATCTTGACCGACGGGTACTTCGATATTAGCTGGAGGAAGGGCCAGTAGGACTTCTCGTACGCCTCCTCAAGTACATGGTCGAAGTTCCCCACAGGCTGGTGGTTGTGTATGCAGAAAAGGAAATAGGTCATCTACCTTGGTATACCTCCGTTCAGATAAGTTCGACGACGTGCGCGACTCTGGCGTTCACACCGTACTTATGAAGCCCGTCCCTGAGCTGGACAATGCACCCTGGGCAAGCCGTGGCGACGATATCCGCGCCAGAGGCCCTGATGGATTTGATCTTGCGCTCGGTTATCTCGATGGAGAGGTCGTAATTCACAATTGACAGGCCGCCGCCGAGACCGCAACAACTGCACGGGAAGGCCATCTCTTTGAAGGTTATATTCTTATTGGATTTCAAAAGCTCCCTCGGCTCGTTCCTGACACCCTGCGCTCTGTTAAGATGGCACGGGTCGTGGTATGTGACTACACTGCCGCCGGTCTCCTTGCCCGCGCTTTTGTATTTAAGTACGTTCACGAGTAGCGCGTTTATGTCGATGACCTTTGCCGAGAAGGCCTCTATCCTCTTTTCAAGCTCCGGCGAATCCGACAATACGTCCGCGAACATGTGTTTGAGGCCGTGGCCGCAGGTGGCGCATGAGGTCGTTATGTAGTCGCAGTCAAACGCTTCAAATACCTCGATGTTCTTTAGTGCCATCTGCCTCGCCATAGCCGCGTCCCCGGAGGCGAAGGCCGGCATGCCGCAACATACCTGGCCAGCCGGTACGAAGACATCGGCCCCGGCCTTCCTTAAAACTTCGATGGAGGCCTTGCCGACGCCAGGCATGAGGTAGTTGACCCCGCAACCGGCGTAGAAGGCTACCTTAAGCTGTCCTGTCTTTGCCGGTACGGGCAGTCCCCTCGCCTCACTTGTCTCAAGGAAAAACTCTCTTGCCAGAGGCGGCAATAACCTCCCCTTACCTATGACAGGGAGAGCGAAGCGCGACAGCAACCCGCTCTCAAGCGTTCCGTCCTTGAATATAAGCCCCTGGAGCCGTGTGGCGATCTTCAACGCCACGTCCATTATTCTTCCAGACTCAAGGAGGTTCTTGAATACGATGGATGCGGCGATCGGCGCGCCGAGCTTTT
>MGPQ01000020.1:145048-153785 GCA_001797465.1 Deltaproteobacteria bacterium GWB2_55_19 | reverse complement strand
GCGGGCGTCAATCAGGGTGAGCTTGCCCCTCGCGCACGCGGTCTCCCTGCCGAGGACACGAAAGGTCGGACAGACCGACCGGCAGGCGCCGCACTTTACGCATTTTTCCAACTCTTGTTTCAGCTCGACGAGCTTTTTCATTGCGTCTGTTTTCCCGCTACCGCGAATTCGGCCCTTTCAAGCCCCTTCGCATTCGGGAATATCTTTCCGGGGTTCAAGATGCCCTTGGGGTCGAGTGTCGTCTTTATACGTTTCATCGCGTCGATTGCCGCTGGGCCGAGCTCCATCTCTATGAACCTCGACTTTGTCGTGCCTATGCCGTGTTCTCCGGAGATGGTGCCATGTAGCCTCAATGTCAGCCTGAAGACCTCGACGACGGCGTCTTCCGCAGAGGCCGCCTCAACGGCGTTCTTTTTATCGTACATCACGTTCACATGGATGTTGCCGTCGCCCGCGTGTCCGAAACAGGCGATGAGGAGATTGTGTCTTTTTGATATCTCCTCTATCCCCGCGATGAGGTCGGGTATCGACGCCCTCGGGACGACTACGTCCTCGTTAATTTTATCAGGCCTTATCTTGTGCAGAGACGGCGAGATGGCTCTGCGCGCCTTCCAGAGGTCCTTTACCTCGTACTTGCCGGTAGCCGCCCTTACAGAAGAGGCCTTGTTCTCCAGGCATATCTTTTCAATTGTCACAGCCTCCTTCTCAACGGACTCGGCTGACCCGTCGGCCTCTATCAGGAGGACCGCCCCGGCCCCTGAAAAATCCATCTTCGCGTGCTCTTCCACGACCTTTACGCAGGCGGCATCGATGAACTCAAGCGTAGACGGCACGACCTTCGCCTTGATTATGGCGGAGACCGCCTTAGCCGCGTCTTTTATATCGGGGAAGAGCGCGAGGAGCGTCTTCGTGGTCTCGGGTTTAGGCAATAGTCTTAAACGCGCCTTTGTGACTATCCCCAATGTGCCTTCTGAGCCGACGAGGAGGCGCGTAAGGTCGTAGCCCACAACACCCTTCGCGGTCGCAACACCTGTAGTGATTATCTCGCCAGTCGGGAGCACTACCTCAAGCCCGAGCACATAGTCGCGCGTAACGCCGTACTTGACGGCGCGCGGCCCTCCGGCGCACTCGGCGATGTTGCCGCCGATCGTCGAGAATTTAAGGCTTGTGGGGTCCGGCGGGTAGAAGAGCCCGAGTTTTTCGACCTCGGTCTGCAATTCCCATGTGACGACACCAGGCTCAACCAAGGCTGTCAGGTTTTCCGCGTCTATCTCGATTATCTTCCTCATCCTTTCGGTTGAGACGACAACCCCTCCTTCGACCGGAAGACTACCGCCTGAGAAACCAGTTCCAGCGCCCCTCGGTATAACCGGGAAGCCTTCGGAGTTCGCCATCTTGAGTATCAGGGATATCTCTTCCGCGCCGGACGGGAATACGACGGCATCCGGCATATAAGACGAGTTCGTGGCGTCGTAGGCGTAGCAGAGGAGGTCTTCCTTCGCAAACGTTGCGTTCGCCTCCCCGACTATCCTTTTAAGCTCTCTTTTGACGGTCTCGCTAAGCATCAGGACTCCTCAACACGCAATGCTACTACATCTTTTATTATACTCCCAATTGAAGAAATATCAAAACAGATGATGAAAGGAGGGATGGGAAAGCGGATTTTTAAAAAAAACAGGCCTGAATAGATTTATCGGCGGACTTTTTGACAAAAGATCAGATAGCACGAAAAACCAAACCTGAAAATGAGAAAGTTGCATAAAGCCCCTTTGCGCCCTGCCGGGCTTTTTTCGGGATAGGGATTCGCTCCATCCGCCCTCCCCCTCCCACGCGCTCACCCATTAGAGCGCTTCGCGTCTAATCGCCCACGGCTCGCGCGTCACTTCCTCCCTTAAGGTCGCTCACCCTATCCCCTGGGGTTTTTGAAAAACAAAAAAAGATTTATTTTTCGTGCTGTCTTTACAAACACACAGGCGCATGGCTGAGAGCGCCTCAGGGAGGCCGGAGTGAGCGCGCCGAGGTAGATTAGGTGCGGAGCGCACAAAAAGGCTAAACCATAAAAGTTGAATTAAATTGGATTCCAGCTTAAAGCGTGCGGGAATGACAGTTTTAGCAGGCGTAGGTCGGGTTAGCGTAGCGTAACCCGACACAAACCGTGTCGAGTCTCGGCGGAATGAAAACGCGTGAAAGAGGTTACTCCTCTTTCAGCACATACCCCACGCCCCTTACAGTGTGGATGAGCTTTTTGGAAAAGTCTTTGGTGTCTATCTTGGAGCGGAGGTGGTTGATGTAGACGTCTACGACGTTCGTCTCGCTGTCAAAGGACTGGTCCCAGACATGCTCGGCGATGAGCGTCCTCGTAAGGACGCGGTTGGGGTTCCTGAGAAGATATTCGAGGAGCGCGTACTCCTTTACGGTCAACTCGACATCGACAACGCCCCTCTTGGCCCTCCGCGTAGCAGGGTCGAGGCTCAAGTCGGCGAACTTCAACACAGGCGTGCCTGAAGTCCCCCTTCTCATAAGGACGCGAAGGCGCGCCAGAAGCTCCTCAAAGGCGAATGGTTTGGTGAGGTAGTCGTCGGCGCCGATATTAAGACCCTTGACCCTGTCCTCTACGGTATCGCGCGCGGTAAGGAGCAATACCGGGGCCTTTACGCCCGCGGTTTTCAGGTCTTTCAAGACCTCGAGCCCGCCCTTTTTCGGGAGCATGATGTCGAGTATTATGGCGTCGTACTCGTTCACCTCGGCGTAGTGCTGGCCCTCTACGCCGTCCTCGCAGACGTCGACGGCGTAGCTCTCCTGCTCGAGCCCTCGCTTTATGAACGACGCCACCTTCTTCTCGTCCTCTATTACAAGTATCCTCATGCGCTACCCTTGCTACCCTGAGTGTATAACCGAACCCGCCCGGAAAAACGCCGCCCGCTCTTGTCCGGCCTACCTATAGTATATTTGCCGGGAAGATCAGTCAAAGGGTATTTCAGGCGGTTAAAAGCTTTTAATTTAATTTTAACCAGGACGGAATGGTCTTCGCGCTCACCTTGCCCATGGCCACGAGCGTAATATTCTCCTCTGCGAGGAGGTCGGAAGCCGCGCCCCTGATATCAGAGAGCTTTACGCCGTCTATACCCTTCACGATGTCTTTGACCGGCACGACCTTGCCGAAGAATATCTCGTCTCTGGCGAGCTTCGTCATCCTGTTGTCGCTCGTCTCAAGCCCGAGGAGCATACCGCCCTTAAGCTGTTCCTTCGCGTTCTTAAGCTCGGCCGCGGCGACGGTCTTCGGGAATTTCTTGAACTCCGAAAGTATGAGGTCTATGACGTCCCTGGAGCTCTCCTTCGAGGTCCCTGCGTATGCGATGAGCGAGCCCGCGTCCCTGCAGAGGCTCAAGTAAGTATAGACCGAATAGGCGAGCCCCCTCTTCTCCCTGATCTCCTGGAAGAGGCGCGACGACATGCCGCCGCCGAGGATGGTGTTCAGGAGATATACCTTGTACCTGTCCGGGTGAGGTTGCGGCGGCGTGGGCACCCCCAGGCAGATATGGACCTGCTCCAGATCCTTTTTAAAGAGCCTGGCTCCAGGTGAACTGGAAGGCGCAGGTTCAGCCTCCCTTTTCGTCGCGCCCTTGAGAGAGCCGAAGGTGGCCTCAAGCAACCTCGCCACCTTCCTGTGCCTGATCCCGCCTGCCGCGGTGATAAAGACGGTAGAGGGGTTGTAATGTTTCTTGAAATAGCCGAGTATCTCAGCCCTTGAGATAGACTTGATATTCGAAGAAGGCCCCAGAATGGAGGCCCCGAGCGGGTGGTCCTTCCAGAACCTCTCAGCGAAGAGGTCGTGGATGAGGTCGTCAGGCGTGTCCTCGACCATCTTTATCTCCTGGAGCACGACGAGCCGCTCCTTGTCCATCTCCTTTTTATCAAACCGGGAGTTAATGAAGATGTCGGAGAGGAGGTCTATGGCGAGCGGGAGGTCTTTATTAAGGACCTTGACGTAGAAACAGGTGTATTCGCGCGAGGTGAACGCGTTAAGGACCCCTCCGACGGACTCTATCTCGCGGGAGATGTCGAGCGCGGTCCTTTTTTCGGTGCCCTTGAAGAGGAGGTGTTCGATGAAGTGCGAGATGCCGTTAAGTTTTGAGGACTCGTTCCTTGAGCCGGTGTTTACCCAGACGCCTATGGACGAGGACTCGACGTCCGGCATCTCCTCGGTTATGACGCTTATGCCGCTTCTGAGCTCAGTCTTCTGTATGCGGGACATCGGGTAAACTTTCCTCAAAGGTATTTTGCAGTCTGCTCCCAAGTCCATCTGCTTTGTTGGCCTCAAGGCGCATAACTGCGGCGTACAAAAAAGTACGCCTCGCTTCTGGAGCTTTTTGAGCAGCCTGGACGTATTCAGCAAGCTTTTTGAAAGCAAAAAAAACGGCCCCTTCCGGGGCCGTCCGTTTTACCGTTTACTTGCCTTCGTCGGGCTTATGCCCGATGGCCTCTTTCCTCGAAAGGCGGATCTTCCCGTCCCTGTCTATCTCTATGAGCTTGACCATTACCTCGTCGCCCTCCTTGAGGACGTCGCGGACGCTCTTTACGCGCTCTTCCGAGAGCTGGGAGATATGGACGAGCCCCTCGGTGCCGGGGTAGAGCTCGACAAAGGCCCCGAAGTCCATTATCTTCTTCACCTTCCCCTTGTATATTGTCCCGATCTCGGGGTCCTGGGTGAGTCTCTTCACCATGTCGATGGCCTTCTGCGCGGCCTCGGAGTCGGTGGAGGCGATGTTTACCTTTCCGGTGTCGTCGATGTCTATCTTCACGCCGGTCTCGAGTATGATGCCCTTTATGTTCTTGCCGCCGGGCCCGATGACGTCCTTGATCCTCTCCTGCTTGACGTAGATCGTGGTTATCCTCGGCGCGTAGACCGAGAGCTCGGTCCTCGGCGTCTCGATGGCGGCCCTCATCTTGCCTAAGATGTGCAGTCTGCCGTCCCTCGCCTGATAGAGCGCATCCTTGAGTATCTCGGCCGTAACTCCGCCTATCTTTATGTCCATCTGGAGGGCGGTGACGCCCTCAACGGTGCCGGCGACCTTGAAGTCCATGTCGCCCAGGTGGTCCTCATCCCCCAGAATATCCGAGAGTATGGCCGTCTTGTCGCCTTCTTTTATGAGCCCCATGGCGATACCTGCCACGTGCCCCTTTGTCGGCACCCCGGCGTCCATCATGGAAAGCGACGCGCCGCAGACCGACGCCATCGAGGACGACCCGTTAGATTCGAATATGTCGGATACTACCCTTATGGTATAGGGGAAGCCATCCGTGGGGAGTATCTTGTTAACGGCCCTCTCGGCCAGCGCCCCGTGGCCTATCTCGCGCCTTCCGGGGCCTCTGAGTATCTTCACCTCGCCGACGCTGAACGGCGGGAAGTTGTAGTGGAGCATGAAGGTCTTGTACTCCCAGCCTGAGAGCGCGTCTATCTTCTGCTCGTCCTCGGAGGTGCCGAGGGTGGTGACGACCATCGCCTGCGTCTCGCCGCGCGTAAAGAGCGCGGAGCCGTGGGTCCTCGGAAGGAGCCCCACTTCGCATGTGATGTTCCTTATGTCCTTCGTCCCCCTGCCGTCAACGCGGACGCCGTCTTTCACGACCATCTCGCGCATGATGTTGTACTTCATATCCTCGAAGACGGCCGTTGCTTCCTTGTCCCTGCCCGGCTCGTCAGCGGCAACGCCGGCCGCTTCCTTTTTAAGGGCGCCTATTGTGGAGTAGCGCTCCTGCTTGACCGGTATGCGTAGCGCATCGCGCAGACGCGCCTCCACGAGAGCCTTGACCTTCGCCTCAAGCGCGGCGTCGTGCGGTTTAACGTGGACCTCGAACTTGGCGAGCCCGGCCTCGGCTATAATCCTCTTCTGGAGCGCTATCACGCCCCGCATCGATTCCTGGGCGTATGAGAGTGCCTTCAGGAGGTAGTCCTCCGAGAGGAACTTAGCCCCGCCCTCGACCATTATGATGGAGTCTCCGGTGCCGGAGACGAGGAGGTCGAGGTCGCTTTCCTTCTGTTGCTTCAATGACGGGTTGCAGATGAGCTCTCCATTTATCGAGCCTATCCTTACCGTCGTAATGGGGCCGTTAAAGGGGATGTCCGATATACCGAGCGCAATTGATGCGCCGATTGTCGCCGCTATCTCCGGGTCGTTCTCCGGGTCGACCGAAAGGACGGTGGCGATGACCTGGGTCTCGCGGTACCAGCCATCAGGGAAGAGAGGCCTTAAAGGCCTGTCGATCAGCCTCGAGCCGAGGACCTCTTTTTCACTCGGCCTGCCCTCGCGCTTGAAAAAACCGCCGGGTATCTTCCCCGCGGCGTAGGTCATCTCCATGTAGTTGACCGTCAAAGGCATAAAATCGATCCCGACCGATGCGTTCTCGGCCCGGCACGCTGTCACAAGCGCCACAGTGTCGCCGTACCTTACGGTGCACGACCCGTGCGCCTGCCTCGCCATCTTGCCAATCTCTATTTTAATAGGCCTGCCTGCGAATTCCGTCTCGTATTGCCTTACCAAAGTTATGTTCTCCTATTCTCGGTCACCTCTAAAAATTGTTATTTTTCCTAATCTCTGCGTCAGGTCGGAAATAAAAATGCTCACATATGTCCATATATGCTCCGCTTTTTATTTCCGCCTTCCTTGACCTTAGAAAAAATTCCTGATTTTTAGAGGCAACCTCTAATTTCTTGAAAAAAGATTACGGGTGGCTTAAGCGCACACCTGTGCCTCAAGCCCCCGTTCGCGTTTGCCCGGCCATTTCCGCCGGGCGCCCTGAAGGGCGTATTTTATTCACGGCGGATCCCGGAGGGCCGGGCCGTACAACTGGCCCGGGGGGCCCTCCTGCCGTTCGTATGAGCCCCTTACCTTCTAAGACCAAGCCTCTCGATCAAGGACTTGTATCTCTCGACGTCCGATCTCTTCACGTAGTCGAGAAGGCGTCTGCGCCTCCCTACCATCTTAAGGAGTCCCCTCCTTGAGTGATGGTCGGACTTGTGGGTCTTGAAGTGGGAGCCTAAGCTGTTGATCCGCTCGCTCAAAAGGGCGACCTGCACCTCCGGAGAGCCTGTGTCGCCCGCGTGGGTTTCAAAAGACTTTATTATGTCCCGCTTCTTCTCTGTTGCCAGCATCCTGAATAACCTCCTTTCTCCGTAAACGGCATTTATTGATATCGATAAAGACCGGGTTTAGCGGCCCGGGAATCTTCAGAGGCAGAATATTAACACTTTACCTGGCGCAAGGAAAGAAAAAACTTGAATATTTTTAGAGCCCCTTCCCCGGCATGTCTTCGCGGCCCTCTGCCCTCTTATACGGCCTCTGAGACTTCCGTCGAGGTCCCGGACATCCTCAAGGCCTCTTCAATGGGGATGATCCGCTTTATAAGGGCATCTTTATCGTCATCCATGTCCGCCGCGCCTTCAATCCCGAAGGGGCCTGAGGCGGTCCTGCGGAGCCTGGTCATGTGGGCGCCGCACCCGAGGGCCTTTCCAAGGTCGTGGCAGAGCGTCCTTACGTATGTCCCCTTTGAGCAGACGACGCTGAAAGAGACCTCCGGAATGGCCATGGACGTCACGACGATCGAGTATATCTCGATTGCCTTCGGGGCCCTCTCGATCGTTATGCCCTTTCGAGCTAACTTATAGAGCGGGACGCCGTTCTTCTTCACGGACGAATACATGGGAGGGACCTGCTGGACCTTTCCCATAAACCTCGAGAGCGCGTCTATGACGGCTCCTTCCGTAATGGAAGCGGCATCCCCCTTTGAGGTGACTTTACCATCAGAATCATAGGTGTCGGTCTCGGCCCCGAGGACAAGCCTTGCCTCGTACCCCTTTTTGCCGCCGTCAAGGAGGCGCGCGCATTTCGTCGCGCCGTCGATGACGAGCACGAGGACGCCCGTAGCCATCGGGTCGAGCGTGCCAAGGTGCCCCACCTTCTTCGCCCCGAGCTTTCTTTTCACCCTGGAGACGACGTCGTGTGATGTAAGGGAGGCCGGCTTATCGATGACGAGGACCCCGTTCATACCTTCAGAGCCGAGCGCATCCTCTCCTTGATGATGGCTACGACCTCGGTTTTTACAAAGTCGAGAGACCCCTTCATGGTGAACCCGGCGGCGTTCCTGTGGCCGCCCCCGCCGAAGCCTTGAGATATCTCAGCGACGTCGACGTCCCCCTTGGACCTCATCGACACCTTGTATTCCTCCTGGCCTGTTTCTCTAAAGAGGACGCCTACATCGACGCCCTCGATGCCTCTCGCGTAGTTGACGAAGCCGTCGGCCTGGTCTTTTTCCGCGCCTGTCTGCCTGAACATGTCTTTTGTGACGACAAGCGTCGCTATCCTGGGGATACCGCTGCCTTCCGCCCCGTTGTTTGCCGCTTCTATTATCTCAAGGGTCGATAAGACCATGCCGAGGAGCTTGTACTTGCGCGCCGGGTGGTTCTCGTAGACCCTGCGGGATATGTCCCACGGCTCCGCGCCGAGCCTTACGAGCTCTCCGGCCTTTATGAAGGCATCGGCCGTGGCGGACGAGTACCTGAAAGAGCCGGTATCCGTATGTATGGCGACATAGAGGTTTACTGCGATATCCCTGTTTATGTGGATATCCGCCGCCTTGCAGAGGTCGTAGACGAGCTCTCCGGCCGCGGAGGCGTCCGGGACTATCACGTTCACGTCGCCGAAGCAGTCGTTCGTAGCGTGGTGGTCGATATTGACGACGC
>MGPQ01000020.1:0-145031 GCA_001797465.1 Deltaproteobacteria bacterium GWB2_55_19 | reverse complement strand
TTCACGAACCCCTTGCCGAGCCTCTCTCTTTGCCCGCAATCGACCGCGAAGGTCGCGTCAAACGGCCCCGCGCCTTCGAGTGAATGCACGACGGTTTCCGCCCCAGGGAGGAATTTAAAGAGGTCCGGCACGGGGTCTTCGAGGTATGCCGTCACGTCCTTGCCGATGGAGCGGAGCGCGAGCGCGACGCCAAGGAGAGACCCTACCGCGTCCCCCTCGGGGCTGACATGTGAGACGACAAGGAACTTCTTTCCTTTCCGTATCTCCTCTACTGCCTTATCGAATCTTTTGTCCATTTGGGTTTTTCGAAGTACGGCGCGAGCGATGAAGGGTTCCGAGCCCCTGCGGCGGAGAGGATAAACACAAGCTGGGTCCCTCAGTCTACCCGCCGCGCCCTCCCCGGCGCCCTGCCCGCGCCCGGAGGCCCCTAACGGCCGCCTCCCTCCTTCATCTCCTTTATGACCTTCTCGATATGGTCCGCGTATTCGAGGGAATCGTCGAACACGAAACTGACGTTGGGTATGTGCCGCAAATCCAGCCTCTTGGCCAGCGCGCGCCTTACATATCCGCTCGCGTGATTGAGGCCGTTCCTGGACTTTGCCTTGTCCTCGGCGGAGCCTATCTGGCTGAAGAAGACCTTCGCCTCCTTCAAGTCGGGGGTGAGCTCCACGCGGGTTATGGTGACGAACCCGATCCTCGGGTCCTTTATATCGCCGTGGAGGATCATCGAGGCTACTTCTTCCTTGATTACGTCCGCGACCCTGTCGGAGCGTTTGTAACTCATAGTATCTTCAAGGGAGATTCCGGCATTTATGCCGCACCCCCCGCCCCCTCGCGCCCTCGCGCCTTAAATGTTGATTATCTCGATGTCGTGGTCTGACACCTCCGCGAGGTTGAGACCATCGACGAAGTCGAGTACCTTGTCCATGACCGAGTTGACTAATGCGCCGTCGTTGGAGACCGCGGCGACGCCGATCTCGGCCCTCTGCCAGAGGTCAGCGCCGTCGACCTCCGCAACGGAGACGTTGAAGCGGTTTTTCACCTTCTCCACGATGCTTTTGACAACCTGTCTCTTGTCCTTCAGAGACCTGCTCTCGTGGATAAGCACCGTTATCCGCAAAACCCCTATTACCATATGCGACAATCTGGCTGCTCAAAAAGCTCCAGATGCGAGGCGTCGAAGAACGAGGCGTACTCTTTTGTACGCCGCAGGACAGAACGCCGAAGGCAACAGAGCAGATGGACTTTTTGAGCGACCTGTTAGAGCTTCGCCGCCTCTTCTTTCAGGATGTAGAGCTCCACGACGTCGCCGACCTTTATGTCGTTGTAGCCATCTATGGTAAGACCGCACTCGTACCCTGCGGCGACTTCCTTGACGTCGTCCTTGAACCTCTTAAGTGACGAGAGCTTGCCCTCATAAATGACGACGTTGTCCCTTATGAGCCTCGCCTTCGCGCCCCTCAGAGCCTTGCCGTCCGTAACGAAGCAACCGGCGACGATGCCGACCTTCGTAATGCGGAAGACGTCCCTTATCTGTACGCGTCCGAGCGCCTCTTCCTTTACGACAGGGGCGAGCATGCCCTCCATCGCGGCCTTTATCTCGTCCACCAGGTTGTAGATGATGGTGTAGAGCCGCAGGTCTACGTTTTCCTTCTCAGCGAGCGCCTGGGCCTTCGGCTCAGGACGGACGTTGAAGCCGATTACTATCGCGTTAGAGGCGGAGGCCAGCATGCAATCGCCCTCGCTTATGCCTCCGACCGCGCTGTGTATGACCTTGAGCTTTATGGCGTCGGTCGAGAGCTTGCCGAGGGACTCTTTCACCGCCTCGATCGACCCCTGGACGTCGGCCTTGAGGACGACGCTAAGCTCCTTCACCTCTCCCTTGTTTATCTTGTCATAGAGGTCCGCGAGGCTCACCTTCGCGGTCTTGAGGCGGTCCTTCTCAAGCGCCTTCCTCTGCCTTATAGAGGCGATCTGCCTCGCCGTCGCCTCGTCCTTAACGACGGTAAATATCTCGCCTGCCTGCGGCACGCCGGAAAGGCCGAGTATCTCGATCGGCATCGACGGGCCCGCCTCTTCGACCCTTTCGCCCCAGTCGTTTATCATGGCGCGGATCCTGCCGTAGCTGACGCCGGTTACAAGCGCGTCCCCGACCTTCAGCGTCCCGTCCTGTATGAGGACCGTGGATACAGGCCCCCTGCCCTTGTCCAGCTTCGCCTCAACGACGATGCCGCGCGCCGGCGCATCCGTGCTGGCCTTCAGTTCCAGCACCTCGGACTGGAGGAGTATAATCTCGAGGAGCTCTTTTATCTTTAACCTCTTTTTAGCCGAGACCTCCATGAATATGGTATCTCCGCCCCATTCCTCGGATACGAGCCCGTACTGCGTGAGCTCCTGTTTTATCCGCGCCGGGTCGGCCTGCGGGAGGTCCATCTTGTTTATCGCGACTATTATGGGGACGCTTGCGGCCCTTGCGTGGTTTATGGCTTCTATGGTCTGAGGCATGACGCCGTCGTCGGCCGCGACGACGAGTATCACTATGTCGGTCGCCTTTGCGCCGCGCGCCCTCATGGCCGTAAAGGCCTCGTGGCCGGGGGTGTCGAGGAAGGTGACGTCGCCCTTCTCGAGATGGACGTGGTACGCGCCTATGTGCTGGGTGATGCCGCCGGCCTCACCGCTCACGACGTTCGTCTGCCTTATCGCGTCAAGGAGAGATGTCTTACCGTGGTCGACGTGCCCCATGACGGTAACGACAGGCGCTCTCGGCTTCAGGTTTGTGGGGGCCTCGGTCTCTGTCGCGCCGGGCTCCATTAGGGTCTCCTCATGGACCGCGCCGCTTTCGACCTCGTACTCGTACTCCTGGGCGATCAACGTGACCGCGTCAATGTCAATGAGCTGGTTGACCGTCGCCATTATACCTAAGCCCATGAGCTTCTTTATTATCTCGCCGGCCTTTACGCCGAGCCTCTGCGAGAGGTCGGCCACACTTATGGCGTCGACTATCCTTATCACCCTCTTGGATGCCTTTATCACGGTGATCTCGGTCTGCTTCATGGGCCGCGCCTGCGCGGACTGCGCCCTTGCCTTTTGCGAGTCCCTCGACTGGTACTTGTCTTTCCTGCCAGCCGGGCGCTTCGGGGCGAAGAACCTCTTAACCTCGGGCTGTTTTGTGAAGACCTTGACCTCTTTTTTCGCGACAGGGGCCGCCACAACCGCTGCCTGAGCCTCTACCGTCGTCTCGGCCTCTGTCTTTTCCTCGGCCTGGGCCAAAGGGGCTACCGTCTCCGGTATCTCCTCGGTCTCCTCGACCTTAAGCTCCTCCAATATCTCCGCGGGGGTCTTCTCCCTCGTCTTTCGGAGCGCCCCCCTCTTGGCAACGTCCTTCTTCTCGTCGACGGCCTTTGTCCTGCCGCGCCCGCGTATCGGCTTTTTATCTTCCTTCTTTTCCTCTTTTGCCACTACCTTGACGGCTGACGGAGGCTCAGGGAGCTTCACTTCGGACTTGGCAGGAAGAGGCGTTGTCTGGGCAACAGTTGCCTCCACGGCCGTCTCCGTTGCCGCGGCCCCCTTCTGCTCTGCGGCCGCGACCGCCGTCTCCGCTACGGCCACAGGCTCAGGCTCTGCTGGCTTTGGAGCGGACCTCCTCCTGATTACGGAGGGCTTGATCCTCTTCTCCTCGACGTCCTTTGTCTGTTTCTCTTTTTCGTTTGTCATTATGCTGGCGAAACCCCCAAAAAGGCTTTAATAAGCCTTTGCCTTTTCCCTCTTCCGAGGTCATGGTTCTTTTATTGTTTTATGATAAGCTCCCGGAGCTCTTTTTCCTCCGGCAGGGTTACTGCGCGCTTAAGCGCCTTTGCGAAACAATCCTTCCTTTTATAAGCGGCCCTTACGCACTGTTCGTCGCGGCATATGTAGGCGCCCCTGCCGGGCAACCTCCATTTGCCGTCCAACTCAAGCCCTCCGTCGACAACGGCGAGCCTCGCGAGCCCTGCCTTGTCCTTTACGGCCCTGCAACCGATACAGGTCCTCTCCGGCATCCCTTATCTGCCCGTGTGCTCCTTTATGGAATCAAGGACGAGCTCGATGGATTCGTCGTTGAGCCCTTCGACCTTGCGGAGCTCCTCCCGGTTAAGTCTCAAGACCCTGGCCGTGGTATCGTACCCGCCCCTTACGAGCGAGAGCGCGACTTCAGGGGAGATGTTCAGGAAATCGCCGACGGCCTTGACCGAGTCGGCCCTCTCCTGATCCTCCCTCGCGCCGGCGGCCTCGACCTCTTTCCGGAGCGCCTCTTCCGGGGAAAACGCTTCCTTCGCGCCCTTGGTATCGGTTTCAGTCCTTATGTCTATCTTCCAGCCCGTGAGTTTGGCCGCGAGCCTTACGTTCTGGCCTTTCTTCCCTATGGCGAGCGAGAGCTGGTCGTCGGGGACGATGACCTCCATCGCGTGCTCGGACTCGTCCATTATGACCCGCGCTATCTGGGCCGGCGAGAGCGTGTTCTTTACGAATATGGCTGAATCGTCCGACCAGTGGACGATATCGATCTTTTCGCCCTTAAGCTCCTGAACGACGGCCTGGACCCTGGAGCCCTTTACTCCGACGCAAGCGCCTACCGGGTCGACGTCGTTATTATGGGAGACGACCGCGATCTTCGCCCTGTCGCCGGGCTCCCTCGCCGCGCCCTTTATCTCGACTATCCCCTCGTATACCTCGGGGACCTCCATCTGGAAGAGCTTTATGAGGAACCCCGGGTGGGTGCGGGACATGACGACCTGCGGCCCCTTGGCCTCGGCCTTTACGTCGAGGACTATGCCCCTTAAGCGCTCGCCCTGCCTGTATCCCTCGCGCCTGACCTGCTCCTTCTTGGGGAGCACGGCCTCGGCCCTGCCGAGGTCTACGATGATGTCGCCCTTCTCAAACCTCTGTACTATGCCGGTTATTATCTCGCCCTTTTTCGAGCTGTACTCGCTGAATACTATATTGCGCTCGGCCTCCCTGACCTTCTGTATGATTATCTGTTTGGCGGTCTGGGCGTCGATCCTGCCGAACTCCTTCTGGTTTAACTTTACGCCGAGGCTGTCTCCGAGCGCGACCTCCGGATCGAGCTCCTTCGCTTCCTCCAAGGATATCTCGGTATCGGGGTCCTGGGCCTCCTCGACGACGGTCTTGAAGAGGAACAGCTCTATCTCCCCGGCCTCTTCCTGGTAGTGGGCCTCTATTACCTTATTCTGTCCGAACCTCTTCTCGGCGGCCTTCAACATGGCGGACTCAAGGGCGTCGATGAGTATCGCCTTGTCTATCCCCTTGTCCTTGCCGACCTGGTCGATTATATGGGTAAGATTTAATGACATTTAAAAAAACCTCCGAAATCTCTTATTCTTTAATTTTAAACCCGCCATGCGGCAGGATATTCGCAATCTTATATGGCCGAACCGGTTTCCGTCTCAGAATTCTATTTCAAGCCGGGCCCTCTCGATATTTGAGAGCGCTATCTCGAACTTCTTTCCGTCGAAGTCCGTCACGAAGACCTTGCCTTCAACGACATTCTCTATTACGGCCTTGAAGTTCCTTCTGCCATCTATCGCCTCTTTTGCCTTTATCTTCGCCTTTTTCCCGGCGAACCTTTTGAAGTCCGCCTCCCTTACGAGCGGCCTGTCGAGGCCGGGGGACGAGACCTCAAGCATATATCTCTGGGGGATAGGGTCGTCTACGTCGAGTATGGTGGAAAACTCCTTGCTGAAGTCCCCGCAATCGTCGACTGTTACGCCGCCAGGCTTGTCAATGAAGATACGGAGCACGTGCCTTCCGTGCTCCGTTACGAAGGCGAGGTCTACGAGCTCCATCCCTTTGTCAGCGAGCAGAGGCTCGGCGAGGGCTCTCACCTTTTCTTCTATCCCTGTCGTCATTATTTTCAAGGGGCACGCCTTTCCCGAAGTTCAAGCCTCCGCTCGAAAGCCTTTCAAATTTTCCGGGGCTCAAACAAAAAAGTGGGCTAAATGCCCACTTGCAGGAAACATAAGAGGCTGTTAATAAATACAATTTAGCACACAAAAAAAACGATTGCAAGCGATAATTGAACCGGTCCAGAGCGGTTTTTCCCTGATTTTCAGGGGATTTTCACGATAAGCCCCAGGCGCGTTATTCGCCCAACACGGCTTGTTAAATGGCGGGTCCCCTGATATACTCGTAATGCGGTCTTCGATGTATCGAGAGTCAAGACACGCCGCAAAATCGACACAAACAGAGCGGAGCGACATGAAAATACTTGACCCGGTAAAGGAGTTAAAGGCCGCGCTTACGGACGAGCTCCACATAGACCCCCGTAAAAACCCGATCCACTGCGGCATGGAGTCTTTGTCCCTCCTTATCGAAGGGACCGTAGAGCGCGTCTCACAGAAGAAAAGGGCTCTCCTTAAGGCGATGGTCCTCGCGGGGTCTGAAGGCGTCATCGACAGGCTTAAAGTAAGGCCGGCCACGGCCATGTCGGACGCCGAGATAATGAAGCACCTGATTGACGCGCTCGACGGGGAGCCGACGCTTAAGTCCTGCGGCATCAAGGTCGAGGTAAGAGACGGCATAGTCGACCTCGAGGGCGAGGTTTCATCACTCAGCCACAAGCGGCTCGCCGGGGTGCTCGCATGGTGGGTGCCAGGCTCTGTTGACGTCATAAACTCGATAGAGGTCGTCCCTCCTGAGGAGGACTCGGACGACGAGGTCGTCGACGCCTTAATGCTCGTACTGGAAAAGGACACGCTTGTCGACGCAAGCTCCATACGGACAACGGCGAGCAACTGGGTTGTGACGCTCACCGGGGTCGCCCACTCGGAGATAGAAAAAGAGGCCGCCGAGGACGACGCGTGGTACGTCTGGGGCGTTAACGAGGTCGTAAACAACATCAAGGTCGAGGCCAGGGCGCACGGGCGGACATGAAAAGCCTTCCCCCGAAAACCGCTTAACGGTTCCATTCCTCACTTCTATTCCTGCTCGCCCCTTTTGTCATTGCGAGGAGCGGTCCTCGCCGGACCGGGCAAAACCATATCAAGCGGCTCAGCCTGTATCGGCTTAGGCCGCTTTTCGATCAAGCGACGAAGCAATCTCAAGGGGTTTAGTAATAGATAAAAAGAAAAGATTGCTTCGCTTCGCTCGCAATGACACTGTTTTGGATTTTTAAGAGCCTGCCCATAATTTTCCCACCCTCCCCTATCATACTTTACAATCCGCCTTTCAAATTCCCTGTTCAAATAAATCCAAATCGTATATAATCCAGTCTTTGAAAATTTCGCGGCCGGAGGCATTTTTCAGGATGAAGAAGATAAAGATAACGCAAATAGACCCGAAGGTGATGACGCAGGCCGGGCTTTACGACGAGGGATGTTACGGGTCCTCCTGCGCGGACGAGTGTTGCGAGTACGGCTGTGACGTGGACCTTACCGCGATCAAGCTCATAAACAGGCACAGGGACCTGATCGAGCCGCTCGTAGGCGCGAAGGTCGAGGATTGCTTCAAGACGGCATTAAAAGAGGACGACGACTACCTCGGCGGCGCGTACATGGAAACGGCTGTAAGAAAAAAGGACAAGACCTGCGCCTTCCGCCTCAAGGGGAAAAGGGGATGCTCGCTCTTTTATCTGTGGGCGACGAAGAAGGCCCCGAAGCGGATAGTGCCGACGATATGCAGGGTCTTCCCCATCACATGGCACAGGGGCAGGCTCTTCATAGACACGCCGCTCCGCAAATCCTGCAAGTGCAAGGAGAAACCCGCGAAGGGCAGAAAAGTCCCTTCGCTCTTTGAGACGCAGAAAAAAGAGATAAGGGCGGTCTTTGAGATAGTGGAGAAGAAGGGGAAGGCGAAAAAATAGTTTTTATGAAAAAGGCCCCGAAAGGGGCCTTTTTTGTTTTGGGCTATCAACATATTTTCACAAAGGGCCTTTTTGCGCAGTAGTAAATCTCCTCCCCTTTACAAGGGGAGGCAGGGTGGGGTGGTTTTAAAGCACGACGACCTCCCCCCGCCCCTCCTTGGTAAGGAGGGGAGAAGGCACTTTTACTAAAGGCCTTTTTGCGCGCTCCGCGCGCTTTCGCGCAGGGGCTCCTAACGCTTCCTTCCTCCCCTTCCCGCTCGCGCGCCCCTTAGAGCGCTTCGCGTCTAATCTCCCTCGGCGCGCTCGCCTCTCCCTCCCTTAGGCGTTCTCCGCCCTGCGCCGGTGTTTTGGTAAAGACTGAACGAAAATCAAAATCCCCCCTCACCCTCCGCCCTCTCCCACAAGGGGAGAGGGGACTATAAACCTTGTTGGGCTTCGCTACGCTCAGTCCAAATATTAACCTCTCCCGATATCTCTTAAAATGCAAAGATAGTCCATGTTGAACGAGAGAAAATTTTCACAAACTTTAAAGTCACAAGATTCATCTATAGATTTAATAAGGTCTATTTGCCTTGAAATATCCGAATCATAGTGGCCAGTGGCTTTGTCACGAAGATCCTTGAATTTATTTACTGACCTTAGAGCTTCTCGCCAAGCTCTTGATATTGCCTGAAGGTTCTTTTTCAATTCTGGCATATCTCTCGTGTAAGCGAGTTTTGTCGTACGATTTATGAGGTTACCGCGCAGTGTTTTGTCATATTCGTAAACGGTATGAATAAAACCCTTAATCGCGACTTTACGTGCGAATGTTGATGGTTCATTTTCCAGAATCTCTCTCATTTGTGAGCATAGCTCAAACTGCACGATTTCAGCTTGAATTTTTAATTCAAGAAAATTGCGATGGTCGCTACCTTTGAGAGAAGTTGAATACTCCTCGTATGTCTCATTAAGCTTTCGTATAGCATCTTCTATTTCTTTGATTTTTGCCGGTGACATATCTATCCCTTCCGGGGCCCTTCGTTCCACTCTATTATCCTCACTTTAATTTCTACCTGTTCGGAAGCCTTGCGTTTTGCGTATCATTAAGTGAGACCTTCTGTAATCAGACATGCTGTGTGGCGCAGCCCCTCAAAAACCGTTTTGAACGGTGCGCCCCGCGCACCCTGCCCCAAAAACCAAAAGGCCCCTTTCGGGGCCTTTTGTTCTATTCTATTATTTTGACCTTCATCTCCACCCGCTCATTCGGCAGGTCCCGGGAGTTCCGGGGGAGGTTCACAATCTTGTCCACGACCTCCATGCCTTTTACCACCTCGCCGAAGACCGTGTACTGCCTGTCCAAAAACTCGGAGTCCTTCACGACTATGAAGAACTGGGAGCCCGCGCTGTCCGGGTGCTGGGAGCGCGCCATCGAGACTATCCCCCTCTTGTGGGAGATGGCGTTGAACTCGGCCTTGAGGTTCTTGCCGGGCCCTCCGGTACCGTAGGTCTCGGTGTTCGGCCCCTTGGTGTTCGGGTCCCCGCCCTGTATCATGAAGCCGGGTATTACCCTGTGGAATATCGTGTTGTCGTAGAGCCCTTCCTTTGAGAGCCTTACGAAGTTCTCCACGTGGTTAGGCGCAGACTCGGGAAAGAACTTTAGCTCTATCTCCCCGTACTTCGTATCAAGTATCGCCCTCAGCTCTTTCTTCTCAGTCATCTTCTTTGCCCCCTTTTTCGCCGCTATTGATTCCGTATGATTCACAAGGCCTAAGGCCACGGCCACTACGGCCAGAACTAATATCTTTAAAAAATTCATCCACGCCTCCGTTTTAAAAATTTAATGTAACCCTCAGGCCGCATCAAAGTCAATATTATTTGCTCTTGTGCGTCAGCCTCTCCCTCGCGTACTCGACCGCTTCCTTTTTATCACTCACGAGCCCCTTTTCGACCCCCTCGTTTATAAAGACGAGTATCGCCCCCACCTTTGGCCCTTCTTTCACCTTGAATATCCTCATGACCTCTTTGCCGTCAAGGAGCGGCTTCGGTTTCTTTTTTGAATAAACTCTAAAATAGAACTCAAGCAGATCGAGGGCTATACGATAGAGGTCTGTGTCTTCCTCACTCCTTGTGGCTCGCGCGTCGGCGAGCGCGAGGCAGACGAGGTCGACGCCATCCGCGCCGCTTGAAGCCCTGAAGAGGTGCGCCTTTGCCCGGAAGGTCCTCTCGGTTAATTGGGCGAGGCCAAAGACCCTGTGGTGGTTTTTAACGAGCCCCGCAATTGTCCCGGCTGTCCGGTTGCTGAACTTGAGGCGCTTTAACGCCGCTGACACGGCTTTCGCACCCTCGAAGTCATGGCCGATAAATCTGAGCCTCACCTCCTCCCTTGAGATTACGAGCTCCTTTCCGGCGTCGTGTAAAAAGGCCGCAAGCTTGAATACTACCTTTTTCTCGATATGTCCGGTCTTGCGCCCGAGGTGCGCCTTCAACTCCTTCGCGACCCCAGGAAAAGTATCATCCGTAATATTATTTACGAGAGACTCCGCCTCATCGAGCGTCTTGAGCGAGTGTTCAAGGAGGTCATACCCTCCGATGTCCCCCCATCCCCTGAACTCCGGGAAGACGGAGGCGATAACGGACGCATCATAGAGAGCCCTTATGGTATCCGCAGTCCCTTTGCCCGAGAATATAAAAATGAGCTCGTCCCGTATCCTCTCGGCAGAGACCTCCTTAAGGAGCAAGGCGTTTTGCGTAAGAGACCGCCTTGTCTCTTTTTCTATCTCAAGACCGTACTGGAGAGACAACCGGAACGCACGGAGTATCCTTAAGGGGTCGCTCACAAAGACCTCCGGAGAGGTCATCCTTAATACGCGCGCGTCCGCGTCAAGAAGCCCTCCTGTCGGGTCGATGACGGATGCCTCCCCTTCAAATAGCTCCCTGAGCCCAACTGCCATCGCGTTCACCGTAAAGTCACGGAGGGACAGATCGCGGAGGATATCGTCTTTGACAAGCGCGAAGTCGAAGGTAATGGTTCCGGTCTTTTTCTTTACAGCCACGCGCCACGTCGAGGTCTCTTCGTCGAGGAGGAAGCACGAGCCATTGAGCCTTTCGGCTATGCGCAAAGCCGCGCCCTTCACGTCTGCCTTAACGGCAAAGTCGTAGTCGGGGGCCGACGGCTCTGAAAGAACGAGGTTCCGGACAACGCCGCCGACGAGCCAGGCTGGCGTCCCGTCAAGCGCCTTATAAACGGCCTTGAGAAGCGCGTCCCGCCTCAGGGCGGAAAGGCCTCCCTCAAAAAAATAACGGGCCGGTTCTTTCCGGCCCGTCCTGGTTGCTTTATCGCCCTTTACCATCAGAGGAGCTCCACCTCAATCAACCCGTCGTCGAGCGGGACAAAAGGCGCGAGGGCGCCGGCGGCCTTCTCGGATACCTCCCTGAAGCCTGGGTCCATGTCGTAAACGGACCTGAAGAGGTGTGTCGCCTCCTCGCCGTCGCCAGCCGCCTCGTAGGCGAGCGCGAGCTCGTACATCATCCCCTTCCGCTCGTCGTCGGTCTTGCCCTCAATTTTCAACCCCTTGAGGTAATAGATTATCGCCTCGTCGGGGTTCGCGTCCGCCATCGAGCAGAGGCCGAGCCTTATGTAGCAGTCGAACTCGAGCCTCGGGTCCTTAAGGGCTATCTTAAACTCCTTGGCGGCCTCGTTGTAGAGCTCCATCTCCATGTACGCGATCCCGAGGTTGTAGTGCGTCTCGGAATCCTCACGGCTCAGTTGCTTGCCTATACCCTTCTTGAACTCGTCGAAGGTCTCCTTAGCCTCGGCCCCGCCTCCGCCCCACGAGCCCGCGAGGTCTTCGAGCGCCTCCTCCATGCCGAGCTCGGCGGAGAGGTCGACGTAACCTCCCTTGCCTTCATGCGCCGACTCCTCGGTTATCTTCTCTCCTGTATCGGCAAACCTCACTTCGGGGAATATCTTCTCCTCAGCCTCTATTTTTTCGTCGACCTCAATCTTGGCCGTTGGCGCGGACTCCGCACCCGCGCCGTCAATCTTTTCCATCAGCTCGGAGATGGCGTCCGAGAGGTCTTCATCCCCCTCGTCGTACGCGGCCTCGGGCTCCTCAACGACCTCCTCGACTGCCTCTAAAGGCTCCCCCACGGCTTCCGCCTCCTGGACAGCCGCTTCAACAGGCGCTGACCACGGAGCCTCGACCGGCTCTGACAGGGCGGCCGCCGGTTCAGCCTCTGTCGGCATGGGCCCGGCTGTCGCCTCGACAGCCGCCATCTCCTCTTCAACAACAATCTCAGGACCAACGGCCTCCCCTGAGCGCACATCGGCATCAAGAGGCGTCGCTATCTCCGGCAACGCATTTTCCATGGAGGGCTCGACGACGCCAAACTCTTCCTCGCGTATCTCCATCAGCGGCTCTTCCGCCTTATCCTCAGGCCCTGCTTCTTGAACGGCCCCTTCCACCCCCGCAACCGGCCCCTCCGCCTCCGGAAGGCTCTCCCTGAATTCGATCGCCGGCTCTTCATCAAAAGGCGGCGCGGCTTGCGCGAAAGGCGCGGCCGGAGCGGCCTCCTTGAATTCCATCGCCGGCTCTTCGGCCTTTTGGGATACTGTCTCCTCCCTGAACTCAACAAGCGGGGGGGCTTCGGCCTTTTCCTCTTCGCGGGCCCCGGAGACCGTCTCTTCATCGGCTCTCTGCTCGGCCGAAAGGGCCTCAAGCGACTCGATAGCCACTTGCGCCTCTTTCGCGGCATCAGGCTCGGCCTCTATTTCTATCTCTATCTCGCCGAGATCTTCATCTATCGGAGGGGCCGCCTTTGCCTCTGGTTCAGCCGCTGTCCCGCGCGTTTCCACGTCGCTTTCGGCCTCGAAGCCCTCTAAGGATATCTCAATCTCTTCTTCTGGCCACGAGATGAGCGGCTTTTCCTCCTTACCGGGCGCCGCTTCCTTTTCCTCGGGGACGGGCTCTGGAGGCGCAGGCTCTGCCGCGCCTGCGGGAAATTCTATAAGAGGCTCCTCCGGGACCGGCTTGAGTTCCGGGGCTTCCTTATGCTCGACTTTGATCGGCTCGGGTTTTGAAAGGGATTTAAGGAACCGGAGGCACTCTCCCTCGTCAGGCCTGACCTCGAGAATCGAGGCCGCGACACCCTTGGCGGCGTCTGTGTAATCGGAATCCCGGTAATGGTAGAAGAGGTTCTTCGCGAACCTTAAATACTGCTGGTCGTCGCCCTTCTTCCTGTAAAGGTCCGAGAGGCCGCTCAAGACCTCGGGCTCCCTCGGTTTTGAGCTGTATATGTTCAAGTATATCCGCTCGGCCTTGTCGAACTGCCTCTGGGCGACGAGCTTCGAGAATATTACGGAGTATTCGGCGAGCGCGTCCTTTTCGAACGATAGCTTCTGATATAAGTCGGCGAGTTTCAGCCTGACGCCGATGTTCTCGGGGTCGATCTCGGACATCTTCTTCAAAAGCTCCATCACCTCGCTCGTCTTCCCCTTCCTCTCAAAGGAGTTGACTATCGTCGAATAGGAGCCGATGGCGTCGGCGATCAACCTCTGCTTGGTGTAAAGCTCGGCGAGCTTGTAGTGGACTTCCAGGATGGATTCATCAAGCTTAAGCACCTGCTTGTATACGGCGATGGCCTTGAGATAAAACCCCCTCTGGCTGTTCGCCTTGGCGACCTCCGTGTACTCCTTTATCGCCTCAGTCTTCTTGTTCATCTTGACGTAGAGGTCACCTATGCGTAGCCTGATGGAGATGTCCCTCGGGTCGACGTCGGAGGCGGCCCTGTACTCTATGAGGGCCTTGTCGTACGCGCCCTTTTGCATGAACTTCTGCGCGCGGTCGAGTATATTGTCCTTTAGGGCCATTATTATCCTTTAATATCTAACGTTCTTTCAGCGCGAGCGGGTCTTTGTACCTTCTCACGCAGTTGTGGTTCCATTCCTCAGTTAAGTATTTCGCCTTTAGGAGCTCATCCTTTAGGTTTTCCTCGTCGTCGTCAAGCGCGGCCTCTTTGAAGTCCGCCATGAACCCCTCGGCGAACCTCTTGACAAGTATATCCCGAAACGCCTCTCTCGCGACACCCGAGTGTGCGCCTATCCAGGACATCCGCTCCACGATCCCTTCGCCGAATATGCGTTCGTGCAACGCCCGGTTCACCCCGAATATTATCGAGCCGTGCTGGAGGAAGGCGTTTTTGAGCCTCCTCTGGGAGGACCCTACGAGCTTTTTGCCGTTGACGAGGACCTCGTACCTCGAAGGCGAATGGAAGCAGGCGTCCTTTTCCGCCCCTTTTCCGGAACGGTGCCCCCTTGAGAACGCCGCGTCAACGCCTATGTCCTTAAGGGCGTTTATGATGCACACGCTTATCGCCGAATACGCGCCGTTTATGCCCTCCGCAAAGGGCTCTCTGCCCGTCGGCGCGGTTATCGAGTACGTCAGCTCCATATCGTGGATCACGGCCCTGCCGCCGGTTATCCTCCTTACGACCGGGAGCCCGAAGGGGAGGACCTTCGACGGGTTCTGTATGTATCCGACCGAGATGGCCGGGGATCTCCAGCCGTAGAGGCGTAGCGTCGGGACCTTTGTCCTCAAATCCGCGGCCCGGAGGAGGGACTCGTCCCTCGCCATGTTCTCGTCGCCCGGCCCGTCCTGGTCGATTATGAGCCTCCACGTCTGCATCTTTAAGTAACTCCCCAAACAGCCCCTTGCGCCGTTATTAACGGATGTAGTATTTTACTCTAAAAAATGAGGCTTTGCCAGTAAAAGAGGGACGAAAACCCGAGGCCTTTCATCGAGCCCTGTCTACCGCCAATATGGCTGAAATAAAAAATGCCGGGGCTCGATGCCCCGGCATTAGTCGAAGGCAAGCGCCTCTTTTATGTAAACCTGCTCAAAAAGTCAATATCGGTCTTCCCTGCTATGAAGTCATGGTCCTTCATTATCTTCAAATGAAGGGGGATGTTCGTCTTTATTCCGCCGACGTGGAACTCTTCGAGCGCCCGGGTCATCCGCGCGATAGCGTCCGCCCTCGTCCCGGCGTGGACTACGAGCTTGGCAAGGAGGTTGTCGTAGAACGGTGGGACGTTGTATCCGCAGTATATGCCCGAATCGATCCTGACCCCTGGGCCACCTGGTATTATGAGCTCCGTTATCTTTCCGGGGGACGGCAGGAACGTTTTCGGGTCCTCGGCGTTTATCCTGCACTCTATTGAGTGCCCCTTCATCTCGATGTTCTTCTGCTTGAACGCGAGTTTTTGCCCCATGGCGATGTTTATCTGCTCCTTTACAAGGTCGATGCCGGTTACGAGCTCCGTTACCGGGTGCTCGACCTGTATCCTCGTGTTCATCTCCATGAAGTAGAAGTTCTTGTTCTTGTCGAGCAGGAACTCGACGGTCCCGACGTTAGTGTAACCGATTCCCTTTGCGAGTTTTACCGCCGCTTCCCCCATCTTGTGGCGGAGCTTCGCGTCGACCTGCGGGGACGGGGACTCTTCAAGTATCTTCTGGTGCCTCCTCTGTATGGAGCACTCCCTTTCACCCAGATGTATGACGTTTCCGTGTTCGTCGGCCACGACCTGTATCTCTATGTGGCGCGGGAGCTCGCAGAACTTCTCCATGAATACCTCGCCGTCGCCGAAAGCGGCTATCGCCTCGGACTTCGCCGTATTGAACGCGCTCCCGAGGGCCGCCTGCGTATGGACGAGCTTCATGCCCCTGCCGCCGCCGCCGCTCGCGGCCTTTATGAGGACCGGAAAACCTATTTTCTTCGAGACCTCCACCGCGTCTTTCTCGTCGGTAATCGCGCGGTTGGACCACGGCAGGACCGGGACGTTAAGCTCCTCGGCCTTCCTCTTCGCCTGGACCTTGTTCCCCATGAGGCGCATCGTCGCGGAAGTCGGGCCTATGAACTTTATCCCGCACTTCTCGCAGACCTCGGCGAACCCCGCGTTCTCGGCTAAAAAACCGTATCCAGGGTGGACCGCCTCGGCGTCTGCGACCTCCATCGAGCTTATGAGCGATGTTATGTTAAGATAGCTGTCAGCGCTCTTGGCCGGGCCTATGCATATCGCCCCGTCGGCGAACCTGGTATGGAGGGCGTCCCTGTCCGCCTCCGAGTAGACGGCGAGCGTCCTTATGCCCATCTCCTTGCAGGCCCTTATTATCCTTATGGCTATCTCGCCCCTGTTGGCGATCAGTATCTTATTGAACATTCAATATACCTTTGGGCACTTCGTTGAAAAAGGCCTGATACACTCAGACCTCTGCGGCTGTTAGTATGATTATGGCTTTCTACTTCGAGACCTCGATATGGAAGAGCGGCTCTCCGTACTCGACGGGCTGTCCGTTCTCAACGAGGATCGAGACGACCTTTCCGTTAAATTCGCTCTCGACCTCGTTCATGAGCTTCATCGCCTCTATTATGCACATCGTCTGCGCGCTCTTTACAATCGACCCGAGCTCTACAAACGACGGGGCCTCGGGTGAAGGCGACCTGTAAAAGGTGCCGACCATGGGGGAAGTCACTATCTTCACGTTCTCGGACCTGGCCTTCTCCGGCGCGGCCTCTTGCCTGTCGCCTTTGGGCGCCCCAACCTGAGGGTGCGCCTCACCCTCGACTATCTCCCTTGCCGGTGCGACGCTCCCCCTCTTTATGCGCACCTTCCCGTCCGCGCCCTCGAGCTCAAACTCGGTTATGTCGGTTTCTTTCAAAAATTTGTAAATCGCCTTTATGTCCTTTATATCCATCTATCCTCCTATCAGCTGCTCGGCGCAGGGCCTGCTTCAGCCGGGGCCTCTGATGCGTATTGAATCGCCAGCCGTTTGATATGAACTTTGCCCGTCCGGCGAGGACTGCTCGGCGCAGGGCCAGAGTATCCAGAGACGATTATAATTTCAACACCACGCTGTCGTTTGATATGAACTTTGCCCGTCCGGCGAGGACTGCTCGGCGCAGGGCCAGAGTATCCAGAGACGATTATAATTTCAACACCACGCTGTCGTCTGATATGAACTTTGCCCGTCCGGCGAGGACTACAGACAGCGGAAATCCTTGCTTGTGGCGGTGATAAGCTCGTATCCGCCCTTTACGACAAGGGCCATGTCCTCTATCCTTACGCCGCCCCAGCCGGGTATGTATATACCCGGCTCCACGGTGACGACCATGCCTTCCCTCAGCACGTCCTTTGAGAGCGGCCCGATGCCCGGCGACTCGTGGATGTCGAGCCCGACGCCGTGGCCGGTGCCGTGGCCGAAGTATCTGCCGTAGCCGGCCTTCTCAATATATTGCCGGGCAACGAAGTCGACTGCCGAGGCGCTGACGCCGGGCTTAAGGGCGTCCAGAGCCTTCTCCTGCGCCGCCTTTACGACCTCGTAGACCTTCCTCTGCTCGCTCGTCGCCCTGCCTATGCAGTAAGTGCGGGTCTCGTCCGAGTTGTAGCCGTCTTTCAAGACCCCCATATCGACGACGACGAGGTCTCCCTTTTTAATCTTTTTAAAGTCCGCCTTGCCGTGCGGCAGGGCCGCCCGCTCGCCGGAGGCGATAATGGTATCAAAGGCCAGCCCCTCGGCCCCCATCGACCTGAACGCGAACTCAATTTCGAGCGCCGCGTCCCTCTCGACGACGCCCGGTCTTAAAATCGACTCGGCCTTTTTGTAGCCCGCGTCAAGCAAAGCGGCGGACGCCCTTATGAGAGCGACCTCATCCGCGTCCTTTACGGCGCGGAGCTTTTGTATGGCGTTCGGCGCGGGCTTTAACTTTACGCCCTTAAAGGCCTTACGGAGCCGGAGGAGGAAGGCGTACGCGATGCTGTTGGACTCGAAAGCGAGGGTAGCTACCTTAAGCTCGACCAGGAGCTCCTTTAGCGTCTCTATCGCCTTTCTAAAGAGCCTGACCTTAAAGCCCTTCGCCTCGGCCCTCGCCTGGGTCATGTACCTCGAATCCGTCACGAGCCAGGCAACGTCCCTTGTGACTATCGCGTATGCCGTAGAGCCCGTGAACCCCGAGAGGTAACGGATGTTCTTTATGTCGGTTACGAGGAACGCGTCTACGGATCCCTTCAAGAGGCCGCAGAGGCCCTGAATTCGCCTCCCCGCAGGTCCGCGTCCCCCTGAGAGACCGGATATCAGAGGAGACGGTCCTATCGCTCAAGCTCCTTCGAAGTCTTTACCGCGGCCCTTTTAAGGAGATATCTGGCGCGCCCGATGTTCGCTTCAGGGGGAACGACGAACGCTATGTAATAATCGTTGTTGACGAGCCTCAGGAGGAGGTCGTTAACGGCAGACGCAACCATTACCTCCTCGACCTCTCCGAGGTTAAGGAGCCGGGACGCGTTCCTTATCTCCTCTATGACCTTGCCGTACTCGACGCCTACGGTCTCGACGTCGTATCCGCTCTCGCCCGCGTACTGGTCCACGGCGATGCCGTCCATGCCCATGACGGTCGCGGCAAGGCCGCCCTTAGAGGCGTCGACGAGCTCTTTCAATATTTCAAAAAATGCCATGCGTTATCCGTTTTACGGGTCTATGCGGCGTCCGTAGCGTGTCTGCGCGCTCCGCCCAAAAGACCATGCGCTACGCGCCGCCCTTTGCCGGGGACTTTCTCTTGCGCTCGGCGAGCCCCTTCAACCTCTCTATTTTATAGCTTAGCGTCTGGTCCCACGGGGTCGTGTCAGCGAGTATCTTGTATATCATGAGGGCGTCCTCGAAATGACCCTGCTTTTCGAGGACCTCGGCCATCGTCGCGGTAAAGAATATGTCGTCCCCTGCCTTGATGTTGCCCATTGAATAGTCTTACCCGCTTAAAAGGGATCAATTGCGGAAACGGAATGTCCTAAATTATTAAAGAATAAGGTACAAGTCAAGGGTAAACTTGAAAACACCTTGCATTACGCATAGTTGCCAGTCATAAGAGGCCGCTCAGGCCTTTTTGAAACTCAAAAGAAACCCCCTCACATCGGCCTCAAAGGCCTCCTTCAGGACCACCTGCCCGAGGCCTGTAACGAGTATGAAGCGGAGCTTATCGCCAGAGACCTTCTTATCCAGCCGCATGGATTCGATCAGGGCCTCTGCCGGGATATCAGGCGCGTCGACCGGAAGACCCAGGACGGCAAGGAGTCCCTTGAGCCTCGCCTCAACATCGCTCGAGCAGAGCCCGAGCCTCGCCGAGAAGCCGGCGGCCATGACCATCCCGATGGAGACCGCCTCCCCGTGTCTGTATGTGCCGTACCCGGAGACCGCCTCTATGGCGTGGCCGAAGGTATGGCCGAGGTTCAAAATGGACCTTAAGCCGCTTTCGGTCTCGTCCTTTCCGACGACCTCCGCCTTTATCTCGCATGAGCGCTCTATGGCGTGCGTCGTTTCCCTGCCTATCGAATAAATTACGCCGGAGTTCTTCTCAAGAAATCCGAAGAACCCCTCGTCCCAGATGACGCCGTATTTGACGACCTCGGCCATCCCGGCCTTTAGCTCCCTTTCAGGGAGCGTCCTCAGGACGTCCGGGTCGATAAATACGGCCTTCGGCTGGTAGAACGCGCCTATGAGGTTCTTGCCGGACGGGTGGTTCACGGCGGTCTTTCCGCCGACTGAGCTGTCTACCTGGGCAAGGAGCGTAGTCGGGATCTGGACATAGGGCACTCCCCGGAGGTAAGTAGCGGCGACAAACCCCGCCATGTCGCCTATGACCCCGCCGCCGAGCGCTATTATGGCGGAAGACCGCTCCATCCTGTGCCTGACAAGTCCGTCGTATACTTTACCGGCCTCGTTAAGCGACTTGAACTCCTCGCCGTCAGGGATGGTGATGAGCGCCGGGTTCAGCCCCGCGCCCTTCAGCCCCTTCATGACCCTGTCGGCGTAAAGGTTGGCTATCGTCGGGTTAGTCACAACCGCTACCCTGCCGTTGAACCCGAGACCAATTACCCTGGACCCGACCTCTGAAAGGAGCCCCCGCTTGATGACAATCGGGTATGACCTCTCGCCAAGGTCGACGCTCAAGGTTCTCATCTTTTCATCCTCTCCATCAGGCTTTTATCTTAACTCGGCGTTTTTGCGGATGTTTCAACAAAAGACACGACCCTCGCAACCACCTGCTCTATGGAAAGAGCGGTAGTGTCTATGGAAATATCCGAGTCCCCGTAAGCATCGTCGCGCTCCTTAAGGAGCCTCTCTATCGTCTCTCTCTTGTCAGGCCTCGCAAGGAGGGGCCTGTCAGTCCTTTCCCCCACCCTCTTCAATATCTCGTCGACCGAAGCCCTTAGACAAACGACCTTTCCGAAGGATTTCAGAAGCGCCCTGTTCCTCTCGTTCAGGATTGCGCCGCCGCCGGTCGAGATGATTATTCCGTTGCCGTACGCGCCGGTGTAGAGCCGCTCAATGACCGCGCTCTCAAGTTCACGAAAGCGCGCCTCGCCGTGGACCTCGAAGATGTCCTTTACCTCAAGGGACGCCTCCCTCTCGATAAGCTCATCCAGGTCCATGAACCTGAGCCCGAGTTCCCTTGAAAGGAGCCTCCCGACAGTCGATTTGCCGGTACCCATAAAGCCGGTCAGGACGATATTCATATTCTCCGTCAACTCTCTACGGAACGCCACGGACCGCAATGGAAAAAAGGCGTGATCCGCGCGCCCCCGGCCTGGCCTCTACTACCGCCACGGCGATCAGTAACGGGCTATCTGGCCGAGGTAGCCCCTGTAATTCCTTTCAATTTCCTTTACCGAGTCACCGCCGAATTTTATAAGGAACTCTCTTGCCACCTCGAAGGCGACCGCAGACTCGGCGACGATTGCCGCGGCTGGGACCGCGCAGACGTCCGACCTCTCGATAGACGCCTTGAACGGCTCCTTTGTGGCTATGTCAACGGACTTAAGCGGCTTATAGAGCGTCGGTATCGGCTTCATGACGGCCCGGAGCACTATGGACTCTCCGTTCGACATCCCGCCTTCTATGCCGCCCGCGTTGTTCGTCTTCCTGAAAAAACCCCCGGGCGCTGGCCAATATGAACCCTTCGCCGCATCCGCCTTTCTCCCGTAGAATATCTCGTCGTGGACCCTTGAGCCTGGGGTAGCGCCTGCGCCGAAGCCTGTGCCTACCTCAACGCCCTTTATCGCCTGAATGGACATGAGCGCGCGTGCAAGAGACCCGTCGAGCTTCCTGTCCCACTGGACATGGCTCCCGAGCCCCGGCGGCACGCCGGCGACTACGACCTCGAATACGCCCCCGAGGCTGTCCCCCGCCTTTTTGGCGCGGTCTATCGCCGCGACCATCTCCCTGGAGGCCTTTTTGTCGGGACACCTCACAACCGACGCCTCGGCGCCGTCAAATATCTTGTCGAAAGGGGCGTTGCCCCTCCTCTGCCATTCCACGCCGCCGATGCCGGTCACCCAGCTGTATACCTTTATCCCGAACTCGTCGAGGAGGCGCCTGGCAACCGCCCCTGCCGCTACCCTCGCGGCGGTCTCTCTCGCGCTCGACCTCTCGAGAACGTTCCGCAGGTCCCTGTGGTCGTATTTGAGGCCGCCGGACAAGTCCGCGTGCCCTGGCCTCGGCTTCGTTACCGCCCGCGACTCATCGTAGCCCGGAGACGGCGTTGGAGACATGACGTCCGCCCAGTTCTCCCAGTCCCTGTTCCTTATGATAAGCGCGATGGGGGACCCGAGCGTAAGCCCGTGCCGGACGCCGGCGGTTATCTCAACGCCGTCCGTCTCTATCTTCATCCTGCCGCCCCTGCCGTAGCCGCCTTGCCTCCTGGCAAGGTCGGCGTCTATCCCGGCGGGAGAGATGGGCAGGCCCGAAGGCGCGCCCTCCACAATCGCCGTAAGGCTTTTTCCATGTGATTCGCCTGCGGTCAGAAACTTCAGCATTATACCTTATCCAACGCGGGATTTTTTCCTTTTACCGTTTTTTAACATAACACAGTAGGGGAGAAAAAAACAAAAAAAAGCACCCCTTCCGGGGTGCTTTTTTTTGTTTTAAAGAGAGGCCGTCAGGCCTTGATCTTGTCTTTTATGATGGTAGGGGTTATGAAGATAAGGAGCTCGGTCTGGGAGTCGGAGACGGACTTGGACTTGAAGAGCCATCCGATGAGCGGGATGTCCTGGAGGTACGGTATGCCCTGATCGGAATCGCTCTTATCCGTTATCACTATCCCGCCTATGACGGTCGTCTCGCCGTCCCTCACGAGGACCTCGGTAGAGGACTCCTTCTTGTTTATCGAAGGCTCTCCGCCTGAGGTCCTGAACGTGCCTATGGAGTTTCTCGACGCCTTTATCTTCATGAGGACCGACCCGTCAGGCGTTATGTGGGGCGTGACGGTCAGGCTTAAGTTCGCGTCGATGAACGTCGTTGCGGTGCCGGCCGACGAGGTCGTCTCGAAGGGGATGGACTCGCCCTGCTCGATCTTCGCCTCCTTGTTGTCCATCGTCGTGATCCTCGGCCTCGATATGGTCTTGAGCCTTCCTTCAGACTCGCCGGCCGAGAGCCTCAAGTCCAGAAGGAACGGATTGGAACCGGCGCTGCCGAGGAGGAAACCGAGCGCGCCGAGCGTGCCTGCGTTGCCGGAGGCCGGGAGGTTAACAGCGTACTGGTCTGCGCCGGAGACCTGTATGTTCGAGTTCGGCGTCTGCATCCTGTCGGTCGCCTGGCCGGTCGTGCCGCTCGATCCGAAAGTCTGCGTCGAGGTGGAGCCGCCGGTGCCGTAATCAAGGCCCCACTGTATCCCTAAGTCCCTGGCGAAGCTCGTTGAGGCCTCTACTATCCGCGCCTCTATAAGGACCTGCGGTATCGCGGTGTCGAGCTTGGTGATGAGGTTTTTCGCCGCCTCGACCCCGGCCTTGATGTCCTTTACTATGATGGTGTTCGTCCTGATGTCGTTAGTGACCGTTCCCCTTTCGGTAAGCACGCTCTGGACCGACTTTATGAGGTCGGTGGACGTGGCGTAGTTGATGGGGATGAAGTGAGTGTCGAGGTTCTCAAGCTTCTCCTGCGCCTTGCGGGAGGCCAGGACGGATTCCTTCTCCAGCCTTATCTTGGTGGCCGGGGCGACCCTTATGACGTTGCCCTCCTGGACGCTGTCCAAGTCCTTCGAACGGAGTATTATGTCAAAGGCCTGGTCCCACGGCACATTTTTGAGCCGTAGCGATATCGTGCCCTTTACGTCGTCTGAGGCTATGATGTTCATGTTGCTTATCTCGGCAAGGAGACGGAGCACGTCGCTGACGTTAGCGTCCATCATGTCGAGGTCTATCTTAGCGCCCGTGTACTCGCGCTTATCAGCCAGAAGGGGAGCTTCCTTATCCGCCGGTTTATCCGCTTCGGACTGCGCCTTTACAGCCGGCGCCGTCTCGGCGGCTGTCGCAGCGAAATTCAGTTTAAGCGTGCCGTCCCCGTCCGTTACCGTGTACGGGGCCTTTTCCCTGAGCTTCACTATTACGCGGACCTCTTTGGGCTCAGCGGCGCCCTGGAACGAGCTGACGGTCGCGACCGGGGTATTGAGCTTTCCGGCGTCCAGCGTCCTTGTAAGCTCCTCGGAGATTGTAGCGCCCTTGATGTCTATCGTAACGGTCATGCCGTCCGCGGACTCTTTCACATCGTACTCGGCCTTCGCGTTCGTGGCTATGGAGAGAGCGCCCGCGCCTTCGACGCGCCTGAACTCGACCTTCTCGACCCTTAATGCATTCTCGGGCGTTACGGCCTTTTCAACGGTCTTTTCCGGCTCGGCCTTCGGTCCCTCAACAACGCTTACGGCCACAGCGGCCTTCTGGGCCTCCGCGGCCTCCTTCTTAGTTTCCGCGTTTTTCTCCGCCTTGGCCGTCTTTACCTGCTCGGCCTTTTTGACTGGCTTTCTGGACGGCATCGCGGCCTCGTCAACGACAGGCACGACCTTCGGCCCGATCGTGACGACTATCTCGCCGTCTACGCGCTTTATCGAATGGGGCTGGAGCTTCTTACCCGCCGCGTCAAAGACGAAACGCGCCTTGTCGGCGTGGGTCCCGACCCTTACGGTCTTGAGATACTTTCCTTCAAGCCTTACCACGTCCTTGCCGATGGAACTGTCCACATCCCAGACGTCTATGACGATCCTCCCGGGGCTGTCCAGATCGAACGTGCTGTAATTCCCGAGAAGCCCGTCGCTCACTATCCTTATGACGGTGTTCTCTCCGTCCCTTGACTCGGCCACCCTGACGACGGCTGAGGCCTGCTTCATCGGCTTCGCCTGGGGGGCAAGGTCTTCGACCTTTATCGGCTCAACAAGTGCGGCCTGCGCCGGGGCCTTCACCGTCTCAGCAACGGGCTGGAGGGCAACGGCTGAAACAGGGGCGGCGAGGCTGACGAGTATGCTGTTATCGCCGGATTTGACGTCGTGGTCGACCCCGTCCTTAAGCCCTATGACGACCCTGCCTATGTCCTTGCCTTCCCCGTAGGTCGCCGACGTTATCTCTCCAACGAACGCGTTGTTCACGGAGAGAGAGGCCGGGACCTTGTCGAGGTTGACGCCCGGGAGGTCGAGTATGAGCCTTGAGGGCTCGGATAGCCTGAAGGCCGTAAACTTGACGGGCCCGGTCGTGGCTATCATGACCCTGTCGCCGTCGCCGACTACGTTTATGTACTCGACAGAGACGACGTTCGGGGCGGCCGCCTCTTTTTGGGGCTCAGGAGCCCCGGCTACGCTCGATGGCGCGACGTCCCCCTTTATGTCCTTCGGCCCCGTTGAGGCGCAACCAGTGAAGATAAGCGCGCCGGCAAGGATGGAGCCGATGAGGCCGTGCCTCAACCGATCGTCTGTCATACGCATAAGCCCTCCAGAGCTTCTCTTACTTGGATCAAACCGGAAAACGAAAAAAACAACTGACCGCGGCCGTGCCGGACGGCTATCTCCTTTCGGCAGGGAGCTTCAAATCGGTGTCATCTGTCGAGATGACCTTGCCTTCCTGGTCCCTCGTGAACTCCCTTACCGTTATCGCCCTGCCGTCTATCTTTATGACCTTGCCTTCCTTGGTGCCGATGACGTCGCCCTTCCTTACGACATACCTCTTGCCGTCGGGGGCCTGCGCGAGCGCGAACGCGCCGTCTCTGGCGGCTACTATTGCGTGCACCTTGAAGAGGGCCAGCTCGCAGCATTCGAGCGGCCCCTTTATCTTCCTCGGGCCGTCCGCGGTCCCGCGGAGCAGAAGGATGTGGCTCTGGAACGGGTTCCTGCGCCTGGAGGCCTCTACACTCGCATCCGCCTTCGCTGATGCGTCTATCGAAGCTGGGGCGGCCTGCGGGGCGGCCTGCGCCGCAGGCTGGGCCTTTTTAATGGGCTCTTCCGGCTTGGGCTCTTCCTTCTTGCAGGCCGTAATCGCGAGCGAGAGGGACGCCGCTAAAAAGAGTATTACGAATCTCCTTGCCATTATTTCTTAGGCTCTCCTTCGCCCTGCATCGGTATGAACCTGAAGGTCGTGGACGTGAAGTTCGCTTTGAGCTGTGGGATCCTGTTCTTGTGCGCAATCGATAATATGTCCATGCCGCTGATGTTCACTATCCTCGGGAGCTTGCCTACCTTGTCGCTGAAGTCGTAGAGGCTCTCAAACCTGCCCTCCACCATCATCGAGACCGGCACCTCCGCGTAAAAGCCCTTCTTGTTCTCGCGTTCGGGCTTAAAGAGCAGTATTTTGAGGCCCGCCCTCTGCCCGGCCTCGCTTATGCTGTCTATGAGGTCGGGGATCTCCTTTTCGTTCGGGAGCTGGGCGACCGCGGCCTTGAGTTTCTGCTCCATCTCGTCCTTTTCCTGAATGAACTTCGGGATGTCGGCGGCTATCTGCCTGTTCTCGTTCAGCTTGACGTTCAGGTCCTGGAGCTGTACGCGGAGGTCCTTGACCTCAGCGTACTTGGGGCCTATGAGGAACCAGTAGATGAGCCCGACGACCACGACGTTCACCGCCGCGAGTATCGCCGCCCGCTTCGGGAGCGGGAGCTTCATTATTATTTCCGGATTTATCTTAGGCAGCGCAAGGGCCATGTTATTTCTTCTCCTTGGGCTGGGGCTTCTCGATCGTCTTCTCGAGCCTTATGGTGAAGCCCACGAGGTCCGAGCCGGTTTCCTTCTCGATCAGCCTCTGGGCGACCTCCAGCTCGACCACCCCGAGGTCCTTGAACTTCTGAAGCCCCCTCATGAAGTCCGCGACCACCTCGTCGTCGGAGGCGTAGCCCTTGACGACGACAGCCGCCCCCTCGTCCTTCATGGAGGCGAGCCAGGCCCTCTCAGGTATGGCCTCGCCTATCTTCCTGAAGAGCTCGACAGGGCCGGTCCTCGCGGCCTCGAGACTGGTTATGACCTTCAGTTTCTCCTCTACTATCCTCTTCTGCTCTTTTATCTTCGAGAGCTCGCCTATCTTCTTTTTAAGCTCCGAGATCTCCTGTTCGCCCTGCGCCAGCTGGTCCTTCAGCCCGCCCGCCTCGTTCCTCACCGTAAAGTACGCGCCGAGGGCCAGTACGATGACGAGAAAACTCACGAGACCGGCTACCGTCAGCTGGAACCGGAGCGATTCCTTTTTCTTTGCGGCCCTTACGGGCAGGAGGTTTATGCGGATCATCTGTCTGCGAACCTCCGCGTGGCAAGCCCCACGGCCACTGCGAAGAACGGGGCCGAGTCCTTGAGCTTTTCCTTGTCGAAGTGCTTGGGGTTGGCCTCAACATTCTTGAACGGGTTCACCACTTCCGCCGGGATGGTGGTCTTCTCCTGCATGAGGTCCTTAAGCCCCGGCGCCAGCGAGCCGCCGCCGGAGAGGTATATCTTGCTGACGTAAGAACCCTGGGAGCCGCCGAGGAAAAAGTCCAGCGACCTCTTCACCTCGAAGGTGAGGTTCGAGGCGATAGACTCGACAGCCGGGGCTATCGGCGTCTCGCCCTCTGCCTTCTTCCCGGTCTTCATCTCCTCGGCGTCCTTGAAACTCACGTTAAGCTGTCTCTGTATCTCTTCGGTGAACTGGTTGCCGCCCATCGGTATCGAACGGGTGAATATGGTGAGCCCGGCGAATATGACGCTTATGGAGGTGATGGAGGCGCCGATGTTCACCATCGCGATGTTCTCGCCTGGGGCCACCGGGTAGTTTATCTCCATCATGTTCTCGAGTGCGAAGGAGTCGACGTCGATGACGACGGGGTTCAACCCCGCCTCCTTGATGACGTTCGTATAGTCGTTTATGACGTCCTTCTTGACCGCGACCAGCATTACGTCCATCTGGCCCCTGCCCTCGGTGTCGGCGCCGAGTATCTGAAAATCGATGTTGACGTCGGTTATCGGGAACGGGATGTACTGCTCGGCCTCCCACTGGATGGAATCGGCGAGCTCTTCCTCGGACATGGCGGGGAAACTGACTTTTTTTATGATGACTGAGTGTCCGGTGAGCGAGGAGACGGCGTCCTTGACCTTGACCCCGTGCTCCCTGATGAGGTCCTTAAGCGTGTTTGTGACCGTCATGGAGTCGATTATGGAGCCGTCGACGATCGCCTCGGGCGGGAGTTCGGCCATGCCGAGCTTGGTAAGCTCCCATCCCTTCTTTGTCTGGCTCATCTGGACGAGCTTTATGGAATTGGAGCCTATGTCGAAGGCGACGGCGTCCTTTTTCTTCAAAAACGGCAGATTCATATACCCCCGGTCAGTCCGTAAAGACCTTTCCCTTGTCCGTTACCTTCAGCCCCAGAGCGTGTATTATCTTCCTCTTGGTGTCCACCCTGCATGGGAAGCCGCGCTCTATCCTGTCTACGGTAAGCGGCGAGATGCCTGCCTTGCGAGCGAGTTCGGATTTGCTCAGAAGCAGGTTCTCTCGTATATTTTTTAGTTTATTTCTGGCCATATGGCAAGCACTAAAGTCACAACTTAAATGGAATTTTTAAAAGTTTCCGGCAATCCCGCAAAGGCCTGGGCAATTTAATTGAAATCTATTCCAATATGTCAAAATTGTCAATACATTTTTTTAAATTATCATAATTATATATAATTTGGCGCTAATTGAAGCCACTGTTTATATATCGGGGCAACGATGGGAAACTTTAAGGAAATCAAAAAAACATGGGCCGCCGGGCGAAAAGCCCGGCGGCCCATGCGGTTTATTACACTTTCAGCTTTCAGGAGAATGCGCTCAAAACGCGTGACGGCGCGGAACGTAATGGCTTCCAATCACAGTGACCGTCAGAGCCTCTTCCAGACTATCTTCGCCGAGGTGGACGTCTGCCTCGACATCTCAAGGAGCTCTTCCCTGTCGTAGTTTACGGTGACGTTGCCGTTAAGGAGCACGGTCGATCCTGTCATCATCCCCCCCTCGTGGACGTCCACAGTGCCCGAGACCGTAAGGGTCCCGAGTACGTAGATGAGCCCCTCCCAGGTGATGTTGCCGCTTATGGAGAGGTTGCCGGTAACGATGAGTATCCCCTCGCCGCTGACGTTGCCGCCTATCGTGGCGTCCTCGCCGCCGGAGTTGTCGATAAAGAGGAGCACCCCCTCGGTCGGGTCGGCACCCTCCCAGTTCTGGACGACGCCGTTATCGAGCCTGCCGTTCGAGGGGATGTCGTCCCCGGCGGTATTGCATCCCGCGCTCTTGCACGAGTGGTACTCGTCGGAGTAGGTCGCGATGTTGGCGAGCGTGTCGCCTAAATATGTGTTCATGTCCACCGGGTCGGTGCTTGTACTGCATGAGAGGCTCAGCTGAGGGTCGCACGCGCACCCGGTCGCCTGCATGACGACGTCGCTACCCGGCACCGACGGGTCGCCTGTGAGGGTATTGGGTACGCCGCTCGCGTCCACGCATCCGTTGGTGAATATCGGGTACTGAGAGTCGGTATTCAGGTTGCTCTCGCCGAGGTAGGCTACTACCGTCCTTGTCACGCCGTTGGAGGTGCCAGTGGAGGTAATCTCATAGACCGGGAGCAGACCGTACTCGATATACGTCAAGCTCGCGTCGAGGTTAAAGTCCTGGCCGTACATCACGACCTCCGCCGGGCTGTTGGGGCAACTAGCCGGCGGGACCGTCGCGGTCAAGGGGGCGTTGTCGGCGGTGTTGTTGCTGTCGCAGTAGTTCTCCGTGTTGCCCTCGACAAGATAGCTTATGTTGACCGTGTAGTTGAGGTTGTCCGCGCTGTTCCTGTTGCCGCCGACGTTGTAGCCGAAGTCCTTGCCGAGCGCGTTGGCGGCGTTCCAGCTTACAGTCCTGTAACCGGATTCGCCCTCGACCTCGCCTACATACCTGGCGTTGGAGGACGACAGGTGGAGCCTCGCGGAGGCCTCGTTTATGCCGGCCTCGGCGAGCTGGAACGCGAGCTTGGCGTCGCGGTCGTTCCTCGCGAGCTGAAGGTCGGTCGTAGAGCTCATGATGACGCTCAAACCGATGAGCGTCATCGCGAGCATGGTGACGAGGGCGAGTATCAGGACAAACCCCTCCTGCCCCGTCTTGTCTCCCTTATTGGTCGTCTCAGGCATCTTCATAAGGCCCCCGGTCAGTTTGTCTCGTTCCAAGTGGATGAGTAGGCGCTCTCCACCGGCGTTGAACAGGAGTCGTACGCCGTCGCCTTGAAGTAGTATATCCTCTGGTTCCATGCGCCCTGGTCCGGCCCGAGGCTCGCCGTAGTCGTGCCGGCCGCTACCGTAGTCCTCAGAAACCACTCCGCGACTATGTCGGAGCCTGTGCAGTTGGTCTTGTTCTTGGCGCAGACCCTCTCGTATATCTTGTATCCAACGAGGTCGGTTATCGCCGAGTTGTCGGTGTTCTGCGTGACCGCCGTCCACGAGAGGTTCGCGTTGTTGCTTACAATCGTCCCGGTGAAGCCCGTCGGGGCCTTCGGGGTGTTCGTGCACGGGTCAACTACGACGCTTACGGTCCTGGACGACGGACTCGCATACGGGTAGGTGACGGTCACGGTGTCTGTAGCGAGCGTCAGGAGCTTTGTTGAGTCAGTCACGTCGCTCGTCGTCGTAATGGTCTTGGTGAACGTGCCGGTCGCCGGGCCGGTCTCGGTTATCGTCGGGTTGTAGGAGCCGGGCGCGGTGGATGTGTTCGTAAACCCGGTAAAGCCGCTCGACGTGTTTATGACTTCAGTCGTAGCCGAGTACGCGCCGTTTATGGCGAGGCAGTCTACTATTGTGACGGTATAGCTCTCCCCCCTGTAAATGGACGTGGGGGTGACTGTAATGGTCGCCTGTCCGGTGGCCCCGACGCACGCAGAGGCCGTGTTGGACTCAGCGCTGACGTTCGGCGACGGGTCGGCGCAGGAGTTTATCGCCTTCACATAGTAGCCGTAGACGCCGTTGGCGAGGCCCGTGTCGGAATAAGTCGTCCCTGCCTGGTCCGACCCTATCTGCGTCCCTCCCCTGTATATCCTGTACTGTATCGGGTCGAGCCCGGTGTCGATAGTAGCGCCGTTCGTGTATGTGGTCGGCGCGGTCCAGACAAGGGCCACGTCGGACCCGCTCGGCGAGGCCTGTAGGCTCGTCGGCGCGTTAGGGGTTACAAGGCATACGTCGAACTCGCCCTGGTCATAGACATAGGCCCCCTCGGTCTTCTCAGGGTCGCGGTCCCAGTTGCCGTCCGCGTCCTTGGCGACTATGTAATACCAGAGCCTGAACCCGTCGTTCGCCGGAATGGCGCCGGTCCATGTATTGCCGCTCGCGTTCGTCATCGAGACCGATGTATACCCTGAGGTAGGCGCCGTGGTGACTGTATTTGCCGTGGCCTTGTAATAGAGTGTAGCCGACGAGACCGCCACTTTAAGGCCCGTAGCCTGGTTGGTCGTATTGCCCTGTATGCTCGCCGAGACCGTGACCGTAACGCTCGAGGGCGCCTCTATCGGCGCAACAGAGCCGGAAGGCACGGTGTTACTGCCGGACGACCCGGGGACGGCATAACTGAAGGTCGGGGAGGCCGGTTTGTCCTGCTGGGTCGCGGATATCGACGGGCCGAACGGCACGGAGACCCCTTCGAGGCCCCTGGAAACGGTCATGTACGACAGGCACTGTGTGGTGGAGGTGCTGTCGTTCCGGGCCTTGATCGTTATCAACAGCTGGTCGTCACGCATGTCGACGGCTGAGTCGCTCGCGTCCTTGAACTTGAAGGTTATGGGGACATAACGGGCCCCTGCCGTTATCGTCCCTGTGGTGATGGTAGCGTCAGTAACCGCCCTGGTGTAAGGGTCGTTGCCGGTCACTGTGGCTGTCGCGCCAGCGGCTATGTTGGTATCGATTGCGGTGATGCCGCTCCTTCCGCCTCCGATCTTTATCTCCCGCAGGTACGCGCCTGAGTTGACCCAGCTTACGCTAATGTTCTGGATGGTCATCGCGCCGGCGGCGGTGTTGCTCAAGTACATGGTAACGGTCTCGTGGGTGTACTCGCTCTTCGGCGTAGTAGTGCTGTTGCCGGTCCCAGTCGAGTTGTTGACGTCAACGCCGGTCAGCGCCTCCCTGTGGTCGTCCTTTGTGCATGAGTTGTCGGTCGGCGCGACCGGGTCCTCGCACTTCTCATCCCTGTCTATCTGCCCGGGCGTCACCGGCCCAACGGTTACGGAATTGAGATACCCGCTCAGCATGTCGCTCTTTATCGTCGCCTCCGAGGGGTTGTTCCTCTCGTACGGGCAATCGGTGGAGACTATCCTGTAATAGTACGTCCCGCCGTCGGATACCGACGTGTCGCTGTATGTCGAGCCCCAGTACGGCGCGGCACCCGAGACCATCGTCGAGCCGGTAAAGTCCACTGACGTCGACCTGAACACCCTGTATCCCGCGAGGTCGTAGGGGTTCGTCGGCGTGGACGGCGAGCCGGTATCGCTGGGAACGCCCGTCCACGTTAGGGAGACCGGGTTCGAACAGCACGAGGCCGAGACAGCTGTCACCGCAGGCGGTTTTTCGCCGGAGGCCGGGTCCTCGCCGCAGAGTATGGTAGTCGCCTGCGCGCTCGTGTACGGCGAGCCGTTGCCGCAGAGATCGAACGAGACGGCCCTGTATGAATAAGTCCCTGTCTCGGCGAGAGACGGCGTCCCAGGGTCCTCGACGGTCATGGAATCGTGCCAGAAGGACGTGGACTGCCCCGGTGCAAGCTCGGAAGAAGTGAATATGCCTCCGGAATCCGGCACGAGCCTCGCGTTAGGGGTCGAGCCGGTGTTCACCTGATAACAATTGCTCACCTTCGGGTAGGACCCGGTGTCGGTAAGGAGCGCCGGGTACGTGGCGCTGTCGTTCTCATAAAAGCATGTCTGGTCGAGGTCAGTGGACGCGGGCTGAGTGAGCGAGAGCGCGACCCTCTTCCATCCGGCCCTCGCGTCTATGACAGGCGCGTCAGGGGCCGTCGTCTCGTTCGGGGCCGTGTCCGACCCCGAGACGGCGGAGAACCCGGTGCCCGGCGTGCAGGCGGTCGAGCCGTTGCCGCAGGTAGCCGCGTAGTTGGTCTGGAGGTATTTCTCGCTGTCCGGGTCGCCGCCGCTGTCCGATATGAGTGTAGCGTCGCAGTTGACCGGGGCTATGGCGTAGTAGTAGACCGTGCAACCAGCAAGACTCGGGCCGACGTCGGTATAAGCGGTCGAGGTCTGCGAGATCTCGGGCTTGCCGCTCCCGGGCTCTCCGGCTATCCAGTCTATGCCGGCGGACGCCGGGTCCACAGGATAGGCCGTGAACGGGGCAGTGGACCTGTATATCCTGAAGCCCACGACGTCCGGGTTGTCCGTAGTATTGTACGCGCTCCACGAAAGCGCCACCTGCCCGTCGGTTGCGCCGTCAACGGCGGAAAGGCCGGTTACGACCGCTGGTTTCACCGGGTTCAGGGTGGAGTCGTCGGAGCCGGTGTCGAATGTCGCGTTGCTCGTAGCCGGGCTCCCTGACACCTCGGAGGAATACTCGCTGTAATTATAGGAGTTGTCGTAGGCCTTGACAGCGATAAAGTACGTGGCGCCTGACCCGCCCGACGGGTCGGACGGCGTATAGGTGAGCGACGGGGACGTCGGGAATATCGTGCACTCGATCGTGCTGGAGACGGTCGTGCAGGAGTAGGTCGAGCCGGTGAGCACAGTCGTCGGGACGTTGAGTATGCCCGTGTACGTGCCGGTCGCGGACCCGTAATATATCCTATAACCGGCGATGTCTCCCTCGGAGTTCTTCGTCCACTTGACCTTGAGCCTGGCGCATATCCCCGGGTCCCTGACCTGGACGCCGGTCGGGGCCGCCGGGGCGGTCGTATCAGCGGACGTTGCGCCTACCCCGATGTTCCGGAGCATCACGTGCGTGTCGAGCGTAAACGTCTTGACCTCTGAAGTGCCCTGCACGGCGGCCTTTGCGGTAGTCTTCAGGCTGACGGAAATGAACTTAATGCCGTTCCTGTTCGACTGCTCGCCTGCGTCGTCAATGCTGGTGTAGTCTATCAGTGCGCCGTCGACGTCGTAATAGGTCAGGGTGAGACCACCGGACTGGTCGACGTACGGTATGACCTTCTCGGTGGCCGGGGTGCCGTCGGGCATGACCTTCTCGGTCCTCTGCAGGTACTGGATGCCTGCCTCGGTACTGAGCGAGTACTTGACCTTGAGCCTCTGCCCCGCGGTCGGGCTTACGGTCGTATTGTCGGACGGGTCGGTGTATGTGAACTCCACGGAGTTAGCCGTCGCCTCGGTTAAGATGTCGGCGGTGCCGGCGTCGTAGCCCGCGTTGACGAGCTCTCTTTCCATGAGGTCTATGCCGACCCTCGCGTTCTGCTGAGCCTCCAAAAGCAGGTCCTGCGAGCGGGTCGCGCTGTAAAAAGAGTTGTAGAGCGTGAAAATAGCCGCGGCGACTATCCCGACTATGAACATCGATATGATCAGTTCCACTACCGTGAAGCCGCGGTCAGCGCCGCGCGCCGCCCCGGTCCGTCTTCCTGTCAGGCCCTTGCCGCAGTTCTTCATAGTATTAACCCCTCGTCCTCATGGTTACGGCCGTGATGCTCTTTGTAGCCCTCCAGACGGCGTCTGTCCAGGATACGGTAAGGTCTATCCTCTTCAGTCCGTCCGAGTTCTCGCTTGCCGTGCCGCTTGCGTCAAGGTCTACGTATGAGACGGTGTATCCCCAGGTATATGATTTGCCGCCGACGGTCACTGTGGCGGTCGTGGGCACGCATGTGTATACGGGTTTTGAGGCGGTAAAGTCGGTCTGCGTGCAGGTCCTCCTCAAGTCAGTGCGCGCGGTGGCGGTGTCGGTAGCCTGTATGTTGGAAAAGTCAACGCTTACGAGCGTCTCGAGCTTTTCCTGGGCTATGTTGGTCGCCTGAGTGAGCGCCTGGCTGTAACCCGATGACCTGATGACCGTCCCGGCGAGCCCGGCTACCCCGAGTATGCCAATGGAAAGTATGGTCATCGCAATAAGGACTTCTATAAGAGTGAACCCGCGCTTACCCATTTTCAGCACCCTGTAGTAATCGTTATCATGCCTGTTGAAGTCTGCGCCGTGACCTCCATCCTGTCGCCGGAGGTCCCGGTGTTGTCAACGCATATGGAGGCCCCGGTCGAAGACCCGTTCGGGCGGAAGTCCACATTGAAGTCAGCGGAGGGAGTGCTTATGTTTATCCCGCCCTCAAGAGACCTCGTCGTCCTCGAAGTCTCGGCCGACCAGGAGTCCAGGGTCGCGTCGTAGACGTAGAGCCTGTACGTATCGGCGGCGCCGGAGTTGAGCGTAAACTGGACCCTGTACATGGTGTTATTGGATATGGCCTTGAGCCTCGCGGCGTTCAGCTCGGTAGAAATGTCCCTTACCGAGCTCGTAAGCCTCAAATGCGACATCTGGCCTACTATCGCGGGTACGGCAATGACGGTTATTACGCCCATCAACGCTATCACCACAAGGAGCTCAGCCAATGAGATACCCGAATCATCTTTTATAGACATACGTCAACACCTCTGCCTTAATAAGAAGCAATTAATATGCCAAGTGTAACCAGCTGATTTTCCTGATTTAAAATTTCAAGAGGCCAAAAAAACTATGAACTTTTTTCATAGTCCATAATTTTTTATCTTGTAGAGGAGGGCCCTGTGGCTTATTTCCAGTATCTCTGCGGCCTTTGTCTTGTTGTTGCGGGTCCTTTCCAGCGCCCTTTTTATAAGGTCTTTCTCCATCGCCTCCTGGGCGCGCTTGATGGAGAGGTCGTCTGAGGGTCGGCGCGGCGTAGCGGACGAAAGCTGGCTCTCCAGGGCATCGGCCGCCTGCAATGACGCCCTGCCCCCTGCGTTCGGCCCGGCTATGGGCAGGGACTTAGGCCTGATGGTATCGGTCTCCTCGAGTATCATAGCCCGCTCAATCACGTTCTCAAGCTCCCGGATGTTCCCCGGCCATGCATACCCGGCGAGAATCGCTAACGCCTCCTCCGATACCCTCTTCGGAGGCTTGCCGAACTTCCTTGAATACTTTTCGACGAAGCGCGCGGCGAGCCCGGGTATGTCAAAGGGCCTCTCACGTAGCGTCGGGAGCTTTATCTCTATGACGTTCAGCCTGTAATAGAGGTCCTCCCTGAACGCCCCCTTTCGTATCTCGTCTTTCAGGTCCTTAATGGTCGCGGCTACGACCCGCGCGTCTACCTTGGCCGACTTTGTGTCCCCGACCTTCCTTATTTCCCCCTCCTGAAGTACGCGGAGCAGTTTCACCTGGAGCTCCATCGGGAGTTCCCCCACCTCGTCTAAGAATATCGTCCCGCCGTTTGCCTCCTGGAAGAGCCCTGTCTTGGTCCTGTGCGCGTCGGTAAACGCCCCCTTCACGTGCCCGAAGAGCTCGCTCTCAAGGAGCGCGCCGGGGATCGCCCCGCAGTTGACGGTTACAAAGGGTTTCTGCGCCCTCTGTCCACCGTAGTGTATGGCCCTGGCGACGAGCTCCTTGCCGGTGCCGGATTCCCCGAGTATGAGGACTGAGGTGGTGTAATCCGCGACCTTCCGAACGAGGCCGAGTATGGAGAGCATATTCCCGTCAATCGTAAATATGTTCGTAAAGTCGTACTCTTCGAGCGCATCCGCCTTAAGGCGCGTATTCTCCCTCTTGAGCTTCTCCCTCTCCTCGGCCTTTTTGACCGTCAGCACTATCTCGTCGGCCTTGAACGGCTTTGAGATATAGTCGTAGGCGCCGAGCTTCATGCACTCGAGAGCCGTTTCGAACGTCCCGTAGGCGCTCATCATGATGACTGTGCGCGCAAGCCCCCTGTCCTTCAGGGCCTTGAGGAACGAGAGCCCGTCGAGGCCAGGCATCTTTATGTCGCAGAGTATGAAGTCGAAGTCGTCGGCCTCAAGGAGATCGAGCGCCTTCGCGGCCTCGGCGACCGAGACCGGCTCATAGCCCTCGCGCTTCAGGATCACCGAGAGCATGTGGCGCATCGAGTCTTCGTCGTCTATGATGAGTATCCTCATCCCCTCATGTCCTTACGCCTTTTCAACGGGGACGGGAAGCGAGACCGTAAACGACGCCCCGGCGCCCTCGCTTGACGAAAGCGTTATCTCCCCGCCGTACGTATTTATTATCGACTGCGATACGAACAACCCGAGCCCCGTGCCCATGGACGGCCCCTTGGTCGTGTAGAAAGGCTCGAATATCCTGGAGGCGGCCTCCGTGCTGACGCCGGAGCCCATGTCGGTTACGCGGACGAAGACAAAATCCCTTTCAGGAGAGGGCGAGAACCGGGGGTCGTCCCTGCGTCTCCTCCTCGCAACTGTCCTCGTCTCGGTCCCGGACTCTATCGTCACCTTTTTTGCGCCCTCGACGCCGGCGAAAGAATGGGCCGCGTTCATGAGTATGTTCATGAATACCTGCCGGAGCTTCCTCGCGTCGATCAAAACCGGAGGCAGTCCCTCTTTTAACACAAAGGCCGTGTCTATTCCCCTGAAATCTTTGTGCGCCTCAAGCGTCGTAACAGTCTCCCTTACGACCGAGTTCATGTCGACAGGCTCAAGCGGGCGGGAAGCGGGCCTCGATATCTCAAGGAATTCCCTTACGATGAAGTCGATGCGGGAGACCTCCCTTACGCTCCTCTCAAGGATATCCCTTTCCTCGTCTTTGCTCAAGCCGCCCCTGGCGAGGATGTCGAGGTAGCCGTTGACCGCGCCGAGCGGGTTGCCTACCTCGTGGGCGATCCCCGCCGCGAGCCTTCCGACGACCGCGAGCGTGGAAGATCGCAGCAACTCCTCCTGCGCGGTGTTGAGCTCCTCGTTCGCCCGCTCGAGGCTCTTAATCTCGGATGAGAGCCTATCGGCCATTGTATTGAAGGACGCGGCAAGGGACCCGACCTCGTTATCGACATGAGCTTCGGCCCTCTCATCCAGGTTGCCTCCGGCTATGCGGGTAGCCGCCTTGTCGAGCGCCCTTATCGGGGCGACTATGTAGCGGGAGAGGAAATAGGCGCCGAAGACGACGATAACGACGGCGTCGAGGAGGGCGTATATCAGGAGGAACCTCCTGACCCTGGAGAGGTCCTCGCTCGCGCCTGAGAGGGGCAGCGTGAAGGTCATGTATCCGTCCTTCCCGGACTGCTTAAGCCGCGCGGTAACGTGGAGGGCGTCCCCCATGCCGCGGAACCACCCGCCCCCGAGCCTCTTGATAGTCAGAGACTCACCTGAATAGACGACATCCCCGCCGTCGTACTCGCGCTTCTTCGCCTCCCCGGCGAGGAGGCGCCCGCCGGGGCCGACTATGGCGTATTCGGCCGCGCCAAACTCCTTCAAAGTCCTGACAAAATGGCGGTAGCCGATAGACGGGTCAACGGTCTCGGATGGGTAAGATGCGCGGAGGAAGGAGACGAGCCTCTCGGCCTCGTTCACCTTCCAATTGAAGGCCGTCCTCTCGATGATGACCGCGCTCAAGGCCCCGATGAGGACGATGCCGGAGAGCGTCATGATGACTATCCCGGCGATGAGCTGAAACCTTATGCCAAGCTGGCGCTTCATCTTAAGACCGCTCATAACTGGTCCTTAGTCCGGCTTTCCCGGGGATCAGGCGTCTTCCGCCAATTCCTACACGAGCCGCATAAACGCCTTGCGGGCCCATCGCCCCCTCCGCTTAAGGACCGACGGCCCTTATTATGTACCAGTTAATGAGCTCTTCACCGAAAAATAGGTACGCGAGCGCCCCTGCGGCGAGGAACGGCCCGAAGGGTATGGGGAACTTCGCCCCCTTTCCGGCAAAGACCATGAAAATGACGCCTGTCGCCGCCCCGAGGAACGACCCAAGAAGGAGCGTCACGATAACACCCTTCCACCCGAGAAAGGCGCCTATCATGGCGAGGAGTTTTATGTCGCCGCCTCCCATGCCGTCCTGGCCGGTAAGGAGGAGGTAGGCCGCGGCTATGCCGAAAAGTATGCCTCCTCCAATGGCAACGCCAATGAGCGCGTCGACTATGCCGACGGGCATGACCCACGACAGAATGAGCCCTACGGCGATGCCGGGGAGGCTGATGACGTCCGGGATTATCTGGTGCTTGAGATCGATGAAGGTGACGACGATGAGCGCTGAGACAAATGTGAAGTAGACGAAGAGCTCGGCCCCGTATCCGAACCTTACGGCAAGGAGGACTGCGAAGACCGCGGTCACGGCCTCGATGAGCGGATACTTGAAAGAAAGGGGAGCACCGCAACAGGCGGAACGGCCCCTGAGGATGAACCAGCCGAGTATCGGGATATTATAATAGAAGGGGATGCCCGCCCCGCACGCGGGACACCGGGACGGCGGGAAGACGACGGAGACCCCTTCCGGGAGGCGGCAGATGCAGACGTTCAGGAAACTCCCCACAACAGCCCCGAACAGAAAAGGCACTATCAAGAGGGCGTCAGGCACCGGCAATACCCGCTACCACGAAACCCTCTTCACATCGTCTCCGGCAGAAAGCCCTTCCGCTTCCTCTCGACGACGGCGATTATGTCTGAGGCCTGCTTCACCGCGTCCTTCGAGTCCTTTTCAGTTATGACGTCCGCAGGTATGCCGCCGGGTATGGCGTCCGGGAACCGGGAGGTCTTGTAGTAGATGTCGAGGCTCGTGGAAGTCCCTACGAAAGACCTGAACTCTTCTTCGTAAGTAATGGCGCGGTCGATTAGTTCGACGACGGAGCGGGTCTCCCTCGCGTCCTCGCCGTTAAAGAAGAGGAACGAGCGCAGAGACTTCGCCGCGCTCTGTTGCGCCAGGAAACACGCCGGGGCGAAAAAACCTCCCTGCTGGTTCCACTCCGCGGCACGCAGATCATACTCCGCCTGCCGTAACCACCTGTCAGCCTCTTTGGCTAAAAGCCCCACTCTGGCCTCCTGTAATTAAAAAGGTTATAGATACTGGATTCCCGTTTGAAACGTGCGGGAATGACAGTTCAGCCGATCTCCCCGGCCCCTCTTTAGCGAGGGGCTTAACAGGGTTCAAGTCCTGTACGCAGAGTTTATCTTAACATACTCGTAAGAGAGGTCGGTTGTCCAGAGTTTTGCAGACCCCTTGCCTGACTTAAGGTCGATAGCTACCGCAACGTCCCTTGTCTTTATGGCGTCGGCCGCTTCAGTTTCCTTGCCTGTGTCGAGGCCGTTCCTTACGACCTCGATGCCGTTGAATACGATCGAGACCTTATCCTCTTTCAACGCTATCCCCGCCCTGCCGAGCGCGGCGAGTATCCTCCCCCAGTTCGGGTCGCCCCCGAAGAAGGCGGTTTTCACAAGCTGTGACTCGGCGACGGTCCTGGCGCCCTTTTTCGCGTCTTTATTGGAACCTGCGCCTTTTACGCTTATCTCAAGGAAACGTGTCGCGCCCTCGCCGTCTCTTACTATCATCTGCGCGAGCGAGACAGAGACTTCGGTAAGCGCCTTAAGGAACGCCCTGTAACCGGGCGTGGCGTCCTTTATCTCAACGCCGCTTACGCCGTTAGCGAATATCATCGAGGTGTCGTTAGTGGAGGTGTCGTTATCGACGAGTATGCTGTTGAAGGAGGCGTCTACCGCGACCTTCAGCGCCTTTTTAAGCAATGATGGCCTTATCCGCGCGTCGGTCATAAAATAAGAAAGGAGTGTCGCCATGTTCGGGCATATCATGCCGGCGCCCTTGGCTATGCCGCCTATGGTCACGGTCTTCGACCCGATTTTTATTTCCCTTACGGCAGACTTAGGAAAGGCGTCCGTCGTCATTATAGCCTCTGTTGCCGGGCCGAGGCCTTTGTAGCTCAAGGACGCGATGAGAGCGGGGACAGCGGCCTCTACCTTTTCATAAGGCAGGGGCACGCCTATGACGCCTGTGGATGAAACGAGTATCTCGCCTTTCTCCAAGCCGAGTGCGAGCTCTATATATGAGGTCATCGCGAGCGCCGTTTTCATGCCGTTCTTTCCGGTGCAGGCGTTGGCGTTGCCGCTGTTTACGACGACCCCCCTTGAGACCCCCTTTTTTATCCTCTCGATGCCGAGGAGGACAGGAGCGGCCTTTACCTTGTTGGTGGTGAAAAGCGCGGCTGATGAGGCTGGGACGTCGCTCAATATAAGGGCGAGGTCCCTCCTGCCGTTCTTCTTTATCCCGGCTACGACCCCTGCGGCCTTGAACCCGGGTACGATGAATTCAGGGAGCTTGTACTCAGCCGGACCGCTCACGCCACTCGCTCCACCATCGCCCTTTGCCCCGCCATTTTTTGTGAAGTCCATCTATCGTCCTTGAAGACAATTTTTGCCAGCTATTTTGATCCGCAACATCTTTTGTATTTAAGCCCGCTCCCGCACGGGCAAAGGTCGTTCCTGCCAATTTTATCGCCGTGGCGGGTGGCCGGGGCCTCTTTCCGCTCTTCCTCCGGCTCCTCCTCGCCCCTGCTGTATTTAAGACGCTCCGGCTTCGGCCTCCTCTCGGGAGACGCAGGCGCGGTCCTTTCCGTCTGAGCGGCATGGGCCGTTGCCGCGGGCACAGCCTCTTCCTCCCGCTCCCTTATCTGAACCTTATACAGCCTCTCGGCCACCTCGGTCTTGAAGCGGAGGATCATATCTACGAAGAGGTCGAACCCTTCCTTCTTGTACTCCTGGAGCGGGTTCTTCTGGCCGTAGCCGCGAAGCCCTATGCCGCCCTTCAGGTGGTCCATGGAGAGGAGGTGGTCCTTCCAGAGGGTGTCGAGGGTATGCAGCATTATGACTTTTTCGAATGACGCGAAAGGCGCATCCCCGACGAGCGCTACCTTCTCGGCGTATGCCTTGAACATATGGTCGGCGGCTACCCCGGCGAGCGCGTCCCTGCCGACGGACTCGAGGTCGCGCGCCGTTATCTGCGCGCCGAACTGATGGTGCAGACCATCGATGAGGGGTTTCAGGTCCCGGTCCTCGGGGTGCGCCTTCTCGTCTATGTGGGTGTTTATTATGTTCTCGGAGACCTCCAGGGTGAACTCCTTAACCATGTCGCGCAAGCCCGCCTCGGAGAGTATCTGCTTCCTGTATCCGTAGACGACCTCCCTCTGCTGGTTCATGACGTCGTCGTACTCAAGGAGGTGCTTCCTTATGTCGAAGTTGTGCGCCTCTACCTTCTTCTGCGCGTTCTCGATCGCCCTTGAAACGAGCCCGTGCTCGATAGGCATGTCCTCTTCCATGCCTATCTTGCTCATGATGGAGGCTATCCTGTCGCTCCCGAAGATACGGAGGAGATCGTCTTCGAGCGAGAGATAGAACCTGGAAGACCCCGGGTCTCCCTGGCGGCCCGCGCGGCCCCTGAGCTGGTTGTCTATGCGGCGCGACTCGTGCCTCTCGGTGCCTATGATGTGCAGGCCGCCAAGGGCGAGGACCTTCTGCTTTTCATCCTCGCAAAGGGCCCGCGCCTTTGCGAGCGCGTCCCTGTACTCTTCCGTCGTGTCGTCCTTGCCAGCGCGCTCGACGGCGAGGTACTCCGGGTTGCCGCCGAGGAGTATGTCGGTGCCCCTGCCGGCCATGTTCGTCGAGATGGTGACGGATTTGAGCCTCCCGGCCTGCGCGACTATCTCGGCCTCCCTCTCGTGGGCCTTGGCGTTAAGGACATGGTGGGTTATGTTGTTACTGTGGAGGATCTTGGAGAGCTTTTCCGAGTCGTCGATGGAGATCGTCCCTACGAGGCAGGGCCTGCCCTGCCTGTTCCACTCCTCTATCTCCTTTACGACGGCCCTGAACTTCTCTTTCTTGGTCTTGTATATGAGGTCCGTGGTGTCGGCCCTCTTAAGCGGCTTGTTCGTCGGTATTATCATGACCTCGAGGTTGTATATCGAGTGGAACTCCGAGGCCTCGGTGTCGGCGGTGCCGGTCATGCCTGAGAGCTTATTATACATCCTGAAGTAGTTCTGGAAGGTGATCGTGGCGAGCGTTTGGTTCTCGTTTTCGATCTTGGCGTCCTCCTTCGCCTCGACCGCCTGGTGGAGGCCGTCCGACCAGCGCCTTCCGGGCATGAGCCTCCCGGTGAACTCGTCCACTATTATGACCTGGTTGTCCTTGACGACGTAATCGACGTCCCTGTGGAAGAGTACGTGCGCGCGCAGGGCCTGGTTAACGTGGTGGAGCGTTTCGATGTTCTCCGGGTCGTAGAGGTTCCCGAGACTTAAGAGCTCCTCGACCTTCTCCACCCCCTCGTCGGTCATGAGGACCTGCCGCGCCTTCTCGTCCACCGTGTAGTGGGCGTCCTTATTAAGCCCGGGGATTATCCTGTTTATGGTGTAATACTTGTCGGTCGAGTCCTCGGTCGGGCCGGATATTATGAGCGGGGTCCTCGCCTCGTCTATGAGGATCGAGTCGACCTCGTCGACTATGGCGAAGTTAAGGTCCCTCTGGACGTACTCGTCGAGCGAGAACTTCATGTTGTCGCGCAGATAATCGAAGCCGAACTCGTTGTTCGTGCCGTAGGTGATGTCGGCGTTGTATGCCTCTTTCCTCGAGCAGGGGCGCAGGTGTATGAAACCTCCAGGGTCCCTGTGGGAGGGGTCGTAGACGAAGCTCGCCTCGTGCTGTATGACGCCGACCGTCAAGCCGAGCGCGTTATATAACGCGCCCATCCAGTGGGAGTCCCTCTTGGCGAGGTAGTCGTTCACGGTGACGAGGTGCGCGCCCTTTCCCATAAGGGCATTAAGGTAAAGGGCAAGGGTCGCTACAAGCGTCTTTCCCTCGCCGGTCTTCATCTCGGATATCTTGCCTTCGTTCAGCACCATCGCGCCCATGAGCTGGACGTCGAAGTGGCGCATCTTAAGGCGCCTCCATGACGCCTCCCTGCAGGCCGCGAAGGCCTCCGGGAGTATGTCGTCGAGGCTCTTGCCCGAGGCGAGGTCTTCCTTGAAGCGCTTCGTAAGGTCCTTGAACCCCTCGTCGCTCATGGCCTTCATCTTCGGCTCAATGGAGTTTATCTTTTCGACGATGGGCTGAAGCCTCTTTACCTCCCTGTCGTTCTTGGAGCCGAAGACCTTCTTAAGCAGGTTGTTTAACATGTCTCTCCCAGGGGCCTTAAACCCCTTTCCGATATATGATATTTACCCTTACATCAGGGCATAAATGCAATTTGTCATATTAGCACAATTATACATATATTTCCACGGCGGGCAAAACCTTTTTTGGTCCTGGCCGGACGGGCAAATTCGTATCAGACGGCTTTGAATCCGAGGGGCCTGAAGCATCCCGATTTGAATCTGGCCGTGCGCCAAGCACCCGGACGGGCAAATCCGTATCGGACGGCTTTGAATCCGGGGGGCCTGAAGCATCCCGATTTGAATCTGGCCGTGCGCCAAGCACCCGGACGGGCAAATCCGTATCGGACGGCTTTGAATCCGGGGGGGCGGAGCAGCCGATTTGAAATCGGCCCCGCGCCGAGCGGGCCTCAAGGGCAATCGATTACGGCCATAAAAAAACCCTTCGGGTCCTCCGAAGGGCTCATGGGTCAAATCAGGCTGAACCGTCAGTTCAGGAGGTACCTCGCGGGGTCGACCGGGACGCCGGAGAGCGAGACCTCGTAATGGAGGTGCGGGCCCGTGGAGCGTCCGGAGTTGCCCATGAGCCCGAGCTTCGTTCCACGCTTGACCTTCTGCCCTGCCTTTACGAACGTCTGCGAGAGATGCCCGTAAGAGGTCTTGTAGCCGAAGCCGTGGAATACGGTAATCTTTCTGCCGAGCCCCTCGTCGTTTACGGCCTCTACCACGACCCCGTCGGCAGGGGCGACGATCGGCGTGCCGACCCTGTTAGCTATGTCTATGCCCTTGTGGGGCTGTAGCGTGCCGGAGAAAGGGGAAATCCTCTCGCCGAATGCGGATGTCACCCAGCCGCGCGCGGGCCAGATCGACGGGGTCGCGGCGATGAACGACGCGCGCTCTATCATATATTCATGCAAGTCCGAAAAACTCGCCTTCTGGCCTGAGAGCCCGTCTTCGAGGCGCGATATATCGGAGCGCATCTCCTCTTTGAGCCCTTTGGCCGCCCCTTCGATGGAGCTCAAGGGTTTTTCCTCTATCGGCCCGCCCATGCCCGTTACCTGGTCCGGGAGCGAGGCCTTGGGCGTCCCGAGGCGCGCCATGGCGCGGAGCTTCCTGTCAAAGATATTCAGCTTGGAGAGCTCGGTCTCTATCTCACCGATCCTGGCGCTGAACCACTGGAGCTCGAGCCTCTGGTCCTCGTTCTCCTTTTTAAGGGTGAAGAGGTCGGCCTTATCGCCCTTTATCCGGGCGTAGTCGTAGATGACAAAGGCGAGCGCGAGGAAGACGAGCGCGGATACTACGCCAAGGCCCTTAAGGAGCCGCACGGGGAGACGGAGATGGCGGGTCTTTGAGGCGTCGTCCGTCAAAACGAAAAATGTTAGAAAACGCCTGTCCAACTTATAGGCTCCCCTTTAATAAATGGGCTGATTGAATTTACGATTATCGGAAACGGTTGGCGCTTAGAAAGCAATGAACGACAAGGCCTGACGAGCGGCCTCCGCCTGTTGAGCGCCGAGAGCGACCGGCGGAGGCATCATCCCCCGCCCCTGCGCTTCAGACCCTTGAGTATGAATGGATTAGCACGGCAACGGACGCCTTGTCAAGGCTTAAAGACGGATAAATACGCGCACTGACGATTGTTACACTTTATGGCGCGGCCTTGGCTAAGGATAGAGCAGTATCCTGTCCTTTTCTATCTTGATGTAGCCTTCCTGGGTCATTTTCTTGAGCGCTCGGGAGACGACCTCGCGGGACGAGCCTATCATAGCGGCGAGCTGTTCGTGCGTCGGCCTCTCTATGGCAATGACCTTCTCATCGCCGGTGAGCGTGGTCTTGGACATCCCGATGAGCGTGTGGGCTATCCTGCCGCAGACGTCGAGGAGCGCGAGCCCGCCTATCTTCCTTGTCGCTTCCCTGAGCCTCCCGGTAAGGTACGCGAAGAACCTCATGTAGACCTTGTGGTGGCGAGAGAGATAATCTAGGAAGGCGGTCTTTCCGACGACAAGGCACTCGAGATCGGTTATCGCCTCGACGTTCGCGGACCTCGGCTTGTCGTCTATTATCGACATCTCGCCGAACATGTCGCCCTCTTTGAGTATCGCGAGGACTATTTCCCGCCCTTCCTCGCCGTAGAGCGTCACCTTGACCTTCCCCGAGATGACGAAAAAGACCGCGTCCCCGCTCTCTCCCTCGATTATTATCTGGCTCGCCTCAGGCCATGTCCTGAACTCGCCCCTGGAGGTGATGTCCTTCAGGTAAAAATCCTCAAGGCCGTTGAAGAGCGGGTTCTTTGTCAGCGCCTCGCGGATCAATGATTCCTTCTTCTCTTCCTTGCTCGTCTCGTTCGTCATTGCCCGCTCGCCTCGATTTCAGTTATTAGAAGACTGGGTGCGCCTATCGAGCCCATGAAGCGGATATCCGAGGCTACCGCCCCGACCCTTGAAAAGAGGTCAAGGAGGTTGCCGGAGACCGCAAGGCCGCGCACCGGATACGCGAAGCCGCCGTTCTCTATCCAGAGGCCCGCCGCACCGATGGAAAAGTCGCCGGTCACTGTATTTATCGTATGTACGCCCAGGACTTCCGTGACAAAAAGCCCATTGCCGAGCTCTTTTTTAAGCTCAGGGAGTGACTTCGCGCCGTTCTCGATATAGAGGTTCGATATCCCCACGCCGGGCGTGGACTTGAAGCCCGAGCGAGTGGCGTTGCCAGTCGATGACCGATCGGCTCTCCGCCCCCAGTATGTATCGTAGAGGTAGCCCTGGCAGGCGCCATTTACGACAAGAGGGGTCCTTTGCCTGCCCGCCCCCTCTCCGTCGAACGGGGACGCCGCCCATCCGCCCTTTTTAAGGCCGTCGTCATAGATATTTATCGCGCCGCTTGCTATTTTCGCGCCGACCTTGCCTATGAGCATCGACCTCTTCTTTTCCACATTGTCGCCCAGAAACGAGCCTGCCAGCGCTTCGAGTAGCTCGCAGGCTACGACATTTTCGACTATCGCCGGGCATTTTATCGATTTGAGTTTCCGCGCGCCGAGGAGCCGGACGGCGTTTTCAGCCGCGCCCCTGCCGACTGTGGCGGGGTCGACGTCCTTTCTTAAATGGCCGAGCGCCATGTCCCAGCCCATCTGTGACTCGTCATTTTCTTCGGCTACGGCAGTGACCGAGCCGGAAAAGTATGTCGCCTCGTGCTCGGCGTCGACACCCTTTGAGTTCACGATCCTCTCGTACCTGACGGACTCGTTGTACGAGGCCTTCCTTACCCTTTTTACCCTCAGGTCATATGAGAGAGCGGCCGCCTCTATGTCGATCGCGTGCCTTATCTTCTCTTCCTCGGCCGCCATGTCGTATGACTCGTCATACACACCGAGGTCCGCGTCTTTTGCGAGCGCGGCGTATTCGGGGAGCCCGAGAAAGGCGTCCTCCGAGGACTCACGGCTACCCGTGAGCGTCTTGCCCACAAGGTCGCTGAGAGCATCATAGGTCAAGACGGATGAGAACCCGAAGCCGAGCCTGTTATTTGATATGGTCCTCAAGCCCACCCCTGCGTTCGAGCGGGCCTTCAGCGCGTCTATCTCGCCTTCTTTCGCGTCAGCCCCGAAGCCACTGTCATGGGAGAAGAATATCTCGTACTCCACCGGGCGTCCCTTTAGTAGCCCCTTTAGAGCCTCTATCGTCCTCTGCCCTTCCGCCCTTTTCATGTCCTTGTCCATTACGCCGCCCCCTCTTTCCCGGAAAATACCGCGGCTATTCTCCCGCTTAAGTCTATTATCACAGCGTTCTCATCGCAATTCGGGAACTTGACGCATTTGATGCAGTCCCCCCATATCTTGTGAGGAAGCACCTCTTTGGAAATCGGCTTGAAGCCGAGCCTCGAGAAAAAGCCCGTCTTGTACGTAAGGGCAAAGACCTTTTTAAGGCCTATGGAGCGCGCCTCGTCCAGGCACGCCTCGACGAGTTGCCTCCCGATGCCTCTGCCGGTCGAGCCTTCCCTTACGGCGAGCGAGCGGATCTCACCCATGTCCTCGCTGCTTATGTGCATGGCGCATGCGCCGAGGACCGCTCCGCTCTCCTCGTAGACGAAAAAATCCCGGAGGCTGTCGCAGATGTCCGCGAGCGCCCTGTGGAGCATGAGCCCCTTGGAGGCCGAGGCCTCGACTATATTGAAAATGTCCTGGACGTCGTTCAGGACCGCCTTCCTCACCAATTCCGTTACTTCCCTCCGCTCTCAGCCTTGCTTACCGTCTTTTCTCTCGCGCGCGCCTTTGTCACTGTTACCGGCGGCGCGGGCGGCTTTGTCGCTTTAAGCCCCTTTTGAGACATCGAAGCGGCCGCGTCCATTAGCTCAACCGCGTGCATCCTCGTCGTCTCAGTCACTTTAAGCCCGCCGAGCATGACGGATATCTGCTCGACCGTTTCCTCCCCCTTAAGCTCCCTTACCGTGCTTACGGTCCTGCCCTCTTTTGTCGTCTCCTTGGAAACGCCGAAGTGTCTGTCCGCGAACGCGGCTATCTGCGGCAGGTGCGTGATGCAGAGGACCTGATGTCCCCTCGATACCTCTTTTAATTTAAGCCCGACGACCTGCGCCATGGCGCCGCCGACGCCTGTGTCTATCTCATCGAAGACAAGCGCCGGGACCTTCCCCGCGGAGGCCGCGCTTTTAAGGGCGAGCATTATACGGGAGAGTTCCCCTCCGGAGGCTATCCTGGACAACGGCTTTAACCCCTCGCCCTTGTTCGGGGCTATGAAGAAGTTTACCCTGTCCGCGCCCTTCTCGTTGAGGCGGACGGTGCCGTCCGGGTTTTTCTCGGTATCCATCGAGACCTGAAAAACGGCGTCCTTCATCCCGAGGGTGGAGAGTTCCTCCCCAATCCTCTCCTCAAGCTCTTTTGCCGCGTTGACGCGCGCCTCAGTGAGCGCCGTCGCCGCCGAGAGCGCCTTTTCTCTCGCCTCGGCTACGAGCCCGTCAAGGGCCTTCAGCCTCTCGTCCGACCCTCCAGCGAGCTCGAGTTCGGCGGAGAGTTCCTCCCCTTTTTTTATGACCTCTTCGAGCGAGCCTCCGTACTTCTTCCTGAGTTTCCCTATGAGGTCGATCCGGGAGAGCGCGGTCTCAAGCGCATCCGGGTCTGCCTCGATCGTGTCCGAATAGTCCCTCAAAAACGCCCCGGCGTCCTCAAGGCCTATGAGAGAAGACTCAAGCGGCTCCACCGCCTTTTTCAACTTCTCGTCGAACGCGACAGCGTCTTTTAAAGACTTTACGATCGCGCCGAGCCTTTCGACCATCGAGCCGTCGTCAGAGTATATCTCGCGCTCGGCAATCCTGGACGCCGTTTTAAGCCTTTCGGCGTGATTGAGCCTCTCTATCTCTTTATGTAACGCCTCGTCCTCGCCTTTCTTGAGTCCGGCTGAGGATATCTCCTTCAGCTGGTATTCGAGGAGGTCCTTCCTGTCCTTCAGGCCCTTGGCCTCCGCCGCAAGCGAATCAAGCTCTTTTTTGAGGGCGAGAAAGTCCCTGTGTCGCTCGGCCATGTGGGAGCGTAGCCCCTTGAGCCCCCCGAAGGAATCGAGCATCTCTACGTGCTCCTCCGGGCGCGTGAGCGACTGGTGCTCGCTCTGGCCGTATATGTCGATGAGACGCCTGCCGACCTCGGTCAATGTGACGATGGTCGCGAGAGATCCGTTTATATATATCCTGTTCCTCCCGGCCCGCTGGACGACCCTCTTTATGAGGAGCGTGTCCGAAGGCTCGATGCCGGCCTCTCTAAGCACCCCTTCGACCGAGGCGGGCGACGGGTCGAAGAGCGCCTCAACCCTCGCCTCCGCCGCCGAAGACCTTATGAGGTCGTTCGAAGCGCGCTCTCCGAGGATAAGCGCTATCGCGTCCATGATGATGCTTTTGCCCGCGCCGGTCTCTCCCGTGAAAATATTGAGGCCGGGCGCGAAGGAGAGGGCGAGACCCTCTATTATGGCGAAGTCCTTGATGTTAAGCTCAGAAAGCATACAGTCGTCCGGGAGGGCATGAGGCTGTGAAAAAATCCATCTGCTTCGTTGGCGTCAAATCGGAACTCCGGCGTACATACGAAAGTACGCCTCATCCCTCGCTCCCCTGGTATCAGAGGGGCTTATTTCAGGCCACCTCTAAAAATTAGTAATTTTTTCTGAGGTCAAGGAAGGGCGGAAATAAAAAGCGCAGCATATATGGTAATATGTGAGCATTTTTATTTCCGACCTGACGCAGAGATCAGGAAAAAGAACAATTTTTAGACCTTTACCGTCTTAACCTCCCACATAAGCCTCTCCCTGAGTATATCAAAATAGCTCTTTCCCTCATACTTAATTAGATATACGCTGGTCTCCGCCCTTTTTATCTTCACCGTGTCGTTGGTAAGGAGCGGGACGTCGACCTGGCCGTCGAGTATCAACTCGACGTTCGACTGGTCCGGGGCGACTGTCACGTCGACCGTCATCCAGTCAGGTATGACGACCGGCCTGTTCGTCAGGTTGAATGGGCATATCGGCGCGACTATTATCGAGTGAATCGTCGGATAGAGTATCGGCCCGTTCGCGGAGAGCGAATAGGCGGTTGAGCCGGTCGGGGACGCGACTATAAGTCCGTCGGCCCTGTATGTGTTGACGTACTCCTCGTTTATGCGGGTCTCCAACCTTATGAGCCGGGCGTTGTCGCCCTTTATTACCGCGTCGTTGAGGACCTTGAACTTCGATATCGTCTCGCCGTCCCGCGTGTGGACGACCGAGAGCATCATCCTCTCTTCTATCGCGAAGTCGTCCTTCATAATACGCTCGAGGATCTGAAAGACCTCTTTTATGGTAATGGATGTGAGGAACCCGAGCGAGCCCATGTTGACCCCGAGTATGGGCACCTTCCTGCCGTCGAGCAATCGCGCGGCGTGTATCATGGTGCCGTCGCCGCCCAATACTATAAGCACGTCGATTGCGTCCGGGAACTCCTCAATCGGTACAGAGACCGCCCCGTTGACCCTGCCGGCGATACCTGCGTCGGCGTAGGCAACGCTACCTCTCTCCGAGACCCACCCGGCTATCTCTGAAGCGAGCCTTACGGCCTCGGGGTTCGACGCCTTTATTATAAGACCTGTTCTCATCAGTTGATCCCTTGTCTCAGCGGTTCGGCTCTATTACGACCTTTATCGAGTCCCCTGCCCCGGCCGCAAGAGAGAACCCCTCCTGGGCTTCGTCCAGCTTGAGCCTGTGAGTGATGAGGTCCTCGACAGGCACCCTCTTCGATTCGATGAGGTCGAGCGCCGTCTGCGTATCGAGCGGCGGGGAGGCGTAGGAGTGGACTATCGTTATATTGTCCCTCCAGAGGTCGAACATCGGTATGGGGAAGGTCTCTCCCGGCTCCTTGGGCGCAAAAAACGAGACCACTCCGCCCTTGTCCACCGACTTTAACGCCTGCGTAAACGCGGAGTCCCGCGCCACGCACACTACTACGATGTCGGCGAGCCTGCCGAGGAACTTTCTGACCTCTGCCGGCACGTCTGAGTCAGCCTTTAATACAAGGTCGGCGCCCGACGCCTTAGCGGCGTTCAATCTATAATCGCTTATGTCGGTCGCGATTATCTTCCCGGCGCCAAGGGCCTTTGCGAGCCTAATGTAGAGTAGCCCGGACATGCCTGAGCCTATGACGAGGACGGTTTTCCCCGGCTCGAAGCGCGCCGCGCGCATGCCGCGCACCACGCACCCCAAAGGCTCCGAGAAAGTCCCCTCGCCGAAGGTCATGGAGTCCGGCAGTTTGAACGTGCCTCTCTCCACATTTATCGCCGGGACCCTCAGATACTCGGAGAACCCGCCGGGGTCGAAATTGGTCGTCCGGAGCGTATCGCAGACCGAGTGGTTCCCGGCGAGACAATACCTGCACGAGTTGCACGGCACATGATGGGCGACCGTCACCCTGTCGCCCACCTTGAACTTTGTGACGCCCGCGCCGGCCTCCGTTACGGTCCCGGCTATCTCATGGCCCAATACAAGCGGGGCCTTCTTTATCCTGTACCACTCCATGACGTCGCTACCGCAGATGCCGGACGCCTCGACCTTGACGAGCAGTTCGCCTTCGCGGATATTCGGTACAGGGAGCTCCTGCACCCTTACGTCCCTGTTGTTATAATAAAAAGCGGCCCTCATCAGGCGAACGCCTTTTCCTTGTTCTCGTTAACAAGCGTATTGAACATGTCCCACGCCTGGTCGGGTTTGAGATCCTTATGGACTATCTCCCTTACGGTCCTTATCATGGATACCGGGTTATCGGACTGGAATATGTTACGGCCCATGTCCACGCCTACCGCGCCCCTTGTAACGGCGTTGTAGGACAGCTCTATCGCTTCCTTCTCTGGTATCTTCTTTCCGCCGGCGATGACTACCGGGACAGGGCAGTTCCGGACTACCTTCTCGAAGTCGTCGCAGTAGTAGGTCTTTACCAGGTGCGCGCCGAGTTCCGCCGCTATCCTGCATGCGAGTCCAAGATACCGCGCGTCCCTCACCATCTCTTTTCCGACTGCAGTGACGGCGAGGACCGGGACCCCGTACTCCTCTGCCTCGTTCACGATGTCGGCTAGCGCAAGAAGGGTCTTTCTCTCAAGATCGGAGCCTACGAATATGGAGAGGGCCACACCGGCGACGTTCAGGCGGAGCGCGTCCTTCATCGAGACGGTCGTCCCCTCGTCGGCGAGGTTGCCGAGTATGGACGTGCCGCCGGATACGCGGAGCACTATGGGGATGTTGGTTGTCGCGTCGACGCACGACCTCAAAACGCCCCTTGTGAGCATGAGCGTGTCCGCGTAAGGGATAAGCGGCGCTACGGTCTTGCCCGGGGACTCAAGCCCGGTAGTCGGCCCCAGGAAGTACCCGTGGTCGACGGCGAGCATCACGGTCCTGCCGGTCTCTGTCCGTATGATCTTCGATAAGCGGTTCTTCATGCCCCAATCCATTATGAGCCCTCCTTCTTACCAATCTGATTTTATCGTAAAAATATAACAAAAACGCGGGATTTAAGCAAAAAATCCCGCTCTCAACGCGTACTTTTTAGGATAACAAGGTAAAATCTCCGCGTCAACTGATTTATGGAAGGGGCTTTTCAGCCGTTCAAGAACTTATCCCGGCAGTCAGGCGAGCAAAAATGAGCCGTCTCGCCGCCCCTCTTCGCGGATAAGGCCGAGCTCTCCGGGACATATGAGCCGCACACGGGGTCAAGGACCATCTCCTCCCCGCGCTTCTCCGCGCCTTTATTGGGGATGCGGGCGCCGCCTGCCGCCTGCTCAGAAGCGGACATCGAGGCCGTCTTCTTCTGGAGGCTTTTTTTAAGGAGCCTCACCGCGAAGAAGACGATTATGAGGATGATTACGGGTTTCATTCTTTTCTCTCATTCCTTACGGGCCTGTTATGGAGCCTTATAAGGATGTCGTATAACTTTTCCTCAAGGACCGGGTGGATAAATTCGGGGGCCATCTCCGCAATCGGCTCGATGACGAAGCGCCGGTTGTGGGCCTCGGGGTGAGGGATAGTGAGCCCCTCTTCCTTTATGACCCTGTCGCCGTAAAAGATTATATCGAGGTCTATCTCCCTCGGGCCCCAGCGTTCCCGCGCCTTTCTCCCGACCCGATCTTCGATATTCTTTAAAAGCGCGAGGAGCTCCTTTGGGGCAAGGTCTGTCTCTATCTCAACGGCCGCGTTAATGAACGCCGGCTGTTCGGTCTTGCCCCAGGGCTCGGTCTCGTAGAAGGCACTCTCCTTTATGACCCGCACGCGTGGATCGCCTTTAAGATGCTCTATCGCGCTCCGGCAGTTCGCTTCCCTGTCGCCGAGGTTCGACCCTATGGCTATGAAAACCCTCTCGCCCATCCGCCCCCTGCCCATAAACCGCAAGGGCCCCGAAGGGCCCTTTTTGTCAGAACTCAAGCTCCAGGGCCTTGAGCCTCTTCTTCATCTCCTCGATGACCCTGTACTCGTCGTCCTTATCCTTTGCCGCGAAGGTCGCCGAGAACCGGAGATAGCTCCCCACATCGTCCCAGGGCACGGTCGATATGTGCGCCTCTCTTATGAGGAACTCTGAGACGTCCTCGGCGGTCTCGAATAACGCCTCGCCTCTCTTCGCCCTTTTGGGGGCCCTGACATAGATATAGAACGAGCCCTTCGGCATAACGGCGGAAAAGCCGGATACGTTAAGGGCGTCGACCATGAGCTTCAACCTCCGCTTGTACTTGGCCGATATCTTCTCGGTTATCTCCGTATGGTCGAGGGCGTAGATCCCCGCCTTCTGTATGGCGATGAACTGGCCGGAATCGTAATTGTCCTTCACGTGGCCGTATGCCGCTACGGCACGCTCGTTGCCTGCGACAAAGGCGAGCCTCCAGCCGGTCATGTTGAAGGCCTTTGAGAACGAGTGTATCTCGATGCCCACTTCCTTTGCGCCTTCGACGGACAGGAAGCTCAACGGCCTGCCCTCGTAGGAGAGCGCGGCGTATGCCGCGTCGTGCACTACGAGTATCCTGTTCCGGCGCGCGAACTCGACGACCCTGGCGAAGAATTCAGGAGTAGCCGTCGCGCCAGTCGGGTTGTTCGGGTAGTTGAGGTATAGGAGCTTTATGCCCTTGAGGTCCGCCGGGGTCAGGGCGTCGAGGTCCGGGAGGAAGCCGTTCTCCTCCTTCAACGGTAGCCTCACCACGCGCCCGTTGTTCCACTCGGCGTGGGTGGCGAGGATCGGGTAGCCGGGCGCGGTCATAAGTACGCCGTCGCCGGAGTTTATGAACGCGTCCGGGAGCATGGCGAGCGCGGGCTTCGAGCCTATGGAGTGTATTATCTCCTTCGCGGGGTCGATGCCGGCTACGCCATAGACCTTTTCAAGGTATTTTGCCGCGGCTTCTTTCAGCTCGAATATGCCATTATCCGAATACCCCCTGTTCTCAGGCTTGGCGCACTCGTGCTTCAACGCCTCTACCACAATAGGGAATGCCATCTCGTCCGGCTCACCCACGCCGAAGTCCAACAGCTCCGTATTGGGGCTTACCCTCTTCGCCTCGGCCTTCGCCCTCTTTATCTTCTCGAACTTGTAGAGCTTCGTGCTTGTCCCGAAGGCGGCCCCGCCGATCCTCTCGGCGAACAACCCCTGTATGTAATCTTCCGGCATTCGGTGCTACCTCCTTGACTTTCCTTGTATCTTATTTATTGCCTTGCAACGACAATATTTCTAAGTACGCCTATGCCTTCAATCGACACCTCTACGGTGTTGCCGGGCTTCATCTTTCCCACGCCCGATGGCGTGCCGGTGGCTATGATATCGCCAGGAAGGAGCGTCATGACAAATGAAACGAAGCTCAAGAGCCTGAAGCAATCGAATATCATATCCCCGGTCGAGGTGTCCTGCCTCTTCTCTCCATTAAGAAAACTCGTTATGCGGAGGTCCCCCGGGTCGAGTTCCGTCTCTATCCAGGGACCCACGCAGGCGAATGTATCGAAGCCCTTTGCCCTCGAATACTGTATGTCCTTGCCCTGGAGGTCCCGGGCGGTGACGTCATTAAAGCACGTGTACCCGAGTATGTACTCCCGCGCCTTATCAACTGGGACGTCCTTCGCCCTCCTGCCTATAACGATTGCGAGCTCTCCTTCGTAGTCGACCCTGTGTGACATATGCGACGGGTAGACTATTGCCTCATCCGGGCCGATTACGGCGGTGGAGGGTTTAAGGAAGAGCATCGGCTCTTCAGGCAAAGGCTTGTTGAACTCGGCCGCATGGGCCTTGTAATTTAGGCCTATCGCCGCTATTTTCGTCGGCTCGCAAGGGGCAAGGAGCTTAACGCTTGAGACCGCCGCCTTCCTGCCGTTCTTTTTAAGGCCGGAGAGGCCTTCTTTGAACGGGTCGCCGTCGGCCTCGAAGACCGTTTCATTCTCCACTATTCCGTAAGAGGCCCTGCCCTCGAATGAAAACCTGCAGACCTTCAACCTATCTCCTCTTCAGGTCCTTTTCGACCATCGCGTTTATCTTAAGGCGGAGCGCGTTTATCTTTATGAACCCCTCGGCGTCCTTCTGGTCGTAGACCATGTCTTCCTCAAAGGTCGCGAAGTCAGGACGGTAGAGCGAGGCCTCGGCCTTTCTGCCGACGACCATCACGTTGCCCTTATATAACTTCATCCTCGCTATGCCCGTTACAGCGGACGTCGCCTCATCAATCAGCCCCTGAAGGGCCTTTCTCTCCGGCGAGTACCAGTAGCCGTTGTACACGAGGTCGGAGTACCTCTGAGTGAGGCTGTCGCGCAGATGCAGTAGCTCCCTGTCCATGGTGATGGACTCGACCGCCCTCCTCGCCGAGTGGAGGACGGTGCCGCCGGGGGTCTCGTACACGCCGCGCGATTTTATCCCGACGTATCGGCTCTCGACCATGTCGACCCTGCCTATGCCGTTTACGCCGCCGATTTCGTTAAGCCTCTCAAGGAGCCTTGCTGGCGTAAGCTTCTTGCCGTCTATCGAGACCGGGTCGCCGCTCTCAAAACCAATTTCCAGATAGGTCGGCTTTGCCGGGGCCTTTTCCGGGGAGCGCGTCAGCACGAACATGTCAGACGGCGGCTCGGCCCACGGGTCTTCGAGTATGCCGCCCTCGAAGCTAATGTGGAAGAGGTTCCTGTCTGAGCTGTATGGCTTGGACTTCGTCACCGGCACCGGTATGCCGTGCCTCTTGGCGTAGCGTATGAGGTCTGCCCTGCCCTTCATATCCCACTCTCTCCAGGGGGCGATGACGTGTATGTGCGGGTCTATCGCGTAATAGGTGAGCTCGAACCTCACCTGGTCGTTCCCCTTGCCGGTCGCGCCGTGCGAGACGCTGTCGGCCTTTTCCGCTTTCGCTATCTCCATCTGCGCCTTTGCTATCAAAGGCCTCGCGATGGAGGTGCCGAGGAGATAATGCCCCTCGTATACGGAGGCCGCGCGGAGCATCGGGAATACGAAGTCCGAGACGAACTCTTCACGGAGGTCCTTTATGTATATCTTGGACGCGCCGGTGGACAGGGCCTTCTCTTTAAGACCCTTTAACTCGGAGCCCTGGCCGATGTCCGCGGAAAACGCTATGCACTCGCATTCGTAGCGCTCGATCAGCCACTTCATTATGACGGACGTATCAAGCCCGCCGGAGTACGCAAGGACGACTTTTTTAACCTTCTTCATCTCTGAGAGCCCTTCCTTTTATCTGAGATCTACTTCGAGCCTTCCACGAGCAACTTTTCAAGAACCGCCTTCTGTACGTGGAGCCTGTTTTCCGCCTCGTCCCAGACCGCGGAGTGCGGCCCTTCGAGTACGTCTTCTGTTATCTCTTCCCCCCTGTGCGCCGGGAGGCAGTGGAGGACCGTCGCGTCCTTTTTTGAGAGCTTCAGCAATTCCTTGTTTATCTGAAAGCCCTTGAAGGCCTTTTTCCGTTTTTCGGACTCCTCTTCCTGCCCCATCGAGGCCCAGACGTCGGTATTCAATACGTCCGCGTCCTTAGCGGCCTCTTCCACGCTCTCTGTCACGATTATCTCGGAACCCGTTGAGCCGACCTTGTCGAGGAATTCCTTCGGCGGCCAGTACCCCTTTGGGCAGGCGAGCGTAAGTGATAAGCCGAGGACTGAGGCCGCCTCTATCCACGAGTTCGCCATGTTGTTGCCGTCGCCTATCCATGCAAACTTAAGACCGTCGTAGCGGCCTTTTTTTTCTACTACCGTCATTACGTCGGCGAGCACCTGGCACGGGTGGTGCGTGTCCGTCAGGCCGTTTATGACCGGGACGGACGAATAATTAGCGTACTCCTCGATTATCTCGTGCCCGAATGTGCGGATGACTATGGCGTCCACATACCTGGACATGACGCGGGCGGTGTCTTTTATAGGCTCGCCCCTGCCGATTTGGGAATCCTTTCCGCTTATGAATATCGCGTTGCCGCCGAGGTGGTACATGGCGGTCTCGAACGAAACGCGCGTGCGCGTGGAAGACTTCTCGAATATGAGGCCGAGCGTCTTTCCCCGGAGCGGATTGTGCGGGATGCCCTTCTTGTGCCTCTCCTTCAAAGCCGAGGCCCTCTCGAGCAATCCGTCTATCTCTTCCTTTGTAAGGTCAGCTATGCGCAAAAGGTGCATTGAATTATTCCCTGTTCGTATTCAAAACCACACCCTCTCCCATTAAGGGAGAGGTAAAAAAACAATATGCTATTTTAAAAAAAGCTCCTGCGCTCGTACCCACCCCCACTCCCTTGATGCGATGGGAAGGTAATTAAAAAGACGAAAAAGACTGCGTAAGCACCCCTATCATCTCGTCTATCTCTTTTTCACCCACGATAAGCGCCGGGATGAAGCGGAGCGTCTTGTCGCCGACGCAGTTGATGAGAAGGCCGCGCGCCAGGCAGTCCTTCACGATATCCCCGCCCTTTATGCCGTCAACGAGGTCCATGCCGATGATCAGCCCCTTGCCGCGTATCTCTTTTATAAAGGGGAAGGCCTTTTTGAGCCCTTCAAGCCTTTGAACAAGATACGCGCCGGACTTTTTGCAGTTATCAAGCACGCCTTCCTCGATGAGCACCTTCAAGGCCGCTGTCCCCGCGGCTGTGGCGAGCGGGTTTCCGCCAAAGGTAGACGCGTGCGTGCCAGGGGTGAAAGCGGAAGCGACTTCGTCGGTCGCCAACATCGCGCCTATGGCCACCCCTCCGGCGAGCCCCTTGGCGAGCGTCATTATGTCGGGCGCGACGCCGTAGTTCTCGTAAGCGAAGAGCGTGCCGGTGCGCCCCATGCCGACCTGGACCTCGTCGAATATGAGGAGAGTCCCGTTCGCCTTGCATACTGCCTTCAGCTCTTTCAAATACGTGTCCGAAGGTACATTGACCCCGCCCTCTCCCTGTATGGGTTCGACCATAACGGCCGCCGTCTTGGCGTTCAGCGCGCCTTTGATCGCGGCGATGTCGTTAAAAGGCACATAGGTGAACTTTTCAAGCAAAGGCTCGAAGCCCGCCTGGAACTTCTTCTGGCCCGTGGCCGCGAGCGCCCCCAATGTCCTGCCGTGAAAGGACTTCTCCATGGTGACCACCTGGAAACGCTCCTCGCCCTTGACGCTAAAGAACTTCCTCGCGAGCTTTATCGCGGCCTCGTTCGCCTCAGCCCCCGAGTTGCAGAAAAAGACCTTGTCGGCAAATGAGTGCGCGGTCAAAAGCTCGGCGAGCTCCGACTGCGGCTTTATGTGATAGAGGTTGGAGACGTGGATGAGCTCTCCGGCCTGCGCCCTTATCGCCTCGACGACCTTCGGGTGGCAGTGTCCGAGGTTGCAGACGGCGAGGCCCGAGGTGAAATCGAGATAGCGCCTTCCGTCGGCGTCCCAGACCTCCGCGGCCAGGCCCTTTACAATTGAGATGGGAAAACGGCCGTAGGTATTCGCCACATGCTTTGTTGTAAGAGCTATAACTTCCGCGTTCGTCAACTAAAGGACCTTTCTTGTGAGATATTGTTACTATCTGGATTCCCGATAAAAGCCATCGGGAATGACAATAACGGATTTTTCTACTTCTTAAGCCCGATGGCCGTGCCTACCCCTTCGTCCGTAAATACCTCGAGCATGACCGCGTGCTCTACCCTGCCGTCTATGATGTGCGCGGTCGTCACGCCCCCGGCGACGGCCTCCATACAGCACTGTATCTTAGGTATCATGCCGCCGACAGCGACCTTCTTCGTGATGAGGGCGCGCGCTTCAGACAACGAGAGCGACGATATGAGCTTCTTGTCCTTATCAAGCACCCCGGCGACGTCCGTCAGCAATATGAGTTTCTCGGCCTTCAGCGCCGTCGCTATCTTTCCGGCGACGGTGTCGGCGTTTATGTTGTAGCTAAGGCCCTCGTCGCCGCCGCCGACAGGAGCGATGACGGGGATAAAGTTATTCGCCTCAAGCGTCCTTATTACCGACGGGTCTATCGCCGCGACGTCCCCGGCAAAGCCCATCTCCTCGCCCTTGATCTTCAAGCGCCTGGCGGTAATAAGCCCGCCGTCCTTACCGCCCAATCCCACGGCCCTGCCTCCGAAGTGGTTTATGAGCCCGACTATCTCCTTGTTTATCTTGCCTACGAGGACCATCTCGACTACGTCCATCGTCTCGTTGTCAGTGACCCTTATGCCCTTTACGAACCTCGACTCCTTACCGAGGCGCGCAAGGAGCCCGCCTATCTGGGGCCCTCCGCCGTGGACGATGACCGGGTTTATGCCGACGTACTTCATGAGCACGATGTCGCGCGCGAAGGACTTTTTCAAGCGCTCCTCGGTCATCGCGTGGCCGCCGTACTTTATGACGATAGTCTTGTCGTAGAACTTCCTTATGTAAGGAAGCGACTCGAATAGCGTCCTGATTTTTTCGATGTTCTTCTGCAAGGCCGGACTCCAAAATGGAAATACCGCGCAACGCCCCGAAGATCCGCGGGCAGTTGCGCCCTTAGAGTATGTACCGTGAGAGGTCCTCGTCCTTAATGACTTCCGAGAGCCTCTTTCTCACGTATTCCCCGTCGATTACGAGCTTTTTATCCCGCATGTCCGGGGCGTCGAACGATATCTCGTCAAAGACCCGTTCCATGACGGTGTGTAGCCTTCTCGCCCCGATGTTCTCCATCCGCTCGTTCACTATCGTCGCCATCGAGGCTATCTCACGGACCCCGTCGTCGGTGTAAGTCACCTCGACGCCTTCGGTCTCAAGGAGGGCCTTGTACTGCTTCAGGAGCGCGTTTTCCGGCTCCGTCAATATCCTGATGAACTCATCCTCGCCGAGTGGATCGAGCTCGACCCTTATCGGGAACCTCCCCTGGAACTCGGGGATAAGGTCCGACGGCTTCGACACATGGAACGCGCCTGAGGCGATAAACAATATGTGGTCGGTTTTCACCATGCCGTACTTGGTATTGACCGTCGAGCCCTCGACTATGGGGAGCAGGTCCCTCTGGACGCCCTCTCTCGATATATCCGGGGTCTGGCCTGTCTGCCTCCCGGCGATCTTGTCTATCTCGTCTATGAAGACGATACCGGACTGCTCTACGCGCTCGACAGCCTCTTTCACGACCTTTTCCATATCTATCAGGCGCTGGGTCTCCTCCTGCGTAAGAAACTCGAATGCCTCCGGCACCTTCACCTTCCTCTTCCTCGTCTTTTTCGGGAAGAGGTTGGAGAACATGTCCTTAAGGTTCATGTCCATCTCCTCCACACCCTGGGAGGAGAGTATCTCGATGGACGGCATCTTCTGCTGTTCAGTGGTCTCTATCTCGACGGTCCTGTCGTCGAGCTTGCCTTCCCGAAGGAGCGCCCGGAGCTTGTCCCTCGTGGACTTCTGGAGTTCCCGCTCCTTGGCGAGCCTATCCTGGTCGATCGCCTGGAACGGGGGCGCGGTGACGGGCGGAAGGAGGCAGTCAAGCAACCGCTCTTCGGCTGAGTCCCTCGCCTTTAAGCGCACGCCCGCCTTCTCCTCGTCCTTTACCATCTTGATGGCGAGTTCGGCAAGGTCCCTTATTATGGACTCGACGTCTCTGCCGACGTAGCCCACTTCCGTGAACTTCGAGGCCTCTACCTTTATGAACGGGGCCTCCGCGAGCTTGGCGAGCCTTCTCGATATCTCGGTCTTGCCGACGCCTGTCGGGCCTATCATGATGATGTTCTTTGGTGATATCTCGTCTCGGAGCTCCGGCCTCACCTGCTGGCGCCTCCAGCGGTTGCGGAGCGCAATGGCCACAGCTCTCTTGGCCTGCCTCTGGCCTATTATGTACTTGTCGAGTTCTGAAACTATCTCCCTCGGCGTAAAGCTTTTCATTATACGAGTTCCTCTACCGTTATCTCGTCGTTAGTGTATATGCATATCTCGGCGGCGGTCCTGATGGCCTCCTCGGCTATCTCCCTCGCGGACAAGGCAGTGTGCTTCATCATCACCTTTGCCGCCGCGGCGGCGAAGGAGCCGCCTGAGCCTATGGACGCTATGCCGTCCTCGGGCTCTATGACGTCGCCTGCGCCGGAAATCATGAAGGTGTGGTCCTTGTCCGCTACGATGAGCAAGGCTTCCAAACGCCTTAATATCCTGTCGGTCCTCCAGTCCTTGGCGAGCTCCACGACGGCCTTGGTGATGTTGCCCCTCGTCTCATCGAACTTCGACTCGAACTTGTCGAAGAGCGTCATCGCGTCGGCTGTCGAGCCGGCGAACCCGGCAAGGACCTTCTCTTTTATACGGCGGACCTTTATCGCGCCGCGTTTTACGACCGTGGAGCCGAGCGTCACCTGACCGTCCCCGGCCATGGCGACGGACCCGTTACGCCTTACGGCTATGACCGTGGTGCCGTGGAAGGTTGTCAAAAAGATCCTCCTTGCTTCTTCGACCGCGCCCTCGGGTGGGCCGCGTCATAGGCCTCCATCATCGCCTTGACGCCGACCTTCGTGTACCTCTGGGTCGTCGACAATTTGCTGTGGCCTAAGAGCTCCTGTATGGAGCGGAGATCAACTCCGGCGTCCAGGAGGTGCGTCGCGAACGTATGCCTGAGCGAGTGCGGCGTAGGCGTCTTATTTATCCCGCTTGTTGCCGTATACTTTTTTACGAGCCTCTGGACCGTCCTGGGGGTAAGGCGCCGCTGTTTATTCCCGGCCTTCAGCCCCCCATTGCCGCCCCTCCCCACCTTGCCGCCAATAAAGAGCGGGCCGCCGCCGTAAGGCCTCTCCTTGTCCATATAGAGACGGAGCGAATCTTTAGCGTGGCCGCCGAGATAGGCTATCCGTTCCTTGTTGCCCTTGCCAAGCACCCTTATGGTGCCGGCCTCGATATCGACGGAGCCGGCGTCCAGCCCGGTAAGCTCTGAAACCCTTATGCCAGACGAATAAAGGACCTCCAGTATTGCGAGGTCCCTTAAAATGGAAGGGCTCTCATCTTGCCCCTCCAGAGCGCTCCCGGGCGCCTCAATGAGGGATTTGGCCTCCTCGACGGTCAGTACCGTCGGGAGGAACCTTTCGACCCTGGGGGCGGATACGCACTCGGCGGGGTTCGCCTTTGCGAGCCCCTTCTTTACGAGAAATCTGAAAAAAGACCTTATCGAGGAGAGCTTCCTCGCAATCGTTATCTTCTTGTTGGACCGGAAGAGCGCGTAGATGAAGCCAGAGACAGCTGGCTCGTCGATCCTCTCTATATCGACCTCCCCGCCTGGGCCGAGACAGCGCGGCTCCGACTTAAGAAAGGCGTAAAACTGGCTTAAATCCCTCGCGTATCCGAGCCTTGTATTGGGGGAGGAGTTCCTCTCGACCGCGAGGTAGTCGATAAACAAATCCACTTGGCCGAACATCCATGACTTATAACATCAAAAGGCGAAGCCTTCAATGGTTTTTTGGGGTTAAAGCAGGCACGGGCCTAATGGATTATGTCCCCAAGCCTGCCAAATCTCACCCAGTGGCTGTCCCTGTCCCAGGACCAGTAGATGATGAAGGCCTTGCCCTTTATGTCCTTGAAAGGCACAGTCCCCCAGTAACGGGAATCATAACTCCTGTCGCGGTTGTCTCCCATGACAAAAACCGTCCCTTCAGGAACCGTATAGGGGCCGAAGTTGACATTTTTCTCTGTGTCCTCGCCGTAGAGGCCGCCTTTGTTCACGCCCCAGGGGTCGTCGATCCTGGCGTCGTTAAGGTAGAGGACCTTCTCCCGGAGCTCTACCCTGTCTCCGGACAGCCCTATGACCCTTTTGATATAGTCCTTCGACCTGTCGCCCGGGAAACGGAAGACTATGACGTCGCCGCGCTCGACCTTGCCCCATGACGGTATGAGCTTCGTCTCAAAAAAGGGGATGGAAGCGCCGAAGACCTTTATGATAGCCGGTTTCGGGACCTGTATGCCGTAGGCGAACTTGGAGACGACTATGTGGTCGCCTACAAGGAGCGTGTCCTCCATAGACCCCGACGGTATCTTGAAGGCCTGTATGACGAAGGTCCTTATGACTAGGGCCAGCACCAGGGCTATGACGATCGCCTCGGCTATCTCCCTTATGTTTTTCTTCTTGTCCTTCTCTTCCTTTTTATCTTCCATGTCCGCCTGTTACCGCCTTTTTCTTTTAGCTTACCTTAAGGACGGCGAGGAACGCCTCCTGCGGCAGTTCCACTCTTCCGACCTGCTTCATGCGTTTCTTGCCTTCCTTCTGCTTCTCGAGGAGCTTCCTCTTCCTCGTGATGTCGCCGCCGTAGCACTTTGCCGTGACGTTCTTCCTGAGGGCCTTTATCGTCTCCCTCGCTATGACCTTCGCCCCTATGGCGGCCTGTATTATGACCTCGAACATCTGCCTCGGGATTATCTCCTTCATCTTCTCGGCGAGGTCCTTGCCCCTGGCAAACGCCCTCTCGCGCGGGACGATGAGCGAGAGCGCGTCCACGGCCTCGCCGTTTATGAGTATGTCGAGCTTTATGAGGTCGGACTTCCTGAAGTCCAGATAGTCGTAGTCCATCGAGGCGTAGCCCTTCGACAGGGTTTTGAGCTTATCGTAGAAGTCGAGCACTATCTCGTTCAAAGGTATCTCGTACTCGACCATGACCCTCGATGTGGTCAAGAATTTTATCTCCCTCTGTATGCCCCTTTTGGACTCGCAGAGGGCGAGGACCGCGCCGAGGTACTCCGCGGGCAGATGGAGGGTGGCGAGTATGAACGGCTCTTCCACAAAATTTATATACTGTGGCGAAGGCAGGTTCGAGGGGTTGTCAACCATGACGACGGTCCCGTCGGTCTTCGTCACCCTGTAAATGACCGTCGGCGCGGTCGTTATGAGCGCGAGCCCGTATTCTCTTTCAAGCCTCTCCTGTATTATCTCCATGTGGAAGAGACCCAGGAAGCCGCACCTGAAGCCGAAGCCGAGGGCCAGAGAGGTCTCCGGCTCGAACGAAAAGGAAGAGTCGTTCAAACGGAGCTTTACGACCGCCTCTTTGAGGTTCTCATACTGGGCGGAGTCCACCGGATAGAGGCCGCTAAAGACCATCGACTTTGCCGCCTTGTATCCCGGGAAAGGCTCCTCGGTAGGGTTGAGCGCGTCGGTTATAGTGTCGCCGACGTTGGTCTCCTTCACCTCTTTTATGTTGGCGATTACGAAGCCGACCTCGCCTACGCCGAGGGAGTCGATCTCCTTGGGGCCGGGAGCGAAGACGCCGACCTTGTCGACGTCGAAGGTCTTGCCTGTGGCCATGAACTTTATCTTCGTCCCCCTTTTTATACAGCCGTCGAAGACCCTTATCTGGACGACCACGCCCTGGTAGATGTCGTACCACGAATCGAAGACGAGGGCCTTTAGAGGCCTCTCTTCATCGCCTTTCGGGGGCTGTATCCTCTTTACTATCGCCTCAAGGATGTCCTTTATCCCTATCCCCTCCTTGGCGCTCGCGAGGACGGCTTCTGATGCGTCAATGCCGAGGACCTCTTCTATCTCTTCCTTTATCCTCGGCGGGTCCGCGGCGGGCAGGTCAATTTTATTAAGGACCGGGAATATGTCGAGACCGACGTCTACGGCGGTATATAGGTGCGCGACTGTCTGGGCCTCCACGCCCTGGGAGGCGTCGACGATGAGGATAGCCCCCTCGCAGGCGGAAAGGGACCGGCTCACCTCGTAGCTGAAGTCCACGTGTCCTGGCGTGTCTATGAGGTTCAATACATAGGTGACCCCGTCGTCGGCCTTGTAATTAAGACGCGCGGTCTGGGCCTTGATGGTGATGCCGCGCTCCCTCTCAAGCTCCATTTTGTCGAGGAACTGGTCGACCATCTCTCTTTTGGTGATCGTCCCCGTGTACTCGAGGAGCCTGTCCGAGAGCGTTGATTTGCCGTGGTCTATATGGGCTATTATCGAAAAATTCCTTATCTTGTTCTTATCGGTCACTTGGTCCGGTTCCCCTGTCTATTGTCCTTAGAAACTCATCAAAAACGCAATATTACATTGTAAGTAATCGCGCTACGTTTGTCAAAAGAAAAGCCCCTCCGGGGCTTTTCGATAACATTGAAGTCCGCTACCCCTTTGTCACCTCGTTTATCCAGGCGAGGTAATCCGGGAGCCCGTCCTTTATGTCGATGGCGATTATCTCCGGGACCTCGTAGCCGTGCAGGGCCTTTATCCGCGCCTTGAGTTTTCCGAAGAGCGCGGCCCTTGTCTTGTAGATGGATAGCGCCTCGGCCTCGTCAGACGTCTTTCCCTTCCATGTGTATATGGACCTTATGCGCGGGACTATGTTACAGCACGCCGCGAGCCCCTCTTCGACTACGGTCTTTCCGATACGCGCCGCCTCATCCTCATTCAGAGCGGTCGAGAAGACGATAACGAACTTATCCATAAACGGCCTCCTTTATTTTTCAGGGCAAGGCTAACATCTTTGGGGGGGGGATTTTAAAGGGAATGGGCGGTAGGCAGGGTTGGAAAACCCCACCTATCGAAAACTGGATTTTCAAACTCCTCCCCTTTTGATAAGGGGAGGTTGGGTGGGGTGATTTTGGGGGAAAAGCAGACCTCCCCCGTCCCCTCCTTGTAAAGGAGGGGAGCTAAACAAGGTCAACCCCATCCACCCTTGAGCATACTCTCTATCGCCTCTATCATCCTGTCCCTGTGCGTCCCTGCCCAGTACACCCTGCCGCATCCGGGACAGGCCGAAAACCTCTCCTGGACAGCAAATACATAAGGAGGGACTTTCCCCCTTGCGGCCTCTTTATCCATCGGCTCAAGAGGCGCGTTGCATCTCAGGCACCGGGTGAGGAAGCCGTAGGCGTTTATCTCGAACCTCTTCGATAATTCCTTGAGCTGATCGGCTACCCTGTCGTTCTCGATGAATATCGTTCTGCCGCGCGCGGCGCGGCGCTGGATGAGCAATGTGTCGCGCGTAAGTATTACTCGCCCCTCCGCAACCGCCCTTTTGATTAGCACGTCGTCGGCTATGCCGGGGAGAAAGGCGCAGTCGTACCCAAGCGTGCGCAGCCAGCGCGCGAGCTTTCCGAGCATGGCGTCCGCTATGAGCCTCTCCGGCGCTCCGCTCAGAGCAGACCCGCCAGACCTATCGGCTCCCATGAGGCGGACCTCACCTTCCAGTCGCCGGACTCATTTTTGAATAAGATCGAGAACCTGTAAGCCTCCGCCTCGTCGGGCACGATATCGGAGAGCGATTTTATATTCCTCCCCCTCATCGTTATCGCCTTCGCGTCGACAAGTGCGGCGTCCCCCTTGACCTCGATTGAGAGCCCCCTCAGAAAGACCTTCACCGGCTCTGGCCTGAGGAGCTGATAGACGAGGATACCCTTCACTCCGTTGTAGTCGTTCCCCCTGTCGTCGGCGTATTCCTTCGATATGAATCGCATGAAGGCCTTTACGTCCTTTGCCTCAGCCGCCTCGACCGCATTCGAAACGCTTGCGCGTATCCTCTCCTCGTCAGGCGGCCTTGAGCAGGCCTGCAGAAGGGCTGTTATCAGGAAAAATGTCATGCACGGCTTAAACAGGTTTTTCACGGCATGCCCCTTTGGGGGTTACGGCAAAACCGTTATATCGATCGGCTGGTGAGATGGTCTGAGTTTAAGGGCGGGGCTAAAGTTCCCCGACCGCAGAAATGATTCAAATGCAAACAAGACGCCTACCCGAAGAATATATGCGCTATCCTGTACATCTCGGCGTCCACGGTCTTGAGCTTGGCGGTCGCCTCCGCGAGCGAGATGTCGACTATTCTGTTTCCCTGGAGCGCCACCATGCGTCCGAAGTTACCCGCGTGCACGAGCTCTATCGCCCCTATGCCGTAGCGTGTGGCGAGGATCCTATCGTAGGCCGTGGGCGTGCCGCCTCTCTGGAGGTGGCCGAGGACCACGAAGCGGGACTCAAGCGAGGTCCTCTTCTCTATTTCGGTCGCGAGGAACTCTCCAATGCCGCCGAGCTTGGCGTGTCCGAAGGAGTCCAGGGACTTGTCCTTAGTGATCATGCCTCCAGCCTCCTTGGGGTACGCCCCCTCCGCCGCGACGACGAGGCTGAAGTTCTTTCCCTCTTCCTTCCGCTTCTTTATTACGGCGCAGACCTCGTCCACGTCAAAGGGCTTCTCAGGGATAAGTATTACGTCCGCGCCTCCGGCTATGCCGCCGTAGACGGCGATCCATCCAGCGTGCCTGCCCATGACCTCGACGACCATGACCCTCTGGTGGGCCTCTGTCGTGGAGTGGAGCCTGTCGAGCGCCCAGGTGACGATGGAAACGGCGGTGTCGAACCCGAAGGTGAAGTCCGTGCCAAAGAGGTCGTTGTCTATGGTCTTCGGCACGCCCACGACCTTTATCCCCTTGGCGTGGAGCTTTGCGGCTACCCCAAGAGTGTCGTCCCCGCCTATGGCTATTATGGCGTCGAGCTTGAGCGCCTCGATGTTCTTAAAAAGCGTCTCGGCGTCCTTCGGGTCCTTAAGCGGGTTCGTCCTCGACGTGCCGAGGATGGTCCCGCCCATCGGCAGGAGCCCGGAGACCGTCTGCTTTGAGAGTTTTATCGTATTGGATTGGAGGAGCCCCCTCCAACCTTCCTTGATGCCTGTGAACTCGTAGCCGAACTGATGCCCCCTCTTGACTACGGCCCTTATTACGGCGTTCAGTCCCGGGCAGTCTCCGCCTCCGGTAAGTATGCCAACGTTCATGAACTATGCCCTCCTCATTTATTTCAAAACTCACGTACTGCGCGTACCTGCTTTGTTCCGACGCCCCGAAAGTAATCATATCGTAATTTAAACGCTCAAACCGCCGTGACCGCGGCAAGCGGCAGTTTCAGCGTGAACGTCGAGCCCCTGGACGGCGCGCTCTCAACTTCAAGCGTACCGCCGTGCGCCTCTGCTATCCCCTTGCATATGGAGAGCCCGAGCCCAGCGCCGCCCACGTCCCTGGAGCGCGCCTTGTCGACCCTGTAAAACCTGTCGAATATATAAGGCGCGTCCTCCTTCGATATACCGACCCCGGTGTCCATGACCCGGAAGACCGCGCGTCCGTCCTCATCGGAGAGCGAGAGCTTGACCGTGCCGCCCCGGGGCGTGTACTTTATGGCGTTGTCCATGAGGTTCGAGAAGAGCTGGCTTATCCTCACCCTGTCTCCGCGCACGATTACCGGGATACTTTTCAGGATATACAACTCGACGCCGCTGTCAAGGGCGTGCCTCCGGAAGTGGTCGAGCCTCTCCTTGAGGAGCCTGTCGAGGTCGACGCTCTCCTTCGGCAGAGCCTCCTTCTCAACGTCCATTTTAGCGAGGTCGAGGAGGTTACGGACGATGTAGTTCATCCTGTCTATCTCTTCCAGGCTGGACTTCAAGGCCTCGCGCATAGCCTCAATGCCGTCCTTTGACCGGAGCGCTATCTCCATCTCGCCTTTCAATATCGTAAGCGGGGTCTTGAGCTCATGCGAGGCGTCGCCGGTGAACTGTTTTATCTGCTTGAAGGATTTTTCGAGCCTGCCGAACATCTCGTTGATGGTGGTGGCGAGGCGACCTATCTCGTCATTCGGGACCTCTATCGTTATGCGCTCGTTCAGGTTCTCGGCCCCTATCTTCCTCGCGAGCTTCGTTATCTCGGAAACGGGTTTCAGGGCCTTTTTCGCGAGGAACCAGCCGACGGCGCCCGCTATGACGACTGAGGCCGCGACCCCGAGCATAAATATGTAGGCGAGCGAGTGGAAGACCTCGTCGACCTCCTCAAGGGACGAACCGACCTGGACTATGGCCACGAGCCCCTTGTCAGGCACGAATATCGGCTTTGTGACGACCCTTACAGGGTACCTCCCGATGTTCCGGATGATCTCGAAGGTCGTCGCGCCGTTTACGGCCGCGTGGTAGGTGTCCCTCGTAATCGGGAGCTTCATGGACTCGAGGTTGGAAGACCTGGCCACTGTCTGCCCCAGCGGGTCGAGGACCTGTATGTAGTTGCCGGCGGTCCTTATGCCGAAGAACCTCTCCAGTATGATATCGAAGTCCCTGGGGAGGAACATCTGCCCCGAGGGCTTGACGACCGTATGTACCATCATGTTGGCGACGGAGCTTATCTGGTTGTCGGTCCTGTACATGTAAATCTTGAGGAGCGAATACGAGAAGGCCGCGCCGAAGCCTATGAGGCTCACGGTCAGTAGGGTAACGTACCAGAAGGTCAGTCTTGTGCGGATGGAAAATGCCATTTGGACGAGGCGGTCCTTCGGGGCCCGGAAGCCCGGTTATTCGGAGAATTCTTTCAGCCTGGACATGGACTTTATGACTATCTCTTTTCTCTTTATGTCCAGTATGCCGTCCTCCTTAAAGGACTTGAGGAGCCTTATCGAGGTCTCCTGCGTGATGCCGAGGAGCTCGGCTATCTCGAGGCGGGAGAGGTTCAGGTTAAGCTTCACCCCTCCGTCGGCCTTGACGCCGTATTCGTCGGCGAGCGTATATAAGAGATGGCCGAGCTTCTCCTTGGCGTTCAGGAGCCCGAGGTTCCCTATCCTCTCGTAGGCGTGGTTCAGCTCCTTCCCTAAAGAGATGATGAGCTTCTTCGAGATATCAGGCTCCCTCTCGATGATCTTGAAAAAGGCGTTCTTCTCTATATAGCAGAGCTCTGAGTCCTCCATGGCGACGGCGGTGTTCTTGTAGGCCCTCCCCTCGTAGAAGACCTCGAACCCCAGGAGGTCCCCGGGGTTCAATATATTGATTATCTGCTCCTTGCCGGTGGAAGACGACATTACGAGTTTTAGCCTCCCGGCCCTTATGATGTAAAGGCCCGTGCACTCGTCGCCGTCGAGATAGACTATCTCCCTCTTTTTAAAGGAAGATATTATGACGACGTCCTTGAAGGCGTCGAGCTGGGCGTCGCTCAACCCCGTGAATATCGTGTTCTCCCTGATGTGGCACCTGCATAGCGAGCAGATATAGTCCTTATTCGAAAGTATCGTCATATGCCTTCCTATTTGAATGCAACAGCCGCGTCCCCGGTCCCGCCTCCGGCAAGGTCTTTGAGCGGGAGGCCCAACCTGTATGGGACGACGGCGAGCGAGACCCGCTCCTTCGCCTTAACGCTATTCAATATCCCGGCGACCTCCTCGTCCGGTAGCGGCTCTCCTGAGGACCAGTCTATGGTCTGCACCTTTATGAGCACCTTCTCCGCTCCGACCGAGGCTGAGGCGTCCTCGACCATCCGCCCAATGATCTCGCGTATCTCATCAGGGTCCCGTTTGAGCTCCTCCCCCATCTGCCTGTGGTAGGCCATGATGGAATAGTAGTCGAAGTTTCTCCGCGCCGCCTCTGAAAAGTCCTGCGAGAGCCACGCAAGGGCAAAAGGGGCGTTCGTTACGGACTCGTACATGAGATTAATGGCGAACCTGGCGTCCGGCCTCTTCTTCGCCACAGCGGTTTTGAGCCTCCCGGCTATATCAAGGAGCCTCCGGTTCTTCCACGACGCCCACTTCCAGAAGAGCTCCGTATAGTGGACCGACGGGCCGTCTGTCCTTAGATATAACGCTTCGGGGTCTATCCCAAGCCCGGTATCCTTTTTAAAGAGCACCTCCATCCGCGCCCCGAAGCCCTCGTTGTGCCTGAGCACAAGGTCGTCCTGAAAGAGCACCCCGTCTATCTCGTACTCGGCGAGGTCGGAATAGATGCGCTCTAACCTCTCAACCGCCCTGTCGTTAAAGAGGTCGAGCCCCTTGCACCGTACAAAAGACCTGGAACGGATGTCGTAGCCCCTGCATGCGAGGTCTTCATCACCCTCGGCCCCGTAGTCGGCGTACCTTGTCGTCATCCACGCGAATACCTTCAACCCATGGCTGTGCGCGGAAGAAAGTACGGAAGAGAGCATGTCGTCCACTACCGGGGCCGAAGTGGTATTGAAGTATACGCCCCTTTTATCCCCCGGAGAGACGAACCGGTAAAACCTGTCCCCGCTGTTATGAAAGACGCGGAGGATCACGGTATCTACCCCGGCGGATTTAAGCCCCTTAAGCTCGCCATCGACCTCATCAAGGGTCCTCCCCTCGAAGAGCATGACCTGCACGGCCTTAAGCCCCCTGGCGGGTTTTAATGCCGTCTCCGGGAGAGGAACAACCGGCAGGCGCCTTACCCGCATCCATCCGAGTTCGTCAAGACGAGAGAGCGCGGACCCGGCAAGTGGGCTCTCCTGGAAGTTCCTGACGAATTGCCTGAACTGGACTTCGGCCTTGTCATAAAGCCCGGCCATGTAATACGCTTCAGATATACCGAACTGGGCCTCAACGAGTAACGGGCTTCCGGGGAAAAACTCGATGGCCCTCGAGAACTCCCTTGCCGCGCTCCTGTACTCGCCGCCGTGCATGAGGAAACGGGCGAATCTCATCTGCCCCTGGTCCGTAAAAAAAGGCCTCTCAGAGGCAAGGGCCGTGCCTGAAAAAACTATAATATAGAGAAGAAACAGTGGCAGGATAAAGCCCCTTACCTTGAATGCGCCGGTCTGTATCACCAACAATACGGCCTCCGATGATGGATAAAACAAATGGGCGCCCGAAAACCCCCAAAACCATCCCGCTCGCTGTCATAAAATTATACCAGAACGAAAGTCCCTTATCTATAAGGCAGGCGAGCTCCTTGAGACCGCCTGACTAAAAGAACTTCTCTATCGCCTCTTTTATAGTGGAGACCCCCTCAAGGCGCATAGCGCCCCTCTTCTTCAAGTGCTTCAGATTGTCCTTTGGAAGAACGCAACGCTTGAACCCGAGCTTTTCCGCCTCACGGACCCTCTGCTCTACCTGGCTTATCGCCCTCACCTCTCCGGCGAGCCCGACCTCACCGAATATGACGGTCTTGGGTTCGATAGGTTTATCGAGGAAGTTCGAGGCGAGCGAGGCGAGTATACCGAGATCAATCGCCGGCTCATCGAGCCTTATGCCTCCGGCGACCTTTACGAAGATGTCGTGGTTGGCAAGCGACACCCCTGCCTTCTTCTCAAGGACCGCGGCAAGCAACATCACCTTGTTGTGGTCGATACCCACGACCGTCCTCCGGGGCACCCCGAAGAGCGTGGGGCAGACGAGCGACTGCACTTCCACGAGTATCGTCCGGGTACCCTCAAGGCTCGATACCACGGCGGAGCCGGACGAGTCAGCGGGCCTTTCGGCGAGGAAGACTTCGGACGGGTTCGTGACCTCTATTAAACCGGATTCCTTCATCTCGAATACGCCTATCTCCATGACTGAGCCGAAGCGGTTCTTTACGGCGCGGAGTATCCGGAACGGGTGCCCCCTCTCGCCCTCGAAGTAGAGGACGGTGTCGACCATGTGCTCGAGGACCTTCGGCCCCGCGATCGACCCGTCCTTTGTGACATGTCCCACGAGGAAGAGGGGGGTTTCCATCGACTTGGCGTGCGAGATGAGCCTTGCCGAAGTCTCTCTCACCTGGCTGACGGACCCCGGCGAGGACTCGAAGGCGGATGTGAATATCGTCTGGACCGAGTCTATTACGATGACGCCGGGCTTTACGCCGGGGAGCGCGTCGAGTATCCTCTCAAGCGAGGTCTCGGCGTAGACGATGAGGTTTTCCGAGATCGCCCCGAGCCTCTCGCCCCGGAGGCGTATCTGCCTCATCGATTCCTCGCCGGTGATGTAGAGGACCTTGACTCCAGCCTCCGCGAGGGTGCCCATCGCCTGCAGGAGGAGCGTGGATTTGCCTATACCGGGGTCCCCTCCGATGAGTATGGCCGAGCCCGGGACCATGCCCCCGCCGAGGACGCGGTCGAGCTCCGAGATGCGGGTCCTTACCCTGAATTCCTTTTCGGTGGTTAAATTCGAGATAGGCTCAGGGACGGAGGGAGATGACGAGGGGGCCCCCCTCTTCGAGACCGGGGCCTCGACCTCCTCGATAAAGGTATTCCAGGCCGAACAATCGGGACACCTGCCGAGCCACTTGTAGGAGACATGGCCGCAGGACTGGCACGAGTAGAATGTCTTCGCCTTAGACATACAGGCCGTCAAACACGATGTTTACAATTGACAATCATGCCAGTTTTGTTAATATGACTTTCATTAAATTCATTTGAAAAAACGCTAATATGGCTATTGAAATCCCAAGCTACACAAACATACTAATTGAACTCCACAAGGCTGTCAAGATGCATAATTTCTATCCTGAGGGGCACCCTCAGCTTGACGCGTCCGTTGAGAAATGCTATCTGCTCTTCAGAAAATCGCTCGAGATCCAAGGCGAAATAAAATGGAAGATAGACCAGAAGGGTTTCTACGACAACAAGACCCACGTCGCCCCCGGCAACGCAGAGGTCGCCTCTCTCGGCAAGAAGCTCTTTTTCAGGCGCATAAAGGAGATAACCTTCTCGCCGAGGCTCACTGTAAGTGAGCTCAAGGTCCTCCTCTCAATCGTCAAGCTCGAGCCCGAAGACCTCCTTGCGCAGGGCGGGGCAGAGGCGGTATTCGCCCTTAAGGATGTCACCGGCGTACTCATAAACGCCCTGCGGCCCGAGGACCTCCTCAAGATCAAAAGGGAACTCGAGGAAAAAAAGGATAAGGAGAGGAAGGAACTCGCGGAGGAGAAGAAAAAGGAGGAGGAGGCCCCCGGGGAGGCCCAGTCCCAGGAGGCGGAAAAGGCCCCTGCGCCAAGGGAGGAGGAGGAAAAGGCCGACGAGACCACCTTCGCTGACCTGATTTCTCTTATAAGGGACGAGCGGGACTTCATCAGGTATCAGGACCTCTCCGTGAGGCTTAAGGAGAAGGGCGAGGCGGTCTTGATGGAAAAGAGGCTTGACGAGATATTCCCCGCCTGCCTCGTCTTCGTCGAGCACCTGTCCACTCAACCCAGGCTCGCCGACGACTTGCGGACGCTCGCCTCCGAGAGATTGAGGTCTTTCCTCAACCATGATATGATCATTTACCTGGTGCAGAGGCTCGCTTCAAAAGACGAGCCGCACCGCGGGGTGATCAACAGCATACTCCTGTTCGCCGGGGAAGACGCGGCAAGGGCGCTCCTGGACTCCATAATAGACTCCGGGGACGCGGTCGCGAGGCGGAACCTCTTTAACCTCATAGTCCGCTTCGGAAAACAGGTGCGGCCGCTCGTAGAGGAGAGGCTCAGCAACCCCGAGTGGTACGTGATTAGGCAGATGGTCGGGCTCCTTGGGGAGCTGAAGGACCCGGCCGCGATCGACGCCATAGAGACGGTGTACGCGAACCCCGAGCCAAGGGTCAAGAAAGAGGCCCTTAAAAGCCTCGTCAAGATCGGCGGACCGAGGGCGACCGCGATTCTCATAAAGACTCTCGGCGAAGAGGACCCTTCCATAGTAGCGCAGGCGATAATCTCGCTCGGTGTCCTGAAAGACCCGTCCGTTGCGGACATACTCGGCGAGATAGCGCTCCGGAGGGAATCGCTCGGCGAGACCCACGAGCCTAAACGAGAGGCCATCAGGGCACTCGGCCACATAGGGAGCGTCAAGGCCGTGCCGTACCTTGAGAGGCTCCTCTTCAGGAAGGTCTGGTTCGGCAAGAAGGCGAACGAGGAGATAAGGATACTCGCCGCCAACTCGCTCGGCATGATCGGGACCGTGGAGGCATACAAGGCTGTTCAAGAGGCATGCAAGGACGCCTCCGTTGAGCTTTACGCCGCGTGCAGAAGAATCCTTGAGGGAAGAGAGAAAAAAGCAAATGAACGGTGACGCAAGCGAGCTCATTCTCAAATCAATAAACTCGGCGCTGAAAAGCAAGAAGCTCTACCCGCCCGGGCACCCGGCCATAGCCGCGCCGGTGAACAAGACCTTCCTTCTCATATCCGACGAGCTTAAATCGGCTAACAACATCGTCATCGGCATAGTGCACGAGACCCTCACTTTCGAGGATACGCTCATTCAGGACGCCGACAAGCTCTACCCCGACATACTCCAGTACCTCGCGGACAAGAACGTCGACGCCATCATCATCGAGAGAGGCACGTCCGTAAAGGAGCTCTCGGCGGTCTTCGACGTGCTCGCGGGCCAACAGATACAGGGGAAGGAACTGCAGAGGGAGCTCCACGCGAGAGGCGTGACCCACATAACGCTCAAATCCGTGCCCATGGGCAAGAGGAACGTCCTCGAGATATACAACGGCGCGGTAGAGATAGTCAAGAGCGTCATGGGCGAAGTGAGGATGGGGAAGATACCGAGGTCCGAGCCCGTAAAGGCGATAGTCGAGGAGATAACCGAGACGGTCTTCTCCGACCAGAACGCGATACTCGGCCTCACCATGATAAAAAACTACGATAACTACCTGTATAACCACTCTGTCAACGTCTCTATCATGGCCCTCTCGCTCGGAAAGGCGATGGGGCTACCCAAGGACGACCTCCACGCGGTCGGGGTAGCGGCCCTCCTCCACGACGTCGGCAAGACCGGGGTCGCAGAAAACATCATCAGGAAACCCGGCGGCCTTTCCTCCGAGGAATGGGAGAAGATAAAGGAGCACCCGCTTCTGGGCTCGAACATCGCCAAGCGCATGGACGGGCTCGACGAGACCATCGGCAGGCTCATATACGAACACCACATAAAGTACGACCACTCCGGCTATCCGCAGACGACCTCGTCGCTCCATCCCCTGAGCCAGCTCATCACGATTTCCGACGCCTACGACGCGCTTACAACACTCAGGGTCTACCAACAGCCGCACAGCCCGGTCGAGGCGGTAAAGGTCATGAACAACTTCTCCGGGAGGCACTTCAACCCCGATACGCTCAAGGCCTTCATCGACATGATCGGCGTCTACCCGGTCGGAACGATGGTCCGGCTCACGACGAACGAGGTCGGCATAGTTACGAGGCTGAACGCAGAGAAGCAGGGAGGCCCGATAGTCAAGATCCTCTACGATTCCGAAGGAGTCATCGTCGAGAACCCGTATGAAGTAGATATTGCGGTCTCGACAGACAAGGAGATAGTCACCACGGTCAACCCGGCGACTACATCGACGGACCTCGGCTCGTTCTTCGAGAAAGAGGCGGCGCAGGCGGTGTAGGGCCTGTGTTTGGTGGCGAGTTTATCTTGCAGGCCTATAAAAAAGGCGGGACTTTTCAGTCCCGCCTTTTTTTCATAAATCAGTTTTTCAGAGCGCGCCTCAGCGGTCCATCTCGCCGAGCGCCTTTAAGGCTATCGACCGGAGCTTCCTGTTGCCCTTGACGGCGAAGAAGGCCATCGCCTCCTCAGCCCTCTTGTCCCCGATCCTCCCTATACAGTCAAGTGCCCTCTCTACGACCCCTATGTCGGGGTTCTTCAAAGCCTGCATGAGCGGGCCCAAAAGGCGCGCGTCGTGGAAGTTAGAGAGCGCGTCGGCTGAGGCCCTCGCGACTATCGGGGCCTGGTCTTTAAGCGCCTCCACGAGGAGCGGGAGCGCAACCTCGCCCTTGTTCGCAAGCACCCGCACGGCCGCGGCCCGGACGTCTTCCGCCGAGTCCTTCATGGCCCTGGCGAGCAGTTCGGCGACCTTGGGGCCTTTAAGGTCAGCGAGGGCGTAAACAGCGCGTATCTTCTCAAGCATCTCGCCGGCGTCTATCTTTTTTTCAAAGTGCTCGAGCTTGGACCTTATCTCAAGCTTTTCAAGGGCGTCTGCCGCGAGCTTCCTTATCGGCTCGTCCTTTTCACGCAAGGCTGAAAGGAGGATCTCTTTTCTCTTATCCATAGATACCTATCTATATCAGATTCTACTTCCGGTTTCAAGGGATTCCGCTCGGCGCGGGGCCAAATTCAAATCGGGTTGCTCTGTGCTCTCAAACGCAAAGCCGACTAATACGAATTTGCCCGTCCGGCGAGGACCGCTCGGCGCGGAACATAAGTCCTTCGGAAGCTATATGAAACAAAAGTAACAAGTCGTCTCGATACGAACTTTGCCCGTCCGGCAAGGACCGCTCGGCGCGGGGCCAAAGTATCCGGAGCCTCATATAATCAACTCAAACCTCTGGCGCTGGATACGAATTTTGCCCGTCCGGCAAGGACCCGGCGAGGACCCACGCCTTCATGTCATTCAAGGCCCTCTCGGCCTGGCGCTCCCTCCTGTCCTTGCCCTGGATCTCCGGAAGGAGCCCCATATTAGCGTTCATGGGCTGGAAGTCTTTTGACGGCGCCGTTATATGGGCCAGGAGCGCCCCGGTCATGGTAGTCGGCGGCGGCACGACGGGCTCCATGCCGTTTGCGAGCCTCCACGCGTTAACGCCCGCGAGGAGCCCAGAGACGGCCGACTCCACATAACCCTCGACCCCGGTCATCTGTCCGGCGAAAAAAATGCCGCCGTCCCCCTTGAACTGCAGTGACTTATGAAGGAGCGCGGGCGAATCGATGTAGCTGTTCCTGTGGAGCTTGCCGAACCTCGCGAACTCCGCGTTTTGAAGGCCCGGTATGAGCCTCAATACCCGCTTCTGCTCGGGTATGGTCATCCTCGTCTGGAAGCCTACGATGTTGTATATGGTGTCCTCAAGGTTTTCCCTCCGGAGCTGTACTACTGCGAACGGGCGTTCCCCTGTCCTCGGGTCACTCAGCCCGACCGGCCTCATGGGGCCGAAGAGGAGCGTCTTCGGCCCCCTTCTGGCAAGCTCCTCTATCGGCATACAGCCCTCGAAGTAATTTAGGCCCTCGAACCCGTGGCCCGCGAACCCCTCGGCGGTAGTGAGGGCCGAGTAGAACCTTTCGTACTCTCCTTCGGTAAACGGGCAGTTTATGTAGTCGTCGCCGCCCTTGCCGTAGCGCGAGGCCCTGAAGGCCTTTTCGAAGTCGATCGAATCCTTATAGACTATCGGCGCGACGGCGTCATGGAAGAAGAGCCTTTCTCTGCCGATGAGGCCTGAGACGGCCACGGCGAACGCGTCAGAGGTGAGCGGGCCTGTGGCGATTATAAGCGGCCTTGCATCAGGCATGGAGACGGCCTCTTCCCTTTCTATCGTAGCGCCCATGCGCTCTAACTCCTCGGTTATGAAACGGGAGAAGGCGATCCTGTCGACCGCGAGCGTCTTTCCGGCAGGGACGCGCGTCGCCTCAGCCGCCCTTACGGTAAGAGAGGACATTAGGCGCATCTCCTCTTTCAGGAGCCCGGAGGCGTTCTCGATGGAATCGGATTTAAGCGAGTTACTGCAGACGAGCTCGGCGAATGTCGGGAGCGCGTGGGCCGGGGAGAACCTTATTGGCTTCATCTCGATAATACGCGCGCGGCCTCCGCGCTGGAGTATCTGATACGCGGCCTCAGACCCGGCGAGCCCTCCGCCGATTATCACTATCTCTTTTTTCAATGCCGCCTCCGTAAATCATAATACCCTTGCAACGGCGCGGCTTCAAGGATTTTAAGGCCGCAATTAGCATTATATATCCTCGCGCTTGTCTCTGAGTTGCCAACACAGAGGTTTTATGATAGGGTTTTACCTATGAAAAAACGGGCGCATGTCATAGTCGAAGGGGACGTCCAGGGGGTTTACTTTAGGGCCACCACCGCCGAGGTCGCGGATAAGCACAACGTCTCGGGGTGGGTAAAGAACAAGCAGGACGGGACAGTTGAGGCGTTGCTCGAAGGCGAAGAGGCCGACGTGCTTAAGGTCCTCGAGTGGTGCAGGATAGGGCCTCCACGCGCCCGCGTGGACGATGTAAGGGTCGCGTGGGAAGAGTTTCAGGGGGAGTTCGACGAATTCACGTCCTTGACGAGGTTCAATACATATTGATGGCTTTCAAACCCCTTATACACATCGCGGCGCTTGTCCTCCTTCTGGCCGTCTCCGGCTGTTCATCAACGCCGAAGACCGGCGCGCTCCTTCCCGCTGACAAGGGCGACGCCGGCTACCGCAGGGAGAGCAACGAAGGCGTATTCGAAAACGAGTCAATAATCGTCCGCGTCCGGATAGTAAGGGACAAGGGCGGCGCGGCCATGATCGACGAGCTATTGGAATCAAAGTACGCGGTCTTCAACATGGAGATAGTGAACAGGTCGAAGGTCAGGGTCCGGTACGACCCATCGACTACCCTCCTTACGGACGACGAGTCGAGCTATTTGAAACCCCTCGACTATACCGACCTCTACGACATAAAAAAAGACGCGGAGGGCGTGGAAAAGGAGCTCTCGGGACTGCGTGGCAGGTTCTATGACGTCTCAACAACCCTCATCCCGGGTGAAAAGACCTCCAAGCTCCTCATCTTCAAACCTCTCGGGGAAGGGATAGAAGGCGCTGTGCTTGCTGTCCGTGACATATACATCGGGACAGAGCCGATAGACGCGACATTCAGCTTCGAAATAAAGGATGAAAAGTAAAAAGCGATCCAAGATACGTTCCAGCGGCCTGTCTCTCAAAACAGGCTACGTCCCCCCAGTCTGCTCGGCCCCCGCGCTTATCCGCCGATCTCTTTAAGGTTTGCCCTGGCCTTTTCAAGCCTTGGGTCGGCCTCGATCGCCTTTCTGAAATACGCCTCTGCCTCAGGGCGCCTCCCCTCAGCCAGAAGCGCCTCTCCTATGCCGTTGTAAGCGTTTGCGTTTGCTGGGTCAGCGTCGAGGATGCGCCTGAAATGCTCCACGGCCTCGCCTGTCATTCCGGTCCTTAAGAGTATAGTCCCGAGGTTCTGCCGCGCGAGCGTATAATCGGGGTTGATCTTGAGCACATGCCTCAGGTGTTCTATTGCCTTGTCAATCTGCCCTTTCTTCGCGTAGACCGTTGCTATGTTGTTATGCGTCATGACCTGGTCCGGCACCAACTCAAGGGCCTTTTTGTAGTGGACCAGCGCCTCATCGAGCCTTCCCTCGTCAGCGAGCAGTTTTCCCAGGCTGATCCGCGCCATCACATGTCCCGGGTCTGATCCGATAGCGAGCCTGTATTGCGCAATCGCCTCTTCGACCCTGCCCTCCTTGAAGAATATGAGCCCGATGTTATAGCGGGCGTTGGCGGAATCCGGCTTTGCGGCGAGCGCGCGAAGGTTATGGTCGAACGCCTCTTCGTTACGGCCCTGGCCGTACAATATGGTCGCAAGGTTCGTGTGGGCCATGAAGGCGCCGGGGTTCTTGCTTATCGTGTCCCTCCAGAGGGTCTCCGCGTCCCTGTATATATGGTTCTGGTTCCAGGTAAGGACTCCGAGCGCGACAAGCACGGCTGTAAGGACGGCCGTCTTGACGGGTCTTCCCCATTCCGCCGTATTCTCAAACGCAAGGAAGACGAGCCCTCCGGCGACGGACAATACGCCGAGGCTCGCCAGATACTGAAAGTGGTCGGCCACGAACGAGTACTGGAACGGATAGACCTTGAAAAAACCCAAGGCAGGGAGCAGGGTCAGGACGAAAAACGCGGCGCCGGCAAACGGGCGTCTCCCTATCCTGCCTTTAAGGGCCCATAGCACGGCGAGTGTAATAGCCAACGCGATGCTCCAGAGCCATTGGGACGCATCTGCCGGGTCGAGCCGCCATCTCGGGTAGATGAACGTAAGGTCCATAGGCGCCAGCAGTTTGTACGCGTAAAAGAAGGCGATCCTTCCAGGGAGCATGAGGCGCTCGGCGATCCCCATCTCCCAGGCGGCGCCCTCGGCGCCGACTATCTTCGCCTCCCACCAAATGGTAACAAGGCTCATGGCGAACCCTATTGCGAAAAAAGGCAAAAGCAGGCGGACGTACCTGAGGTCGATCCTCTTGCCTTGCATCCACCTGAGGATGAGTATGACGGCTGGAAGCGTGGAGGTCACGGTCTTGCTCATTAGCGCCGCGCTAAAAAAAACAATCGACAGGATATAATGCCTTTTAACGGCGCGTTCCTCGTAGCTGAGGAAACTCAAAAGGGCCGAGAGGTAAAAGAGGCCTGAGAGCACGTTTTTCCGCTCCGTTATCCAGGCGACCGACTCGACATGCACCGGATGAAGCGCGAAGAGCAACCCTATGAAGAGGCCGCCCTTTATATCCAGCCGCCTCAGTATCAGCCACACAAGCGTCGAATTCATGGCGTGGAGGAGGATATTCGTCGCATGGTATCCGGCCGGGGCGAGCCCCCAGAGGTGCTGTTCCACCCAGAAGGTGGTGAATACGAGAGGATAGTACTGCGGGGTTTCCGTGCTGAACCATATCTTCCACAGGCCGTCGAGGGTCAGCAGAAGGGTATTACCGGTCACGTATGAGTCGTCATCCCATATGTAGCCGTTTTTTACAGCCGGCAGGTACGCCGCGAATGTGACGAGGAATATGAGGGCTATTTTAAGTAAATCCCGGCCCTGCCAGGGGCCTTGAATGGAACGGTTTATGGTCGTTTGCGGGGTCATGGGTTTTAATGGATGCGTGTCTTTTATGACTTTATAAGAGCCGCTGGCGTCCGTGTTATACCGGGCTTTTTTGCCAAGAGGCGGTCCTCGCGTCTAAGATTATAATTCCCGGTTCCAGGCGCGCTCAAGCGTGCGGATGAAAACCAATGTAGAGACTCCGACCCTTCAGGGGACCGGCTGCGAAACCCGCCCCTGCTACTTCGGCATATACTCCTTGGCCGCTTCCTTCGCCTTTGAAACCGCCTCCTTCGCCCCTTCCGCGGTATCCTTAACCGCCTCTTTGGCGTCCCCGGCCTTCTCCTTTATCGTCTCCCCGGCCTCTCTGGCGCTCTCTTTCAGGACCTCGGCCTCTTTCTTCATCTCTTTCTCGTACTTTTCAAGCTTAACCCCGGCCTCCTCGGTCTTGGCGCCGAATACCCTTAAATACCGCCCCCCGCCGAAATAGAGGAACGCGGCCAGAACCGCTATCCCGATTATTATCCCGAGCAGTACCTTCTTCATTTCCCCTCCCCTTTCAATGTATCTTGCACCCTCAACGCCTCTTTGTATACTTGGGCCCTGGGCATGCCTGATTCCTTCGCAACCGCCTTTACGACGTCGTTAAGCCTGAAACCTTCTTTCAGGAGCGATTCAATCTCAGAGGCCATATCCGCCTCTCTTATCCGCTCCTCCCTCGCGTGCAACACGACGACGACCTCTCCCCTTATCTCCCTGTCGGCAAGCGCATCAAGCACTTCAGTTGCGCCCCCCCTTATGACCTCTTCGTGCAGTTTGGTCATCTCGCGCGCAATCGAGACGTCGGCTCCGGGCATGAGCGCGGCCATATCCTGCAATGTATCCTTGAGCCTCCCCGGGGACTCGTAAAACGCGTATGTGCGGCCGGTCCCTTTCATCTCAAGAAAGAAGGCCCTTCGCGCCTCTCCGGAGGGCGCGAAGCCCTTGAAAGTGAACTCGTTCAACGGGAGACCCGATACCGACAGCGCGGCCATGATGGCAGAGGGACCGGGGATAGAGACGACAGGCACTGAGTTAACAATTGCAAGGCGTATGAGCCTGTAACCCGGATCGGATATCCCTGGCGTACCGGCGTCCGTTACCAAGGCTATATCTACCCCGTCCATGAGCTTGCCTGAGAGCTCCTTCGCCTTTTCCCTCTCGTTGTGCTCGTGGTAGCTCGTCAGAGGCGTGCCTATGCCGTAATGCGCGAGGAGCTTCTTCGTATGCCGCGTGTCCTCGGCGGCTATGAGCCCGACCTCTTTAAGGACTCTCAGCGCGCGGAGCGTAATGTCCTCAAGGTTCCCGATCGGGGTAGATACGACGAAGAGTGTCCCCATGCTACTTCTTTCTCTCGAATACGATGGCGGAGAGGAACGTGAATATCGCGGCGAAGGCCGCCGTAAACGCGATGTCGAATACGAGCGGGAACTCGGCGGCGAGCCTCCCCTGCGCCGGGAGGAGCACGTGCTTGAACGCGTCCACGCCGTAGCAGAGCGGATTGGCGAACGAGAATATCTTTATGTACATGGGGAGAGATTCTACCGGGTAGAGCGCGCCGGATAGGAAAAACATCGGCAGTATTATGAAGTTCATGATGACGTTGAACCCTTCGAGGGACGAGAGAAACGAGGCGACAAACAGCCCGAGCGCGGTTATTGCGAGCGAGACGAGCGACATGAGGATGACCATATAGATAAACCCGTCGATCCCCATGTGGAGCCCCAAAAACGGCGCGATGAGTAGGAGCGCCATCCCCTGAAAGGCCGACAACGCCGTGCCGCTCAAGAGCTTTCCGAATACGATAGTCACCCTTGAGACCGGAGAGACGAGCATCTCTCTTAAAAAACCGAACTCCCTGTCCCAGACTACCGAGATGGTAGAGAAGATGGAGCTGAATAGTATCGTCATGCCGACTATGCCGGGGAGTATAAACTGTATGTATTCGACCTCGCCGCCTCCTCCGACAAGTTTTGTGAAGCCAGAGCCGACTATGAAGAGCCAGATGAGCGGGCGCGCGAGCGAGACTATGAGACGCCCCTTCTGGCGGAAGAACCTCTTGAACTCCCTGAGGGTAATTACATATATGGCTTTGTAGGAGAACATTTTTTATAAAAGAAAGTGTTTTCTAATTTTCTATGAATACAGCGCAGATAATCCAGTGTTTGTCATTCCCGATGGCTTTTATCGGGAATCCGGGTTGTAATCATAATCGAGATCTAAAAGACACTGTATTACCGCTCAAATATCGCGGGAATGGCCATTTGCGGGCTCATCCGTCGATAACCCCACCCAACCTCCCCTTGTAAAAAGGTGAGGAGTTAAAAACTCCCCTCTATGTAAAGGAGGGAGTACCTGCATACTTCCCCTCCCTTGACGGGAGGGGATTGAGGGGAGGGTGAGATATGTCAAAAAGAAAGATTAAAACCTACCCCCGCGGCCTCTGGGACGGGCCGTAATCCCTTATCTCCCTGCCGGTAAGGTTTATGAATACGTCCTCGATGGACGGTTTCTTGAGGTTCACGGATATTATCCCAATCGAGAGCCTTTCAAATAGCCTCGGTATGAACTTCTCCCCGCCCTCTACAAGCAAAGAGAGCCCGGCGTCTGTCGCCTTGGGCTTCAAGCCAAGTTTCTCCTCTATCTCGCGGAGCGCCTTATCGTCGTCCTCTGTCTTTATGTATATGGTGTCCCCCTTGATGGCGCGCTTCAACTCATCGGGCCTCTCGCAGGCGATTATCTTTCCGTTGTCGATGATCGCTATCCTGTCACAGGCCTCGGCCTCGTCCATATAATGGGTCGTCATGAAGACGGTGTTGCCCTCGGTCTTTTTGAGCTTCCTTATGAACTCCCAGACGTGGCTCCTGGTCTGAGGGTCGAGCCCGAGCGTCGGCTCGTCCAAAAACAATACCTTCGGCCTGTGGAGGAGGCCGCGCGCAATCTCGAGCCTCCTCTTCATGCCCCCGGAGAACTTCTTCACGAGGTCGCCTCCCCGGTCGCTTAGGCCCACGACAGAGAGTATCTCGTCAATGCGCGCCTCGGCGAGCCTCTTTTCCATATTGTACATGTAGCAGTGGAACTTGAGGTTCTCGTAGGCGGTGAGTTCATTGTCGAGCGTAATTTCCTGGAATACGAGCCCGATGGAGGATCGGACCCTGCCCGGGTCCTTCCTGCAGTCAAAGCCGTTGACCCTGGCCACGCCGGAGTCGAACCCGAGGAGGGTGCATAAGATGTTGATGGTCGTCGTCTTACCCGCGCCGTTCGGGCCTAAAAAGCCGAAGGTCTCCCCCTCGTTCACCTCGAACGATACGCCTCTGACGGCCTCATTCCCGTTGTACCTCTTTACGAGGTCTTTTACTTCTATGATAGGCATGGTTTTTTAAAAGAACTCAATCCGGTGATTATAACATAAAGGGGTGGGTAAAAAACAAGGCCTGAAGAAGGCGCTTTCGGTCCTATCCCGCGGATTTGAGGAAGAAGCTGAAGGTGGAGCCCTTTCCGGGGGCGCTCTCTACGTGGAGCCTCCCGTTGTGCCCCTGTATGATGTGCTTTACTATGGCAAGCCCGAGGCCTGTGCCGCCCATCTCGCGCGAGCGCGCCTTGTCGACCCGGTAGAACCTCTCGAATATCCTCGGTATGTCGCCCTCCGGTATGCCTATGCCGGTATCGACAACATCGACGCGCACGCCGCCGTCCAGCTTATGCGCCCTGACCATTACACGCCCGCCCGAGGGAGTGTACTTGATGGCGTTGTCAAGGAGGTTCACCATCACCTGCTCGAGCCTGTCCCTGTCGCCTGAGACCTTCGGGAGCTCGTCCGTGTCCGAAGCAATAATGGAGATGCCCTTGTCGCGGGCCTGCTTCTCGAACCCCTTTGTGGACGACGTGATGAGCTCGCTTAAGTCTACCGGGGCCGCTACTATCTGCATCTGGTGGGACTCAAGGCGCGAAAGTATCAGGAGGTCGTCTATGAGCCGGGCCATGCGTGTGGCGTGCCTGTCTATGACGCGGAGGAACTCCCTTAGGGTGTCCTTATCGTCCATGCCCCCGTCGAGGAGCGTTTCCGAGTACCCCTTTATGGACGCCAGAGGCGTGCGCAACTCGTGCGAGACGTTGGCGACAAAGTCTTTTTTAATAGTCTCGACTCGCTTTTCCTCAGTGATGTCCTGGAGGAACAGGAGCAGGCTGAACTCGCCCTTGTCCTTCAAAGGTACGATATGCGCGTTAAAATGACTTGAGCCGTCGTTCATCTCTATGTCCGTCGAGGACCCGCCTTTTTTTTCAAGGAAGGAATCTATGGTCTTGAGTAAATTAGCGTTCCCCATGATCGAGCGTATGTGCTTGCCCTCTACCCCGCCGTCAACCGGAAAGGACCTAAGAAAGAACGTGTTCGCGTAAAGGGCGATCCCGTTCCTGTCGAGCACTATTACGCCCGTCGGCATCTCTCTTGCTATCGTCTCGAGTATAAGCGTCTTTGCCATCAGTCCTCTTTGAACCTGTATCCGACGCCGCGCACCGTGTCGATGTAACGCCCCGCTTCCTTGAGCTTCTCGCGGAGCCTCCTCACGTGCGTGTCGACGGTGCGGGGCGTCACAAAACAGTCCCTGCCCCACGCGCGGTCGAGTATCACGTCCCTGGATAATACCCGGCCCTTTGCGTCCACGAGTCCGATAAGGAGCTTGAACTCGGTGGAAGAGAGCGCGACTTCCCTCCCGTTTACCTCGACCCTGTGCCTGGAATAGTCTATCAAGAGGTCCGGGAACTCCACGACCTTGTCCGCGTCATCGGACGCGGCCTCTATCGACCTTTTCAGCACCGCCTTTACGCGGAGCACCATCTCTCTCGGGCTGAATGGCTTTGTTATGTAATCCTCGGCCCCGAGCTCGAAGCCGACGATCTTGTCGACCTCCTCGCCCTTGGCCGTGAGCATTATGACCGGGATGCGCGCGGTCTCCTCTTTTGACTTGAGCCTCCTCAGGACCTCGGTCCCCTCCATGTCCGGGAGCATGATGTCGAGCAGGATGAGGTCGGGCTTTTTCGACCTCGCCGTCTCTATCGCCTCGGGGCCGTCCTTGGCGAGGAGGACCCTGAACCCCGCCTTCTTGAGGTTATAATCAAGGAGGTGGAGTATGTCCGGCTCGTCGTCGACGACGAGTATGAAGGCCTCACCCCTCATCATCTATAAGCCCCCTTACCCGCTCCCCGATGGAATCCCTGACCATCTGCATGAACCCCCAGGGTCTGCCGAGAGGGTCCGGCACCTTCCAGTCGTATTTTTTCCCGTCGAACGATGCCGGACAGAGCGTGTCGGCGGATGCGCACCCGAGCGTAACGACTATATCGGCCCACTCTATCTCCTCTCTCGTCAGCTGATCGGAGGCGTGTCCGGATATGTCTATGCCTATCTCCTTCATCGCGTCAATCGTGTAGCTGTTGACGATGCCCGCGGCTGAAGTGCCCGCGCTACGCGCCTCTATCTTCCCCTTGCCGAAGCAGTTCGCGAACCCCTCTGCCATCTGGGACCGGCAGGTGTTGCCTACGCAGACAAACAGCACTTTCTTAAGACGCCTTGCGTGTCCCATCTTTCAACCTCGCCATTGCATGAATAAAAAAACCGGCCTCTTTTTCAAAGGCCGGTCTTGTGATGCTCGTCCTGTCACCATATACCCGTTCTCATGTACTCGTCCATCGAGTCGGCGGCGCGCCTGCCGTCTCCCATGGCGAGTATGACTGTCGCGCCCCCGCGGACGATGTCGCCCCCGGAGAAGACACCCTTCTTGGAAGTCCTGCCGTTATCCGGGTTCACCGTGATGTTCCCCCACTTGTTCACCTTGATATCCGGCGTGGTCTGCGGTATAAGCGGGTTCGCTCCGTTTCCTATGGCGATTATCGCGACGTCCGCCTCTATCGTGAACTCCGAGCCCTTCATCTCCACGGGCCTGCGTCTCCCGGACTCATCCGGCTCTCCAAGCTCCATCCTCACGCACTCGAGGGCCTTAAGCCTCCCCTCGTGGTCGCCTATGAACTTTTTGGGGTTGGTGAGGAGCTGGAATCTCAACCCCTCTTCTTCGCCATGGTGGACCTCCTCGACCCTCGCCGGGAGCTCCTCCCTCGACCTCCTGTATACGATTGAGACCTCCTCGGGGCAGAGCCTTAAGGCCGTCCTTGCCGAGTCCATGGCGGTGTTCCCGCCGCCTATGACCACGACCTTCCTGCCGCGTATTACCGGCGTGTCATACTCCGGGAACTGGTACGCCTTCATAAGGTTCACGCGGGTTAAGTATTCGTTCGCCGAGTATACGCCTGAGAGGTTCTCTCCGGGTATGTTCATGAAGTTCGGGAGCCCGGCGCCACTGCCTACGAATACGGCGCCGTAGCCGTCGGCAAGCAGCTCGTCAATCGTCTCGAGCTTGCCGACGACGGCGTTAAGGATTATCTCAACGCCCATGCGCTTCAAATACTCGACCTCTGACTGGACTATCTTCTTGGGGAGCCTGAATTCCGGTATGCCGTACATGAGGACGCCTCCAGGCGTGTGGAGCGCCTCGAAGACCGTTACTTTGTGCCCTTTCTTGACGAGGTCGCCCGCGACCGTGAGGCCGGCCGGACCGGCGCCGACGACAGCGGCCTTTTTACCGGTCCACTTAGGTATACTAGGTATTGTTATCTCGCCGTGTTCCCGTTCGTAGTCAGCCGCGAACCTCTCAAGCCTGCCGATGGAGACCGCGTCGGACTTTTTGCCTATGACGCAGACCTTCTCGCACTGGTCTTCCTGCGGGCAGACCCTGCCGCATACCGCCGGAAGCCCGTTCGTCTCCTTGAGCTTATGCGCCGCCTCGATGAACTTGCCCTCTGATATGAGACGTATGAACCAGGGTATGTCGATGTTCACGGGGCATCCGCCGACGCAGAGCGGCTTCTTGCACTGGATGCACCTCTTCGCCTCCGCCATCGCCTGCTCCGGGGTGAAGCCGTACGGGACCTCATAGAAGTTCCTGACCCTCTCGTGCGGATTCTGCTCAGACATCGTCTGCCTGGGTATCTTCATCCGCCCCTTTATCTCGTTCGCGTCCATCGCAGTTGCGCTCCTTCTATCTGAAAAATGAAATTTTAGGCCGTCTTTAAAGATTAGATATTTTTTCTGAGATCAAGGAAGGGCGGAAATAAAAAACGGAGCATATATGTTCATATGTGAGTATTTTTATTTACGACCTGACACAGAGATCAGGAAAAAGATCAATTTTTAGCTTATTTGCACTCTCTTTCATAACACTTAGCGCCCTCGTGGTAGGTAAACTCCTCCATCGCGGCCTTCTCTTCTTTTATATAGCTCCTGTTCCTCATCATGAGCTCGTCATAGTCGACCTCGTGGCCGTTGAACTCAGGGCCGTCGACGCATACGAACTGGTTCTTTCCGCCTATCGTCACCCTGCACGCGCCGCACATGCCGGTTCCGTCGACCATGATGGGGTTCAAGCTCACGACCGTCTGAATTTTGTAAGGCCTCGTGACGTTGGCCACAGCCCTCATCATCGGCACCGGGCCTATGCCCACGACGCACCCGATCTTCATCCCCTCGTCTATGAAATTCTGGAGCACCTGCGTGACGAACCCGTGGTGGCCGTAGCTCCCGTCGTCCGTCGTTATGTTAAGCTCGTGGCTCGCCTCCCTCATCTCGTTTTCGAGTATGAGTAGCCCCTTGTTTCTGGCGCCTATGATGGAGATGACCTTATTGCCCGCCTCCTTCATGGCCTTGGCTATGGGGAGCACCGGGGCCGTGCCTATGCCGCCGCCTACGCAGACGACAATGCCGAAGTCCTCTATGTGCGTGGGCTTGCCGAGGGGGCCTACGACGTCGAGGATGGAATCCCCCACCACCATGTCGCCGAGCATCGCCGTCGATTTGCCGACCTCCTGGGCGATTATCGTGATCGTCCCCGCCTTGTCGTCAGACCCGACTATCGTAAGGGGGATCCTCTCGCCCATCTCGTTCAATCTCAGGACCACGAACTGCCCGGCGCGCCTCTTCTTAGCTATGAGCGGGGCCTTTATCTTGTACTGGTAGACAGTGTGGGCAAGCTCGGCCTTCTCGACGATCTCGTACATATCTTGTACTCCTTTTTGCTTTTACGCAGGAAAGCAGTTTGTATGGCGCGGACGGATAATATATATCAAAACCGCCTACTTATGGCAACCATTTTTCATTTTACGAGCCATACCCAGAACTCCCTGTTGCCTTTTGCGCCCGTTATCGATGACAAGGCCTCTCCCGCGACCCTGAACCCGAGACCCAGGGCGAACGCCTTTATCTTATCCACGACCTCGCGGTGTATGGCCTCGTCGCGGACTATCCCGCCCTTGCCCACCCTGCCCTTGCCAGCCTCGAACTGTGGCTTTACGAGGGCGAGAACCGCCCCGTTTTCCCTTACAAGCTCCCGGGCCTTTGGCAGTACCTTGTCAAGCGAGATGAAGGATACGTCTATTACGGCCATGTCGATAGGGTCGGTAATGAGGGCGGGGTCGAAGTGCCTGATATTGTAGCCTTCGAGGACGACGACCCTGGGGTCGTTTCTAAGATGGCAGTCGAGGAGGGATTTGCCTACGTCTATGGCGTAGACCTTTTTCGCGCCCCTTTTAAGGGCGCAGTCGGTGAAGCCGCCTGTCGACGAGCCGATGTCGACAATGGTGAGGCCTTCGACATTAATGTCGAAGGCCTCAAGCGCGCCTGAGAGCTTCACCCCGCCCCTGCCTACGAACGGAAGCCCTTCCTTTACAACAATTACGCTCTCTCTATTCACCTCGCGACCGGGCTTGTCAACGACCGCCCCGTCGACGAGGACGGACCCGGCCATGATGAGCGCCTGGGACTTCGTCCTTGTAGGCGCGAGCCCCATCTCAACGAGGAGATAGTCTATCCTTGTCTTTTCCGTCTTTGCCAATTATTTAAAAGGCGAGCTTTATTGTATTAGGCCTGTCCTTGACGAGCGAGCGCGCCGCGGCCTCTATGCCGGCGGAGTTGAGGCCTATCCTTGACCTGAGCTCCTCCTGCGTACCGTGCTCGATGAACTCGTCCGGCACGCCGAGACGCCTGACCGGGACCGAGACCCCGCGCTCTTCGAGCAATTCAAGGACCGCGCTTCCGAACCCGCCCTGGAGCGCGTTCTCCTCGACCGTCAGGAGCGCGCCGAATGACGCGGCCTTCAGTATCGCCTCTTCATCGAGCGGCTTCGCGAACCGCGCGTTGATAAGCCCGGCCCGTATGCCTTCCCTGTTGAGCGTCTCCACCGCCTCCATCGCCGGGCCTACCATCGTCCCGATAGCGATGACCGTAAGTACAGAGCCGGGTTTAAGCACCTCGGCCTTTCCCAAAGGTATGGTCCTCAAGGGTCCGGTCGTGTCAACCCCGGTGCACGAGCCCCTGGGATACCTTATGGCCGTCGGCCTCCCGTAGCTTACGGCGGAGTACAAGAGGTGCCTTAGCTCGTCCTCGTCCTTGGGGGCGGCCACTATCATGTTAGGTATATGGCGTAAGTAAGAGATATCAAAGAGCCCGTGGTGCGTCGGGCCGTCCTGGCCGACGATACCGGCCCTGTCTATCGCTATGACCACGGGGAGGTTCTGGAGCGCGACGTCGTGGAAGACTTCATCATAGGCCCTCTGGAGGAAGGTCGAGTAAATGGCCGTCACCGGCACGTACCCTTCCTTGGCGAGCCCGGCCGCGAACGTGAGCGCGTGCTGTTCGGCAATGCCCACGTCGAAGAACCTCTCAGGGTATCTCTCGGCGAACCTTGAGAGCCCGGTGCCTTCTGGCATCGCCGCGGTGATGGCGACGACCCTTGAGTCCCGTTCCGCGACCTCGAGGAGCGCGGAGCTGAATACGCCCGTGAAAGAGGGCTTGGACCTGGACTTGGGCTTTCCGGTCTCTATCACGAAAGGCCCGATACCGTGGAACGTCGCCGGGTCTTCCTCGGCGTATGAGTACCCCTTGCCCTTCTTCGTAAGCACATGGAGGAGGACCGGGCCCTTAAGCTCGTTTATGTCGGTAAGCGCGGTTATGAGCGCCTCTGTGTCGTGGCCGTCGACCGGGCCTATGTAATGGAAGCCGAGCCCCTCGAACAACATGCCCGGCGTAAGCAATGTAATAAGCGAGTCCTCGGCCCTCTTGGCTATGCCTATGAGCCTGTCGCCTATCCTCGGTATCGATTTTATGAAAGACTCGACCTCTACCTTGAGCTTATTGGCGAAGCGTCCGGTTATCTTCTGGCTCAAGAATGTCGAGAGGGCGCCGACGTTCTTCGAAATCGACATCTCGTTGTCGTTCAGCACGACGACGAGGTCTTTTTTGAGGTGCCCGGCCTGGTTCAAGCCTTCGAACGCCAGCCCGGCGGTCAAAGACCCGTCGCCGATGACGGCTACGACCCTGTTCCTCTTGCCTTCGAGGTCGCGGGCCGCGGCCATGCCGAGCGCGGCGGATATGGAGGTGGAAGAGTGGCCGACGCCGAAGGCGTCGAATACCGATTCCGACGGCTTCGGGAAACCGCTTATCCCGCCTGACTGCCTCAAGGTGGGAAATTCCCGCCTCCTGCCGGTTAGTATCTTGTGGGCGTAGGCCTGGTGTCCGACGTCCCATATTATCTTGTCAGACGGGGGGTCCAGCACATAGTGGAGGGCGATTGTGAGCTCGACCGCGCCGAGAGACGACGCGAGGTGACCGCCTTTTTCAGAGACCGTCTCCAGGATGAGCTCCCTTATTTCAGTTGCGAGTATCGGGAGCCTCTCGCGCTCGACGCGCTTTAAGTCCGCCGGCGTCTCTATCTTTTCAAGGAGCTTTACCATCGTACGCCTTTTACACTCAAATATTGAAAAAACGACCTGGACCGCAAGCGGAAGGGCGTCTTCAATCCCCTTCTATTTATCCCTTGCTACGATAAACCCGGCTATCTCTCTCAATGGGTCCGCCTTCGAGTCGAACCCGTCGAGCGCGGAGACGGCGATATCAACGAGCTCTTTTGCCCGCTTCTTCGATTCCTCAAGCCCCATGAGGGCCGGGTATGTGGCCTTGCCTTTTTTCTCGTCCCCGCCGACGGGTTTCCCGGTGACCTCGGACGCGCCCTCGACGTCGAGTATGTCGTCGGCTATCTGGAAGGCGAGCCCGACGGACTTGCCGTAGCGGGTTATCTTCTGAAGGGCCAAGTCATCCGCGCCCCCGAGTATCGCGCCAGAGCGGAGCGCCGCGAGTATCAGCTCGCCGGTCTTGTGTATGTGTATGTATTCGAGGACGGGGAAGGATATTTCCTTGCCCTCGGACTCGATATCGACCATCTGCCCGCCTATCATGCCGGTTGAGCCGGCGGCGCGAGAGAGTTCCCTGATGACCTTTGCCGCAAGAGACGCGTCCTTCGAGGGCGTCCTCGCCACGAGGTCGAATGCGGCGGTCAAGAGCGCGTCGCCCGCGAGTATCGCGGCGGCCTCGCCGAAGGCCTTATGGCAGGTGGGCCTGCCCCTCCGGAGGTCGTCGTTGTCTATGGCCGGGAGGTCGTCGTGTATGAGCGAGTAGGTATGGACGCACTCGAAGGCGCACGCAACGGCGAGCGCGTTGGACGGGTCCCCCCCGACGGCCTCAGAGGCCGCGAGCACCAAAACCGGCCTTATCCTTTTCCCGCCGGCGAAGAGGCTGTAATGCATCGCCTTGTGGAGGGTCTGCGGGTACTCGTCTTCCTTTGGGAGGAGAGATTTAAGCCCCTCGTTGACAGTCTCGGCCTTTTCGGCCAGGTATTTCCTTATGTCCAAGGCTCTCTCTACCGATGGTTTTTATACGGAAACGGCCTGCGCGAGCCGTTCATACAGGCAGACCCGATACCCTTCGCGCAGGGCATAATCCATGATAACAGAACAATGGGCCGATTACAATAAGACAACCGGCGAGGGGCCCGCGCGTCCGCGCCCCTTTCAAAAATGAAAAACCCCCTTTTGCTTTCGCAAAAGGGGGTTAGCAGACTAATGAGGTCCTAAAGGGGAAATCGCTTGACGCCTTGGTCCAACGGTCTTTCCGGTCGAGCCTCTTTGTCTTAAGAAGGTTAGACCTTTACTACGTTCGAGGCCTGGGGACCCTTCGGGCCCTGCGTGATCTCGAACTCGACCTCTTCGCCTTCCTTCAGGGTCTTGAAGCCATCGCCGGAGATCGCGGTGTAATGCACGAATACGTCCTCGCCCGACTCCTGCTGGATGAAACCGAAACCCTTTGTGTCATTAAACCACTTCACTTTGCCTCTTGCCATTTCTTGTGCCTCCTTTTTTCTTTTGGAACTCTCTTGCAACATAAATAAAGCCGTGGAAGGTTACTGCGGTCCTTCCACGGCCCGATAACCAAAACCAGCGCACTGCGAATAGAACCACCTAAGGTTAAAATTTACGCCATCCTATCAAATGGCGCAAACACTTGTCAAGTATTTTTTGTCACCCGAAAATAAAAAACCATGCAAACGGCCTTTAATCGGTTGTTTAAAGGGCCGTCCTCTCATGGGGTCTTCCGCGCTCCGTTGACGAGCTCCGAGAGCCTTACCATCTTTACGCCCGAGGCCCTGAGCGACGGCAGGGTCTGCCTGAGCGCCTCGATAGTCTCCGGGTACGGGTGTCCAATGCCTATGGCGGAGCCCTTCCTCGAGGCGACCCCGACGAGTTCGCGTATCTGCCCCTTTACATATTCGACGTCGCGGGTGTTGTCGAGAAATACCGACCGCTCCGCGCTCGGGAGCCCGATTTCCCGCGCGAGCCTCCCGGCCACGGAATCCGGAGAGGTCTTGCTGTCGAGGAAGAACACACCCCTCTTTTTCAGTATCTCGAGGACCAGCCTCATCTTCTCCTCGTCCTCGGTGAACTTCGAACCCATGTGGTTGTTGACCCCTATCGCGTTCGGGACGGAAGAGAGGTCCCTCCTCAAGACGGCCTCTATCTCTGCCCTGCCCATGCCGGTCAGGAGGGCGTCATTGCCGGGGTCGTTCTCCGCGAGGTCCTTCGGCTCCATCGGGAGATGGAGTATCACGTCCCAGCCCTTTTTCGCGGCCTCTTTCGCCGTCTCCGCCGAATGCCTCTGGTTGGGCATTATCGCAATGGTGATCGGGCCGCCCGCGTCAAAAAGCTCCTTCAATTTGCCGAGGTCAGGGCCCATGTCGTCAATGACTATGGCGATCCGTGCCTTCGGATGCGCCGGCACCGGCGGAGGGACGGGAGCGGGCGCAGGGGCAGGCTCAATGGGCGCTGTCTCTTCGGTCACGACTGGAGGCGCGGAAGGAGGCGCCTGCCGGGCGTAATCGGCCTCCCGGGTCTTGAAGTCGCCTCTGTAATTCGTGAAGATGAGGACTGAAGCGGCCCCGACTGCGAAGCCGAGGAGGATGAGAAGGCCCTGCTGGAAGAGCCCCTTTTTATTGCCTTTACCCATTTACCGAGTTTTTCAGGAAATGCCCTTTGAATTGAAAAAGGAACTGTACCGCCTGTCCGTCTCTTTTATGTGCGTTGTGAGCCAGTCTTTCAGGAACTGAAATACTTCGACTGTCACGGCGATGCCCCTGGCGTGCTGGTCAGTCAACTCCTCGACCTTCCTGACAAGCGCGTCGTGCTCGGCCCTGTGCGCTTCAAAACCGGGGTAGCCGTGTGTTATCATCAGGTACTGCTCGGCTGAAAAATGGACCCTTGTGTACTCTATAAGGGATTTAAGCACCACGCCGACCGCATCCGGCCCCTTGCCCCTCTTCATGGAATCATGGAGATCGTTTATAAGCTCCATGAGTTTTCTGTGGTGGCCGTTAAAAGAGGCTACATTTACGCTGTATTCTTCGCTCCAGGTGAAAAGCGCCATATCGTCCGCCTGCCGTCATGATGCAAAATAACAAGGGGGCCTTTCGGCCCCCGGGAATTACTAACTTACCTTCTGTGAAGTGCTCTTGAATATATACCAGCTCTTGAGGTAATCGAGAGCGCGCTTAAGCTGTATGTCCTCGCCCTCCTCGGGCTTGCCCGCCGGCTCGCTTATCTTTATCTTCTCTATGAGCTTGTTCTCTTTTTTCGCCTCTTCGGCCTTGCCCTGGTCCTCGCCTTCGAGGTGCCCCTCGAGGTCCTTCTCCTTCAAGTGCCCCTTCGGGGTCTCACCGATTACGATGTCGGGTTCTATGCCTTTGGCCTGTATGGACCTGCCCGAAGGCGTGTAGTATTTGGAGGTGGTGAGCCTGACGGCTGAACCGTCGGCAAGCGGGATTATCGTCTGGACCGAGCCCTTGCCGAAGGTCGTGGTGCCGAGCACTATCGCCCGCTTGTGGTCCTGGAGCGCCCCGGCGACTATCTCGGAGGCCGAGGCGGACCCGTTGTTGACAAGGACTATTATCGGGTAATCGGGCTGGGACTTGGCATTGTCAGCGCTGAAGGTCATGTCCTGGCCAGCGGCCCTGCCCTTGGTGTATACGATGAGGCCGGCGTCGAGAAACTCATTCGATACCGAGACCGCCTCCTGCAGGAGCCCCCCCGGGTTGTTCCTTAAGTCCAGCACCAGCCCCCTCATCCTGCCGTTGGACTTTGAGTTCAGGTCCTTAAGCGCCTTATCGAGGTCGTCGGTCGTGGATTCCTGGAACTGGGCTATCCTCACGTACCCGAAGCCCTCCTCGAGGACCCTGTACTTTACGCTCTTCACCTTTATTATCGCCCTGTTTATTGTAAATGGACGGGGCGAGTCGAACGCCTCCCTCATTATGTGGATGACGACGGGCGTGTCCTTAGGCCCCCGCATGAGGTTCACCGCCTCGTTCAGGGAGAGGTCCTTTGTCGCCTTCTCGCCGATCTTCACGATCTTGTCGCCCGCGAGTATCCCGGCCTTATACGCCGGGGTGTCCTCGATTGGGGCTACTACCGTAAGCACGCTGTCCTTCACCCCTATCTCGATGCCGATCCCTCCGAAGCTCCCCTTCGTGTCTATCTGCATCTCGGTATACTCTTCAGGTGTAAGGAAGCTCGAGTGCGGGTCGAGCCCTTTGACCATGCCCTTTACGGCGTTGTATATTATTTCCTTGGAGTCTACGCTCTCGGCGTAGTTCTCCTGGACTATACCGAGGACGTCGGTAAATATCCTGAGCCCCTCGTAAGTGTTGTTCGGGACAGCGACCACCTTCTGGCTCATGCCCCAGGACGCGAACGAGAAGAAGACGACTATCGCCAATACGGCGGTCATGAGCTTAGGCCTCGTAATCATCTAAAACCCCTCCTTGCGGTGAGAAAAGACATATACATCGAAAAAACTCCAAATATTAAACCACATGCGAGCTTAAAAAAAAACAATTTTTAGTCGGCAAGCCAGGCCATCGGGTCCCTTGGCACCCCCTTCTGCCTTATCTCGAAATATAAGCCGCCAGATGCCGTGGGGCCCGTGTCTCCGACGAGGGCTATCTCGTCGCCTGCGCTTATGGCCGCGCCCTTCCCCTTAAGGACCTTGGACAGGTGCGCGTAAAGGGTGTAGAATCCGCCGCCGTGGTCGAGGATAAGCACCTCGCCGTAGCCCTTGAGCCACCCCTCGTAAATGACCCTGCCTGAGCCCACGGACTTCACAGGAGAGCCGACCGGGGCCTCTATCATTATGCCGTTATTAAAGGTAACGGTCTGGTACTTCGGGTGCTTGACCCTGCCGTAGAGCGAGACAACGGTCCCTTGTACCGGCATCCTCAGCCTGCCTTTCATGGCGGCAAAACCAGTTGAGCCGGCTTCAGGCTCGACCCTCTTTTCCTTTTCCTCGGAGAGACGGAGCTTTTCTATGAGCGCGGCCATCTCGCTTGCCGCCTCCTCAAGCTCCTGTATCATCTTTTCCTTCTTGTCCTTCTCGTTCTTTATGCCCTTCAAAAAAGAGAGCCTGTCCTTTTTGAGCGCTTCGGCCTCTGAGCTCTTTACCTCTATATCTTTTCTGGAGGTGGAGAGCTCAGCCTGGAGAGAGGCGAGAGAGGCCCTCTGGAGAGAGAGCTCGGAGAGCTTTTTTTCGTAGCCGGCCAGGAGGGCGCTGTCGTTGTCCATTATGAGCGTAAGGTATTTATGCCGCCTGCCGAGGTCTCTGGAGGACTCCGATGAGAAGAGTACCTCCATCGTTTCCCCCCGCTTCATCTTGTACATGGCCTTCAGGCGCGCCTTCAACCTGACGGATAGCGATTTCAACTCCCCAACGAGCCTTGAGATGTTCCGGTTGGCGGTGCCGATCCGCGCCTGCAAAGAGGCCATAGCCCCCTCTATCTTATTAAGGTCCCCGCGTTTTTCGTTCAGGCCCTTGTTTATCGTTTCGAGCTCGCCCAATACGTTCGTCTCTTTTTCTGAGATCGCCCTTACCTCTTTCCTCTCCTCGCGTATCTGCTTCCTGACGTCCTCGAGCCTCTTCTCCTTCTTGATTATCTCCTGCTTCGAGGCGGCGAATACCGGGGCAACGAGGGCTAAAAAGAGGACGATGAGAACGGCCGTTCTCATGCCTTCAAGAACCGCCCCATCGATATCAGGCACCCGGCTACCCCCATGACGACGCCCGTTCCGACGAGTATCAACGCGAGGAGCGGGACCGGGACCGGGGAAGAGACAACGAAGCTGAAGTACGGCGGTATCTTTGATAAAAGCAGGAGCCTCCCTCCGGCGAGTATCGCTAACGCGAGAAGGCCGCCGATGATCCCCTGGAGCACGCCTTCTATGAAGAACGGCACCCTTATGAAGGAGTCGGAAGCGCCGACGAGGGACATTATCTCTATCTCCTCGCGGCGCGCGTAGACGGTCAGGCGTATGGTGTTCGAGATTATGAATATCGTCGCCCCAGCGAGGAATACGCCGATGAAGAGCGCTACGAGCTCTATAAATCTAAAAAACGCCGAGAGCTTCTCGACCCACTCCCGGCTGTACTGGACGTCCTCGACCCAGGGTATGGCCTTGAGCCTTTCCGCCACGGTTGTAAGCACAGCCGGGTCTTTGTACGAGCCAGCGACCCTTATCTCGAAGGAGGCCGGGAGCGGGTTCTCGTCCACCCCTTCGAGTATCGCCTCGTGCCCCTTGAGTTCTTCCTTAAGCTCACCCAGCGCCTTTTCCCTCGAGACGAACTCGGCCGAGCTTACGCCGGGTACACGCATGATGGCGTCCCGCATCGCCTGCGGGGCTTCCGTTGAATCCAACACATACGCGACTATCTGGGTCCTGTCGCCCCAGCTGTTTATGACGGACCTCATGTTGAAAAAGACGAATACGAAGACGGCGAATATGGAGAGTGAAAAGCCGAGGGTAAGGGCGGTAAGTACGGTTGTAGCGAGGTTCTCCCTTATGGAGCGGACGGCGTCCGAAAAGATATAGAAGATGTTAGCCCCCTTCAGGCTACCGGCCATCGGATGCGAGCCTCCCGTCCTCAAGGCGTACTACGCGCCTACCGAACCTCTCAATCAGGTTCTTGTCGTGCGAGGCGACGACTACGGTCGTGCCCCTGCTGTTCACCTCTTTGAAGAGCTCGAGCGTCTCGATAGAGAGCGCGGGGTCGAGGTTGCCGGTGGGCTCATCCGCCAGTATTATCGCCGGTTCCTTAACAAGCGCGCGGGCTATCGCCACCCTCTGCTGTTCTCCTCCGGAGAGGCTCATCGCCTTGAAGTTCGCCCTGTGCTGGAGTTTTACGAACGAGAGCATCCTCAAGACCCGGTTCCGCACCTCGCGCGGGCCGACGCCCATGACCTTAAGGGAGAGGGCGACGTTGTCGAATACGGTCCGCGCCGGGAGGAGCTTGAAATCCTGGAAGACGAACCCGATGCGCCTGCGGAGTATCGCAACCTCGCTTCTCGGAATCTTAAAATAATTCCTGCCGTCGAGGATTATCTGCCCCTCTGTCGGTTGCTCGGAGCCGAAGATGATGTTAAGGAGGGTCGATTTCCCGGCGCCGGACGGCCCTGTAATGAAGAGGAACTCCCCCTTGTCGATCTTAAGGGAGATGTCCGTGAGGGCGAAGGCCCCCTCGAAGCTCTTTGTAATATGGAAAAGCTGTATCATGGGTTCTGCAAAGGGGCGAGCCCAAAGACCTCAGATGGTTAAATTTTCCTTTAATTTCAGCAAAGTTACGGACGAATGACGTGGACTATTATCACAGCAGGAGGCCCCTTTTGTCAAGTGGCAAGAGGCGGCGACAAAGGCAGAACAGGCAGGGCAAGGCCCTTAATACCCGAGGGGTTAAGAGAGCGGCCCTTTTCCATTTACGTCGCGTCGCAGGGGTTTATAGATAACGGGGGGGGGGCAAGTCAAAGGTAATGAACCGGCTTTAAGTCCGGAGAGGACGAGCGAAGGTGATGCCGCCCGCGCCGGTCCATCTGCTCAGGCAGGATAGGGTCGGAGCGCCCTTAAATATAATACGACCTCACCGTCTCCTTGAAACCCGCTATCTCCTCACCCATCGAAAGGAGGTCTTCCCCTGTCAATTTGAGGGATGCGAGTATGGCATCGTGGTCAGGGGACTGAGCGGATGTCTCATTCCCGGCGACCATGAGATTTGCGAGGTATATTATGGCTACCATGTGGGGGAGCTTCTGCGGCTTCGCGCAGGCCTCGGGGTTGTGGTGGTAGAGTATGGCGAGCGTGCTGTCTTCCGGGAGCTTGAACCTCCCGGCGAACCACGAGCCGGCCTCGGCGTGGTTCGCCCCGAAGGCCTCCTCTTCCTTTTCGAGCGTGTTCCTGTCAAAGGGGCTGATGCCGCCCTCAATTTCGCAGGCCTGGAGGAGGACCGGCCTGCCGATATCGTGGAATAGCCCGGCAAGGAAAGCGGACTCCTTCTCGATGGCGCCGGTCCTCTGGGCTATCAAGGCCGCGGCCTGGGCCGTCTCGAACGAATGCGCCCAGAGCTCCAAGAGGCGATCCTTCTCTTTCGCGGGCATTGAGTTGAATACCGTTGTGGTTATGGCGAGCCCGCGGACGAGATCAAAGCCGAGTATGAGGATAGCCTGCGAGATGGTCCTTATCTTTCCGGAAAAACCGTAGTAGGCGGCGTTGGAGGCGGCGACTACCCTCATCGCGATCGCCTGGTCGCGCTCTATGACCTTTACGAGGTCGTGTATGACGGTGTTCGGGTTGCCGGTAAGGTCCATTATCTTCTTGAGGACCGTCGGGACGGTAGAGACGTTCATCATCCCGTTCACTTTTTCCCTCAAGGCGTCTTTCCGGTCCAATACGTTTTCACGAACTCCGTTTTGAGCTGTAACAGTGTTCATAGGGTCACCCGCGCGATCTGGATTTTAGGTGCGATTTTCTAAGCTTATAGTATCTTATCGGCGGATAGATGGCGGGCTTGAGTCTCAAATAGGGCTTTTAAGCAGAATAATGCGGAGGTATGCCGCATCGCAATTCAGGCTAAATCAATCGACGAAACTTTTTGAAAAAAAGTAAACATTGATTACAGGCGGGGCAAAAAAAAGCGGCTGACCCCTAAAGGGGGCAACCGCTTCTCGTGTCTGGCGGGGCCGACGGGACTCGAACCCGCGCCCTCTGGCTTGACAGGCCAGCGTTATAACCGACTTAACTACGGCCCCAGTTTTAGTCTACCGCTGAAAATTGTTATTTTTCCTGATCTCTGCGTCAGAAAAAATTCCTAATTTTTAGAGGCAGACTGAATTTAATCATGGTAGGCGGAACAGGGATCGAACCTGTGACCCCAGCCTTGTAAGGGCTGTGCTCTACCAACTGAGCTACCCGCCCGTTGTCTCTATTGTACCGAAAAGAATTCCCCGTCTGTCGACGGGGAATATAGATATTTAACAATTTTAAGGGCTAATGTCAAGCTGGAAATGAAAAAGGGGCGCGTTCATGCGCCCCTTTTTCTTGTCCATCCGCGCTCAATGCCTTATCACGTGGTCGCTCGCCGGGGTTTCCGATGGCGCGGCGACGGTTTCCTTCTCGATCTTCGCGCCCTTGAATATCTCGTCCCTTCCCTTCACGACCAGGGCCCGGACGAGGACCTCGTCCATGTGCTGGACGAATATCGGCGTCACCTGCTTGAGTATCTGCGCGGGTATCTCCTTAATGTCCTTCTCGTTGTCCAGGGGAATGAGGACCCTGGGGATGCCGGCCCTGTGCGCGGCAAGGAGCTTCTCCTTGAGGCCCCCTATGGGGAGGACCTTTCCGCGGAGCGTTATCTCTCCGGTCATGGCAACGTCCTTGCTTATCGGGACCCTTATGAGCGCCGAGGCTATGGCCGTTGCCATGGTGATGCCGGCAGAGGGGCCGTCCTTGGGGATAGCGCCCTCAGGCACATGGATATGTATGTCGAGCTTCTGGTAGAAGTCCTTCTCAAGCCCGAGCTCCGTAGCCCTGCTCCTTATGTAGGTCATGGCCGCCTGGGCGGACTCCTGCATGACGTCGCCGAGCTTGCCGGTGATGATTAGCTTGCCCTTTCCGGGGACGAGGGCGACTTCGATCTGGAGGAGCTCACCTCCGGCCTCGGTCCAGGCGAGGCCCGTGGCCACGCCGATCTCATCGGCCTTCTCGATCGTGCCGTAGCGGTACTGCGGGACGCCCAGGTACTTGGGGATAGACTTCGACGAGACCGCTACCTTCGCTTCCCTTCCCTTCCTCAATATCTCCCTGGCGGCCTTGCGGCAGACAGCGGCGATCTGTCTTTCGAGGCTCCTGACGCCGGCCTCCTTCGTGTATCTCCTTACGACTGTAAGGATCGTCGCCTTTGCGAGGTCGAGGTTCTCTTTTGTAAGCCCGTGCATCTTGAGCTGTTTAGGCAGTAAGAACCTCTCGACTATATGTAGCTTCTCAAGCTCGGTGTAGCCGGGTATCCTTATAAGCTCCATCCTGTCGAGGAGCGGGTAAGGTATGCCCTGCACGGAGTTGGCGGTCGTTATGAACATTATCTTCGAGAGGTCATAGTCGCAGTCGAGATAATGGTCGTCGAAGGTGTGGTTCTGTTCCGGGTCCAGGACCTCAAGGAGGGCGGACGCCGGGTCTCCCCTGAAGTCGTGGCTCATCTTGTCGACTTCGTCCAGCAGGAAGACGGGGTTATTCGATCCCGCCTTCTTCAGCGACTGTATGATCTTTCCCGGCATGGAGCCTATGTAGGTCCGCCTGTGCCCCCTTATCTCGGCCTCGTCCTTTACGCCGCCCAAAGAGAGGCGGACGAAGTTCCTGCCGGTGGCGCGGGCTATCGACTTTGCAAGCGACGTCTTCCCGACGCCCGGAGGGCCTACGAGGCAGAGTATGGGGCCTTTCATCTCGTCTACGAGGCCGCGTACCGCGAGGTACTCGACGATGCGCTCCTTTACGTTCTTAAGGCCGTAGTGGTCTTCCTCGAGGACGCGCTCGGCTTCAGAGATGTCCTTCTTCTCCTCGGTCTCGTGGTCCCAGGGCAGGCTCACCATCCAGTCTATGTAGTTTCTCGATACGGTCGCCTCGGCGGACATCGGGGACATGAGCCGGAGCTTCTTCAACTCCTGCTTGGCCTTCCGCGTCGCCTCCTTCGACATCTTCTTGGACTTTAACTTTTCCTCGAACTCCTGTATCTCGCTCTTGAATTCATCCTTCTCCCCGAGCTCCTTCTGGATCGCCTTCATCTGCTCGCTCAGGTAATACTCCTTCTGGGTCTTCTCCATCTGGCGCTTGACCCTCTGGCGTATCTTCTGCTCGACCTCGAGTATCTCTATCTCGCTCTCCATGACGGAGTAAAGGCGCTCCAGCCTCTTCGTCGGGCTCGCTATGGTAAGGAGCGCCTGCTTGTCCTCGAGCTTGATGGTAAGGTGCGAGGCTATGGTGTCTGCGAGACGCGATGGGTCCTCGATGGATGAAACGCTCATTATCATCTCGGGAGGGATGCGCTTGTTGAACTTCACGTAGGACTCGAAGGATTTAACTACCGAACGGATGAGCGCCTCGGTCTCCACGGTCTCGTCTATCCCTTCCTCTATCTCTTCGACCGAGACCATGAAACACTCGTCCTCGGATACGAACTCCTTTATCTGCGCGCGCTTCTTGCCCTCGACGAGGACCTTGACGGTCCCGTCCGGGAGCCTTAAGAGCTGGAGTATGGTGCCGAGCGTGCCGACTTCGTAGATGTCGTCCGAGCCGGGCTCCTCGGTCTTGGCCTTCTTCTGGGCCGCGAGCAGTATGGACTTGTCATGGCTCATGGCGTGCTCAAGGGCCTTTATGGACTTGTCCCTTCCTACAAAGAGCGGCACCACCATGTACGGGAATATGATTATGTCCCGGAGCGGGATCAACGGTATTACCATTTTATCGTTCTTCAAATTTCTACCTCCATTCAAAAAGATCATCTGCTCACCCGGAAAACTGGCCGCCGTTCATGGGGCGTCCGTTCAAGAGTTTTTATCCGGCGCCGGCCGAAGGACCGTCAAGCCGTCTCGGCCCTGTTGCCGTACACTATTATCGGCTTCGCCTTTTCGAGGATTACGTCCTCGTTTACGATGCACTCCTTGATGTTGGACTGCGAGGGGATCTCGTACATCGTGTCAAGCATTACGTTCTCGAGTATGGCGCGGAGGCCTCTGGCCCCGGCCTTCCTCCTCATCGACTCCCTGGCTACGGCCGTAAGGGCGCCTTCCGAGAACTTGAGCTTCACGTTCTCGAACTCGAAGAGCTTCTGGTACTGTTTTATTATCGCGTTCTTGGGCTCCATCAGTATCTTTACGAGGTCCTTTTCCTCGAGCTCGTCCAGGACCGCGACCACCGGGAGCCTGCCCATGAACTCGGGGATGAGCCCGTATTTAAGGAAGTCCTGCGGCTCGACGTCGTGAAGGGCCTTGGCAATGCTGGGCTCGACCGGCTTTTTCGCGTCGGTGCTGAAACCCACGGACCTCTTGCCCACCCTCTGCGAGATGATGGTATCGAGACCGTTGAACGCGCCCCCGCAGATAAAGAGTATGTTCGTCGTATCGACCTGCAGGAACTCCTGCTGAGGGTGCTTCCTGCCGCCCTTGGGCGGGACGTTCGCGACGGTCCCTTCGATTATCTTAAGGAGCGCCTGCTGGACGCCCTCGCCTGAAACGTCCCTTGTAATGGACGGCGAGTCGCTCTTCCTCGCTATCTTGTCTATCTCGTCTATGTAGACGATGCCCTTCTGGCACCGCTCTATGTCGTATTCCGCGTTCTGGAGCAGGCTCAGGATTATGTTCTCGACGTCCTCTCCGACGTATCCGGCCTCTGTCAAGGTCGTCGCGTCGGCTATGGTGAATGGGACGTTCAGGATCTTGGCGAGTGTCTGGGCAAGGAGCGTCTTTCCGGAGCCGGTCGGGCCGACTATTAGGATGTTGCTCTTCTGGAGGTCTACGTTTCCGAGCGCGACCTTGGACTCTATCCTCTTGTAGTGGTTGTGGACCGCTACGGACAAAACCTTTTTGGCGTGTTCCTGGCCGACGACATACTCGTCAAGGACTTTTTTAATCTCGGTCGGCTTGGGGATCGTGTGCTCGCGCTTCTTGAACTCCTCTTTCTCGTACTCCTCGGCGATTATATCGTTGCAGAGCTCGATGCACTCGTCGCATATGTAGACCATCGGCCCGGCTACGAGCTTCCTTACCTCGTCCTGCCCCTTGCTACAAAACGAACAGGTCAGATAATTACCGCCCTTTTTGCTAACTGACATCTCAGTCCTCCAAGCGCTTGAGAAAAGATATTAGCTTAAGAGTATTTTCAACATTTATTTTCAAAATCGCTTAAGCCGCCACGGCCGTGAAAAATTCCGCTTATTTTACCGTGGGTTAATCGGTTCGACTGAGGCCCTTTTCTCAATTACCTTATCAATTATACCATATTCCACGCCCTGTTGCCCAGTCATATAAAAGTCCCGTTCGGTGTCCCTATGGACCTTTTCAACCGGCTGGCCCGTGTGCCTGGACATTATCCTGGCGAGTTCCTCTCTGATGCGGAGTATCTCCCTCGCCTGGATGTCTATTTCAGTCGCCTGCCCCTGGGCGCCGCCAAGGGGCTGGTGTATGAGTAACCTGGAATTAGGGAGCGCGAAGCGTTTTCCAGCCGTGCCTCCGGCGAGGAGGAGCGCGCCCATAGAGGCGGCTTGTCCTATGCAGATCGTCGAGACGTCGGGTTTAACATACTGCATGGTATCGTAGATGGCGAGCCCGGCTGAGACGAGCCCGCCGGGGGAGTTTACATAGATGTGTATGTCCTTTTCCGGGTCCTCGGACTCGAGGAAGAGGAGCTGGGCGACTATCAGGTTGGAAACGTTATCGTCGATGGCGGACCCGAGGAAGATTATCCTGTCCTTAAGGAGCCTCGAATATATGTCGTAGGCCCTCTCTCCGCGGCCGGACTGCTCTACAACCATCGGGATCAAAGTCATGAAACCTCCTCGGTTCTGATTATTTGGCTTAACCGCCGGCAAAGTCCATCTGCCTTGCAAGCAGAAATGCCCTGGGCCCTGTCGTACATGCAAGTACGCCCGCGCCCCTCCGCCCCCTATCTACCATACTCCAACCGGTCCTCGCGTCCGCTTGTCTGAGGCCTCGGGAAGCCGCCTCGCGCGTTCCGGGTTTCCAAACGGACTTTCAGGCCGGTCTAAGCGGCGGAGCTTGCGCCTAAAATGATATCGAATACCTTCTCGTGCTTCATCCCGTCCTTTATTATCTCGAGCGCCCCTTCTTTCTCGATCCTGCCCATGAGGGACTCAAACGAGACGCCCCTCGACTCCGCGATGCTCCTTACTGCCTTTTCGGTCTCTTCGCGGGAAACTTCAAGTTTTTCTTTTGCCGCGATCGTGTCGAGGACGACGTCCTCCTTTACCTGCCTTACGGCCATATCCCTGTATTTGCCCTTAAGCTCCTCAATCGACAGGCCCTGGTCGCCGGGGTTATAGGACCCCTGCTTCATGCCGTCTATTACCCGGTTGAGTATTACGCCCAGATACCTGTTCACCATGGCGTCAGGGACGTCGAATGGGTGCGCCTCGATGAGTTTGTCGAGTATCTCGTTTTTGAGCCTCTCCTTATCGTGGGTCTCCTTCACGTCCGCAAGCTCTTTTTTTACCTTGTCGACGAGCCCCTCGATGTTTTCACACCCGACCGACTTGGCGAACTCAACGGTCAACTCCGGCAGTCCCTTTTCCTTCACGGCCTTTACGGTCATCTTGAACCGGGCCTCTTTTCCGGCGAGAGTTTTTTCGCTGTAATTGTCCGGGAAGCTTATGTTAGCCTCCTTGTCTTCGCCCTTTGAAGCGCCCCTCAATGCCTCGTCGAAGCCGGGCAGGAGAGTCTTTTCACCAAGGAGGACGGGGTAATCCACGGACTTGGTGTTCTTGACCGGTTCGTTCCCCATGAAGCCCTCGAAGTCCACGACTACGAGGTCCCCGTCCTTTGCGGGCCTCTCCACGTCCTTGAAGCCGGCCTTAACCTCTCTCAGCTTCTGTATGCCGTCCTCGACGTCCTTGTCGGTGACCTCTATCGCCTTTTTATCGAGCTTCATGCCCATGTAGCCGTCTATCACAAGCGCGGGCGAGACCTCGACGACCGCTGAGAAGGCAAATTCCTTGCCCTCTTCAAGCGCTTCCGTCTTTATCTCGACCTTAGGGGCGTCGACCGGCTGTATCGCCTTTTCGCTGAGCGCGTGCGGGTAGGCGTTCTCAATGAGCTTCTTTACGACGTCCTCATGGACGTGGCCCGAGAACCTGGCCTTGAGTATGTTCATCGGCACCGCGCCCTTCCTGAACCCGGCTATATTGACCGACGACCTCAACGACTTGTAGGCCGAATCCAGCTCCCTTTTTACCGCCTCCGCCGGGACCGTGATGTCGAGCCTCTTCTTTACCGGGCTTAATTCCTCAACCGAGATCTTCAACTCTGTCTTCTGCATCTCTTCCCATACCTTTCCATGATTTCTTTTTTATATAAAGTACGAGGGCCTTAAGCAACCCATACGCTTCAAACCTCAACTGGTGCGAGAGGGGGGAATCGAACCCCCATGGTTGCCCACCAGATCCTAAGTCTGGCGCGTCTGCCAGTTCCGCCACTCTCGCGAAAAGGCCTCTGCTTCCTGGAATCAGCCAAATAGCGGTGGAACACGCCCTTGCAGGCAACGGGCGGCCCGCCTGAGAAGAAAATACGATAAAAGGACTAAATGAAAGGCTTTAGCGGGCCTTTGGGGCAAAAATCGGCAAAAAACTCAATTACTTCTCACGTATTATAAGGGATTCGACCGGCCCTTGCAACAAAAAAGGCGTCACTGCCTGCCTATGCTCAACCAGCTGAAATACAAGGATAAAAAGCCTATTTATCGAGCCTGAACCTGGCGACACTCTCGCTCATGTCGCGGTTGAGCTGGATGAGCCGCCCGAAGGCCTTCTCGGACTCCAGAACCTTGTCCCTGTTCTCGACCGAGACCATCCGGACGGCCTCTATGGCGTCCACGACTTTAGCGGTGTTCTTCTCCTGCTCGCGGATGATATTGCTTATGAAGCTCACCATACTCCTTACTTCCTCTATGGCTCCTGTGATCTCCTTGTCGGACGCCGCCTGCGCCCTCGTCGAGCCCTTGACCCTGTAAGCGATGTTCGCGAGCCGCTCGGACGCCCTGGTTATGAGCTCGCTCCCCTTCGCCTGCTCCTGCGTGGCGCTCACGATCCTCCGGGTCATCTCCGCGACCTTCCCAGTAGCCTCGACGACCAGGTTTATCTCCTTGGATTGCTCGACCGAGGCGCGTGCTATCTCGCGCACGCTCTCGGTAGACTTTTTGGCGGAGCTTACTATCTTTTTCAAACCCTCTCCGGCCTCCATCGAGAGCTTTACGCCCTCCTCGGCGCTCAGGCACCCCTTATCCATCGCTTTGACGGCCCTGTTCGACTCGATCTCAACCGCGTCGATTATCTCGGAGACCTCCTTCGCGGAGGTCGAAGTCCTCTCGGCGAGGTCCTTGATCTCGTTCGATACTACCGAGAAGCTCTTGCCGTGCTCTCCGGACTGGGCCGCGATGATGGCGGCGTTTAAGGCGAGCAAGTTCGTCTCCTCGGCGACGTCCCTGATGACATCGAGCGTCTTTCCTATCTCCTTTATCTTCTCGGACAGGCTGTTTATTATCCCGGTCGATTCCCGCGTTATGTCCTTTGTCCTTATTATCCCGTCTATGGTGGATTCGACGGCAAGGAGCCCGGCGTTGGCGTCCCTTATGACGTCCTCGGCGAACCTGGACGCCTCAGCCGCGTTAGTCTCGACCTCCCGTATCCGGGCGTTTATCTGCGTCATGGATGACGACACCTGCATGACGGAGGACGAGAGGCTCTCGATATTCTCGGATATTTCCTTTATCGAAAACGACATGTCGCGCGTTGAGGCGGCGGTCTCATCCACGCTGGACAACAGCGAATCCATGTTATCGACGACGTCGGCGACCGAAGCGCCGAGTTCGAGGACAGACGCCGCCCCCTTCTCCACAGCGGCGGCCAGAGACTCCGAGTACCTGGCTATCTCTACTATCGTCGCGTTAAGCCCCTCCATGTTCCCGCCGATGGAGTCTATCGCCGCGCCCTGGCGCGTGGCGCCGTCTATTATCCGCCTCCTGACATCTTTAAGGCCCGAGGTAATCTCGGTCTCCTCGTCCGACGTCTTCCTTATCCCCTCTATCACAACGCTCAAGTTCCTGGCGAGCTCGTTAGTCTGCGCGGCGAGGAGCCCGAGCTCATCCTTTGACTTTACCCCGGCCCCGGCCGTCAGGTCCCCGGAGGCGAGCTGTCTCGTCGTGTCCACAAGGCTCAATACCGGGGAGGTGACGACCTTCCGTATGAAGGCGAGCCCCACGAGGCCCATCGAGAGGACGACGGCGAAGCCGTAGAGTATGGAGCGCAGGATGTCGTCCATCGCCGCGTGCATCTCGCTTTCTATGGGGACGACCACCTCAAGGGCGCCGGCGACGTCGCCTATTTTATAATCGGTCCTGGGGGACCCCGGGTTGTTGTTGTGGCAGTCTACGCATGTCTGGGACGTCGCTATGTCCGGTATCATGTACCTGACGGACGCCATGCCTTCGAAGTCCTCAAAACTGTAATGGCGCGCCTCTGCCCCGGTTGCGAATATCTCCAACGCCTCCTGCTGGAATGCGTCCCTGGGCGCGTTAGCCGGGTTTATGGGGTACAGGCTGACTATTTCCATGTGGAGGCCGCCTCTCGACCCTAATGATTTGGAGACCTCTTTTATGAACGTGGTGGGCAACGGTATGGCCTTGGGGTCGTTCTGGTAGGCGCCTGTTACGGTGAGGCCGGCCTCGAGCGCCCTCTTTACCACGGTCGAGGCGTAGTACTGCCTGTCGGCCGCGATCTTCCTGGAGAGGAGGTCGGCGGCCATCAGCGCCATACGCCTCGTCTGCTCGATCCTCTCATGATATATATAGAAGCTGTATACCCCGAATATCACCGCCCATACAAGGGTGGCAAAGACGAGGAGCTTCGTCCTTATGCCGAATCTCATCACAGTCCCCAAAGAGCGCCTATTTACCTGGATATTATAAGAAAAGGGGCGTACTTACAAGGTTTTTCTGGGGAGGGGGCCTGCGGGATGGGAGGGGCTCGAAGATAGGACGTTAAGCGAAGATCGCCTTATCACTCTATCAATAACGCGCCCTCCTTCTCGTCGAACCTTACGACCCTTATCCCGCCTGGCTTCAATTCCATCGCGTGGTCGAGCGAAAAATCCGCGGGTCTGCCGGGGCCGCTCCTGTAGAGCTTCGCCTCTACCCTGTGCAAGCCGGGCTCTATCAGGAACTCCTCGAATACGTAAGAGGCCATGTCCCTCTTAAGGCCCGTCGGCGCGTAGGCCTTGTCAAGCAGTTTCCTGCCGTCCATGTAGAGTTCCACGACGACCGGGTGTCTCTCCCTCGAACAACCGCCGAGCTTCGACATGCTCATCTTCACCTGCCTCGTGTCCTTGAGCTCCCGCCTGTACCTCTCTCCCTCTTTCTTTATGAGGTCGGCCTCGTCGCACTCGGCGACCCTGCCCCCTGAATGCTTGAAGGCGACCTTCAACGCGGCATCCTCTTTCCTGTAAAATGAGTAAGAGATGTCGGAGAGCCAGATCGACGGGAGTATGAGCGCAAAGAGTATTACGGAGACCCCGGCGAGGGCCCTCCGGTCCAACGGTTTCTTTTTCACGGGAGGCCCATTGTCCTTCTCTGAAGCCTTCCTGGACCGCCATTCCTTTATGACAATGTATATGACCGGCAGTATGAACGCGAGCAATACGCCTGCTACCCACATATCTCCCTAACTCCTTGCCTTGAGGCCTTCCCTGAAGGCGGTGAGACCCTTTATGAACGCGTCCCCCTCGACGGCCGAGAGGTATTCGATCCTTATCCGGGACCTGTCCAGGGATTTTTTCACGACAGGCGGCCTGAAACCGGCGAGCCTGGCGGAGAGCCAGTCGGCCCCTTTCCTGTAATGGCAGTCCCCTTGAGCGCATGAGGCGATAAATACGCCGTCAACGCCCTTGTCGAGCGCACTCGAGATCATCGAGGGCTGGAGCATCCCTATACAGGGGAGCGCGACAACGCGGGCCCAGTCTAAGCCGTTGATGGTTCCATTGCCGCCTGATAGTAAGCCTGGCCCGGGGCCTTTCGCGCAGGCGAAGACTACGACCCTTCTCCCTTCGGCCTTCTCCTTAAGCTCGGAAGCAAGCCTCGCTATTTCGGCCTTTACCGTCCCCTCGGTCATGTCCGGGAGGTCGATGGCCTTGTAGTCGCAGGCCCCGACGCATATCCCGCAACTCGCGCAACGCTTGTCCACCACCGCGGCCTCCAGGGGGTAAGACAGTCCGTCGGTCCTCGGCCTCATCATAATAGCCTGGTACGGGCAGTCCTCCATGCAGAGCTCGCATCCGGTGCAGTTCTCGAGCGCGACCTTCGCCGGGGGCTTCCTGTTCCTCCTGCCCAGCCACGGGACGACGGCCAGGATGAGCGTCGTTGCTACGATAAAGCCCCAGAGGGAGCGCGCGGAGACCCAGTTCAGGAACGGGAATATGAACATGAAGAGCCAGTCGAACGGGACCGCCTCCGAGAGCCTCTTTAGATCCGCCGGGGCCCCGCTTAGAGCCGGCTTTATGAACGAGAGCGCGAGGAGCGCGATGATTATGCCGTACGCCGCTACCCTCGGCGGGTTTATGACCGCCCTGGTTACCCTAACTATGTGGACGAGGATGAGGATGAAGAGGAGGAACGCGGTCGAGAAGTGTATGAATAGGATTATATAGAAGAGCTGGTCAGTGAGGCTCTCCACGCGCGCGAAGTTTAAGGAGAGCGGAAGCCCGAATATCGGGATGCTCTCTATCATCCGCGCCGAAAGCGTCGCTATTAGTTTGGCCCGCTCGTCCCAGACCATCCAGTAGCCGAAGATGCCGCCTATCCAGACGACCCAGGCGATGGCGACGCCGGAGACCCAGGCGAGCCATCGCCAGTGCCTGTACCTGCCTGTAATGAAACACCGGAAGGCGTGGAGGAGCATCGTTATTATAAGGCCGTCGGAGGCGTACCGGTGGAGCGACCTCATGACGCCGCCGAGGTACCACTGCGTTATCGTGAGCGATTGCACGGACGCGTACGCGCCCCTTGCCGATATGTCGTAGAAGAGGAAGAGGTACACGCCTGTTACGAGTATTATCCAGAGGAAGAATATGCTGATGGCGCCGAGATAATAGAGCGGGTTGTACTCGGACTCGACTACGCCGCTTAGAAGCCTCTCGATCGCGAGCCATGCCCTTTCAGCGAGGCCCGCGCCTCTGAACCCCGTTTTTTCTCCCATTTCCACTCCCTAACCCTTCCTGAGGCGCGCCATGATCATCTTCCCCCATACCGCGTAGACTATGGTGAGTATCACGGCGAGCTGTATGAAGACGCTTAAAAAGACGGGGTAATCCAGCACGTACTCCCCTGTGTACGGGTCGTACCTGTAACAGAAGTATTTCAGCTTGTCTATGAGCGACGCGTCTCCCTTGCCTATGGGCTTGCCGGTCAGGAGCTCCTCGAGCCTGGAGCCGAGGGTGGCGCCCTGCGTCCTCATCGAGTAGACCTGCTTGTATATGACCCCGTCGTGGTTCACGACAGTCACCATGTCTATGTGGTCGAAACTCCCGTCGGCCTTCTTCTTCCAGAAGAAACCGAAGTCTTCGGTCATCTTCCTTGCGGTCTCCGGGGAGGCCGCCGCAAAGGTGAACGAGGCGAAGTCCTTCGTGTATTTAAGCCCGTATTTCTTAAGCGCCGCGCTCGTGTCGTTCTCCGTGTCAAATCCGACCGAGAGGACTCTGAACCTGTCTCCGAACTTCGCCCTGGCGTTATCCGTCGCTGACTTAAGCCTTGCGGTTATGGTCGGACAGACCTCCGGGCAGGAGGTGTAGATGAAACTTACGACGAGCGGCTTTCCGTTCTCCCTGAAATAATCGGAGAGCATGAAACGCCTCCCGTCCTGGTCAATGAGCGCGTAGTCTCCGACTCTTGCCCCCTCAACGGCAACGGATGCATCAAAGGCGTCCTTGAGCTCCTGCATGTCCGCGTCCTTTGCGGAGGCGCCGAAGCCTGAAAGTACGAACATGATAAGCGCCGCTACTGAGACTAATATCGCGCGTTTTTTTTTGATGCACATCGGGAGGCTCCTCGGATTACAAAAAAGGGGGACGTGCTCTGCACTCAGGTCACAAGGCCAATTTACCGCATGAGGAGGGCGTATTGTATGATTTTTATCAATTGTCGAAGGGATGTGAAAACGGAGTGCCTCTCGTCCGGCGTTTCATCCACTATAACCTGTCAACGGTTATCATATCATCACAAGGCCCGCAACAACAGCGGCGCGGCTAAAAAAAAGGCCGCGCCCAAAGGCGCGGCCCGGATGAAAATCCGTCTACTGCTGTTCCAGCTTCTTTCCGAAGATGATCGAGCCGAAGGCAATGAGTATAAAGAGGAGCCCGCCGGCGGCGGCAAGCACGCCCCCGACACCCATCATCGACATGAACATGTCAATCGCCGGGTCGAAGGTGAATGAGAACGGGGCGCCGGAGAACGTGATGTCATAGTGCCTTCTCGGCACGCCGAAGGAACCCGCACTCATCATGCCGATGGAGAGCGTCGCGACCCCGGCCCCGTAGAGCCACGGCTGGATAGCGGCGAACCCCTTCCAGATAAGCTCCCTCTTGAAGATGAAGGGGATAAGGAGGTATGTGAACGCCATGAAAGCAATGGTCGTGCCCGCGACGACGGTGCCGTGGAAGTGGCCGGTTATCGCGAAGGTGTTGTGGCGGATAATGGCGAACTGCTCTGTCCCGAATATGACGCCGGTGATGCCGCCAAGGAACCCGAAGAGGACTATCGAGATAATGACGCCCGAGAATGCCGGGTTACCCCAGGGGGCTTTTTTGAGCCATTCGAAGAGGCCTCTCGTGTAGCCCTGTTTCCTTAAAGCAACCTCCATCGAGGCGGGTATGGCGAAGGCGTGTATCATGGAAGCGAGCACCGCCAGATGCATCATGTAACTCGTGTTCACTACCTTGTGCCAGCTGGAGAGGACCGGGTCGACAAGGAGGTGGTGCTCCGAGGCCAGGTTTATAAAGAGTATATAAAGGACAAACGCCGTCCTTGAGAGCTTCTCGTTAACGGGCTTGCCGCCAACGACGAAGGCGGAGGTCATGTACCATACGGCGACCATCGCGCAGACGTTGATCTGCTGGGACGAGTGCCCGAGGCCCCAGAATACGAGCCTGTAAGCCGACGGGTCTATCGTCGGGATGACGTCCATCGACCAGAGGAGCGTCGGGAGGAATATGGCCGCGCCGTGTGCGAGGGTAAGGATGCCGATGATGCTCGCGGCGGCGAGTCCGAAGCTCCCGAGCGGGAGCGACCTCTTAAACCCGCCGTCCCTCTTTGAAAGGACGATGTTTATGAAAAAATGTATGAACCCGATGAGGGCGCCGACGGCGAAGAGGATCACCCCGAGGTAGTAGAGCGGGTCCGCCTTGAGCGGCACGTATGACGTGAACATCACGTCTGCCCTGCCGAGGACTACTATCGTGTTAATGAGGGCCCCGCCTATGAGCATGAGCGCGAAGGCCACCCAGCCGAGCCACGTCACATAAGACCGCGTGCCCAGGAGCACGGCTGAGGTAAAGTGGACGAGCGCTATCTCAAAAAAGATTATCCACGCGAGCAGCGCGTCCAGGCCGTGGGCCGTCAGGAACCTGTAATAGTGCTCAACCGGCAGGAGGTGCACGCTCGGCCACCTCGTGAGGAGCACCAGGAGGCCCATGAGCCCGCCGACGGCCAGCGTCGCGAAGGCCGCTATCAGGTTCCACCTGATCAGGAGCTCGCTGCTTCTGCTTATCTTGAGCCCGGACAGGGAACATATCCTGAAGTCAGTATTTGCCATATCTGTCTAACACCTCCAATTCAAAGTTAACCGTGCGCCTGCCTCTGATCGTCTTTTCAGGCATGTATTATACATGGCCCTGTTTTCAGGAAAATGACTTTCCTCAGGAAGCCGTCCTTCAGGCGCGCGTCCAAAAGCCGCTTCCGGTCTGTCTGACAGGCGCGCCAGCTCAAAACGCTTAAAACCGCGATCTTATTGTATGCCCCAGATGTTCGAGAGCCATTTGAGGTGGGCGAACCAGATCACAATAAACACCGCGAGGAATATCAACGCCAGAACGAATACCCCAGGCGCCTCCATCTCTTCTCTGTGGTCGTATTTCGGCATTTCAGGCCTCCTGTCTCTTCAGATTACTTTACGTACATCTTTCCGACCATCGTGTGGTGGCCGACCCCGCAGTACTCGTTGCAGACTATGTGGAACTCGCCCGCTGAGGTGGGCGTGAGCTTGATCACATAGTCGTAGCCGGGCAGGGCCATCAGGTTCATGTTTATCGGCTGGAGCGAAAACCCGTGCTGGATGTCAATCGACGAGAGGTGCACCTTGTAGGTCTTGCCCTTCTCAAGCTCGAGTATCGGGTACCACTGCCACATCGAGGCCCTTATGAAGACGGGCTCCGAGGGGTCCGGGTGGACTACCGGAAAGCCGTTCTCTTCGCCCACCTTATACTTGCTGACCATACCCTCGACGAGCTTGTCGAAGTCATCGGCCTTGACCGAGTATGTCGTCGAAGGCGGGTTCTGCGAACCTACCAGGTGATAGATCGGCATGAATATAAAGGAGACGAGCATCCAGATAAGCGCTACGCCGACCCATACCCTTTCATCCTTGCTAAGCGGGTTCCACCATATTCTCTCGGGCTCATGAATCGCCATTTCCTTCCTCCTTAGGGGACTATGGGCAGTCTGGGGATGTACATAATCTCCACAAGGCCCCAAACCGTATAGATTAGCGTAGGGACTACAACCCCCAGGACCAAAAGCAAAAAGATGTTGTCGTAAAACCTCTGCCCCGCCGGGATAGGCCCATCTTCCCTCTTCTCGTGCATAGCCCTGCCTCCTTTCGAATTTGCTTCGCTTTAATATAGTAAAGATTGGAGTACGTATTAAATGACTTTTGTCAGTATCCGGCCTTTAAGGGCCGCAAAAGCAAAGAAATTCAAGCGGGGTCGGGTTAAAAATGGCGTATGGGGACGTATGGGGAAGTTATAGCAGAAAAAAGGGTTTTGTCAAATCGACGCGGAACCGGCCCGAAAAAAAAAGAGAGGGGCAGGATAACCTGCCCCTCTCTGATACTGCTTCCAATCCAAAGATTAGAAGTTGGCCGTAAGCATGAGGTAAGCCCAGTCCTGGTCGTCGCCATCCACCGCAGTGGCGTCGCCGACGAAGAAGCGGGATACGCCGACTTCGGCAGTTACCGCGTTGTTGTACTTGTAGGTCGCGGTCACGTCGATTTCGCTGCCGACCGCGTCCTCAGCACCGGAGACAACTTCCGTCTTGGTGTAGTTCCAGTAGGCGGCATAGAGCTTGGTCTTCTCGTTCAGATCGAGGGTCCCGTTTACGCTCCAGGCGGTAAGGTTGGCCCAGCTGTTGGCGCCGGTCACATCGGCATAGCCGAAGTGGGCATGGTTGGTCGGGTAGAGGTCAGACCAGGTGCCGTTCTCGTTGTCGGTGGCGTCGTCGTCGCCGCTACCCATGTCGAACTCGCCGCCGACCCTGAGCTTCAAAGCGGTCGGGAGGGTGTAGCCGGCCTTAACCGCGAGCGCCCACGCGCTGATATCGGTCGTGGCAGTCTCTTCGCCGGTCTGGAACGGGAGCTCTACGGTGTAGTCTACGCCCGCGGCCGCGCCCTTAAGCCTCGCGCCCACGGTGTAGCGGGTGAGGTTAGAGTTGTCGGTCTGGTGAAGGAGGTAGACATCCAGCGTGTTGTTCGGGATGACCTGCTTCAGGGTCGCGTAGATACCGTTAAAGTCAGAGTCGTCGTTCAAAGTGGCGTCTGTGTCAACCGAGTCCTCGGAGACCGTGGTAAGGAAGAAGTCCACGTTGACGGCGTCGGTCGAATAAAGGAACTTGAAACCATCGAAGGCCCTGCCGTTGTTCGACCAGTTGAAGGAGCCGATGACCCTCTCGTCGCCGTAGGCGAGTTCCTGACGGCCGGCGCGGAGCGTTACCGGCTGTTCGAGGAGGTTCGAGATGTTCACATAGGCCTCGTGGAGGTCCACGGTGTTGGTGATGGTGGTGCTGGTGGAGGCGTCGGAAAGAACGCCTGTTGCGCCCAAGGTCCTTGTGTCCTGAATGGTGATCTTTACGGAGGTGTCGTCAGTCGCCTTGGCGTTGGCGGTTAGCCTGACCCTCTGCGTCCAGGCGGCCCTGTCGTCGCCGGCATCCTCGTTATAATCAACGTTGTTCCTGTACTCTCCGCGGAGCCTGTACTGGCCGCTCAAGGAAACATCTGCCGCACTGACGGGCACAGCCCACGCGGCGGTGATGGCAACTGCAAAAGCTGACAACAAGATTCTCTTCATCCTTTCTTCCTCCTTCTTAAGTTTGAGATATTTATTACTGCCCTGGTGAATTAACGCCGCTTTACGGCGCTTGGGACTCGGTCGCTACAAAAAAGCCTATGAGCTGTTAATAGGCAAATTCATCAGTCAACGCTACATCCTCGGTGACGTGGTAGACTGCATCGAAAAAGACTGACTCCCTGCAACTTTTAAGGCCCGTATTCAGTTGTGTTTTGTTTTAACGGGAGACTGCATCGGAAGGGTAACCGGGAAGGCCCGCTCGACACATCGTACACGCGAAGCCGCCCTCCTTCAAAAATGCAATACCCTTATACACAACCTAAAAATGGCTGTCAAGCATTAAGTATCCTGATTTAGAAAAAAAATTTGCGCGGCTTACCATGCCAGGACGGGCCTTTCCCATATTTTTCACCTTCCAAAAGATTCCTTGTTGACAGCGCACGGCTAAACCACCCCCGCCCTTATGAGGTCGTGCATATGTACGACCCCTACGGCGTCCGCGCCGTCGAGGACGAAAAGCGAGGTTATGGAATATTCCTCCATCTTTTTAAGGGCCGCTTCAACGAGCGCCCCCTTTTCTATCGTCCTGGGGTTCCTGGTCATGACCTCGTCTACGGTCTTATTCAGCAGGTCCGGGGTGCCTTTCTCAAGCGAGCGCCTTAAGTCCCCGTCGGTTATGATGCCCGAGAGCCTGCTACCCTTGAATACGCCGGCGAGCCCCATCCTCTTTCCGGTCATAACGATGATGGCGTCCTTCATCCGCGTGCCGGAAGAGACCGTCGGCATGTTTATCCCGGAGTGCATCAGGTCTTCTACCTTCATGAGGCGTCTGCCGAGCGCCCCGGCCGGATGGAGCGAGGCGAAGTCCTCGGCCTTGAAACCCCTCTTCTCAAGGAGCGCGACGGCGAGCGCGTCGCCCATCGCAAGACACGCCGTAGTAGAGGCCGTTGGCGAGAGCCCCAGCGGGCAGGCCTCTTCCTTTACGCCAATGTCGAGGACCGCGTCCGCGTACCTTGCAAGGGTTGAGCGCTTCTTCCCGGTCATGGCTATCATGGCTACCCCTATCCTCTTTACCACCGGGATTATCTTTATGAGCTCTTCCGTCTCTCCGGAGTTGGAGATGGCTATAAGGAGGTCGTTCCCCATCAGCATCCCGAGGTCGCCGTGGACGCCCTCGGCCGGGTGGAGGAAAAAGGCCGGGGTCCCGGTCGAGGCGAGCGTGGACGCGATTTTTTGCCCCACTATGCCGCTCTTGCCCATGCCGCTCACGACGACCTTGCCTGTCACCCCAAGCGCCATATTAACGGCCTTGGAAAAATTGGAATCAAGCCTGTCCTTCAGGGCCCTTACGGCGCGGGACTCTATGTCGAGGACGCGTTGAGCCGCGCGAATGGACGCGTCTTTTTTCATTTTACGGAAAAACCCCTTACAATGGAATCTATCGCGGAGAGCTCTTTTAAGAGCCCCTCTAAACCGGACAATGCTATGGAGTTCGGCCCGTCGCAGAGCGCCTTATCCGGGTCCTTGTGGACCTCCATGAATACGCCGTCTACCCCTACGGCGACTGCGGCCCTCGCCAGATAGCGCGCCATGTCCCTGTCCCCGCCCGAGCACGCGCCGAGCCCGCCGGGCCTCTGGACGCTGTGCGTGGCGTCGAATACCACAGGATAGCCCAAAGACCTCATTATGGGGAGCGCCCTGAAATCCACGACGAGGTTATTGTACCCGAAGCTCACGCCCCGCTCTGTGATTATTATCATATCGTTCCCGGTAGAGGCGGCCTTATCGACCGACCGGATGATGTCCTCAGGGGCCATGAACTGCCCCTTCTTTATATTGATGACGCGCCCCGTCTTTGCCGCCTCTATAATGAGATCGGTCTGGCGCGAAAGGAAGGCGGGTATCTGGATGATGTCAACGACTTCCGCGACTTCCGCTACGTCCGCCTTGCAATGGACGTCTGTCAAGATAGGGACCTTGAACTCGTCCCTCGCCTTTTTAAGTATCCGCAGGCCCTCTTTAATGCCAGGGCCGCGGAAGGACTTAACTGAAGTCCTGTTAGCCTTGTCATAGGACGCCTTGAAGACGAACTGGAGGCCTAAGGCGGAGGTTATCCGTTTGAGCTCATCGAGGGTGGCAAGGGTCGAGCCCTCGTCCTCGATGACGCAAGGCCCCAGGATGAAGACCGGCGAACCCGCGCCTATGGTTACGTCCCCGACCTTAATCTGCTTCATTCAGGGAAAGCTTTCTGGACCGGCGCGGCAGGGCTGAAGTGGCCTTTTTGACGCGGCCAGGGCCTTTCTGCCCCTTTACAGCCTGGGCCTTGTGCTGGAGGACGGATTTTACGAAGCCGCGGAAGAGCGGGTGCGGCTGCATGGGACGGCTTTTGAACTCGGGGTGGAACTGGCAGGCTACAAACCACGGGTGGTGCCTGTACTCCATTATCTCAACGAGCGAATCGTCCGGGGACAAGCCGCTGAACTCGACGCCGGCCCTTTCGAGCGCCGCCCTGTACGCGTTGTTCACCTCGAACCTGTGCCTGTGCCTCTCGCTTATTTCGGTCGCGCCGTAGACCGAATGGGCCTTCGAGCCTTTCTTCAAAACGCACGGGTACGCGCCGAGGCGCATCGTGCCGCCCTTGGCGTTTATCCCCCTCTGCGTCTCCATGATGTCGACGACGGGGTCCGGGGTTTCGGGATCGAACTCGGAAGAGTTCGCGTGCTTAAGCCCGCAGAGGTCTCTGGCGATCTCGATTATCGCAACCTGCATGCCGAGACATATGCCGAAGAACGGCATCTTTGTCTCTCTCGCGTATTTTATCGCGGCTATCTTTCCCTCTACGCCGCGGTTCCCGAACCCTCCGGGGATCAGGAGCCCGTCCATGTTCTTCAGTATCCCCACGCCCTTTTTCTCGACCTCTTCGGAATCGATGTAGACGAGGTTCACCTTGCAGTTGTTGGCGAGCCCGCCGTGTATGAGCGCCTCGTGCAGGCTCTTGTAAGAGTCCTGGAGGTTCACGTATTTTCCGACTATGCCTATCGTTATCTCGCCCTTCGGGTTCGCGGCCTTCCGGGCTATCTCCTCCCACTGTTCAAGCTTCGGCGCGCGGGTCCAGATGTTCAGGAGCTTTATTATCTTGTCGTCGAGCCCCTCTCTATGGAAGACCATCGGGACCTCGTAGATGCACTTTACGTCCTCGGCGGAGATGACCGCGTCCCTGTCCACGTTGCAGAAAAGGGCGATCTTGCCCTTAAGGTCCGCGTTCAGGGGCCTGTCAGACCTGCAAAGGAGTATGTCGGGCTGGATGCCGATCTCGCGGAGCTTGTTCACGCTGTGCTGTGTCGGCTTTGTCTTTATCTCGTGGGCGGTGGCTATGTACGGGAGGAGCGTCAGGTGTATGTAGAGGACGTTCTCTTTTCCGAGGTCGAACCGGAGTTGCCTTATCGCCTCTAAAAACGGCAGGCTCTCTATGTCGCCGACGGTGCCGCCTATCTCTATTATGGCTATGTCGACATTGTTGGCGAGGCTCAGTATCTTTCCCTTTATCTCATCCGTCACGTGCGGTACGACCTGGACCGTGCACCCGAGGTAGTCGCCGCGCCTCTCCTTTGTGATGATGGAATCGTATACCTGGCCCGTCGTAAAGTTATTCCTCCGGGTGAGCTTCGCGCTAGTGAACCTCTCGTAATGGCCGAGATCAAGGTCTGTCTCGGCGCCGTCGTCGGTCACAAAGACCTCGCCGTGCTGGAACGGGGACATCGTCCCGGGGTCTACATTAATATACGGGTCGAGCTTCTGAAGGGTTATGGTCAGGCCCCTGCATTCCAGGAGCGCGCCGATGGATGCGCTCGCCAGCCCCTTGCCGAGCGAGGAGACGACCCCGCCGGTCACGAATATGAATTTTGTCTTTATCTGCCTTCTGGGGTCGTTCATTCAAGGCCTCTCTATTTGCTATCTATAAAGGAAGGGGTTTGGATATATCTTATCAAGATAACTCGAAAACTGATTGATTTTAAAAAGTTTTTTTGCCTGTCCAGCATGGGTGCCGGGGCCGCCCGTTTCACCCGCGCCCCCGCCCCTGCTACCCTCCGCTCGCCCTGAATATCTCTCTGACCTTTTCGAGGTCCTCGGCCGTATCGACGGATACCGGGTTATAGTAGACCTCGATCACCTTTATGCGCCGCCCGTTTTCAAGCGCGCGCAACTGCTCAAGGCTCTCGGAGTCCTCAAGCGGCGTGGGTTTCATGCGCGAGAACTCGAGGAGGAATCCCTTCCTGTATACGTATAACCCTATGTGCTTATATGCCGGGGCGCGTTCCTCAAAAGGGCGCTTCGAGAACGGCACCGGGCTCCTTGAAAAATACAGCGCGTAACCGTCCCTGTCAGTCACGACCTTGACCGCGTTGGGGTTTAAGAACTCCTCTTCATCGGTGATGCGCGTCTTAAGCGTGCAGAGCACGATAGACGGGTCTTCGAGCATTGGCCGGACCGCTGAATCAATCAGGCCGGGGTCGATCAAGGGCTCGTCGCCCTGGACATTGACTATTATGGCGGCCTCGGACCTTCCGGCGGCCTCGGCGATCCTGTCGGTTCCCGACCTGTGAGACGCAGACGTCATGACAACGCGGCCTCCGAAGGAGGCTACCGCGTCTGCGATCCTCTTGTCGTCTGTCGCGACCGTGACCGAGTCCACGAGCCTGGCCTCTTTAGCCATCTCGTAGACCCGCTGTATCATCGGCTTTCCGGCTATGTCGGCGAGAGGTTTGCCTTCGAGCCTTGTTGAGCCGTACCGCGCCGGTATGAAGGCCTCTACCCGCATTCACGTCAATATATCAAATCCGGATTTTAAGTCAAGGCTACCTCTAAAAATTGTTATTTTTCCTTATCTCTGTGTCAGGGCGGAAAATAAAAATGCTCACATATTACCATATATGCTACGCTTTTTATTTCCGCCCTTCCTTGACCTCAGAAAAAATTCCTAATTTTTAAAGGTAGCCTCAATTAAAAGAGGGGCGAGCTTGACGAAGGCGCGTCTTAGCGGCGCGTTTCGCCGTCCGTAAAAAAACTTTTACATTCACGGGTTGTGTTGTACTATTTCATAATTACCCAGAAGGCCGACACCGGATGAAAAAACCTTTCTTACCCTTCATAACGCTCATCGTCATCGCCCTGCCGTTTGCCGTACTGGCGGGAGGGGTCACACTGTTCTCACCGCTCAAGCTCGCGGAGACCGACGACGAGAGGTTGTCCGTCACCGTCTCTCCCTCAATGGCCGTTGGCGGCAAGAAATACCCGTTCTCTTACAGGACGCTCGCCCGGGCCGGGGATACGGACGCGGAAGGCAATACCTTCGGACTGCTCCTGGATATCAACGGAGCGGCCCTTAAAAACAAAAGTGCGTTGCGCGTAAGCAACAGGCCTGACGGCAACTCCGCGTTCGAGCGGGGAGGACGCTTTTTTCTCCTCACGCAGTTCGAGGACTCCCCGGGCGCGGCCTATGTAACCGAGTTCGCAAGAGGGAAAGACGGCTCGTTAACGGCGCGGAGCTTCAACCCAGTCGACTTTTCCGTTGTCAGCGGGTCTTTCATAAACTGCTCGGCGTCCAGGACGCCGTGGGACACGCACCTCGCCTCTGAGGAGGACTACTTCCTCGACGCCTTCGCATTCGACACAGAGACCGAAGAGATGACCGCGAGGCACATAGGGCACTGCGAAAAAGACCCTGCCGGACGCATTACTGGCGGCTACTCGCCTCCGCCCTTCTCCCCTGCCGCGGATTTGAGCGAATGGTGCGCCTTCGTCAAAGGCATGCGCGACGATTATCTCAAAGACCCGACCCGCTTCACCCCCTACAATTACGGCTACTCTATCGAGCTCTCGCCCGACTCCAACGGGCGCTCAAGCATTGTAAACGGGACCAAGCACTACGCCTTCGGAAAATACTCGCCGGAGATGGCCCTCGTTATGCCGGATGAGCGGACCGTATACATAACCGACGACGGCTCCTACGCCGGGTTTTTCATGTTCGTCGCTGACAGGGCGCGGGACTTGTCCGCAGGCACGCTCTACATGGCGAAGTGGACTGCTGAAGGGGAGAGGACCTCAAGTTCAGGATCAATATCCTGGGTGCGGCTCGGGCACGGGCGCGACGAGGTGATAAAGGCGGTCATCGAAAAAAAGCCCTCATTCAGCGACATCTTCGAGATAGCGCCGTCTGGCCCGTGCGGCAACGGCTTTAAAATGGTAAAGGCCGGGGGCACCGCCCTTTGTCTCAGGCCAAGGGACGGCAAAGGCGCCGGAGTATCCGCAAAATTCAAAGACGCGCGCGAGGCGCGTCTTGCGCTCTCGTTCCTTGAGGCGCGGAGATACGGGGCGTACTTAGGCGCGACAGCCGAGTTCACGAAGACCGAAGGGCTCGCCTACAACCGGGACGCGAACGTCCTATACGCGGCCGTCTCCTCGATAGGGTCCTCGATGGGCGACAACCCGACGGACACCTCAAACGCCGTGATGATGGCCGTGAACAGGTGCGGGGCAATCTACGAAGGGTCCTTATCCGGCGACAACAGGGACACATCCGGCGCTCCGATAAAGAGCCGGTTCGCGCTCTCGCGGCTCGCTCCAATCCTCGAAGGCAGGGCGCTTAAGCCCGGCGAGTACTATGCGGAGGAGAACGCCTGCCACCCGGGGAATATCGCAAACCCGGACAACCTCGGCTACTCGGACGGCCTGCTCTTTGTTGGAGAGGACTCCTCAAACCACATGAACAACGCGGTATGGGCCTTTGATACCGTCAAAAAAACGCTCACCAGGATATTGTCCGCCCCCACCGGGGCCGAGATCACCGGCTCGTTCGCGTCCCTCGACATAGACGGGAGCCGGTATCTCTTCATCAATATCCAGCACCCGCTCGGGGACCATTCCCGGAACGCGTACGGCGTGAAGGCGAACAAGGACTACCTCAAGGGAGGCTCCGAGCCTCTGAGACGAAGCTACACGGGGTACGTCGAGCTCCCCGCCCCGACCGCTACCGCCGGCCATTGAACGGCCTTTCCCGGAGGGACGGTACGCTTGAGAGATTATCACCGACAAATACCAGCAGTCGCTGGGATAAACGGGTTTCTCGGTTCAGAGGGTTCGATGGGGAGCGCTGAATTGAATTGAATGGAAAAGGACCGGGGGACGTCCTTATGCGGATGGAATCGGCCTACTCTTCTGACCTTTTCTCCTTGAATGACACTTTATTGAGGCCGAACTTCTCCATCTGGCGGGCGACGGTCCTTGTGCTTATGCCCATAAGGTCGGCGACCCTGTTTATCTGGCCGCACTCCAGTTTCAGGTAGTGCGTCAGATATGCCTTCTCAAGCTCTTCGGCGTAGGCCTCCCTGGCCTCCGTGTAGCTCTTCCTGCCGACCATCTTCCCGAAAAAACCGTCTTCCTCCCGGGCGTGGGGCGTCTGATCGAGCCTCGCGACCTTGTCGATCCACCTGCGGGGGTTGGTAAGCACGGTCCTTTCAACGGCGTTCTTAAGCTCCCTCACGTTGCCGGGCCAGCTATGGTCGAGTATCTGATCAATCGCGGAGGGAGCAAACCCCTCGATGTCCCTCTGGTACCGTTTTTTGTAATGGTTCAGGAAGTGCTCCGCGAGGTGCAGGACGTCGTCTTCGCGCTCCCTCAAGGGCGGAAGGCGTATCTCTACGACGTTCAGCCTGTAATAGAGGTCTTCCCTGAACTCGCCCTCCCTGACCGCCCGCTCGAGGTCCTTGTTTGTGGCGGCTATGACCCTTGCGTTGAGCTTCATCATCCTGGAGCCGCCTATGCGCTCGAACTCGCGCTCCTGAAGGACCCGGAGGAGCTTCGACTGTATATCGACCGAGGTGTCCCCTATCTCGTCAAGGAATACGGTCCCGGAGCCTGCCGCTTCCATCTTGCCTATCTGCGTTGCGTGCGCCCCGGTAAAGGCCCCCCGCTCGTGCCCGAATAGCGAGGATTCAAGCAACGTGTGCTGTATGGCCGTACAGCTTATCGCGACGAACGGCTCGCTCATCCTGTGGCTCGAATCGTGTATCGCCTTTGCCACAAGTTCCTTGCCGGTGCCCGTCTCCCCCCTGACTATCACCGTCGCATCGGTATGGGCGACCGCGCTTATGAGCTCGTAGACCTCGTTCATCTTCTTGCTCTTGCCGATGATGGAGTATGGGGACTCAACGCTCTCCAGCCTCTTCCTGAGCGTTGAGACCTCGTCGGCGAGCTTGCTGTTCTCAAGGACCTTCTTGACCCTTACCAGGAGCTCTTTGGAACTTATGGGTTTGCAGAGGAAGTCGCTGGCCCCGGACCTCATGACGTTTACGGCCGTCTCGATGTCGCCGTAGCCGGTGCATACGATGACAGGTATGGGCCTTCTGCTGTTCTGGGCGGCGCTGAGGATCTCAGTGCCGTCCATGCCCGGCATGCGAATATCGGTGATGATGAGATCGATGTTCCGGATGGCTTCTATCGTCTTTATGGCAGGGGCCGCGCTGGTGAATCTGGCGACCGTATATCCTTCTTTTTCCAATATTAAAGAGAGCTCTAAAGCCACCCTCTCCTCGTCGTCTACGACCATTATCATCTTCATCACAGTACCCCGGAGCGACACTTCCAGCGCTGATTTCAAAGGCTTTATGTATTGGAAGAACTACAATCTACATGAAAAAACCGATTTTTACAAGCAAAAAAAGTTTTGGGAAATAGATATAAAATCACTCTGTATTTATTTTTTGGCAAATATGGGCCATACCATGTTTAAATAGCAACATGGGGTTGCGTCTGATCAATTTTTTCACAGGGTCCCTCTGAAAACGACAGGCAAAAAAAGGCCCTTCTCATTTTTGACAAATAAGAAGAACCATTTTTGCCGCCTGAGAACGCCAGACACAGGGCTACCCAGATTTTGCCAGAATATCAAGGAGTTCCCTTATCCCGAAGGGCTTATTGAGCGAATTGCATCCGTTGTTCCTTATGAAGCTCCTGGTAATCTCGCTCTCAGTGTCGCCGGTTATGAAGACGACCCGCTTGGTGAGATGGGGCTTTAGAACGCTCATGTGCCTGAAAAAATCCATGCCGTTCATCCTCGGCATCTTTATGTCGAGCAATATGTAATCGAAGTCCCGCTGTATGACCTTCGCGAGGGCTTCCTCGCCGTTCCTCGCGGTCTCAACGGTCGATACTATCGGGCTCATGACCTCCTTTAGCACCTCCGAGACTATCTCCTCGTCCTCGACCATCAGCACCGACCTGCCTGAAAGGTTTATATACTTATCCCTCATGCCCTCACCTCCTCGTACCTGGACATCGAGCCCAGAAGTACGTCAAGCGTAAACGGCTTGGCGAGTGATCCGCACCCCGTGAGCTTTATGAACGACTCCGTCGTCTCGGTGACGGTATCCCCCGTGAGGAATATGATGCGCTCGGCGAGGTATGGTTTATTCTCATTGATGTTCCTGTATAGCTCCATGCCGTTCATCCCGGGCATCTTGATGTCCAGAAGGATTATGTCGTAGTCCTTTTCCATCATGAGGTCGAAGGCGTCGACGCCGTCATGGACGCACTCAACGCTCGCCACCTTCGGCCCTATCCCTTCTTTTATGGCCCTTCCCAGCTCCTTTTCGTCATCGACGACCATTATGGATTTCCCGGCGAGACACCCGTAATCAGGCGGGGCTATCGATGGCCGTGTCTCAGCCGGCGTGTTCATAATGGCCGAAAGCGTTATCATGAACCTTGTGCCGACGCCCTTCGGGCTCTCTACGGCGATCGTCCCGCCCATGCCCTCTATTATCCTCCTGCACAGGCTCAAACCCAGGCCGGTGCCCTTGCCGATGTCTTTTGTGGTGAAGAACGGGTCGAATATCCTGTCGATGATCTTCTCGGGTATTCCGGGTCCGTCGTCCGAGACCTCGACGAATACCGTACTTGCGTTAACGAGGCCCGTCCTGATCGATACCATCGAGCCCCTGCCAGTCTCCTCTATCGCGTCCTTGGAGTTCTGCAGGAGATTGATGATGACCTGCTGGAACAGGTTCTTGTTGCATTTGACGAAGAGCGGTTGTTTATTGAGCGCGAGCTCTATGCCTACATTCGACTGCCTGAGCTGGTGCCCCATGATGTCGACGACCTTGTCCACCGCCGTTTTTATCTCCAGTATCTCGACGTCGGTGGTCTGTTCCCTCGCGAATATAAGGAGGTCCCTGACTATCCCCTTTATCCTGAAGATGCCTTCCTTAATATGCTCGACCCTCTTCCCGCCTCGTTCGCCGATATCCCCCTCGAAGAGTTCTAAATTGACCAGCATTATCTGGAGCGGGTTATTCACCTCGTGGGCGATGCCTGCGGCCATCTCGCCAAGCGCCGCGAGCTTGCTTGAGAGCATGACCCTCTTTTGTATGAGCCTGTCCTCGGTCACGTCCTTGACGGTCACGACGTAACCGGCGTTGCTGTCCTGGTCGGTCGCGAGCCTTGAGACCGAGAGCTGGAGGACCTGCCCGCCGGTGTTCCTTATCTCCTCTGTATGCACCTTGCCTTCAAGTTCACAGCCGTACTTGCTTATCCTGTTAAGCACGAACGAGAACTCGCAGGACTCCCCGGAGGAGGCGGGGCATTTTCCGAAGTCCTGGCCTCTGCCGCCCTCTGAGCACTCCATGCTGTGGCGGCAGAAACTCCTTATAAGCTCCTTGCCTTTCTTGTTGACCGACATGGCGTGCCCGTTCTTGTCGACCAGATAAACGCCCTCGGACATGCTTGAGAGTATGTCCGAGAGCTTTTTTTCTTCGGCGGAGATGTGCGCGAGGAGCCTCTCCATCACGACGGACGCGTGCTGTACCATGGCGCCGAAGGCCCTGGAGCATACCGCCTGGTCTATCGCCATGCCCGAGCGGTGTGTGATGAAAGCGACGCCCACGGTCTTTCCGAAACAGGTGAACGGGAGGTCTATCCGGGCGTCCTTCCCGAGGATATCCGGTGCCCTGAAGGGTTTGTTGTCCAGGACCGAGACCTGCAGTTTATGGACGTCTTTCAGAACACCCTGGCAGTACCTCCTCTGGAGCGAGGAGAACTCCTCTGAGAGGTCTTCGATCTGCGACTCTTCAAGCCCCCCCATGGAGGAATATATCTGTCCCTCGGTATGATTGTTATGGCTGATGATGTATGCGCCGATATCAAATTCTACGGCTGTGCGCATCGTCCTGAAAAAGCTATCCATGAGCGACGGTATGTCGAGGACGCCCGAGGTCGCCTTGGTGAAGTCATGGAGGACGTCGAGCTGGGCGTCCTTCGATTCGATCTTCTCCGCGGTGATCCTGTGGAGTCTGTTGAACCTGCTGACAAGGTACCCTATCTCGTCGAACCTCTTAAGCTCGAAGGGGCCGTTTTTAGAGCCCTTCTCGATCTCGCTTATGTGTATCTCGAACCTTTTGAGCGGGAGTATCACAATCTTGCTGAGTATGGCCATGAACAACGTAAATAGCGTTATATTGATGAACCAGAAGGGCGGATAGGTCAAGACCGCCATTAACTCCTCCGCGCCTTCTGTCCCGAATTCGTGATAAAAGAGGTAGAAAACAGTTGGCAGGACCATGAAAATGCACGCCGTTACGGCTATTTTCAGTCCGAGGATACTGCAGTACCCCTTCATGAAACAGGGGCGTTTTGAAAATTTCTCTCTCCAGGAAATCCTTTCAGCCATGAGTCCCTCCACAAAAAAACAGTTTGGCGCAAATCATCCGACAGAGTTCATCTCAATTGTAAGGAGTTATAACTGCAAATACCCTGCCAAAAAACCGGTTTTTAATACTACATCTGCGCTTAAAAAGATAACACCCTTATTCCACAACTCTTTTTCAGCTTATTCCGAATCACTCGGGACCGGCTAAGGAGGGTCTTGAGGGATTAAAAAAACACCAAATGCGACAATTGAGTCGCATTTGGACATGATTGTCGTATTTGATCGAGACGAAGGCCTCCCGTAACCCGGGTACCTCATGCATTGACTTCAGATGGTTAGTATGCTAATCATATATCATGAGATTCAAACTCGACTCAAGTCTGGGCTTTCTCATGAACAGGGCGGCCAATCTCATGAGGGGGGCCATAGAGGAAAGGCTCAGAAAATACGGTTTGACCGCGCCTCAGTGGGCCGTGCTCGCACGCCTCACCGAGGAGGACGGGCTCAACCACTCGGAGATATGCAGGAGGCTCTTCTTCGACAAGCCGACTATCACCGGGATAGTCGGAAGGCTTGAGAAAAAGGGGCTCGTAAAGAGGCTCAAGGAGACGAAGGACAGAAGGGTGGTCGCTGTCCATCTGACCGGCAGAGGCAGGAGGCTCATGGAGGAGCTCCCCTCCTTTGCAGATGAGGTGAACAGGGCCGCTTCAAGAGGGCTTAAGCCCGGGGAGGCCGATGCGTTAAAGGACGCGCTCCGGAGGGTCATAGGAAATCTGAAAGGGTGATTTTTTTCGCAAAATAGTTTGTATACTAACAAATAAGGCGCACGAAAGGAGAAAAATATGGATAAGGCGATAAAGTTCCTGCACCTCGTTGGCATGGCGTTGTTCCTGGGGTCCATCGCGGTCTTTACGCTCATATCAGAGCTTATAAAGGACTCTACCCTGCCGGACCTCGCTTTCGGAAGGGCCATAACATCTTCCGGCATTGCCTATATCACCCTCCCAGGGCTCTGGCTCGTCGTGGCAAGCGGATTGTTTATGGTATTACGCGGCAGGGGCTTAAGCGAGGCGTGGCTGAAACTTAAGCTCGCCCTCGCCTTTCTCATCGTCCTTAACGCACACTTTATTATCGTACCAGCGGCCAATCGCGCCCTTGCCGCCGCTACGGCATCGGTAGAGGCAGGGTCGCTCTCGCCTGTATTCCGGAAGGCCCTCTTAACCGAATCCGCGGCCGGCGGGATAAACGTGGCCATGGCTCTTGCCGCGATGATCGCCGGGGTCGTCAAATTCAGACGAAAGAGGCAAAAGGACACGGAGACCCCGAAGTAGACCACAGCGTTCTCTTGTGATAGACTTCTACCGATGACTATCCTCTTAAAAACTTTCGCGTTTCTTTTCATTTTTTTTATGACAGTACCATTCTCTAATGCCGACGATGGAACCAGAGGCGGCGGAGTCGCCTCTCACGACCTCGACATCACGGTGGACATCCAGGGACGCAAAGTAACAGGCACTGACACCGTGACATTGAAGCCAGGGGCCGTGGAGTTAAAGCTCTACTTAAGAGAAGGCTCGAAGGTGTTGAAGATCGAGCGGGGCGGGAAGGCGCTCTCATTCGATTCCGCGAGGGTCCCGAATGAAAAGGCTCAAACGATAACAATAAAGACGGGGACCGGAGACGGCGTCAAACTCGTCATCTCCTTTGAAGGAGAGTTTCAGTCCACCGCCGAGGCCTTTGAGAAGGTCAAACGCGGGGTAGCCTACTTGGACGACGGCGTAATAGGGGAAGAAGGCGTCTTCCTCCCGTCGTCGTCTCTCTGGTATCCGCAGGCAGACGACGGACTCGCCCCGTTTACGATGAAGGTCTCACTCCCCAGGGGTCTCCGCTCGGTCTCCGAAGGCGAGCTCATAAAGGCCTCCGAAGAAAACGGCGGGACAGTCGAGACCTGGAGGTCAAAAGAGGCGCTCGACGGCGCGGACCTCGTCGCGGGGAGATACGCAGTCGCTGAAGAGAAGTACAAGGGAGTAGCCATTTACACCTTCTTCTTTAAGGACGACCCCGCGCTCTCAAAGACCTACATCGATAAGACAAAGGAGTACCTCGACCTTTACGGGTCGCTGATCGGCCCCTATCCTTACAAAAAGTTCGCGGTCGTCGAGAGCTTCCTCCCGACAGGCTACGGGATGCCGTCGTTCACGCTCTTGGGCTCCTCGGTCATAAGGCTCCCGTTCATACCTGATACCTCTCTCGGCCACGAGATAGCCCACAACTGGTGGGGGAACTCCGTCTTCATCGATTCATCTGAAGGCAACTGGGTCGAGGCCCTTACCACCTACACCGCCGATTATCTCTTTGAGAAGAGGAAGGGGGAAAAGGACGCCATAGACTTCAGGCTTAAGAAACTCCGGGGATACAAGAACTTCGCGGAGGGCTCTCCTATCGCCTTGAAGAACTTCCAGGACTCTACTACGACCGCGTCGAGGGCCGTCGGATATAACAAGGGGCTCATGCTCTTCAACATGCTGGAACGGCTCCTCGGGGAAGAGGCTTTCAGCAAGGGCCTCCGGGCGTTCTACTCGTCGAACGCCGGGAAGAACGCGTCATGGACGGATATAAAGAAGGGCTTCGAGAAGGCATCGGACAAGGACCTCGGCTGGTTCTTCGACGAGTGGCTCAACAGTGCCGGGGGCCCGGTCCTCTCGATAGAAGGCGCCGTCAGGGAAAAGAACGGGGAGAAACACATCCTTAAGTTCTCGGTCGTCCAGGCCGGAGAGCCTTACGTCCTCGATCTTCCTCTCCTCGTAAGGACAGAAGGCGGAGACGTCTGGAAGAACATCCGGGTAAAAGAAGCGCGGACCGAGGTCTCCTTCGAGCTTGCCTCCGCCCCTGCCTCCTTCGAGATCGACCCTGAATATCAGACCTTCAGGATACTAAAGGACGAAGAGGTCCCGCCATCCATCGCTACACTCCTCGGCGACAAGGAAAGCGTGATGATACTCCCGAACAGGAATAAGCCGAACGAAAAATACACAGGGGTCTCGATACTCCTTGCAAAGGACTACGGGCTTGATACGACCTCGGACACCGAGATAGGGGTAAAGGACTTTCTCGCAGCGTCCTCCATCCTGATACTCGGCGGCCCGGGCGAGAACTCGATGATGTGGCTGACGGGGCAGTACCTCGCGAAGCACGCGGCTGTCACTGACGATGAGTTCCGCATCGATGGGAAGGCTTATCCGAAAAAAGGCTCTGTCCTCGTGCTGACGGCCCGGAACCCGCACATCCCGTCAAAGGTGATATGCTTCTTCATAGCGGACGGCGGGAAGGAGACAGCTCTTGGTGCGGCGAAGAGGATGCGATACTTTTCAGAGGCGAGCTGGCTCTTATTCAATGCCGACGGCGGCGTTCACAAAGGCGTCTTCGAGCACACTCGCGCCCTGAGAATTGAATTCAACTGACAGGCCTTTCAATATTACAAGGCAGGGAGGAACAATGCCAAAGATACTTGCGCTCATTCTATTTGTCGCGCTATCGTTTGCGTGGTCACCGGCGCCCGTTGCGGCGGAGGATGGCGCATCGGCTAACGCCAAGACCATAAAAACGATTGAGCAGAAAATGAAGACCAACACCGCGTTCCTTAAGGCCGCGGCCCAGGTAATAGACGCGGGGGGCAAAGAGGCGGCCTCGTTCCTCAAGATGGCCGAGATGGCCGCCGGGGAGGCGGAGGTCCACTACAAAAAAGGCGAGTACGAGTTCGCCATCGAGGACATCTCGGAGTCCACCCACCTCGCGATGAGCGCTATCATACTCTCCAAGAACCAGCAGGACGGCTCCATAAGGGACGTCGTCATAAAAGAGGAGCTCGTATTAAAGGAGAAGCGCGAGATAGAGAAAAAAGAGGCGATGATAAGAAAATCGATCGACGAGGTCGAGATATTCATAAGGACCGCGGAAAAGCTCCTTGCCCGGAACGCCAACGATAGCGCTGGCGAAAAACTCAAGGAGACAAAAGCGCTTTACGATTCCGCCAAGAAGGACGTCGCCGCGGGCCGCATGGACAACGCGCTCGACGGGCTCGGAAAGGCATACATGCTCGCCACCGCCGCGGTAAAGGAGATAAAGAGGTCGCAGAACGACATCATCACCTTCCCGAAGCCGGCCGTGACTGACGAGGCGGCCCTGCTCGCGTATGAGCTTAATAAGAACAACTCGTACGTCTACTTCGCGGCCCAGGTCGTGACCAGCGGCAAAAAGGAGCCCTCGCGCCTCCTTGACGACGGCATGGCCCTGAAGGACGAGGCCACAGGGGCTATCGAGAAAGGCGATAACGGCAAGGCGATAGAGTTGCTCAAGGCCTCTACCGAGACCATCATAAGGGCCATAAAGGCGGCCTCGGAGTAAGTTTACGGCCCAAGCCTATTTCCAGTTGACAACCGCTCTCGTCCTGGGTTATCTTTCTAAAGTTATTTTTCGGTCCTATCGTCTAGAGGCCTAGGACGTGGCCCTCTCAAGGCTGAAACCCGGGTTCGAATCCCGGTAGGACCGCCAAAAAAATCAAGGGGTTACGCCATGCGTAACCCCTTTTTCTTTTCCAGTGTCACCGAATTGTAACCATTTTTCATCGAGCACCGTCGACAGCACCCCTCAAATTTTCGACACATAAATGAGCATACCTCCCGCTCATATGCATGTCCTTATATGAGAAAAGAGTGGATCTGGTGTGCAGGTCAACACCACTTTGTCTGATGTAGCTGGCGTAAGTGTGCCGCAGGTCGTGGAAGTGGAAATTGGTGTGCTTGGCGGCCGCTTGCAGACTTCCTTAAAGTCTCCTGCCTTTGTTCGTTCATGAACAGAGTTTGTCTCATCCTTGATTCTCGATAACTTTTTTCAGGACCCTGCTGAACTCTGTTGCCCTGTACGGTTTTTGGATCACTCCCTTGAAACCGTATTCCTGGTAAGCAGCCATAATCGGATCATTATGGTACCCGCTGGAGACGATGACCTTCGCTCGTGGATAGAGATCAAGGATTCTCCTGATGGCTTCCTTGCCGCCCATTCCGCCCCGGATCGTAAGGTCCATTATTACAGCATCGAACTGCCCCCCAGTTTCCATAGCTGTCTTGTATTGCTCAATCGCATCTTCCCCGTTGGCGACGAACTTCACGCTGTATCCCAGAAGAGGCAATATGCTGTTCAGGACGTCTCTTATCATCTCCTCGTCTTCCATTACGAGGATCTTTCCGGTCCCGGAGACAAGCTCATCCGGCTCATCCGGCTTTTTTGCGATCTCCTTGCTGGATGCAGGCAGGTAGATTGTGAAGGTCGTTCCCTTCCCGACGCAGGACTCCACCTCGATGGAGCCGTTGTGATTCTTTATTATCGAGTACGCGCTAGAAAGGCCGAGCCCGCTTCCCTCTCTCTTTGTAGTGAAGTACGGGTCGAATATTTTGTTTTGGATAACCTCAGGAATGCCCATGCCATGGTCCTCGACGGAGATCCTGACATATCTATCGTTTTCTGGAGAGGACATTTTTGCTGCACCGAAAGTGTTCTCGGCCGATATTTTCAGTATACCGCCCTCGGGCATTGCCTGTTTTGCGTTGATGACAAGATTGTTGATAACCTGAGAGAGCTGCCCGGTGTCGGCCTCAACTGACGACAGGGGCTCCCGGATATCAAAGACGCATTTAATGTTAGAGCCCCTCGTCGAAAACTCGACGCATTCCCTTAGTAGATTGTCTATTTGAATGACTTCCTTGACTGGTTTGCCACCCTTTGAAAAAGTAAGCAGCTGGGTTGTAAGCTCTTTTGCCCTGTATATAGCCTTTTCGAGGCTGTTAAACCGTTCAGAGTTCTCGTGCCCCTTCATGTATTCCTTGAGAACGCTTACATTGGCCAGTATGCCAGTTAGGATATTGTTGAAATCGTGGGCGATTCCTCCGGCAAGGATTCCGATCGATTCAATCTTCTGTGACTTCAACTGCTCTTTTTCAAGATTCTTTCGGGCAGTTATGTCGGTCGAGATACCGCAGACCGCGTAGACATCGCCGGAAGAGCTGTAAAGTGGGAACTTGACAGAAATATACGTATGGAGACCGTCATCAAGTATTGCCGTTTCCTCAAATTCAAGGGGGGCCTTCGCCTCCTGCACCTTGATATCGTTTGCACGAAAGGCCCTGGCCACCTCTTCAGGCAATAACGCCATATCAGTCTTTCCAATCACGTGCTCAACACTCATGCCGAAAATATCTAAAAATTGCCTGTTGGCTAGAATGTAGCGACCCTCCAGGTTCTTCACATAGATAACAGCGGTTGAATTGTCAATTATGGAGCGTATGAGCTGCGCCTGAGTCCTGATCGATTCCTCGGCTTTTTGCCTTTCGGCCATCTCCTTGCCTAGTGCCTCGTTTACGGCCAAGAGGTTCATCTCGTTTTTCGCCAGCGCTTCTATCTTCTGCCTGAGGAGGTCCTCTTTTTCCTTTTTCATTTTTTCGAATAGACGGGCGTTCCTCAGCGCTGGATAGGAGGCGTTTGCCGCTATTCTGCACAGTTCCACCTCCTTTTCGCTGAAATGCTTCTTATGCGCTCTCAAAAGCATGGTACCGAGCACATTTTCTCCAAAGATTATGGGGGCCACCAGCACGCTCATGCCATCGAAACCGCTCAGGAGATCCTTTATTTCCGACATCAGCGGGTGGTTGGACATGTCCTCGACGATCAGAACGTTCCTGGTCCTTATGGCCTCTTTTATCTCAGGGTACTTGCGTAAATCTATTTTGAGCTCTGCGATAGCAGCGGTCTCATTGGACGCGAGCACATACCCCGTATCAGCATCGGACACAAGCAGTATGGAACACCTCGTGGCACTGGTCATTTCGGCGATTTTGCATACTATCGTGTACAGAACGAGGTTTGAGTCGAGCGTGGAGGATGCCGCCTTCACCATGTCGAGGATAGCCTCAATGTTTTTCTTATCCTGCAACATGTCTTCGCAGTAATTCCTGATTCGCTGGCAGACGTTGAGCCTGGCTATCAGCTGCCTTTTGCTGACCGGTTTCATAATGAAGTCGTCCGCGCCGCTGTCCAGCGCGTCCGATATGAACTGGTCACCACCATTGGAAGAGATTACCGCGACGGCAGGGCGTGATTTGAGCTTCAAAGACTTTATTCCTTCGCATGCCAGTTTAACCTCGTCATTATCGCTCTCAACGATAACCAGCCCTGGCTCAATCTCTTGCGCGGCATTCAAAGCCTCTTCCAGGTCAGTCGCCATGTGAAGCTCGAAACATTCTCCTCTCAAGATGTCCGGGGAAATGCTCTGCCTCTGCCCGAAGACCAGCACCTTTGTATTTTCGGCTTTATCCATCATCCTGCTCCGTTATATCAGCGGATCTTTTCCCCGATGCATTTTGCGAGTATTGGAAACTCTTTGTCGTTGATCGTCTTTTTGAAGCTTATCCCGGCGGCGTACCTTTTTCCGACAAGACTGCACCAAACGACTGTGCCCGGCACTTCCTCGGCAGTCTCCAGCGCTCTGTTCACCAACACTTTAAGCGTTACGATTACATCTTCATTAGAATTGATCCTCTCGTCTGCATACACCCCGATGCCTGTATTTGACATATTAATCGTAAGTGCATGCACTACCCTGTGTGACATTCTTAAAAAGACCTCTGCGATAAGATATCTTCTGGCTGCCCCTCTTCCATTCTGGCCATCGCCTTCCTGTGTGAACAGCTCACCCATCTCGACACCGAGCGCCTGGGCGAGCAACTTTATCTGGTTTGCCTTCGGCTCACGTCTGTTTATCTCGTAATTGGCTATAGTTGTTATATGAAGACCCGTCCTTTCGGCCAGTTCCCTTTGGAGCAGCCCTTCTTTTACACGGAGTTTTTTGAGCTTCTTTCCAAAATTGTGTTTTTCCATAATTGAAGTATAGACACTTGTCTATAAAATGTCAACAGTTTTAATTTAAAATTTTTGTAATACTGTTTATGGATGTGCTGTTTTAAAAAAAACGGGACAGCTAAAAATATGGCAAGCTGCTTTTTTTATGAGGCAAGTGAAACTACTCGGGGAACGCTAGGCTAATGTCACCAAATTGTAACCGAGCCTGCCTTAAGGGGCATTAAGCGCCGAAAAAGGCGGAAGATACGGAATAGATCTAAGACCCGGAAAATGTTCTGAAATTCTAAAAAGTGCAGGTAGAAAGCCATGTTACGGTTTTTTTATTTGAATGAACTCTCAAGGCTAAAACCAGGGTTCGAATCCCGGTAGGACCGCCAAAAAAATCAAGGGGTTACGCCATGCGTAACCCCTTTTTCTTTTCAAATATAACCGGATCGTAGCCGGGCTTCTGATCGAGCGCCTTACGCATCCCCTCTCCTCCCGGGATACGAACAAGCCGCCGATCGGCTTACCTCCCCTTGCCCCTGAAACGGGGGCCTTTAAAGCCGTACCCTTTATGTACGTTCTTCTCATTTCCAGCTTCAGGGCCTGTGAGTATGGACTTCTGCGCCTCCCTGCCCCGCGCGCTCTTTTCCACGAAACACGGCTCGTTGGTAAAGGGGTCTCTTTCGGTCCAGTAGATGAGTGTCGAATATGTCGAAGGGGTCGGGGTAAAGACCTGGACCTGCTCCGGGACCGTGCCGAGCTCTTTCAACGCGAACTCCTTAAGCCTTTTCATGTCACCCTCGTCGCAACCGGGGTGCGCGGCCATGAGATAATAGGAGAGGAACTGCTTAAGCCCCGCCTCTTTGGTAAACTTGTAGAAGAGGTCCTTGAACCTTATAAGGGCCTCCTTGTCGCACCCGGGCTTGGACATCTTCTCAAGCACGCGCGCCTCCGAGTGTTCAGGCGCGATCTTCATCTGCCCGGAGACGTGGTGGCTGACAAGCTCCTTAAGATACCTCTCCCCGTCTTTTTTGTCGGCGAGCACGAGATCGTGCCTCAGCCCTGAGGCGACGACGACCTTTTTGACGCCGTCTATCGCGCGGAGTCTATCAAGGAGCTCTATCTGCTCCGCAAGGCCGGATTTGAGAAACGGGCAGACCTTTGGGGAGATACAGCCCTTTTTCGGGCAACACCCTTTTTTTTCCATCCTCTCGCAAAAAGAGGCGTACATGTTCGCCGAAGGCCCGCCTACGTCGTGTATCCTACCCTTGAAGAGCGGGTGCCGCGCTATCCCTCTGGCCTCGGCGACGATAGATTCCATGGACCTGGACCTCACCCTCCTGCCTTCATGCACGGCTATGGCGCAGAAACCGCACTCGCCGTAACACCCCCGGTGTGTGGATATGGCGAAGCGTATCGTCTCAAGGGCCTTTACCTCTCCGTCCTTCCGGTGGAAGGGGTGAAGGTCGCGCTCGAACTTGAGGCTGTAAACGCCGTCAAGTTCCCCTTGGTTGAGATAAAAAGCCGGGGGGTTCTGGATGAGGTAGCGTCCGTCGTGCCTCTGCGCGAGCCGACGCGCCGTCGGAGGGTCGTTGTTCTCGTAGAATATCCGGAAGGCGCGCGCGAACGCGGCCTTGTCGCTTGCGGACTCATCGAACGAAGGAAGCTCGACGCTTCCTTCGGGGAGTTCCTTTGAAATATAGCAGAGCCCGCGGACGCCTCTGGGGTCTTTCCCTTCCTTTAGACATTCGGCGAGCTCAACAACCGAACGCTCCGCCTCTCCGTACAAAAGGTAATCCGCCTTCGCGTCAAAGAGGATCGACCTCCTTATGCTGTCCGTCCAGAAATCATAGTGTGCTATCCGCCGGAGGCTCGCCTCTATACCGCCTAAGACTATGGGCCGAGGGGTTTCCTTGCCGTATCTCCTGATGAGGTTGGAATAAATAATTGCCGCGCGGTCCGGGCGGCGGTCGTTAACGCCGCCGGGCGTGTAATCGTCGCTCATGCGCCTTTTGCCCGATGCGGTGCGGTTGGCGACCATCGAATCGATGCACCCGCCGGTGACGCCCCAGAAGAACCTCGGGGACCCGAGGCGCATGATGCCTGCGTCAGTATTCACGTCCGGCTGTCCAATGACGCCTACCCTGTAACCGGCGGCACACAGGACCTTGCCGATGACCGCGACCCCGGAGAAGGGGGAATCGATATAGCTGTCGCCCGTAACGAGTATTACGTCGAGAGCGTCCCAGCCAAGGGAGTCCATCTCTTTTTTGGTCGTCGGAAGAAACATCTTTTCATTTTACAACAACGGGGCCGACGATACAAAAAAACTATTTATTAAAAAACTCGGAATGCGCAAGGCGGCTCGTCAGGCCGCTCAAAAAGCTCCAGATGCGAGGCGTCGAGGAGCGAGACACGAGGCGTACTCTTTTGTACGGCGCAGTGACGAGCGACAAAGACAACAAAGCAGATGGACTTTAGGAGCGGCCTGCTAAGCCTTGAGCTTCCTCTTTAGCTTCTTTTCAAGGCTCTCGACCTTTGTCGTTATCCTGCCGCCCTTGCCCTTCCTGTAATCGAACTTTATGGATGTCGAGATACGCGTACAGTCTTTTTTCATCCTCTCGAAGCACTTCCTGACTACCCCGAAGACCTCGTCCCAATCTCCTTCTATTACCGTCCCCATCGGGTTCACCCTGTAAGGCAGGCCGCTCCTGTCGATTATGTCCAGGGATCTGGCGACGAACTTTGATACGCTCTCGCCCTTGCCAAGCGGCGTCATGCTGAATTCGAGCAATACGGACATGGAAATACCTCCTCTTTGTCTTACGATGATTTTCACATACAGCGGTCGACTATTCAAGCGCGGCATTGTCGTCACTTCGGAAGGCGTCATCGCTTATGGCGGCAAATATCTTTTAAATTCAGCTGGTTGCCAATAGAACCTTGAACTTTTCTTCTATAAATTGTAAAATCTGTAACATCGACTGATTTTATTTTTTGGCGGACCGGAGCCTGACGCGCTTGCAGTGCGCCATTCGATTTTACGGCGTGTCAGCGTTTTCCCGGATCGTCCCTGGAAGGTCTTTGTTATGTCGGGCCGCAACACTAAGACAAGGAAGCTCATCAAGGTCGCGGCGCATGTTGCAAGGGGAGCGCTCCTCATCGCCGCCCTCATGGCGGCCTCCGTTTATTTCCTCTGGTCTTTCAACCCGTCGCTCGTCGATAGTTTGGACTCCTACATAGTCGAGAGACACTTCGGCGTTTACTCAAAGAGGCTCGCCGAGGCGAGGACGCTCCTTGACAATTCGAGGCTCGCCGAGGCCAAAGGCGTACTCGTTCCCATGTTGAAAGACCTCGGCAGGGTCAGAAAACAGGACAGGAAGGCCCCGTACTATGCCGAGGCCCTGGACCTCATGCTCTACATAGCGGGCAGGGAAGGCGACCAGGCCGCCTCCATCGCAGTCGCGCGCGCAATGACGGAATTCGACCCGAACCACTACAATTACTGGCTTAACCTCGCCTATATATTGAACTCGTCCGGGGAGAGGGGTCCGGCGATAGACGCCCTTAAAAACGCCTTCAGGATAGCCCCCGCATCCATACAGACAACCGAGCCGCTCTCCACGCTCCTCTTCGAGGGAGGCAGGAAAGACGAGGCGCGCGAGGTAATAACAGGGTTTATGAACGCCAACCGGGGCGGGTCAATCGCCGTGTACCATGCCGGCGAAGGCAAGGAGTTTTCGCGGGACAGGACCTCGCGCCTTATCGCAATCGCCTTCACCGGAGGCGTCCAGCGCCTCTCCCTTCCTATCGGGTCCTCCGGCACTTCGAGGCTCCGCGTGGAGTTCCCGGCGGTCCCTGACCTCAATATAATGGTGGCGGCGATGTCGCTCGCAACCAACGCAGGGGTCGAGGCGATCGACTTCAGGAAAATGAGCTACGGGCTCCGCGACCTCTCTGAGGACAGCTCCGGCGTACTTACCGTCACCGGGTCGCGCCCGTATGTCGAGTTCGAGCTCCCTGGGCATTTAAAAACTGCTGAGATACGCGCAATCGGCATAGACGCCGCGTTCTTCCAGAGGGCGTCCGCCGGCATTATGCGCCTTAAAAGGGAGCTCGGCATCTGATGAGCCGCTCCGCTTCCATAATAAAGGCGCTCTGGAAGTGGAGCTGGGTGGCTACACTCCCGATAGCCGTTTTTTTCGCGGTCTGGATAAGGGAGACCGCTGGTTCTTACAGGCTCCTCAAGCTCGACTACCGGGCGACGATGAACGTGGGGCTTAGGTCCGTCGGGTCGATGAGGGCCGGGCTCCTCCTTAACGACCTCAAATCAGTCGGACGCGCCCTCGGCGGCGACAGAGGCCTTCCCGCAATCAATATCTACGTCCAGGAAAGCGCGCTTAAAAAACTCGACGCGGACCTCCCCTACTCAGGGCGGCAGTATGTGAAGGCCAAGCTCCTCTACCCGGACGGAAAGGTCTTCGAGGTCAAGATGAAGTACAGGGGGGATTTTTCGTACCACTGGGCCGAGAGAAAAAAGTCCATACGCATAAAGACAAAGAAGGAGAGGCTCTATAACGGGATGCGCGAATTCAACCTCATCATCCCCAAGACCCCTCATATAATCACGGACCACCTCGCGTACTCGCTCGCGAAAAAAATGGGGCTCTTGGCCCCGGAGTCCAGGCCCGTGGAGGTCTACATCAACGGCAGGTACCTGGGCGTAGAGATATTGACCGAACAGATAGGCGAGCAGTTCCTCCGGAGAAACAACCGCATGCCGGGCGATATCTACGTCGGCGAACTCGTCGGCGAGGACATATACCCTGTCGTCGGGACCGAGGTATTCCTGAACCCCGGATTCTGGTCAAAGGCCGCGCTCAATAACCACAACCCGCCTGAATGGAACGAGGCGATGAAGGCCTTGAGCTCGGCCGTGTACAGGGGGGATGCAAACGCGCTCTCCGGCCTCCTCGACATGGACGAGTGGGCGCGGTTCGCGGCCTATATAACGCTTACCCGGACGGTGCACTTCGACGCGGAGCACAACTGGAGGCTCTTTTTCGACCCCGCGATGGGGCGCTTTATTCCGATAGTATGGGACCCGCTCGGCTGGAACTACAAGGACTATGTCCCGCTGATCGACGGACAGACCAACAGGATGGACATAATAACAAGCCCTGTCTTCGAGGTCCTCCACAGGGACCAGCGTTTCCTCCTTAAAAAACAGGCTGTAATAGAGGAGTTCTTCAAGGGGGGCGGTCCCGGGTATATTACGGGCCTACTCGATGAAACAGGCCCGATCTTCTCTTCGCTCAAGCGCGACAGGAACCTCCACTTCGAGTCTTCCTACGTGCTGTCCCCGTCGGAAGTAATGGAGAAGATTGACGAGCTCAAGTCGCTTGTGAAAAAGGACCTTATTGATGTCAGAGAGGCGTACATGGGTGCGCCCCCTGTCGCCTCGTACTCCATAGATGAAAAGACCGGGGAGATACGGGTGAACGTCGAGGGGTTCGCGCCCGTGAGGGCGTTGGAGGCCGATTACAAGTCGATAAGCGGGCCGCTTTCGGCGCGACTTTCGTACTCTTCGGACGGGAAGGCGGTCTCAAGGGACTTATCCGGCGCGGTTTCTCTCATCGATAAAGACACCGTGCGGATCGACGCCACGCTCTTCGCAAGGCGCGTGATGTCCGCCCCCGCTGGCAGAGTCCCGATAATAATCAGGGACGCCGTCATAAGCCCCGCCACCTATGCATTCGATATAAAGGGGGCACGCTCGCGCGACCTGCTTTCATTAAAGGCGATACTGCCTGACGGCAAGACTGCGGATGTAAGGCGCGCTGACGCGCCGATGGCCTATCCTATTAACGATACTTTCAATATCGCGCCTGTCGAAGGGAAGCCTGGCGTGACCGTCTTCGCCTCTGATGTTATAATAAACGGCGTCATGGAGGCCGAAGACCTCGTCATAAGGCCTGGTGTGACGGTAAGGCTCGCGCCTTCTGCGTCGCTTGTGATAAAAGGCCGGCTTCTGGCAAAAGGAGAGCCGGGAAGACCCGTAAGGTTCCTGCCGCTCGATTCATCAAGTGGCCCGTGGAGCGCGGTTATTCTCACTGGCAAGGGCGCGAACGGGTCGATTTTAAGCCACTGCGAGTTCAAGGGCGGGAGCGGCGCTCAACACGCGCTCGTCGAATACTCGGCGATGCTCTCCATCCACGGGGTAGAAGGTGTCGTCATAGAGGCTTGCGCGTTTTCGGATAACAAGCTCACAGACGACATGGTCCACCTCGTCTACTCGGAAGCGACGATAAAAGAGAGCATATTCACAGGGGCAAGGGCCGACGCCCTCGACCTCGATTACGTGCGGGGGAGCGTCGTGGATTCGAACTTCGTTAATAGCGGCAACGACGGGCTCGACCTCATGTCCAGCCGGGTCGCGGTGCTGGGGGGCCGCATGGAAGGCTCCGGCGACAAAGGCATCTCCGTCGGCGAAGGGACCGAAGTCCTTGTCTGGAACACGCGCCTTACCGGCAACCAGATAGGCGTGCAGGCCAAAGACAGCTCGACGGCAGTGATATACAACTCGGTGTTTTCCGGGAACAGGAAGACGATAGACGTCTACAAGAAAAACTGGCAGTACGGCGACGGCGGCCACACGCTCATTTACAAGAGCAGGCTTGAATCCGGCGGGACCGACGCGCTCACCGCGGACAAGGCGTCGAGTATCGCGATATTCGATTCGTACATAGAGGGCGGCGCCGGCGGAAAAGTGAAGCGTATAAGGATACACGAGTCGGTCGATTCGGAAAAGGGGTTCGAGGCAAAAGCGCGCCTCCCCGACCTCTTCGGCCCCGGAGAGACGCCGCCTGAGTTCGTCCGGCCTTATATCGAAAAGATGAAGCCTGGCATAAGGGGGGTCTACGATGGCCACTGAGCTCCACTTCTCCAGGTTCGAGTTCAAGTACATAATGCACGCAGAACTGAGGAACTCCTTCGAGGGCGAACTGCAGTACTTCATGGGTCTCGACCCCCACGTAAGCGCCGGACGAAGGCAGAAGTACTTCGTCAGGTCCCTCTACTTCGACGACGACGCGCTCACCTTCTACTACGAGAAGACAGACGGCGTCATGATACGGAAGAAGTACAGGATAAGGACGTATACGGACGATCGGGAGGAAGAAGCGGCTATATTCCTCGAGATGAAGGGCAGGTACAACTCGCTCGTCTACAAGCACAGAACGCCTCTGCCGCGCTCGATAATAAAATCCCTTGACGAAGGCGGAAGCGGGCTCGTGACAGAGTGCCTGAGGCTTGGGAAAGACCCGCTCGTCTCGGGGTTCCTCTTCGACGCGATAAAGATGCGGTTGAAGCCCCGCGTCCTCATAGACTACGCGAGGAGGCCCTATGTGAGCAGGTTCGCGCCGGACTTCCGCGTGACCTTCGACGACTCGCTGGAATCCATTGTCACGGGGAGGCTCTTCGGGTCGCAAACGGACAGGAGGAGGCTCCTCCTCCCGGGCTACAGCATCGTGGAGGTCAAGTTCAAGCGGCATATACCGTCATGGTTCCACCGGCTAATTCAATCATACGAGCTTAAGAGGCTCTCGATATCGAAGTACTGCAAGGGGATGGAGAGGACCGGGCTTGCGGACAACCTCGAATAATGATAAATAAAAGACTGCCTCCAAAAATCAAGGGAAAGAACAATTTTCAGAGGAAGCCAAAGAAAAGGAGCGACTGATGGACAAAAAGGCATTTGCTGAGATAGGCGATCTGCTCATATACTCCCATACTGACATCGCGGTCAACATGGGAATAGCGATAGCGCTCGGGCTTATCATATCGCTCGTTTACAGGTACACGCACAAGGGGCTTTCTTATTCGCAATCCTTCGTGCTTACGCTGGTCTTCGTCTCGGTCATCGTTTCAGCGGTGATGATGATCATCGGCAACAGCCTCGCCCGCGCCTTCGCCCTCGTCGGCGCGCTCTCGATAATACGATTCAGGACGGTCGTGAAGGACACGAAGGACACGGCGTACGTCTTCTTCGCGCTTGCCGCGGGCATGGCCTCGGGGACGAGCAACTACTTCATCGCCGGCGTCTTGACCGTCGCGGTCTCGGCGCTCGCCGTGATACTCCACCAACTGAACTTC
>MGPQ01000019.1:219328-282963 GCA_001797465.1 Deltaproteobacteria bacterium GWB2_55_19 | reverse complement strand
CGTTCCAGGGCCTTGCCCGCCATAATCTGCCTGCCGGCCCTCAAAAAAACGACAGATCCTTGTCACCTCTCCGAGAAGGTCTTGAGCTTCTTGCACCTCTTCGGGTGCCTGAGTTTACGGAGCGCCTTCGCCTCTATCTGGCGTATGCGCTCCCTCGTCACGTTGAAGTACTCGCCGACCTCTTCGAGCGTGTGGTCCTTGTTCTCGCCGATGCCGAACCTCATGCGGAGCACCTTCTCCTCCCTCGGGGAGAGGGTAGAGAGCACCTCGTTCATGTGGCCGGTAAGGTCGTTTGAGATCATCTCGTCGTGCGGGACAGCCGCCTCCTTGTCCTCGATGAAGTCGCCGAGCATGCTGTCGCCGTCCTCCCCCACCGGCGTCTCAAGGGATATCGGCTCCTTGGCTATCTTCATTATCTTTCTTATCTTGTCTATGGGGAGGCTCATCTTCTCGGCGAGCTCCTCGGGCGTCGGCTCCTTGCCGGTATCCTGCACGAGGTAGTGGGAGATGCGGACGAGCTTGTTTATCGTCTCTATCATGTGGACGGGGATGCGTATGGTCCGCGCCTGGTCGGCTATGGAGCGCGATATCGCCTGGCGTATCCACCAGGTCGCGTATGTCGAGAACTTGTACCCCCTCCTGTACTCGAACTTCTCGACCGCCCTCATGAGGCCGATGTTGCCCTCCTGGACGAGGTCGAGGAACTGGAGCCCCCTGTTCGTGTACCGGCGGGCGATGCTTACAACGAGGCGCAGGTTGGCCTTTATGAGTTTTTCCTTGGCGGCCTCCACCTGCCCTATCCAGACGGAAAGGGACCTGGCCATGGCGTTCAGGCCGTGGTAGTCGAGGCCGCTCCTCTCTTCAAGCGAGGCTATCTCGGCGTTCAGAGACTCGATCTCCTTAAGGCCCGCGTCGAAGGCGAGAGAGAGCGCCGCGTCCGCGGCATCCTTCCCCTTCGCGAGGTCCGCCGCCGCCTTCAATATCTCCCGCTCGGTCATGCCGAGCGCCTTTTCCACGGCGGCCTTCTTCTTCCTCTGCCTACGTATCTCGCTGACCCTTTTCTTGAGCCTCTCGATAGTCCTCTCGCAGATATTGGCCCGCTTCTCGATATCGAGGAGTATCTTTACGAGCTTCGCCTCGTCTTTGGCCGCGTACCTTGCGTTCGAGGACCTGGAGAAGAGTTTTACAGCCTCGTTTATCTCGCCCAATACCTCCCGGAGGTCCTGTTCGTCCTCTGTCAGAAAGCCCTCGTCGTCGTCGAAGCCGAGGACCTCTTCGCCGCCCCTCCTCTCGGAGAGGCGGGCCTCAAGGCTCTTGAGCTCTTCGATTATGATATTCGAGCCGAGGAACTCCCTCGTGATGGCGAGCTTTCCTTCCTCTATCCTCTTGGCAAGCCCCACCTCCTCCTCCCTTGAGAGAAGAAAGACCGCCCCCATCTCCCGGAGGTACGCCTTTACCGGGTCGGCGAGCGCGCTGGGCGCGTGCTCGTAATCCGAAGGCCGGGGCTCCTCGGAAGGCTCAACGGAGACCTCTTCCTCGAGCTCTTCCTCGTCGAGGTCGAGACCGCTGTCTTCGGAGTCTTCCTCTTCGGCTATATCCTTTATGTCTTCGATCATAACTGCCTTCAAGGCTGTCTCTTAGCCCCCGTGCCCATTCTTTTTCTTATGTCGGAAGCGACTTCGGTCCTGCCCATCTCCTCGAGCCTCTCGATCATGCGCATAGTGGTCTCTTTTATATTACCCCTATTCATGACCCTTTTCAAACTGTCCTCGAGCATCCGTGCCGGGTCCTCTATGAACCCGTCGTCGTCCTTTATGAGGAGCCCGGCTATGAGGATGCGCGTCGGCTCGTCGTCCGCCTCGTCCATGAGGGACGATGCGTCGAGCGGTTTGGACCGCAGGATGGACCCGGCGATTATCGCCCCCGCCTTCTTTAAAACAGGGTCGCTGAAGGACTCCATAGCGACAGAGACGGCGTCGCTTAAAAGCTCGGGGTGTCTGGCCACGACTTTGACGACCGTAAGCTCCGAAAGCCTCGCGCCCTTCATGTCCACCGCCTCCCGCGCCTCCATCGCCCCCTTCACCGGCTTTTCGGCGGTTCCTCGCGGTATCTTTAGCGCTTCGTAGACCGATTCCTGCGGGATGTTGAGAACGGTGGCGACAAACGCGGCATAATGCCCCCTTTCCGCGACATTCCTTATCCGCGTTAACATCGGGACTACGGAGTCGAGGTACTTCCTCTTCCCGGCCGGGGTCTTGAGGTCGAGCCTCGCGCCGAGGTCCTTTAAAAAAAACTCCATCAAAGGCTCGGCCTTCGCGATAGCCTCTCTCATCGCCTCTGCCCCGAATTTGACGAGGAACTCGTCCGGGTCCTTGCCGCCCTTCAATATCACTGCGCGCAGGTCCATCTCCTCGTCTATCGCGATGTCCAGCGCCCTGATGGAGGCGTTCCTGCCCGCCGCGTCGGAATCGAAGAGCGCGTATACGAGGTTGGTATGCCCCTTTACGAGCCTCAGGTGCTCCTTCGTTAGCGCCGTACCCATCGTGGCGACGGCGTTCGTGAACCCGTGCTTGTGGAGCGCGAGGAGGTCGAAGTACCCTTCCACGAATATCGCGCCTGCCGAAGCCATCTGCTGTTTGGCCTGATAGAAGCCGTAGAGCGTCTCGCCTTTCTTGAATACCTGGGACTCCGGCGAGTTGAGATACTTCGGGTCCTTGCCGTTAATGGACCTCCCGCCGAAGCCGACGATCCTGCCCCTTACGTCGGTTATGGGGAATACGACCCTTCCGCGGAACCTGTCGTAGACGCCCTTTTCCTTTTTTATGACGACGCCCGAAGAGAGCGACGCCTCGTCCGCGATGCCTTTTTTCCTCAGGAACCCGGTGAGCCCTTCCCAGACATCCGGGGCGTACCCGAGGTTGAACCTCTGGGCTATCTCGCCGTCGAAGCCGCGCCTCCTGATGTACTCGCGCGCTTCACCCCCCCCCGGCCCTTTCAGCTCCCGCAGGAAATATTCCATCGAGGCCCTTAACGCCTGGAAGAGGAGGTCGCGGGGGTCGGGCCCGGACCTCTGCACCTCGGGGATACTCACGCCGTAGCGCCTCGCGAGCGTCTTTACCGCGTCGGGGAAGGACATGCCGTCCCTCTTCATGAGAAAGGTGATGACGTTGCCCGTGGCGTTGCACCCGAAACAGTAGTATATCCCCTTTGTCTCGCTTACGGTAAACGAAGGGGTCTTCTCGGAATGGAACGGGCAGAGGCCGAGGTGGTTCTGCCCCCGCTTCGTAAGCGGGAGGTACTCGGAGATGACCTGGACTATATTGGCCCTCTCCCTTACCTCCTCTATCTTTTCCTTCGGAATGTTCATACGGATAAGTTTTACTTAAGCTCCACTACGGTAACCCCGGCCCCGCCACGAGCGCTATCGCCGTGGGAAAAGCCCTTTACGAGGGTGTTGCCCTTAAGGTACTCCTCTATAACCTTCGCGAGCCTCCCTGTGCCCACACCGTGGATTATCTCTACCCTCTGCAGACCGTTTGCGTGCGCGTTGTCGAGGAATTTAGCCACCGCTTCGAGGGCGGGCTCCGCCCTCTGGCCTATCACATTAATTGTCGAGGCAACATCCATATCGGCGTTTATCGTTATCCCTTGAGCGGCCCTTGCCCTCTCCGTCCCTCCCCTTTTGACGAGCTTCTCGAAGGCGACCCATACCTTCAGCCCCCCCACCGAGAGCTCGGCCTTCCTGGCATTGGCGTCCACGCTCAATACGGTTCCCCTGGAGCTGGAGCCTTCTATCGCGACCTTGTCGCCCGGGGCAGGCGCGTATATCTCTTTTCCGGGCGCGCGCAGGCGGGAGAGCGCCCTTGCGGATATCGACTCTATCCTCGATTGAGCGGACTTTCCGCCTCTGTCCGCCCCCTCTTCCCGGAGCTTCTCTATGGCCTCTCTCATATCCCGCCTCGCCTCCGAGACGAGGGAGTCAACCCTTGCGCGCGCCTTTTCAAGCATCAAGGCCCTCTCTCCCCGGAGCTTCTTTACCGCCTCGTTCCTCCTGCCTTCGAGGACCGAGAGACGCGTCTTAAGGCCTCGTATCTCTTCCTTCTCCTCTTCGAGAAGCCGGATGGAATTGATAAACGCCCCTTCCTTGTCCCTGATGTTTTTGCGCGCGAGCTCTATAACTGCGTGCGGGATGCCGAGGGACTCGGCGATGGAAAGCCCGAGGGACGGGCCCGGCACCCCGTAGTGGAGCCTGTACAGGGGTTTTAAGGTCTTTTCATCAAATTCCACGGACGCGTTAAGGTAAGCCCGGTCGACCTGGGCGTGGGCCTTCAGCAGATTGAGGTGCGTCGTCACGATGGTCTTCGCGCCCTGGGCGCGGAGCGTTTCCAGCGCCGCAAGCGCCAAGGCCCCGCCCTCGGAGGGGTCGGTGCCCGCGCCTATCTCGTCAACAAGGACGAGCGCGCCCGGACCGGCCTCTGAGAGAAAACCCTTCAGCCTCTTTACATGCGCGGAAAAGGTGGAAAGAGACGCGATAATATCCTGCCTGTCGCCGATGTCGGAGAATATGCCGGTGAAGACGATTGCCACGCTCCCTTCGTCCGCCGTGACCGGGATCGATGAGAGGGCCATGAGGGTCAGGAGTCCCAGCGTCTTTAGCGCGACGGTCTTGCCGCCGGTATTCGCGCCCGAGATGACGAGGGCCATACAGCCCTCGGGTATGGCTATGTCTACTGGCACGACAGGGGGGCCGCCGCGCCTTTCTTTCAGGACGAGGAGCGGGTGCCTCGCGCCGTAAAGCCCTATCTCCCCTTCCCTCTTCATCGCCGGTATGACAGCCCCGGTCTCTTTTCCGAAGAGCGCCTTTGCCTGGAGATCGTCGAGTCCGGCGGCTATCCCCTGGTCGCTCAATACCCCGTCCTTGTGGGATTTGACGACCGAGGTCAGTGCCTTCAATATCTCGATCTCCTCGGCGCGCTCCTCTTTCTTAAGTATAGCGACCCGGTTATTGAGCTCCACGAGCTCAAGCGGCTCTATGAAATACGTCTGGGCGCTTATGGACCTGCCGTGTATGATCCCATCGAACGCGGTGTGGGCCGAGGCCTTTATGCAGAGGACATAGCGGTCGTCCCTTATCGTAATAATATCGTCCTGGAGTATCTCCCTGGTCTTTTTGTCGGTAGAGACGCGCTCGATGATGGAGCGCGCCCGCTCCCTGCCGGCGCGTATCTCCTTCCTGATCCTCCGGAGTTCTGTAGAGGCGCTGTCCCTGATATCGCCGCGCTCGTCCAGCGTCCTCTCTATTTCGGATAACGGGAAGGAGACCTCGGATAACGAGTTTATCTTTTCGGCTGTCCTCTGATATGCGCGCTCGAAGGCGGGGGTTATGAGGGCCTTAAGCGCGACCGTTGCCTCGAGGTTCCCCTTTACGACGACGAGGTCCTCAGGCAGGAGGTACGCCCCCTCTGGCTCGGCGCGCGCAAAGAGGGGGGCGAGGTCAACGACACCCGAGAGCGGGAGCTTCCCTGTTTCCAGTACGCAGTCCCTTACTTCTTTAAATTCGCGGAAGGTCTCTTCTATTTTCTGGAGGGAGGCAAAGGGCCTTGTGTTAAGGACCCCCGCCTCCCCGAGCGGGTTTGAGGCGAACGCGGCGATCTCTTTTAATACCGCGCCGTATTCGAGGGTTTCAAGCGTAGTCGCGTCCACTGTCCTTAGGTCCTTATCACCCTCCTGAAGCCGGAGGTCTCGACAACTTCAACGTCATTCGAAAGGACCTTGTCCAAGAGGAGGTTTATGCCAAGCGTGTCGCTCGAGATGTGGCCGGCGATGACCACGTTGACGTGGTGCTTTTCTGCCTCTTTCCTGTGGTCCTCGCTTATGTGCATCCCGACGACCGTGCCGATTCCGGCTGTGGCAAGGCTCTCGAATACCTTCTTGGAGCCGCCGGTCCCTCCGGTCATGTCTACGAAGACCCTGCCGGCCTTTCTCTTTTCAGACCCTGAGACGACCTTGGGGCCCATGCCTGTCTCGCTCGCGGAGGCCGCGTATTCCGGTATATCCCTGAGTATCTCGATTATATCAGAAATGAGGTACGGTTTCCTCTCATCAAACGCCCTCTGGAGGAACTCGGTCACTGCGTTGTCGGTGGGCGTATGGACGCACATGATGGGGATGTCAAGGAGACGCGCCGCGTCGACGGCCCTCGTGTGGTTCGCGGGCATGAGCCTGCGCTCTACCTCCCTTATCCGCTCATCCATTATGCCTTCGGCTATGTTTATCGGGACGCCGTACTTAAGGAGTATCCCTGACTGCATGTCCATGACGTCATAGAGGTTGGCCATCGCCCTGCCTTCGGGGTGGTGGGCGAGAATGAGATCGATGGGCCTGCCGCGCTCGCGGAGCCTGTCGGCGAGCAACACCTCGCCTATCTCCATGTCGATGCCGACGAGGACGCGCTTGACGTCCTTCTCAGGGTCTCCGTAGAGTATGCGGGAGTCGGCGTACGGGTTAGAGAGCTTGTCCTTGTCGAAGAACCTCTTGTCCCTGTCTTTGAGGGCCTCAAAGTCCTTTTTCTCCCTCTCAAGCTCTTTCCTTACCTCGGCCTCTCCCCTCGGGTCGAGCTCGATCCCCTTTGCTATGGCCTTCTCGTATAATTCCCTTATCTTCATTTTATTCCCTTGGGTTTGATTTTACGCACGGGGATTGAGGTGGATTAGAAAAGGCTTTTTTATAATCTCCCACCACCCGCCCCTCTTTAAGAAAGAGTGGGGCCTTTTTTCAGGCCCCAAGGACCTCTTTTACGATATCGTTTACGAGCTTGCCGTCGGCCTTGCCCTTCACATGCGGCATGACGGCCTTCATGAGCTTGCCCATGTCCTTCTGGCCAATGGCGCCGGCTTCGGTTGCGAGTTTTTTTATGAGCGCGCGGAGAACTTCGGCGGACATCTGCGGCGGGAGATACGCCTTCAGCACCTCTATCTCCCTCTCCTCTTTATCGGCGAGCTCGGGGCGGTTGCCCTTCCTGAACTGCTCGACGGAATCCTGCCTCTGGCGGATGAGCGTCCCGGCCACGCCTTGCACCTCCTCGTCGTTAAGCGGCCTCCTTAAATCGACCTCTTTGTACTTAACGGCGCTAAGGAGCATCCTTATCGTCGAGAGCTTTTCCTTCTCCCCCGCCTTAAGAGCGGCAGAGACGTCTTTGGAGATATCGTCACGCAGTGCCATTTGATCGGCTCCTTTGAAAGTGTATAAATGCAGACCGGGGCCGTGCAGTCCCGCCTGCCCGAAAGGCCGGGGTTTTCCGGCCTTGCCGCGTTAAGCCCCTTTTTTAAGCTCTATGAGGACGAGCTTTACGATGGCCTTGAGCGTCTCAAACACCCCGAGGCCGTCGCTCGCGACAGCCTCGAAGTCGGGGACGCCGTTCGCGTTCAGCACCTTCTTAAGCTCAGAGACAGGGACGATGTTCGTGAGGTCCCTCTTGTTGTACTGCACGACGTAAGGTATCTCGCTCAAGCTGTAACCCTGCTCCTCGAGGTTTATCTTCATGTTGTCGAAGGACTCGATGTTAGCGTCCATCCTCTCGACCTGCGAGTCGGCGACGTAGACTATGCCGTCAACGCCCTTCAATATGAGCTTGCGGGACGCGTCGTAGAATATCTGCCCCGGCACGGTATATAAGTGGAAGCGGGTCTTGAAGCCCTTGATGTCGCCGAGCGAGAGCGGCAGGAAGTCGAAGAAGAGCGTCCGCTCCGTTTCGGTCGCGAGGGTTATCATCTTCCCCTTCGCCTCCGGCCTCGTCTTCCTGTAAATGAACTGCAGGTTCGTGGTCTTGCCGCAAAGGCCAGGCCCGTAGTAGACGATCTTGCAGTTTATTTCCCTTGAGGAGTAATTTATGAATGACATCTTTTGGTTTCGGGTTATGCACGGCCGCGGCGCGGTCTGGCGCTTTCTTTCAACGCGCGGCTAAGGATGCGGGCCGGATGAGACGGGCGCCGGGGGTCCGCCCTCCGCCGCTCTCCTGGCCCGGTTATATTTGACTGGCTTATTTAAGAAAAGGACTTAAGGCCGGCCCTCAATGGAAGAGCCTCTCGATATCGTCGTCCGTAATCTCCTTAAGGAGGTTTTCCTTGTCCACGTCGGCGGCCATCCTGTCGAGGAGCTTCTGTATGGACCTGCCGAGCTCCTCGCTCGCCTTTTTCACCCGGAGCCTCACGAGCCCGAGCGAGGACCTCTTATCGAATATGACGAGGAGGATGACCCTCTGGCCCACGACCGAGATGTGGAGGTTGTCCCGCTCCCCTTCGTGGAAGAGGATCGAGAACTCCTTCTCGCCTATGAGCTTGGCGAGCCCGCCGGTCGCCGCGATGTTCCCGGCGGTGAGCGACGCGAGCGAAGTCGCGTCTATGTCCTTCGTGTCCCCGCTCGATGAGATGAGCTGTCCGTCCTTGTCTACAAGGTAGACGCACTTGGCGTTGGATTCCCTGAGGAGCTTTTCGACCGCGGCGGTGATCTCGCGGTACTCCTCCTCGAACATCACGAAAGAACTCTGAGGCATCTATACCTTCCTTATATGCGCTTGCCGTCGAGGTCGAGGAGCCTCTGCCACTCGAGGTCGACCCTCGCCTGGAACTTGTCAAGCAGGTTCCTGTTCTCGGGCTTCAGCAGGTGCTTGAACCTGCCCTGGGGTTTCAGCCACTCCTCGAGCGGCTTTTTCTCCTTCGGCTTGTAAGTGATCTTAAGTATGCCGTCCTCTATCTCATAAAGGGGCCAGTAGCAGGTGTCTACCGAGAGCTTCGCCCACTTTATCGAGTCCTCGGGCTTGGTGTACCAGCCGAGCGGGCACGGGGACATGACGTTCATGAAGGTCGGGCCCTGGATCCTCAACGCCTTCTCGGCCTTTCTGGAGAGGTCGGCCCAGTTGTGCGGGGAGGCCTGCGCGGCGTAAGGGATGTTGTGGGCCGCCACAATCCTCGTCAGGTCCTTCCTCCACTCCTGCTTTCCGGGTATCACCTCCCCGGCCGGGGAGGTCGTGGTGTTCGAGAAGAACGGGGTCGCGCTCGACCTCTGTATGCCGGTGTTCATGTACGCGCCGTTGTCGTAGCAGAGGTACAGGAAGTTATGCCCGCGCTCAAGGGCGCCGGAGAGCGCCTGAAGGCCGATATCGTAGGTGCCGCCGTCGCCGCCGAAGGCGATGAACTTTATGTCTCTGTCACCGCCCGGGAGCTTTCCCTTTTTCTTAAGCGCCCGGTAGGCCGTCTCTATGCCGCTTATGGTCGCCGCGGCGTTCTCGAACGCGGAGTGTATCCACGGGATCCTCCACGCGGTGTACGGGTATATGGTGGTGCCGACCTCGAGGCACCCGGTCGCGGTGGTGGCAACTACCGGCCCGCCGGCCGCCCGGAGCACCAGCCTCACTATCGGAGGGATGCCGCACCCGGAGCAGAGCCTGTGCCCTCCGGTCAAGAGTTCGTTCTGTTTCGAAAGCTCCTTAAGGGTCGCCATTTTTCGTCCTTTTAAGCACGGCCTTAGAGGCCGGCGCGGTTTTTATTTATTCGCCGTGGGTGAGGCCTTAGATGGTGATGTACTTCTGGAGCGTATCCACCATGCCCGTCTCGGCTATGGTCTTCAGCTCCTCGAATACGGCGATTGCGTCCTTCACCTTGTAGTCCCTGCCGCCGAGCCCGTATATCCTGCTTACGACCTTCGGCCTCTTCGGAACATCGTAGAGCGCGGAGCGGAGCTCGTTGAAGACCGGGCCACCGAAACCGTTCATGGAGTCCGCCCTGTCGAGTACGGCTATTGCCTTCTTGTCCTTCAACGCCTCGGCGAGCTCCTTAAACGGGAAGGGCCTGAAGAGACGGGGGCGGAGTAAGCCGGCCTTGAGCCCCTTTTTCCGGAGCTCGTCTACCGCGACCTTTGTGGTGCCCGCAGCGGAGTTGAGTATCACGATAGCGATCTCCGCGTCTTCAAGCCTGTATCCCTCAAATAAGCCGTACTTTCTCCCGAACCTCTTTTCGAAGTCCTCGGCGACCTTTAAGACCGTATCCTTTGAACGGGCGATCGCCTCCGACTGCTGGAATTTGAAGTCAATGTAGTTTTCCGGCAGAGACATCGCGCCCATGGTGACCGGGTGGTCTATGTCCAGAAGGGTCGTCTTCGCGTTGTACTCGCCGACAAACCCCTGGACCTCTTCATCTGAGAGGAGCGTTATGTTCTCTATCGCGTGGCTCGTGATGAAGCCGTCGAGGCAGACCATGACCGGCAACTGCACTGTTTCGTCCTCGGCTATGCGCACCGCCTGTATGAGGTTGTCGTAGGCCTCCTGGACGGTCTCGGAGTATAACTGTATCCAGCCCGAGTCGCGCGCGCCCATCGAGTCCGAGTGGTCGCAGTGTATGTTTATAGGGGCCGAAAGCGCCCTGTTGACGTCCGTGAGTATTATGGGGAGCCTCATGCCCGAGGCTATGTAGAGCATCTCCCACATAAGGGCGAGCCCCTGCGACGAGGTCGCGGTCATGACCCTCGCCCCTGCCGCGGCGGCGCCAATGCAGGCGGACATCGCCGAGTGCTCGCTCTCAACCGTTATGAGCTCGGTAGTGACAGCGCCGTCGGCGACGTAGCTTGCGAACTCCTCGATAACCGCCGTCGAGGGCGTTATGGGGTAGGCGGGGCAGACGTCCGGGTTTATCTGCTTCATCGCGTAGGCGATAGCCGAGTTCCCGGTAAGTCCGGCCTGGCCTTTTGTCATCGTGATAGCCATCAGTCGGCCTCCTCTTCCATCTTTATCGCCTTAACCTTGTCAGGGCACTCCATGGCGCATATGCCGCACCCCTTGCAGTGCTCGAGGTCGAAGCCTATCATCTTGCCGTCTTCGGTTATGACCGCGGAATCCGGGCACATGACCCAGCAGATAAGGCAGTTGGTACATTTTTCCTTATTCAGAACCGGGCGGAGCTTCCTCCACCCTCCAGTCGAATACCCGTCTGCCGTGCCGCCCTCCGGGATGACCCCTCCAAGGGGCACTGCCTTCTTGTCTGCCATCTCTTATAAGCCCCTTTCACTCCGGTTCGTCCGGATGAGGATTCTTTGCATGCTACTTCAAAAATTGTTATTTTTATAGACAGCCTGTATAGCATCTTACTAAACCCTGCTGTCCCGGCCCCCGGAGCAGCCCCCGGCCCCCTCGGCCCTTACTCTCCCTTTACTTCGTTGAATCCCCTGTTCATCGCGGCTACGTTGCCTTCGATGACCTTGGGCGCGAACTTCTTCGAGTAGTTCTCCTTGAAGTTATCGACAAGGGCATCGAGGGTGATAAAGCCGGTCGCCTTCGCCAGCGCCCCCAGCATCGGGGTGTTCGGCATCACCCTGCCTATGGTCTCAAACGATATCTTTCCCGCGTCGAGCGTGAATACCTTTACGGTCTTCGACTTTATCCCGAGCACCGCTCTCATTTCTGTCGCCGGCTTCGGAGTGTTGACTATAAAGACCGCGTCCTCGGGCGTGCCGGCGGTGACGTCCACCGTGCCTATGAGCGTCGGGTCGGCTATGAGCACGTACCTCGGGTCCGTCACCTGGCAATGTAGCCTGATGGGCTCGTCCGATATCCTGTTGAACGCGCGCACAGGCGCGCCCATTCTCTCGGGGCCGAACTCCGGGAAGGCCTGCACGAACTTCCCTGAATGGAGACACGCCTCGCCCAAGACCTTGGCCGCCGTGACAACGCCCTGCTGGGCCCTGCCGTGCCATCTGACCTCTATATAGTTTTCCATCTCTTCCGTCCTTTTGGCTATCTCTAAAAATTGTCCTTTTTCCCGATCTCTGCTATGCGCAGGGCAAAGTCTCGAACGGAGCCTTTGAGGCGATCATATGTTCAGCCGTTTGAAACGAATTTGCCCGTCCGGCCAGGACTGCGTCAGGGCGAAAATAAAAATGCTCACATATTACCATATATGCTCCGCTTTTTATTTTCACCCTTCCTTGACCTCGGAAAAAATTCCTGATTTTTAGAGACACCCTTTATGTGTATTGTGCCCGAAGACACTGTTGGTTCCGCGATTATAAAGTTGAGGGGTGGGCTTACGACACGTCCCTTCTTCCGTCCAGCGCCCTGCCGAGTGTCGCCCCGTCCATGAACTCGACGAAGCTCCCTACCGGGATGCCTGAGGCGAGCCTCGTCACCCTTAAATCATACGGCTTTAGGAGCCTTGCAAGATAGGCCGAAGTCGCCTCGCCTTCGGCGTCAAAGCCGGTTGCGAGTATCACCTCTTTTACGCCGGAGGCCTCTACCCTCGCTACGAGCTCGCCCAGGCGTATGTCGTCGGGGCCGACGCCCTTAAGCGGAGCGAGGCTTCCGTGGAGGATATGATACCTCCCCTTGTAGCCGCCCATCGATTCCAGCGCCATCATATCCTTGTAGTCAGATACCACGCAGACGGTCGACGGGTCTCTGCCCGCGTCATCGCATATCGAGCACGGGTCCGTGTCCGAAAAGGTCATGCAGACGGAGCAGAGCGCGACCTTTTCCTTCACGTTCCGAAGACAGTTCGAGAGCTCGTCTACATACTCCCTTTTGGCGTTCAGTATGTAGAGGGCGAGCCTTGTCGCCGTCTTTTCGCCGATACCAGGGAGCCTCGATATCGCCTTTATAAGGTTGTTTATGGGCTCGGCGTACTGCATCCCTCGAAAACCTAAAAGAGCCCGGGGATGTTCATCCCGAGACCGGCGGTGAGCTTGCCCATCTCATCCGACACCATCTGCTTACTTCTGCGAAGGCCCTCGTTCACAGCCGCGGTGACGAGGTCCTGGAGCATCTCTATGTCCTTTGGGTCGACGACCGACGGGTCGATCTTCACGGAGACGAGCTCCTGCGCTCCGTTGACCGTCGCCGTTACCATGCCGCCCCCGGAAGAGGCCTCGATCGTTCTGGTCGCGAGCTCTTTTTGCACCTCGCCCATCTTCTCCTGCATCTTCTGGGCCTGCCTCATCAGGTTTCCCAATTGCTTAGACATCGGTCCTCCTCCGGTTCTCCCGGTCCTCTATGACCCTTGCGCCGAGGATGCGTCTGGCATCCGCGACCGCCGGGTCCTCTTTTTTCTTTTCAGCCGAGCCTGACCCGTTCAGCCTGATCCTTACGGGCCTCTTGTAAAAATCCACTAACGCCGCCTCTATCGCGCCCTTGTTAGCGAGTATCTTCCCGCCTGCCCTTCCTGGCGCGCTCACATCAAGACAGTCGCCGTCGAGCCTGAGGGTCGCCGCCGCGAAAGGCTCCGCCATCTCCGCGCTCCTCGACCTTATGTAACTTATAAAATCGGAGCAACCTTGAGATACAGGCGGCGCCGCGTAAACGGCCGTAGCCTCTGAGGCCCTGGGCGGTGAGGCGGGCGCGGGTGCCTGCGCCTCGGCCTTTCTCACAAAAGTCGGCCTTTCCGGGGGCTTCCCGCCTGTTCCAGCCAGTCCTGCCGCCCTTGGCGCCTCAGTCCTCGCCATATTGGCTCCGCCCGAAACTTCGATCTTTTGTCTTAAGCCTTCTATCCTTGAGATGAGTTCCTCAACGGGCCTGAGGTCGTCGAACTCCGCGGCCTTAAGGAGCGACATCTCAAAAGAAAATCTCGGAGAGGCGCCCTTTACGACTTCCTCGTACCCCCTCGAGATTATGCTGAAAAACATGTGTAGCCGCGGCAACTCCACCGCCTCGGCAAGTACGCTAAGACACGCTATCTCGCTCTCGGGGAGGTCCAGGAGGGACTTTTCCCCCGTGGATTTAAGCACCGTAAGATCCCTTATATGTTCAAGAAGCTCGCTACAACCCCTTTTTAAATCATAACCAAAATCATATATCTTTTCAACAATATTCAGAGCCGTTGCAGGGTCTTTCCGGATGACCGCGGTAAGGAGGTCGTAGAGGACTGAGCGGTCCATGAGGCCCAATGCGCCAGAGACGTCCGACTCTTTCAGGTCCCCTCCGGAGTAGGCCAGCACCTGCTCCAGGAGGGATTGCCCGTCCCTCAAAGACCCGTCCGCCTCCCTCGCGAGCTGGAAGACGGCCTTTTCCTCGTAGCTTACCCCCTCTTCCTCGACTATCTTCTTAAGATGCCCCTGGAGTTCCCTGAAGGGGATGCGCTTAAAGTCAAACCTCTGGCACCTGGATAGTATCGTAAGGGGTATTTTGTGGACCTCGGTCGTGGCGAAGATGAATACGGCGTGGGGGGGAGGCTCCTCAAGCGTCTTTAAAAGCGCATTGAAGGCCGCCGTGGACAACATGTGGATTTCGTCTATTATGTAGACCTTGTATTTGCCCTGGGTGGGGACGTACCTTACGCTCTCGGTAAGCTCTCTTACGTTATCGACGCTGTTGTTCGAGGCGCCGTCTATCTCGAAGACGTCGACAGAGGAGCCTGCGGCTATGCCCTTGCAGGATGAGCACTCGTTGCAAGGGACCGGCGTAGGCCCCTTTGCGCAATTGAGCCCCTTTGCGAGGATACGGGCCGCGGTAGTCTTGCCCACGCCCCTCGGGCCGGAAAAGAGGTACGCGTGCGCGACCCTTCCAGAGGAGATGGCGTTCCGGAGGGTCCTTGTCACGTGACCCTGCCCGACTATCTCCTCAAAGAGGCTCGGTCTCCATTTTCTTGCGATTACCAGGTACGAGGACATCGGATCCCCTGGCTGAAGTTATGTTGGGGAATAAAACCGGGGCCCGCCGAGCGGGTCGCCCCGAACCAGAGGCGCTACGGAGAAGGACTTCCTCCAAATCTTCTTGCGGGTCCTGTTGATAGCTAGGCACCCTTGCGGCACATGGATAAAACTGCTACCGTTGCTTCCTTCCGGACCTGGCGGGGTTTACAGCGTACCATTGCGCAAGACCCAGCTATCAACAGGGCCCGCAAGCCTGAAAAACCAAAAAGCCCTTGAGGCCGCCGGGGCTGTTCAAATCCCCACGAGCGCCTATGATGTTTCTGGCACAGAGAGGGATTTGTCTTCCACGCTCGGCATCCTGCCTCGCATTCCAGCCCTGCCGTCTTTCGCTTCCGGCCGCGTCCCTGCGGCCTCTTCCTCGCATCCGCTCGGCGCTCAGACGGTTCAAATCCCTTCGAGCGCCTATGATGTTTCTGGCGGAGAGAGAGGGATTTGAACCCCCGGTGCCGTTTCCAGCACAGCTGATTTCGAGTCAGCCACCTTCAGCCTCTCGGTCATCTCTCCGTAAAAATTTCTATATAACCAAGGCCCGTAACGGCCAAAACCCCCTGGGTCTCTCGTCAATATTCTATCTTAAATAGAAAAATTCGGCGTTCAGACGGTTTCGAATCCCTTCCGGCTCTCTTGCTTATTTATGGCGGAGAGAGAGGGATTCGGCTTCCACGCTTCGGCCTCCTGCCTCGCATTCCAGCCCGGCCATCTTCACTTCCGGCCGCATCCAGCGGCCTCATCCTCACATACGTTCGGCGTTCAGACGGTTTCGAATCCCTTCCGGCTCTCTTGCTTATTTATGGCGGAGAGAGAGGGATTCGAACCCTCGGTACATTTTATTGTACATACGATTTCCAGTCGTACCCCTTCGGCCACTCGGGCATCTCTCCGTGTTATTCGACCAATGTAAAAATACTATCCAAGCCCTTGAACCCGGACTATTTAATTAAGCATATTTTATGCCGGATGTCAAAAGTATTTAAAAGCCCCGGCAGGCGGAACGGGCTAATCAAAAGGCCCCTGCCCTTATGGGCAGGGGCCTTTTAAAGATACCCCGCAAAACCGGTCAAAGAGACCGTCTTATTTCTTCTGAGCCGCCTTGGCTGTCCCAGGGGCTACGAGCTTCATCGGAAACCTCGCGTCGGTGTAGGAGTTGAACTCCGGAAACTCCTTGAAGACCCATCCCTTTGCGACGGCCTTGTCGTTCTCCTGCAACTCAACGAGAACGGCCGGGTTCTTAGCCTCGTTCGACCTCGACTCAATCCTGTTGTCCGATATCGCGTAGTCCGGGACAAACGCCTCGACCTTGAGCTTCACCCCGGGCTTAAGCGTAACGGCGTTGCCTACGGTTATGGTGACCACCTGAGAAGAGTTGGAGGAAGCGTCCGTGATGTCGAGCTTTACCTCCTTCCACTTAGCCTTTACTTCTGGCGAGAGGCTTACCTCTTTCTGCGTCTTTATGTTCGCATGCGCGGCCTTGTTGATGTCCGTCACGGTCTGGTCGCCGGTCGGAGGATGCCCGGGGGGTGTGGCCTGCTGGCTTACAGCGCCCTGCTCCTGCTGGGGCTGTGGTTGTGCCGTCTGCTCCTTGCCCTTGCAACCGGATATCGTAAGCATCGCGACAGCCCCCGCGATCAATAGAAACCTGGAACTCTTGAGCAATCTCATGGTTTTAAACTCTCCCTCCATGTTGGTTTTAGAAATTCAAGGATAATAGATAACATATCCATGCCGAAAACAAAAGGTTTTTTAGAAAGACCTCTTGCGCTACCTCCCGGCGTCTCTTTGCCAGTCCCTGTCCAGCTCATCGTAGCCCATATAGAGGACGGCCTTGAGCGAGTCGTCCACGGACATGCCGGAGCCCAGGTCCTCAAGTATCCTCTTGACCGCGGACGCCCCGAACTCCCTTATGATGTACTCCGTTGCCGAGAGGCTCAGGAGGTACGCGGTATGCGCGGCGTTCGAATTGTACCCCATGAACGAGCCCTCGAGGCCTTTAAGTCTTAAGCCGCCGGAAGCGAGCGCCTCTTTTATTTCCAGAGATAGTGCGGACGAGCTTTTCCCCTCCTCGTACTGCGCTATCCCTTCGTTCAGCCACGTCGGCGCCCTGCCCTTCGATATCCTGTGCACGAGCGCGTGGGTATATTCATGGAAGACGACCTTCTCAAGCTCCGAAGTCTTGTCAGTAAGCCCGCCAGCGGGTATCTTTATCCTGCCGTCGTATACGGCCCCAGCCCAGGAAGGGCTCCTTGTAACGTCCCTGAAGGTCTCTTTTGTGTAGAGCAGCGCCTCTATCCTGTCCTCGGGGTAGAAGGCGAGGTCAGAGCCTATCTTAAGATACGCCTCTTCGAGGAGTATCCCTATGAGGTGGCCTGCGACGGCGTTCTCCCCGCCCTCGTACTTCACGAGGAAACGGGAGCCGTCTCTACTGCCCATCCCGGACTCGAATGCGTTTTCCGCCTTGAGCTTTGAGAGCCTCTCTTTCAAAGAGCGGTCGTCCGGGTCGATCTCAAACCCCTTCTCAAGGCCCTCTATCGCCCCGTCCCTCTCTCCTTTGTTGAGCCTCTCCTCGGCGATCCTCACATAGACGTTTTTAAGCCTCCCCCTTACGTCAGGGAGGTCTTTAATCTCCTCAAGAGACGATACAGCGCCTTCGAAATCCTGGAGCTTTATCTGCGCGTTGGCGAGGTTCCTGAAGAATACGGGGTCTTTGGAGAGCGAGAGCGCCTCTGTCAGCATCTCTTTGGCGAGCGCGTAGTTGCCGGATGCGTACTCAACAGTAGCCGCGCCGTTCAATGCCTTCGCAAGGGAGGCCCCAGCTCCTTCTGACGGGCTGTCCTTGTACGCGGCCCTGTATAGGGCGACGGCTCTCGTGAACTCGCCCGCCTTATACGCCTCAAAGGCCGCCCTGGCATTCGGGTCGGACTGGGCCGCCTCCAGCGGGATAGAGGCGAGTGGGCCTGCCTCTATCTGCCCTTTGCCGGAATAGACGGCTCCTTCGTAATTCGGGGACTTCGGTGTTTTTCCGGAATATTGCCAAAAGGCGAGGAGTGCGAAAACAGTAACGGCGATGACGATTAGGGTGGATGCCCTGCCGTCCTCGCCTGAGAAACGGATGAGCCGTCCGTAAGAGATCGGACGGGCGCGGCCTTTTATCGGACCTGAGAGTTTCGGCAAGCTTCTCTTTCTTAAAAACCGCTCAGCGCTTTTTCCTCATCTTAACAGCGCCGAGTATAAGGTTAGCGATGACGGAGACGAAGTATATCTCGTCGTCGCTGAACTCCCTTGAAACGACGGTCTGGGCGTTCAGGACCCCGAAGGGCTCGGTCCCCGAAAATATCGGGTACGAGTACATCGTCTTTATCCTGTACTGCTCCTCCCTGGTCTCCGGGAAGTACATGTAGCGTTTGTCAGTGGAGACGTCTGGGATGAGTAGCGGCTTTTTGGCGTCGACCGCTGACCCGGTTATGCCCTCGCCTATCTTAAGCCGGGCCTTGCCGACCGCCTCCTGCGCAAGGCCGTGCGTGGCGCGGAGCACCATGTACTCGCCGTCCCAGAGATAGATGGAGCAGATGTCGACCCCGAGCCTTCTGGCCGTCTTTTCCACGACGGCCTTTAATACCTCTTCGAGGTTATAGTCGGATGAGGCGAGCATGGATATCTCTTCGAGGGTAATTATCTCCTTCTGCTCCCTGTCGGCCCTCTGCTCGAAGAAAAACCTACCGCTGTCGTCAAACGTGAGCGGCAGGAGGCTCTCTTTTGAGAAATGGGGGTTAATGGCCTTTGTCGCCGATGGCGCGGTCCTGTACTCGGAGAAGCCGCACGTGCAGGAGAGCTTTATCCTGTAATCGTCCACCCTCGCGGACTTCATCTTCTTCCCGCATTTCCTGCACCTGATAATAGATTCCATCATAAAGGTCTCCTTGAGTGGCGATCGCCCCTGATTGTCTTCCGCGCGGGCCTACGGCTTCGCTTCCGTCGCCGGGGCCGCAGGCGCGCTATTTTCAGCTGGCGTCCGCGGCTGAACGGTCTCAGCCGGCGAAACCGGCCTCGGCCTTGGCAACCCCTGGTTTATCTGGATAGAGCCGTCCTTCGACACCTTGAAGCTGACGACCTCGCCGGCCTTGCCGAGAGGCGGCATCTTCCTGCCGTCATGGGAGAGGGCTACGCCGCCGGCGTTGCCGACTATGAGGGAGAAGATCTCCCTCGCCTTCCACGATACCGACTCCCCGGGACGAAGATAGACCTCGAACGGCTCTCCGCTGTCTATCCGTATCTTTACCCAGGCGACGTCCGTAGCCGTGACGGACAACGTATGGCTCTCCTCGACCTCGACCGGCTGAACCACCGGGGCGGCCTGCGCAGGAGGCTGGAGGGCCTGCTGAGCCGTTGTCTGCGTAGACGGAAGAGGTTTCAGGGCCTCTTTAGCCTCTGCCTTCAACTGCTGGAGAGCCCTCTCCGGAGCTTTTGGCTGGACCAAGGCCTGCTCTGCCGGCCTGGTCGTTGCCACGGCCTCCCTCTGATTCTGGGGAGGGGGAACGGTAGTAGCCGGGACTTGCGTAAGCGCATCCGGCGGCACTGCAATCGTCGTATCCACCGGGGCCTGGACCAGGGGCTCCGTCGCTTGAGGCATGGCCGCCGGGGCGGGCTCTTCGGCCTGTTTCCCGCCGAACGCGATATATAATATTATTATAACGGCTACAATTGCCGCGCCTACGGCGTAGGCGGCGTTCTTTTTAAGCCCCTCGGACACCTGCACCGGGATGGCGGCGGTCTTCGTCTTTTTCCTCAGGTTTCCGCGCCTGTACTCCTCGGGGTGCTCCTTCTCGTTCTTCTCCCTTAAGAAGACCTCGAAGCGCAATACCGCGTCCGTCTCGTCAAGGCCGAGCGCCTTGCAGTACGTCTTTATGTAGCCCTTTACAAACGTGGGATGGGGCATGGAGTCGTACTCGTCGGCTTCTAACGCTTCGAGGTACTTGATCGGCACCCTCGTAGCCTCGTAGATCTTACCAATAGATACTCCCCTTAGCTCCCGCTCCCTCCTCAGGTATTCTCCCGGACTCTCCATCCTCTTACCTCTCTTATGAAACCAAAAAGCCCTGCCCCGCCCTAATGGCGGTTCTATGGCCGGAAAGAGCGGCCTCATGCAGGAACAGGCCGCCAAAAAACCTCATTTAAGAAGCCTTATGTAGTCCCTCGCGGCCTGTGCCCTCTCTCCTTCGGGCGCTACCTCGATCGCCTTCTCAAAGGCCTTCTGCGCCCCGGCCTTGTCATTCTGCTTTAAAAGGGCCACGCCGAGGTTGAACCAGGCATTGGCAAAGGCGGGGGCGGCCTTCACGGCCCTTTCATACGCCTCAGCTGAATCCCTGTAGTTGTTCATCTTGTCGAGCGTAAGACCCATGCTGTAATAGGCAAGCGCGTACCTCGGGTCCTCGTCAGCCGCCTTCCTGTAACTCTCGAGCGCGGCCTTGTAATCCCCTTTGTTGAAGAACGCCTGCCCCATGTTGTAATGGGCGAACTGCGGGGTCCCGTAGAAGATGTTATCGAGCGCCGCGCGCGCGGATTGAATAGCCGCGTCCCACCTGCCGTCGACGATGTATACCGCTGACAACGCAACGTGGGCCTCGGAGAACTTGGGGTTCAACTCGATAGCCTTCTTCATCTCCTTTATAGCCTCGGAGTTCATGTTCCTGGCGAAGTAGGCGAGCCCGAGGGCGTTGTGATAGGAAGGCTCTCCTGGGTGCATCTCCACGGCGGCCGTCAGCTCCTTCAGCGCGTCCGTGTAGTTCCTCTCGTTGAGATGGACGGAGCCGAGCCTGAAGTGTATCTCGGCCTCCTCCCTCTTCTGCGCGAGCGTGGACCCGCAGGAGATGAGCGTTGAGGCGAAGAGGAGGAGGAAGACCCCCTTAAGGAGCGTATTGGTGGGCACCTTCATTAGGAGCTGTCTTTCCTGGTGGTCTGTTGGATTTGTTTTTATTGAACCGGGCGCGCCCGTTTTCTGCCGCACGAAGCGCGCTGAGCTTGCAACTCTTTGAATTATCTCATATATCTTCAAAATGGGTCAACCGCTTAAACTCCGAGTACCTGGCCTTTATCTCCGGGAGCGTGAGCGTCTTAAGGCGGTTAAGGCTGAAGGCCTCGACGTTAAAGGAGGCCATGACGCTTCCGAATATGATCGCCTTCCTGATGTTCTCCTCGCTTAAGTCCCCTGTGTTCGCCAGATACCCCATGAGGCCTCCGGCAAAGGTGTCGCCCGCGCCTGTGGGGTCGAATATCTCTTCAAGCGGATAGGCCGGCGCGGAGAACATCTCACCCCCGTTGAACATGAGCGCGCCGTACTCGCCCCTCTTTATGATGAGCGTCTTAGGGCCGCAGGAGAGTATCGCCTTCGCGGCCTTGACAAGGCTCGCGTGACCTGAGAACTCCCTCGCCTCCCCCTCGTTTATGACGAAGAGGTCGACGTTCTTAAGGAGTTTCCGAAGGGCGTCTGGTTTGCCTTCTATCCAGAAGTTCATGGTGTCGCACGCGATGAGCTTGGGCTTTCTCACCTGTTCGAGCACCTTCATCTGGAGTTCGGGGTCGATGTTCGCGAGGAAGACGAAGGGGGAGTCCTTGTAGCTCTCGGGGACCTCTGGGTTGAAGGCGCTGAAGACATTCAAGTGCGTCTCAAGGGTGTGCGCCTGGTTTAAATCGTAGTCGTAGCGCCCCTTCCACCTGAAGGTCTTGCCAGGGACTTTTTTGAGCCCGGCGAGGTCTATGCCTTTTTCCTTAAGCCCGGCTATGTGCTCATCCGGGAAGTCCTCGCCGACTACAGCCACGAGCTTCACGTCCGTAAAGTAGCTCGCGGATGTGGAAAAATATGTCGCCGAGCCGCCCAGGACCTCGTCGGCTTTACCGAACGGGGTCTCGACGGAATCGAAGGCTACTGAACCAACTACTAATATGGACATCTCTTGCTCCTTACTTTATATATTTGCCGAGAAGCGGGGCCAAGTCCTTGAGCGTCTTCGCGGGTATCCTTTTCGGGTCTGTGATCGTCGCGTACTTCAACGCGCTCGCGCACTTGCAGCCGCGCTCGCGTCCTATCCCCGGCACAGCCTTCTTTATTATCTCTCTGGCCGTAGCGACGTTCTTCCTGAGCGTCTCTATTATCATCTCGACGGTGACGGACTCCTCTGTCGTGTGCCAGCAGTCGTAGTCGGTCGAAAGCGCGACGGTCGCGTAGCATATCTCGGCCTCTCTTGCGAGCTTCGCTTCCGGTATGTTCGTCATGCCTATGACGTCCACCCCCCAGGACCTGTATATGTTGGATTCCGCCCTTGTCGAGAACTGCGGCCCCTCTATGCAGATGTATGTGCCGCCCTTATGTACTATCGCGCCAGCTTCCTTTGCGGCGGAATACAAGACGTCGCTCAATGGGGAGCAGACCGGGTCGGCGAACTCGACGTGGCCGACGACGCCGTTGCCGTAAAAGCTCGACGGCCTCCCCTTGGTCCTGTCGAAGAACTGGTCAACGATGACGATGTGCCCCGGCGCAATCTTTTCCTTCATCGAGCCGACGGCGGAGACCGAGATTATCCACTCGACCCCGAGCTTCTTCATGCCGTAAATATTGGCGCGGTAGTTGACCTCGGAGGGCGTGAACCTGTGGCCGCGCCCGTGCCTCGGCAGAAACACCATTTTCGTATCGCCTAACATGCCGGTCAAGTACTCATCCGACGGGTCTCCGAACGGGGTCTCCACCTTTACCGACTTTATGTCTGTGAGGCCGTCCATCTCATAGAGGCCGCTGCCGCCTATTACGCCTACAACCTTCATCCTCGATACTCCTTAAGCCCGATGATTTTCAAAACATTTCCCAACAAAAGCAACTTCAACATTTATCATTACAACCGCCTTGGGTCAACAATTATTAGAGGTAGCCTTTACGCGCCTTTCGCCTCATACCAGCCCTTGAGCTGGCCGCACGCGGCCTGTATCTCCGAGCCCTTGGACGAGCGGACGATGACCACGAACCCGGCTTCTTTAAGAAAATCGTGCATCCTAAGCACACGCTCGGTCTCCGGGGACTTGAACGCCGCGCCGGGGAAGGCATTAAACGGGATAAGGTTTATCTTGCACGGTATGCCGTGAAGGAGCCTTACGAGCCTCTTTGCGTCCTCGATTGAATCGTTCACATCCTTCAAGACCACGTACTCTATCGTCATGTGCCTATTGCCCTTGAGCGGATAGTACCTTAAGGCGGCGATGAGCTCGTCGAGCGGGTACTTCTTGTTGATGGGCATTATCCGGTCTCTGACTTCGTCCGTAGTCGCGTTCAAGGAGACCGCGAGGTTTACATTCGACTCCTCGCCGAGCTTCTTTATGCCAGGGACGAGCCCGGCTGTCGAGAGCGTAACCTTGTTGTGCGAGAAGCCGAAGCCCCTCGGGGCAATTAGTATCTTGGTGAATTTGAGCACATTGTCGTAGTTGTTCAAAGGCTCGCCCATGCCCATGAGAACGATGTTCGTAAGCCTTTCCCCGTTATCGAGAATACCCATCGCCGAGAAGACCTGGTTCGTGAGCTCCGAGAGGGTTAAGTTCCTCGTGAACCCGGCCATGCCGGTCATGCAGAACCTGCACCCGAGGGCGCACCCGGCCTGCGACGAGACGCAGAGCGTTAGCCTCTCCGTCTCCGGTATTATGACGGACTCTATCCTCGCGCCGTCCTCAAGCTCTGAGAGGAACTTCCGGGTCCCGTCCGCGGCCTTCCGCACTTCAAGTACGTTGCCGCCGCCGATAAAGAACTCCTCCTTGAGACGCGCCCTGAAGGCCTTGGAGACGTCAGTCATCTCGTCGATATCAACGGCGCGCCTCTGGTATATCCATGCAAAGAGCTGTTCCGCCCTGTACGGCTTTTCTTCGAGGCGCTTGGCCTCTGCCGAGAGGTCCTCGTATGTCATGTCCCTTAGGTTTCTCATGGAGTCTCTCCCCGGCGGCTGTGCTTGCCGGTATTATGGCGCATATATCGGCCCAAAAATTTTATCGACAGGGGGTAGGGTGCGCTTCGCGCACCATTTTAAAAAATATTTGATGAATCCGGTGCGCACGGCGCACCCACATTTCTATATGCAAAAAAGGCGGGTCGGATAACCCCGCCTTTTACGGTTGAAGGCACTTCTAAAAATTAGGAATTTTTCCCGAGGTCAAGGAAGGGTGGAAATAAAAAGCGTAGCATATATGGGAATATGTGAGCATTTTTATTTTCGCCCTGACGCAGAGATCGGGAAAAATAACAATTTTTAGCGCCTCAGTGGTCGACCTTCGATACAAGCCAGTAAACAGCGCCCAACACGGCCACCGCGGCGACGAGCGATACCTGCGCCTCGACCGCGTCGGACTTAAGGCTCGTCACAAGTATCTTCCTGATCATGGCGACGAGCGCGACACTTATGAAGACCTTTATCGCGAACTTGCCGCCCTTGAGGTGTTTTATCTCGGTGTCCATTAGCTCGATGACCACCCAGAGCATGAGGAGCGAGCCCAAAGTACTCAGCAACCCCTTCTCGATGTTGCCGTCGAGTATGTGCATCATGTCATAGACGAAGAGCCCCATGACCATGATCCCGAGGACTACGAGCCCGAGGACGAGGACGAGGTTCAAGCCGTGCGAGTACCTGTTCGCGAGCTGTATGAGGTAGGATTCGACCTTCTGCGAGAGGAAGAACTTCTTCTCCTCCTCTATGTACGAGCTCGTGAAGACGTCGAGGTTTATGTCGAGTATCTTCTCTACCGAGCGTTCCAGGTAGGCCCTGTCTCCGTTGCCGTCGAGCTCCTTTACGATGATATCGTGGGTGTACCGCTTGACGAAGTGGAAGGCGGCGTTGACGTAGTGGGCCGGGAGGGTTATCTTCACGTGGGCCATCCCGACCTTTTCGAGCTCCTTCAAGTACATGGGCCCGTACTCGCCCTCGAAGAGCCTTATGAACCAGATCTTAAGGAAGTCCTGGTGCCTCCTGACCGTCGCCTCGTCCTTAAGGAACCTGCCGGCGTCGTCGAAGTTCTTGACGTAATTATAGAACTCCACGACAAAGGCGTCGCGGTACTTCTCCATCACTGGCTTCAACGACTGGAGGTTTTTCACATCCCCGGCGGTGAAGTTGTAGTGGGACTTTATTTTTTCTATCGTCTCCATCAGGACCTAACGGCCGCTATCTTTTAATCTCTAACGCGTTGAAAAAATACCCTATCTCGAACGCGGCCGTCTCCGGGGCGTCAGAGCCGTGGACTATGTTCGATTCGATCGAGTCGGCGAGGTCCTTCCTTATGGTGCCAGGGGCGGCCTTTGCCGGGTCCGTAGCCCCCATCGCGTCCCTCACCTTCTTTATCGCGCCTTCGCCTGACAAGGCCATGAGGACGACCGGGCCTGAGGACATGAACTCGGTCAGCGATGCGAAGAACGGACGCGCGCTGTGGACCGCGTAGAACCCCTCGGCCTCGGCCTTTGAGAGGCTCGCCATCTTGAGCGCGACGACCTTAAGCCCCTGCTTCTCGAACCTGCCTATGACATCCCCTATTACGTTCTTCCTTACGCCGTCCGGCTTTACTATTGAAAGGGTCCTTTCCATCTTACGGGTACTTCCTCCTTTTTATTATATTAAGGCATTTTCTTAATCAGATTTTCTATCGCGTATCTGGCCACTTCCTCGAAGGGTATGGGGCGGGCCATGAATTTTTCGGAGGCCATGTTCGTCTCGGCGACCCCTATCCAGACGACGTTCCCGGTATGCGCGTCCCACATCTCGAGGTATATCTTTATCTCGGACTCGTGGGTCTTGAATAGCGTGAGCCCTAAGAGCGAGAACCTCGTCGACTGCCTCTGCTGAAAGTTTATGAGCCTCGGCTGGACGAAGTACCTGACGTCGAGCGCGATGCCCAGCTTTTTGAGCCTGTCCCTGTCGAGTATGCCGGTCGTGGCGTAGGCGTGGAGCATCTCGGCGTAGTCAGGCGTGAACCCCTTGCTGTTTATGCTGGAGAGCGACTCCCAGTACGGGACGATCTTCAGGTCCGGGCGCTCTTTTTTGAGCGCCTCCTCTACGAACTCCCCGAGGATATTCTTGTATTCCTGCCTCCCGTCGCCGCCGGCCGCGGTCAGGAGGCCGAGCGCGTTGCCGTTGTATCTTTCAGTGAAGGCCGGGGACCTGTATGTCTCCCTGACGCCGAGGTTCGCCTGCCGGAGGGGGTCTCCAGCGCACGAGGCAAGTAGCCCGGCTGATAGAGCCAGAACCAGGATAAGTTTTTTCATGGCCTTTTATGGCGCGGTTTGACGATCAATTGCTTTGCCGGCAGACCTGCCGGCCGATTAAACCCCTCAGGTGCCGCCGTAACCGACGACTACCATCCCGCCTTCGACGATTACCGGGACGTTCCTTGAGCCCTTGGAGAGCTTCATCATCCTCTCCATGTTCTCTGGAGAGGCATTGACGTTCACGTACTCGACGTCGTAACCTTTTTTCGCGAATTCCTCACGGGCCGCGTTTGTATATGGTCAGGTGTCCTTGCCGAATATGATGACCTTCTCGCGCATATTTAGCCTCCACTCTCAGGGACGATACGGAAACGGAAGATTACAAACAGCAGGGCCACTCTTCTTGATTATACACGATATCCCGGTGGAATGCCCGGAAATTGGCCTACTGAATATACAACGGGTGACGAGGGTTTTACAAGGGTTATGTGCGGGGGCGGCGCCGACTCATCTGCTTTTACCGACGCCTCTTCTCGGACACATCTCGTTAAGGCGGCAGATCGAGCAGAAGGGCGAGACCGGAGAGCAGACGTTCTGGCCGTATGCGACGAGGAGGTCGTTTATCTCTATCCAGTACCTCTTCGGGAGCTTCTCACGGAGCACGAATTCCGTCTCCTCGGGGGTTTTTGTGGATACGAACCCCCATCGGTTCGTTATCCTGTGCACATGGGTATCGACGCAGATGCCTGGCTTGCCAAAGCCAATGGTGACGACGAGGTTGGCGGTCTTTCTCCCGACACCCTTCAGCTTTAGAAGCTCGTCTATCTCGTCAGGGACCCTCCTCCGGTATTTGGTGATGAGCTCCCTCGCAATCGCTTTAATAGTCCGGGCCTTTGTCCTGTAAAACCCGGCGGGGTAGATGGCCTTCTCTATCGCCTTTTCATCGAGCCTGTTGATAGCCTCAGGTGTTACTGCGAGGGCGAAGAGTCTCTCGGATGCCTGCCTTGTCGTCTCGTCCTTTGTCCTCAACGAGATGATGCAGGATATGAGGACCCGGAAGGGGTCTCTCCCCTCCGCGACCTCTGTCACATACGGGGTCTTGAGCCTTTTTACCTCGGACCTTAATATTCTTATTACTGATGGGATGTCTTTGGCAATCATGGTGGAATATTACTATGGGATGAAGAAAAATCAAAGAAGGTTATGTTATCGCTGAAAGCCTCTTTGCACGCCTTTGCGTGTTCAGGTTTGCAACCTGAACCCTTTGAGTCGTGACCCGACTGCGGCTCGTCTGACTTTTTCGAATCCTCTGCCTGAAGCCCTTTTGCACGCTCCGCGCGCTTTCGGCGATGGCTCCGAGCGCTTTCATCCTCCCCCACCCGCTCGCGCGCCCCTTAGAGCGCGACGCGTCTAATCCGCCCCGGCACGCTCTCCTCTTTATAATATTTTCTTACAAAAAAACGGGGCGGCCTTTAGGCCGCCCCGTCGTATTCCTTTACCGCGCCTGAGGGCTTGTCCCCTCTGGCCCGGGATTACATCATGTCCATTCCACCCATGCCGCCCATTCCACCCATGCCGCCGGGCATTCCGCCCATCGGCTTTTCTTCTCTCGGCTTTTCCGCTATCATGCACTCGGTCGTCAGCATGAGAGAAGATATCGAAGCGGCGTTCTGGAGGGCAATCCTCGAGACCTTGGTCGGATCGATGACGCCGGCTTTGACCAAGTCTTCATAGGTCTCGTTAGCGGCGTTGAAGCCGAACGCGCCCTTGCCGTTCTTTACCTTCTCTACAACTATCGAGCCTTCGAGGCCGGCGTTCGCCGATATCTGGCGGAGCGGCTCTTCGAGAGCGCGCCTGACGAGCTTTACGCCGAACTGCTGGTCGCCTTCGAGCGAGAGCTGTTCGAGCGCGGCAAGGGTCCTCATGTAAGCGACGCCGCCGCCCGGGACGACACCTTCCTCAACGGCCGCGCGGGTCGCGTGGAGAGCGTCCTCGACGCGGGCCTTCTTCTCCTTCATCTCGGTCTCGGTAGCGGCGCCTACGTTAATGACGGCTACACCGCCGGCGAGCTTCGCGAGCCTCTCCTGGAGCTTCTCCTTATCGTAGTCGGAGGTCGTCTCCTCTATCTGGCCCCTTATCTGCTTGATCCTGGCTTCTATCGCGTCCTTCTTGCCCGCGCCGTCGATGAGCGTCGAGTTCTCCTTGTCTATCACGACCCTCTTGGCGCGGCCTAAGTCCTTTATATCGACCGTCTCGAGCTTTATGCCGAGCTCTTCGGCGATGAGCTTGCCGCCGGTAAGAGTCGCTATATCGTCGAGCATCGCCTTCCTTCTGTCGCCGAAGCCCGGGGCCTTTACGGCCGCGGCCTGGAGCGTGCCACGGAGCTTGTTGACGACGAGCGTCGCAAGGGCCTCGCCCTCGACGTCTTCCGCGATGATGAGGAGGGGTTTGCCCATCTTGGCGATCTTTTCAAGCACGGGGAGGAGCTCCCTCATGTTCGATATCTTCTTTTCGTTGATGAGTATGTAGGCGTCCTCGAGCACGCACTCCATCCTCTCGGCGTCGGTGACGAAGTACGGGGAGAGGTAGCCCCTGTCGAACTGCATGCCCTCTACGACGTCGAGCTGTGTCTCCATGCCCTTCGCCTCTTCAACGGTGATGACGCCTTCCTTGCCGACCTTTTCCATAGCCTCGGCGATTATCTCGCCGATGGTGGTGTCGCCGTTGGCCGAGATGGTGCCGACCTGGGCTATTTCCCTCTTCTCCTTAACGTTCTTGGAGAGCTTCTTGAGTTCAGCGATGGCGACCTCTACGGCCCTCTCGATGCCCCTCTTAAGGTCCATCGGGTTGTGGCCGGCGGCTACGAGCTTGGAGCCTTCCCTGAATATCGCCTGGGCCAGCACCGTCGCGGTGGTGGTGCCGTCTCCGGCGACGTCCGAGGTCTTTGAAGCGACCTCCTTTACCATCTGTGCGCCCATGTTCTCGAACTTGTTCTCGAGCTCTATTTCCTTGGCTACCGTCACGCCGTCCTTGGTTATGATCGGCGAGCCGAAGGACTTCTCTATCACGACGTTCCTGCCTCTCGGCCCAAGCGTCACCTTTACGGCGTCGGCGAGCGTGTTGACGCCCCTCAATATCGAGCTCCTTGCGCTCTGGCTGAATAAAAGTTCTTTAGCGGCCATCTTCTATGTTCTCCTTATTATTGTCAGTTATGTTGTTGTTTGGCGCTTACTTCTCGACGATGCCGAGAATATCCTCTTCCCTCATTATGAGGAACTCTTCGCCTTCGATCTTTATCTCGGACCCGGCGTACTTGCTGAATATGATCCTGTCGTTGACCTTGACGTCAAGCGGGGTGAACTTTCCGTCCTCGCGCTTGCCGGGGCCGGCCGCTATAACCTTGCCCTCTGCCGGGGTCTCCTTGGCTGAGTCAGGGATGATGATGCCTCCCTTGGTCTTCTCTTCCTCGGCGAGTCTCTTAACGATTACGCGGTCATGAAGCGGTTTAATCTTCATACTCTTTTCCTTCCTCCTTCAATTTTAAGGTATTGTTTGTTAACCTTAGGTTGGCGATTAATGTGCCATAAATATATGGCCCGACCAGCGGTTTGTCAAGCCCATTTTAGCACTCTTTTTTAATGAGTGCTAAGTGGCTGAATTACAATATATTTTTTGCCTGACCGGCCCGGTAACCAAAAAAAACGGCCCAAAATAGGCGAAGGCGCTCATACCTTCGATAGAGTACGATTTTGGCATACGCATTTGAAGTGACCCCTTAAGTCCGGGGCAGGTACTGCCGATATTAAAGATAAGGAATTTGGAAGGTTACGGCCGAGGGGCGCCAGCGGATACAATTTTATCTTGCCCCCTGGCAGGCAGATAAAGTATAATTAGTATAACTAATGTAACCGCCACCCATCTGGCGACACACTGGCGGGTTCGTGGAAGCAGTTCTGGCGATTGTGGAAGTTCTTAACCATAATTGAGGCAAGGGACATGCTTACTGAGATAAGGCCCATAGACCACTTCAAAGAACTTGTGGCGACGGCTATCAAACGCCAGAAGGTCTGCACGAACGAGATGGCGGAGTACTACCTCTCGTCACTCCTCGCCGATTACGTCCTCACGGAAAAGATGTCTTCCGAGCCGCTCGCGATAACCTACTTCAAGGCCTTGTCCTCCGGGCGCGAGGTCCAGGCGCGCCTCATGAGACAGCTCGGAGACATCTCCCTCTTCACATCCGGCTTCTTCTCCGACAGCCTGAAACGAAAGGTCGTGGACATAGACTACTATATCTCGATGGGCGTGACCTCTTACTCCTATGTCGCCTCCCTCCATAAGGAGCACGGAACAGAGAACCCGATGACCTCTCTTTTTTCCGAGCTCGCCGGCAAGTTCAACGCCTTTGTAGACGTGCTGACTGAAGTGAGCGAGAAGTCCCGCCTGACATCGTCGAAGGACATCCTCCGGGTCTACGAAAGGTGGCTCCGCACCAAGTCCCGCCAGGCCGAGCGGATATTAAGGGAGCTCGGGATAGAGCCGTACAGGGTGGATACGAGGACGTTGCAGTAAATCTTTCTCTACTCCAGTTCTTTCTTTTGCAAGAGACTCATCCTCCCCTTCATCCCCTCCCATCAAGGGAGGGGGTTTTTGTTTTAAGTTTTTTAAAAACCCCGGGCATAGGTGAGCGAAGCCTAAGGGAGGAAGAGGCGAGCGCGCCGAGGAGATTAGACGCGAAGCGCTCTAAGGGGCGCGCGAGCGGAAGGGGGAGGAAGAAAGCGAGCGAATCCTATGCCCAAAAACGCGCGGAGCGCGAAAAAAGCCCTTTGCTGAAGAAAAAATGTATCAGTTTCTTTGCTGGTGCAGGTTTGCAACCTGCACCAGCCAGAATAATGGGGCGCGACAGGCAAGGCCAGTTTCTCCCGCCTGTCATCGGCATGGTCCGCGCGCCTCAGAGGATCGACATGGTGATGGTAACAGCTACAATCGTGGCGGCGAGTACGTCTATGGGGGCTATCCCTGCAAGTTTTTTCATGACGCCATCCCTCCTTTCTTACAGCGCCATGATACAAAAAGAGGGATTAAGGAGGGATTAGGGAAAAGGGTCTTTTTTTTCCATGAGCGGCCTTATGTCTTCGAGCGCCTCCACCATGTTAGGGACGAGCTCTCCCCTTGCCTTTATCATTTCGATTTCCGCAATCGTATACCAGCCGAAGCCGGGTATCTTATCGGGCTCCATTACCATCGGCTCGCCTTCGGTAATCTCGGAGATATAGAGGTGCACAGAGAACTCTCCCTCTGGCGAGTGCGTGTCATAGACGCCGAGCAACATAACGACCCGCACCTTCACCCCGAGCTCTTCCTCGAACTCCCTCTCAACCGACCTCTCCCATGTCTCATCAGGCTCTTTCTTCCCGCCGGGCGGCTCTATGCGTAACCCGTGCTTTGAGTTATGGACGAGGAGGAGCCTCCCTCCCCTTATGACGAGCCCCGCTGACATCTCCCTTTTCATGGGAGCCATTATAGCGAAAAGGCGCGTCCGGTCAAGCCGCTTAAAGGCCTTTGGATCAGACGGTATTCCGGGGGCAACGACTGCGGTTATTCGCTTGCCATTATCGGCCCGGACTGCTATTATGCCTATTATTTAGGCAGACAGGCGGACTAAGATGGCGTCATATGAAGACATACTTGAGAACCTCTCCGAGGGGCTCATCGCCGTTGACATGGGCGGGAGGGTCTCGATATTCAACCAGTCGGCGGAGAAGATGGCCGGGGTTTCGAGGTCGCTCGTAATCGGCAGGGAATTAAAGGACGCCTTCAAGCGTGACGAGCGCCTTGTGGATATGCTGACAAAGACCCTCAAAGAGGGCAGGCTCTTCGCCGAGTACGAGGAGAAGCTCCACAGGAGGCTCGGCGGCACGACCCCGGTCGGCATAACTACGAGCCAGGTCTTCGACCCTGACGGCAACCTCACGGGCGCCGTCGCCCTCATAAAGGACCTCTCCGGCATAAAGTCGCTGGAGGCCGGGTCGCTCCATAAGGAGCGGCTCGCATACATCGGCACGTTCGCGGCGAACCTCGCGCACGAGATAAAAAACCCCTTGAGCGGCATCAGGGGCGCGGCCCAGCTCCTCGCAAAGAAGGTCAAGGACGAGTCTCTCTCCGACTACATGAACGTCATCATGAAGGAGGCGGACAGGCTGAACCTGATACTTAACGACATGCTCGACTTCGCCCGGCCCGCGCGGCTGGAGAAAAAGCCCCTTAACATACACAAGGTCCTCGATTCGGTCGTCTTGCTCCTGAAAGACGGGCTCACACCCGAGGCCTTAGTAAAGGCCTACGACCCCTCCATCCCGGACGTCGACGGCGACGAGGGCCAGCTTACGCAGGTATTCCTGAACCTCGTCAAAAACGCCAAAGAGGCGCTCGACAAAAACGGCGAGATAAGGATATCAACCCGGATAATCACCGAGTTCCACCTGATAGGAGACGGCTCGGCAACGGGGAAGATGGTCTCAATCGAAGTGAGGGACAACGGGTGCGGCATAAAGGAAGAGGACCTTGAGCAGATTTTCACCCCGTTCTTCACGACCAAGCCCAAAGGGAGCGGGCTCGGCATGGCTATAACGCTGAAGATCGTCAAGGAGCACAACGGGCTCCTGAAAATCGACTCGACGCCCGGCGAGGGGACCGTTGTCACCGTATACCTCCCCATAGCCGAGAGACAGGAAACCACATGCAGGGTATAAAGGCGCTCATAGCCGACGACGACGAATCGATCCTCTGGGTACTCGAGAGGTTCTTCGAGGAAAAGGGGATAAAGGCCCTGAAGGCCTCTGACGGCAAAACCGCCGGGGAACTGCTCCGGAGTGAGGCCCCATCGCTCGCCGTCATCGACATCAACATGCCCGGCGGCGGCGGGCTCGAATTATTGAAGAGCGCCCGCGAAGAGCACGGAGAGACCTATATCATCATCATGACCGCCGAGACCACCACAAAAAACGCGCTGGAGGCGATGAAGCTCGGGGCCTTCGACTACGTGACGAAGCCGTTCGACCTTGGCGAGCTCGAGATAATAGTTGAAAAGGCGATAGAGAACCTCAAGCTCAAAGAGAAGGTCTCGACCCTTACCGGGATCCTCAGGGAGAAACTCTCCGCCGAGGCGGTCTTCATAGGGAAGTCAAAGGCGGTGCAGTCGGTATTCAAGACCGTCGGCAAGGTCGCGGAAAAGGACGTTACGGTCCTCGTGCTCGGGGAGAGCGGCACCGGCAAAGAGTTGCTTGCCCGGCTCATACACGCGAATAGCCTGCGCGCGGAGCGTCCGTTCGTCGCCATAAACTCGGCGGCGATACCCAGAGACCTAATGGAGAGCGAGCTATTCGGGTTTGAAAAGGGCGCGTTCACCGGGGCGGTTGAGGCCAAAAAAGGCAAGTTCGAGCTCGCCGACAACGGCACGCTGTTTATGGACGAGGTCGGCGACATGGCGCTCGACCTCCAGGCAAGGTTACTGCGGGTAATACAGGAGAAGGAGTTCTACAAGGTCGGCGGCAAGGAGCCCGTCAAGGTCGACGTGAGGATAATCGCCGCGACGAACCAGGACCTTGACAAGGCCGTATCCGAAAAGAAGTTCAGGGAGGACCTCCTCTTCAGATTAAACGGCGTCACAATCACACTCCCGCCCCTGCGTGACAGGAAGGGCGACGCTGCGCTCCTCTCCGAGTACTTTCTCGATAAGTTCGCGAACGAGTTCAAGGTGGCGAGAAAGTCGCTTTCGCAGAAGGCCCTCGAGGCGATCGATGCCTACAGGTGGCCGGGGAACGTGAGAGAGCTTGAGAACACGCTCCGCAGAGCCGTCCTCCTCTCCCCTTCCCTCAACCTCTCGCCCGACGACCTCGCCCTGCCGGCCTCAAGGCACAAGAAGGAATCGCTTGAGGATATAATAGCCGCGCGCCTCAAGCCCTTTATCGAAAAGACCGACCACAAGGGCAAGCAGGACCTCTACGACTTCATAATGCCCTTCATGGAAAGGCCGCTGATAAGGCTCGTCCTCGAAAAGACCCGTGGCAACCAGGTGCAGGCCGCCGAGGTACTGGGCATCAACCGGAATACGCTCCGCAAAAAAATCAAGGAGCTTAACATCCAGCCGGGGAAGTTCAAGGAATGAGCGGCAGGGCAGAGCTTATCCGGGGGTTCTACGCCGTAATCGACACCGCGTACCTCTTACCCGACGAGCTCTCCCTGGCCGGCTCAAAGCTCCTCAAAGGCGGGGCCTCAATAATCCAGCTCCGGGCAAAGGGCCTCAACGGCAGGGACCTGCTCTCCGCCGCAATCGAAATAAAAAGGCTTGCCGCCTCTTACGGGGCCGTATTCATAGTGAACGACCGGGTCGATATCGCGCTACTCTCGGAGGCCGACGGGGTCCACCTCGGGCAGGACGACATCCCGCCGCTTGAGGCGAGGAAGGCGCTCGGCCCGAATGCCATCATAGGCCTCTCGACCCATAATGAGGGAGAGGCGAAAGAGGCGCTCTCACGGGGCGCGGACTATATCTCCTTCGGGCCTGTCTTTGCCACCGCCACTAAGAAAGACGCCGAGACGCCCAAGGGCCTCCCGGCCCTCAGAAAGGCCCGCGGAATGACCTCCCTCCCGATCGTCGCGATCGGCGGCATTACCGAGGACAACATGGGGGAAGTGCTCGCCTACGGGGCAACGGCAGTCGCCATGATATCCGAAGTCCTCCTCTCTGTTGACACCTGCAAAAAAACCGCTTCCATCATATCCAACATATCGAAGATACACCCTTCTCGTTAGCCGGATTCCCGTTTTTACGATATGCTTGAGCGTCTGCATGGGGCTTGGGTGGAAAACTTACGCTCCCAGCGGGACGCAAAATCTAAGTAAAAAAAATAGAGAAAGGGTTTTCGGTGCATTATATTATGGAGAGGCGGGCGGCCTTAAAGGCCGGGGAAGAAGACCAGGTTGGGCTTAGAAGGACGGGGATCGACGCAATCGGAGACCTGCCGTGGGGCGCCCACTTCGCCCACTTATACGAGGATAGGGAGAGCCTTTTCGCCGTCCTCGTCCCGTTCTTCAAGACCGGGCTCGAATCAAACGAATTCTGCGTGTGGATCATCGCCGACCCTATCGGCGTCGAGGACGTGAAAAAGGCGATGCGTCTGGCCATGCCGGACTTCGAATACTACCTCTCGAAGGAGCAGATAGAGATCATCCCCCATACCGAATGGTACACGAAGGGAATGTCCTTCGATGCGCAGACGGTCCTCGAAGGCTGGGTCTCCAAGTACATACAGGGCCTCGCCAGGGGTTGCCAGGGGCTCCGGGCAAGCGGCAACACCTCCTGGCTTAACAAAGAGGATTGGGATGCCTTCATCCGGTACGAGAGGGAGGTCGACAACGTCATCGGCTCGTACAGGATGCTCGCCCTCTGCTCCTATTCGCTCGATAGTTGCGGGGCCGAGGAGCTCCTCGACATCGTCTCCACCCACCGGTTCGCGCTCATAAAGAGGCGGGGACGTCTTGAGGTAATAGAGAGGTCGGAGAAGAAGCTCGCCGAGGAGGTCCTGCTTCGCGCGAACCGCGTCCTTGAAAGAAAGGTCGATGAGCGGACCTCGGTCCTCGTCGCGCTGAACGACAGGCTCAATGAGGAGGCCGCCGCAAAAACCCGCCTTGCGGAAACGGTCGAGAAGCTCTCCCTCGGCGCTTCAGACGGCCTTGACAGGATTATGGCGGCGCTACCCTCCCTCTCGGAACTCGCCCGTAAATCGGATGATGAGCGCCTTAAAACCTCCGCAGAGGAGATCCGCGCGGCCTCTGAGAGCATTGCCTGCTCGCTCAGGCAGATACGCCTCCTCGCACCCGTCCGCCCGGCCTGACGCTGACGGACGCGCCCGGGACAGACGGCCAGGGCCCTGAACGCCTCAGGCGGCCGGGGGCCTCTCTAACGCCTTCTCTTTCCAAGGGTCTGAAAGCGATGCGAGCGATATCTCGAGCCGTTTCCTCAGCCCCCCGCTTTTTTCATCGTTAGCCAGGGTCTTTTTTATGGACTCTACACCCTCCCTCTCCATCCACTTGAACAACCTCTCGCCGTATTCAGCCTCTTCCCTGTAAAGTTGCAGGAGCGCGTCCGCGATAGCGACAGCCTCGTCACTCGTCTTAACGGATGAGAGCTTCCGCGCCCGCGCGACCTCTATGCCCCCTGAGCCCCCTGCGTATATTTCCCAGGCGCCGCTCAACCCAACTATCCCGATGTCCTTTATCCCGGCCTCGGCGCAGTTCCTGGGACAACCGCTCACACCCATCTTCACCTTCGCCGGGGTCCAGACCCCCTCGTACCTCTTTTCAAGCTCCATGCCGAAGGACATCGAGTCCTGTGTGCCGTACCTGCAATGCGTGGAGCCGACACAGGTCTTGACGGTCCTGACGGCCTTGGCGTAGGCCGCGCCTGACCTCATGCCGAGGTCCTCCCATATCGGCTTGAGGTCCGTCCTTTTGACCCCTACGAGCGCGATCCTCTGCCCGCCGGTTATCTTTACAAGCGGGACGTCGAACTTCACTGCCGCGTCGGCTATCTTCTTAAGCTCCCCCGGCGTCACGACACCCCCGTATATCCTCGGCACGACCGAAAAGGTGCCGTCGTTCTGTATGTTCGCCTTCGCCCGCTCGTTCACGAGCCTCGACCCGGGGTCGTCCTCCCAGCCGGACGGGTTAGCCATGTACCCGTAGTAGTTGATCGCCGGCCTGCACTCCTCGCATCCCACGCCCTCCCACCCGAGCGTCGAGAGCACCTCGGCGACGTTTCTGAGGCCGAGCTCCCGTATGTTTTTGACGACGTCGTCCCTCGTGTACCTCGTGCATGCGCATAGCCCTTGCTTAGAGGACGGATTAAAGTCGGAGCCGAGTGTCGCCTCGAGTATCCTTTCGACAAGAGGGGCGCACCCCCCGCAGGAGGAGCTTGCGCCGGTCTCCCTTTTTATGTCCTCCCTCGTAAACAGCCCCTTGGTGGTTATGGCGTCCACTATCGCCTTTTTTGTCACGCCCCTGCACCCGCAAACGATGGCGTTGTCCGGCATCGCCTCTATCGAGTCCGCGCTCCCCCTCGCGGATTCCGCGGCGAAAATCGTCTTCCTCTTGTGGGAGATATCCTCTCCTTCCAGGAGCGACGAGAAGAGCCTCGGCCCGTCGTGCGTATCCCCGTACATCACGATGCCCTTGAGCCTCCCCTCCGAGACGAGCAGCTTCTTGTACGTCCTCGCACCCTTATCCAGGTACTCGATGGCCTCGACCCCTTCGGTCTCTTCCACCTCACCGGCGGAATAGAGCTCTATGCCTGGGACCTTGAGCCGGACGGACGTAGTCTGCGATTTGAAGACAAGCCTCGCGTCGCCGGCGAGGTGGTTCGCCAATACCCGCGCCTGATCGAAGATGGGCCCGACGAGGCCGAAGGTCGCTCCCCTGTGCTCCACGCACTCCCCGACGGCGAAGACCGCCGGGTCGTAAGTCTGCATGCAGTCGCTTACGACTATCCCCCTGTTGCAGTATATCCCGGCGGACCTCGCGAGCTCCGCGTTAGGCCTTATCCCGGTCGATACCACCACGAGGTCGGCTGGTATCGTGGAACCGTCGCTGAGCTTAAGTCCCTCGACCCTTCCGTTACCAAGGAGGCCCTCTGTTTTTTTATTCAGCAGTACCTTTATGCCTGTCTTGTCGATATCGTCCTTAAGGAACGACGCGGCCCGCAGATCGAGCTGTCTCTCCATAAGACGGTCCATGATATGCACGAGCGTCGTCTCCATCCCGAGCTTTTTAAGCGACCAGGCGGCCTCGAGCCCAAGGAGACCCCCGCCTATTACAACGGCCCTTCCACCGGCCCTGCAGAAGGAAGCTATCCTCTCGCAGTCGCCGATGTTTCTGAACGGGAGTACGCCTTCCTTATCTATCCCGGGGATGGGCGGCATGACGGGCAACGACCCGGTTGCGAATATGAGCCTGTCGTAGGGGGCTTCAAGCCCGCTCTCCGTCACTACCACGCGGCTCCACCTCTTTATCTCCGTTATCCTCGCCCCGGCGTGGAGGTTTATTCCCTTCCCGGCGTACCACTCCCTGTTATGGAGCGAAATGTCCTCAAGTGTCTTCTCCCCGGTGAGCACCTGCGCAAGGAGCACCCTGTTGTAGCTGTGCCGCTCCGCCCCGAAAACCGTCACATCGAAGCGCGCGGGCGCGAGTTTCAGTATCTCCTCGACGCACGCCGTCCCCGCCATGCCGTTCCCTATTACGACGATGCGTTCTTTTCCGTTTCTCTCCCTCATGGTCCCCCCTTTCTTTCCTTTAGAACTCGAAAAATAAAAATGGCGCCCCGGTATTCGAGGCGCCATTGCCTTGCCTTTTTACCGTTTTTGCCTACAGCTATTTGTGCCTCTCCCCGGTCTTTACCGCCTGGTATGTATCGCCCGGCCCTATATGATAGGCTTCGGCCCCGTGCTCGCCGATGTCAAGCCCTATCATCTCCTCTTCTTCGCTCACACGCAGGCCTATGACGGCCTTTATCACGTACCAGGCTATGATGCTGACGACAAAGGTGAAGACGCCCACGCCTACTACGGCCGCGAGCTGCGAGACGAAGAGCTTGGAACTGCCGAAAAAGAGGCCGTCGCCGGTCGTGCCGGGCATGAACCTGTCCTCGGCGAAGAGGCCGAGCGCGAGCGTGCCGAAGACGCCGTTCACGAGGTGGACAGAGAGAGCGCCGACCGGGTCGTCGAGCTTGACCTTGTCAAAGAACATCACGGCTACGACTACCAGCACGCCGGCTATAAGGCCTATGATAAGCGAGCTCTCCACGCTTATGAAGGCGCACGGGGCGGTGACGGCCACGAGTCCCGCGAGCGTGCCGTTCAATATCATCGAGAGGTCGGGTTTCCCTATGAGGAGCCACGCCGTTGCCGTCGCAGTCAATGTCGCGGCCGCGGCGGCCATGTTGGTCGTAAGGGCCACGCGCGCAATAGCGCCCGCGTCAGCGGCCATCGTCGAGCCGGGGTTGAATCCGAACCATCCGAGCCATAGTATCAGCGCCCCGAGGGTCGCCATCGACATGTTGTGGCCTGGTATGGGGTTTACCTTCCCGGTCTTGCCGAACTTGCCGAGCCTCGGCCCGAGGACCATGACGCCCGCGAGCGCGGCCCAGCCGCCGACGGAATGGACTACCGTCGAGCCGGCGAAGTCGAACATCCCCAATTTGGCGAGCCATCCGCCGCCCCATATCCAGTGGCCTACCACGGGATAGATGAAGCCGACTATGATGAAGGAAAACACTATGAAGCTCATGAACTTGATCCTCTCGGCGACCGCCCCTGAGACGATCGTGGCGGCGGTGCCTGCGAAGACGAGCTGGAAGAAGAACTTGGCGTAGAGAGGCACGCCGGTCCAGTTCATCGACGAGTACACCCCCTGGTACGCCGCCCCTGTGGCCGGGCTGTTGTCAGCGCCGTGTAGCATGAAGAGCCCCTCGATCCCGAAGAACGAATTGCCGTCCCCGAACATGAGCCCCCAGCCTATGATGTAAAAGGCGATCGAGGCTATGGCAAAGACTACGAAGTTCTTGGCGAGTATGTTTATGGTGTTCTTCGCCCTGCAGAGGCCCGACTCCACGAGCGCGAACCCGGCGTTCATCCAGAATACAAGGAAAGCGGCTACGAGCACCCAGACGGTATCGAGCGCGACCTTGTTAATGCTGATCGTCTCTTCGAGCTTCGCGCCTATGTCCACAGCGACAGGCGCCGCCGCCTCGACCGCCCCTGCTATCGCCGGGGCCTGGGACCCCGGCGCAACGCCTTCCTCCCCGAAAGATATCGCCGGGGACAGCAGGCCCGCGAGCAGTAAGATTGTAAAAAAGATTTTCTTGAACATGACTGCCTCCTTTGACGTTTCCTGCTGGTTTCTTAAAGCGCGTTCTTGCCGCTCTCCCCTGTCCTGATCCTTACGGCCTCCTCGACCTCGATCACGAATATCTTGCCGTCTCCTATTTTCCCGGTCCGCGCCGCCTCCATGACGGCCTCTATGACCTTCGCGGCCATATCGTCGTCAGTCACGACCTCTACCTTCACCTTTGGCAGAAAATCTACGGTGTACTCCGCACCCCTGTAAAATTCCGTGTGCCCCTTCTGTCTCCCGAACCCCTTTACCTCGGTGATCGTCATCCCCTCGATGTTGAGGTCGTTAAGGGCCTTTTTCACTTCATCGAGCTTGAAGGGCTTTATTATGGCCTCTACCTTTTTCATTTCTCCTCCTCCCATTTTTAAAATAGAAAGGCGCCTTTTAAGGGATTTTATTATCTCCCGCTAAAAGGCGCCTTTGCCGGTTTGACCGTTACAACCGCGTAACGGTCTATTATGAGAGGGCCTCCGCAAAGGCCCCGCTGTTTTTTTGTAGCCCCTGTCTTATTGCTCTGCCCTTCGAATTACAGGTTGTACCCGCTCTCGCTGTGCTGTGTGAGGTCGAGCCCCTGAACCTCGTCCTCCTGGCAGACGCGGAGCCCTATCGCCATGTCCACGACTTTAAGTATTATGAGCGTCACGATAAAGGAATACGCGCCGCTTGCCGCTATCGCTATAAACTGTTTCCAGAGGAGCGCGGCCGACCCGTAGATGAGGCCGTCGGCCCCGGCGGCGTTGACGGCGACCGTCGCGAATATGCCTGTTGCGAGCGCGCCCCAGATGCCGCCGACGCCGTGTATGCCGAATGCGTCGAGCGAGTCGTCATATTTGAAGAAGGGCTTTATGTAGCTGACGGATATGTAGCAGATGACGCCGGCGAGCAACCCGAGTATGATCGCCGCGACGGGCCCAACGAACCCAGAGGCCGGGGTGATCGAGACGAGCCCGGCTACAAGCCCGGAGGCGAGCCCTAAAAGCGTCGGTTTCCCCCTGTGTATCCACTCGGCAAAGAGCCACGAGAGCGCGGCGGCCGCCGCGGCGGTGTTCGTTACGACAAAGGCCGAGGTCGCAAGCCCGTTCGCGCCGAGGGCGCTACCGGCGTTGAACCCGAACCAGCCGAACCAGAGGAGCCCGGCCCCGATAACGGTAAGCGGCAGGTTGTGCGGCGCCATTATCTCCGTCATGTATCCCTTCCTCTTGCCTATGTAGAGGGCGGTTGCGAGCGCCGAGACCCCGGAGCTTATGTGGACGACCGTGCCCCCCGCAAAATCGAGCGCACCCATGACGCGGAGCCAGCCGCCTATGCCCCAGACCCAGTGCGCTATGGGGTCGTACACGAAGGTCGACCATAGTATGGTGAATACCAGGAACGCGCTGAACTTCATCCTCTCGGCGAACGCCCCGGCGATTAGCGCGGGCGTTATGACCGCGAACATCATCTGGAATATCATGAAGGCCTGGTGCGGGATGGTCGCCGCGTAGTCAGGGTAAGGCTCAAGCCCGACGCCGTTAAGCCCCGCCCACTCGAGCCCTCCGAAGAGCCCGAACTTGTCCGGGCCGAAAGAGACGCTGTAGCCCCAGAGCACCCACTGTATGCTTATGACGCAGAGGATCACGAAGCTCTGCATGATGGTAGCGAGTACGTTTTTTCTTCTGACCATCCCCGAATAAAACAACGCGAGCCCCGGCGCGGTCATGAGGAGCACGAGCGCCGTGGACGTAAGGACCCAGGCAGTGTCACCGGTGTCTATCTTCGGCGCGACAGCCGCCGCCTCCTCCGCAAGAGCTGAGAGCGGCACTAACAGATACATGAGAACCAGTAATAGGATCTTCCTTAACATACTTCCTCCAGTCGGCTTCGACTTTTTTTCACACTGCATTGTGTTTATACTCTTAAAGAGCGGTCTCCCCGCTCTCTCCGGTCCTTATCCTTACGGCCTCTTCGACGTTTATTACGAATATCTTGCCGTCCCCGATCTTCCCGGTCCTCGCCGCAGTTGTTATCGCCTCCACCACCTTCGCGGTCATTTCCTCGGTAGTCACCACCTCGATCTTTATCTTCGGGAGAAAATCGACCGAGTACTCGGCGCCTCTGTAAAACTCGGTATGCCCCTTCTGCCTCCCGAACCCCTTGACCTCGGTTACCGTCATGCCCTCGATGTTGAGGTCGTTCAGGGCCTTCTTAACCTCTTCGAGCCTGAAGGGCTTTATAACGGCCTCTATCTTCTTCATAGTCTTTCCTCTCTAAAATATAAAAGCGCCTTCGGGACGCGAACCAACGCTTCCTCAAAAGGCGCCTTTGCCTTTACAATCGATGCCGGACCACGCCGATGTGGCCGGGTTTATATAAATGCCGCGGGGCTTTCTACATCGTATACCCGCTCTCCTCGTGCTGGGAGAGGTCGAGCCCTTCTATCTCCTGTTCTGTCGTTACGCGTATGCCTATTACGAGGTCGACTATCTTAAGGAGTACGTAGGTGCCGACGACAGACAGCAGAACGGTGACGAGGGCGCCTATGGCCTGTTTCCCAAGCTGTGCCGGGTTTCCCGCTATGAGCCCCTGCGCGCCGATGGTCGCGAATATGCCGGTCGCTATCGTCCCCCATGTCCCGGCTATGCCGTGTATGCCGAATACGTCGAGGGTGTCGTCGTAGCCGAGCCTGGGCTTCAACATGGTGACCGCCATGTAGCAGAGGGCGCCTCCGGCTATGCCGATAATAATCGCCGAGCCCGGGGTCACGAACCCGGAAGCCGGGGTTATGGAGCCGAGGCCGGCTACGGCCCCGGACATCGCTCCGAGCATCGTGGGCTTGCCCCTGTGCCCCCACTCTATAAAGGCCCAGGTGAGGGTCCCTGCCGCGGCCGCCGTGTTGGTCGTGACAAAGGCTATCACCGCGGCCCCGTCGCTCGCCAGAGCGCTACCGGCGTTGAAGCCGAACCACCCGAACCAGAGTATGCCCATGCCGATGACCGTTAGCGTCAGGTTGTGCGGGGCCATGAGCTCTCTCGGAAAGCCCTTCCTCTTGCCTACGTATATGGCGGCGACAAGCGCCGAGAGCCCGCAGCTTATATGGACAACTATGCCTCCGGCAAAATCAAGGACCCCGAGCTTCTGCAGCCAGCCGCCGCCCCATACCCAGTGGCAGAGGGGGTCGTATATGAGTGTCGCCCAGAGGAGGCTGAAGACGACTACGGCTGAAAACTTGATCCTCTCTGCGAACGCGCCGGTGATGAGCGCAACGGTTATGGCCGCGAACATCCCCTGGAACATCATGAATAAGAGGTGCGGGATAGTCCCCTTTGCCTCAACGCCGACGTTTTCAAGGCCGAGGAAGTCGAGCGAGCCTATGAAGCCGCCCACGTCCGGCCCGAAGCTCAGCGTGTACCCGACGAGTATCCACTGAATCGAAATGAGGCAGAGTATAAAGAAACTCTGCATCATGGTGGAGAGGACGTTCTTCTTCCTCGCCATCCCGGCGTAGAATATCGCGAGCCCCGGGGTCATGAACATGACCATCGCGGTGGATACCAATATCCAGGCGGTGTCGGCCTTGTTTATTTCATTGGCCGCCTCGGCCGCTAAGGAAAACGGCGCCGATATCGCCTGGATTATGAGCAGTAGTGAAAACATCAGGAACCCTTTTCTCAATGAACCCATTGGCCAGGATAATGCCCTTGAGACACACGCATCCATCTCTGCTTCCTCCTTCGATCGTCTTTGATCTGAGCTTGCCTGGCCGCCCCAAAGGGCCAAAGGGCGTCGGTGCCGGCCAAACAAGCTCCACTTATTTTTAAAACTGGACTCTACTTCCCGAACACGTTGAAATCTATGTCCACCTGGACAGTGAACGTGTCGCCGGGGTTAAGGTTGTCGTTGTTCTGGTCGACGAAGCCGAATATGACCGAGGTATTCGGGGCGAACTTCCATGAAAAGCCGTAGCTCAATACCCCCAGGTTGTTGTCCCCGCCCTGATAGTCTACGGAGACCCAGAGGTTCTCGGACAATTCGCTCAATGTCCTCTCCCACGCGAGAAGCACTCCGTTCTCGTCGGCGGCCCCGTTCTCGTCAAGCAAAAGCCGGTCGTTCCCGGTGTAGTAGCCGACCGAGAACCTGCCGAGCTTGTCGAAGGTCTTGGCGGCCTTTACATAATAGACGTTGTAATCGGTCGAGTCCTCCTTGGTGCCGAAGGAGTAGCCGCCGACGGCGAGCGCCGGGGAGAATGCGCCGAAAGCCCCCTCGGGTGTCCCGACCTTGGCGTTAAAGAAGACAGGGTACGAGCCCTCGATGTGGTCGAAGCCGATCTCGGCGTTGATCTTCTCGTACGGGAGGATGCCGGTTGTGAGCCCCAGGTTCGTTATCGTCCCTGGCCTCGCGCCGGTCGGCCTGTCTACCGGGATGTAGATGTCGCTCGTAAGATGAAACACGCCGTACGCCTGCACGTCGGTCGAAGGCGACCAGATGTGAGTCGTCGGGGTGGCCGAAGCGAAATTCGAGAACACCAGGACCCCACCCAATGCCAGAGTTGCTACAAAAACCTTTTTCATCGACTTCATTTTTTTCTCCTCCCTCTTCTCTTTCTGATTTTTTTTCGAGGGCAGGATAAAAAAGGCGCCCCCTTTATTCAAGGAAAGGCGCCTTTGCCTTTGTCTCGCTTAAGATTACTATCGCCGGTTACTCCTTTGTAACCATGCCCAACGGGCACACTGCCTTATTTTGCAACTTCAATGCCAACCGCGAATCCCCTCAAATACTCGCGATTACAAACCCCTTGTGGCCGCACTGCTTCAATTATGAGCAGGGACTGCCTATTAATCGATCAGGCGGGCGAACCTCTGGACTATGGCCCTGCCGAGCCTGTGTAGCCCCTCTATCTTCTCCGGGGTCTCCTTTAGTATCTGCATGGGGTCGATATCGGCGGCCTTGAGCTCTTCCGCGTTTATCTCTATCCACTCCGCTATCATCTTCGCAGTCACCTCAAAGTGGAACTGGAAGCCATAGGCCCTTTTGCCCACCTTTATCACCTGATTGGGGAAGAGGTCCGATGAGGCGAGATTGACCGCGTTAGACGGCACGTCGAAGGTGTCCCCGTGCCACTGGAATACCGGGAACTCGTCAGGCAGGCCCAGAAAGAGCCTCTCAGTCGCGCCCTCGTCCGTAAGCGAGACGTTGTACCAGCCTATCTCCTTCTTCCCGCCCTTATAGACGCGCGCGCCGGCAGAGGCGGCAAGGAGCTGGGAGCCGAGGCATACGCCGAGGACCGGGACGTCCTTTTTTATCGCCTCTCTTATCAATTCCATCTCGTCGTTTATGAACGGATGGATGTCGGATTCATACACCCCCATCGGCCCGCCCATGACGATGAGCGCCGAGTAGCCTTCGGCCGACTCCCCCGCCTTTCCGGTCTCGTAGACCCTCATGTATTCGAGGTCGAAGCCGGATAACGCCTGGCCTATCATACCCAGCCCCTCGTGTGGCACATGCTCTACTACAAGTATCTTCGACATCATCAGACTTCCTTTTCAAAGGCGAGTATTATCACTTCCGCTATATCTGTCATCGATTTCCGCTTGTCCATCGCTATCTTCCTTATCCTCGCGAATGCCTCGGCCTCGGAGAGCTTATCCCTCTCCATGAGGAGCCCCTTGGCCTTTTCGATGGTCTTTCTCGCCTTGAGCGCGTCCTTCAGCTCAGCGTTCTCCTTCCGGAGCATCACAAACTCCTCAAAACGCGAGATGGCGAGCTCAATGGCCGGGACGAGCCCCTCCTCCCTTATGGGCTTCAGGAGAAACCCCATGACCCCTGCCTCGGCGGCGCGGCGTATCGTCTCCTCGTCGTCGCTCGCGGTGAGCAACACGACCGGCGTCGGGCAGATCTTGCTGATCTCAAAGGCCGCCGATATGCCGTCCTTTCCCGGCATCCTTACATCCATGATGATCAGGTCCGGGGTGCTCGACCGGCAAATATCGATGGCCTCAAGCCCGCTCTTACCCTCTGCCACGACAGAAAAGCCGTTCTCCATGAGCAGGCCCTTAAGCACAATTCTTTCAGATGCGTCGTCGTCTACTATGGCTATTTTTCTCATGTGATAGTAGAAAAGCAAGATTAGTGCCATCAGGGCAACGGGGACCTTGCGAATCTACCTGAAGGAGACCTTTCTTAATAAAGGACCCATTGTTCCGTTTGATGGATTTCAGGGTTTTCCGTACAAAACCCCCATTTTTGTCGGGGGGTTTTGTACGGAGCTGAACGTCTTTGAAGGGGGTCTGGGGGGAACTTTCTACAAAAAGTTTCCCCCAGGTATTTCATCGTCTGCCGGCAGGGTGCGCGTTTTTGGGGCTCAGGTGACTAACTTTTAGACACCTCTGGGCAATGCGATAGAGTTCCATATACTTTCTGGCCGACCTCTCCCACGAAAAATCCTCCCTCATGCCGCGGACCTGCAACTCTTTCCACGCCTCCTTCTCCGCAAAGACCGCGAGCGCCTCTTTTACCTTATCTACGAGCGCCTTTGCCGAGTATTCCCTGAACTTGAACCCGGTGCCTTCGCCTACGGCATAGCCGCGTACCGTGTCATCGAGGCCGCCGGTTGCGCGGACCACGGGGACGGTCCCGTATTTGAGGCTGTATATCTGGTTCAAGCCGCAGGGCTCGTATCTGGAGGGCATGAGGAAGATGTCGCTCCCCGCCTCTACGAGGTGCGAGAGTTTGTGGTCGAAGGCTATTTTTACCGAGAGCTTCTCAGGGTATCTCGCGGCGAGTCCCTCGATCAAGTCGCTGTACTGCCTGTCCCCTGAGCCGAGGACAACGAGGGCCAGGTCGAGCTCCATGAGGGCGGGCATAGCCTCTGCCAATATATCGACGCCTTTCTGGGCCGCGAGCCTCGATATGATGCCTATGACGGGGGTCCTGGGCTTGAGTTTCAGCCCGAACTCCTTAAGGAGGGCCCGCCTGCACGCCTTTTTTCCCTTAAGGTCGCTGGATGAGTAGCGCGAGGGGATGAGCGGGTCTATCTCAGGGTCCCACTCGCTGTAATCGATGCCGTTTATGACCCCGTGGAGGGATTCCTTCCTGTTCCTTAATAACCCTTCGAGCCCGTAGCCGTACTCCTCGGTCTGTATCTCCCGGCCGTAGCCCTCGCTGACGGTAGTTATAATCTCCGAGTACGCGAGCCCCGCCTTAAGGAGGTTTACCTTGCCCCAGAACTCGAGCCCCTCGGGGTTGAAGAGGTGCGGCCCCAGGTTCATGAGCTCGTAGAGCTTCCAGTCAAAGAGCCCCTGGTAGGCGATATTGTGGACCGTAAAGACAGAGGCGGTCTTCGCGAAGTACGGGTCTCCCCTGTAAGCGTCTTTTAAATACGCGGGCACGAGCCCTGTCTGCCAGTCGTTGCAGTGGACAATATCCGGGGAGAAGCCACCCTCCTTGAGCGCTTCCAGCACCGCCCTTGAGAAGAAGGCGAACCTCTCCAGGTTGTCGTAGTAGTCGCCCTCCGGGGTGCCGTAGAGAAAGGACCTGTCAAAGAGCTCGTCCCTTTTTATGAAGTAGACCGGGACCTCGCCTCCGGTGTATGAGAGGACCTCCGCCTTTATCCTCCTCCTCCAGAGCGGTACCGTAATATCTATGCCGGTAGTCTCGAACTTCAAATTGCTCTCAGCGGTCTCCCGGTGGAAAGGGACGAAGAGCGCGACGTCGGCCCCGAGGCGTTTCAATGCCTTCGGGAGCGACCCGGCGACGTCCGCGAGCCCGCCGGTCTTGGAGAACGGCGCGGCCTCAGGCGCTATGAACGCTACCTTCAAACCCATAGGCAGAACTTAACAGAAAAGAGGGAGGGATTCAAGGAGAAGAGGGGGAAAATTATGAGCATTATTGTTTTTTATAGCTTTTGCGGGCTCAGGTTACAAACCTGAAACCGCAAAAGGGTGAATTAAAAAAGGCGGGAAGCTCTCGCTCCCCGCCTTTTGTCAGCCTTGTTTTATGGACCTGAGCGCCCCTCAGCTCTGGAAGTCCTCGTGCATGTAGACGAAGGCCACGTCCTTCTTGGTACCTTTGGACCTTGCGACGCCGTCGGACCTGACAGGCACGGCTATGACGGTCCCTGGCTTTAAGTATTTGGCGCTCTTCATGTTGTTGATGTAGAGTATCGGCCCTACCGAGGTGCCGTACTTCCTGGCTATCTTGGCGAAGGTCTCGCCGCGCCTTACCTTGTGCATCTGGAAGGCTATCCGCCTGGAAGGCGGGAGCTTCTCCATGTTCTCAACGAGCGTCTGCGCGGTGCCTGTCGGGACCTTTATCTCGTAGTCCGGGTAGTTGGGCGGCGTGAACCAGCGGAGGAGTTCGGGGTTCAGCCTCTGTATCTCGTCTACGGTAGTCCCTGCGGCGTCCGCTATGACGCGAAGATCGGTAGCCTGCGATATGCGGACCTTCTCGTAAAGGACCGCGTCGTTGTATGCGGCCGGCTCGAAGCCGTAGCTTACCGGGTCTTTCGCGATGAGGAGGGCGGCCAGGTACTTGGGCACGTACTCCTTGGTCTCACGCCTGAAGGGCCTCTTGTGGCTCGCTAGCTCCCAGAAGTCTTCGGTATTGTGCTTCCTTACGGCGCGGGCTACCTTGCCCTCGCCGGCGTTGTATCCGGCGGCGGCCAGGTACCACGACCCGAACTGGCCGTAGAGGTTCTTGAAGTATTTTGCCGCGGCGTATGTCGCCTTCTCGGGGTCCATGCGCTCGTCTATCCACCAATCGACCCTGAGGCCGTACCGGAGGGCCGTGCCCCTTATAAACTGCCACATGCCGACGGCATTCGCCTTTGAGCGCGCCCTGGGGTTAAGTCCGCTCTCTATGAAGGCGATGTAGGAGAGCTCCTCGGGAAGCCCCTCCTCGCGCAGTATCGACTGGAGCATGGTCATGTAATCCTCTGACCTGTCCCACCAGCGCTCGAAGTACTTCCTGCCCCTCGTCTGAAAATAGTTGATGAAGGATTCGACGCTCTTGTTGACTACGATGGGGACTTCAGGCATGCCGTCGTCTTCGGAGAGCGAGGCAACCGCCCCGGTCCCGTCGAGCGAAGAGACAGCAGACGGCGCCGGGTTAACGCAGGCGGGTAGGGCGTCCTCTCCCGAGAACCCGTCGGCCACTTTGTCCTCTGCCTCGAGCTCGCAGGCCTCAAACGATGCCGTATCGACGATGAGCTCGGAGTACGCCAGGCCCCCGTCCTCATTCGCGCAGTCTCCTTTTTCAAGCCCTTCGAACTCGGATGCGGCGTCGTTCGACCCGGCGCATCCGGCTTCAAGGCGGATCTCCGCGGCCGTCAACGCCCCCTGCGGGGCCGCATCACTCGCGCCGGCGGCAAGGGAGACCGCAGGAAGCGCGCCCAGGAGGGCCAGGCAGAAAAATAGCGTTGTAAACTTTCTCTTCATACGGTCCTCTCGTCTTCTGCAACCTTGTTTCAGTTGTTATGCCTGAGGCGCGGGATAGCGCCGGAGAGCTCCAGCAGACGGAACTTCTCCTTGAGGTCTTCCGCGGTCTTCTTCGCCGCGAGCTCGATGTGCCTGCCCGCGCCGGTGATGGTCCGCGTGTACTCGACGAAGGACTGGTTGTCCCTTATCCACTTTTTCGTGAGGTTATGGCCGTAGGTCTTGATGCCGACGTTGAAGAGGTCGAAACGGAGCGCCCTCTTCGCTATCTGAGGTATGGAGTAGAATTCTTTCGTCGCCCTCATCGTCTCGGTCTGGAGCTGGTAATAATTCATGAGCTTCGGCTCGAAGACGACGTGGTGGGCGTCGTATATCGACCAGTCCTTTGTGATGATCCGGCCTTCGGCGTCGAGGTCGCGGTAACACTTGGTGCCTGGCAGAGGCGTAAGGATAAGGAACTGGACGGAGTCGAGGTCGTTCTTCTTGGCGAACGCGACGGTATCCTGTATGGTGTCCGTTGTGTCGAGGTCGGAGCCGAATACGAACATCCCGTGTATCCGGATGCCCTTCTTGTGGAGCGCCTTTATACAGTTGGTTATGTCCTCGACCGACTGCTGTTTGTTGTAGGCCTCGAGCGTCTTCGGGTTCACCGACTCGAGCCCAATGTAGACGGTATGGCAACCGGACTTCTTCATGAGGTCGAGGAGCTCGGGGTCCTTGGCGACGTCGACCCTCACCTGCGCCGTCCAGTTGGGGGTGAGCCCCTTTTCTATCATGGCGTGGAGGAGCTCCTTGGTGCGCTTCTTATGGGCGCAGAAGTTGTCGTCGTAGAAAAAGACCCAGTTCTTGCCGGCCTTCCGGATGTTCTCGACCTCTTCCATGACGCGTTCCTTTGAGCGGAATCTGTACTTCTGGCCGAACATGCCGGTGACCGAGCAGAAACTGCAGTCGTAGGGGCATCCCCTCGATGTCATGACAGGGGTTATGGAGAACCTCTTTATGCCGATCGTCTCCATCCCGGCGATCAGGTTGAAGTCCGGGCAGGGGAGCGAGTCCATGTCCTTCATAAAGGGGTTGAGTTTGTTGTGGTGGACCTTGCCGTCCTGCCTGAACGAGAGGCCGGGGATGTTCTCGAACCCGGAGCCCTTCTCGAGCGCCTTGATGAAGTCGACGATATGGTCGTCGGCCTCGCCGCGCATGACGAAGTCGCAGTACTCGAGCGCCTCGTCAGGCATGTATGTAACGTGCGGTCCGCCCATGAATACCGGTATCCCTATCTTCCTTAATAGCGTCGCTATCTCGTAAGAGCGCCGGGAGGTCGAGGTTATGGTGGAGATGCCCACGGCGTCAGCGCTTAATATGTCCTCGAGGTCGAGCGCTCCGACGGACTCGACATAGCTCTTTACCTCGTATCCGTTCTTCTTCAGTATGGTGGAGAGGAGCACGGTCCCGAGCCTTGGGAGCGGCATCCTCGTGAAAACGTGCAGGTCAGGCGGGTTGGGTTCGATGAAGACGATCTTTCGCATTGTGGCCATCCTCTTTTAATTGAGATGCCAGACATCTTACCCGCTTGGGACAGGCATGTCAAGGAAAAAGCCTTTTTCCGGGACCCCCAATTTGGTCGATTTTACGGGCTTTTTCAGGGGTTTTTGCCCCATTTGGAGCCCCACGATGCAGGGCCATTATAGCCGTAAAAAGAAGGTATGTATGTGAGCAAAGGCACCCTTGAAAGGTCTTGGCGAGGGGTGGGGTTTGCCGTAAAAGGAGCGCCCCGGCGGAGGACGGCCTTTAACTATATCGGCTGGGAGAGGGCTTCCTTAAGGTATGCGGCGATGAGGCTCGATTTTGACGCCGCCACCTCCTCGGGCTTTCCGGAGGCGACGATTGAGCCGCCCGCGTCTCCTCCGCCAGGGCCGAGGTCTATTATATGGTCGGCGGTCTTTATGCACTCGAGGTTGTGTTCGATGATGAGGACCGTGTTTCCGGCGTCGACAAGCCTGCCCAATACCGAGAGGAGTTTCCGTGTGTCGTCCATGTGGAGGCCGGTCGTAGGCTCGTCCAGGACATAGAGCATATCCCCGTTCGGCTCTTCGACAAGCTCTCTGGCGATCTTCAGCCTCTGCGCCTCCCCCCCGGAGAGGGTCGTCGCCGACTGGCCGAGTTTCAAGTACCCGAGCCCGACGTCCCTCAGAATGGAGAACCTCCTCTGGAGGTCTCTTTCATGGGGAAAGAGGTGCCGCGTCTCCTCGAAGGTCATCTCAAGGCAGTCGAAGATCGATTTTCTCCGGTATTTCGCCTCAAGTACCGTATTTTTATACCTTTTTCCGCCACAAACCGCGCACTTCACGTATACGTCCGGGAGGAAGTACATCTCGAGCTTCTCAACCCCCTCGCCCTTGCAGGCCTCGCACCTGCCGCCAACCACATTGAACGAGAAGTGGCCTGGGGCGAGCCCCATCGCCTTTGCCGAGGGCAGCGACGCATAGAGTTTGCGGATGGCGTCGAAGCCGCCGATATAGGTAAGCGGGTTAGACCTCGGGGTCCTGCCTATGGGGGACTGGTCTATGAGCTTTAAGCCCGAGATATACCCGAGCCCCTCCAGAGACCTGTACGGGAGGGGCTTGTCGACGCGGGATTCCCCGAAACGCTGGGCCGAGGCGTTGTAGAAGGTGTCCACGACAAGCGAGGACTTCCCTGAGCCCGAGACCCCGGTCACGCAGGTCATGGTCTTTAAGGGGATAGACAGGTCTACGGACTTGAGGTTGTTGCCTGAGGCCCCCTTAAGGGTTATGAACCTCCCTGAGCCGTTCCTCCTCCACCTGGGCACATGTATCACCGCCCTGCCTGTCAAGTAGTTCGAGGTGAGGGTCCTGGCGGTTTTAATGAACTCGTCTTTTGGCCCGGAAAAGACGAGGCGGCCCCCGCGCTCTCCGGCGCCGGGGCCGAGCTCCACTATGTTGTCGGACGCGAGTATCATCGCGGGGTCGTGCTCCACGAGTACGACCGTATTGCCGAGGGAGGCGAGCCTTCTGACCTGATTGATGAGGGTGTCTATGTCGATCGGGTGGAGGCCGATGGAAGGCTCGTCGAGTATGTAGAGGACGCCGGTAAGCGCAGAGGCGAGCTGGGTCGCGATGGATACCCGCTGGGCCTCGCCCCCGGAGAGGGTCTTTGTCAGCCTGTCGAGGGTAATATATCCGAGGCCCGTTTCAGTGAGGAAATCGAGCTTGAGGGTTATCTGTCTTAATACCTCTTTCGACACCTCTTTCTCGAACAAGGTGAGCTTCAGGGTCTTGAAGAAGGCGTGCGCGTCCCTTATCGACATCCTGCTTACGTCCGCTATCGTCCTGCCATCGACCCGGACCGAGAGCGCGGCCTTCTTCAACCTGGCGCCGAGGCACGCCGGGCATATCACCTGCCCCTTGTACCTTGAGGTGAAGACCTTTACATGGAGCTTGTATTTTTTTGTCTCGAGGTATGCGAAGAATGCGTCTATGCCGTCGAAGTCCCCGGTCCCCTCGAAGACGGCCTTGCGTTCGCGGGCCGTTAACTTCTCGAAGGGTTTTTCGAGGCCTATCCCGTATCTGGGCGCGTATTTTTCAAGCTCCTCGTACCACCATTTGTACGAGGGCTTGGTCCAGGGCTCGATGGCGCCGTCTTTTAAAGAGAGCGTCCTGTCGGGGACTATCTTATCTTCGTCATAGTGGAGGAGGTTGCCGAAGCCCTTGCACTCGATGCACGCGCCGACCGGGTGGTTGAAGGAGAGGGCGACAGGTGTCGGCCTCTCGGCCTTTGTGCCGCACGCCGCGCATATGGGCGCGGTCGAGAACCTCTCTGCTCCGTTGTCGGCCTCCTCGGCCCACGCCTCTCCAGCGCCCTCGCGGAAGGAGGTCTCCAGCGCCTCGGCGACCCTCTGCCTCTCGGTCTCCTTTACAACGACCCTGTCTGCTATGACCTCGACGGACTCCGGGAGCGTGGCGGGCCTATCATACTCGATATTATATATAGTCCCCGCGGCTCGGATGCGGATAAAGCCTTTTTTCAGGAGGTCTCCGGCGAGTTCGTCCGCTGACTTGCCATTTGACGGGATTGTAAAGCCTATGGTCAGGCGCGCTCCGGGTCTTTCCGCGCATAGCCGCTCCGATATCTTCGCGGGGTTATCCTCCCGCACAGGGGAGCCGCATTCCACGCAGAAGAGGCGTCCAACGCGGGCAAAGAAAACCCGGAGGTAGTCGTTAAGCTCGGTCGTTGTGCCGACCGTCGAGCGGGACCCCCGTACCGGGTTCTTCTGCTCGACGGCGATCGCCGGGCGGATGTTCCGGATGGCGTCGAGGTCCGGCCTGTCCATGCGCTCTAAAAACATGCGGGTGTAGGTCGAGAGCGACTCGATGAACCGCCACCTTCCCTCAGCGAAGAGCGTGTCAAAGGCGAGCGAGGACTTGCCGGAACCCGAAGGCCCGACGATTGCCGTGACCTTGTTGTGGGGTATGCGGAGAAAGAGGTTCTTAAGGTTGTTCTGCCGGAGCCCCTCTATGACGAGGGCGTCCTTATCGAGCGCGGGCGCGGGGAGGATATCCTCCGCCAGCGCCCTTTTCTTTGCCATTTGCGAATACCCCGTTCAAGTCGGATAGAGCAACTTATAAGTATAACCTAAAGGTGGGAGGAATTCCAGAAGGAAGGAAAGGGGAGGTCGGGGCTCGTTAGTCCAGCCTATTCAAAGGGTTCAGGTTGCAAACTGAACCCTTTGGCTAATTGTCATTGCGAGGAGCGCATCTGCGACGAAGCAATCTCAAGACACAGGCGCAGGGCGGAGAACGCATAAGGGAGGGAGAGGCGAGCGCGCCGAGGGAGATTAGACGCTTGCGCTCTAAGGGGCGCGCGAGCGGGTAGGGAAGGAAGCGTTAGGAGCCCCTGCGGATAAGTGCGCGGAGCGCGCAAAAGGGCCTTTGGCAGAAGGTTCGTATAGTTTCCGTAGGTTGGGCTTCGCCATGCTCAGCCCAACGATCTAACAAGATTAGACCTGCAAAACAGTGTTGGGTTACGCTTCGCCAACCTAACCCACGGAAACTTCCCGACTGAATGTCTTAAAAGGGATTTACTTGAAAACCTTATAGTGTTATCTTTTAGCTGAAAATCCCGCTAAAGGTGCCATAATGATCACCGTCGAATCAGCCGTCGAAATAATCTTGAAGGAAATAAAACCATTGGAGCTCGAATCCGTCGACGCCCTCTCGGCGCTCGGCCGCGTGCTTGGCAAAGACATCCGCGCGACTCGCCCCAACCCTCCCTGGGACAACTCCGCGATGGACGGCTACGCGCTGAAATCCGCCGATATCGAAAAGGCTTCCAAAGATTTACCCGTAAAGTTAAAAGTCATCTACGACCTCCCGGCCGGGCAGGTGCCAAAGGGTCTTGTTGGAGACGGCGAGGCTGTCCGCATCATGACGGGCGCTCCGGTGCCAGTTGGCGCCGACGCGGTCGTTATGGTCGAAAAGACCGAGCGCGGCCCCGATGGCTTCGTCCTCATAAAGGAGGGCGCCAGAAGGGGCGAGAACGTAAGGCGCTCCGGTGAGGACTTCAAAAAGGGTGACATAGTCATCCCTGCCGGCTCAGTTGTCCGCCCCGCGGAGGTCTCGATGCTAGCGACAGTCGGCGCTCCGTTCGTCCTCGTCCACAAGAGGCCGCGCGTAGCCGTGCTCTCGACCGGCGACGAGCTCGTGGACATAAACGAAGTACCGGGCCTCGGAAAAATATCTAACAGCAACGGGTACGCGCTCTCAGCGCTCGCAACGGACTCCGGCGCGGTCCCCATTAACCTGGGCATCGCCCGCGACACAAAAGAGAGCCTCCGCGAAAAACTCTCCGTCGCCATGACCTGCGACGCCATCATATCGTCCGGCGGCGTATCGGTCGGAGACTACGACTTCGTAAAGGACGTCTTGAAGGAACTCGGCTCCGAGATGATATTCTGGAAGGTCGCGATGAAACCGGGGAAACCCCTCGCCTTCGGCATAATCGGCGGCAAACCAGCCTTCGGGCTTCCCGGAAACCCCATCTCCTCGATGGTCGCGTTCGAACAGTTCGTCCGCCCCGCGCTCCTGAAGATGTCAGGCAGAAAAAAAATATTCGGCGCCCTCATTAACGCAACGCTCACCAAAGACATAAAGATAAAGCCCGGCAGGATGAACTTCATAAGGGCCGAGGTCAGGATAGACTCAACTGGCGTCATCGCGACCCCGCTCGAAGGCCAGGGATCGGGCGTGATTTCCACGATGGTCAGGGCCAACTCGTTCGTAGTGGTCCCGAAGGATTCCGATGGTTTCAAGGCCGGGGAAATAGTAAAGGTACAGCCCTTCGACCCGTCTGTCTTTACGAAAGATACCCCCGGGTATTGATTTAAGTCATACTCTCAAGGCCGTTTTCCTTATAACATGCGTACAGGAGAGAACCAATGTTCAGGACAGTCGAGTGGAAGAACTCAAGCGTTGTAATGATAGACCAGCGTATACTCCCCGGCAAAGAGGTATACAGGACATACAGGGACTATAAGGCCGTCGCGGGAGCCATAAAGGACATGGTCGTAAGGGGCGCGCCGGCGATAGGGGTCGCCGCTGCGATGGGTGTGGCGTTGGGCGCGCTCAAGATCAAGGCAAAGGATTACGCGTCATTCAAAAAGGAGCTCGACAAGGTAGCCGACCTCCTCGCGTCCACCCGGCCCACGGCCGTAAACCTCTTCTGGGGCATAGAGCGTATGAAGAGGGTCGCCGAGGAGAACAAGGCGCTTCCGATAGACAGGCTCAAGGCCAGGCTCGTAGCCGAGGCAAAAGAGATACACAGGGATGATATCGAGATAAACCGCTCGATAGGAAGGCACGGCGGCAGGCTCATAAAGAACAATTCCACGGTGTTGACGCACTGCAACGCAGGCGCGCTCGCCACAGCCGGTTACGGCACGGCGCTCGGGGTCATACGGGGCGCGATAGAGGCCGGAAAGAAAGTAAAGGTCATCGCCGACGAGACTCGGCCCTTCCTCCAGGGCGCGAGGCTCACCGCGTGGGAGCTCAAAAAAGACAAGATAGACGTAACCCTCATAACCGACAACATGGCCGGTTACATAATGAAAAAGGGGCTCATCGACGCCGTGGTAGTCGGGGCCGACAGGATAGCGGCGAACGGCGACGTCGCCAACAAGATCGGGACCTATTCGGTCGCCATCCTCGCCAAGGCCCACGGCATACCGTTTTACGTCGCGGCCCCGCTCTCGACCATTGATTTGAAGATAAATCACGGCGACCGGATACCAATAGAAGAGCGGGACGAGAAAGAGGTCACTCACCTGGCCGGGAAACGGATCGCTCCAGAAGGCGTAGGCGTCAGGAATCCGGCCTTCGACGTCACCCCGAATAGACTCGTCGCGGGGATTATCACAGAGGCGGGCGTAGCAAAGGCCCCGTACGGCCGCTCCATAAAGGGGCTCTTCAGAAAGGGATAGATGACGTTAACAGGCTTCTTGATAATCATAGGTGTTTTCATCGCCCTCATGTTCATCTACAAGAGGGCGGACAAGGCCATAAAGAAGATGGACCCGAAGGTAGTAAAGAAGTTCAACTGGGTCGGCTTTGCCGTAGGCATCATCGGGGGCGTCGCCTGGTACCTCTTCCACAACGGCATATACATGATCGTAACGCTTTTAGGCGTCGTCATCTATTTCCTCTTCTACGGCTACGACAAGATGGAAGAGGGGCAGAAACAGTAGTCCGGTAATCTCACTCCTCCCTGCGCCCCCTCCCTTTCCGGGAGGGGGCGCAGGGGATATGAAAAATCACCTCTCCATATCCCGAATCTTTCCTCCCCCGCTAAAGTCCGATTGCCTACACCCGCCCCTTTATGTTAAAAATAGGTGTAACGCATTCCAGACCTCTTGTATCCGCAGGCTCTCTTATGTTCCTTAAAAACCTGAACCCAACCCAGGCCGAGGCGGTCACTTTCGGCGACGGGCCCCTTCTTATACTCGCGGGCGCCGGTAGCGGCAAGACGCGCGTCCTTACCGCCCGCATCGCCTACCTCGTTTTGCATAAGGGCATCGCGCCGGAATCCATCCTCGCCGTCACCTTCACGAACAAGGCCGCCGGAGAGATGCGGGAGAGGCTCGGCCGCCTTATCGGCAGTGAGGCCCGGTCCCTCTGGCTCGGGACGTTCCACTCGCTCGGGCTCCGGATACTCAGGCGCGAATCGAAGGCCTTCGGCCTTAAGGACGCGCTGACCGTCTACGGAGAGGACGACCAGCTCTCGCTAATAAAAGAGGCGATGAAGGAGCTTAACATAAGCGACAAGGCCTTTGCGCCGAAGGCCATACTCGCGCGCATAAACGGGGCGAAGAACGAAAACGTCTATCCTTCGGAATTCAAGGCAGACGCGCGGGACTTTTTGTCCGAGCGCGTCGCGAAGGTCTACTCCCTCTACCAGAAAAAACTCCGTGACATGGGTTGCATGGACTTCGGCGACCTCATCTGCGAGCCGGTGAATCTTCTGCGCCAGAACCCCGCCCTCTTAAGGAATTACCAGGAGAGGTTTTCTTACATACTGGTTGACGAGTACCAGGACACGAACAAGGCGCAATACATATTCACGAACCTCCTCGCCGGAGGCTCCCGGAACCTCCTTGCCGTCGGAGACCCGGACCAGTCGATATACGCCTGGAGGGGCGCCGACATCTCCAACATACTCGAATTCGAGAAGGACTACGCGGACGCGACGGTCCTGCGGCTCGAGCAGAACTACCGCTCAACGAAGAACATCCTCTCGGCCGCCAATTCGGTCATCGAGAGGAACCAGCAACGCTTGAAAAAGACCCTCTGGACCGAGAACCACGCCGGGGAACTGCTCACATTCGAGGAGGCCGACAACGAGTACGACGAGGCTCGGCGCATCATAAAGAGGCTCAAATCCGCGCTATCGGCAAAATCGATATCGTATAAGGACGCGGCCGTATTCTACAGGACGAACGCCCAGTCCAGGGTATTTGAAGAAGAGCTCATCCGTGAGGGCATCCCGTACACGATAGTCGGCGGGGTCAGGTTCTACGACAGAAAAGAGATAAAGGACGCGCTCGCTTATCTTCGCCTCATGAACAACACCGACGACGACTTGAGCCTCCAGCGCGTCATAAACACGCCTCCCCGCGGCATAGGCAAAGCCACGATGGAGCGGGTGCAATCGACCGCGCGGGAGTCGGGAATAAGCCTGTACGCCGCCGGGAGCGCCGCGTCCGCCAGGGGCGTCCTCGGCAAGACCCGCGCCTCCGCCTTTTTCGAGGCGTGCGAGGATTTTCGACGCAACCTCGGCGCCACGCCCCTGCATGAGGCGGCGCTACGTCTTCTGGAGGATTCCGGCTATATGCTCATGTGGCAGGAAGAGAACTCGGAAGAGGCCCAGGAGAGGGTTGAGAACCTCTTCGAGTTCATCTCGGCGATCAAGGACTTCGAGACCGCGTACCAGTCCTCGAGCCTCGCGGACTTCCTCGACCACGTAGCCCTCATAAGCGACATAGACGCCTACAAGGAGGACTCCGACAGGCTTACCCTCATGACCCTCCACTCGGCCAAGGGACTCGAATTCAAGGTGGTCTTCCTCTCGGGCATGGAAGAGGGGCTTTTCCCCCATTCAAGGTCGATAAACGACCCGGATTCTCTCGAAGAGGAAAGGCGGCTCTGCTACGTCGGGATGACGAGGGCGCGCGAAGACCTCTACCTCTTTTCGGCGAAGACCAGGAGCGTATACGGAGAGACCCGCCGCCAGATACGCTCCCGATTCATAGACGAGATAGCCCCTGAGTTCATCCTCTGCTCCTCGGCTTCATCCGAGACGGCGACGGGCATGACGGCGAACGAGGTCTACTACACGCGGGATGACAGCCAGGTCGGGCACAACCCCTCTTATGACTCCTGCGACTCCCCTGACCCGTGGAAGATAGGGGCCAAGGTCGTACACCCGTCCTTCGGCATAGGCATAATAAAGGACCGGATCGGCAGGGGGGACGACACAAAAGTGACCGTCAACTTCAAGGACTTCGGTGTAAAGAAGCTCGCGGTCCGCTACGCCTCGCTTACACCCGCGTGACACCCATAAAGGCCTCCGTAAAACCTTGAGGGGGTCCGCCCCATTCTATTGACTTATCACCGGAAACTTATTACTATCAACACTTGAAAGCGCGGCCTTCGGCAAGGGCGGGGTCTAAGAAAAAAACGTCCTCCGCTTTCGCCGGACATAAACACTTTTAGGGAATAGAAAATGAGACTAAAAAAAGCGGTATTTCCGGCCGCGGGCTTCGGCACGCGGTTCCTGCCGGCGACAAAGGCCATCCCCAAGGAGATGCTCCCGCTGGTGGACAAGCCCCTCATCCAGTACGCGGTCGAGGAGGCAAAGGCCTCTGGACTGGAAGAGATGATAATCGTGACAGGCATGGGCAAGACCGCGATAGAGGACCACTTCGACACCTCCTTTGAGCTCGAGATATTGCTCAAGGAGAAGGGCAAGCTCGACCTCCTTAATATGATAGAGAACGTCTCCGGCCTCGTCCACTTCGCCTACACCCGGCAGAAAAAGCCCCTCGGGCTCGGCCACGCCATATCCATAACCCAAAATCTCATAAACGACGAGGCGTTTGCCGTTTTTCTCGGAGATGATATAATAGACTCGAAGACGCCCGCCATGAAACAGATGGCCGGGGTCTTCGAAAAATACGGCACATCCATCCTCGCTGTCCAGAAGGTGAGCAAGAAAGACGCCCACCTCTACGGCGTCATTAAAGGTAAAAAAGTATCTCCAGGGGTCTGGAGGGTGCTGGACCTCGTGGAAAAACCCAGGGAGAACCCGCCCTCGAACCTGGCGATAATCGGCAGGTACATCCTGACCCCGGGCATATTCAAGGCGCTCGAGAAGACCGCGCCTGGAAAGGGCGGGGAAATACAGCTTACGGACGCCCTTAAGCACCTCCTTGAGACCGAGGAGATATACGCCTACGAGTTCGAGGGCAACCGGTACGACGCCGGGGACAAGCTCGGGTTTTTGAAGGCCAACGTATCGTTCGCCCTCAAGAGGGCCGACCTTAAGGTCGAGTTCAAAAAGTTCCTGAAAGACCTCGGCCTCTGAGCCCCGCGCTCTCCGGGGCGCGGGCCAAGACGCGGTTGAGGCGAGGCGCCCGGCGCCGCGGGGAGAGCGCCCCTTTTGAGATATTCGGGCCAACGTGCCCGCCAGCATTCCCACCGAAGACGCGAGGAAAAGAATCGACACTATGGCTAAGATCTCATCGAAGAAGCCCTCCGGCGGCCCTGCCGTCGAGATAGACAACATCAACCAGTTCATATTCGAAGGCATTGAGGATACGGGGGTCCTCAGCCACCCGGAGCCGATCACTCAGATGCCGAACGTCGACGTCTACTCCAACGCGCGCGAGGTTATAATAGAGACAGAACTGCCGGGGGTGAGAAAAGACGAGATAGAGATAACGCTCCACAAGCAGACGCTCACGATAAAGGCGTTGAAATTCGAGTGTTTTGAGGAGGACAAGGTAAACTACGTCTGCATGGAGCGGTCCTTCGGGAGGATATTCAGGGCCATAGACCTGCCCTTTCCCGTCGACTCCGGGCGCGTGAAGGCCGCGTACAGGGACGGCGTCCTGAAGATAACGCTCCCGAGGATAGAGGACAAACGCTCGAGCGCTAAGAAGGTCCCGATAGATTCCATATAATAAGACTGCCTATAAAAATTAGGAATTTTTTCTGAGGTCAAGGAAGGGCGAAAATAAAAAGCGCGGCATATATGGGAATATGTGAGCATTTATATTTACGCCCTGACACAGAGATCAGGAAAAATAACAATTTTTAAAGATAGCCTAAAGAGAGGATACCGTTAATGGCTGAAGAAGAAAAAAGAGAAGAAGAACAGCTCGTCATACCCGAGGTGCTGCCGCTTCTGCCGGTACGGGATGTGGTGATATTCCCCTTCATGATAGTGCCTCTATTCGTTGGCAGGGAGCGCTCGATAAACGCGGTCGACGCCGCGCTGACTAAGGACAGGCTCATCTTCACCGCGACGCAGAAGGACATCTCAAAGGAGGACCCGGACCCCGAGGACCTCTACACATCAGGGACCGTCTGCATGATAATGCGTATGCTTAAACTCCCGGACGGGCGCGTGAAGATCCTCGTCCAGGGGCTTACGCGCGCCCAGGTCACGAGCTTCGCCCAGACAAAGCCCTCTTACACCGTAAATATCTCGAAGACAAAAGAGGCGCCCGCGCCCGCGCCGACCCTCGAGGTCGAGGCTCTCATGAGGAACGTGAAAGAGCAACTCGAGAAGCTCTCCACCCTCGGCAAGGTCATATTCCAGGAAGTGATGATGGTGCTCGACAACATCACCGACCCCGGCAGGATGGCCGACCTCGTCGCCGCCAACCTCGGCCTTAAGATCGAAGAGGCGCAGGCGGTTCTTGAGACCCTCGAGCCGATAAAAAGGCTTGAGAAGGTCAACGACTTCCTCGTAAAAGAGCTCCAGGTCGCGCAGATGCAGGTCAAGATCCAGTCCCAGGCAAAGGAGGAGATGGACAAGACCCAGCGCGAGTATTACCTTAGAGAGCAGATGCGCGCCATAAAGAACGAACTCGGCGATATCGAGGAGTCCTCCGAGGACATGGAGGAGTTCAGGGAAAAGATCCGGAAGGCGAAGATGCCGTCCGAGGTGGAGAAAGAGGCGTACAAGCAGGCGGACAGGCTCGAGATGATGCACCCGGACGCCGCTGAGGCCGCGCTGATCCGCACCTACCTCGAGTGGCTCGTGGACCTCCCCTGGTCAAAGCAGACAAAGGACACCATAGACATTGACAAGGCGAAAAAGGTACTCGACACCGACCACTACGACCTTGAGAAGATCAAAGAGAGGATACTCGAGTACCTCGCGGTAAGAAAACTCCAGGCCAAGACCAAGGGGCCTATACTCTGCTTCGTCGGCCCTCCGGGCGTCGGCAAGACCTCGCTCGGCAGGTCGATCGCCAAGGCGATGGGCAGGGGCTTTGTCCGCATATCGCTCGGCGGAATAAAGGACGAGGCTGAGATAAGGGGGCACAGGCGGACATACGTCGGCGCGCTCCCCGGACGCATCATCCAGGGCATCAAGCAGGCCGGGACCAACAACCCCGTCTTCATGATGGACGAGATAGACAAAATCGGCATGGACTTCAGAGGCGACCCGTCCTCGGCCCTCCTTGAGGTCCTCGACCCCGAGCAGAACTACGCCTTCAGCGACCACTACCTGAACCTCCCCTTTGACCTCTCCAAGGTGATGTTCATTACTACCGCCAACATGGCTGACCCGATCCCGGAGCCGCTCCTCGACAGGATGGAGCTCATCAATCTCCCGGGCTACACCGAGGAAGAGAAGCTCGAGATCGCGAAAAAGTACATCGTGCCGCGACAGGTGAAGGAGCACGGGCTTACGAAAAAGCTCCTGACCATCCAGGACGAGACGCTTAAGCTGGTCATCTCCGGCTACACGCACGAGGCCGGCCTCCGGAACCTCGAAAGAGAAGTAGCCGCCCTTTGCAGGAAGGTCGCCAAAAGGGTCGCCTCAGGCAAGACAGGGCTGACGGCCATCACGCCCAAGGTCCTCCAGGAGCTCCTCGGCATCCCCAAGTACCTCCCCGAGGCCGAGCAGGAGACGGACGAGATAGGCGTGGCAACCGGACTTGCCTGGACCCCGGTAGGCGGAGAGATACTCCACATCGAGGCTACGATAATGAACGGCAAGGGACAGCTTACCCTTACCGGGCACCTCGGCGACGTCATGAAGGAGTCCGCGCACGCGGCCCTGAGCTACGCGAGGTCGAGGGCAAAGGAATTCAATTTGCAACCCGACTTCTACAAGGACCTCGACCTGCACATCCATGTGCCGTCAGGCGCCATACCCAAGGACGGCCCGTCCGCCGGCATCACCATGGCGACGGCGCTCATCTCGGCGCTCACGCAGAGGCCTATAAATAAGGACATCGCCATGACCGGCGAGATAACGCTCCGCGGGAGGGTCCTTCCCATAGGCGGCATAAAAGAAAAATGTCTCGCGGCGCTCCGCGCCAAGATTCGCACCATCATCATCCCGGAGCGCAACAAAAAGGACCTCGAAGAGATCCCGAAGGACATAAGGAAACAGCTAACCTTCATACCCGTAAAGCACATGGACGAGGTCTTGAAGGCGATATTCAGGGGCATGCCGAAGAAGGCGGCCCCCGGAAAGCCCGCGCCTTCGAAGGTAAAGAAGGCCAAGAACGCGCGGCACAAGGCCGCAAGGCCCTGACCCTCAATTGAAGAGGACGAAGGTAG
>MGPQ01000019.1:176211-219317 GCA_001797465.1 Deltaproteobacteria bacterium GWB2_55_19 | reverse complement strand
GGGGGGGGGGGGGGGGCGGGGGGGCGCAGGGGGGGCGCGCCGTCTCAGGCATACCTGCCGTAGCTCCCGCCTGGCGCCGCGTAATAAAGGGCATCGGAGACGATACAAGCGTAACGCTCCTTTCCCCGGGCTCCGTCCTCCTGACTACCACCGACACCCTCGTAGAATCCACCCACTTCGAACGCTCGTACACGCCGGCCCGTCTCCTCGGCAGAAAGGCGCTCTCGGTCTCTCTCTCCGACATTGCGTCTATGGGAGGGGCGCCGCTCTTTTTCCTCGTTTCCATTACCTTCCCCGGAGATATCGACAGGAAATACATCGACGGCATCTACGACGGGCTCAAGTCCTCTTCGGATGAATTCGGTCTGCCCCTCATAGGCGGGAACACCGCGCGCGCCCCCATTGTGACTATCTCGACAACCGTCCTCGGGGAGGTAAAAAAGGGAAGAGAGGTGCTCCGGAGCGGGGCAAGGCCCGGGGACGCCATATTCGTTACAGGCACGCCGGGCGACTCCGCCCTGGGCCTTACGGTCTTGCAGAACCACGGACTTAAGGCCCTCAAGGGCCGCTGGAGGAAGGCGGTCTTAAGGCACCTCGACCCCGTACCGAGGTTGTCTGCTGGGCAAGCGCTCTCCAGGCAGAGGCTCGCCACCTCAATGATAGACGTAAGCGACGGCGTCGCCCTCGACCTCAAAAGGCTCCTTGACGCGAGCGGCGTAGGCGCGGATATCGGCCTTCGCGGTTTCCCGATTTCCAGAGAGCTCCAACGCTACTCCGAGTCCGCAGGCTCTTCGTGGGCGCCTCTGGCGCTCTCAGGCGGCGAGGATTACGAGCTCCTCTTTACCACGCGGCCAAAGGACGAAAAAAAGGTCGCGGCATTAAGCCGCGCGATCGGGCTTAAGATAACCCGCATAGGCCGCGTTACTGAAACTGGCCTCAATATCGTCGGCGCGGACGGTAGACCCGTGAAACTCAAGCGCCTCGGCTTTGAACACTTCTGAGCCAAAAGCCCCAAAACGCCCTTTAAACATTAAAGTTTCACCTGAAACCAGTCGAAATATTCAAGGTATGCGAAAGTGCGGCGGCTTCTCATGCCGTTGACTTCACCTTTCATGCGGACTTATAATACTTACCTGGGATTGAAGGTTCTTTCGACCCTCTCAAAAAGGCGGTAAAAGTGAACAGTGTACGGGTCCCGATCGGCTACAAATTCATAATCGGCTTCATCATCGTCGTCGCGGCCGCGGCGTTCGTCCCTGACATAATAGAGAAGACGGGGGTCGCCGAGTGGATGATGCAGCCCTTGAGCTTCCTGACCGCGATGATAATAGGCCTCATCCTCGGCTCTATATTCACGAGGAACTTTACGAGGAACTTCAGCCTCCTTACCGGCGCCGCCCAGAGGATAAGCCAGGGGGATTTAAGGGAGGCCGAGGGGCTCGGCGACATGGTATTCAGGGACGAGACGAGCGACTTAGAGGAATCTCTCTCCCTCATGTCGAGAAGTTTAAAGACCCTCGTCGGCCACATAAGGGATACCTGCAACAACTTAACGGAAGCGCAGGAGACGCTCTCAGCCGTGGTGTCGAAGGGGCACGACACCTCGAAGGAGGTCATATCCGGTACGTCGTCCATCTTCGACGGCGCGCTCGAACAGGCGAACCACATAGGGGACGCCTCCTCCACGATAAAGTCGATGGCCGAACTCGCCGACGACGTCGCGAACAAGGTAACAGAGAGCGTTAACGCCTCGCAGAAGGTAAACTCGATGGTACAGAGGGGCGCTACAACCGCCACTTCCGCCATGGAGAAGATGGAGACGATTTTCAGCGGCATAGAGAACACCGAGAGCGCGGCTATAAGGCTTAAGGAGAAGCTGAACGACATACCGAAGATCCTCGACGTCATCACCCACATCTCCCGTCAGACCGACCTCCTCGCATTGAACGCGACGATCGAGGCCTCTAAGGCCGGGGAGCACGGCAGGGGTTTCGCGATGGTCGCCGAGGAGGTCAGGCGCTTCGCCGACAACACGAACAACTCCGTCCAGGACGTCTCGCTGATCGTTAAAGATCTCCGGATGGAGGTCGAGAGGGTCGTCTCGTCGGCGAGCGAGGGCACCTCCAACCTGAAGGGCGGCAGGGACGACCTCCGGAAGATCAGGGAGATACTCATCGACATCACGAACTATACGGCGGACGTCGCCGAGAAGGCGACGCTCATACTCGGGCTCACGCACAAGCAGAAGGAAAAGGCTGAAAAGGCCGTCGAAATAGTAGAGGCCGTCGCCAGGATAGCGCGGGAGAACCTCTCGACGACCGAAGTGGTCGAGGCGGCGGTCGAGAGGCACGGAGCGGCGATAAACGAAACCATCGCGGCCTCCGAGAAACTCTCCGTCCTTTCAAAAGAGCTTAAATCCGTGGTCGCGAGGTTCACTACATAGCCATATGTTCGGCGACAAGCTCGTCATAGCGCTCGAAGGCGCGCGCCTCGCAATCGACACCTCATACGTAGCCGGGATAGTCGAGGTCGACGGCATGCCTTTTCTGCCGGGCAGGACCGGGTTCGTCTCAGGGGTCATAAGCCTCCGTAACGAGCCGGTCACGGTCATTGACCTCAAGATGGCGTTCAGCGCGTGGCCCGCGCCGACCAGCGGAACGCACAGGGTGATAGTCGTCCGCGACAAGTCGGCGCTCCTCGGGCTCGACGCCGGGGAGGCCTCCATATCCTTTTTCTGGGCGGAGGAGCTCAAGGCCTGCCCCTTCAGGAAAGGCTCCGGCTACATAAAAGGCGAGTTCGACACCGACGACGGGCCGCTCTCGCTCCTTGACTGGAAGACGCTTTTCGAAGAGACCGCAAGAATACTGCACCTGGAAGGTACTCGTGTCTAAAAGGGTTGTCATCGCTGACGATGCTGATTTTCACAGGACCGTGCTCAAGGACATACTCACGAAGGGCGGCTTCGACGTAGTGGCCGAGGCCGCAAACGGAGAAGAGGCGGTCTCTCACGCGAGGGCCTTAGGGCCCGATATCGTCATACTCGATATCGTTATGCCCCTTATGAACGGGATAGAGGCGGCCCGTGAGATAAGGCTTCTTGAGCCGCCGGTAAAGATAATCATGTGCACCTCGCTCGGGTTTGAGCCGATAGTCGAAGAGGCGCTTAAATCCGGCGCATGCGCCTACATAGTGAAACCCCTCTCCGAGAAGAAGGTCCTTGCCGTGCTCCACGGGCTCAAGGACTAAAGGCCTCCCATTATGGACACGTCCAAATACAAGGCCCTCTACCTGCAGGAGACGAACACACATCTTTCCGGCATAGAGGCCGGGCTCCTGGAGCTTGAGAAGGGGTCGCTCTCGGAGGTCGACAACCTCTTCAGGCACTACCATTCGATAAAGGGCATGTCAGCGTCGATGGGCTACGAGCCGTTGAAGGTCCTCTCTCACGCTGAGGAAGACCTCCTCGACAGGATACGGTCAAAGGGCCTCGAACCGTCCCCCGGGATAATCACGACGCTTTTTGAGTGCCTCGACGCGCTGAAGGCGCTCGTCAGACTCGTCGAAGAGGATAAGCCGCTCGACCTCGACGTGTCCCCGTTCATCTCCAGGCTCAAGGCGCTCTCCGAGGGAAAGCAGACGCCAATACCGGCGCAAGCGCCCCCTGGAGCGCCTGTCGCCGCACAGGCCCAGGCGGCTCCCGCAGGCGCGGAGCTCAGGATATCGAATGTCATGAAGGTCGAAGGGAGGGTCTTCGACGAGTTGCTTACGACCATCGGCGACCTCTTCATGGCGCTCTCCTCTTTCAAGGAATTGTCCCAGCGCTCGCGCTCCATAGAGCTCAAGGACGGCGTCCACCTCCTCGGCAAATCCGTCAACGCGCTCCACAAGAACATACTCTCGGCGCGCATGCTCCCCATAAGGGACTTGACCGAGTCGCTCCCGAGGATAGTCCGCGACATCTCCAGCAAGGCGGGGAAAGACGTCGGCCTGAAGATCGAGGGAACGGAGATAAGCCTCGACCGCTCGATACTCGAAGGACTCGGCTCCCCGCTCGTCCATATAATAAGAAACGCCGTGGACCACGGGATAGAGACCCCCTCCGTCAGGGAGTCCGAAGGAAAGCCGCGCTCAGGGACGATAACCTTGAGCGCGCACGCGAGGAAGGACCGCGCCGTAATCGAGGTCTCGGACGACGGGCGCGGCATAGACCCCGAGAAAATAAAGATGAAGGCCGTTGAAAAAGGGGCCGACCCGAGGAGGGTCGCGGCGATGTCAAGGAAAGAATCCCTCATGCTCGTATGCCTCCCCGGTCTTACGAGCGCGGAGACTGTAACCGAGACCTCGGGCAGAGGGGTCGGCATGGACATAGTGAAGGCCGTGGTGGAAGGGCTCGGCGGCGCGCTTGAGATAGAGTCCGAGCCCGGCAAGGGGACTACGATACGCATGGAGCTCCCGAGGACGACTTCTATCATAAAGACGCTCCTCGTCACCGCCGGGTCCGAGCAGTTCCTCTTCCCCATAACAAAGATAGAGCGGGTGATAGAGCTCTCCGGCGAGACCCCGGCCACAGTCGAGTACGCCGGGTGCAAGGCCCCTGTCGTTGACCTCGCCCTCCTCATAGGGCTTTCCGAAAAAAGGGCCGGCGGCCAGGCCACAATCGTCATAGTCGAGAAGGAACAAGAGGCAAGGGAAAAGGCTTACGTCGGGTTCATGGTCGACGACTTCGGGGTAGAGCTCGACGCGTACATAAAGCCGCTCCTGCCTCCGATGTCGAGGCTCTGGGGTGTTTCCGGCATAACGATCATGGGCGACGGCAGGCCCGTATTCCTCCTCGACATACCGCAGATATTATCCAGGGCCGCCAACCGCCTCTCCTCGTAATTCGCCATTTCAAAGGCGTCCGTTTTCTGATATTCTTAGCCAATCATGAAAAGGCATCGTACAAGATGAACGTGGCTGTTCTAAAAAGGCTCCTCGAGGGCGTCCGGGACAAAAAGACCGGCATAGACGCGGCGCTCCACGAACTCAAGGCCTTGCCGTTCGAGGACCTGGAGTTCGCGACCATCGATACGCACAGGGCTCTGCGCCAGGGCTTCCCCGAGGTCATATTCGGCCAGGGCAAGACTTTTCCCCAGATAAAGGCGATTGCAAAGTCCATGTTGAAGCGGAAGGAAAACGTCCTCATCACAAGGTGCGAGGCAGACAAGGGCAAGGCCCTGAAAAAGGCCTTCCCGAAGGCCTCGTACAGCGCATCAGCACGCACCATATTCATAAAATCGCATGAGATAATCGACTCCGGGCGCGGCTCCATACTCGTCGTATGCGCCGGGACCTCGGACGTGCCGGTCGCCGAAGAGGCGGCGATAACCGCCGAGTGCATGGGTAACAGGGTCGAGCGGCTCTACGACGTCGGGGTCGCGGGGATACACAGGCTCTTGCATAGAAAAAAAGACCTCTGGGCCGCGAACGTCCTCGTGGTGGTCGCCGGCATGGAAGGGGCGCTCCCGTCAGTCGTCGCCGGGCTCGTCTCAAGGCCCGTGATAGCCGTGCCGACGAGCGTCGGGTACGGCGCGAACCTCGGCGGCATTACGACACTCCTTGCCATGCTAAACTCCTGCGCGGCAGGGGTGTCGGTCGTGAACATCGACAACGGCTTCGGCGCGGGCGTGGCGGCGAGCCTGATAAACAGGGAGTAATTGTTTTCATCGCGAGCACCGAAGCGATTTTAGTCCCTTGTATTTTCGAACTTAGCCGTCATTCCCGCAGCTTTAAGCGGGAATCCAGTCTTTTAGTTCGCTTGGATTTTGCGGATTCTATAAAAGCAAAGGACATTTAATGCGCATCCTCTACCTCGACTGCCCCACAGGCGTAAGCGGGGACATGTTCCTCGCCTCGCTCATCGACCTCGGCGTCGATTACAAGGCCATATTAAAAGAACTCCGAAAGCTCCCGGTCGATAAGATCGAAGTCGACATCCGGAAAGAAATCAGGCACTCGATAATTGGCACGACCTTCCGGGTCAAGATGCACGAGTCCCACCACCACAGGACATTCAGGGACATAAAAAAAATAATCACCGGGTCCCGGCTCTCCAAAGAAGTTAAAGACTTAAGCGTCGCGATATTCAAGCTTATCGCCGAGGCAGAGGGCAAGGTCCACGGCATCCCCTCTGACAAGGTACACTTCCACGAGGTCGGGGCGATGGACTCCATCATCGACATCGTCGGCGCGGCCCTCGCGATAACCTCTCTCAAAATCGACAAGGTCTTCTGCTCGCCCCTCCCGCTCGGCTCCGGCATCGCGGATACCATGCACGGGCGCCTGCCCATACCCGCGCCGGCAACAATTGAGATACTTAAGGGCGCGACTCTCGCATCCTCTGAAATTCCCTTCGAGCTCACGACCCCGACCGGCGCGGCGATAGTAAAGACGCTCGCGGCGTCCTTCGGCCCCATGCCCTCGATGGTCATCGAGGCGACCGGCTACGGCGCGGGGAAGAAGGACTTCAGGGAATCGGCGAATATGCTTAGGGCCTTCCTCGGCACTGTAGCGGAGACTACAGCCAAAAAGTCAGAAGACGCCGAGCGTCTTATCATACTGGAAACAAACATAGACGACATGTCCCCGCAGATAGCGGGGTATCTGCTGGAGAAGCTCTTGAAGGCAGGCGCGCTCGATTGTTTCTACACGCCGGTCGTCATGAAGAAGACGCGGCCCGGAATACTCCTTACAGTTTTGACGGATGAGTCCCTGAAACATACCCTCCTCGACATTATATTCAGGGAGTCCACTTCCATCGGCGTGAGAAGCTATCCGGTCGAGAGGCACTGTCTGCCCCGAAAGACCGTCACCGTGAAGACAAAGTACGGGTCGATAAGGGCGAAGGTCTCTTACAGGGACGGCAAGGCCGTGAACGCGCAACCCGAGTACGAAGACGCGAGGGTGCTCGCCGAGAAGAAGGGCGCGCCTTTAAAAGAGGTGCTCGATGCCGCTCGCGCCGCGCTTTCAGGCAGGAAAGGCTGAAACCCGGTATAATTCAATCTGCAATTGACTAAAGTCACTTAACTCACTATAATAGCCGGCATATAATACCGGCATAAGTGCGGGAAATCTTTCGTAAAAGGCCGAGCCGTTGAAAAGAACAATAAACGATAAGGGACTCCAATGATCGTACGTTGCTGGGGCGCGAGGGGGTCCATAGCCGTTTCAGGCAAGGAGTTCAACAAGTTCGGCGGCGACACGGCCTGCATCGAGGTGCGCTCCAACTCGGGCGACATAATCGTCATCGACGCGGGCACCGGCATAAGAGGCCTCGGCAACACCCTCATCCGCGAGGGGGCGAAAAACATAAACCTCCTCTTGACGCACGCGCACTGGGACCACCTCTCCGGGTTCCCGTTCTTCAAGCCCATATACAGGAACGATACCGAAATAAAGATCTTCGGGCCACAGTCGACGCAGGACTCTCTCAAATCCATCATATCAAAAACCATGACCTCGCCCTACTTCCCCATAGAGCTCGAGGACATAAACGCGAAGATCTCCTTCCTCGGCATGGGGCACAACAACTACTCGATCGGCTCCGTAAAGATAAACACTATCCCGCTCAGCCACCCCAACCAGGGCGTGGGCTACAGGCTCGAAGAAGACGGCAAGTCTTTCGTCTTCCTCACAGACAACGAGCTCACCTACCACCACCCGATAGGCCTCCTCTATGAAGCGTACGTGAAGTTCGCGAAGGACGCGGACCTGATGTTCCACGACGCCGAGTACAACAGGGAGGAATACAAGGAAACAATCGGCTGGGGACACTCGGTATATCTCGACACCCTGAACCTCGCGCTGGACGCGAACGTCAAGGCGCTGGGGCTCTTCCACCACAACCAGGAGAGGACCGACGCCGAGGTCGAGCGTATTGAGGCCGAGTGCCAGGGGATAGCGTCCAAAAAGGGCTCGAAGATGAAGGTCTTTGCCGTGGCCACGGGGATGGAGATAAAGCTTTAGTCCGCGATAAAACCCGCCAGGATTTTCCAGTCAGAACTCTTCGTCACAAAAATTCATTTTTCGAAAAACTTTTCTGTTCGACCTTTAATTCCGGCACACTTGCTTTTTACCTTTTGCGCCCTGCCGGGCGCATTTGGCACGGGGCTTCGCACCCCCGGCTCGCTCATAAGGTTTCTTCCCTTAAGGTCGCTCACCCAATGCCTGGGAGTTTTGAAAAACAAAAAAATGCAGGAAGTTTCCCCCTCTCCCCTTGTAGGCGAGGACTGGGGTGAGGGGGGAATTTTGATTTTTGTTCTGTTTCACCAACACACGGGCGCATGGCGGAGAGCGCCTAAGGGAGGGAGAGGCGAGCGCACCGAGGGAGATTAGACGCTTGCGCTCGGCGCGCAAACAGCCAAGACCTGAGAGCCGTGGGTGGGGAAGAAAGCGCTCGGAGCCATCGCCAAAAAACGCGCGGAGCGCGCAAAATGGCTTCAGGTAAAAGACTCGAATAGCGCCTAAGCGTATATGGGATCACGAAACAAAGGGGTTCTGGTTACAAACCTGAAGCAGCATAGAGATATCCTCCCCTTTACAAGGGGAGGCAGGGTGGGGTGATTTTAACGCAAAGACGACCTCCCCCTGCCCCTCCTTGCCAAGGAGGGGTGAAGGGATAAACCTGAACCCGCTAAGAAAAGATTTGTTTTTCACCACGCAGTGACAAGGAGATTCCCCCCCTCTCACTCCCCCCTTATGCCCTTCGGCACCCCGGCTATCGCGGCCTTGCGCCTGAGCTCGTTTATCTTGTCGACGAGCCTTGAGAGCCGCTCCTGCTCATCGGTAAGCTCCTTCTTGTACTTCGCGTAGGTCTCAATATCGTCAGGGCCGTATATCTGGCCGAAGCGCCTGCCGCCCTCGTAGACGTCTATGAACCGTTGTTTGGCGGCTATGCCGCTCTCGAGCGAACCCCTCTCCTCAAACACCTTCATAAAGGTCTGCCTCCACCACTCGAGCGGGTGGTCGCCGTAGAGCTCATCGGCCCTGCCATTCCTCGGCTCGACCTGTGGGGCCGTCTCATTCTCGTCCTTAGGCTGGGCAGGCGCGCTCTCCTCGATGACCCTCACAAGGTCCCTGTACCTCTCCGGGATATTCTCGGGCCTGTCTGTTATGTGGACAACGCCCTCGCTATCCTTCCACTGGTAGAGCGTGGCAAGGGCGGGGGACGCTGAGAGGACTATGAGCGCGATCAAGACGGCTTTGAGTGGCTTCATTGCGGCTCCTTGCGCTTTGTGTGAATTACGGCATTTCAGATTATACTCCAGTGGTCTCAAGGGGTCAAATACCTGCTGACTTGAAGGCCATTGCCCCTGGTCTCGATAGTGATTGCGCCGTCGAGATCGGTACGGAAGACACGTGCCTTGACAGATGAGTACGTCTCAAGCGTCTCTTTATTCGGAAAACCGAACCTGTTGTTCCTGCCGGCTGAGACGACGACGACCGAGGGGCCGACCTTTTGAATAAACTTCAGTTTTGACGAGCCTTTTGATCCGTGGTGAGGGGCCTTCAATACCGTGGCTTTTATGTCTTCCCCCGCGAGCGCCCCTTCCCCTTCCTCCCCTATATCTCCGGTAAAGAGGATGCCATCCCTGCCATACGTGAGCCTTAATACAAGCGACATGTTGTTCGTGTTAAAACCGTAGTCCTTAAGCGGGTGGAGCGCCTCCACCCTGACCCCGCCTACGTCATCGACAGGGAGTTCCCGCCCCTTGCCTACGACCCTTATCAACACGCCCCTCTCAGTGAGACTGTCTCCAAGCCCCTTCAAATCCCCGACGCCGTTCCACCAGAACTCCTTGACGCCGAAGTTGTCGACTATGAACTTGAGCCCCCCGATATGGTCAAGCTGTGCGTGGCTCGCGACCATGTAGTCGATCGAGCCTATCTTCCTCGACCAGAGGAACGGTCCGACTATCCTCTCTCCGGCGTCGAACTCAGACTTGAACCCCCCGCCGCCGTCTATGAGCATCCGCCTGTTGTCAGGGAACTCTATCAGGGTCGACTCTCCCTGTCCGACACTTATGAACGTCGCCCTTAGAGCCCCGTCACCCTGGGCCTTGTATGTCCAGTAGCCGAAATCCACGAGTATGGCGATAAATACGCCAACTGCGATATAGACCGAAATACGTACCCGCCTGATGTTCACGAGCGCTATGGCAAGAGCATAGAGGAGGGCTATCTCAAGGAGGGTAGGCGTCGTCACCCTGATGGACGAGAACGGGAGCGATGAGAAAGACCTTATTACCCGCGCCATTATCTCGAACAAGAGACCTGAGAGCGCAAGCAACGCCTCTGCCGGCCATTGCCAGAGGAACGAGAAGAATGAAGAGATGAGGAGGAGCGGGATTATAAGAGCGGATACAGGCACGGCTATCATATTCGCAAAGAGCCCGGCGAGCGAGACCATGTTGAAGTGCCACGCGACAAGCGGGGCTGTCGCAAGGCTCGCCGAAATTGTCACAAGGAGCGCCGGTGCGATACTACGGTTCCACAGCCTTCCGAAAAACGCCCCCACCCGCCCCCTCCCCTTGAGCCTGTTGTCTGATATCTCAAGGCGCTTCCGAAGCCTCGGCACAAGGTAGATTATGCCCGCGACGGACGCGAATGACAGCTGGAAGGATATATCCCACGCGCTGTGAGGGTAGGCGAGCACTATTATAACGCCCGCGAGCGCAAGTACATTGAACCAGTCCCTTCCCCTGTTCAGCATGAAGGTTGCGATGAACGCAGCGACCATTATGACCGCCCGTTGAGCCGGCACCGGAAAGCCCGAGAGGAGCCCGTAGACCACGACAGGGCCGAGTGAGAGGCCCATGGCGAGCTTTCGCGCGTTAAAAGAGAGGAGAGCGCGCTCGGACAACTTCAGCAACGAGAAAAAGAGCCTGTAAAAGAAAAGCGCGACGATACCGGCGTGTAGGCCCGAGATGGAAAGTATGTGCGCGGTCCCTGTCCTGGCGAACGCGTCGCGGAGCCCCTTTTCTATCCCCCTCTGCTCGCCTATGATGAGGGCCTTTAGCGGCTCCTTGTGCCTCGTAGAGCTTCCGTCTATGAAACCCCTGATACGCGCCCTCAAGTGCTCGACCCACCTTGTCGGCCCGGCTCCCTCCTCGGCCTTGCTTACGAGCAACCCGTCCTTTACAAAGGCCATCGCGTAGATACCCCTTCTCTTTAGCATCGCGGCATAATCGAACTCGCCCGGGTTCCCGAAACCGAAGGGCTCATTCAGCCGTCCGATAAACACGGCGTAGTCGCCCTTTGTGACAATATCGACGTGCCCGTCGATTGTTACGAGCGCCTTGCCGGTCGCGTCTTTCCATGCCCCTCCTGACAATACCCGGCCGACGTCGACCTCGAAGCGCGTCCTCTCGTTCGAATACTCCGGACCCTGAAGGACGCGCCCCTCAAAGGCAATGCCAGGAGAGTCCCGGTCTGTTGATTCCTGTATAAAGTTTTTTATGTGATTTGCCGGGAGCTCAGGTCTTATATACGGGCTTATGAGGAGTACGCCTATGACGAAGAACGGCGGCGCGACTGTTACCCATCCGTATTGAGATGGCCTTGCGATAGAAATAAAGAGCGGCGTGAGCGATAGGGCAAAAAGGAAGTACCTTGCGCTGTCCTTAAGCTCGATATAGGGCGCGAGGAGGGTTCCGACGATGAGTGAAATAAATACCGGGACAAGGGGGCGCATCCGTTTAATCGATCCGGCGGTCAGGCCTGCCTATTTTTAAACGGAATATACCACGCAAACCCCCTGGTTTAAATATTTAATTGAGTTACATAAAGATTTGCTTTTCTTGCGCGCCTTGACAGGGCAGAATAGCGTTTTAAACCTCCTCGCCCCTCACCCTCCCAGTCTCTTCTTTTATCTTCAGCGCGAGCCCTTCTGTTATGCCGGGGATTTTTTTGAGTTCTTCGATACTGGCCGATAATATCCCGTCTAAATCCCCGAACCTCTTAAGCAACTCCCGCCTCCGCTTTTCTCCCACGCCGGGGATGCCGTCGAGGACCGAGGTTATCTTCGAGCGGAGCTTCCTGTGGTACGATATCGCGAACCTGTGGACCTCGTCCCTTATCCTCCTTAAAAACAGGTCGGGTTTTGAGCCTTCCTTAAGGACAACAGGGTCCTTCACATGGGGGAGGAAAACCCTCTCGCCCTTCGATTTTATAAATCTGTCCAAGGGGCCTGTTGGCTCGTCCCTGTCCTTTGCGAGCGCGGCGATCTCGACCGAATCGAGGCCGAGCCCAAAGGCGGCCTTGACCGCGATATTAAGCTGGCCCTTGCCTCCGTCGACGAGGATCAAGTCCGGTTCGGGGAGGCGCTTCTTTTCGCCCTCTTCCTCCCCCTCCTTCTTTCCGTATCTCCGGGAAAGGATATGCTCCATCATCGCGTAGTCGTCGGGCCCTTCTATATCCTTTACCCTGAAGAGCCTGTACGAGCCCTTGTCAGGCGCGCCATCCTTGAATGTCACCATCGCGCCCACGGCATTGTCCCCGCCGATGTTCGATATGTCGAAGGCCTCTATGCGGCGCGGGACTCTCAAAAGATGGAGGCGGGCCTTGAGTTCATCGAGGAGGTCTTCCTTCGCCCTCCGGGACTCGTTCCGCCTCTTAAGCGCTTCTTCGGCGTTAGACGACGCCATTTTGAGGAGTTTCAGCTTACCCCCCCGCTCGGGGACCGCGAGCGCGACCTTCCGCCCCTTCTTCTCCGAGAGCCACTCGCCTATAACTTCAGAATCCTCAAGTGCAAGGGGGATTATTACCTCGTCAGGTATATATTTGTCCCCCCGGTAGAACTGCGTGACGAAAGAGGAGAGGACCTCGTCGTCCGGAAGCCCCGCGTCCTTGAAGAAAAAGTCCTGGCTCCCGACAAGCCGCCCGGAACGGACGGTCAAGGTCTGCATGATTATGCCTTCATCCGCGCGGATGAAGGCGAAGACATCCTGGTCCGTCGCCCTGTGCGTCACGACCTTCTGCTCCTCGAGCATCACGTCTATCGCGGAAATCCTGTCGCGAAACTCTGCGGCCTTCTCAAAGTCGAGCCTCAAGGCCGCCTCGTTCATCCGGCCCTTAAGCGCCTTAACGAGCTCCTTGTTCCTGCCTTCGAGGAACATGACGGCTCCGTCCACGAGGTCCTTGTAGGCTTCTTCCGTGACAAGTCCGACCGCCGGCGCGCTACAGAGGTGCAACTGGTAGTCGAGGCAGGGCCTCACGCGGTTCCTGAATACCGAAGAACTGCATACGCAGAGGGGAAAAAGCCTCCTTATGAACTTGACCGTCTCCCTGACCGCGCGGGCCGACGGGTAGGGGCCGAAATACCTCGACCCATCCTTCTTTACCTGGCGTGTCACAAGGATGCGAGGGTACTTCTCTGCCATGGTTATCTTGATGGAGACGTAGGTCTTCGAGTCCTTGAGGCTTATGTTGTACTTGGGCCTGTGCTGTTTTATGAGTGTGTCTTCGAGGAGTAGCGCCTCCTTCTCATTCGTTGTGACGATGCAGTCTATGTCCGCGACCATGCGGGCGAGGAACTTTACCGCGTACCTCCCGTCCCCGGTCTCCCTGAAGTAAGACCTCACCCTTGAGCGGAGGCTCTTCGCCTTGCCGATGTAGAGCGCGACCCCGTCCTTCCCCCTCATGATGTAGACGCCGGGCGCAACGGGCAGGGCCTTTAATTTCTCCTCGATCTCCATAAAAATAATTATGGCACACAAGAGGGCGGGATTACAACGGGAGGGGGTGTGAATCCACATCAGCGATATGGGGGACAAAACAAGCTTTTGCTAAAGGCCTTTTTGCTCGCTCCGCGCACTTTTGGCGATGGCTCCTAACGCTTTCTTCCTCCCCCGCCTGCTCTCGCGCCCCTTAGAGCGCAAGCGTCTAATCTCCTCGGCGCGCTCGCCTCTCCCTCCCTAAGGCGCTCTCCGCCATGCGCCCGTGTGTTTGTAAAGACAGAACAAAACAATTTTTTTCTTTGTTTTTCAAAACTCCCCAGGCATGGGGTGAGCGACCTTAAGGGAGGAAGCCTTATCGCGAAGCGTGAGCGTCCGAGGAAGTAAAAAGGCGCGACAGCGCCCTAAGAGGCGAGCGAATGGTCCTCGCCGGACGGGCAAGGCGCGTATCGAGACGATTCGTTTACACTAACCTTAATAGCTTCCGAAGAACTCTGGCCCCGCGCCTAGCGGAGGGGGAGGGCGTAGCGAGAAGCCCCATGCCGAAAAAAAGCCCCTGCTCTTTCGAGCAGGGGCTCCTTAAAATCTCAGGCAAGGCCTTACGACTTAGCCCTCTCCAGGTACTTGCCTTCCGTAGTATCGACCCTTATCACCTCGCCGACGCCAATAAACGGCGGCACGTTTACGACAAGGCCGGTCTCAAGGGTGGCGGGCTTCTGCGAAGCGGTGACAGTCGCGCCCTTCATGTTCGGGGCCGTGTCCACGACCTTAAGCTCGACGACCTTCGGGGGGTCGATGCCGACCGGGGCTTCGTTATAGTACTCGACCATGAGCTTTATATTCGGGATGAGGTAGTAGACGTTGTCCCCGAGTATCTCGGCTGAGAGCGCCACCTGCTCGTAGGTCTCGCTGTTCATGAAGTGATATTCCGTGCCGTCGTTATAGAGGTACTCCATCTCGTGCTGTTCGAGGTGCGCCTTCTCGAGCTTGTCCTCGGAGCGGAACCTGTTCTCGACGGTCGAGCCGGTCTTAAGGTGCTTGAGTTTGGTCTGCACCATGCCGCGCCAGTTGCCCGGCGTGATGTGCTGTACCGTCATTACCCTGTAAGGCTCGGTATTGAATAGGATGGTCATTCCGACCCTGAGCTGTGTAGCGGCTATCATCCACGTACTCCCTTTCCGGAAAATATTTAAGGGATCATACCATACTCGGCGCTGTTTTTCATCTGTGTAATTTAAAAGGGCGGCGCGGCCTTCAGCCGCGCCGCCCGAAAACGCAGTTAATACGATTATCCTACGAATTTTTTCACATGCTTCATGGTATCCTTCGCGTTCAACTGCTCGAAGTAGAGGTCGAAGCGCGCCTCAAGCTCAGAGCCTATCTTCGCACGCCTGTCGGCGTCGAGCGTCCATATCCTCTCCTTGAACGGCCCAAAGCCCTTCTTCCTGGTCTTGTAAAGGAACTGCTCCTCGGTGTCCGCGGGCTTTCTCTCATCCGAGTGCTTCTCGATAAGGTGCCTGTTTATGTCGGCCTTGAGATCAGCCGGGAACGCGGGGCTGTCGTAGACCATATTCTGGAAGCCCGTCGCCAGATGCACCTCTGCCGCCCCCCTTGCGACGAACATGTGAAAGGCGTCGTCAGGGAGTGTTGAGGCCCCGTGCTGGACCACCCCGGCCATGCCGTACTCGCGCGCGACCTTCGAGAGCCTCTCGATCGTATCGAAGTCGACTTTGACCTTGGCTATCGTGCCGTCCGGGAGGACCACGCCTCCGTGGGACGTCCCTGTCTGTATGCTTATCTTGCTTATGCCCTTCCTGCCACTGGGGAGCGCAGAGGCAAATCCCTCCATGAAGGCTCTAAGCTCCTCCTCGGTCGAGTTCTTCCCGCCGACCTCGCCTATCTCGCCTCCGACCGAGACCGTCACCCCTGACGGCTCGTTCTGGCGTATGTATTCCGTAAGCAGCGCGGTCGTCTCGAAGTTCGGCCTCTGTTGCTCGATTACAGACGGCTTTGTGAGGTCTACGACGGTCGAGGAATCTATGTCTATGTTGTAGAACTCGGCCTCCAGCGCCTCTTTGATGAGTTTTTTAAGGTCCGCTGTCTCTCTATCCCTGTCCTCTACGAACTTCTTCGCGTTTATCTGAAAGTGGTCCCCCTGTATGAAGACCGGGCCCCTGTACCCTTCCTTTATCGCCGCGGCGAGGCAACAGGCCGTATACTCGGCGGGCCTCTGCCCGGTGTAGCCTATCTCGCTCTTGGCTATCTCGAATATGAAGGCGCCTGATTTATTCCTGAGCGCGGACCTGAAAAAGGCGCGGGCGGTGTCAAAGGTGAGCCCCCTGATGTTCACGGCCGGAACCGTAAACCCGCCTGCCTCGCCCCTGCCCATCGCTTCATACAGGTTGTGTATGGAGGCGGACGTCGTGCCAAACGCCCCGGCTATGGCCTTTATGAGCCGCCTCGACTCGGAGACGACCTCCTTGCTGGAGCTAAAGACCGCGTTGTAGATGAGCGAGTCTATCGGCTCTCCGCGGAGCTTCTTCTCATCCAGTATCTCAACAGAGTTGCCCTTCTCCCTGACGGCCCCTTTGAGCGCGTCGAATATCTCCCCTATTGTATTCCACTCCATAAACCCTCCTTTGAGGATATATTAAATCCAGGTGTTTTTATTGACGGCCGTAGTATATCTCATAGAGCCTCTCTGGAGGGACCCCGGCCATGTAAAGCGCGAGGATGAGCCCGTTCTTCAGGGTATTCCCGACCATGCCGCCGGCCTCCCACCTCCGGGGCGACGTAACCACACTCCCCTTGAGCAACCTGACCCGGCCCAGCCCCCTTAACCTCTTAACACAATCGACATCTTCCATCAAGGGCAGTTTCCTGAATCCGCCTGCCTTGAAAAACTCGTCCTTCCGCGCGAATATCGCCTGGTCGCCGTAGATCAAGCCTAACGCCCTGTAACGGAGCCTCACTACCGCCTCTACTACCCTGAACCACGGGTGTGTTGAGCCTATACGGAGCCCGAAGGCCCCGGCGATCGTCCCGGGGTCAACGAGCGCGCGCTCGATCTCTTTAAACCAGCCCTCGGGGAGCATGGTATCGGCGTGGAGGAAGACGAGGACGTCGCCCGTAGCCGTCTTCGCGGCCTCGTCCATCTGGAGGCCCCTGCCTCTCTGGGTCTCCATGACGGTCGCGCCAAGGCCGCTCGCTATCTCCCTTGTAGAGTCCCTTGACCCGCCGTCAGCTACTATGACCTCGGCGCACCCGGCGCTTGAGACGGACCTCGCGATATCGGCGGCTTCGTTCAGCGTCGGGATTATTACAGTGACTTTCACCCGGTTAGTATAGCAGAAGGGTTGTCCAAATGGGCATAAGGTTACCTATAAAAATTAGGATTTTTTTCTGAGGTCAAGGAAGGGCGGAAATAAAAAGCGGAGCATATATGGGAATATGTGAGCATTTTTATTTCCGACCTGACGCAGTCCTTGCCGGACGGGCAAATTCATATCAAACGACTGATATTTAATTTACCACAAAGGCTCCGTTCGAGACTTTGGCCCTGCGCCGAGCAGTCAGGAAAAAGAACATTTTTTATTCATAAAAAAAGGGGCTCTCCGGCCCCTTTTTTTATGTGGAGCCTGGGAGGCGCTCAGGCGCGGGCCTCTTCCGCGGAAAGGACCTCCTGGATGAGCCCGGTGAGCTTCTTCGGCTCAAAGGGCTTCAATATATGGGGACAGCCGCACTTGGCAAGAAAGTCTTTAACGTCCTGGCTGAAGACGTCGCCGGTGACTATTATAATCCTGTTTTTCAGGTACTCGTGTTTCTGCATGACGGACTCGTAGAGGTCCATGCCGCTGTACCCGGGCATCTTTATGTCCGTGATGAGCAGCGTCATCTTTGTCCTGTCCAGTATCTCGAGCGCCTCTCTCCCGTCGCGCGCGGTTTCGACCTTGAAGCCCTCAGCCGAGAGTATGGAAGAGAGCGTCTCCCTGATAGACTTCTCGTCGTCCACGACGAGGACCTTCTTGCCGGTTAAGTCGCTGTACGTGGCCCCGTGGTCGACCGCCTTCCTTACCTCGGCCCACTGCTCCTTCTCGACGACCGGGAGCTCTATCGTGACTACGGCGCCGCCCTCCTCCGCGGCGGCGATGTCTATGGTGCCGCCGTGCTCGGTTATTATGCCGTGGGTGATGGACAGCCCGAGCCCGGTCCCCTTGCCGACGTCCTTTGTCGTGAAGAACGGGTCGAATACCTTGTGGATTATCTCCTTGGGTATGCCGGGGCCGTCGTCGCGGAACGCTATCTCGATCTTCCGCCTGTTCCTCCGTGTGCGTATCTCGAGACGCCCTTTGCCTTTCCTGGCCACCATCGCGTCCTCTGCGTTGTTCATGATGTTGATGAAGACCTGCTGGAGCTGGAAGAGGTCCACCATCGTCTTCGGGACGCCTTCATCGAGGTCGAGCGCGACCTCGATGTTGTTGGCCTTAAGCGAATACTCCCGGAGCTCGACGGTGTGCTTCAATATGTCGTTTACGCTATGGTACTCCCTCTCGGTCTTTTTCGCCCGCGCGAAGGTGAGGAGGTTCTGGACTATCTTGGCTGTGCGGAGCGACTCGTGGTAGATTTTGCGGAGCTTGTCCTTTATGTCGTCGAGCTTCTTGTCACCAGGCGTGTCCATGAGTATCTGGCTGAAACCCATGATGCCCATGAGGGGGTTGTTGAGCTCGTGGGCGATGCCAGCGACGAGCTTCCCGACGCTTGAGAGCTTCTCGGCGTGGAGGAGCTGTTCGCGGAGCATCTTCTCCTGGGTTATGTCCCTGGCCACGTGGACGGACGCCCAGACCTCTCCGGCGTCGTTATAGACCGGGAATGTCGTCACCTTGTAAGTCCCCTCGAAGACCATGTCGTCGACCTCGGCGTCGGCTATCGCCCCGGTCTTAAGCGTCCTCGTGTGCGGGCAGTTGCACTTGGGCGCAGTGCAATTATAGAGGAGCTCGAAGCACCTGGAGCCTATGAGGTCCTCGGGCTGGGAGTTGAACTTCCTCGCCAGCGCCTTGTTTATCTTGAGTATCCTGTAGTCCTTGTCGTGGATCGAGATGAGGTCCTGTATCGCGTCGAAAGTGGCGACCCATTCCTCTTTGCTCTTCGTGACGAGCTCGAAGAGTTTTTCGTTCTCCTCGGCGCGTTTCTCAAGGGTGTCTAGCATATTATTAAAAGCGGCGGCGAGATACCCGACCTCGTTTTCGGCCGTGACCTCGACCCTCTCGCTCATGTCCCCCCTTCCTTCGGCTATTCTTTTGATAACTTCCACGTTCTTCTGTATCGGCCCGGTTATCGACCTCTTGATGAGGAGCGACAGCAACGCCGCGCCTATGGATATCGCGAGAATGCCGGATATGATCCACTCGTTCCGGCCCTTCGCGAGTATGCCGTACATGTCCGCGAGAGAGGTCCTTATGACGAGTATGCCGCGCGCGCCTTCGGTCGCGTGGCAGGTGTTGCACTTGGACTTCTTCTCGATCGGCTGGAGATAGGTGAAGATCGGGTTATCGGCGTCGGTCTTGTCTATGTAGTTGATTGCGCCGCGCTTCCAGTCGCCCCTGAAGGATTCGAGCGCGCGCCTGAACTCCTGGGTATAGACCCCTTTGGCGACGTTCTCCTTGACGTTCTGGTGGTCTGTCAGCCACTCGGGCCTTACCTCCCCGAACTCCTTCTTCACCTCTTCTATGGTCTTTAAGTCCTTGAACGCCTCCTCGACCCCGTTGCTTCTTACTATGTAGAGGGAGTCGATCCCCTCCCCCTTGCTGAGGGAGTTGATGAGGTGCCGAGCCATGTCGGCCCTCTCCTCGATCATGTCCTCGTATATGGCGCTCAGGATCGGCTGGGCCATAACCCTGCTCGCCCGGAGCTTCTCTTCGAGGAGTTCCCTTTCCCTGTTCTTGAGCTCCCAGTATATGGAAATTATGACGCCGACGGATATGAGCCCGACGATAAGGACAAGGATTCTCGAATGAAGGCTTCTCTTGAGCATAAGGGCTTGGATCGAACCTCTTCATGCCCGGAAGGCGGAACCCCTTGATTTTCAGAGGGTTTAGACAAAACAAACGCCAGCGGACTAACGTCCGTTCCGGGTATTCATATAACTGGTATATCTTGAATATCGGACGAATCGGCCTAAAATTAAGCTGTTTTTAGGTTTTTTGGCGTCCTCCTTTCTTTTAAGCCCCCTTTATTCCACCTTAAGCCCCCGCATCATGAGCTCCAGGACTGCGTCCCTCGGGTCCTTGCCTTCATATAAGACCCGGCAGACCTCGGTGGTTATAGGCATATCCGCCCCGTGCCTCTCGGCAAGGGCACGGGAAGCGCGCGAGGTCTTTACGCCCTCGGCTACCATCTTCATTGTACCAGTAATATCGGGGAGTTTCCTGCCGAGGCCTATCTCGTGGCCTACCATGTAGTTCCTGCTCAAATGCGCGGTGGAGGTAAGGATCAGGTCCCCGAGGCCGGAAAGGCCCGAAAATGTCATCGGACTTGCGCCCATCTTCACACCGAGCCTCGACATCTCGGCGAGGCCCCTCGTGATGAGCGCGGCCCTCGCGTTTGAACCAAGGGCAAGCCCGTCGCATATGCCCGCCGCTATGGCTATGACGTTCTTCAATGCCCCGCCGAGCTCGACCCCTATGATGTCTGAATTTGTATAGACCCTGAAGTATTGCGTTGAGAAGGCCCGCTGGACCCTTTCCGCGGCCTCATGCGACCTGGAAGCGGCGCAGACCGCCGCGGGGAGCCTTACCGACACCTCTTTCGCGAAGGTCGGGCCCGAGAGGACGGATATGTCCGAATGAGGGTTCTCCCTGAGTGTGTCTTCGATGACGTCGCGGGCGGTAAGGAGCGTCGCCTCCTCTATGCCCTTGGAGGCTGAGACGATTATGGCGTCTTTTGGGATGAACGGGCGGGCGCGGGAAAATACGTCGCGCAGACCATGCGAGGGTACTGCGCTCACGATGAGCGACGAGCCGGAAAGGGCCTCTTCGAGCGAGGCCGTCGGCCTTAAATTAGGGGAGAGCTTCACCCCGGGCAGATACGGCTCGTTCTCGCGCTCGCGCCTTATCGCTTCCGCGAGCAACGGGTCCCTCGCCCACAGCACAGCCTCAAACCCCTTCCGGGCGAGGATGTCGGCAAGGGTCGTGCCCCAGCTGCCTGCTCCGAGGACCGTCAGACGCTCCATCTCCAAGGCTTCTCCGGCTGAAAAGGGACTCCAGCTGTCTCTCTAAGGTGCGTTATCCGCCCGGGCCGGGCGGGGAGGCCCTTAAGCCTCCGCTTCGTCTGAATCCTCTTCCTTTTCCGCGATGGGCGCGATGCCCGTTATCTGTTCGTCCTTCTCTATGTCCATGAGCTTTACGCCCTGGGTATTCCTGCCGATGACGGCGACGTCCTTCATGGCTATGCGTATGATCTTCCCGACCGAGGTCGATATCATAAGCTCGTCGGAGCCCCTCACCTTGGTCATGCCGCAGACAGGCCCGTTCTTCTCGGTTATCTTTATATTGATAAGCCCGCTTCCGCCCCTGGCCTGGCCCCTGTACTCGCCAAAGTCCGTCCTCTTGCCGTAGCCGCGCTCGGTGACGGTAAGGACGGTCGCGTTGTCCTCGACCATCTCCATCGAGACGACGCGGTCTTCCACGTCGAGCCTTATGGCGCGCACCCCCCTGGCCTGCCTCCCCATCTCCCGGACCTCGTCCTCGTGGAAGCGTATCGCCTGTCCAAGGCGTGTGCCCAGGAATATGTCCTGTTTGCCGTCGGTTAAGCGGGCGGCTATCAGGCTGTCGCCTTCGTCAAGACTTACGGCTATTAATCCGCCGGAGCGGATGTTGGCGAACGACATGAGGTCGGACTTTTTTATGACGCCGTGCGCCGTCGCCATGACTATGTAATTGTCCTCGACGAACTCCCTGACAGGGAGGAACGCCGTTATATGCTCGTCCTGCGCGACGTTTAAGATGTTGACTATCGCCTTGCCCTTTGCGGCGCGCCCGGCCTGCGGGATGTCGTAGACCTTTAACGCGTACGCCTTGCCCTTGTCGGTGAAGAAGAGTATGTAGCTGTGGGTAGAGGCTATGAAGAGGTTCGATACGAAGTCCTCTTCCTTGGTGGTCATCCCGGTCTTGCCCTTGCCGCCCCTCCTCTGGATCTTAAAGAGGCTCGTCGGGTTCCGCTTTATGTACCCGCCGCTCGATATGGTGACGACCATGTCCTCTTCGGCGATGATGTCCTCGAGCGTTATTTCCCCGGCCTCCTCGACTATCTGGGTCCTTCTTTCGTCTCCGAACCTCTCTCTTACCTCTTTCAACTCGTCCACGATGACGTCCATAAGGAGCTTTTCGCTCGCCAGTATCTCTTCGAGCGACTTTATGAGCTTAAGCACCTCTTTGTACTCATCGATTATCTTGTCCCTCTCCAGCGCTGTCAGCCTCTGGAGCCTCATCTCAAGGATCGCCTGGGACTGTATCTCGGAGAGTTTGAAATTCTTTATCAGCCCGGCCTTCGCCTCCTGCGGGCCCTTTGAGGCGCGGATGAGCTTTATTACGGCGTCGATATTGTCAAGCGCGATCTTCAACCCCTCCAATATATGTGCGCGCTCCCGCGCCTTCTTGAGGTCGTAGATCGTCCTCCTTGTCACGACCTCGCGCCTGAACTTGACGAACTCCTTTAATAACTGGTGGATCGGCAGGACCCTCGGCTGGCCGTCGACGATGGCGAGGTTTATGATGCCGAAGGAGGTCTTCATCTGGGTGTGGAGGTAGAGGTTGTTGAGTATCACCTCGGCGACCTCGTCGCGCTTGAGTTCCACGACTATCCTCATCCCCTCGCGGTCTGATTCGTCCCTTACGTCCGATATGCCCTCTATGCGCTTGTCCCTTACGAGATCGGCGATGGACTCGATGAGCCGGGACTTGTTCACCATGTAGGGTATCTCGGTTATGACTATCGCCTGGCGGTTGGTCCTCGGGTTCTTCTCGATGGAGGCCTTGGCCCGTATTTGTATGACGCCCCTGCCGGTCGTGTATGCGTCCTTTATGCCCTGCCTCCCGTTTATAAAGCCTCTGGTCGGGAAGTCCGGCCCGGGGATGAGCTTCATGATATCCTTGAGGCCGGCCTCCGGGTTCTTTATGATGAGGATGAGCGCGTCTATGACCTCTGTCAAGTTGTGGGGCGGCATGTTCGTGGCCATGCCGACGGCTATGCCCGAGGAGCCGTTCACAAGGAGGTTCGGTATCGCGGCGGGCATCACCGTCGGCTCCTTCAGGGACTCGTCGTAGTTCGGCGTAAAGTCCACCGTCTCCTTCTCGAGGTCTTTCAAGAGCTCGCTCGCCAGGCGCGCCATCCTGACTTCCGTGTAACGCATGGCCGCGGGCGGGTCGCCGTCTATGGAGCCGAAGTTTCCTTGACCGTCTATAAGCGGGTAGCGGAGGGAAAAAGGCTGTACCATCCTCGTTATGGCGTCGTATACGGCCATGTCGCCGTGCGGGTGGTACTTACCTATGACGTCGCCGACGACCCTCGCCGACTTTTTATACGGCTTGTTCCACTCGACCCCCATCTCGTGCATGGCGAAGAGGACCCTCCTGTGGACGGGCTTCAAGCCGTCGCGGACGTCCGGGAGGGCCCTTCCCACGATGACGGACATCGCGTAGTCGAGGTACGACCTTTTCATCTGGTCTTCTATGTAGACCGATATCTGTTCCTGTGCCATCTTTCCCCTTGTAAAGACTTAAGACGCGCTTACCCGCAATTCCGGGAAAACGCGCGTATAATATGCCGATAATCCCGAAGAGAGCGGCCGTTCCGCTTAAGGCGCGGCCCTTGCCCGGCCCCTTTACATAAGATTTTATAATATGAGTCTTTAGCTGGCATGTCAAGAGTATTAACGCCCCGGGGAAGGGGCCATCAGCCTCTGCAAGCCGCCCCTAGAGGCCCCGAATTCGGTATTGGACTTTCTCCCGGGTTTTTGCTAAACTTCTACCCCTAAACACTGTCTTAAAGGGGCGGCGCGGCTCCCCGCCCTATCGTATCGACCCCGCACAAGACCTGAAATAAATATAGTCTGCCTCTAAAAATCAGGAATTTTTTCTGAGGTCAAGGAAGGGCGGAAATAAAAAGCGCAGCATATATGGCAATATGTGAGCATTTTTATTTACGACCTGACACAGAGATCAGGAAAAAGAGCAATTTTTAGAGCAGACTATACATAATCTCCGGAGGATCATTACATGGCAAAGAAATTCGTTTACTTCTTCGGCGGCGGTAAGGCCGAGGGCAAGGGGACGATGAAGGACCTCCTTGGCGGCAAGGGCGCCGGTCTCGCCGAGATGACGAACATCGGGCTCCCGGTCCCCGCAGGCTTTACCATCACGGCGGAGGTCTGCGACTTTTATTATAAATCTGTGAAAAAATACCCCCAGGGCTTTGCCCAAGAGGTGAAAAAGAACCTCGCGAGGCTTGAAAAACTCGTCGGGAAGAAGCTCGGAGACCCCGAGGACCCGCTACTCGTATCCGTCCGCTCGGGCGCGGCCCGCTCCATGCCCGGCATGATGGAGACTATACTCAACCTCGGCCTGAATGATAAGTCGGTCGAAGGGCTCGCGAGAAAGACCGCGAACAGACGGTTCGCGCTCGATGCGTACAGGCGCTTCATCGTAATGTACGGCTCTACCGCGATGGGGGTGCCGAGAAAAAAGTTCGACGACGAGTTCGACGACATAAAGGAGCGGCGCACCAAGGTCCGCCTGAACATCAGGAAGGGGCACGTCCTCGACACGGACGTCAACGAATCAGAGCTCGAGGAGCTCATAACGAGGTTCAAATCCGTCTATAAGGACGCTACAAAGAAGGACTTCCCCCAGGACCCGGAAGAACAGCTCTGGGGCTCTGTCGACGCGGTCATCGGCTCATGGATGGCCGAGAAGGCCGTGACATACAGGAGGGTCGAGAAGATCACCGGCCTCCTCGGGACCGCGGTCAATGTAGTCCAGATGGTCTTCGGCAACAAGGGCGACACCTCAGGCACAGGGGTGTGCTTCACCCGCGACCCCAATACCGGCGAGGACACATTCTACGGCGACCTCCTCATGAACGCCCAGGGCGAGGACGTCGTGGCCGGCATAAGGACCCCGATACACTTAAGCGACCTCGACCGCATAATGCCGGAGATATACACACAGCTTACGAAAGTCAGGTCAAAGCTTGAGCGCCATTACAAGGACATGCAGGACATAGAGTTCACGATAGAGGAAGGCAAACTCTACATACTCCAGTGCAGGTCCGGCAAACGCTCCCCCATGGCGGCCTTCAGCATAGCCGTCGACATGGTGAAGGAGCGGCTCATCACGAAGAAGGACGCGATTTTAAGGATTACGGACAAGGACATAGAGGGGCTCTTCTACCCTGTAATCGACCCGAAGATACCGATGGACGAGCTCCAGCGCCACCTATTCGCCACAGGCATCGCGGCGGTGCCCGGCGCGGCCTCAGGGGCCGTGGTATTCAGCGCGAGGGACGCCGAGAGCGCTACCGCGCAGGGCAAAAAAGTAATACTCGTAAGGAAGGAGACGAGCCCTGAAGACGTCGGCGGCATGCACGCGGCCAAAGGGATACTCACCGCCACAGGCGGCAAGACCTCCCACGCGGCGGTCGTGGCAAGAGGATGGGGCAAGTGCTGTGTCGTAGGATGCGAAGACCTCCTCATCGACTACGAGGCAAAGACCGTCTCTGTCGGCGACACGGTAATAAAGGAAGGCGACGAGATAACGATAAACGGATCAACTGGAGAGGTCTTCAAGGCCGCCCTCAGCCTCACAAAGCCGGAGTTCCCTGAGGCGTACAGCTCTCTTATGAGTTGGGCAGACAATGTGAGGAAGCTCAAGGTCCGCACAAACGTCGATACCCCTTACGACGCGGAAAACGCCATAAGGCTCGGGGCCGAAGGCATAGGGCTCTGCAGGACCGAGCACATGTTCTTCGACACCGACGCGCGTAGAATCGCCATACAGCGGATGATCATCGCCGAGGACGAGGAGACGAGAAAAAGGTCTTTGGACGAGCTCCTCCCCTTCCAGAAAAAGGACTTCGTCGGCATTTTCAGGGCGATGGACGGAAAGCCCGTTACCGTAAGGCTCATAGACCCGCCCCTCCACGAGTTCGTCCCGCACACGGAGGCGGACCAGAAACAACTCGCGCAGAGACTCTCCCTCCCGTTCCATCAGGTAAAAAGGAGGATAGACCGGCTCCACGAGGCGAACCCCATGCTCGGCCACAGGGGGAGCCGCCTGTGCATCACATACCCCGAGATACTCGACATGCAGGTCCGGGCCATAATGGAAGCGGCCTGCGAGTGCAAAAAGAAGAACATACATGTATTCCCCGAGATAATGCTCCCGCTCATCATCGACGCGAAGGAACTCAAGATCCTCGCGGACAGGACGAGAGTGGTCGCCGAGGCGGTCATGCGGGAGGAGAACGTAAAGATAAAGTACCTCGTCGGCACCATGATAGAGGTCCCGAGGGCCGCGCTCCTTGCCGACCAGATAGCGGGGGTAGCCGAGTTCTTCTCCTTCGGCACGAACGACTTAACGCAGATGACGCTCGGCATGTCGAGGGACGACGCCGGGAGGTTCCTCCCTGACTATGTGGACGAGAAAAAAGCCGGGGTATTGAAGAACGACCCGTTCCAGTCTCTCGACCAGGAAGGGGTCGGCCTCCTTATAAAGATGGCGATAGAGAAGGGGAGAAAGACGAAGAAGAACCTTAAGATCGGCATCTGCGGCGAGCACGGCGGCGACCCGGCCTCGGTCGAGTTCTGCCACGAGAACAACTTCAACTACGTCTCATGCTCGCCCTTCAGGGTGCCTATCGCGAGGCTCGCCGCGGCGCAGGCCGCGCTGAAGTCCAAAAAATAGCCCTTTAACGAATAAGATAACAGAAAGCCCCTTCCAGTCACTGGAAGGGGCTTTCTGTTATCGAGCCCCCACATGTTGTGCTTTCAGGATTTTTTTATACTCTCTGTTGTATTTTGAAGGTTTTTTTACTTTACAAAAAGATGAAACTTTGCTACGATTCATCTCCAATCCGACAATCCGGTCTCAAACATGGCTTAAGGGGCATATAGTTGAAGATTAAAAAACTTACCATCCACGGGTTCAAGTCTTTTGTCGATAAGGTCACCTTGAACTTCCCGCTGGGCACCTCGGGCATCATCGGGCCGAACGGGTGCGGGAAATCGAACATCGTCGACGCCATCCGCTGGGTGCTCGGCGAGCAGAACGCGCGGCATTTGCGCGGTAAGCACATGGAAGACATTATCTTCAACGGATCGGACTCGCGTAAACCGCTGGGCATGGCCGAGGTCGTCCTTACCTTCTCGAACGAAGGCGGCGCCGCGGCGGGCGGCCGGTTCTCCAACTTCACCGAGATCGAGATATCGCGCAGACTCTACCGCTCCGGCGAGAGCGAGTACTATATAAACAGGGTCCAGTCGAGGCTACGCGACATAGTCGACCTCTTTACCGACACCGGCATCGCCACGCGCGCGTATTCCATTATCGAGCAGGGGCAGGTCGGCTGGCTCATAAGCGCCAGGCCCGAGGAGAGGCGCGCCATATTCGAAGAGGCCGCCGGCATAAACAAGTTCAAGCATAAGAAGGAGGCGGCCCTCCGGAGGCTCGAGGCTACGCGAGAGAACCTCACGCGCGTAAGCGACATCATAAGCGAGGTCAAAAGACAGCTCAATTCGCTCAACAGGCAGGCTAAGAAGGCCGAGAGGTACAAGGCTCTGCGCGAGGAGCTCCGCGGCGTTGACATACTCCTCTCCTCCTTAGAGCTCAAGAAGCTCAAGGACGAGCTAGAAGATGCTCTCAAAAGGCTCGAATCCATCAAGGACGAGGAGCTATCCCTTTCCACCTCCATCACCTCCAAAGAAACACTCATGGACGAGCTGAAGACCGGCTACGAATCCGTCGAGGCGTTATACAGGAACATTCGCGAGAGGGTCTTCGGCGTCGAAAAGCTCATACAGGACGAGGAGAGGAAGAGCGCCCTCTCGAAGATGAGGATAGAAGAGCTCAACAGGGACAGGGAAAGGCTCCTTAAGGAAATAGACGAGCTCAAGGCCGCTTCAGAGCTTGCAAAGACCGAGCTCTCATCCCTCGGCGAGGCCCTTGAGGCGGCCTCCTCCGCTATCGCCTCGGAATCCGCGCGGCGCGCCGAGAACTCCGCGTTTTTCGAGGCTATCGCCTCGCAGTTAAAAGAAAAAGAAGACGCCCAGAGGGCGGAGAAGGCCGAGGCGCTCAAGACCTCGACGAGGCTTGCGGACTTAAAGCACTCTGCCCAGAACCTTTTAAGAGACGAAGAGAACATGCGGGTGAGAAACTCGCGGGCCTCATCTGAAAAAGAGGAGGCCCTACGGCTCATCGCTTCGCTCGAAACCCCCATGAAGGCGCTTCAGGAAGCGCTCGCGGGAAAGGCCGCTGACAAAGAAGCGAAGGAAGGCGAGCTCAAATCCATCAAGGAGCTCCTTGAATCCCTCGACGCCGACAGGGCCAAACAGATTTCAATTGCCAGGGCCCTCAAGGACGAATCCTCAAAGGCCTCAGCGAGGCTCGCCACACTCGAAGAAATGGAGCGGAACTTCGAAGGGTTGAAGGGCGGCCCAAAGGCCATAATGAAAAAAGGGGCCTCAGGCATCCGCGGCCTCCTTGCCGACGTCATCGAGACGAACCCCGGGTTTGAAAAGGCCGTCGAAGCGGTCCTCGGCGACAGGCTCCAGTTCATAATCGTCGAGAGCCAGAAGGAAGGCATCGACGCCATAGAATTCCTTAAATCCACGAGTTCGGGCAGGGGGAGTTTTGTCCCAGTACAGAACCTCCGCTCCTCATCCCCGGTCCCCGCGCAAGGCAACGCCGACTTCCCCGGGGTGCGCGAGCTTATCCGCGAAGTACGCATAAAGGACGGGTACGAGTCGGTCGCCGGATACCTGCTCGGCGACACCCTCGTCGCCGATACCCTTCAGGCGGCGCTCGCGCTCTGGAACCAGAATGATCTCTACCGCGCCATAGTCACCCTCGACGGCGACGTCATAGACGCGCAAGGGGTCATAACCGGCGGCTCGTCGGTCTCGACAGACGGCATACTCCAGAAGAGGGGCGAGATAAAGTCCCTTAAACAGACGACCGACAGGCTCTCCGCTGACTCCGCCTCCTGCGAGGCGTCCCTTAAAAACATCGAAACCGATATCGCAGGCACGAAAGCGCTCCTCGACGAATGCAGGGAGCGCATCCACTCAATAGACATCGAGCGCGTAAACGCCGAAAGCGAGCTCAGGCGCTCAAACGCCGAGTACGCGAGGCTCTCAAAGGTCCGCGACACCGCGGAGGCCGACATCCTCGACGCTGAATCAAAGGGGCGCGATATCGCCTCCAGGAAAACCTCGGTCAACGCCGAGAGGGAGGCGTCCGAACAGTCCCTCATCGAAAAGGAACGGGCCATCGCAACGCTCTCCGAAGAGATACTCGCCCTCGCCTCGGAAAAAGAACGCCTCTCCGGGATATTGACCGAGATACGCGTAAGCCTCGCGCACTCGAACGAGCGTCACGGCTCCATTAAGAGGGAGATCGCCGCTAAAGAGTCTGCGACAGCCGACACATCAAGGAAGATAGAAGCGAGGTCCTCCGAAATAGAACGCGGACGCGTCGAGTCCGACGAAAAGCTTAAGTCCCTCGACGACCTCAAGGCCAGGCTCGACGGCCTCCTTGGCGAACTCGACGCGATAAAAAAAGAAGAGGTCCAGCGGACCGAGGAGATGAACGGCCTCGCCAATAGCCTCAAAGATTCCGAGCACGAGATAAAGTCCCTCAAATCAGCATTCTCCGAGTTGCAGGAGTTGAAGGGCGAGCTCTCCATCGACACAAAGGAATACGAGCTCTCCATCGCAAACCTTAAGGACAAGGTCTCCGAGAAATACTCCGTCGCCCTCGCCCCATTCGCCGGACCCGAGGGCGGACACATACCTGAGACAACCACCGAAGAGGCCCGGAGAAGCGAGCTCCGCGAAAAGATATCCGAGCTCGGAGAGGTGAGCCTCTCAGCCCTCGAGGAATACGCCGACCTCGAAAGGAGGCACCAGTTCCTCCTCGACCAGCAGGCTGACCTCACAAAGTCGGTCGACGCGCTCCACACAGCCATCACCCGCATAAACAGGACGACGCGCGAAAAATTCAAGACCGCGTTCGACGAGATAAACGCGAAGTTCCAGGAGACCTTCCCCAGGTTCTTCAGCGGCGGCAGGGCGGAGCTCCGCCTGACAGAAGACACCGACATACTCGAAGCGGGCGTCGATATAGTCGCCCAGCCGCCCGGAAAAAGGCTCCAGTCCATCTCGCTCCTCTCCGGCGGAGAAAAGGCGCTCACGGCCACAGCCCTCATATTCTCCATATTCCTCATAAAGCCGTCCCCGTTCTGCCTCCTGGACGAAGTCGACGCGCCTTTGGATGATGCCAACATCGACCGCTTCAATATATTCGTAAAAGAGATGTCACGTATAAGCCAGTTCATGCTCATAACACACAACAAAAAGACGATGGAAATGGCCGACGCCCTCTACGGCATCACCATGGAAGAACCCGGCGTCTCCAAGGTCATCTCGGTACGGTTTTAGTGAATAGATCCCTGAGAGAAACTTTTTGTAAAAAGTTTCTCTCAGAAAGCTCCCGGGTCAAACCGGGCCGGGGTGACTGGAGATGTCGTTTCAAGAGATATTGAGGGGTTTGGTCGAGGGGCTTGGGGCCGAGGGGGCGGTGATGCTCGCCTCTGACGGGGAGGTCGTGGACGTTTACGCCTCATCGGAATCAATCGAGATGGACATCATAGGCGCGCACCACTCCGTGATATTCAACGCCGTAAAGGACATAGCTTCGCGTCAGGGGGGGACGGCGATTAAGTCTGTCGCGATAGTTGCCGGTACTTCGAGGCTTGTGCTCTCGGCGATAAAGGAAGGCTACTGCCTCGTCGTCGCGCTCAACGGGAGGGGTCCAGTGGGGCAAGCGCTTTTTGAGTCGCGGGAGGCCGTTGCGCGGATCGAAGAGGAGATGGGCTGAGGTCTTTGCCTGAGGCCGCCTTTCTGAAGGCGGCCTCCAGGAGGGCAACCCTGTGCCTGCCGAGGTAGCAATGGACGTAGACTTTTGTCCTGTCGTTCCTGTCCGATAGGTGTTTGACCGCCTTGTCGAGCTCCTCCCTGGACCCGCCCCCTTCCATGTTTGAAAAATCGATCGGGAAATTAAAAAAAGCGAATTTAAGCTCCGAGGCCATCCTCTTCTCTTCCTCGACAAGGGGCCTTTCGATTGCGAGCCTGGGGTCCATGAGAGACACTATCTCAACGACACCCTTGCCGGCGAGGACCTTCAACTCGTCTTTTGACGGATACGGGCCGACGAGCACCACGGAAGAGACCTCCCGCACCTCGCCCCGAACAAAACTTATGGGAAAGGCGTCTGGCCTGAAGAGGTTCCAGACGCCGTAGGCGAAGAGGCCGATAAAGACGGCCATGACGAGCCAGATTTTTTTCTCGGTTGACATTGCCTTCTTCATCAGTAGAGGTACGTGACCCCGGCCTTTACCTCCTCGAACCTGAAGCCCGAGGAGGATTCGAGCGCCGACCTGCTGTACTTGTATCCCGCGTCAAGCGAGACTTCCCTTGTTAACCGCCATTCGACGCCGGCTTCGATCGCGGAAGTGGATTCCGTCTTGCCGCTGAAGCTCTGTATGCCGGCCTCTATGTTTGCGCTGTACGAAAGGCGCGTGCCGGGTATTTCGTCTTCGACGGAGAGGAAGATACCGTTTGAGAATATGTTCGGCGGGTTGAAGTACCCGCTCGCGGTATGTTCCGAAAAAACCTTGTACTCGGAAGTAGCGCCTGCATATATGCCGTGTCTCTCCGAGAGCTTGTACACGGCCGTAGCAACGATGTCGTAGCTCGAGTTATTGTCGGAGTAGCCAGCGAAAGCGGTCGAAGCGGTAAATGTCGCACCGCGCCAATCGTGCGAGAGCGCGCCGTGGTATTCGCCTGTCCTCACGTGGTTCTCTATGAGCGCAACGGTATCGAGCATAGGCGAGTAGTTATAGCCCGCCGAAAGCCGCGTCCTGGAAGAAAGCTCGTATCTGCAGTTAAGGCCGCCGACTGCGAAGACGGTCTCGCCGTTCTCCGGCTTGAAGACGACTAAAGAAAGCCCCGCGTTAACAGTCAGAGCGCCGGACAGATCGATAGAGTCTTTTACCCCGAACGTCGTAGCATTCGCCGTGGCCCACTGGCTCGACGCCTCGTAAAAATCCAGGTTGAATGTAACCCTGCCTGGCGCTCCTGTCCAATAATACCCTGAAAGGCCGTACATTTTCAACTCGTTCGAGTCCGAGTCGGTGGAGCTCGAATAACGCGCCCTCAGGAGCGGGCCCTTTTCGTCACGGAGCCTCTCCTCGATCTCAAGCGCCTCCTCGTCGGCCGGCGAGGACGACAATACCTCTTGCACCTCTTTGAGGGCCGCATCTATTTCCCCTTTCCACCAGAGCGTCCGGGAAAACCCTTTTCTCGCGTCCCTGTCATTCGGGTCGGCCTCGATCGATTTTTTATACGCCTCGACTGCGCTCTCGTACTCGCCGGCCCACGAGAGGACCCTTCCGAGGCCTGAGAGCGCCTCAGGGTTTCCGGGCCGGAGTGTGAGCGCCCTGTTGTATCCCGCGACAGACCCTTCGTAATCACCTGCCCAGGACAGGGCGCGGGCAAGCGAGACCGCCGCCTCGAAGTCGTCCGGGAACTCGGCAACGAGTGTTGTTAAAATGGAGACGGCCTCATCGAGCCCGCCCCCTTTGGCGAGGGAGTCCGCGGTCTTGAGGCGCTCGCCTTTTGAGGACGCGGCCTCTGGACCGGCGATAGCCATTTTATCAGCGCCGGCCTCCGGCGCAGGGACCGGGGCAGTCCCCACCACTTCGCCCAGGGCGGTTACAGGCGACAGCAAAATGACGGCGCATAGCGCCGTAAAGAACAGCCTCATCCATATCCCTTTCAATCCGGATTTTTCAGCCATATTTTACGCCTGTTTGACGTCTCCAGCCGGGGTGTCGAAGCCCTGTTTTTTGACGACCTCCCACTCCCTCTCCTTGTCGAAGAGGAACCGGAGGACCGCCTCGGTCCTCCATAGCGCGAGCAGTTGCCTGTAACCGAAGTTCTCGAGTATCCCGAATCCGAGGAGTATAAGGAGGTCCTTGAGCCTCGGGTACCTCCTGTACGATATCTCCTCAAGGAGCACCGCCGCTGTCGAGAAGAAAATGCCCACGAGCAGAGCCATGAAGAGGAAGAGCATGAAAAATTGTTTGTTCACTATGCCGAGAAAGAAGGAGGCCGTCACGACAAAGTAGCCGGCTATTTCTATTACAGGCCCAAGGAGCTCGACGAAGAGCTGGTAAGGGAGGGCGAAAAACCCGACCCTGCCGTAGCGCGGGTTGAAGAGCATCTTCCTGTATGTGAAGATGGATTCCGCGAGCCCGAGGTGCCACCTCCTCCTCTGCTTTTTGAGCATATTCAAATCCTTCGGCGCCTCGGTCCAGCATATGGGGTCAGGGACGAAGTTGATCTTATACCTCGCCCCCTTATCGATGAGATGCTTATGCAGCCTCACGACAAGCTCCATGTCCTCGGTGACAGTGTTCGTCAGATACCCGCCCGCCTCCTGCACCGATCTCTTATGGAACATCGAGAAGGTCCCGGAGATTACGAGGAGGGAGTTGAGCTTTGAGAGCCCTGCCCTGCCGAAGAGGAAGCTCCTTATGTACTCGACGACCTGGAGCCTGGAGAGCGCGTCAGATGGGAGCTGTATCTTCTTAAGCCGCCCCCCGACTATCAATGAGCCGTTCACTATCCGGACGATCCCGCCGGTGGCCCGTACGAGCTCCGGGGACTCGACAATCGGCCTCATAAGGCGCATGAGGGCGCTGTCCTCCAGGATGGAATCCGCGTCGACCGAGCAGAAGTACGGGGCCCTCGAGATGTTTATCCCCACGTTAAGGGAGTCCGCCTTTCCAGCGTGTCCCTTGTCCACGACGATGAGATTCGGCGTCTCCGGGTTGAGGTAGAACCCGAAGACCCGGGCCGTCTGTATCGTCTCGCGGTAGATGACATTGGTCCTGGTGAGCCCGTAGCCCTCGATGAGCCTCTTTAAGGTCTTGTCCGTCGAGCCGTCGTTAACGACTATCACCTCGTAGTCCGGGTAATTGAGGTGCTGAAGCGACCCGATAGAGTCCACTATGTTCGATTCCTCGTTATACGCGGCTATGATGATGCTTATGGGAGGGGCGACGAGCGGGTGGATGGAGGTCTGATACCTGCCGTACTCGAGCCTTGAGAGGTGGTTTATTATCATCCCGGAGGCGAGAACGAGCAGGACGAGATAGATGCCGTTCGCCGCGAAGTAATAGCCGAGGACGACGTAGTTGAAGTAATAGATGAATTTTATGAGAACGGTTTCCACTTAAGATATTCTACCGGTAAGCCCGGGAGGTCCTGACGCCGGGCCCTCACCCCCTCGTAGAGCGGTTACAGCCGTCGTTGCCGCCTCGTTGGCCTCTTTGCCCTCCCCTCCGGAGAGCGCGTCCAGGACTTCATAGAGCCTGAACTCGTTCAGGGTTGAGAGTATCGAGAGCATCTCGTCGAGTATCCCGTCCCTTATATCCGCCTTATCGTCAGGATTCCCGGATCCATTAAGTTTTAAAAGGGATTCCCGCCCCTGGATACAGGCAAGGCGCGCCATCATCTTGCCATGGACGCCCTTTCTCCCGAGCTCGTCGAGCGCCTGGTCCCTCGCGTACTTATCCGTTGAGTCTATGTAGACGTTCAGCATCTCGACAAAACCCTTTCCGCCTATCCTGCTCAAGGCCTCTGCAACGACGCTCCTTACCTGCCAGTTCTTGTCCCCGAGCATGTCCTTAAGGTGCGCTATCGCCGCATGGTCTTTCATGAGCCCGAGGGCTCTGGCGCTGTGGAGCCGGACTACCCAGAACGGGTCGTCCAGCGCTTCAATAAGCATGCGCGCCGCCTCGGCGCATTTAAGCTTCCCTAAGCCCTTGGCGGCCTTGGCCCTCACGTCCTGTTCCGGGTCCTTAAGCATCCGCATGAACTCGCCCGAGAGCATGGGGTTGCCTACCTCTCCGAGTATGTCGAGGACCGTGGAGCGCAGGCGCCAGTCGGGGTCCGTGAGACATGGCAAGAGCCACGTTTCAGACCTCACCCCGAAGGCAAGTATGGATGATTTCAGTATTGGGAGCGATATCTCCTCCTCCGCGGAGACCGCGTATTTCAGGAGCGCGACCAGGTGGGGCATGGCAGTTGCGTCCCCTATGACGCCGAGCGAGTGTATGGCCATGAGTTGCAGGTCCCTGTTCCGGCTCTTAAGGGCGTCTATGAGGAGAGAGACCGCCATGCGGCAATCTATACGCCCGAGCTTTTCGGCTGAGAGCGCCTGCTCCCACTGGCGTTTCGAGGAGAGGGACTTCATGTACCTGTCCGAGTAACCGAGCGCGTTAAAGAGTCGCAGGCCCTCCTGCCTCCCGGTTTCCGAACCGATGGCCCTGAAGAGGTTCTCCTCTATCGCTATCCAGCCTGCGGAGCCTGGCTTCTTCACAAACGGGCTTATATCCTCTATCTTTTTGCCGACTTCGAGCGTGGCGAGCAGGGCGGAGTACCTCTCCCGCTCCACATCCAGCCTCATGTACTTCCTGCCCATGAAGGACCTGCGGACGAGAACGGCCAGAAATGTCCCTATTATGAGAACAACCGTCGTCCATATGGTAATGTATACAAAAAGATAGGCCAAACTGGGGTTCCCCGTCCAAAGGGTAAGTGCATTGCGGGGATTATAGGTAATTTTATATTAATTCTCAACAGGTTATTGTTTTAAGTTATAAAGCGGGGTGTGAAAGGTGGCAACTCCGGGACTGTCCCAAAATTCACGATAGTTACTTGTGAATCAAAATGACTTCCAAAAACAAGAAAGGGGCCTCTCGGCCCCTTTCTTGTTATCCGTTCAATCCAATAACGCTTAACCTGACCCGGACTTAACAGAGATCCTTTTATCTCCGCCCCTACCTAGTCCACTCCTCCACCCAGCTACGCTTCTGGGCGTCGGTCCACCCGCGCCAGTCGCCGCGGAACTTCGCCTTCCTGACCGCGTCCTTCGCCTCTGTCGCGGATATCGACTTGTAGATAATGAGCACCTGGTCTATCCTGATGATGTCCGGCCCCTTGAGCTTCGAGACGTTGTACCTGTAAAGGAGCGGCCACATGTAAGGGTTCCCGAAAACGTCTTTTTGCTTCGCTATCTTCCAGAGCGTATCGCCCCTCTTTACTATGTGGAAGCCGAGGACGTCGTCTATCTGCATGAACTTCGCCACGTCTTCGGGCTTGACCTCTCCGTTTTTGAGTTTCTCGACTATCTTCTGTTTGAGGCTCGCGAACTCCTTCTGAAGGGCGATGACATCCGTGGGAACAACGCCACCGGTCTTCCATGCCTCTGCCTCTCTGCTTATCCTCTGTATCTGGATTTCGAGATCCTTCCTTGCCTGGTCCTCTTTCCCGAGCCTTTCCTCTGTGTCTTTAAGGGACTTCTCCAGGCCCTTTACCGCCTCCATCTCGGCGGCCTTCGCCTCCTCGGTCTCCCGGAGCTTCGCCTCGATTATCCTCCTGGACTCTACCTCCTGGATGAGCCTCGCCTCTACGCCCTTCCTCGCGTCGAGCTCGTTTGCGAGCCTGGCCTCAAGGGCCTTCCTCGATTCGACCTCGACCAAAATCCGGGCCTCGGCGTCCTTCTTCGAGGTCTCGGCCATGTCTATCGCACTCTCGGCGGCCTTCTTCTGGAAGTCCGTCTCCTTTAGCTTGGATTCAAGGGCGGTCCTCGCGGTTATCTCCTGCGCGACCTGGAACTCGAGCCTCTTTTTCGCGGCCTCGGCGTCCCTTACAACGAGATCGTTCGCGGCCTTCGCGGCCTCGAACTCAGAGAGCCTCGTCTCAAGGGCCTTTCTCGCTTCCGCCTCCTGAAGGAGCTTTACCTCGGTCTGTTCCCTCGCGCTGACTATCGCCCTTATGGCGACCTCGCCGGCGGTCTTTGCGGCCTCGGCGTCCTTAAGGCTCGCCTCGAGCGTCTGCTTGAGCTCGGCCGCCTTGAGGAGCTTACCCTCCATCTCCTGCCTTGACGACCGGAGCCCCTCGATTTCCTTTATATCGACGCCGGGGGTTTTGCTGAGACGATCCTCAAGGTCCATGTTCTTTGCGCGGAGCTCCTCGGCCATGTACCGCGCGGCGTCGGCCTGCGCCACCGCCTCCCCGGCCTGCTTTATCCTCGTCTCGAGCTCGACGTTCCTCGCGTTCAGGCTCTCGAGCAGGGAGGAAGACGTCTGGCTCTTCGCGAGCGTGACCTCGGCGTCCTTGAGCTTCGAGGCGAGCTCCCGGTTCTCCTTTATCGCGGACTGGGCCTCGCCTCTGGCCGCCTCAGACTGCGCGAGCGCGAGTTGCGCGTCCTTGATCTTCATCTCGAGCTCGGAGTTCTTTTCGATGAGCTTCTGGGCGACGAAGGTCGCGGCCTTGCCCTGGAGCGAGACGAGCCCGGCCTCTTTAAGTTTGGTCTCCAGCTCGACGTTCCTGGCTATCAGGTCTCTCGCCATGTCCCCGGCGGCCTCGGACTTTGCGAGCGTCTGCTTCAGGTCCCCGAACTGTATCTCAAGCTCCTTGTTCCTGGCAAGGAGGTCCTCGGAGCGGACCCTCATCGTCTCGAACTCGAGCCTGGACGCATCCTCGGACTTCCTCTTGGCCTCCTCGGCCTCCACGAGCTTCGCTTCGAGCGAGGCGACCTTCTTCGAGAGCTCTTCGCGCGAGGCCTCCCCGGCCGCGACCGTCTCAGGGGCGAGCACTACGGGCCTCGCCTCAAGGGCCTTCCGAAGAGAGTCCTCTTCCTGTCTCGCGGCCTCAAGCTCCTGCCTTATGGACGCGAGCCCCTTGGCGTTCGCCTCGGCCTCGGCCCTGATAACGGACTTCTCCTCGTTTATCTTCGCTATTTCCTTCTGAAGGGCCGCAATGGACTCCTGGCTCTCCTTCACCTTCTTTTCCGAGTCGGTCTTCGACCTTTCAAGCTCGGCGACAAGCAACGCGGAGGCCTCGGCGGCCTTTTCGAGCATGACGGCCTCTGTCCCCTTCGAAACCGTTGCGGCGGCTACGACCGCGTCCTTTGCCACGCCGCCGAGAGACTTGGAGATAGAGACTGTTTTTTCAACGTCCTTAAGGCGCGCCTCAAGCGTGGACCTCGCGTCTTTTTCCTTTGCGAGCTTAAGCTCGGCGTCTTTGCGCGCCGTCTCCTGGGCCTTAAGCGACTTTTCCATCGCGGACCTCGCCTTTTCCATCTCCTTCAGCTTGCCTTCGAGCGAGGTGCTTTTAAGGAGCGCCTCCTGGGCCTGGGTCCTGGCAAGCTCGGCCTGCGTCCATGCCTCTTCCGCGCGCTTCCTCGCCTCCTCCTCAATCTTAAGGCGCATCTCGGTCTCGAAACGCTTCTTCGCCTCCTCGACAGCGAGGAGCTTCGCCTCTAACTCCGTTATCTCCTGCTGGGCCTTTGCCTCTATCTCGGCCTTTATCCTCTCCCTCTCCTTGTCGAGGTCAAAGTCGACGCCTTCCTTCTCGGCAAGCCTCCTCTGCCTCTCTTCGAAGGCGAGCGCCCTCTCCAGCTTCTTCTTCTCGGATATCTCATCCTTGAGCTTCTTCTCGGTCTCCTTTAGCGATTCCAGCGTCTTCGTGTGCTCGTTCTTCGCCGTGTTCAGGTCTTTCTCAAGGGACATCTCCGCGGACTTCGTCTCCTTGACCTTGTCCTCGAGACGCGCCTTCTCCTTGTCTCCCGAGACCCAGGAGACCGCGAGAGAGAACATCAGAAACAATCCTACTATTGCGCCGATTCCACCCATAAAAAAACTCCGTTAGAAAGTACAAAAATTATAACCCAGGGGGCATACAAAATTCAAGCCCGACCAGCGGCTATTTTTCCCTCGTATTGTGTCAGGTCGTTACGAGACTGCGGCAAGTTCCCGTAGCCCAGGCGACTCCTGTCCCCCAGTATTTTTCAACATCTAATTATCTTTTGCAAAGATTAAAAAAAAGACTTGTATTACATTAAAAATTAAAAGCCCTGCGGAAAAAAATCACGATACACTTACCCGATTCACGGCCACAGCACAACTGTGCCTGATTTTTCTTGACTTTTCCCGTCCTTTTAAGTATTGGTATATTGGTTCCAGAAAGGCTCCGTTCCGCCAGTTGCTGTTTTTTATCTTTATTTTCGATAGGTTAGCATCATCCCCGGCGTTACGGTTTCTAACGCGGGATTCCGGGCATCATATGGGGGCCGATTGAGGAAGGGCGCATTCCCGGTAAATGGCCCGAAGGCCGCCGGGGTAATCGTAGAAGGGATAAAGACCGGCGCAATAAAAAAGGCCGTGGAGCAGGGGGCTGACCTCCTTGAAGTGAGGGTTGATTCGTTTGTTGACCTCGACCCGGCTTCTTTGGCTGTAAGCCTCCGGAAACTCAAGAAAATCTCCGGTCTTCCGATAATCCTTACAGTCAGGTCGAAAAAAGAGGGCGGCCTCCAGCCGTTAAGCGATCGTACGAGGGCCGCCCTTTTCGAAGCACTTATCCCATATTCAGATATAGTTGACATCGAGCTCAGCTCACGCGGTATAATAAAAAATGTGGTAAGCTCTGCAAAGAGCAATGGGAAGATGGTGATAATTTCCCACCACGACTTTAAGAGCACCCCAGGAGACGCCGCTCTCAGGGATATTATTGAAAAATCGAGGAAAAAAGGCGCGGATATAGTAAAGGTCGCCGCGCATGCAGGCTCAGTAAAGGATCTGAAGAGACTTGCCAAGGCATTGCTCGGCGGCGGCGACCTTATAATCATAGCTATGGGCGGGAAAGGGGCCGCGTCACGTGTGTTTTTCCCCATGTTAGGCTCTCTTATAACGTACGGGTCTATCACCGGGAAGACCGCGCCGGGGCAACTGACGCTCAAGGAAATAAAGGAAGCGTTTAAAAAGTACGCAACGGCCTGACCACTGAGATATTGACGAAACTTATTCAGTTGTATCGTCCTGAAAAATAAAGAATAACGGAGGATAGAGACGCGATGGTGAGGGTAGCGATAAACGGGTTCGGCCGGATTGGGAGGAACATCCTGAGGGCCTCTCTAAAGAACAAGGAGATTGACTTCGTTGCCATAAACGATGTCACCGACGCCAAGACCCTTGCCCACATCCTTAAATACGACTCTGTCTTCGGGATACTCGACGCGGATGTCAGCGCGAAAGAGGGGGGCATTTCCGTAAACGGGAAAGAGATAAAGATAACCGCTGAGAAAGACCCGGCGAAACTCCCCTGGAATGATCTTAAAATAGACATAGTCCTCGAATGCACCGGGCTTTTTACCAACAGGGAAAAGGCCGAGCTTCATTTGACCGCCGGGGCTAAGAAGGTCATCATCTCGGCGCCTGCGAAGAACGAGGACATAACCGTGTGCATGGGCGTCAACCACGAGGCCTATGACCCCAAAAAACATTCAATAATATCAAATGCTTCCTGCACCACAAACTGCCTTGCGCCAGTCGCCAAGGTCGTAAACGACTCTTTCGGCATAGTGAAGGGGCTCATGACCACGGTCCACGCCTACACGAACGACCAGAAGATACTCGATCTCCCGCACAAGGACTTGAGACGCGCCCGCGCCGCGGCCCTCTCCATGATACCGACCTCAACGGGCGCGGCAAAGGCCGTATCCCTCGTGTTGCCTGAGCTCAAAGGCAAACTCGACGGCATGGCCATCCGCGTGCCGGTCCCTACGGTATCGGTCGTCGACCTCGTAGCCGAGGTCTCCAGGAAGACTTCGGCCGAGGAGGTAAACGCGGCGCTCAAAGCGGCGGCAAACGGCAAGCTCAAGGGTATACTCGAGTACTGCGACCTTGAGCTCGTCTCGGTTGATTTCAAAGGGAATCAGCACTCTTCCATCGTAGACGCCCTTTCTACAAAGGTCATAGGGGACAACCTCGTAAAGGTGCTCGCCTGGTACGACAACGAGTGGGGCTTCTCCTGCAGGATGCGCGACCTCGTCCTTATGATGGCGGAAAAAGGTCTGTAATGAACACAGGAGGTCAGGGACTTGAACCAGGGTCTTAAATATATCGACGAGATAAACCTTCGGGACAAGCGCGTCTTCATCAGGGTGGATTTCAACGTGCCGCTCGACGAGAACGGCAACATCACGGACGACACCCGCATAAGGAGCGTACTCCCCACCATAAACTTCGCGCTCGACGAGAACGCGAAGGTCATACTCGCCTCGCACCTCGGCCGCCCCAAGGGCAAGAGGGTCCCTGAGATGAGCCTCTCGCCTGTTGCGAAGAGGCTCGGCAGACTCCTTGAAAAAGAGGTTACGCTCGCGCCGGACTGCATAGGGGAAGAGACCGGGAAGGTCGTCGACGCCATGAAGCCGGGGGACGTCGTCCTCCTTGAAAACCTGAGGTTCCATCCTGAGGAAGAGAAAAACAACGAGGAATTCGGCAGGAAGCTCGGCGCGTTGGCCGATGTCTACATAAACGACGCCTTCGCCATGGCCCACAGGGCGCACTCGTCGAACGTCGCCATCACCAGGTACGTGAAAGAGGTCGGGGCCGGGTTCCTGATGAAAAAAGAGCTCACCTACTTCTCGATGGCCATGGATAAACCTACGAGGCCTCTCGTCGCTTTAATAGGCGGCAAGAAGGTCTCAGACAAGGTCGGCGTGCTTCTGAGCCTCTGTGAAAAGGTCGATAAGCTTGTAATAGGCGGAGGCATGGCGCTTACCTTCTTCAAGGCCCTCGGTTACGAGGTCGGCAACTCTTTCTTTGAGCCTGACGCCCTTGAGACCGCGAAGCAAGTTATTGAAAAAGCGAGAGAAAAGCACATAAAGCTGTACATGCCGGTCGACTTCGTGGTGGCTGACAAGTTCAGCGCCTCGGCTGAGACAAAGGTCGTAACCTACCAGGAGATACCCAAGGACTGGATGGCGCTCGACATCGGCCCCGCGACCGTTACTCTCTTTACCGAGGCGATACAGAACGCGAAGACTATCATCTGGAACGGCCCGATGGGCGTCTTTGAGATAGACGCGTTCAGCAGAGGGACCTTTGCCATGGTGACGAGCGTGGCCAACACCTATGCCATGACCATAGTCGGAGGCGGGGACACGGACGTCGCGGTACACCGCGCCGGAGAGTTCGCGAAGATGAGCTATATATCGACCGGTGGCGGCGCTTTTCTTGAGACACTCAAGGGCGTTGAGCTCCCTGGGATCACCGCCCTTAGGCAGAAGGCGGAGTGCGCGGCGTCGAATTAATTTCAGGCCATAACCCGGGCAAGAGCCAAAAACCCTTGCTACACACCAACTTACGCGAATGCTGACACCTCTCATAGCCGGAAACTGGAAGATGAACACCACCATCCACGAAGGCGTGGACCTGGTGCTCAAACTCCGTGAGCTCCTTAAGGGAGCGGACAACGCCGAGATACTCATTGCCCCGCCTTTCACACACATCTATCACCTAAGCCCGCTTATAGCCGACAGCCCCATGAGGCTCTGCGCCCAGAACATCTTCTGGGAAAAGAGCGGCGCGTATACAGGTGAAATCTCAGGCGAAATGCTCAAATCCGCCGGGTGCCACCATGTAATAATCGGCCATTCCGAGAGGAGGGAGCACTTCAAGGAGACCGACGAGGTTATCAACAAGAAGGTCATCGCGGCCATAAGGGACGGGCTTAAACCTATCGTCTGCGTCGGAGAGACGCTTGAGGAGAGGGAAAAGGGCAAGACCATATCGAAAGTAAAGCTCCAGGTCAAAAAGGCCCTCTACGGCCTGGGCGGCGGGGCGCTACGCGACATAACGATCGCCTACGAGCCGATCTGGGCGATCGGGACAGGGAAGGTCGCCACCCCGCAGGAGGCCGAGGAGGTCCATAACGCGCTCCGCGAGCTCCTCCATGAGCTCTACGAAAAGGAATCACTTAAAAACACCCGGATCATCTACGGCGGGTCGGTCAAACCCGACAGCATCGACCAGCTCATGAGCCAACCCAACATAGACGGCGCCCTCGTAGGAGGGGCATCCCTCAAGGCCGAGGACTTCGCCCGCATAGTCAGGTTCCTGCCGAGGTAGTCCTCGCCGGACCGGCAAATCCGTATCGAACGGCTGGAGAATTGATTTACCCCAAAGGCTCCGTACAAGACTTTGGCCCTGCGC
>MGPQ01000019.1:175088-176085 GCA_001797465.1 Deltaproteobacteria bacterium GWB2_55_19 | reverse complement strand
GGACCGGCAAATCCGTATCGAACGGCTGGAGAATTGATTTACCCCAAAGGCTCCGTACAAGACTTTGGCCCTGCGCCGAGCAGTCCTCGCCGGACGGGCAATTCCGTATCGAACCGACGAGGGTTGGTTATCCGAAGCCCCCTGCTTTCACTCCCTGCCGTTCCTGGCACAATTTCCTCTTGCATTTCTTACTTAAAAGGGTAAAATCATCGTTTAACCGCGTGGCTGACCCCTTTAATGACGGGGCCGTACAGACCCGCGCGAATGTTTTTTTGAGATAATACTTATTCTTTTACATACGCCAGGAGACCCATGTTAGCGACGATCACCACAATAATCCATGTAATAGCGAGCATCATTATTATAATCGCCGTGCTCCTCCAGGTGGGCAAGGGGGCGTCCATCGGATCGACCTTCGGGGGTGCCTCAAGCCAGACGCTCTTCGGGAGCGCTGGACCAGCGACGATACTCACGAAGATCACTTACGTATGCGTCGCGATATTCATGCTCACCTCGCTCTTCCTCACCTACACGTCCGGGAAGTCGAGGACGAAGTCGATAATGAGCGACGTACCATCAACAGCCGCGCCTTTGGAAGCGCCGGCTACCATGCCGCCGGCGGGGCTACCGGCGCAGAAGTAGTTTTCAAAAAAGGGCCCTTGCAGGCATTTGAAAAACGGGGCCTGTTTCATGGCAATTTGTTTGATACCGCTTGACTTGAATCGAAGGCTCGTGTTATTTTAAAAAGAGTGCCGCCTCCCCGCGGCATTTGATTTCTCAAAAGGTTTCAATCCCTCGTTGCAGAACGCCGAAGTGGTGGAACTGGTAGACACGCCATCTTGAGGGGGTGGTGGGGAAACCCGTGGGGGTTCGAGTCCCCCCTTCGGCACCAAAATAATAAAAGGACCAGCTGTTATTGGCTGGTCCTTTTTTATTTGATACGATGACGGGACTCGAACAGCTTTCAAGCGCCGAGCGATTAGCGAGGGAGAGGCCT
>MGPQ01000019.1:147655-174972 GCA_001797465.1 Deltaproteobacteria bacterium GWB2_55_19 | reverse complement strand
GCGAGGGAGAGGCCTCAGGATGAGGCCGGAAGCGAGAAAGCCCGGGTCGGAGCGAAGAGACAGGATGTCGATGAGCGGAGACCTCAGAGTCCCTCCCTTCGGCACCAAAATATAAAAAGCCGGCCTGCAAAGGTCCGGCTTTTTTATTTTTATGACGGGACTCAACCAGCTACGCGCAGAGCCCGGAGAAGGATTCCTCAGCTTTGCACAGGGTTCAAAAGCCTTCTTATCGCCTCTATATGGTCTTTTGCCGTACCTGCCGGGATATATTCCTTCTTGGCTACGAACGCCTGGTCGATTTCCGCTATAAACCTCGAGGGGAGTTGCGAAGAGACCTCCTTGCCCGCGCTACGGTGCTTGGCTGAAAGGAGGAAGAGACGCCTCCTCGCCCGCGTCATACCCACATAGCAAAGCCTCCGCTCCTCTTCGACGGTCTCGTCGTCTATGGACCTCTTGTGCGGGAAGAGCCCCTCTTCCATCCCCACCATGAAGACGAATGGGAACTCGAGCCCCTTGGCGGAGTGTATGGTCATCAGAGTCACCCTGTTATGTTTGTCCTCAAGCTGGTCCGCGTCGCTCATTAACGATACGAGGTTCAGATAATCGCCGAGGGTAGCCCTCGGGTGGTTCGTCTTGTAATTTTTGATGGACGCCACAAGGCCTTGAAGGTTCTTTACCCGCACGTCCGCCTCTTCGGTCTTTTTGGAGGCCCAGAAGTCCTCGTACCCGGTGATGTCAAGGACCCTTGCGGCGAACTCGTGCAAAGGCGTCTCAGGCATCTCCCTCCGGAGCAGTTCGAAAGCGCCTATGAAGTCGTTCGCGCTCTCATTGAAGATATTGTCTTTTCTCCCCTTCCTGAACGCCTCGTAAAGCGTCAAGTCGTGCGCGCCGCTTATCTTGTGTACCCTCTCAAGGGTGGCCTTTCCGATGCCCCTCGGCGGAACGTTCACTATCCTTAAAAAATTAAGCGAGTCGTCCGGGTTGAGTATCGCCTTAAGGTAGGCGAGCGCGTCCTTTATCTCCCGCCTGTCAAAGAACTTGAAGCCGCCGATGATCGTATACGGTATGCCTTCCTCAAAGAACAACTCCTCAAAGGCCCTTGACTGCGTATTCGTCCTGTAAAGGATCGTGCAGTCCTTGAACCGGGCGGCCGCATCCGACGACATGAGTTTTTTGATGTTTTTGACGACAAACCTGGCCTCTTCCGTTTCGTTCAGGCATTCCTCGGCGATGACAGGCTCTCCAAGGTCGTTTTGAGTCCAGAGGTTCTTTTCTATCCTGTCCTCGTTGTTCATGATGACGGAGTTGGCCGCGCCGAGGATGTTCCTTGTCGAACGGTAGTTCTGCTCGAGCTTTACGGTAATCGCCTCAGGGTAGTCCTCCTTGAACTTGAGGATGTTCTCGATGGACGCCCCCCTCCATCCGTAGATCGACTGGTCCGGGTCGCCGACGGCGCAGAGGTTCGTCTGCCCGGATGAGAGGAGCTTCGTAAGTATGTACTGCGACCTGTTCGTGTCCTGGTACTCGTCAATCAGTATGTACGAGAACTTCTCCCTGTACTTTTTGAGGGCCTGCTCGTTTGACTGCAACAACTGTATGGGCTTGCAGATAAGGTCCCCGAAGTCTACGGCGTTCATGGAGGTCAGCTTCTTCTGATAGGCGCGGTATATCGGGGCTATGGCGGCCTTCAAGTCCGCATCGCTCTTTCTGGCGTATTCATCAGGCGTAAGACAGTTGTTCTTCGCGAGGTTTATCTCCCAGAGGACGGTCTTGTACGGCAGGTCCTTGTTGCTGATGGAGAGCTCGGACATTACATAATTCACAAGGAGCGTCTGCTCTTCTTCGTCGTAGATGGTCAGGTTGGGCTTCAGACCGAGGAGATGCGCCTCCTCCCTTATAATCCGGAGGCCGACTGTATGGAACGTCCCCGCCCATATCTTTTCCGTCTTTTCCCCGATTAGTTTTTCAAGCCGGCCCTTTATCTCTTCCGCCGCCTTGTTCGTGAAGGTGACGGCGAGGATATTCTCGGGCAGGATTTTTCTGTCGATGACCAGATGAGCTATCCTGGAGGTAAGGACCTTTGTCTTTCCGCTACCGGCGCCGGCGAGCACGAGCAAAGGGCCCTTGCCGTATGTCGCGGCCTTAAGCTGTACCGGGTTCAGGGACTTCAGATAATTCATCTCGGCCTTTTTTATGCTGAAATTAACAGAACCGCAGCTTAGTATACGGCGTTTCACTTTATACTTCCCCTCCCTTGACGGGAGGGGAGGGTGAAGCTTTTTCACTTATGACGACCGAAAAGAAATACGACCTCCCCTGGCCCCTCCTTGTTAAGGAGGGGAGCCGTAGATCTCCTCCCCTTTTTTCAAGGGGAGGTTGGGAGGGGTCGGTTTTGTCATTGCGAGGGCAAATCCGCGACGAAGCAATATCAGATAATGTTATTGCTTCGCTTCGCTCGCAATGACGGCATTTTGAATTTTATCAATCCGTATTACGCCCCCGTGGACGCGTCTTTTATCGCCTGAAGCTCCTCCCACCTCGCGTAACACGCCTTAAGCGTAGCCTCCACCTCATCGAGGCGCGCCTTGACCTCTGACGCCTTTTGCCCGCCCTGCCTGTAAAGGTCGGGGTCGGAGATGGCGCTGAAGAGCTCGGACTGCTCGGATTCGAGCGCCTCAATCCTGCCGGGCAGATCACTCAGCTCCCGTTCCTCCTTGAAGCCCAGCTTTACGGACCTGTCTTTTTTCGATTTCTCTTTTCTGGTCTTCTTCCCGCCCTTGTCCCCGGCTTCCTGCCTCTGGCGAAGCCAGTCGTCGTATCCGCCTATGTATTCGTTCAATTCGTTGTTCTCAAATACCATCGTGCTGGTGACGACGTTATTAAGGAACGTCCTGTCATGGCTTACGAGGAGGACCGTCCCCGGGTACTCGGCGATGATCTCTTCGAGGAGGTCGAGCGTCTCTATGTCGAGGTCGTTCGTCGGCTCGTCCATGACGAGCAGATTAGAGGGCCTGGCAAAGAGCTTCGCGAGGAGGAGCCTGTTCCTCTCGCCTCCTGAGAGCACCTTTACAGGGGTCCGCGCCCGGTCGGGCGTAAAGAGAAAGTCCTGGAGGTAGCCGATCACGTGGCGGGGCCTGCCGTCTATTATTACCTGGTCGTTGCCGTCGGCGATATTGTCCTGCACCGTCCTCTCCTCATCGAGCACGGCCCGGAGCTGGTCGAAGTACGAGACCTCAAGGCGCGTGCCGAGGCGCACCGTGCCTGACGTGGGTTCGAGCTTTCCGAGGAGGAGGTTCAGTAGCGTCGTCTTGCCGGAGCCGTTCGGCCCCATGATGCCGACCTTGTCGCCTCTGATGATCACGGTTGAAAAGTCCTTGATGACCGGGCGGTCATTATTGCCGTAGGAAAACCCTATCCCCTTCGCCTCTATGACGAGCTTCCCGGAAATATCGGTCTCCTGCGACCTTATCCGGGCACTGCCTTCGAGCTCGCGCCGCTCGCCGCGCTCCTTCCTCATCTCGAGCAACGCCCTTACCCTGCCCTCGTTCCTGGTCCTCCGGGCCTTGACTCCCTGGCGCACCCATGCCTCTTCCTCAGAGAGTTTTTTGTCGAAGAGGGCGTTCTGCTGGGCCTCGGAATTGAGGAGGTTTTCCTTCCGCTTGAGGTACTCGCCGTAATCGCATTGCCAGTTCAGGAGACGCCCCCTGTCGAGCTCGATTATGCGTGTGGCAAGCCTCTGCATGAGCATCCTGTCGTGGGTCACGAACAGAAGCGTCCCCCTGTAACCTAAAAGGAACTCCTCGATCCAGTCGATCGCCTCCAGGTCGAGGTGGTTTGTCGGCTCGTCAAGGAGGAGGAGGTCCGGCTCGGCGACAAGGGCCCTTCCGAGGAGCACTCTTCTCTTATACCCGCCTGAGAGCTCTGAGAACTCCGCGTCAGCGGGGAGTTTCAGCCTTGAGATAACGGTTTCGACCTGCTGGGTAGAGAGCCACGCGCCTTTTGTCTCCAGTTCGTGATGTATCCGCTCGAACTCCGCGAGGGCCTTTTCCCCGCCTGCCTCCAGGGCGGCCACCGCCGCGTGATACTCATTCATAAGCCCGTGCACGTCGCCGAGGCCGCCGGTTATGACGTCGAAGACGGTCCCCTTCAGGTCCTTCGGGATCTCCTGAGAGAGGACGGCGGCCTTTAGCCCCGGCGCGAAAGAGATCTCTCCGCCGTCGGGCAGGACCTCGCCGCTTATAAGGCGCATGAGCGTCGATTTTCCGGCGCCGTTCCGCCCGACAAGGCAGACCCTCTCGCCTTTTTCTATCTGGAGGTCGATTGCTTCGAGGAGCCTCGGGCTCCCGAAACCGAGCGATATCTTTCTTAAGTTTATTAAGGCCATAGTCCTTTTCATCCCCCGGTATTTCAGACCCTTAATCTTAAGCTTTGCGACACCTAAAGACAAGGGGGAACTTGTGCAAAAGTAGTCGTAGTGCATCTTTTTGGCATGCAAATTCCGCCAAATAAAAAAGCCGGCCGCAAGGGCTGGCTTTTTTATTTAAAACGTGCGCCTTTTATACCCGGCGGCAAAACAAAGGCCATTAAGAATTTAAATGGCGAGCCAAACCCACCGACAATACCTTCCCATATTTGTCTTGACACTTCTTGTAAATGAGGGCATGATTTAATAAATGGATTGGGACTACCCGGTCGGCGCTGGGCTTCTGAGACTACTCGGGGGCCCTTCTGCTTTTTATGGAAAACATTTGAGCCCAAACCCTTCCTTTCTTCCAAATCCGTCTCGATAGTATTTACCCTCTAGAATTTGAAGCGCACGGTTTTTCTGGTCAGGCCTCAAAACCGATAGCCCTATGGGCCTTGCAGTCAGGTCAGCAAGCTGCAATCCTTCCGAATTGGTCTTCTTATCAACAATTACGATATCGAACGGAAGCGGTCTCTGAAAATAATTTTTGCCATCACAGATGCGGCGGAATTCCAGTTCGAGCTGTCTATCTTCTTTAGCGCCGCGAGATTCGCAGACAAGATAAGTCAGATTGTCTTCCTGCCTTTTCTCTTTCATGAAGCGATACAAACGCTCAAGGCCGAACTCCATTGCCAAATGGTAAGGATGAGCTGGATTCACATAACGGGATTTGAGCTTATGCTTATCAATCAATACCGCCAGTAAAGTAAAATCCGAATCGTTCACAATATCAGTCAATTTTAGCATGAACGACTCTCTTGGTTCCTTGCTCAACTTTGCAAAAGCACCCATCTTTTTTCTAATCTCATGCTCATGCAAAATCACCATATCATGTCCAAAAGTTTCAAATTTAAGATTGCGTAAACGAGTAGTCACGGTTTTAACATAAACATCTTTTTGAAAAACGCAGAACGACAAGACGAAGACAGGATACTCACGGTCAATAGAGGTCAAACTATGATCTCCACTTTCATCAACATAGACGATGTAAGAACCGTGCTCACTCATATTATTTATTGTCATATCCGAATTGTTCACGCCAAAATTAAATCAGCCCGCTCTCCACAAAATAACAATTTCTATTTTTTGAAATCACACCCCTTTATACTTAACAATTACCCCCCTACTCCTACTCCTCCTCTTCCCCCTCTACACCCTCCCCCTTCGCCCTCTTGAGTATCCGATATAGGGTCTTTCTGTCTATGCCCAATATCTCGGCGGCCATGTTCTGGTTGCCTCCGGTGTGCTTCAATATCTGCTCGATGTAATCGAGCTTTATCTCCCCGAGCGTCCGGAGCGTGCCGGGCCTCTCATCCGCGAACCTCGCCTCCGCGCCGTGCAGTTCGGATGGGATGTCGGACGGCAGGAGGACCTTGTTTGAGGTAAGCGCCAGCGCCCTCTCTATCGCGTTCTCGAGCTCTCGGATGTTCCCGGGCCAGTTGAACCCGGCGAGCATCTCCATCGCCTCCTTCGATATGCCTTGGACGTTCTTCTTCGTCTTGCTTACCGCCTTCTGGAAGAAGTAATCGACAAGGAGCGGGATGTCCTCGGGGTGCTCGCGTAGCGGCGGGAGCGTTATCGTCACGACATGGAGCCGGTAGAAGAGGTCCTCCCTGAACTGCCGGGCCTTCACCATCGCGCCAAGGTCCTTGTTCGTCGCGGCGAGGAACCTGACGGAGACCGGTATGTTCTGGTTCGCGCCGATCCTCCGTATCTCGCCCTTCTGGAGGACGCGGAGCAGCTTTACCTGCAGGCTGAGCGGCATGTCGCCTATCTCGTCTAAGAAACACGTCCCGCCGCTCGCCTCCTCAAGAAGACCCTTTTTATCAGTGAGCGCGTTTGTAAAGGCCCCCTTCATGTACCCGAAGAGCTCGCTCTCAAGGAGGTTCTCCGGGAAGGCCGCGCAGTTTATGACGATGTACGGCTCTTTGGAGCGCGGGCTGTTGTCGTGTATCGCCCTTGCTATGAGCTCCTTGCCGGTGCCGCTCTCGCCCTGGATGAGGACCGGGACGTCGCTACCCGCGACGCGGGCGACTGTCTTGTATATCTCGAGCATCTTCGGGCTCGACCCGATGATCGTCCTGAAGGCGAACCCCTCGGCCGCCGGCAGAGCCGCCGCGTTCTTCTTAAGGAGCGCCTTCTGCTCAAGACACCTGGCGACCTTCTGCTTTATGTCGTCCATCTTGAAGGGCTTTACGATGTAGTCGTAGGCCCCGCTCTGTATCGCCTCTATCGCGGTCTCGAACGAGCCGAAGGCGGTTATGACTATGGTCATCGTGTCGCCGCTCATGCGCTTGAAGGCGCCGAGCACGTCGAGCCCTCCGAACTCAGGCATGCGCAGATCCGTGATGACGAGGTCGAAGCGCTCAGCCTCGCCTTTCTTCACCGCCTCTTCGCCGCTTGTCGCGAGCTCGACCCGGTAGCCCTCCCTGGAGAGCACCTCGGCGAGGAGCTCGGCGGCCACAAGGTCGTCGTCTACTACGAGGATCGAATGCGCTTTCATACCGTGATCTTCTCCAATGATGGCAGGAGCACCCTGAAGACGCTCCCTTTTTGCGGTTCGCTCTCGACCGTCAGAAAACCGTGGTACCCGGCTACTATCTCCTGCGAGATGGCGAGCCCGAGCCCCGTACCCTTGCCGTGGGCCTTTGTCGTGTAAAAGGGCTTGAAGATGTCTTTAAGGAGCGCTTCAGGTATGCCCCTGCCGTTGTCCTCTATCGTGACCTCGACCCAGTGGACCCTCCGGAGCCCTTCGGTCTTCAAGACAAGACCCTCGGGGCTCGCAACCCGCCTTGTCGCGATCGTTATCGCCCCGGCGCCGGGGAGCGCGTCTATGGCGTTGTCGATGAGGTTAAGGCATACCTCTTCGAGCTTCGACCTCGAACCGTAGACCAGCGGCAGGTCCGGAGCGAATGTCTTAGTGACCCTTATGCCCTTTGAAATCGTCTCAGGCATAACAAGTATGGAGAGGTCCTCGACGACCTCGTTCAGGTCAATGAGGCCCGGCTTTGACTCCGGCTGTCTCGTGGTATCGAGTATGTTCTGTATGCTAGTTATTATCCTCTCGACCTGGGACTGCATGATGGTAAGCCGCCTCAATGAGTCTTTCGCGAGCCCCGGCTCCTCCATGAGGAGCTGGAGATGCCCGGAGACGGAGTGAAGGGGCGTGCCGAGCTCGTGGGCGACCGTCGCCGCGAGCTGGCCCACTGCCGCGAGCCTCCTCGAGTGGCCGAGCTTCTTCTGTATGTCGTAAATCGACTGGTTGGCGAGGACGAGGTCCTCGTTCCTTTTCAAGAGCTCCCCGGTCGCCTCCCGTATCCCTGCCTGCAACTCGTCGTTCTGCCTGTTTATCTCCTTAAGCAGGAACTCCTTTTCTTCCGAGGACCGGCGGATGGTGTCGACCATCGAGTTGAAGTGCTCTGTGAGGAGCCCGAGCTCGTCGTTCGCCGCTGGGGCGACAGCGACCCTTAAGTTGCCCTCCTTGACCTCAGAGATTGCGGACAGGAGGTTCTGTATGGGCCTGTTGACCATCTGGTTCATGGACAGTATCAGGACCCCCGTGATGATCGCGACGGCGATGAGCGCCACGGCGAGCGTCGTCTGTTTTTTCGAGGTGAGGAGCGTGTTCACCGCCTCGCTCGAGGCCTTTACCCCGGCCATGCCGATAATGAGTTCGCCGTACCTTACTGGCATGAGGACGCTCAGGTACTTGAAATCGTCCTCGGCCTCCTGCACGACGACGGGCCTGCCGTCCTTGACCTGGTTTATGTAATCGAGCGTCAGCTGTGTCTGTGCGGCCTGCCTCTTTATCTTCGAGAAGAACGGGGACAGGGTGCCGTCCTGCTCGAAGAGGACGATGTCTACCCTCGCTATGTGGTTGGAGAGGTACAGGAGCTTTTCAAGCCCCTCGCCCAGGCCCGCCCTTATCCTGCCCCTCTTCGCCTCACTCAGGTCCGGGTCCGGGGAGGGCTTTGCGGCGTCCTCGGAGAGGACGTGGAAGGAGCCTAAGTACTCCATCTCCTCGACGCTCCTCTGGCGGAGCCTCTCCGCCCCATCGCCTGCGGCCGCTATCGAGGACTCCACCTCCTTAACTATCTTGGCGGCGTCCTCGAGGAGCAGACCCTCCTGGTCCCTCTCCACCGCCCTTTGAGTGTAATAGGCGGCTACGAAGAGGACCAGCACGAGCGTCGTTACTATGAGGATTACTATTTTTATCTTGATCCGCATATACGGAATTCAACGGGACGGCCGGGAAGTTTTGCCGGGGTTTTAAAGAAAACGCTTATTAAGGTTAAGAGATTATAGCTTGAGAAAACGCGCCAAGCCACTCTTTTTTTTTGCACTTTCAGAGGCGATAGCGGTTTTTTCTCATCAAAACGCCCGGACGCGGCCTCAGGACATAAAACCGATGACGCTGAAAACAAAAAGACCCCGCGCAGGGCGGGGTCTTTTTTATTCATCACGGACGCTTCGACCGGCTTTTTGCCTCAGCACGCCTCTTTGAGCGTCTCCTCGATTACGACCATGTTCTTGCCCCTGTTCTTCGCCCTGTATAGGTTGTCGTCAGCGGCCTTTATGAGGTCTTCCAGCGTCCTTATCTCCTCGGACGGGAAGAACCCTATGCCGATCGATACGGTCACCTTCTGGCCGCTCATGCCGGAGAACATGTTCTCTTCGACCGCCTTCCTCACCTTCTCGGCGAGGATCACCATCCCGTACGGCGGGCAATGGGTGACGAACCCCATGAACTCCTCGCCGCCGTAGCGCGCCCAGACGTCCGTAGTGCGGGTCTTTCCCCTGAGTATGCCGGAGAGCTCGGAGAGTATCCTGTCACCCTGCTGGTGCCCGAACGTGTCGTTTATGGACTTGAAGCTGTCTATGTCTATCATCATCACGGCGAGCTGGTGGCGGTAGCGCTTGGCCTTTGAAAACTCCGCCGAGAGCACGTCGAAGAGGTGTCTTCTGTTGTATAGCCCGGTCAACGGGTCCGTGACCGAGAGCTTCTCAAGCTCCTTGTGGATGAGCGCGTTGTCGAGCGCGATAGCTATCTGGGCGATCAGGTACTCTATGTGGAGTATCTCGTCGGGGTTGTAGGGGTGCAGACTGCCGAGGACAAATACGCCGGAGAGCTTCTCCTTGCATATCATGGGGAACCAGGCGAGGCCGGACGGCATTATCTTCGTAAACCCCGTCTCTACCGAGAGGTTCGCGTCGTTTATGCCCTCGACGAGCACGGTCTTCCTTTCGAGCGCGCATTTTCCGGCGAGCCCCTCGCCGAAGTTCAGGGTCCTCACCTCTCCCTCGCCCACGCCGAAGGAGACGACGGGTTTCAATAACTCGTTCGTCTCGTCGTGTATGTAGACGGCCCCCATGTGCGAGTTCGTGAGCTCAATTGTGCGCCCTAGCGCCTTTCTGAGGAGCGCCTCCGGCTCGTTGCTCTGGATGAGTATCTTCGAGAGCTCGTTGAAGCGGTTGAGCCTTTTCTCCCTGAGCTGTATGGAGCCGAGCATCTGGTTGAACCCGTCGGCTATCTTTTCGAAGTCGTCCCCTGTACTTACCTCCACCCTGACGTTCAGGTTCCCATTCGCGGTCTCGTCCATGGCGGAGGTGATGGCGTTTATGGGCTTTACCGTGTCCCGGTAGGAGAGGCCGGCGAATATGAGGCTGAAGACGACCCCGAGGCAGGTGACGAGGAGTATGTTCTTCTTCATCTCCACGAGGTTGTGCCTTACCTCAGACCCGAATATTCCTACGGCGAGCGCGCCGACGACCTTTCCGTCGGTCCCCGTCAGCGGCTCTATGGCGAGAAACGCCTCAACCCCTTCAAGGAGTGTCGCCCCGGCGTACGGGACGTTACTCAGCACCTTCGCCCCGACATCTTCGGGGAGCGCCGACATGGGGCCTAAGACTGGCCTTGAGACCGCCGTAGAGGCTATTACGCGCGCCTCACTCTCGGTGTCCGCGATTATGGCCGATGTCACGTTATAGTTCTCGTATATGGCCCTCGGCAGCCATTCGTACCCGTTAAGGAGTATGCCGGTTACGAACGCGCCCGAAGACCTCCCGCCGTTTACAACCGGGGTCACCGCTATCTGCATGAGGCCGGAGGTTTCGGTCCTTGAGGCGATACTTGCGCCTTCCTTTGAAAGAAAATCCCTTGAAACCGTCTCCGTGGAAGTGACGGGCTCTGCCGAGGATAGCGCCCTTGCGACTATGCCGTTCACATCGAGCGCGTCGCCGGTCCTCCCGTTCCTCCTCGCGATGACGCGCCCGTCCGGGCCGACGACGGCCCAGAGGTCAACGTAGCCCCTGGAGGCGGCGTACCCGTCAAGGAGCTTCTTTAATCCAGCGGAATCCCGCCTCGCGACCGCCTCCCTTACGGCCTCCTCGGACCCCGCCTGCAACATGCCGAGCTTCATCTGTTCCATCCTCATCTGATAGAGGCGTAGCGCCCCCTTGAGGTTGGATTTGAGCGAATCGACCGCCTCCCTGTCGGTCTCTCTTGAGAGGGTGTGGGTGGCGTAATAATAGAAACCCCCGCCGAGGACCGTGATTATGATCAGGAACGCAAGGAGGGTCTTGGTGGCTATCGACATTGGGACCCTCCAGGCCCCCAATTTGACCTTATAAACCTTTTCCGGCATAGACGCTCCTTGAGGCCTCGACCGAGGCCCTGATCCTTCTACTTAAAATATCGGAAAAAACCGGCATTGCTTGAATTTTTTTATAGAAAACAGAGCCTTAGCTCTCATAAACTAAAATTTTAAACATACCGGGAGTTGACGAAAAAGGATGGGGTAATGGGGTGTTTTGATTTCAGAATAACCTTGCTTTCGCAATGGACGATTTACTCCAGGGCTACGGAGAGGCTTAAACGGCTGGCACCGGGGCTTGATAAGGGGGCTGGTTACTGAGGCTTCGAGGCCTTGATATGGTGGAGGACCTTCTTTGCGACTATCTCAGCGTACCTTACGCTGTCGCTTATGCCTATGCCGTGGTAGGCGGACCCGACGAGGTAGAACCCGGGGTACCCGGCGACCCGCTCATCTATCCAATCGATCCTCTCTTCGTGTCCTATGGTGTACTGCGGCATGGAGTTCATCCACCTGAAGACGCGCGACAAGACCGGCTCCGCGTCTATGCCCATGATGTCTTTTAGTTCCTGCCTGACCGTCCTTACCATCTCCTCGTCACTCGCTCCCAGGAGCGAGGTGTCCTTGGAGCCTCCAACGAAGCACCTTATAAGGACGGAGTCGTCAGGGGCGCGAAGGCTGAACTTGACCGAGGTCCATGTCGCGGCCATTATCTTCCTCTTCTCGACCTTCGGGACGACGAACCCGAAGCCGTTCAGGGGGTGTTTTATGTCTTTTTTCCTGAATGCTATGGATACCGTAGCCGTAGAGACATAGGGGATGGTGAGGAGCTTCGCAGGGAGCTCCTTATCGAACCTTACAAGAGAGGCGGCGGCGTAGGCCGGGGCGGCAATGACTACGGCATCGGCGGCGATTTTCTCGCCGCCTTCGATCGTTATCTCATAGGCATCCGCCTTGCGCTCGACCCCTGAGACATTGACGCCGGTCGCGACCACGGTATCTTTCGAGGAGGAGACCTTCTCTTGCAGGGTATCTATGAGAGAGCCGAGGCCGTTCTTCAGGGTCATGAACATCGTGACCCTCTTATTTGGCGTTCCGGCCGCCGGCTTGTGGGTTTTCTTCAAAAGCTCCAGCTTTTTCAGCATCCCCTTTATAAGCGACCCGTAGTCCTCTTCAAGCTGGACGAACTTGGGGAAACTCGCGCGGACCGACATCGTCTCAGGGTCCCCGGCATGAACGCCCGCGACAAGCGGCTCGGCGATCTTCTCAAGCGCCTCGGCCCCGAGCCTCCTCCTTACGAAGTCGCCGAGGGACTCGTCCCTCGGCCCCTTTCTCTTCGGCACGAAGAGCTCCATGGCCATCCTTATCTTTCCGGGGACTGATATGAGGCTCGATGTGGCGAGCGGCAGTATCTTCGTGGGGACCATGAGGATGACGCCTTCGGGCAGGACGTGGAGCTTTCCGCGCGAGAGCACAAAGGTCTTCCTGTTATGTTCGTTCGTCGGCAGGAGCTCGTCGCCGAGCCCGACCCTCTTGCAGAGCTCCATTGCCCAGGGCTTCTCGGATAAGAAACAGTCCGGGCCGCCCTCTATGAGGAAGCCGCTGGCGCGCTCTGTCCTGATGTTCCCGCCGAGCCTGTCCTTCCGTTCGATGAGCCTTATCTCGAATGGCGCGTCGGAGTGCTCCCGGAGGCTGTACGCGGTAGCGAGCCCGGCGATCCCGCCGCCTATTATGACGACCCTCTTCACTGCCTCCGTTCGCTGTGACTGATGATAGTTGACGCGAGGAGCTCCATGAACGCAGGATTGGTGTTCAGAGAAGCGCTCCTCCTGAATACGAGCCCCGAGGACTCGGCTATGCCCTTGAAGAGTATGTCTATGTCGTAGAGCGTCTCTATGTGGTCGGCGACGAACCCGACCGGCACAACGACCACGCCATTCTTGCCCATCTTCTTCGCGCCCTGTATTACGTCTTCGGTCGCGGGCCCGAGCCACTCCCTCGGCCCCGCGCCCTTGGACTGGAAGGCTACCTTGTAGTCAATCTTTACGCCTATCCTCTTTACTATTTCCGAGACCGACTGGTTGACGAGCATCTCATACGGGTCGCCCTCGAGCCCGACCCACGGGAGGCTGTGCGAACTGAAGATGACGAGCGCGTCCTTCGGGTCCTTGAAGGAGGCGAGCTCTTTTTTAACGTTCCCGGCGACGGTCTCAAGGAACTGTGTCTTAAGATGGAAGCTCGGCGTTACCACGACAGACGGCGTCTTGCCCTGTTCCGCGAGCGCGCCCTCGACGTCGGAATTGTACGCGCCTGTGGCCACGAGCGACACGAACGGCGCCATTATGACGGCTACCGCGTCCGTCACGCCGTCCTCCTTCATCTGCCGGAGCGTGTCCTTTATGAAGGGGTCCCAGTAGCGCATACCGACGTAGGCCTTGTAGTCGAGCCCCTGCCTTGCGATGACCGCCCTGATTGATTCCGCCTGGGCCCTTGTCAAGTCGAGTAGCGGGGACTTGCCGCCTATGAGCTTGTATCTTTCCTTTATCTTTTCCACGAGCTCAGGGGTAACGGGCCTGCCCTTGAGGACGTTCCTTATGAAAGGCTCTACCGAGTCGATAGAGTCCGCCCCGCCGAATGCGAGGAGGAGAAATGCCTTCTTCTTTTCCATTGTCTTCTCCTCCCTATTTACCGCTGAACTCGTGTACGGCGTCGACTACCGCCCTCACGCTGTCGACCGGGGTGCCGAGGACGATGCCGTGGCCGAGGTTGAATATGTGCCCCGCCCTGCCCCCCGCCATGTCTATTATCTCTTTTACGCGCCGCCTTATCTCCTTTACAGGGCCGAAAAGGACGACCGGGTCGAGGTTCCCCTGTATCGCATGGTCGTAACCTATGGTCTTCCACGCCTCGTCGAGCCTCACCCTCCAGTCCACCCCTATGACGTCGCCGCCGCCCTCGGCGACGAGGTTAAGGAAAGTCCCGGTGTTCGTCCCGAAGTTTATGACCGGGACCGTGCCCTTAAGTCTTTCTATCACCTTTTTCGTGTACGGGAGCGCAAACTCCCTGAAGTCATCGGGCCCCAGGCATCCGACCCAGCTGTCGAAGAGCTGTACGACCTCGGCCCCGGCCGCGATCTGGGCCTTCAGGTACGCGACGACGACGTCGGAAATTTTGTCCATGAGGGCCTTCCAGCCCTCCGGGTCGCCGTACATGAGTTTTTTGGTGTTAACGTAGTTCCTCGACCCCTCGCCCTCTATTATATAGCTCGCGAGCGTAAAGGGCGCGCCCGAGAAACCGATGAGCGGCACCTTGCCGGCGAGCTCGGCCTTTACCATCTTTATCGCCTGCATGAGGTAGGGGACGTGGACCTCGGGGTCTATCATCCTGACCGCGTCTATATCCTTCCTCGTCCTCACCGGGTTCCTTATTACGGGCCCCTCGTTCTTGGCGAATTCCAGCTCTATGCCCATGCCGGGCAGAGGCAGGAGGATGTCCGCGAATATGATGGCGGCGTCGAGATCAAAGGCCTTGATGGGTTGCAACGTCACCTCCGCCGCGAGCTCGGGGTTCCTGCACATCTCCAGGAACGAGTGCTTCTCCCTTATGGCCATGTACTCCTTCATGTACCGGCCCGCCTGGCGCATGAGCCAGACCGGGGTGCGGTCGGATGCCTCCCTCCGGCACGCCTTTAAGAACCTGTCGTTCGCCATGTCGAATCTCCTCTCGTATGTTATGCCCGAATTTTTTGTTGTCATAACGCCGCGGAATGCATCGCCGCGGAAGGCCTCCGAAAACAGAGCCTCTCATTATATTTGCAAGCGCGGCTTTTTTCAAGGCATTTAAAATCCTTTTGCCCGCGCCGCGCGCCCATCCGCCCGAGGACCTGCGCGCGCCCTTCTTAATGCCTTCACATTCAGGACCTTTTCCGATATAATGCGGGGGCTTTCTGCCCCGGCTCGAATCCGCTTGAGATTCAGGCCGTTCATCCGATATAAGGATATCGGCCGGGCCCGGCGCAGGCCTTACGAGGCAGGGACTTTACGAGGCGGTATTGGATGCGGAACCCAGGTTTTGTAAAAAGGGCCTTCAAACTCAAGTTCGGACTCAACTTCTGCATCCTTACCGTCGCGGGGATGTCTGCGGCCACCTTTTTCATCTACCTCATGACCGCAAGGAGCCTCGGGGACTCTTACGGTAGCGCCATATACGCCATCTACGACTTGAAGATACGCATATTCCCGCTCATCTTCGCCTCGTTCTACTCCATATTCATCCTCGCGCTCATAACAGGCGCCATAGCGCTCATCTCGCTCTTCTTCACGCACAAGATAGCCGGCCCCATATTCAGGATAGAGCGGAACCTCGACGCCATCTCGGGCGGGAACCTGACCGTCAACACCAAGTTCAGGGGCAACGACCAGCTCGAGGCGCTCGCCGACGACATAAACGAGATGGCCAGGTCGCTGAACCATAAGGTGAGGTCGTCGCGCGACGCCCTCGCCGAGATAGAGAGGTGCGAAGAGAGGCTTTACGCACTCGCAAAAGACGACTCATCGAGCGAGGATGATATCTCGAAGGCGCTTAAAGAATTGAAGGCCGGCATAGATGGGCTTAAAAAGACCGCTTCCGGCATTAAGGTAATATAGTTTGAAAACCAATATACCGATCATACTCTCGGTCCTCCTATTGACGGCGGCAAGCTACGTTTTCTCCCAGTGGACCAGTTACCATAACTTCGAGGACAAGTGCCTGGACTGCCACATTACCGTCCCGCAGAAGGGCGACGCCCCGCAGGCGTTCACAAAAGACATCACTATCATGTGCACCGGCTGCCACAAGGACTCCAAGGAGCTCTCCCATCCCGTGGACATGAAGCCTTCCATGAAGGTCCCCTCCGGCTTTCCGCTCGACTGGAAGGACGAGATAACCTGCATCACCTGCCACACCGTACACGACAACGGCCACGGGGACTTCCATATGCGCTCCAAGGCCTCGGGCGAGGGGCTCTGCACGCTCTGCCACGCGGACCTCGAGGCCGAGATGCACAAGATATCCGTAGGCACGGCGCACGTCTCAAGCTCGACCGGGACCAAGTACATAGCGGACGACCTCGGCACCGTACTTGATGAGCTTTCGATAAAGTGCCTCGCCTGCCACGATGCGACGATAGCCAAGGACACCCTCGTGGAGAGCTCAATAGACATCTTCCACAACGCCAACTCCATAGGCGTAAGCCACCCCATAGGCGTCTCTTACGCCGAGACAAAACGCAAGTACATGGGCGCTTACCGGGACGTGAGCGAGCTCTCCTCGGCCATAAAGCTCTTCGGAGGGCTCGTCGGGTGCGGCAGTTGCCACAACCCGTACTCCAAACAGCACAGCGAGCTCGTCATGTCGAACGAAAAAAGCGCCCTTTGCCTCGCCTGCCATGTTAAGTAAGGGCGTGCGCGGCAGATAATAATTAATGGCGGGTTAAGGGCTGTTTAATGTGGTTGGTTTATATTTTCGGCAAGGTTGATTGAAGGATGTATTTATGTTAACCTCAAGAGGCTTATGAGCGCAAATGCCTTTCCCAAGTACCGCAGGCGCAGTTTCTTCATCAAGAAGAGGCTCCAGGGGCGGTTCATAGCCGGGTTCTCGATCGCCGTGTTTCTGGGCTATTTTCTGAACCTCCTCCTCGTTTATTTTTTAATTGACAGGGAATTGACCTCGGAGTTATATAGAATCCATCTGAGGATAAGGACGACCTCCGAGATAGCCGTCCCGATCCTCTGGAAGTTAAGCCTCATAATCATACCGCTTATCATCGTCATCTCGGCGGTCCTCGGATACGTCCTTACGCGGAGAGTGGAACTGCCGCTCCTAAAGTTCAAACAGGCCTTGAAGAAGACCGCTGAAGGGGATTTTACGTCCCGCCTCATGGAAGACAAGGTCGCCGTCGGGCTTTCAGAGGCGTTCAACGCGATGACAGCCTCGCTCTCCGTCCCCTTCAGCTCGCTGAAAGACTCGGCGGAAAGGCTCGACGAGGCTTACGGAAGGCTTGAAAAGAAGCCGGGCGGCCTAAAGCGCGCGCTCGGCGGCATCACCGAGGCGCGCATAAAGACCGAGAGGGCGCTCGACAAGCTCAAGGTCTAAACAGGTCTTTTCAAAAACGGCCCGGGCTGAGCGGGCCTGTCCGAATCGTAAAATACCTGTCTCATTATTCCCGGCCCTACCCAGGGCGGCCCGGAATGGATCGATCGCCTGCGCGGGCCGTACTTACGGCCCGCCTAACCACGAACTGACGGAAAGGGACTATGCGCCATCTAAAAACAGCCATCGGAATCGCGGCCGCGGCCTTAACGGCCGGGTCGTTCTTCATCGGAGCGGAGGCGCGCTCCGAGAACTGGGCGGGCTTTATGAAGACCCCGGCGCGCTCATCCTACGTCGAGCGCGCGGCCCAGCCGCCGCTCTCCCTTAAATGGAGGTTCGAGACAAAGGGGCCGGTATACTCGTCCCCGGCCATCTTCGAGGGCAAGGTCTTCATCGGCTCGTATGACAAGAACCTCTACGCCATAGACGCCGAGACCGGCAAACAGGTCTGGTCGTTCGCAACGGACGGAGAGGTATTCTCGTCCCCGGCCGTAGAGGCGGGGAAGGTCTTTTTCGGCTCAAAGGACGGCTTCGTCTACGCGGTAGAGGCGGCCACAGGCGCTCTCGCCTGGAAGCACAAGACCGACGGCAGGATACTCACCTCGCCGACGGTCTCGGAGGGGCTCGTCTTCATCGCCTCCAACGACCTCTACCTCTACGCCCTTAACGTCTCGGACGGCAAGAGGGCCTGGAGGATGAAACTCCCGGATTACGACAAGTACAGCGGGGTATACGCCTCCCCAGCCTACGCCGACGGCTCCATATTCATAGCAGGCAAGAACGGCATAGTCTACTCCGCCTCGGCCAAAAGCGGCGGCAGGCACTGGTCCGCGAGGACGGATTCCGCCGTCTACGCGACCCCGGTCGTGAAGGACGGCATAGTATACGTGGCGTCTTTGTCCAGGAACTTCTACGCAATAGACGCCAAGACAGGCAAGTTCGTCTGGAGGAGAGGCCTCTCAACGGAGATGATCTACGCTACCCCGGTCGTCGCCCGTGACCGCATATACATAGCCTTCAAGAGCGGGCACATAAGGGCGTACAACAGGAACGACGGGGCAGAGGTCTCCGACTGGCAGCTCCCAGCCGAGATAAACTCAACCCCCGTAGTCGCGGGCAACGGGACAATATACGCGGGCGCCGGGGACGGCAACGTCTACGCGCTCGACGCGAAGACCGGCTCCATACTCTGGAAGTACGCCACAGGCGGCGGGATACACTCCTCCCCCGCCGTGGTCGACAATAACCTCTACATAGGCTCCGGGGACGGGTCGGTCTACGCCTTTTCGAAATAGGCGCAAGACCGGGTGTTCCGGAAAAACACAGGAAAATGAAGATGTCAAAAAGAATCCAAGCCCTTATAAGACCGCTCATGGCCGGGGGGCTGATACTTTTCGCGGCAGTCTCGTCTTACGCGGCCGAGAAGTCCGGACTGCCCAAGGAGACCCCGCCCCCTTACGAGAGGAGCGAGGCCCTCTCCACGATAATCAACCCCCACGAGCAGATAAACGACGAGGGGGAGGTGCTCTGGGGTACGTGCCTCATCTGCCACAAGAACGTCCCCGACGTCCAGAAGGAAAAGTCCATCAAGGACGTAAATCTCCGCTTTGACGAAGACCCGAATCAGCTCTGCAGGCAGTGTCATACGGTCAGGGCCCACCCCGGGTCCGAAGGCGTGAGCGCGACGATGAGCGGCTATGTGGCGCCCGACCACCTTGTGGTCCCTTCCAAGAACATAACAATGAGCCTCCGGCTCGCGAAAAAGGAGATACCGTTGATCCTGCCTCTGGACCCGAAGTCCGGCAAGATCATCTGCTCCACATGCCACAACCCGCACGAGAGGGGTCTCCTCGTCGGCAGGGCCGACTGGGGCGGCGATTACAGCATGAGGCTCCGCTCCGCGGGCCTCGACATCTGCCAGTACTGCCACAGGAAGTAGACCTGGGCACCTGCCGGAGAGAGGGGGGAGAGGGGCGCTCCTACGCAGGTCCTTCTTAAATGAACTTATCGTAATCAGGCGCGCACAGAATGGGCCGGCGTCGCGCCATGCGCGCCTTTGTTAAAAACGTCTTGACCCGTCACCACGGACCATTATGACTGACGCAAAGAGGATAATGACATCAAGGGCGTTCCCCATCTTCGGGGCCATGTTGCTCCTCCTCGTACTGCTTTCCGCGTGCGCAACGACGGAGAACGAGGTCAGGGAGACCGCCACTACCCCGCAGAAGCCCCTTATATGGCCCTCCCCGCCCGAGCCCGCCAGGGTCTCCTGGTTCAAGGCCATATCGAGGCCTGAAGACATAGGCGCTAACAAGGGCTTCTTCAGAAAAATCGCCGAGTTCCTCCTCGGCCCCAGGGCCGACCAGATGGTCAAGCCCTACGGCATAACGGTCGATTCGACAGGACGGATAATCGTCGCGGACACCGCGCTCAAAAGACTGCACATCTACGACGCCAAAAAGAACAAGTACTCCTTTATCGAAGAGACCGGGGACGACAACCTGGAATCCCCCATAGCGGTCGCGGTCGACGCCGAGGACAACATATACGCGACCGACTCGGTCAAGAACAAGATCCTCGTCTTCAACTCCAGGGGCAAGTACCTTTACGGGTTCCCGGCGGGAAAAAGGCCTACGGGGATCGCCGTCGACAAGGCTGAAAAGACCGTTTACGTGAGCGACACCGCGAGGCACGAGGTAGCGGTCTACGATTTAAAGGGCAGGCTCCTTAAGGCCATCGGGCGCTGGGGGAACAAGGCCGGCGAGTTCAACCACCCGGTAGACATATTCATAGACAGGCACGGCGAGCTCTTTGTCGCCGACACTATGAACTACAGGATACAGATATTCGGGAAAAACGGCCAATTCCTCTCCATGTTCGGACGCCACGGCGACGGCACCGGAGACTTCGGCAGGCCCAAGGGCGTCTCAGTCGACAACGAGGGGAACATCTACGTAGCGGACGCCATATTCGACACGGTCCAGATATTCGACAGGTCCGGGAATTTTCTCTTGAACTTCGGACGCCTCGGCAGGGAATACGGCTCGTTCTGGCTCCCCTCCGGGGTCTTCATAGACAGCGCCGACAAGATATACGTATCGGACTCCTACAACAGGCGCATTCAGGTCTTCGAGTATCACGGCCACATCTAAAGCACAAAAACACTTTTTCGGGAAGTGAGCTGGTTAAAGATGAGGCACCCCATCGTGGAATGGCTTTCAGGGTTGATCTCCCGTATTCCACTCTATTCATTTTTCAGGCGGACCGGGTACAGGCTCCCCGTCATGGCGGCGGCAGTGGCCGCAAGTGCGGCGTACATCGTCTTATCCGCCGCGCCTTCGCCGGCGACGGTAGCCGGCACCAAGCATAACTTCGGCCTCCTCTCCTCCGGCAACGTTAAATCGGCGGATACGAGCGAGGTCTGCGTCTTCTGCCACACCCCGCACAACGCTCTGCCCGCGAGCCCCGGCTGGAATAGACAGGACACCGGCGCCACGTACAACGTCTACGAGAGCCAAACGCTCGCGGCCACCAAGAGCCCGAACGCCCCCGCGCTCGGCCAGCCCACGGGGTCTTCCAAGCTCTGCCTGTCCTGCCATGACGGCACTATCGCCATAGGGTCTCTTCTCAACCTCCCCGGCGCCGCGACGTCGGGCGCCTTCGACGTGACCGGGGCCGGAGTAACGGCCGGGAAGATAAGCTCGACATCGACCGCCTACATAGGGACGGACCTTAAGGACGACCACCCGATATCGTTCGAGTACTCGCTCGCGTACCCGTCGAACACCGAAATAAAAGACAACACTACTCTCCCCCCGGAAATAAGGCTCGACTCCTCCAGCATGGTGCAGTGCACGAGCTGTCACGACCCTCACGGGACCGCGTTCCCCAAATTCATGGTGGCGAGCCTCTCTAACGGCGGACTCTGCACGAACTGCCATGACAAGCGGTACTGGACGACGATGCCGTCGATACACCAGACATCCACCGCGATATGGAACGGCTCGGGGGTAAACCCCTGGCACGAGGACATGGACGCGGCCGGCTACTCGGACGACACGCCGGCTTCGCAGAGCTGTCTCGCCTGCCACCGCTCCCACGGCGGGGCGCCGGGGAAAACGCTCCTTAAGGGGACGGACCCCGGAAGCGGCCAGATAGTCGACGAGGAGCACACCTGCCTTAACTGCCATAACGGAAACGTGGCAACGCTGAACATGGACTCGCTCTTCAACTACACGTACAAGCATGACGTCAAGGGGACATACGGCGCGCATCTGCCTTCAAGGGGGGCCGCCGGAGAGCCGGCGAGGGAGTCCGCCTCGAACCTCGGGACCAACAGGCACGCCGAGTGCGCCGACTGCCATAACGGCCACGGCGTAAAGTCCGGCAACCACGTTGTCGGCGGCACGAACGGCAACATCATCGGGGCGAACCTCCTCGGCGGCTGGGGCGCAAAGCCCTCTCCCTGGGGGACGGCCGGGAACTCCGCGCTCGTTTATACCGCAGTGGACTTTACGACGCAAACGCCGGGGGCCGACAACCTCGAAGGCTATCTCTGCGTAAAGTGCCACTCCTATTACTCTTACGGGGCCCTGCCTCCAAACGTCCCCTCCGGCAACGCCGACGGCTCCATCGTGTCTGAATCCGACATAACGGCCGACATGAACATAAACAACATGGCCTTCCACCCGGTCTTCGCCCAGGGCAGGAACCAGCCCCAGGTCGCCGCCAACCCGAACTGGCCGCTGAACAGCCTCGGGCTGACGAACACCTTCAGGTACATGGACTTCCCCGGCTTCGGCGACAGGACCGGCTTCTACAACGTGAAACACGATTCCACCATCACCTGCTCCGACTGCCACGGGTCGCACAGTTCCTCGGACCCCAAGGGACCCCACGGCTCAAGCGAAAAATGGGTCTTGCGGAGAAACGAGACCGGGTCCGGCACCCTCGTCAACTTCTGCTATAACTGCCACAGACGCGAGGTCTACGGCGACGAGAATTATATAAGCGCCGCGACCGACGGAAACGGCAAACTGCTCCGCGACTACGCGAGAGTAACCCACCCGGTCGACGGGCTGAGCGCCTGCCCCGGGGTCAACTGCTCGCCGTTTTACGCAAGCGGGGCCTCCACCGGGAATAGCGGAAACAAGTTCGGCATCCTCTGCCTCACCTGCCACGGCGGGGCCTACGACTCAACGACCAACGCTATGAAGGGCATCCACGGCTCGAACATGGCCGCCGGGACCCAGGCCGGCTCGGACGCGCTCGGATACAGGATGATGAACGGCGCGTGCGTGGAGTCCTACACGCGTCCGACGACGCTCCAGGCCGCGCAGATGTGGTTCAGGACAGTGACCCCGGCGACCGACAAGGTCTGCAACTACAACTTTACGTCCTTCACGAACGGGAACGCGGCGAACTATAACTGCAACACCATAGACGACTGCTCGAATTAAAAGGGACGGGCATAAAAAGGCGCAGGGTATTCTGGCCCAGGTTAAAAACGACAAGCCCGCTTTCATGGCGGAAGGGGCTAAAAACCTCCCGGGATTAATATGAAGAAGACACAATCGGGCCTCACCCGCTCCATGCCGGCGGCGTTCCTTTCGGGGAAGATATTTTTTCCGGCAACGGCCGCGCTCTTTTTACTGCTCGTAATAATGCCGGGGACTTCCTCGTCCGAGGAAGGGCGGGCCGCCGAGAGCCCGCACGACTTTTCCAGAAAGGAGTTCTGCTCGGTCTGCCACAAGGCCGAGCCTCCGCTCCTTAACCTCGACCCGGTCACCACCTGCACGAAGTGCCATCCGGGGAACGTCGGGAACCACCCGGTGACGAGACACCCCATAGGCAAGATGCCGAGGATACGAGTGCCCGCGTCCCTCCCCCTGACCGATGACGGGGAGATGGTCTGCTACACATGTCACGAGCCGCATAACAAGTCCAGGCACGGCAAGATGCTCCGAGTCGATTTCACGAAACTCTGCGCCTCGTGCCATGCCGGATATTGATGGAAGAACTAACGGAGGTAGGAAGTGAGAAGTAAAGTTATTATAAGGCCGCTCGCGGTCCTCGTTGCCTTTGCCGCGTCCGCAGTAATCGCGTCCAGCGTCTTCGCGCAGGGCGACGTCACGAAAGAGACGGACTTTAGGAAGATAAAGCCGCCCTCCGCCCACGGCACGGTCCTCATGAACAGGTCCACCGCGTCCTCAACAGAGGTGAAACCCGTCGTATTCCCGCACTGGGCGCACAGGGACAAATACTCGTGCAAGGCGTGCCATACCGACATCGGCTTCAAGCTCAAATCCAACACGACGGGCGTTACTCAGGCCGACATAGAGGCCGGCAAATACTGCGGCGAATGCCATAACGGCAAGGCCGCGTTCGCGGCAACCGAGTGCGGCCGTTGCCACTCATACGGAACAGAGGTCAAGGAGAACAGGAAGTTCGACGACGCGGTAAAGGGCCTGCCGGCAGACCACTTCGGCAATAAGGTCGACTGGGTAAAGGCTCTCTCCGAAAAGAAGATAAAGGCCGGGCCCTTGCCTGGCGGCAAAGACGATTTGCAGGCCCTCGACCTCGACATTATAATACCGGCGGCGAAGTTCACGCCTCACCCGCCGGACGTCAAGTTCCCGCATAAGCCACACACCGAGCAGATCGACTGCGCCACCTGCCACACCGCCATCTTCAAGCAACAGAAGGGCGGCAACCCCGAGATGAACATGATGAAGATAATCGCCGGCCAGTACTGCGGCGTCTGCCACACAAAAGTAGCCTTCCCGCTCGACGACTGCTTCAGGTGCCACTCCCAGCCCGCCCCTAAGGCCGAGGAGCCGGAAAAAGACAAGAAGGACAAGAAGGACGAAAAGACCGGCGAATAAAAGATGCGCCCCTCGATTTGCGTGTCGCATGAGGCGGGTGGGAGACCACCCGCCTTTTTTTATTTGGCTGCCGAATGGCTTTTGGATACACGAATTTTCAGGTTCAGGTTACAAACCTGAGCCCGCAAAAGAATCTTTTTCATTGTTTTTCAAAACCCCGGGCATAGGTGAGCGAAGCCTAAGGGAGGAAGAGGCGAGCGCGCAGGGGCAGATTGACGCTTGCGCTCGGCGCGCAAGCAACTGGGAAATGAGCGCGCAAGGGGCGCGCGAGCGGAAGGGGAGGAAGAAAGCGAGCGAATCCTATGCCCAAAGGCGCCTGGAGGGCGCAAAAAGAATAAGACTCAAGACTTCCAAAATGCTATCCAATATTAGCAGGTCTTTTTTTGGATAGCAAACAGCCCACCGCAGAGCGTCAGAGCAAAACAGACCAAGGCGCGACAAAGGCCCAAGCGAAGCGTACTTTTGTGTACGCCGCAGCGACGGGCCGAGGAGCAACGCAGGTATGTGAGCTTATGACGCCCTGCTTGCTCCTTTGTGCCCCCCGTATAAATATGCTAATATCCTCTCATGGAAGTCATCACCTCGCATACGAACGCGGACTTCGACACATTCGCCTCGATGGTGGCGGCGAAAAAGCTCTACCCCGAGGCCCGCGTCGTATTCTCCGGCTCTCTGGAAAAGGGCCTTAAAAAGGCGGTCGAGTCGGTCCGTCTTCCTTATCCCATAGACAGGATACGCGATATCGACCTCGGCAAGGTCACGCGCCTTATACTCGTGGACACGCGCCACGCCGGCAGGATCGGCCCATTCGGCGCGCTCATCGGTAAAGGCGTCGACGTCCACGTCTACGACCACCACTCAGAGGATAAGGACGCTGTCAGGGGGACATACGAGGTCATCAGGCCTTACGGCTCGTCGACGACGGTGCTCGCGCTCATACTCAAAGATAAGGCGCTTGATATCACGCCTGACGAGGCCACACTTTTCATGGCCGGGATATACGAGGACACAGGGTCTCTCTCCTATCCTTCCACGACCGAAAGCGATTATGACGCCGCCAGGTTCCTCCTTTCAAGGGGCGCGGACCTCGTGAAGGTATCCGCCTTCCTCCGGAAAGAGCTCACCCCGGAGGAGGTATCGCTATTGAATGAGTTCCTCCACTCCGAGACCTCGTACACGATAGGCGGCTCCGAGATAGTCGTCTCCGAAGGCTACATCGAGAGGTACGCCGGCGACATCGCCACACTCGCCCACAGGATGATGGACATCGAAGGCATGTCCTCTCTCTTCATGCTGGTGGACTCCGGGGACAGGGTGCACGTGATAGCGCGCTCGAGGACCCCGAAGGTCGACGTCGGCAAGGTCGCGCGCGCCATAGGAGGCGGCGGCCACTCGAGCGCCGCCTCGGCCACCCTGAAAGGCATGACCCTCATAGAGGCGAAAGAGACACTCCTTTCCGCGCTAAGGCGCGCCGTCTACCCCGAGAGGACGGCAAGAGACATCATGTCGTACCCGCCGATAACGGTCCAGCCAGGCACGCTCCTCAAGGACGCGATAGAGCTCATGAGGAGATACGGCATAAACGCCGCCCCTGTTGCGAGGAACGGCTCGGTGCAGGGCGTCATAACGAGACAGGTCCTCGACAAGGCCGTGTTCCACGGGCTCTTCGATGCCGCGGTCTCTGACTACATGACTACGGAAGTGGAGACCGTAGCCGATTCCACCTCCGTTGACGAGATACGAGAGAAGGTCGTTGGCCACGGCCAGAGGCTCCTCCCGGTGATAAAAGAGAGGAAGGTCGTAGGCGTCATCACGCGCACGGACCTTTTGAAGCTCCTGCAGGAAGAACTCCGGGAGTCCTTGACCGGCGCGTCGAAAAAGGTCCGTCACCTCTCGAAGCTCATGCGCGAGAGGCTCCCGGAGTGGGTAATAGACCTGTTGAGGAAGGCCGGCGATACGGCTGAGGCCGAGGGTGTAAAGGCCTACGCCGTAGGCGGGTTCGTAAGGGACCTGCTTCTGCGCAGGGAGAACCTCGACGTGGATATCGTCGTAGAGGGCGGGGACGGGATAGCCTTCGCAACTGACTTCGCGAAACGGCAAAAGGCGCGCGTCAAACCGCACCTGAGGTTCAGGACCGCAGTCCTCATATTCCCGGACGGCTTCAAGGTGGACGTCGCGACAGCGCGCCTCGAATACTACGAGAGGCCCGCGGCCCTGCCGACCGTCGAGCAGTCGTCTCTGAAGCTCGACCTCTACAGGAGGGATTTTATCATGAACACGCTCGCCATAGCGCTCAACCCGGGCAAGTTCGGCGAGCTCATAGATTTTTTCGGGGCGCAGAAAGACCTGAAGGAAAGGACGGTCCGCGTCCTCCATAACTTAAGCTTCGTAGAAGACCCGACAAGGGCTCTGCGCGCCGTCCGGTTCGCGGAGAAGTTCGACTTCAAGATAGGCAAGCACACCCTGAACCTCATAAAGAACGCGGTAAAAATAAACGTCTTCAAGGAGCTCTCAGGCGCGCGCCTCCTCGACGAATTAAGGAACATACTCAAGGAGGAGACGGCGGCGAAGTGCATGAAGAGGCTCTCTGAGCTCGGGCTCCTGCGCCTCACGCACCCGCTCATAACATGGGATATGGAGAGGGAGATATTCTTCGAGAGGACGCGGGAGACCCTTAAATGGCACGAACTCCTCTACACGAGAGACAAGGCCGAGGAGTGGCTCGTCCTCTTCCTCGCGCTCACGGACGAGCTGAATGAAGAGGAACTGGCCGTCCTCGTAAGAAGGCTTATGATTACGGGGAGGAAGCGGATGGAGGTCCTCGCCGCGAGGAGGGAAGGGTTAAAGGCCCTCTCGATACTCAACTCCGGCGGTCCACGTGCAAACAGCGCTCTCTTCGAACTCCTTGAAGGCCTCCCCCTGGAGATCATCATCTACATCCTCGCCAAGGCCGAGCGCGAATCCGTTAAAAAGGCTCTCTCGATCTATATGACGAGGCTTAAACATACTGAGGTTGCGCTTAGGGGAGGCGACCTTAAAAAACTCGGGGTCAAGGAAGGGCCGTTCATGGGCGAGGTCCTCTCTGAGCTCTTGAAGAAGCGGCTCGACGGAGAATTGGCGTCCAGAGAGGACGAGGAGGCGTTCGTGAGGAAATATGCGCGGGGGAAGAAGACGCCTGCAGGCAAATGAAGAAGGGGCGTTTACAACGATAGGCGCGGCTTCCCAGCCGCGCCTCGGCGGGAC
>MGPQ01000019.1:0-147649 GCA_001797465.1 Deltaproteobacteria bacterium GWB2_55_19 | reverse complement strand
GTCCCGCCTGCCGTATATTCCTTTCAGGTCAACTGTAATAAAAACCAGTCGAAAGGCAAAACCACTTGAAACGGCTCATCTTTCCGATATTGCTTATCTCCTCAACCCTCGCAACCGGCTGTGCCCTCGCAATACAGGAGCCGGAGGGGATTGTGAAAAATTACTTCACCAAAGACCTTAAGGGAGGCCGCCTCACCGCAGAGAGCTATATCGAAGTCATGCGCCCCCTCGTAGACTGGAAGGTCGAGTACGCCTGGGACTACGCCTTCCTCGTAAAAAGCGCGCGGGTATACTCGTCAAAGATGATATCTTCCGACGAGGCCTCGATTGAGGTCCGGTACCATGTCGTCGGGCTCCTCTCCAATCACGGGATATTAAAGCTCGACCTCTACGAGACAGCCGACTTCCATGTCAGGAAGACAGGGAACGACTGGAAGATAACCAAACCGGTGCTGGCACCTCACGTCTGGCCGACGACCGCCGTCAGGCACCTGGAGGCCATGATGAAGGACGAGAAGACCTACCCCAATTCCAAAGAGATAGCCCGCGACATAGAGCTTATAAAATCCCTCGACGACTAAGGGGCTCCTCTCGAAAATCCCAATGATAGCCCTGGAGATTTGCGTTGACGCTCCATCGATTCATCTGTTAAACTAAGAAGTTTAAAGGTACGGTCATATGTTCCAGGATTATGTCCTCAAAATACTCTTAACCGGGCCGCCTATTCTTCTCGCGCTTACGGTCCACGAGTGCGCTCACGCATGGACCGCGTACAAGCTCGGGGACCCGACGGCCAAGATGCTCGGGAGGGTGACGCTAAACCCTCTAAAGCACCTGGACCCCCTGGGGACGATAGCCCTCTTTTTCTCCGGGCTTTTCGGGTGGGCGAAGCCTGTGCCGATAAACCCCAGGTATTTCAAGAACATCTCGCGCGACATGATGTGGGTCGCGCTCGCCGGGCCCTTGTCCAACCTATTTCTCGCGGGCCTCTCGGCCCTTGCCCATAAGATCTTTTTGATGGGGGGCTTCGATTTCCTGGGCTACATACCCGGCGCGTACAGGCCCCTCTCCATAATGGTCGAGGTCTCCATCGTCATGAACATCTCGCTCGCGGTCTTTAACATGGTCCCGGTGCCGCCGCTCGACGGCTCGAAGGTCCTCTCGAACCTGCTCCCGGTCCGTAGCGCGCTGTCGTTCAGCAGGCTTGAGCCCTACGGGTTCATGATACTCATACTGCTCATCATGAGCGGGTTCCTTGACAGGTTCGTCTCCCCGCTCGTCTATTTCATGGTCGGTCTCTTGACTGGAGGTATCTGAAAGATGCAGGGAAGGGTTCTAAGCGGTATGAGGCCGACTGGCAGGCTCCACTTCGGCCACTACCACGGGGTGCTCGCCAACTGGCTCAAACTCCAGGAAGAGTACGAGTGCTTCTTCTTCATAGCCGACTGGCACGCGCTCACTACCGACTACGCCGCGCCGCAGTCCATAGCGGAAAATTCGAGACAGATGGTGCTGGACTGGCTCTCTATCGGCATAGACCCGGCAAGGTCCACGATATTCAGGCAGTCGTCGATCCCCGCGCACGCCGAACTCTTTGTCCTCCTCTCCATGATAACGCCTTTGCCGTGGCTTGAGAGGAACCCGACCTACAAGGAGCAGATGCAGGAGATAAGGGACAAGGACCTCCACACATTCGGCTTTTTAGGATACCCGGTCCTCCAGACCGCGGACATCATCGTATACAAGGCGAACAAGGTCCCCGTGGGCATAGACCAAGCCCCGCACCTCGAACTCTCCAGAGAGATAACGCGCCGTTTCAACAACTTCTACGGGCCTGTTTTCCCTGAGCCGGAGACCATTCTCACGGCATCGCCGAAGGTGCTCGGCACCGACGGCAGGAAGATGTCCAAAAGCTACAATAACTCCATATTCTTATCCGACCCGCCTGAGGCCGTCGAGCAGAAGATGCTCACCATGATGACCGACACCGCGAGAAAACGGAGGACCGACGCCGGGAACCCGGACGTCTGCCCGCTCTTTATAACCTTCCACACGCTCTATTCGGACGGAAAGACCATCGAATGGGTGCGCGAAGGGTGCGCGAAGGCGGCGATCGGCTGCATGGAGTGCAAGAGGTCGGTGATACCCAAAGTCCTCGATTTCCTGAGGCCCATACAGGAAAGGAGGAGGGAGCTGGAGAAAGACCCCTCCCTCGTCTCCTCCATACTGGAGGCGGGCTCGAAAAAGGCGTCGTTGGTCGCCTCCGAGACGATGGCGCACGTAAGGTCAGCTATGGGGCTGTCATAAACTAAAAAATGGCATATCAGATAAAGCTCGACATATTCGAGGGGCCTTTAGACCTCCTCCTCCACCTCATAAAGAAGAGCGAGGTGGATATCTACGACATCCCCATCTTCTCCATCACCGAGCAGTATCTCGAATACATCGAGATTATGAAGGAGATGAACCTCGACGTCGCCGGAGAGTTCCTCATCATGGCCGCGACACTCGTCCACATAAAGAGCAAGATGCTCCTGCCGGTCGACGAGGAGGCCGAAGAGGCCGAAGAAGACGGGGGAGACCCGAGGGAAGAGCTCATCCGCAAGCTCCTTGAGTACCAGAGGTACAAAGAGGCGGCAAAGGAACTCGGCGATAGGCCGCTCCTCGGCAGGGACGTCTTCAAGAGGGGGTGTGATGAGCCGCTTGACGAGCTCGAAGGGGGAGCCGGGTTCATGAGCGTCTCTGTCTTCGAGCTGATGGAGGTCTTAAAATCCATACTCGCCAAGGCCCCGAAGGAAAGGCGTATCGAGCTCACCTCCGAGCGTTTCAAGATAGCGGACAAGATAAATTACGTGATGGAGATAGTCGGCAGGGACAAGAGCGCGGCCTTTACGTCGCTCTTCCCAGACGAGGCCACGCGCGGAGAGATAGTCGTCACCTTCCTCGCGATACTCGAGCTCGCCAAGCTCCTCATGATAAGGATACACCAGACCGAGGACGGGGTGATACGCGTCTACCAGCCGCCCCCGGCATCGGAATCGGTGGAGGTTCCCGCTGAAATTGCTCTCGAAGCAGTCCAAACCAATAAAGAGGGATGACCCCGTATGCTCGATAAGATCAGCCTTAAGCCCGTTATAGAGGCCGTGCTCTTCGCCGCCGACGCCCCGCTCTACTTCGAAAAGATCGTCCACATACTCGAGGGCGAGGAAAGGGACGTTATAAGGGAGGCGTTAAAAGAGCTCGTCGAGGACTACCGCGTCAGAAACGGCGGATTCTTCATAGAGGAGGTCGCCGGAGGCTTCCAGTTCAGGACGAGCGCGGAGTTCGCGCCCTGGCTCCGGAGGCTCTTTAAAATAGGGCTTCAGAGGATAAGCAAGGCGGCGATGGAGTCGCTCGCGATCATCGCCTATAAACAGCCCGTAACGAGGGGAGAGCTCGAATCCGTCAGGGGCGTGGACTCCGGCGGCGTGCTCGCCACCCTCATGGATAAACGCTTCATAAAGATAGTAGGCAGGAAAGAGGTCCCGGGCCGCCCCGTAGTCTACGGCACGACAAAGGAGTTCCTGGAGACGTTCGACCTCAAGGACCTGTCCTGCCTGCCGAGCCTGAAGGACATACAGAAGATGGAGGAAGAAAATGGGCACGAGAAAGAAGACCGGAGAGCGTCCGAAGACTTCGAGGCCGAAGGGACAGGTAGCGAAGACAGCCCCGCCCCAGAGGAGGGCGCGGACCAGGCCGAGGCCGAAGGCTCCCTTGATAGCGCCCCCGACGGGGATGGAGAGGCTCCAGAAGATAATGGCGAGGGCCGGGGTGGCATCCAGACGGAAGGCCGAGGAGCTGATAACCCAGGGCCGGGTAGTGGTGAACGGCGAGGTGGTGAAGGAGCTGGGGGCCAGGGCTGACTTCGCGAAGGACAGGATCGAGGTGGACGGCAGGAACATCTCGATCAAGGGCCCTACCGTATATTATCTGCTTAACAAGCCGAAAAACTGCATAAGCTCAGTCACCGACCCGCTCAAGAGACAGGTCGTCGTCGACCTTATAAAGACAAAGACCCGCATATTCCCGGTGGGCAGGCTCGACTATGACGCTGAGGGCGTCATCATCCTCACCAACGACGGAGAGCTCACCAACAAGCTCATCCACCCGAACTTCTCCGTCCCCAAGAAGTACCTCGTAAAGGTAAAGGACGTGCCCACACCCGCCGAGGTCGAGAGGCTCGAAAAAGGGGTCTACCTCGAGGACGGAAAGACCCTTCCGGCAAAGGCGCGCCTCATAAGGGAGACGAAGGAAAACTCCTGGATAGAGCTTACCGTGACCGAGGGCAGGAACAGGCTCGTTAAAAGGATGTGCCTGGCCATAGGCCACCCCGTCGCCAAGCTCAAGAGGGTCGAGTTCGCGGGCATAAAACTCGGGTCTTTGAAGCCGGGGGAGTACCGCCTCCTCACCGTCAAAGAGGTCGAGAAGCTCATCCACCTCTCATAACCGGATATGTTGGCGAAACGGGAAAGATACGGGGTCTTCGAATACTACGAGGCCCTCATTAGCGCCTTCGGTCCCCAGGGTTGGTGGCCTGGCGAGACCCCGATCGAAGTCGCCGTGGGCGCGATACTCACGCAGAACACCGCCTGGACAAACGTAGAAAAGGCGATAGGAAACCTCAAGCGCGCGGGCGCCCTCTCTTACGGCGCGCTCCACAGTCTCCCGGATGAGGACCTCGCGGCGCTCATCCGCCCCGCCGGATACTTTAACGTCAAGGCGAAACGCCTTAAGTCCTTCCTGAACCACGTCTCCCTTTGCCACGGCAATCTTAAAGCATTCCTGGGCCTGCCTCCGGAGAGGCTCAGGGCGGAACTGCTCTCCATAAACGGCATAGGCCCGGAGACGGCGGACTCCATCTCCTTATACGCCGCCGGATACGGCGAGTTCGTCGTAGACGCCTACACCCGCCGTATATTCGCGCGCCACGGTTTTTTCGGGGCAGACGCCTCATACGATGAAATGAAGGCCATCTTTACCTCGAACCTCCCTGAGGACAAGACCATCTTTAACGAGTACCACGCGCTCATCGTGAAGACCGGCAAGGACTTCTGCAAGACGCGGGTCCCGCTCTGTAAGACATGCCCGCTCGGGCCGTTCCTTGATAAAAAGGCGCACCCGCATGCGCGCGAGACAAACAACGCCCCCTATGCCAAAAATAAACGTTCTCGATAGCCTCCTCGCCTCCAAGATCGCCGCTGGCGAGGTGATAGACAGGCCCGCATCCGTAGTGAAAGAGCTCATGGAGAACTCCATCGACGCGGGGGCATCATCGATTGGCGTCTTTCTCGCCGAGGGCGGCAAGCGTGTCATTAAAATAACTGACAACGGAGAGGGCATCTCAAGGGAAGACGCGCCTCTCGCGTTCATGCGCCATGCGACCTCTAAAATTTCGAAGGAAGAAGACCTGGACGCCGTACTCACTATGGGCTTCAGGGGCGAAGCGCTCGCCTCAGTAGCCTCTATCTCTCGCGTGACTCTTAAAACCAGGCGGCGCATGGAAACAGAAGGTACGCTCGTATCAATCGAGGGCGGCGCCCCACCGCTCGTTTCGGGCGACGGTTGTCCGGAAGGGACTTTGATAGAGGTAAAAGACCTCTTCTTTAACACCCCGGCGCGTCTTAAGTTCCTCCGCTCGTCGGACTCCGAATACGGCCGCGCCCTCGAAATATTCAAAAGGCTCGCCCTCATAAACCCGAAGACGCGTTTTAAGATCCAGCACGGGTCAGGCAGACCCGTTGAGACGGCGCCCGGCACGCTAAGAGACCGCATCTTCGACCTATTCGGGATCGCGGAAAAGGATATAATAGAGGTGAACGCGCCCTTTGTAGAAGGGTATATCGGGGCTCCCGGGGACGGTTATCCGACGTCCAAGTGGCTCCTCATTTATGTCAACAAGAGGGTCGTCAGGGATAAATCCATCAACAGGGCGGTCATGGACGGCTATGGCCAGATGCTCCCCTCGGGGCGGTTTCCCTTTGCGATAATCGACGTAAAGATACCGCCGGAAGACGTTGACATAAACATACACCCTACAAAGAGCGAGGTGCGCTTCAGGAATCAGTCTTTTATATACGACGCGGTAAAACTCGCGGTCAGGGGGGCGATAGGCTCTCTATCAGCCCCGGGGCGACAGCCGACAATCCAGAATAGGGCCGACTACGGATACAACCGCCAGTTTTCGCCGTTTTCCGGGCCTCGGCTTGCTGAGGAGTCTGCATCAACGGGCTACTCGCCGGGCTTTTCCGAGCCGCTCCCCCCTCCCCTCCCCTTTTTAAGGGATGAAGGAGACGATGTCAAAAACCCCGAGTTCCTCGGCCTCGAAATAGTAGGCCAGCTATGGGGGGAGTTCCTGATAGCGGAGTCGCACGCGAACGGAGGCGAGTACTACGTCATAGACCAGCACGGGGCCGCTGAGCGCGCGGCGTTTGAAAAGCTCAAAAAGAGGTTCTACGGGGAAGGGATACGGAGACAGCTCCTCCTCCTTCCCGAGCGCATTGAGACGACGCCTGATGAAAAAGACGCCATACTCGCCTCAGTCGGGTATCTTGACAGGATGGGTTTTGAGATAATCCCTTTTGGCCCGTCATTGAATGGCGGGGGGGAGAGCTTCCTCATAAAATCGGTGCCTGAGGTCCTCAAATCCGGAAGGTGCGACAGGCTTATAGGCGAGCTCTCCGAGGAGATCTCAAATGTCGGCGGGTCCCTTAAGATCGAGGACAAGATAGAAGGGGCGCTCATGAGGATAGCCTGCCATAGCGTTATCCGCGGGCCGAGACAGCTTACAAAGGAAGAGGGCGCGGCGCTTTTAAAGGAACTCGCGAGGATAGACTTCGCCTCCCACTGTCCCCACGGGAGGCCGGTGGTAAAAAAATATTCGAGGAAAGATATAGAATCCGCGTTCAAGAGGTAATCTGCCCTCCTTGTAGCCCTCAACCGCAAGGAAGGGCCCGCGTCTACGTATCAAGGTGCCTCGGATTAATACCCGTCAGGTTCAATTGCCCGCCATAGCTTACGCTTCTGACCCTAAGGGCCGCTTGAGCCGACCCCTTCTTCCGTATTCATAATAGGCGCGCTTAATGTTAAAATGACCGGATGGAGAAGGAGCGGATAGTCATAATAGCCGGGCCTACGGCGTCCGGCAAGAGCGCGCTCGCAATCGACCTCGCGCTTGAGTTCAACGGAGAAATAGTAAGCGCGGACTCCATGCAGGTATTTAAGGCAATGGATATCGGCACCGCGAAACCCTCCAGGGAGGATATGCAGAGGGTCCCGCACCACCTTATTGACATAGTTGAGCCAAACGGTGATTACACCGTAGCGCGCTTTAGAAACGACGCGATAAAGGCCGTATCTGGCATAAGGTCGAGGGGGAGGAACGCCTTTGTTACAGGCGGCACGGGCCTCTACATAAAGGCGCTCACGCAGGGGCTCTTTCCCGGGCCAAAGGCAGACCCGGACTTAAGGATGGCGCTTGAAAAAGAGTCCGTTGACGCGCTCTACGAGAGGCTTCAGCAAATCGACCCGGAGACCGCCGCTTCCATCCACCCCAACAACCGCGTAAGGGTTATACGGGCGCTCGAGGTCTACGAACTTACCGGCACTCCGATCTCAACCTTCCGGAAAGAGCACGGCTTCAGGGACGAATTGTTCGAGTGCCTTAAGATCGGCCTCGATTGCCCGAGAGAGGCCCTCTACAAGCGTATCGACGAACGGGTGGATAAGATGATCGAGGCAGGGCTTCCGGAGGAGACCAAACGCCTTTTTGACGCCGGTTTCGGTTGGGACTTGAAGCCGATGCTCGGTTTGGGTTATAAAGAGATGGCCATGTTTTTAAGGGGCGCGTGCGCCCTTCCGGAGGCTATCGAACTCCTTAAGAGGAACACGCGCCGTTACGCAAAGAGGCAGTTGACCTGGTTCAGGGCCGACCCTGAGATGACATGGTTTTCTCCGGAAGAAAAAAAAGGCATATTCGGGGCCGTAAAGGGGCACTTGCGGTGAAGGCTTTAATATTAGCGATATTATTCGTCGTCTCAACCGTTCTCCCGGCGTTCACGGGTGTCGCCGGGGCTACGATGGCGGTCAAGGCCGAGGGCGCGTCCAACCGCACGAACGACGCCACTGAGGAAAAAAGGATCGCCATAGACAAGGCGCTTAAGAACGCCGTTACCGAAGCGCTCCACGCGGTCGTCAAGGCCGAGGGGCTCGCTCTCGACAAGTCGCTCGCGGATAAGGAGATACTCTCAAGCCCGCGCTCCTATATACTCAATTACAAGGTCGTCTCCGAGGGGTGGGTCACCCACATGGGTCCGACGCCCTCGATAGTCGACAGCATCCCAACGGAGCGGGACGCCGGAGGCGTCGAGCTCTACCACGTCTGGATAGAGGCGTCTATCGACGATGGGGCCATACGGGCCTCGCTCGGCAGGGTCATGGCAGGCCCGGCGTTGTCGGATGTGTTCATAACGGTCCTCGACGTCACCGAATACCAGGCCTTCTCGGCCCTCCTCGCTTCGCTTCGCCGCATCGCGCTCCTTAACGGCCTCACGTACGGGTCTTTTCAGAGGGGCAGGGTCACGCTGAAGGCGCGCTCGGCCGCCGGGCTTCAGGCGTTGTCCGATCGCATTTCAAAGGAGGCCCCCGCGGGTTATCTCGTCCTCTCTGGCGGGTCTTCCACAATCGTCATAAAGGCGGACCATTGACATGAAAAAAATATTTTTATCCATGTTGTTGCTTATACTCGCATGCGGGTGCTCGCCCTCCGTGAAGAAGACCATCTCTCCGGGTTTCAGCGAATTAAGGCCGGCGGTCGTCGCGGTGATGCCGGTAGAGTGGGCTTCGCCCGGCGCAAAGGAAGACGCCGATATTGCGGCCCTCTTTAGAAAACTTACCGCCGGAAAGCTCAAGTCGCTCAATTACGCGGCCCTGCCTTTGGAAGAGGTCGACGCAAAGGGGACGGGCTCAAACGCAGACGCCTTCCTCTACATCCATATAAAGGACTGGGACAGGGACTCTTTCGCGGGCTACGTGTCGCTTCGGGTCGACGCGGCGTATGAGATGTACTCAAAGGATGGCGTCAGGCTCTGGTCATCCGAGTATTCGACAAAGGAATCCGACTTAAGCCTCGATGAGAGGTCGAGGGAGTACGGGGTCTTCGGCACCTACGAGCCGAGGATAGATCGGCTCGTGGAGGCGCTCCTCTCCACGCTCCCGCCGGGCGAGGCGGCCAAGACGGCGGAAAAGAAGTTCTTTCAGTGGTTGCCTTAAAGGAACATTTGTGAACGTCCCCAACGCGCTCACCATATTCAGGATCATCCTCGTACCCGTCTTCCTTTACTTCGCGATAACCGACCGCCTCCTGGCCGCTGTCGCTGTCTTCGCCGTTGCGGCAATGACCGACGCCGCCGACGGCTTTATCGCACGCAGATTCGACCTCAAGACCGAGTTCGGCAGAAAGGCCGACCCTTTCGCCGACAAGCTCCTCCTGGTGAGCGCCTATCTCGCGCTCTCCTTTAAGGGGCTCATTCCCTTCTGGCTGATGTTGCCGGTGGTTCTCCGCGACGTGAGCTTCTTCGTGCTTTTCCTGTATCTAAAGGGGACCGAGCGGACCATAAAGGTCAGGACCTCGTGGCCTGGAAAGGCGACGACGGTCCTGCAGGTATTGAGCGTCCTTTATGCCTTACTCATAGCGGGCGGGGACTGGTTCTTCCTCGCCATCGCGACCCTTACCCTTCTCTTTACGATATATACATGGGTCGATTACCTTGTGAAGGAGTCGAGGTTGCAGAGGGGATGACTGCAGAGCTTGATTGCTTCGCATCCCCGCGTTGCTCCTCAGGTTATTCTGTCATTTCCGCGAAAGCGGGAATCCAGTTCTAAAAACGACCCCACCCCTCCTCCCCTTGTAAAAAGGGGAGGATTTTTGAACATCTCTTCTTTTACCTGGAAAATGAAAAGGTGCGGTTTTCGCCGCACCTTTTCATTCTATCAATTAACCTAACCTAAAACTCATTTTACCAGGCTGCTCAAAAAGCTCCAGATGCGAGGCGTCGAGGAGGGAGGCGTACTCTTTTGTACGCCGCAGTGACGAGCGACGATGACAACAAAGCAGATGGACTTTTTCAGCAGCCTGCTACAACGCCTCAGGCAGGTCCTTTAAATCCGACAGCCTGAATACCGGCCCCTCCTGGCAGACATAACAGCCGTTTATCTGGCAATGTCCGCATTTGCCGACCCCGCACTTCATCCTCCGCTCAAGGGAGACGAAGACGTCTTCCGGCCGTATAAGCTTATCCCTTAAGGAGAGTATCACGAACTTGTACATGACAGGCGGGCCTATGACGACCGCTATGGTCCTGCCCTCGGCGACCTCGACCTTCGGTATAAGGGTCGTGACTACACCGACGTTCCCCGTCCACTTGGTGTCCGGCTTATCTATGGTAAGGAGGACTTCCAGCCCCTTTCCGCGCCAGCCGTCGAACTCTTCTGAAAAGAGCATCTCTTCAGGCGACTTCGCCCCGTAGATGAGCGTCAATCTTCCGAACCCCTGCCTGTCCTTAAGGACCGTCTTTATAAGCGACCTCATCGGTACGACCCCTATGCCGCCGGCTATGAAGACGACGTCCTTTGACCTCATCTCGTCAACCGGGAATGACGTGCCGAAGGGCCCCCTCAACCAGACGAAGTCGCCCCTTTTGAGCCTGTGGAGCGCGTTGGTGACGTTCCCCACGGCCCTTATGCAGAGCTCGAACTCCTTTGTCTCTCCGGGGCCGGATGTGATGGAAATCGGCGCTTCGCCATAACCCGGCAACCCCACCATGTAGAACTGGCCGGGCCCGTACTCAAGGAGTGATGGGTTTAAGGGGGCTATTGAGAAGAGCCTCTCCTTCTCCGTCACCCTTGTGACCCTCTCTATTACCCCCGGGAACGGGAGGTACGGCGACTCAAGGCCTTCTTTTGTTTGATTCACGGATAAGCTCATTCGTCACTTCCGTTATGTTTATCTTAACGAGGCAGGCCCGCGAGCACCTGCCGCAACCGACGCAGAAGGGCATGCCGAACCTGTCCGTAAGATACCTGAACTTCCTGTTGAACCTGTGGCGGAGCCTCTCTGCCCTCGTCTTCCTGAAGTCATGTCCCCCGGCGACCTTTGCGAAGTCCTCAAGCGTGCACCCGTCCCAGACGCGGACGCGCTCGCCCTCCGAGAGGCTCGCCTTCACCTCGTCCTTTATATCGAAGCAGTAGCAGGTCGGGCAGACCGTGTTGCAGGAGCCGCACCCCGTGCATATCGACCCTATGCGCTCCCATACGGTGCTCTCGTTAGAGGACGCGAATACCTCCGGGAGGTCCTTGGGAAGGGCGTCTAACCGCGCCTTAAAGGACGCCTCACGAAGCCTTTCCCTCTCCTCCAACTCTTTTACTTCATAAGGTTTCGCCTCCCTGAGTTTAAGCCCCGCTATTATTTCCTCCCCTTTATCCGAGGCGGTCCGGACGAGAAAGCCCTTCTTTATCTTGTGGAGGAATATGTCGAAGCCGTCGTTGACGTTCATCGTCCCGAGGGACTTGCAGAAGCAGTACTCGTCGGGCATGCAGTCCGCGCCGACGATGAGCGTCTTTTCGCGCCTTGAGAGGTAATTGGCGTCGGGCCTGCCATAGGCCCACACCTCGTCCATGAGCGCTATGGCGTGTATGTCGCAGGGGTGCAGGCCGATTATAGCCTGTCTTTCGGATTCAATCACCGCCTCATGGAGGTGGCGGCGGATGTCGTACCTTAGAAGGGTCTCTCTCGGGGGAAAGAGGAACTGCTTGGCGGACAGGTGCGTAGGAGTCGAGAAGAGCTCAAGCTCGCTCGCGTCGGCAATCTCGGCGTAGACGGGAAAACCGTCCCTTTTCACGGTCCCGTAGACCCTGTGTTCCTTTAATAGGGTGTTCACGAGTTTTTTCAACCCTGAAGCAGATTTAGCCTTCGCGGCCCCGGGGAGGTATCTAAAAAATTCAATGTTTTTCATCTGTTAACTATTATATCAATAGGCGTTTTTTTGTCTACACCAAACGAGATTTTCTTGCGAAAAGAATACTTGACAAAAATAATAAGGTATATTAAATTTGATTATAGACGCGTGGCGATTATGCCGTGCGCCTGCGGGAAGGTCTTTTCCCGCGTCTTTTTTAAAGGGGATGAGATGAGGCTATCGACAAAGGGGCAGTACGCTGTAAGGGCGATGGTCAACCTCGCTTGCCATTCGGGGGAGAAACCCGTTACACTAAAGGACATCTCGACAGAGGAGGGGATATCTCTATCCTACCTCGAACAGCTCTTCGTGAAGTTAAGGAAGGGGCAGATTGTAAAGAGCGTAAGGGGCCCTGGGGGCGGCTACGTTCTCGGCAAGCACCCCTCGAAGATAAGCGTCGGCGAGGTCATCTCGGTCGTCGAGGAGCCTTTGAACCCGGTCGCCTGCCTGGACGCGGGCTCCGGTTGCGAAAGGGCCGAGAGGTGCATAACGCAGAAGGTCTGGAAGGGCCTCGCCGAGAAGATCGCCGAGTTCCTGAACTCCGTGACCATAGAAGACTTGAGCCACGAGGTGAAGCTCCACGACACGGCTTCCACGGCAGGCGCGGACGCATGCGGGATATCATAATCGAATCGAGAGAAGGAGGACCCGGCTTTTGAACAAGATATATTTCGACCATAACGCCACGACACCTGTGCTTGGCGAGGTATTCGACGCGATAGTGCCGTTCCTGAAAGACCAGTGGGGCAACCCGTCGTCGATCCACTGGGCGGGCAGGGGGACGAGAAAGGCCGTCGAGGACGCACGCGAATCGGTCTGCAGGCTCCTTAACTGCCAGAACGTCGAACTAATATTCACAAGTACCGGCACAGAAGGCGACAACCACGCCATAAAGGGCGCGGCCTACGCCAATAAGAACAAGGGCAACCACATCATAACCACAAAGGTCGAGCACCCGGCCGTGCTGAATACCTGCAAGCACCTCGCGAAGGAGGGGTTCGAGGTTACGTACCTCGACGTCGATTCCGACGGGCTCATAGACCTCGATGCGCTTAAGGCCGCGATAACCCCAAAGACGATATTAATCACCGTAATGTTCGCCAACAACGAGACAGGCGTCATCTTCCCCATAAAGGAGATAGGCGATATCGCCAAAGAGCGCGGCGTCCTCTTCCACACCGATGCGGTCCAGGCCGCGGGCAAGGTCCCCATAGACGTGCAGTCGCTAAACGTCGACCTCCTTACCGTCTCCGGCCACAAGATATACGGGCCCAAGGGCGTCGGCGCGTTGTTTGTCAAGAGGGGCGTGCGCCTCGTCCCCCTCATCCACGGAGGCCACCACGAAAGGAACAGGCGGGGCGGCACCGAGAACGTCGCCGGCATAGTCGGCTTCGGAAAGGCCGCCGAGATCGCCATACGCGACATGGACAAGGAAATCGAGCACCTGAAGGCATTGAAAGACAGGCTTGAGGCCGGGCTCGGAAAGATCCCGCATATAAAGGTGAACGGCCACTTGGACAAGAGGCTCCCTAACACGTCCAATATAAGCTTCGAGTTCGTGGAGGGCGAATCGCTCCTTCTGAACCTCGACATGAAGGGGATCGCGGCCTCGAGCGGCTCTGCATGCACCTCAGGCTCGCTTGAGCCTTCCCACGTGCTCGTCTCCATGGGGCTCTCGCACGAGCTCTCTCACGGGTCAGTCAGGTTCAGCCTCGGCAAATCGAATACCGTCGAGGAGATAGACTACCTTATTGAGATAATGCCCCCGATAGTAGAGAGGATGCGCTCCATGTCCCCGCTCTACGCCGGGGCGAAGTAGGCGACAGGCGCGAAAGCGATTAAATATAGGCAACGTAGTAAAAAAGGCTTTTTCGAATAAACACGGACATTGAAGGAGACGGAGACATGTACAGCGAAAAGGTAATGGAACACTTCTCAAACCCGAGAAACGTGGGAGAAGTCGATAACGCGAGCGGGATCGGCATGGTCGGCAACCCGGCCTGCGGCGACATCATGAAACTCACGATAAAGGTCGAAAACGACGTCATCACGGACGTCAAATTCAAGACCTTCGGTTGCGGCGCGGCCATAGCCACGAGCTCGATGGTCACGGAGCTCGTCAAGGGCAAGGGGCTCGATGAGGCGGAAAAGATATCGAACGCAACGGTCGCGGAAGCCCTCGACGGGCTCCCGCCCGTAAAGATGCACTGCTCGAACCTGGCCGCCGACGCGCTCCATTCGGCTATCGAGGACTACAAAAAGAAACTCGCAGAGAAGAAGTAAAAAGGCAGTCTGAAAAGTCTTGAAAAATCCCCCGCAAGGGGGATTTTTTTTGCCGACAGCGGTCTCCATCACACAACCCTTCATTTCTCTGGATAAATCCGCATTTCTCTATTAAAATTGATGTATTCCGCTAAGACGCGGCAAAGGTGGTTTTTGTGTCTAAAAAGAGGGTAGTAGTCGCCATGAGCGGCGGCGTGGATTCTTCCGTCGCCCTCGCCCTTCTGAAAGAAGAGGGGTACGAGTGCATAGGAGTATCGATGCAACTATGGGACTACTCGAAGAAGGAAGACGCGCGCGGCTCGACCTCCGGCTCCTGTTGCTCATTGGACGACATCTATGACGCCAGAGGTGTGGCGGATAGGCTCGGCGTACCTTTCTATGTGATGAACATGGAAGAGGCGTTCTCGCGGGAGGTAGTTGACTACTTCGTGAAGGGTTATCTCACCGGAGAGACCCCGAACCCCTGCATAAAGTGCAACTCGGAGCTTAAGTTCGAGGCGTTGCTCAAAAAGGCGCTCGCGCTCGAAGCCGACTTTCTCGCCACAGGCCACTACGCGAGGATAGTCGGGACAGACGGCGGGTTCAAGCTCCTTAAGGGCGTAGACCCTGAAAAAGACCAGAGCTACTTCCTCTTCACCATGAAGAAGGCCCAGCTTCCGCGCGTGCTTTTTCCAATAGGCTCTCTTACGAAGACTGAGGTCCGCGCAATCGCAAGGAAGTACGGCCTCAAAACCTCGGATAAGAAAGAGAGCCAGGAGATATGCTTTGTCGAGGAGCCGAGCTACGCTGACTTCTTATCCGCCCGTATACCCTCGCAAGGAGGCGAGATAGTCGATGAGAGCGGCATGATTTTGGGCGCGCACCCCGGCCTATTCAATTACACCATAGGCCAGAGAAAGGGCCTGAACCTCTCTGGCGGGCCGTATTACGTCCTCGGTATAGATGTAGCCGGAAACCGCGTCGTCGTAGGCCCTGAAGAGAGGCTATACGCTCCCGGGCTCAGAGCGGGCGGCCTTAACTGGTTAGACGCTAAAGCAGAGGCGGAGGCGCGCTCGGGCGCGCTCAATGATGTAACGGTAAAGATCCGATACAGGCACCCGGGTGCGGCCTCAAGCGTAAGAATGACGGACGACGGCAAGGCGGAGATAATGTTCAATACGCCCCAGAAGGCGGTGACGCCTGGCCAGGCCGTAGTCTTCTATCGCGGGGACGAGGTCATAGGCGGAGGATGGATAGAGCGGGCGACCGGAGCTTCATAACTTCGCATGCCTGCGTTGCTCCTCGGCTCGTCACTGCGGCGTACAACAGAGTACGCCTCTCTCCTCGCTTTCGTCGCGCTTATGTCTGCTTTGTTCTGAAGCTCCGGGAGTATGCGACGAGCGAACACCTATGTCAAAAAAAACCGGCAGGACATAAAAGGTCTTTTGCAGAAGCACGGAAGACCGCGTACAAGACAAAAAAATAAATAAACATACAACCTTGACGCATACTGCTCCACAAAACGAAACCCTCCGTGTCTCAGTAACCACCCTCGGGTGCAAGGCGAACCAGTATGACTCCTCAGCCCTCGAAGACGCGTTGCGGGACGCCTCATTCGACGTAGTCCCCTTCCCTGCAAAGGCGGACGCGTACGTGATCAACACCTGCACGGTCACGGAGAGGACCGACTACCAGTCGCGCCGGCTCGTCAGAAAGGCGCGGAAACTCAACCCGGACGCCGTCGTCATCGTCACCGGCTGTTACGCGCAGGTCTCTTCAAGCGAGCTCGCAATGGTCGACGGCATCGACTATGTCATCGGGAACCCCGAAAAAGGGCGCATTATCGAATTCATTCGGGGCGGAAGGAGGAGCGCGCCCCTCGTAGAGGTCGGCAGATACGAGGACGGCACGCCTCTCGCGCTCCGTTCCCGCTCCGCGGGGGGCAGGACCCGTGCGAACCTGAAAATCCAGGAAGGGTGCGACAAGGCCTGCTCCTATTGTATAATACCTAAGGCGCGGGGGTTATCCAGGAGCGTTACCTTAAAAGAGGCTTTGCGCGACATAGACGCGCTCGTTGACGCCTCATTCAAGGAGATAGTCTTGACCGGCATCCACCTCGGGGCCTACGGGGGAGACCTTACGCCGCAATCGAGCGTACTTGCGCTCTTCAGGGAAATAGAGGCCAACAGATACCCGTGCAGGTTCAGGATAAGCTCGCTCGACCCGGATGAAGTGACAGACGATCTTATCGCGTTTCTGTCGGAGTCAAAGACATTCTGCAACCACCTCCACCTCCCGCTTCAGAGCGGGGACGACTCAATACTCAAGGCCATGGGGAGGCCTTACACGCGCGAAGAGTTCGCGAACAGGGTCTTCCGGCTTTTTGAGTCGGTCAAGGATATCTCAATAGGCGCCGACATAATCGCCGGGTTCCCCGGGGAAGGGGAGGCGGAGTTCGATAATTCCTATTCTCTTATCGAGTCCCTCCCCATCTCCTATCTGCACATATTCCCGTACTCGAAGAGGCGCGGCACACCAGCCTCCTCTTACAAAGGCCAGGTCTTGCCCGATGCCGTAAGGGAGCGCGTCGGGAGATTGCTCTCACTCGACGCGGAAAAGAGGCGGTCGTTCTACGAAAAGTTTGTTGGTAAAACGGTCGAAGTGCTTGCCGAGCTGGTCCGCTACAAAAAGACCGGTCTCTTGAAGGGCAGGAGCGCCAACTACATCCCGGTCCTCTTCGACGGCCCGGACAGCCTTAAAAACACCATTGTAAAAGTACGGCTCGCGTCCTATGACGAAACCGGGATGACGGGCGCCACGGGACAAGGAGAACAGGGTCTGTGAAAAATGAACCAAACATCGAGGAATTCTGCAGTACGCTCCCCTTCAAGTTCAGCGACATGGAGCTCCTCCGGAAGGTCTTCGTCCATCGGAGCTATCTGAACGAAAAGGAGTCGCTGAGGCTAAAGGCCTTTGAGTCGAACGAAAGGCTCGAATTCCTCGGCGACGCCGTATTGTCTAACGTCATAAGCCACATGCTCTTCACTAAATTCCCGGATATGGACGAGGGGGAGCTGACGAAGATACGGTCCCGTCTCGTGAACAGGCATACGCTCTCAGGGCTTGCCAGGGGCCTTGAACTGGATAAATACATGTACCTCGGCAAGGGCGAGCGGACAAGCGGAGGCGCGCTGAACCCCATGATACTCGCCGGGGCCTTTGAGGCGCTCATCGCGGCCATGTACTTCGAGCTCGGATTCAGGATGGTATTCTCTTATTTAGAGACGGTCTTCGCGCCCCTTATCGACGCCTCCGTTATGCAGCCAGGCCACTTCGACTTTAAGCCGAGGCTCCAGGAACTTGCCCAGAGGGTCTTTAAAGAGGCCCCCCGGTACAGGACCGTCAGCGAGGACGGCCCGCCGCACAAACGGACGTTCGTGGTAGAGGTGACGATAACCGGAGAGGTATTCGGCAGGGGCTCGGCCTCGAAGAAAAAGGACGCCGAGCAGTCCGCCGCGGCCTCTGCCCTGAAGGAGCTTGAGGAGAGGCACAACGGTGTTTTTCCGGAGCGCGGCTAATGGCGAAAAAACAGCTCATAATACCGGCCTTTTTGCCCTTCGGCGGGTGTGCGCACCAGTGCGTATTCTGCGACCAGGCCGGGATAACCGGGGAGAGGGCGTTGCCGCCCTTCGAATCGATAGCCCCTCTAATAGAGAAGTATCTCTCCACGTGGAAGGGTGCGGGGCCGCGGGAGCTCGCCTTCTACGGCGGCAGTTTCACCGGGCTCCCCAGGGAGGTGCAGGAAGGGTATCTCGAGGCCTCGAATCCTTACGTGGAGAGCGGACGGATCGACTCTGTCAGGATATCGACGAGGCCTGATTATATAGACCCTGAGACGCTCCGCTTCGTTAAAGCATACGGCGTAAAGACCATTGAGCTCGGGGTGCAGTCGATGTCGGACGAGGTGCTTAAGGCCTCCGGCAGGGGGCACACCGCCGAAGACACCAGGCGCGCCGTTGCCCTTATAAAAGAGGCGGGGATAAGGCTCGGCGTCCAGCTCATGCCCGGGCTCCCCAGGGACACGACCGAGACCATCCTCGATACCGTTGACAAGGCCGTTTCTCTCTCCCCCGACTTTGCGAGGCTCTACCCCACGCTGGTCTTAAGGAACACCCCGCTTTTCAGGATGTACGAGCGAGGCGAGTACGTGCCGTGGGCGCTCGATGATATGGTCCGCGTCTGCAAAGAGGCGATGAAAAGGTTGGCGAGTGCCAGGGTCCCCGTAATAAGGGTAGGCCTGCAGACGACTGAAGAGCTCTCGCTGAATTTCGTCGCCGGCCCGTATCATCCGTCCTTCAGAGATCTCCTCCTCGATACCAGCCGCGCGCGCTAAGGCGCATCCCCTCAAAGGCCTTAACCATTCTTTCATCCCCTGTCAGACCCTTCTGTCTACCCTCGCGCCCTTCTACCTGAGGGTGCTTATCACCTTTACATCCGGGTTGTTCTGGACAAGGCCGATGGAGACGTACCCTATCGCGCCCTTCTCCCTCATCACCCTCCTGATGATAAGGGTCGGGGTCTTCATTATCTGGGGAGGGTTCTTGGCCTGGTTTGTGATCTTCAGGTGCGCCCACTCCTCGGCGACGAGGTCAGGGGCCTTGCCGAGTATCTTCTCGGAGAAGATCGCACGCGACTGGTCGTTGATGGAAAGGTCGTAGATGATTATCGGGACCCCGTCGGGCCACGCGAGCGTGTTGTTGGTGTATATCTTCTTAACCTCGCCCTCGGTGAGCTTATCGACCTGGTTCGCCCTGTTTACGATAATGGCGACAGGCTCCGTAGCCTCAATGGAAGAGGCGGCAAGGGCGAGCGCGACGGCTGTAAGGAGCGCTATTTTTTTCAGGAACGCGGCCATTACAGGTCTCCTATGGCGACGGCGACCCCGAGGATGGCCTGGCTGTAGTCCTCAGTAGGCAGACCGTCGAACCAGTTCCGGTTGACCTCGATCTTCCCGACGACATTATGGGCGAAGCGGTAGTTGACAGCGGCCGTAGCCCTCGTCCAGAGGTCGTCAGGAGATTCCGACGACGGGTCGTACCAGTCGTACCTTGCCGCGAGCGTCCATTTGCCGATGTCGTACTCTGCCTGCGCGTACCAGCCTGAATCGTCGAAGCCTGAAGCGGCGTCGGTTTCATTCGACCTGATTTGGTACTCGGCCTGAAGCCTCAAGGCCGACCCGTTGCAAAGCACGTGGGCCCCGTAGCTCATCTTCAACGTCCCCTCATTGTCCCTTTCCCCGAAATAAGAGAGCCCGGCTGAGAGTCCGGTGAGGAGGTCGGCGTTTACCCTGGCGCCTATGCCCTTGCCTTCGTTCCGGTCGAGCGCCCCCGGGTTCCCTGAGCCGTTTGCGACGTAGAGGTGCGTGTCAATGGACGAGTCCCGGAGAGTAAACGAGCCCTTGAACTGTATACCGTCCGAGACCTTGGGGAAGATCACCTTGTATATGATGGGCGAGGTCTGGGTCGGCACGTACGGCGGATAGTGGTAAATGGACCAGACGCCCGCCGGCGTCAGGAACCTGCCGAGCCTTATGTCCCATGAGAGCTTCGGGTGGTATTCGATGTAGAGCTGTTCTATGAAGATGGTGCCCTGGGAGCTCTTTACGGTGTCCGCGGCCTTTTCAGACTCTATCCTCGGCGCGTCCTCGAACTCGACCTCGGTGAATAACTTCCACTCCCGCTGGATGTCCTTCGTGAAAAACAGGCTCAAATTATGGACCCTGAACCCGGAGCCCTCGCCCTCCTGGTCCGTGAATGTATACTCCACGTCAGCGTACCCGCTCACCTCGACGAGGTTGGAAAGGAGGCCGAGGCCGTGCCTCGCCTCCTCGTCTTCGGCCTCCAACGCGTCGATGCGCCCTTGAAGCCCCTCGTTCTCTTTTCTAAGCTCCTCCAGATCAATCCGGAAGCGCTCCAGCGGGTCCTCAGCGAGCGCCGGGGCCGACGACATCAAAAACAGAAAAGAAAACGCGCGGAACGCCCCTTTGAAAAGCCCGGACGCGCGCGTCCCCCTGTCCATAGCCATCTATGCCTCTCCCCCCTCATGGTCCGCGTACGGGAACCGGAGCGTGAACGCAGTCCCTTCATTAATCCCGCTCTCCGCGTCTATCGCCCCGCCGTGCTTCATGACTATCCTGTATACCACGTAAAGCCCGAGCCCCGTGCCCATGCCGACGGGCTTGGTCGTGAAGAACGGGTCGTATATCTGGGAGAGGTGCTTATCAGGTATCCCGGCGCCGGTGTCCGTTATCCGCGCCTTAACGAACTCCCCCTCCCTCCAGCACTTGAGGCCGAGCGTCCCGCCCCCCTCCATCGCGTGGAGGGCGTTTACGATGAGGTTCACGAAGACCTGCTGGACCTCGACGGGGTTGCCGTTTATGAGGCAGTCCTTGCGGAGGTCGGAAGAGACCGCTATCCCCGCGAACGAGGCCGAATGCCTCGCCATCTTGACCGAGTTATCGAGCACCGCGGCGAGGTCGACTGTCCCTTCGGCTATGTTCTGCGCCGACCTCGAATAGATCGACAATTCCCTTACTATGTCGCGGGCGTTCACCGAGTACTGTATGATATCCCTGGTGTGCGACTTTATGAGCTCCATGTCGTCCTCGTCCATTATCGCCTCAGCCATGCCGAGTATCCCGGCGAGCGGGTTGTTTATCTCGTGCGCGATGCCGGAGGCGAGCGTGCCTATGCCGGCGAGCTTCTCGGATTGCAATATCTTGAACTGGAGCATCTTCTGCTCGGAGATGTCCTTGCCTATGCCGACGGTGCCTATGATCTCGCCCCTGTCGTTCAGCATGGTGGAAAGGGTCAGGCTCACGTGGAGCACCCTGCCGGACTTCGAGCGGAGCCTCACCTCCCTGTTCCTCACCTCCCAGACCTCCTCTCCTATGGGCCTGCCGCCGTCCATGGCGTCGGACCTCTGTCCGTGGGCCTCGTAGATCATGAGGACGTCCTTTCCCACGACCTCCTCTTTTTTGTATTCGAGGAGGTGCTCCGCCTCCCGGTTGAACTTTACGATCCTGCCCTCCGTGTCCGTCGTGACTATGATGACCTTGGAATTGTCCAGTATCATCTGGAGGTAGTACTCTGTTTCGCGCAAGTCGTTGAAGGTCCTGTTAAGGTCCTCGCTCCTCTCCTCGAGCCGCTTGTATATCCTGTTCTTGTCCCTGATGACGAGCCCGGCTATGAAAAGCGCGCCGACCGGGATAGTTACTATGGCCCCGAGGACCCAGATGAGAGTCCGCATGTAGTTCAGGAGCTCAAAGTCCCACTCGGTGGAGAGCCTTAGCTTCAGGACCCCCAACACCTCGCCATCGGTCGTATGGCACCTGAGGCACGCACCCTCGGCCTTCAGAGGCACGTAACGCGAATACGTCGACTCCTCGCGGTTAAAAAAACCCATGGGCGCCATCTGCTCTATGGACTTTATGAAGGCCGCCTTTTCCCCTTCGCCTATCCTGTCCCTCCTGAGGCCCTCTACCTCCCCGCCGAAAGAGGCCTCGCCGCCGTTCAGTCTAAATATCCCGATGTAATCGACGCCTATGAGGTTGTTGTTGGCGAGTATCATCGAATAATTGCCCGCCGCGTGGCCGCCGCTCATGATGTCGACCGCGGAGCGGGCGATGAGCTCTGAAGTCAGCTCGGTCTGCTGGACTATCCTGTATATAACCCTGTCCTTGAGGTTAAGCGACGTATAGGTGAAAATAGCCGTGATGGCGATCATGAAGACCATGAGCGCGACGACGAGATAGTGAAGCATGGGCCTCACCCTAACCATGGTTGCCGCTCCTTAGTGGTCTTTTGCAGTATCATCCGCATCGGCTGGCGCGCGGAAAAACTTTAATAGCCGCGGGTCCGCCCCCCCCGCGCCCGGGGCAGGTGGAATGAAGGGTCAGCCCCTGTTGCAGTGATAGACCTTGTTCTCCAGGAAGAGGTCGACGAGCTCCGGGTCGAGTTGCGCGCCGGAGACGCGCCTCATCTCACCAAGGACTGTCTCGAGGGGGAGCCCCTTCCTGTACGGGCGGTCCGAGCTCATCGCGTCATAGAGGTCGACGACGGCTATTATCCTGGCTGGGAGCGGTATCTCCGTTGCCGCGAGGTTCCTCGGGTAACCCGTGCCGTCGTAGTGCTCGTGGTGCGCGACTATTATCCGAGCCACGGGCTCCATGAGCGGCACCCCGCTCAATATCTTCTCTCCTATCTCGGTGTGCGCCTTTATGTGGACGCATTCTTCAGCGGTCAACGGGCCTTCCTTGTTGAGCACAGCCTCGCTTATGCCGATCTTCCCGAGGTCGTGAAGGAGCGAAGCGTACTCTATCGTCTCAAGCTCCTCAGGGGTGAGCCCCGCGAGTCTCCCGAGTTCGACGCAGAGAGACCTCATCCGGTTGCAGTGGCCGCTCGTATGGCGGTCCTTGGCCTCGATAGTCTCGGCGAGCACTTTTATGAGCTGGATGTTCATGGACTTCAGGAGCCCGTAGGCCCTCTGGAGCTCCATTGCCTTGGAATTAAGCTCCCTCGTCCTCTCCCGCACCTTCTGCTCGAGGAAGAGCTGGTACTCCCGGTTCTCCATCTCGAGCTCCTTGTTCCTCTCAAGGAGGTCCCTGTTCACAAGGGCCCTGGAGACTACCGCCATCAGGTCCTCTTTCTTCACCGGCTTCATAATGAAGTCGAAAGCGCCCTTTTTCATGACCTCTACGGCGACGGCTACGTCAGTGAGGCCGGTCAACATTACGACCGGGGTCGTGTCGAAGTTCGCCTTCACGAACTCAAGCACCCTGATCCCGTCGACCTCGGGCATCCGTATGTCGCTTATTACGATATCGAACGAGTTGTTCTTCAGCGTATCGAAGACCGAGTTGCCGCCGGAGGTCTGGATGACGGAGAACCCCTCCTTTGAGAGGTGGGTATTGAGCACCTTCCGTATCGGCTCCTCGTCGTCTACGACGAATATGGACCTTTTCCGCTCTTCCATGTGTCCCCGCGCGACAAAATGTGAGTCAGGCCTTAAAAAAAAACAGCAGGACCCGGATAAGGCCCTGCCTTTCTTAAAGAGAATTTTTGGAGCTTAAGCATCTCATTACCCGTTGCTTAAAGACACGGGGATTTTACCTTAGAACCGATTGTCTGTTCAATGTTTTTAATGTTAAGGGGCAAGGCAAGGCGCGGGGTTGGCAAATTAATACTATAACCCCTCGGAATCAATGGGGTTTCAAGTTGCGCGACTATGGCGCGATCTTGTCTTTCCGCCCCCTTAGCCACTTGTAGATAACTGGCATGAGAGATACGGCTATGACGAGCGCGAGCCCTATTACTAACTGCCGGGACAAGACCCCCCTGAAGAGGTCGAGTATGGAGCTTGAGAAGACCACATAGGCGACGACCCCTGGCATCATAAAGACAAAGGTCGCCCAGAGGTAGTCGAGGAATCCTACGCGGGTCAACCCAAAGGCGTAGTTGAGGGCGTTGTAGGGGAAAAGCGGGATGAGCCTCGTGAATGCCACTATCTTCCAGCCTTCTTCGCCGACCTTTCTGTCGAGCTCTTTAAGCCTCGACCCCTCGACCCTGGACTTTACCCAGTCCCTGCCGAGGTACCTCGCGATGAGAAAGGCGATCGAGGCGCCAATAGTCGCGCCAATGATAGTGTATACGCTCCCCCATAGAGGCCCGAAGAGTATGCCGCCTGCTACGGTAAGGGGGAGGCCGGGGACCATGAGCGACGGGGCAATGGAGTAGATAACGAGATACGCCACCGGCCCCCATATGCCGAAGGACGCTATCCAGACCCTTAGCCGCTCCTCATCGAGGTAATCGCCGAGCCCAAAGACCCTGACTGAGACGATTACCGCCGCAAGCAGGGCCGCAAGGGCGAGGACCTTAATCCCTGCCCTGTTCACCCGAGGCCCCTCCTTATGAGGAACCTCGATGCCTTCGGGAACCACCCGGTAAAGAGCCTCTCCTTGTAATACTCGTCCGCCGCCCTTTTGAGCGCCATAGAGCGGGTAGGGTATACATGGATGGTCCTCGATATGTCTGTTACGGGGATGGATTTTCTCATGGCGAGGGTGAACTCCGGGAGGAGTTCACCGGCTCCGGGCCCGAGGATATGCGCGCCGAGTATGCGGGACTTTTTATCGGCGACGACCTTTATGACGCCCTTTGCCTCGCCTTCTATCACGGCCCTGTCAACGGATGCGAACGGGAACCTGTATACCTTTATATGAGAGTGCCTTTCCCTCGCCTCGTCCTCGGTAAGGCCGACTCTGGCAAGCTCAGGGTCGGCAAATGTCGTCCAGGGTACGGCGGAGAGCTGGAGCTTTCTTTTAAAGAACGGGAATAGTGCGTTGCCGAGCGCGATACCCGCGTGGTACTCGGCTACGTGTGTAAAGGCGAACGAACCTATACAGTCGCCCGCCGCGTATATGTGCGACTGCGATGTCCTTAATGTATCGTCGGTCTTTATACCCTTTCTCGCGTCGAACTCTACCTTGGCGGCGTCCAACGCGAGCCCTTCAACATTCGGCCTCCTGCCTGTCGCGGCCATGACCTCCTCGGCCCTGAAGACGCGCTCCCCGGCAGGGGAGCGCGTGTAGATGGCCTTTACTCCCCCCTCTGTCTTTACTTCTTTTACCTCGGCGTTGAAGACGACCTCTACGCCGTCTTCCGCAAGATAGTCCTTAAGGAGCGCTGAGAGCTCGCTCTCCTCGCGCGGCAATACCTGCCCGTGCTTCTCTATTATCGTGACCTTCGAGCCGAGGCGCGCGAATATCTGAGCGAACTCGACGCCAATGGGCCCGCCGCCGAGTATGACGATGGAGGCAGGAAGCCTCTTTAATCCAAGCGCCGTTTCATTGGTAAGGGGGCCGGCCTCCTTGAGTCCGGTCACAGGCGGGATTAACGGGCTTGAGCCCGTGGCTATTATGAACCTCCGGCCCTTGAGCCTGACATCCCCAGCCTCGAAAGTGTACGGGTCGAGGAATTTGCCGGCGCCGAATATGACCTCCACACCCATACGCCTGAAGCGCTCCGGGTCGTCGTTCTCTGCGATCCTGTCTTGAGTCCGCCTCATCGAGTCCATGACAGCGGGGAAGTCTACCTCGACTGCCCCTGTCTTTATCCCGAACTCTCCGGCCCTCCTTAAGAGGGAGGCGACCTTGGCGGACGCGACGAGCCTCTTCGTCGGCACGCACCCGGTGCGCAGACAATCCCCGCCGAGCGACGTCTTATCCACGAGCGCCACGCGCGCTCCGAGCTGTGCCGCGCCTGAGGCCGAGACGAGCCCGGCTACGCCGCCGCCTATGATGACAAGATCGAATTCCTTCATATCTGGAATGAGTTTAACATACTATTGATTTTCCTGCAGAAGGGGGCAGGCTATCTCTTGACGAGCTTGAGTGTTTCTTTAAGGGTGGGTATGCCGGACCTGCCGCCTGGTTTGAGACATTTGAGCGCCGCAAACGCCGAGGCGAACTCGACCGTCTTTCTTATATCCCACTTTTGTAAAACGCCGTATATGTACCCGCCGTGGAAGACGTCGCCCGCGCCGGTCGTGTCCACGGCCTTTATCCTGAAGGCCTTCTGCGAGAATATCTTTCCATTCTGCCATGTTACGGAGCCCTTTTTGCCGAGTGTGACTGTCACGGCCTTTGGGTTCGATGCCGACAGGGATAAGAGCGCCTCCCGTGGGCTTTGCTTAAGGTCTCTCGCGAACTCCTCTGAGGCGACGATATAGTCGGAAAGACGCGCGAGGTCGAGCATCCCGTCCCTCACCTTTCCGGCGTCAAGCACCACAGGGATATTGAAGCGTCTCGCAATACTCGCGGCCTTCAAAGAGGCGTCTTTCATAAGGCCGTCCAGGAGGAGGCAATCCGCGCCCTTCAAAAACGCGGCACTCACTTCCGTTGCCTTTAACGGGCGTACCGTCGGCCTCTTCCAGAGGATCGTGCGGGACCCTGTCTTGCCGTTTACAACGATAAAAGCGGTCTGCGAGGCTCCGCCCTTCCTGATCTTAACGTTCCTCGTGCCGACGCCCTCGTCTTCCAGCCCCTTTATGATGAGTCTTCCCGCGTCGTCATTGGAAACGACACCTGAAAATTCAGTCTCGACGCCGAGCCTTGAAAGCGAGACGAGCGCGGTCGCCACAGGGCCGCCGCCCTGTATAAAGAGGGCCCTCGCCTCCTCCTTCGTATCCTCAAGAGGATATCTCTCCAGGAACGCAATATAGTCGAGAGAGCACTGCCCGAGTCCGGCTACCTTCATCTGATCACCCTCTGCCTTTTGTCGAAGTCCATGGTCGAATGAAAGTCCATCGCTGAAACATAGCATTGAAGCTCAAGCCTGTCAAACCGCTCGGCGCGGGGCCAATGTCCTTCGGGTGTCACGGGGCAGGAGTAATCAAGTCGTCTCGATACGAGCTTTGCCCGTCCGGCAAGGACCGCCGATTCCCTATGGAACGCCCTTTTAAGTGATGTTAGAATCAGACCATGGGCATAAGACGCTTCATAAGGGGGCTTAAAGGGCTCCGCTCCAGGATAAAGGTCTACAAGCTCGTCATGAAGGACAAGCGGACGCCAAAGGCCGCAAAGGTCCTCCTCGCGCTCGCAATCGGCTACACGCTCATGCCCTTTGACCTCATCCCCGACTTCCTGCCGGTAATAGGCCACGTAGACGATCTCATAATCGTGCCCCTGCTATTCTATTTCGCGATAAGGATGATACCGAAAGAGGTGATTGAGGAGTGCGAGAGGATGGTGGAGGGGGGATAAGCGGGTTAAGGTTTGTAACCTGAACCCATTAATTCGTGACCCGACTGCGGCTCGTCAGACTATTTTTTTTGCCCAAAGCCATTTTGCACGCTCCGCGCACTTATCCGCAGGGGCTCCTAACGCTTTCTTCTCGGCGCGGGGCCAATGTCCTTCGGGTGTCACGGGGCAGGAGTAATCAAGTCGTCTCGATACGAGCTTTGCCCGTCCGGCAAGGACCGCCGATTCCCTATGGAACGCCCTTTTAAGTGATGTTAGAATCAGACCATGGGCATAAGACGCTTCATAAGGGGGCTTAAAGGGCTCCGCTCCAGGATAAAGGTCTACAAGCTCGTCATGAAGGACAAGCGGACGCCAAAGGCCGCAAAGGTCCTCCTCGCGCTCGCAATCGGCTACACGCTCATGCCCTTTGACCTCATCCCCGACTTCCTGCCGGTAATAGGCCACGTAGACGATCTCATAATCGTGCCCCTGCTATTCTATTTCGCGATAAGGATGATACCGAAAGAGGTGATTGAGGAGTGCGAGAGGATGGTGGAGGGGGGATAAGCGGGTTAAGGTTTGTAACCTGAACCCATTAATTCGTGACCCGACTGCGGCTCGTCAGACTATTTTTTTTGCCCAAAGCCATTTTGCACGCTCCGCGCACTTATCCGCAGGGGCTCCTAACGCTTTCTTCCTCCCCCGCCCACGCGCTCGCCCCTTTGAGCGCTACGCGTCTAATCCACCCCGGCGCGCTCGCCTCCGCCTCCCTTATGCGTTCTTCGCCCTGCGCCTGTGTTTTGGTGAAACGGAACAAATCTTTTTTCTTTTCAGAAACCCCAGGCATGGGGTGAGCGACCTTAAGGGAGGAAGCAATATCGCGAAGCGTGAGCGTCCGAGGAAGTAAAAAGGCGCGAAGCGCCCTAAGAGGCGAGCGAATGGTCCTCGCCGGACGGGCAAAGCTCATATCGAGACGATTAGGTTACACTAACCTTAATAGCTTCCGAAGAACTCTGGCCCCGCGCCTAGCGGGAGGGGGAGGGCGGCGGGAGCGAAGCCCCATGCCGAAAAAAGCCCGGCAGGGCGCAAAAGGCCTTAAGCAGAAGGAGCGCTATTCGTGTCATGAACTAAAGGGTTCGGGTTGCAAACCTGAGCCCGCTGAAGGCACGCATAAGCGCGACGAAGGCGGCGGACGATACCCTCTCTCTAGATGACGGCCCTCATCCCTTTGCCCTTAATAAGACCTTATCTCCCACACTGGCGTTGAATGTCTTTCCAGCGTTTCCGGCGTTTACCGCTATCTCAAGGAAATCGAAACTGCTTATGAGCGCGAGGGCAGAGCCGGTGACAGCCTCGGAATACGTCCTCTTGAGCCCCTCTATTCCAATGCCATGAAGCTCCACACATGCGTCTGGCCCGAACGAGAGCGCGTCGCCTCCATTGATGTTCGTTATTATGTTCCCGAAGGAATCAATATATATAACCTCGCCCGCAATAACCCTATTTCCGCGCGATGGCCCTGGCAGGCTTATCTCCCGGATATCGGTTATCTCTGCCCCGAACTCAACTGGGCTTACGCCAAGGCTTAAATGCGCGGCAACAGGCCCGAATATGTCCCTGCCGTGGAAGGTCTTCGAGACCTCGCTCCTAAAATATTTATCTTTCGTAAGGTGTACGACCCTCTTAACCTTCTCATTCCGCAGAACGAGGCTGAAAAGGCCGTTATCCGGCCCTACGAAGAAGAATTTTTCGGTCTCGACGAGTATCGGCCTCCTCTTCCCGCCCACGCCCGGGTCCACGACACCCGCGTGTATCGTGCCCTTCGGAAAGAAACCGTAGGACTCCAACAACACGAACGCGCCCTCGATGACCTCGCCCGGAGAGACGAGGTGCGTGATATCCACGATTCCGGCGTCCGGGTTTACGGAGAGTATTGCTCCCTTCATTGCGCCCTGGTAGGGGTCCTTGAGACCGAAGTCGGTTGTAAGGGTTATGAGCATTTGAGGCTTTCCGGATAGAAAAGGAGTAAGGGCTTCGGCCCTCCGCGCTTATATAACATCTTAAAGACAGGGGTGTCAAAAAGTTTTGCCTTGCTAAAGTCCCGGCTGTTTTTTGACGATAAGGCATACGGAGTTAAATAACGGAACCAGTCGATTGCGATGACAAAAAAGATCCCGATAGAAGGCTTAAAAACAGGCATGTTTGTCTCCGGGCTCCAAAAAGACGAGGCCTCCGATATGCTGTCTTTTATGAACAGCATACTCATAAAAGACGAGACAGAGATCGATAAGTTCAAGTCCAAAGGGTACTTAAGCGCCTATATAGTCGAGGACGACCCCCGGACGCTCCCACTAAAAACCCCTCAGAAGGATGAGGCTGTATCATCAGGTGCAGTGGCGGAGCGCCTGCCTCTTGAAAAGACCGACGCGACTTCCGCAGGGCCGCCTCCCATTGTCGAGGCCCTTAAGCCCTGTGATGCGCAGGTTGCAAAGGCCGGGGCCCCCATTGCCGGAGACGCCGTCGATTTCAACGAGGAGCTCAGGGACGCGAGGGAGGTACGGGACGAGGCCGAGGACCTTGTAAGGTGTTTCATGCAATCCGTCAGGGCCGGGGAGGAAATAGAGACCGACAGGGTGAATGAGACCGTCGGGAAGATGGTCAGCTCCATCTTCAGGAACCAGGACGCCCTTACAAGCCTCGCGCGCCTGAAGTCCTTCGACGACTACACGTTCGCCCACTCCGTTAACGTCTGCATACTCTCGCTCACGCTCGGCAGGCACATGGCCCTCTCCGAGGAGGCCCTTCACAACCTCGGCGTCGGCGCCATACTCCACGACATCGGGAAGATGCTCGTGCCTGAGACGATACTCAATAAGCCAGGCGCGCTCTCTGATACCGAGTTCAAGGAGATGAAGCGGCATACAGAGCTCGGCGGAGACCTGCTCTGCAGGACAAAGAACATTACCGATGAGTCCCGCCGCGTCACCCTCCACCACCATGAAAAGTTCGACGGCTCCGGCTATCAGGACAGTCTCTCTGGAGAGGATATCCACCTCTTTGCGAGGATAGCGGCCGTAGCCGACGTCTATGACGCCATGACCTCCAACAGGGTCTACCAGAAGGGGATGCTCCCTGAGGCGGCGCTCAAGAAAATGTACCTCATGCGCGGGACACACTTCGACCCAGCGCTCGTCGAGAGGCTCATAAGGTCGCTCGGCATATACCCGATAGGCTCTTTTGTCGAGCTCTCCACAGGAGAGCTCGCCGTAGTCCGCATGCCCAACCACGAGCACCCGCTTCAGCCCCGCGTCCTCATATTCTCCCGCAAGGACAAGACCCCCTGCGAAAAGCGGCTTGAGGTGGACTTGAAGGGCGAGATAGGCAGATGGATAATCGCCGCAAGAGACCCCGGGCCGCTAAAACCCGTAATAGACCGGATAATGGCAGAGGCCGAAGGGCCCTCCTTCGCCTCCTGACCTTCCTTCCCGTTCCCTACCCGATTCTGACAAAAATCATAGGCCCCTGACCTGTCCATGTGTTACAATATCCCTGTCAAAATGCATTTTTTACTTCTTCAAGGAGGCGTATACATGTCAGGAAAAATAGTCACGCTGGATTTGCGGACCATGCCCGTATTCGAGAGGCACCCCCGGATATTCGACTCATGGGAGGCACTCTCGCCCGAGGGCGTTCTGCGTATCATAAACGACCACGACCCGAAGCCCTTGAGGTACCAGTTCGAGGGTGAATACAAGGACAAATTCTCATGGGATTATGTCTCCAGCGGCCCGGAGGAATGGGTGGTGAACATTACCAAGCTTAAGATGTACGAGGCCTCTGGCGAGGAACTTAAAGCAAAGGTCCAGTCTGCGCTCGCGGAGGTGCGTCCCCATTTGCAGGCAGACGGCGGGGACGTTGAGCTTGTCGAGATCGACGACAACGAAAAAATCGTCTCCGTCCGGCTGACGGGCGCCTGTGGCGGTTGCCCCTCAGCCGGTATGACGCTCAAGGCCGGGGTCGAGTCCACCGTAAAGAAGTTCGCGCCTGAGATAAAGCGGGTGGACGCGGTATAGTCCAAACTTTATAAAAAAAGTGCGGGGTCTCCCCCGCGCTTTTTAAGACAAAAAGGCCCCTTTCGGGGCCTTTTTGTCTTTCACCTGTTGCCGGACGGGCAAAACCGTAACAATCCGCTCTGGGCGTTCCCGGTCTCCGTGGTACGGTTCAGACTCCGGCCTTGCGCCGAGCGGGTCCTTGCCGGACGGGCAAAATCGTAACGATCCGCTCTGGGCGTTCCCGGTCTCCGTGGTACGGTTCGGACTCCGGCCTTGCGCCGAGCGACGGTCAGTACTTCTTCTCAAGGCAATCCTGGCGGAAACAACAGTACATCTGGTCGCAAAACCCGTCTGAGGTCCCGAAACATGGGAAGTTGCCTTCCGCCCTCTGGATAGCCTTTATTATCTCGATTTTTTTGAGCCTTGCGGTCTTTACACCGAGCGTCTTTGCCATTACCCTGACTTCACCTATCAACATCGGTCGGCTCCTCCTCTATTTTATGGGGCCTTTGTGCAACCCGTCTGTCTGCATTACATCAGGTTTTTTTGGGACTGGACTCCCGATAAAGGCCTCGGGAACGACATACAAACCCATTGGTAACTGTCATTCCCGCGTGTTTCAAGCGGGAATCCAGGTCTTATGCAAAGGGCTCCTGTTTTGTGGGCCTCTGTCCTTGAACTCCGGGCGCTACTGCGCCGCGACCTTATACAATTAGGACACCTTTTCGGGAAACCGTCAACCCCCCGTCCTCCTTTTCATGCGCGCAAACGGGTTTTAGGTGGTTCAAAGGGCCGCAAGTATGTTAAACTTGCGGCCAAGGGATACACAAGGAGGTCTCTTTTGAGGCTTACATTCGCGGGCGGGGCGTCGACGGTCACGGGCTCCTGCTACTACATCGAGGTAAACAAATTCAAGATACTCGTCGAGTGCGGGATGCACCAGGGGAGCGGCTCTAACGACCTCAACAGGGCGGTATTCCCCTTCAACCCCGCTGAATTGGATTATATTTTCGTGACCCACGCCCACATAGACCACTCCGGGCTCCTTCCCAAGGCGGCCAAGGACGGCTTCAAGGGGCGCGTCATAGCGACCCACGCTACGCGCGACCTCCTGGAGCCTATGCTCTATGATTCAGCGGCTATACAGGAGAGCGACGCCGAATGGTCGACAAAAAAAGGCCTGCGGCTGGGAAAACCCCCGGCTCAACCTCTCTATACCACGATGGACGTCGAGAGCGTCCTCCCGCTCTTTGACGTAAAACCCTATGACAAGGTCTTTCACCTCGGCCACGGGGTCAAGTACAGGTTTCTCGACGCCGGGCATATACTCGGGTCAGCCACGCTGGAGATATGGTTTCAGGACAGCGAACGCGAAAAGGTCATAGTATTTTCGGGAGATATCGGAAAAAAAGACAACCCGATCATCAGGGACCCGCTCTCGCCGGAGAAGGCTGACTATGTGGTAATGGAGTCCACCTACGGGAACCGCTCTCACAAACCCCTGAAGGAATCGATAAACGAGCTCGTCGCGGCGATAAAGGCGACCTTCAAACAGGGCGGCAACGTCTACATCCCGTCGTTCGCGGTCGGCAGGACCCAGGACCTCCTCTATATACTGAACAGCCTTGTGAGGGACGGCCGTCTATATAGAATTGACGTCTACCTCGACAGCCCGCTCGCCGAGGAGGTGACAAAGGTCTATCTCGCGCACCCGGAGTGTTTCGACGAAGAAGCACGGAGGTTCTTCACGACCAAACAGAACGAGTCCTCGGTACGCCTCCACTTCGTCCGGTCCGTAGAGGACTCGATGAAGCTCAACAGGTTAAGGTCCGGGAACATCATCATCGCCGGTAGCGGAATGTGCGAAGGCGGCAGGATGAGGCACCACTTGAAGCACAACCTCTGGCGCTCTGAGTGCAGTGTGATTTTCGTCGGCTACCAGGCCGAAGGGACTCTCGGCAGGAAGATAGTCGACGGGGCCAAATCCGTCAGCATCCTCGGCGAGGAGGTACTGGTCCGCTCGACTATATACACGATAAACGGCTTTTCAGCGCACGCGGACAGGGAAGGGCTACTCGGGTGGCTCTCCGCCTTCAACGATTCGCCGAAGGTCTTCATAGTCCACGGCGAGGATACCTCGGCGGCCGCCCTCGGCGGGCTCATAAGGGAGAAATACGGGTTTGCGACGGAGAGGCCGAAGGACGGGGATACGGTGGAGCTTTGAGGCTCTGAAAAACCAGCGAAGATTGTCCCCTTTTCTAAAAGGGGACCCCCAAGGCAACAAGGGATTTTGTAATTTAACTCCTCCCCTTAACAAGGGGAGGTTGGGAGGGGTGGTTTGATAGTAAAGACGACCTCCCCTTTCCCCTCCTTGGTAAGGAGGGGAATCAAACCCCCTACCCCTCTTTAAAAAGAGGGTCCTGCAAAGTCTTCCGTCCTTAGAGCAAATACCCTCTTTTGCCGTTAGTGTACGGAACCTACGCCGGGTTCATGCCCTTCCCTGCCCTCGCCTTCGGGATGGAGAAGCGGAAGGTCGTGCCCTTTCCCTTTTCGGACTCGACCCATATCCTGCCGTTGTGGCGCTCAACTATCCTCTTACAGGCGGCAAGCCCCAATCCGGTGCCGGGGTACTCCACTCCGTGGAGGCGCTGGAAGATATTAAAGAGCCTGTCCGAGTGCTTCATATCAAAGCCTACCCCGTTGTCCGCGACGGTAAAGACCCACTCGGCAAGGGACTCGAAGGCCGAGATATCGACTCGCGGCGGAGTGTCTGCGCGGAACTTTATCGCGTTCGAGATGAGGTTCTGGAAGACATGGCCGAGCTGGGAAGCGTCCGCCTCGACGACAGGTAGCGCGCCTACGGATACCGTAGCGCCGCTCTCGTCTATCGAGGCCTTGAGATCCTCTACGCAATCCCTGACGATCGCCCCGGCGTCCACGGGCTCGAAGGCCTTGCCGAAGGTGTCTATGCGGGAGAACGTCAGCAGACCGCTTACCATCTTCTGCATCTTATCCGCCGAATCCGAGGCAAATTTAATGAACTCGTCGGCCTTCTCGTCGAGCTTGCCGACATAACGCCTCTTCAAGAGCCCCATGTACCCGGTGATGGCCCTTAAGGGCTCCTGGAGGTCGTGCGAGGCCGTGTAGGCGAACTGCTCGAGCTCCTTGTTGGATTTTTCGAGGTCTGAAGTGAGCTTTCGGAGACGCTCCCGCGCGTACATGTGCTCGTCTATCTCGATAGTAAGCTCCTCGTTTATCCGCTTAAGCTCCGAGGTCCTCTCCTTGACGATCTCCTCTAAGCGCTCATTCAAGGTTTTAAGCTCAAGTTGCGCGTGAGAGAGCTCGGCGTTCTGCCAGATAACGCTCTCGTAGGTGGAGACAAGGAAGTTAAGTGTATGCGCCCTTCCGGCGCCAATATTAAAAATCTTGGACCTGTACGAGGCCTCTATGCGCTTCTCATCCGGACAGTTCCTGAACTTGAACGGGCTCTCAAGCACGTCTTTTATCTTGAGAGACAAATAATTCTCGCTGAACGGCTTGGTTACATAATCGTCGGCGCCGACCTCGAGGCCCCTTAAGACGTCCTCCGGGCCGCTCATGCGCGTAAGGAGTATCACTGGTATGGACTTGAGCTCAGGTGAGCGCTTTATTCCCTCGCACATCCTGTAACCGTCCATGACCGGCATGATGATGTCGCTTATAATGAGGTCCGGCCTTATCTTTCCTGCGAGTGAGAGCCCCTCTTCGCCGTTCCGCGCGTGATGGACGATGTATCCCCTGTCTTCAAGGGACTGCTGGAGGAGGAGCGCCTGGGTGATGCTGTCCTCGACTATGAGTATCGTCTTTTCGGAGCCCATTTTGCCCTCCGTGTAATCCTCGATTGCAACAATGCCTGCGGCCGGACGATAAATCCACGGCCTTCATATTTTCATACAACACGCATGAAATCAACCCCCAAAGATTTTAAACTGCCATTTTAGACGGAGAAAAGGCTAAACAGGCTCCATGGGCCTGTTTAGGGGAAAGGGGGTTCGGGGGAGGGGACGCCTTTTTCGGATTATGAAACGCAGACTGAAGGCCGCACCTCGACAGGCAAGGCCTGAACCGACTATATATCGAGCCGCTTCATCTTCTTAAGCAACACGGCCCTTGAGACCCCGAGCCTCCGCGCCGTCTCTGAGTGGTTGCCCCGGCCTCATCGGGCGTTCCGCGCAGGAGGTCCGGAGGAACGCCGAATCATCGTCGATTATGAGTATTTCGCCTTTTTTCATCACCCCTCTATCGGAAAGAAGAGCTCGAAACAGCAGGACCAGTTGTTCTTCTTTATGAGCTCGATGCGCCCGCCGTGCGCCTCCATGATCCTCTTGACTATGGCGAGGCCGACTCCGCTCCCGCCTCTCCCGGATACAAACGGCCTGAATATGTCGTCCTTTATCTTCTCCGGCACGCCGGGGCCGTTGTCATAGACCTTTACCCTGACCTCGTTGGCCCCCCTGGCGGCGTGGACGAGTATCGCGCCGTTCTCCTTGTCCCTCAGAGCGGCCTGCGCGTTGTCGATGAGGCTATAAAATACCTGGTGCACGCGGTGCGTGTCGCCGGGGACGATTATCTCCGGCGCGATGTCGACGGTTATCTTCGCGTTATGTACTTTGGCGTACTGGGATGCGATGTAGTCGACCTCGTCCTTCAAAACAAGCGCCCTCTTCTCAATCCTGAACTCCCCGGAATATGTAAGCAGGTCGCCGATTACCCTCTGCGCCCTGTTTATCTGCTGGGCTATCTCCTTTTTAATTTCAGGGTCGCACCCAACGGATGCCATGCCGATGTTGTTAAGCGGGGCTCGGAGCTCGTGCGCGACGGTCGCGGATATCCTCCCCAGGTCCGCGAGGTGTTTAGCATTAAGCGTCTCTTTTTCGCTGAGGGCGATCTTCAGCGCGTCCTCGAGCCTCCTGGCGCTCCCCGCGACAAGCGCGCCGAAGGCCTCGGCAGTGCGGACTATCCCGGGGGCGGCGTCCTCGAACCCCGAGAGCTTGAAGCTCCAGGCGCCCCTGCCGCACTCGGCGATTATCCCCGGCTTGTTCGAATGCAACTCCGGAGTCTCCGGCGAGGCCTTCACCTCTACGGTGAACCCGAGGTGTCCGCATATGATGTTCGTCGCCCTGGTGGACAAGTCCCGCCATGCGTCGGCCCCATCGAGTACGTCCCGCCATTCCTTCAACAGGCGCGCGTTTATCCTTGACCCAGGGTATATGAGCCGGGTCGCGGCCGCGAGCGCCCTCCCCTCTATCGCAAGCGTTAAGAACGCGACCGCGAGCGTAAAGGCCCAGATCTGCCAGAGTGGCAGGGTGATGAAGCCCTTAAGGCCTAAGGACGCGAGCCCCGCTACTGAGAGGCTCACCGCCAAAATAGAGAGCGTAAATACGATGAGCCACGCGAGCGACTTTCTCGCCCAGAGGTTCACGTCCATGAACTCGTACCTCAAAACCCCGTAGACGAGGAGGACCGGATATACCGGGAGAAAGAGGACGGGGTAGGGGAAGATCTCTATTCCGACGGAGCCGAATACGAAACCTGAGGCGGAAATGGACCCCCATGCCGCCGATAAGACCGCGGCCTTTATCTGCCTCCTCCTTCTCTCCTCGCTTTTTAACCCCGCGCGAATGAGCCAAAAATGGCCGAAGAGGCCGTAAGCGAGGGCAATGCCCCCGACCCAGATTGCCGACTCGTCGAACCAGTAAAAGCGCGGGAAAGACAGCCACGGCATGAGCTCGCCAGCCGGGTAGAGCGCGCCGAAGATGGCGGCACCTAAGGCCGCCGCATAATTCGCGTAGATGAATTCTCTCCTTCCCCATCCGGTGAAGGAAAGCGCGAAGTGGACGAAGAACGCGCCTGCGAGCGGCGAGAGGTTGACGAGGAACCTCCCTGCCTCCCTCTCAAGCGCGTCCCCCGTGGTTACAAGTATCTGCCCCGCGACCCAGAAGGCGACGGCGATGGAAAATAGCGTGAGCGGCACGGCCCCGGCCTTCTTTTCCCCCCTGAACCAGATGAGGCCAGCCATGCCAATAGAAGTAAAGACCGTAGCGAACAAGGAAATATAGTAGAGCTCGTAGACCCAGGACATGGAACGAAGACCTCCGGAAGATGGATACTTTGAGTACAGAAAGTAATACCATAATGTAAACCAAATCTACACCCTAATCCCTTGACCAAATAAAACTCCATAAAAACAAAATATTATTCTCGGCAGAGACAGCATTGTCCTTGTTTTAATGCAGGCAGGCAAAGCAGACAAAAAGGCGGAGCGGCCGCAGGGATAATGACCGATGAAAAGACGTTGCCTTCAAGGCGATCTTCGAGGCCGTGTGAAGGTAGGGGGGCGCAGAGGAGCCCGAAGGGCCCCTCTGCCTTAAAGGCGGATTTTATGAGAGGGATTTGATGTGGTGATCGTAAAATCTTCAAGGGCCTGTATTGAAGGCCCGTGTATAATCGAACCCAGCCTTTCTTAAGCGAACGACCCGTTGAAATTGCCGCCGCTTAATGGCGCGGAAAACCCGCCTTCCGGCATGAACGAAGCCACGCAGAAACTTAAATTTACCCTTATGATGGGCTCGAAGCTGTGCGACTCTATTTCTTTTCTTATCCTCTCGGCGAGGAGACGCGCGCTTCCCGCGTCGGCCCCCTGCGCGAGCATTACGAATTCCGCGCCCTCAGAGCTTATGAGCGAGTCTATATCCCTTATCCGATGCCTGATGATGGAGCTTATCTCGCCGAGGACCCTTGTAGCGGCCTCCGGGCCGAATGAGCCCTCGATGAATTTAACGTTGTCTATCGCGTAGACGACGAGCGAATACCGTCCGCTTAACCCCTGAATCTTCGGGGCCGCCTTCATTATTATTTCAGCAAACCTCTCCCGCGTGTTGCTTTCCGCGTGCATCCCGGTTGCTACAAGCACTGAGGCCTCCTTTCATCCATAAGCCCGCAGGCCATTAAAATCCGGAAAACTCAAGACCGCCGGCGCCATCGCCTTTGGGTTCCGCCCCATCACGGGACCCGGCGGCCGCTGCTTCCCGTCAGATCGCCTCTAAGGAAGCGATATCCGAGCCCTTCACGGCCTCACGGAGTTTCCCGAGCGCCTTTGATTCTATCTGCCTTACCCTCTCCCTCGTGACGCCGAAGGCGGAGCCTATTTCCTCAAGGGTCTGCGGGACCCCTCCGGCGAAACCGAACCTGAGCTCGACTATCTTCCTCTCGCTCTCCTCGAGCATTCCGAGAAGCCCGTTTACCCGTCCGGCCCTGTCCAGGTACTCGACGGTCTCGAGCGGCCCCGGGACCTTGTCGTCTTCAATCTTGTCGAGCAACGACATCTCCTCGCTGTCCGGGAGCGACGATTCCAGCGAGAAGCTCCTTTTGCCGACTATATCGAGCTTTTTGACGTATCTGCCGGAAAGGCCGGTCCTCTCGGATATCTCCGCCGATGTCGGCTCCCTGTGGAACTCCATCATGAGGTCCTTGGAGGCCCTGCTCACCTTGGCGAGGTCGGTGGTTATGTGGATCGGAAGGCGGACGACGTTTCCGTGGTTGCTGAGCGCCCGCTCTATCGTCTGCCTTATCCAGAACGTGGCGTAGGTCGAAAACCTGCAACCCTTTGTCGCCCTGAAGCGCTCGACGGCCTTGATGAGCCCGATGTTCCCCTCCTCTATCAGGTCCTCGAGGGCGAAGCCCTTGTTGAGGTAGCGTCTCGCGATGTTCACGACGAGGCGGAGGTTGGACTCTATCATCCTCTTCCTCGCCTCCATGTCGCCCCTGGCGATCTTCGCGGCGAGCTTCTTCTCTTCCTTGTGATCGAGGAGCCTGTACGCCTTCATCTCGCTGAAGTAATAGTTTATCGAGTCCCTGACACCCTCGTGCTCTATGCGCCTCCTCGTCTCGGGTGCGGCCTCGGCCTTCATGATCCGGGCCTCCCTCGCCTCGGCCTCGTTTCCGGGCGCTACATAAACCCTATTACGGCCCTTCGCCGTCCTCTTAGATGAGATGTAGGGAAGAGGCCATGTGCGCGTGGATGCCTTCTTTGCCGGTGTCACATTTGTCCGTCCAAGCATTTTAAGTCCCCTCCAGTTTTAAAAATGGTTAACGCGGCCTTATATCCGCACCCAGTCTGCGTACTTATACCGGACCACTTCGTCCCCTATGTCCTTTAAAACCCCCGGCTATCGCGCCGGAGGTCCGCTTCGCCCTCACATCCGAAATGCCCAACTGACGACCTCCCTGCTCTAAATATGCGACATCGGATGCACTCTTATAATAATAGCAACTCGCGTGCCAAACTAATTGTCGCTAATTTTCAATGAGTTACAATAAGAAGGGGCAATAAAACACCGCCAGCTGGTAAGAAACTTACCAGGCAAGGATGGTAAGAAAGTTATCACTCTGTTTGATGGAATGAAAAGCGGCGGTATGGGGTTTCCGGGAGGGGTGTTGCTACAACCCGTAGTCTGTGAGCTTTTTCCGAAGGGTAAGGCGCGATATGCCGAGGATGTTTGAGGCCGCGGTCTTGTTGTTGCCGACTGATTTGAGGACATGCAGTATATGCGCCTTTTCCACCTCTTCGAGGCTTAAGCTCGACGCGAATGGCGCTTCAGCTACGCGGGAGGCGCTTACACTGATAAGCTCTCCCGGCAGGTCCTCTTTTTTTATCTCGTCGCCACCGGCGACGATGGTCGCGTGCTCAATGACGTTCTTCAACTCCCGGATATTGCCCGGCCATGCGTACGAGAGTAATATCTCCCGGCACTCCGGAGAGAGCTTTTTTGCAACTCCGCCGGCTTCCGAATACATCACAATGAAGTGCTCGGCGAGTGATATTATGTCTTCCTTCCTCTCGCGTAGCGGCGGCAGGGTTATTACCATAACCTTCAGCCTGTAAAAGAGGTCCTCCCTGAACCTCTTCTCCCTGACCATAGATTCGAGGTCCTTGTTCGTCGCGGCTATTACGCGGAGGTTCACCCTGATGTCCCGGGTGCCGCCGACCTTCCTGAACGCGCGCGATTCCAGGAACTGGAGGAGTTTCGGCTGGAGCTTCATGTCCATGTCGCCTATCTCGTCCAGGAAGACCGTCCCGCCCTCGGCGAGCTCAAAAAGGCCCTTCTTAGCCGTCTTCGCGTCGGTGAAGGCGCCCTTCTCGTAACCGAACATCTCGGTCTCGAGGAGCGTATCCGGTATGGCGCCGCAGTTGATCTCGATAAACGGCTCGTTAGCCCTGCTCGATACCGAATGGATGGCGTTGGCGACTACCCCCTTACCCGTGCCGGTCTCGCCCTTTATGAGGACCGAGGTGTTAGAGGTCTTCGCGACCGTATGGACGAGGTCCTCGATCTCCCTGAAGGCCGGGCCGGACCCGATCATCTTAAGCCTGCCGCGCTCTTTTTCCCGAGGGCGTCCGCCCTGCCTCGCCGAGGTCTGTCGCTTCCTCTCTATGGCGAAGCGCATGGCGCGCACAAGCATGGCGGTATCCACCTGCCCCTTTACGAGGTAGTCCTGGGCGCCGGCGCGAACGGCCCTTGCCGCGAGGTTCTCGTCCGAGAGCCCCGTCAGCACCACTATCGGCACCGAGCCCGCCATTCCGTGCATGGCGGAAAACGTGTCGAAGCCACGGCTATCCGGGAGCATGAGGTCCAGGAGGATGATGCCGAACCGGGAGGACGCCACGGCGTCGAGCGCCTCGTCAAGCCTCCCCGCGCACCTGACCGAGAACGCCCCCTCGGCGTCGACGAGCATCTCTTTTATGAGGCGCGCGTCCGCCGGGTTGTCGTCTACGAGCAGGATGTCAAGAGCTTCGCCTTCCATCGGGTCCTTTCATTTACCTGTCCGGGGTCTCCGGGGCCATTACTCACTTCGGGGGGAATTTTACTACGGAAAGCCAGAACCCTTCAACAGCTTCGACGATCTTTATGAACTGGTCGAGGTCCACGGGTTTCCTCACATAGGCGTTCACGTGGAGGTCGTAGGCCCCTCTGACGTCCTGCTCGTTGTCGGAAGTGGTAAGGACCACGACAGGTATCCTTTTAAGGTCCGGGTCACTCTTTATCTCCCCGAGCACCTCCTTGCCGTTCATCTTGGGGAGGTTAAGGTCGAGGAGTATCAGGTCCGGCCTCGGCGCGTCTTTGTAAGGCCCCTCGCGCTTAAGGAACTTAAGCGCGTCCTCTCCGTCCGTCGCCACACTCATGTTGTTCAGGACCTTCGCGTCCTTGAACGCCTCTATGGTAAGGCGGACGTCGGACGGGTTGTCCTCTACCATCAGTATCTCTATCGGCTGGCTACTCTCCTTCATGGTCTTCCTCTTTCATTGGTATGGTGAAATAGAACGTCGCGCCCTCGTGAGGCTGGGACTCGACCCAAATCCTGCCGCCGTGGTTCTCTACGACCTTCTTGCAGATGGACAGGCCTATGCCGCTCCCGGAGTGCGCGCCTTTGCCGTGGAGCCTCTGGAATATCTCGAATATACGCTCGAAGTATTTCGGGTCTATGCCTATGCCGTTGTCCCTGAAGGCGAAGAGCCACTCGCCCCCCTTCCTCTCGGCCGATATCCTTATAAGCGGAGTCTCCCTGGACCTGTATTTTATCGAGTTCCCTATGAGGTTCATGAAGAGGTGCGCCATCTGCGAGCAGTCCGCCGCGAGGACCGGGAGCGGGGAGTGCGCCACCGTTGCGCCCGTCTCGTCGATAAGGGTCTTAAGGTCCGAGAGCGTGCCCTTAAGGACGTCCTCGCAGTCCACGATGCCGAACTCTTTTATCTTCCCTATCCTCGAGTATGAAAGGAGGTCGCTTATGAGCCTCTGCATGCGCCTGACGCCGTCGACGGCAAAGGAGATGAACTCTTCGGCGTCCTTGTCGAGCTTCCCCTTGTATCTCTTCTGAAGCAACTGGACATATCCGGAGACGACCCGGAGCGGCTCCTGGAGGTCGTGAGAGGCCGAGTACGTAAACGCCTCAAGCTCCTTGTTCACGGCCTCGAGCTCGACGGCCCTTTTCTCCAGGAGCGTGTTCATCTGCGATATCGCCTCCTCGGCGCCCCTCCTTACCGTCACCTCGAATGAGAGCTTCTCGTTCAGGTCCTGCAGTTCCCTGGTCCTCTCCTCGACGACATCTTCGAGGCGTTCGCGGTGCCTGATGAGATCATCTTCGGCCTTCCTCCTCTGAATATCGGCTACTATGGATTCCATCGCCAGGGAGATGTCCGCGGAAAGCGCCGTAAGGAGCTGTACCTGTTCCGAATCGAAGAAGCATGGCTCTGCCGCATATAAGGTAAGCGCACCGGCCACCCTGCCTCTCACTATGAGGGGGAACGCCGCCGAGGAACGGTATCCGCGGGCAAGTGCGTCATCACGCCACGGGGACATCCGCTCGTCGGACGCTAAATCGCCGCATATGAAGTGCCTGCCCTCGCGTATGGCGCTCCCCGTCGGCCCCCTGCCCCTTTGCGAACTCTCCAAGACGCTTATCCGCGCACCCGCAAGGTAGCCCTCCTCCCTGCCAAAGTGTGCCTTCGGCGCAATCGAGGTCCCGCCGGCTTCAAGGGTCCCCACCCATGCCATAACGAAGCCCCCTTCCTCAACCGCTATGCGGCAGACCCTTTCATAGAGCTCCTGCGGGTCGCGCAGGCGCACTATCGCCTCATTGACCATGGAGAGTACGGAATAAAGCCTGGTCAGGCGCGCGCTTTTACCCTCGGCAAATACCCTCTCGGATATCTCGCCCTTGAGCTTGAGGTTCGCGGAGGCAAGGTCGCGCCCGTTCTTGAGAGCTCTCTGGGCAGAGTATATGGCGCCCGAGAGGAGGACCGAGGTGAGGAAACCTGTTACGAGTATGGCCTCCGGGATGCTCGAATCAACCCTTCTTAAATACTCCGCCCTGGGCCACGCCTTTATGGACCAGCTGGAACCGTAAAACTCAATTGTTGTGTCATGTGCGTGGGGCCTGAATGAACCCGCCTCCGGGTCGCTCGAGTACGCAAGCCTGCCTTCGTTATAGACCTCGATAGCATAATCGTTGGTCTCCCGCTGGGAAGCGAGGAGGTTGTGGAAAAAGCCCTGGCTCTCGAAGGTCGCGGCTATGAAGCCGTTGACCCGTCCGGAGAGCGGGACCGCGGCGATGAAACCGGCCTTCCCGTCGGACAGCCTCAATACCCCGCTCAAGACGACCCTCTTTGAGTCCCTCGCCTCCTCAAGCGTCCCGATGGCCGGGTTTTCAGGCCTAAGGAGCTGGTTAAGCTCCTTAAGGTCCGCGCCGGCCGGGACCGTCCAGCGGGCAACGAACGACGGGTCTATCCAGGCTATCGCCCGGTAGCTCCTGTCGTGCTCGTAGTAAAGGCCCGCGTCCGCCTCCCACTCCCGCCTTTCGGGCCGCGCCTGTAGCTCAAGCCTCCGGGCCATCCTTACGAGCGCGTTGATCCTGAACTCCACGTTGTCCTTGATGTCGTCCTTGACCGAGGCGGCTTTGAGACTGACCATCTGCTCTATCTCTTCATGCTCCCGGGCTGAAAGGAGTTGCCAGATGACGAGCGTGCCAAGCACCGTGGCTATGCCGACGAGGACCGGGATCAGCCGGTTGTATTTTAGCTTAGAGAGGATGTCGGTATTCCGCATTGGGGATATGGGGGCGTCTAATCGCTGGGGCTCAAAGGAGGCGCGCCCTTCGGCTTAGGCCTGAGCCACGGAAAAGGGTATCCTTAAAACCTGAAATTGTCAAGGAAGGCCGCGGGTTTTTGCCTGTATCCGCCTGTTGTGGGGTATATGGGAGGGCGCGCCTTGCCCGCGTCAGACGGCGCATAACGGATATAGTATGGCGAGGAGGTCCGTTGAAACATGGAAGTGGAGGATGGCTTTTATGCCGAGCGCAATTATTATAACCGACGATATCGCCGTAATGGGGAGCGCTTTGAGCCTCAAGCCCGTAATGGACCCGGCGAAGAGCATCGGCACGAATGTGCCCGCGCCGAGCGAGAGTGTCACGAGCGCGCCCTCTATCGGGCTTCCCGTGGAGGCGGCCTTGAGCCCAGCGGCATATAAGAGGCCGCAGGGCACGAGCCCGTTAAGCATGCCTACAAGCAGCGCCGTCCGTCCCCCGGAGGAAACGGCGGGCCCCTTGTTGACGCGCATAAGCGCGCGGCTGAGTAAACCCGACGGAAAGACGGACGACAGCCGCCTCTTTACGAATCCGGGCATGAGGCCGAGCATGTCGAGGCCTATGGCGACCATCACGACCCCGGCAACGACGGGGACAGCCGACTGGAGGCCTCCGAAGACGCCTGTGCCGGAAAGCGCCTTTCCGACGAACCCGGCAAGCGCGCCGAGCGCGGCATAGGACAAGAGCCTCCCGGAGTTATAAACGAGCGAGAATTTGAGGCCTCCGCCGAGCTTCATGCCACAGGCCGCGGCGAGCGCCCCGCACATGGCGACACAGTGGAGCGCGCCGAGCACCCCTGCCGTGAACAGGAGAAGATAGTCTCCCATAAGACTACTTCTCCTCGTCGTCGAAGAATATCCTGTGCCCAGGCCCCTCTAAATCCTCGAACTGGCCGGACTTTACCGACCAGATGAGGAATATGAGGGCGACAACGCCTAAAAATATGACCGCCGGTATCATAATGTAGAGCATCTCCATATCATCTTCTCCTTATCGAATTCCCGATGACGACGAGCGAGCTTATTGGCATGGCCACCGCCGCAAGGAGCGGGAAGACGAGCCCGAGCGCCGCAAGCGGCGTGACTATGAGGTTATATGCGACCGATATCGCGAGGTTCTCTTTTATCGCCCTCATGGTGGACCTTGAGAGCTCTATGGCGCGGGCGACGTTCGCCGTCCTGTTGTCAAGGAGGACTATGTCGGCTGAGCCTATTGCGAGGTCGGTGCCGGACCCCATCGCTATGCCCACGTCCGAGGCCGCGAGCGCCGGGCCGTCGTTGACCCCGTCTCCGACCATTATCACCTTTTCCCCGCGCCCCTTAAGGCCCCGTATGTACGCCTCCTTAGCCTCGGGGAGCACCCCTCCGGCCACGATGTCTATGCCTACGGCCTTGCCGACGGAATAGGCGGTAGCCGGGACGTCGCCTGAAAGCAGGCTTACCTTGAGCCCCATTTTTTTAAGCCTCACGACGAGCTCGGGAGACTCTTTCCTCACGGGGTCGGATACCGCTATGAGGCCGAGCGCCTCTTCGTAACCCGACATTGCCGCAAAGACAACGGTCCTTCCGCTGGCGGAGAGCCCGGCGGCATGCTCGAATATGCGCGAGGGGATCAAAAAGCCTTTTTCAGTTATGAACGTCGCGCTCCCTACCCAGGCCCTCGCGCCGTCCTTCCTCGCCGGTACTTTGTCCCCGTCCATTGCGGCGCGGAGTTCGCCTTCAACGCCCTTTCCCGGATAGGCCTTGAAGGACGATTGCGATATGCGGGCGGAACGCTTGAGCGCTTCAGTGTGTATCGCCTTTCCTATGGGGTGCTCCGAGTACTGCTCAAGGGAAGCAACGATTGCCAGGAGCTCCGCCTCATCGACCCCATTTGACGGGTCTATCTCCGTCACCGACATCCTTCCCTCGGTCAAGGTCCCGGTCTTGTCGAATACGACGTGCGTCGCCTTGCATGCCTTTTCCAGGACCTCGCTCCCCTTAACGAGTATCCCTTCTCTGGCCGCCCTCGTTGTCCCAGCGAGGATAGCGGCCGGGGTGGCGAGCGCGAGCGCGCACGGGCACGTTATGATAAGGACGGAAACCGCATATACGGCGGCCACCTCTGATCCGGCATACAGAGACCAGTAGATGAACGTAAGGGAGGCTATCGCGAGGACCATAGGTATGAAGTACCCCGCGGCCCTGTCCGCCATGAGCTGTATCGCTGTTTTCTTGAGGAGCGCGTCCTCTACGAGCCTCCTTATGCCTGAGAGGCGCGTAAAGTCCCCGGCCGCAACGACCTTTACGAGGAGCCTGCCGTCGAGGTTCATGGTGCCGCTCCAGACCTTTGCGCCCGAGGGCTTGTCAACGGCAATGGACTCTCCCGTAAGCATCGATTCATCCACCTTTGAAGCGCCCTCGAAGACGGACCCGTCGACAGGGATCCTCTCCCCGGGCTTTACTTCCACCATGTCGCCGGGGACAAGCGACCTAACTGAAGCCAATCTCCTTACCCCGTTCGTGTAGAGTGTTGCGCTCATCGTCTCGCGTGCGGATAGGCCTAACGCCGTCCACCCCGCCCTCTTCCTCGCCTCTGCCTCAAGGAGCCTGCCTATGAGTATTAGGAATATGAACATCGCGGCAGAGTCAAAGTATACGCCGCTCCCGCCCCCGGCACCCCCGGCGACGCCCAAGACAGAGGCGAGGCTGTACCCGAAGGTTATGAGTATGCCGAGGGCTATGGGGAGGTCCATTGTAAGGGCCCTCGCCCTTATCCCGTAAAAAGCCCCCCTTAAAAAAGGAAAGCCTGCGTAGAATACCACCGGTACGGCCACAAGGAGGCTTAATACCTCAAGAAAAAACCTCGACACCTCGTCCATTCCCCAGAGAAAACCGCCGTAGAGCCCCTCTGCGAGGAACATCGTTGCGACGGTCCCGAACCCAGCGACCGAGAGCCTTATGACCGCGTCGTCGCGCCTCTTTTCAAGCGGGGCCTCGATCGTCGGGTCGTAAGGCGTCGCCCTGTAACCAACGGCGCCTATGCGCGAGATTATATCTTTCAACGACGTTTTTTCCCCGTCCCACCTGACCTTCAGCCTGTGGGTCGAAAAATTCAGCCGGGCGCCGGAAACACCCTTTATATTGGAGGCGACCTTTTCGATGAGCCAGATGCAGGCCGAGCAGTGCACGCCATCGACTATGAGCGAGGCCTCGCTCATCTCCCCGGAGGCCGATATGTGCGTCTCGTCGACGAAAGGCTCATTCTCTAAAACGACGGGCCTGCCGGGCCTCTCACTCTCCCTTTTTTCATAGTAGATGTCGAGCCCGGCTTCATATATATATCTGCATACTGAGAGGCACCCCTGACAGCAGAACTCCAGTAGCGCGCCCTTTATGGAGTGCGTCAACGGCTCCGAGGGGAGGGCCTCTCCGCAGTGGAAACAGCGCCCTTCGCGGCAGTCCGTGAAAAGCGCGTCATCTTTTGCAATCGCCGTCGTCTGCAAGAAAACCCCTTATTCAGGCCTTTAGCCTGAATGTCTTTTCAACGGACCTGTTGTCAATCGTAGCCGTGACCTTGAAGTCCCACCAGCCGTCGAGTGGGAGCCCAAAGCGCCCCTTGTAAAGGCCGGCGTCATTATTGAGCTCAAGGACAACGTCAAACCCGCCTTTAGCCGGCCTCATGGCAAGGAGAGTGACCTTCGCCCCGTTGAGCGCGCGCCCGTCCCTGTCAAGGAGGCTCACCTCTACCTCTTTCATCCCGGCGCCGTTGTCTTGCGCAAAGAGACTGAGGCCCCAACCGAGCTCTCGCGCATCCTTAAGCCTCTCTCCGTATTTGAGACCCTTTTCATAATAGTTATCGTCAACAAGGCCGTCGTCGCTCCATACCGCGAGCGCGAGAAACGCCATATTCACGGCAAAGACGACTGAGAGCGATACGCCTATGGCCAGCGGCCACCTCGAACGATTTTTCATTTCACCCCCCCTTCCGCATTTAAGAGCTTCCCCGCACCCGCTTCAGGGATTAGGAACGTCGAGCGCCTCGCGGCCCTGACCCCGGGGTCTGCGGCGTCCTCGAGGACAAAATCGAACCTCTTTACGCGCTCCCCCTCGGCCCTGTCCACTACGAGCGCGAGCGCCGTCTGGTAGACCTCTCCGCTCTTTACCGTCACCGGGTTCCTCCCGACGACGATGGACGCGTCAATGCCTTCGGTCTTTATGCGATAGATATGCTCTTTTGAGTCCATGTTCATCGCCTTTATGGTGTAGAGGTTGGATATCCTCCCGTCGGGCCCCCTCTGGTAGAGGGACGCCCTGTCGCGGAGCACCTCTATCTCAAGGGGCGTCCTTGTGGCGAGTTTCCAGGTCAGAAGCGAAAATAATGCTGTGAGGCAGGCGCCGTAGAGTACGAGCCTCGGCCTTAAGACCTTCGTTGTACCGCCGGAGATGGTGCGTAGCGACCCGTACCTGATGAGCCCTTCCTTAAGCCCCATCTTTCTCATGACCGCGTCGCACGCGTCTATGCACTGGGCGCAGGCGATGCACTCGTACTGGAGCCCGTTCCTTATGTCTATGCCGGTCGGGCAGACCTGGACGCAGAGCGTGCAGTCGACGCAGTCTCCGCCCCCGTCTTTTCTATCCTTGCCGTGCGCCCTCGGCTCGCCCCTTTTCTGGTCGTACCCGACAATCAGCGTGTCCTGGTCGAATAGCGCCGACTGAAAACGTCCGTACGGGCACGGCACAAGGCACATGAGCTCCCTTAAAAAGGCGCAGTCCCCGTATGTGGCGAGCGTGAAGAGGCCGAGCCAGAAGGCGTTCGCGGACGTGAGAGCCCCTGAGGTCATCCTTGAAAGCAATTCCATCGGGGGGATGAAGTACGAGACGAACGCGAAGGCCGTCGCAAAGGAGAAGGCGAGCCAGAGCGCGTGCTTGGCGATTTTCCGCGCGGCCTTGGACCAGGACAAGCCAGCCTCGTCAAGGGCGATCCTCGTCCGTCTCCCTCCCTCCACAAGCCGCTCTATCCTCATGAATATGTCGGTGAATACCGTCTGCGGGCAGGCGTAGCCGCACCAGAGCCTCCCCGCTACCGCCGTAAAGAAGAAGAGGGCTATGACGAGAAAGATGATAGCGAAGGCGAGGTAGTAGAGCTCCTCGGGCCAGAAGGTGAAGTTGAAGACATGGAACTTCCTCCCAGGTATGTCGAAGAGGACCGCCTGCCTTCCCCCGTATTTTACCCACGGGAGCGCGAAGTAGACAACGAGGAGGGAGAAGGATACCGCGGTGCGGACCCTCATAAACCTCCCCGCCACCTCCCTCATGTATATCTTGGTGCGCCCTTCGGTTTCCATTTACGGCCTTTCTACCCGCCCTTGCCGAGGGAGAGGACATACGCGGCCACGTCCGCTATCTTCTTGGACCCGAGCTGTGACTTCCAGACAGGCATGCCTTTCGCGGTGCCGTTGGTTATCGTCTGGACTACTTCCTCGGGCGCTCCGCCGTAGAGCCATGTGTTGTCCGTGAGGTTCGGCCCTATGCCGCCGGTCGCGTCAGCGCCGTGGCACGGCATGCAGTTCTGGGCGAATATCTCCTGCCCCCTCGCAATCGCCGTTGGGTCGTTGATTATCGCCGAGAGGTCGGCTGTGCCTCCGGCTGAAGCGTACTTTAAGGACGCCTCTTTTATCTCCAGTTCGTACATCGCGGCCTGGTTCCAGCCAATAGCCCCCTTCCAGAAGCCCGGGTAAAGGACGAGGTACGCTATTGCTATGGCTATCGACACGTACAGGAGCCACATGAGCCACGCGGGTATGGGGTTGTCGTACTCTTCAATTCCGTCTATCGAGTGTCCTAACTTTTCTGGCATCTCAATGCCTCCGGTTTATTGGTCTTCGCGGAAAGGTATATCCCTGTGGGATTCGAGCCTCTCCCGGTTCTTTCTCCTGAGGGCCCAGAAGAGGGCCCCGCAGTATATGAGAAAGAAGTAGACGAGGACCGCTGATTTTGAAAAGACTGTAAGCCCTTCCATCTCTTTACCTCCTCTGTACCGCGGTCCCGAGGGACTGCAGATAGGCGATGAGCGCGTCGAGCTCGGTCCTGCCCTTGACCGCCTCAGGCGCGGCGTCGATCTCCGCGCCCGTGTAAGGGACGCCGAGCGCGGCCATCGCCCTCAACTTCGTCTGAATATTCGCGTTATCGAGCACGTTTTTGGCGAGCCAGGGGTATCGGGGCATTACGGACTCGGGGACTATCGACCTCGGGTCCTCCATGTGCTGTATGTGCCATGAGTCCGGGTACTTGCCCCCGACGCGGGCGAGGTCCGGGCCGGTCCTCTTCGAGCCCCACTGGTACGGGTGGTCGTACATGGATTCCGCCGGGAGCGAATAAGGGCCGTATCTTTCGGTCTCCGCCCTGAAGGGCCTTATCATCTGCGAGTGGCAGTTGTAGCAGCCCTCCCGGAGGTAGATGTCCCTGCCTTCGAGCTCGAGCGCCGTATACGGGCGGACACCATCGAGCGGCGGGATCGTAGATTTGAGGAAAAAGAGCGGCGTTATCTCGACGAGCCCGCCGACACTTATGAGCCCGGCGATGAGTATCGCCATGAGGAACCCGTTTTTTTCGATGATCTCGTGCCTCATGCGCCCCTCCCTTCGCTCGTGAGCGCCGGGACCGCATCTTCTGAGAGCACAGTCTTCAGCACGTTATATCCCATGACGAGCATGCCGGCGAAGTAGATGAGCCCGCCGAAGAGCCTCATCACATAGTACGGGTGCATCGCCGCGACCGACTCCGCGAAGGTGTATGTGAGCGAGCCGTCCGTGCCGACCGCCCTCCACATGAGCCCCTGGGTGATGCCGGAGATCCACATGGCGACTATGTAGATGACGACCCCGATCGTCGCCATCCAGAAGTGCGTGTTTATGAGCTTCACGCTGTGCATAGCCGGCTTTCCAAAGACCCTCGGGAGCATGTAATAGACGGCGCCTATCGATATCATCGCGACCCACCCGAGCGCTCCGCTGTGGACGTGGCCTATGCCCCAGTCGGTGTAGTGGGAGAGGGCGTTCACCGAGCGTATGGCGAGCATCGGGCCTTCGAAGGTGGACATGCCGTAGAACGAGACGGCGACTATCATGAACTTGAGTATCGGGTCGGTGCGGAGCTTTTCCCAGGCGCCCTTAAGCGTCATTATCCCGTTGACCATGCCTCCCCATGAGGGCGCGATAAGCATGATGCTGAAGGTCATGCCGAGCGTCTGCGTCCAGTCGGGCAGTGCCGTGTACAGGAGGTGGTGCGGACCCGCCCATATGTAGAGGAATATGAGCGTCCAGAAGTGGAGGATGGAGAGCCTGTAACTGTATATGGGCCTTCCCGCCTGTTTGGGGAGAAAGTAATACATGATGCCGAGGAAGCCGGCCGTCAGGAAGAACCCGACCGCGTTGTGGCCGTACCACCACTGGACCATCGCGTCCTGGACGCCTGAATATACGGAGTATGACTTTGTGAGGCTTACCGGGTACGCGAGCGAATTGAAGACGTGGAGGACCGTTATGGTGATTATCATCGCCATGTAGAACCAGTTGCCCACGTAGATGTGGCTCTCTCTCCTCTTCCGTATAGTCGCGAAGAAGTTTATGCCGTTTAGCACCCAGACTATCGCGATGAGTATGTCTATCGGCCACTCGAGCTCGGCGTACTCCTTGCCCGCAGTGATGCCGAGCGGGAGCGTGAGCGCGGCGAGCACGATTACGAGTTGCCAGCCCCAGAAGGTTATGTCCGCGAGCGTGTCGCTGAATATCCTCACGCGCGAGGTCCTCTGCACCGAATACATCATCGCGGCGAAGAGGACGCACCCGCCGAAGGCGAATATTACTGCGTTGGTGTGAAGTGGACGGATCCTGCCGAATGAGAGTTCCGGCATGTCGAGGTTCATGAAGGGGAAGGCGAGCTCGGCCGCGGCGAGAACTCCGACGAGCATGCCCACTATCCCCCATACCACCGCCATCACGCAGAACTTCCTTACTATCGCGTCGTTGTATCGGGGCGGATCCGCCGAAACGGCGTTTGCCGCCCCTGAGAGCGCTGTTAAGCCTTGTTCCATACTGCTCCTCCTTTCGTTCATGGCTTCGTTTTTCTATATGGAAAGGCCTCTGGTAAAGGCCCTAAAGCGCGGCTAAAGGATTCTCGGTTAAAAAAGGCCTTTTTAGTCCCGATATATCCCAAAAAAAATCAGCCCGCCTGCTCGAGCTTCCTTGCGTTTCTTTTACGGATAACTTCAGCGTCTCTCGCGAGGTCCAGCATGGTCTTGGACTCAAGCACCTCAAAGAGCTTTTTTTGCGCCTCCCTCCATACCGGATGGACCGGACAGGCGTCGTCCTTGGGGCACTCTCCCTTCTTGATAAGGCAGACGTTCAGGTGGATCGGCCCTTCTACGGCCTCTATCGTCTCCCTGAGCGTTATGGAGCCCGCCGGCCTGGCGAGAAAAAACCCTCCCTTCGCACCTCGCCTCGATTTTACGAGGCCCGCACGCGTCAGGCTCTGCATTATCTTCGAGAGGTAACTTTTGGGGACGTCCTGGGACTCCGATATCTCACTGATAAGAGATATCCTGTCCTCGTGCGTGGCCAAGTAGAGTACCGCCCTTACGGCGTACTCCCCGTCCCTTGTGAGCTGAAGCATAGTCAAAACACCTTAATGGATAATTTAGATGATTTTAGTCCTGATTCACCAGATTTGTCAAGTGAAAATTTGCTTTTTTTTGCGCGCCTTATGATAGGCCGCCTAACATCTTAAATCTTCTTAATATTTTTAAAATCCGCTCTTGCGTTTGGGAAGATATTCAAGTGTTCACTTTTTTTACACTACCCCTTTTATTGTAACTGCATGATTTTAAAGATAATCTGGCCATTTTCTTAAATTAATAACGCATGTCTCTTTGCCTGCAATCAAATTTTTTACAGTTTTTATTGCACAGAGTGGAGGGCATGGGTGCTATCAATCCTGCAAAAATATCCATATAATCAAGGGTTTATACCATATATGCGGGGGAGTGCACGCGCGTGGCATGTCAATTGCAGAATTAAAACATAGGAACCGACGTCCGTTTGGAGGAGAATTGCAATGAGGACAATAAAAAAGGCGACCGCGCTCGCTACATTCGCACTCGCCATAGGGGTATGCGGTAGCGCAGGCGCCGTCACAATAGACGGGTCCTTCTCAACCGCCGAATGGGCGGGGTATTACTCAACCGAAGACTGGGTCGGGAGCAACGGGTACGTGGGGCCGGGGTACGGCGGCCAGTCCTTTGATGTCGAATACCTCGCCCTCTACATGGACGGGAACGACCTGTACTTCGCGCTTAAAACCGGCTTCAACGTGACGAGCGGCGTCCTCTACAACGGGTATCTCTACAAGCCCGGCGACTTCGCCATCGACGTCAATAACGACGGCGTCTACGATTACGCCCTCGACTTTTCGGTTTCAGGGTCTACCGCGAGCTATTCCCTCTATCAGGTGACTGCCTGGAAAAACAGCATGTACGCCCAGCACGCGGCGGCCGACCCGTTCGAGTACAAGACGGCGACGACATCGTCCCCGCTACTGTCGTTCACCGGCTCCGAAGGCACATCCGGGACATCGTACGTGCTCGAAGGGGCATTTGACATGAGCTATCTCACGCTCTACAACGGCGGCCCCGTCACGCTCCACTGGACCATGGAGTGCGGGAACGACTACCTGAACGTCACCACTACCCCGGTGCCGGAGCCTTCGACCATCATGCTTCTCGGCGGCGGCGTATTGGCCGCTTTTGGTTTTGCGGGGGCAATGAGGAAAAGGCGTCAGGGCTGAGAGGTCTTTAAATTTGTCTACTTGAAAAGGCTTGCCTCGGCAAGCCTTTTTTTTGGGTGAGGTCTTGAAGCAAGGGTTTTAGACTGGGCTTACCTATTAAGCGCGGCGCCTTTCCATCGTCACTTCGCCGATTATCACAGCGCCACAGCGGCCTCTTTCCACTCTCCGGGCTTTAGCCCGCCGAGTTCCCATTGCCCGACGCTTACGCGTATGAGCCTTAGGGTCGGCAATCCCACTGCCGCGGTCATCCTCCGCACCTGCCTGTTCCTGCCTTCTGTTATGACAATCTCTATCCATGCCGTCGGAACAGACTTTCTGAACCTTATCGGGGGCACGCGGGGCCAGATGAACGATGGCTCTTCGACGGCCCGCACGCGGGCGGGCCTTGTCATGCCGTCGCTCAACAGGACGCCTTTTCTCAATTTTTCCAGGGCCGCTTCATCGGGAGTCCCCTCGACCTGCACGAGATATGTCTTCGGGAGCTTTCCCTTCGGGTCTGTGATGACGTGCTGGAGACGGCCGCTGTCTGTGAGCACTACGAGCCCTTCGCTGTCGTAGTCGAGGCGGCCTGCCGCGTAGACGCCCTTATGCGGTATATGGTCGGCAAGTGTAGGGCGCCCTTCGCTATCCGTAAACTGGGAGAGGACTTGGAATGGCTTGTTCAAGAGGATGACCAGCTCTCGGCCGGGGCCCTTTCCTGCTCTCTGGCGCGCACCTTTATTTTTCATGGAATACCGTGGTCGAGTCCCACTCGGAGGGCGGCGGGTTTTCAATAAGCCCGCTCGCCCTCTCCTCGTAAATGGCGTAAAGTGAGAGAGGGCTTTTCTCCCTCAATGCGCGAAACCTCTCCCTTGCAAGGTCCCATCGCCTCTCGCGGTACAACTTAAGCCCCTCATGATAACTCTCCATCTCTTTTACGACCGCCTCATCCACGGCCCCGGTCTCCCCGACCGGCTCATAGATCCCGACCGGCTCGCTCTTACCCTTGACCCTCACGATGTCGAGCTCCCTGTAAACGAAACCGGGGGCGAGGGCGAGGGTCGAGGCGCTCACAATTATATCTACCCCGTATTTTTTGGACAGCCCTTCGAGGCGCGAGGCGAGGTTCACTCCGTCTCCGATGACCGTATAGTTAAGGCGCGTTATTGACCCCATGTTCCCGGCTACGACCGTCGCCGTGTTCACGCCGACGCCCAATGAGAGCCTCGGGAGTCCCTTGGCCTCGAACTCGGCGTTGAGCCCTTTTAGCGCCTCTCTCATCCCGATCGCTGTCCTGACTGCGCGCGCCGCGTCGTCTTCGTTCTTAAGGGGCGCGCCGAAAAGCGCCATGACCGCGTCGCCGATGTATTTATCCACAACGCCGCCGTTCGCCTCTATCACCGCGCTTATGCGCGTGAAGTAGTCGTTCAGGAACGAGAGTATCTCCTGCGGGGTGTGCCTCTCGCAAAGAGAGGTAAAGCCACGGAGGTCCGAAAAGAGTACCGTGACCTCGCGTTCCTCTCCGCCGAGCTCAATCTCCTTTTTAAGGAGTTCCTCCGCGATGGCTGAGGAGACGACCTTGCCCAGAAGGGAGCGGACGCGGTCACGCTCGATGAGCCCCTTGAGCATGTGGTTAAAGGAGGACGCGAGCCTGCCTATCTCGTCCTCCTGCTCGACCGTTACCGGCTCCGAGTAATCCCCCTCGTATATCCTCTTTACGCCAGCGGCCAGGTCGCGGACCGGCCTTGTGACAGTCCTTGCCATGAAGACGCCCCCGGCGACGGAGAGCGCGAGCCCGAGCGCGAAGAGAAGGATGAGCGCGGACTTAAGCCTTTTATACGGAGAGAGCGCTTCATCGAGCGACCTCTGCAGTAGCGCCGTGACCTTATCCTTGCCATGAGAGATCGGCACGGCAAAAGAGACGAACTTATCTCCGCCGAGTTCCATCTCCGTCTGCGCAGGTCCGTCTGCGCTGAACGCGGCCTTGAGCGCCTCCCTCTCGGAGAGTGGCAGGGTAGAAGCGATGACTGAGGCCCCCGCTTGAGGATTGCTGAGTAGCGACACTTGAGTCTGCGTCAGGGCCTTCAGCTCCTGTACGAACCTGTCGTCAATGAGGAACCCGATGCATATCCACGCGTCCGGCATGGGAACGAGGAGCGGGACGACCGCCATCTGATAGGGTCTGTCTTCGATGAAGACGACCGACGCGGCCTCCCCGAACTCGCTCTCTTCAGCCGAGGAGATGAGGTTTTTAAGACCAAACTCTCCGCTTATCTTTTCAGGGTTGAGCGTGTCGGCTATGACCTCCCCGTCCATCGAGACGAGCGTCATGACGTCCGCCCTTATCCTCATCCTGTGGTTATCGAGCGCCGAGAGTATGGTCGAGTGGTCGCGCGTGCCAAAGGCCTCCTTGAAGGCGAAGTCGCCGGATAAGAGCCGCGCGGCCTCAAGGAGCCTCGCTTCGCGCTCCTTCATGATGCGGCCGAATACGCCTGCCGTGATCTTGAGCGCCTCATCTATTTGAATGCGGGCGTTTTTTATCGAGGCGGTGTTTACGGAGATGAATACCGCGGCCTGGACGAGGACGAGGAGCCCAAGAAAGAAAACGAGTATCCTCGCGCGGAAGCTTTTGAAGCGGAAAGGAGACGTCACTTACCTGTATCCGTTGCCGGAGGCAACTGGCGCCCTCCAGGCCCTCCAGACGTTCTGGAGCGCGACCTGAAGGTCAGCCTTCGAGGCCCCATCATCAGTGACCTTAACCCTTACAGAGGCCGGTTTTGAGGATGCCTTCAACTTCGGGTGCCAGACACTCACGTCGTACTCTCCGGCGGGGATGTTCTCTATCCTCCCCCTGCCGGCGTCTGATGCCTTCGAGAAGTGCGGGGTATCCGACACGAAGACATACGCCGACATCCAATCGTGTATATTGCAGCCGAGGGCTACGACACCTGGCTTGTCGAATACGACGGGGTTCGCCGGCGTGCCGGTGTAAAGAGGTATCTCGAACCTCTTGGCCTCGGAGAACGAATAGACGTGGTGGCGCAGCTTGTCATGGTTCGGGAAACTCACGGCAGTCCCCTTCTCGATCGGGGTCACATAGCCCACGAACTCCTTGTCTACCTGGTCTATTACAGCCTTCCTGGGGGCGGATAATGGCGCGCCGTCCCTTGGGACCGCGTAGACGACCGCGTCGGCAACGGGGTTGGACTTGCCGTCGTTGACGGAGAACTCTATCGACCCGGCAAAGGCCGGGGAGGAGAACGCCGCCACAAACGCGGCAAAGAGTATTATTCCGGTTTTCTTGAGCATGGCAAAATAACCTAATAACTATACATGAAGAGCGCGCGGACGGCTGAGCTTGAGTAACTCAAGTCGTCGGCGACGCCCTCGTTCATCTCGTAACCGAGGCCGACAGACCCGTGGCCTTTAAAGAGCGAATAGCTCGCGTCCAGGCTGAATGTGTTTATCGCCCCAAAGACCTTGTATGTGCAGAAGTTCTCGCTGTACGCGTCGTCTACTATCATCGCGGATATATCCGCCCTTTGGAGCGCCTCAACGAAGTTCGTCGGCGTGCATGACGAGTCGAATTCGCCTGACCTGTAAGCGTATCCGCCTGTCAACAGAACCCTCTCGGTAAACGCGTACGAGGCCTCGATTGAGACCGTCCGGCTCTCCTGGTCGAAGACGTCGGAGGCGAGCCCCGGGATCATGTCCCCGTCCTCGCCGTCCCTCGCCTCGTATATGTAGCCTGCCCTTCCGTCGAGCCTCTCCGTGAGCCTTTTGCCCATTTGCACGCCCGCGCCGAAGAGGGCGCTATCGCGCGCGTCATCATCGACGTCAAGGTATGCCGCGTACATATTCGGCTTGACCCATGCCGCGTTCCGGCCGAATGCGAGCTTCTGCCTGACCGAGAGGCTGAAACCCGCCTTACGATAATCGAGTTGTTCTAATTCTCCGAAAAGCCCGTAATCCAGGTCAAACGTAAGCCTTAAACGAGTAGAGTCGGCGAGCTGGTTGTACCTTCCGAGAGATAACCCGAGGAAGTGCTCGGAGCCCTCCCTTTCGTCATCGGCAAATGACGAGCGGTTAAGGTTCTTGTGAACCCTGACGCCGGTCTCGGCGTCCGCTATCCACTCTACCCATTCGGCTGACGCGGACGTCGAAAAGAGGAGCGTGGCGGAGAAAGTGACGGCGGCCAACAATCCAAAGAGGGTCTTTTTTACAGAGAAAAGGCGGGTGGCAAAAACGGCTGGAAGGGCGGTCTTGCGCGCCATGGGTTTGAGCCCCTTGAGTTCCGCTTCCTTCATATCAACATCCGTCTTATTCAGGGATAGACGCCTAAATAATGACAAAAGCCCTTTTTTTTGTCAACGGTAATGTAGATCCTGCCTGCAAGCTCAGGACCGGGACCAGGCATAGTCGTTATAGGCCATGAGCGTCAAAATGGTGGATACCCTTACGCGGCTGTCAAATAGCCTCGGCAGGAGCCTCAGTATGAAGAACGACCTCGGCAGGTTGCCGGAAAAGAGCATGGAGGCGAGCCGCAGAGCGAAGAGCAGCTTGTACTTGAACTTAATGGGGTCAATCTCGTTCGAGCGCCGCCAGAAGTCGATTGCCCAGTAGTGGTCGAGCTTCTTGTAGATCGAGTCAAATGAATATATCTTTCTAATGACCTTTTTGTACCCCTCCTTTAGGGCCTCGGGGGAGAGTAGAGCCGGGCGGAAGACTACGGTCTTTGCGTCGTACTTCGACCAGTCCATGTGCATTATCCTTCCCTCTTTCTCGAACCTCTTGAAGAGCTCGGTGCCGGGAAAGGGCGTCAGGATATTTATAAGCGGCATGAGGAGCCTGGACTCCTCTATGAACCTCGCGAGTTCGTCAAAGGACTCCTCGGTGTCGAAGTCGTATCCGACTATGAACGAGCCGTGGACGAGTATGCCGTGAGACTGTATCTTCCGTATCGCCTCCATGTAGTCGAGGCGCATGTTGACCTTCTTATCCATCTGCGAGAGATTCTTCGGCGACACCGACTCGAACCCTATGAGCACGGCCCCGCACCCGGCGTCCTTCATGAGCGAGAGCATGCCCTCGTCCTCAGCGAGGTTAATGGACGCCTGGCACGACCAGTTGAGGTTAAGGGGCTTTAAGGCCTTGAAGAGCGAGCGCGCGAAATTTCTATCCGCGATGATATTGTCATCGGCGAAAAATATCGACTTCTTCTTGTAGAGCGCGTCTTTATTGAGCGCCGAGATCTCGGAGACGAGCTGTTCGACGGTCTTCGACCTTATGGTCTTGCCGTCGAACGCGTATACCGAACAAAACTCGCACTGGAAGGGGCACCCCTTTGTCGTCTGTACGACGTCTGAAAAGTACTTCTCCCTCGAGAGTATTGTCCGCGCCGGGGGCGGAGAGGCCTTCAGGTCCGTCTTTTTCCCGGACTCGTACCTCTTTTTAAGCGCCCCCTTTTCCGCGTCGTCGAGGACCGAGAGCCAGACGCCCTCGGCCTCGCCTATGACGACGGAGTCCGCGTGAACGAGCGCCTCTTCAGGGCACATCGAAGGGTGTATGCCGCCGAGCACCGTCTTTACGCCCCTCTTGCGGAAATTTTCGGATATCTCGTAGGCCCTCTTGGCGAACATCGTCCTCACACTTATCCCGACGAGGTCCGCAGGCCAGCCGTAGTCGATATCCTCGATGTTTTCGTCAAAGACCTTCACCTCGTGGACCGGGGGCGTAAGGGACGCGAGCGTTGGAATGGCGAGGAGGTACGAGAAGTATTTTCTTGACAGGAGGAACTTCGAGAAGAACCTGTAATCGTAGAAGGACTTTTCGGTCCCCGAGCTGTTCTTCGGTATGATGAGTGCGATCTTCAATGGGCGCGCCTTAAGTTGAAAGGGAGTGGAGTAAAAGGTATTGCCCGGTTATTTCAAAAAGGAGACTCCGCATCCTTTTTCGCTTTCCGTCTGGCCTTTCCTTACGACCTTGGCCATGATCTCCAGGCCGGAATTTGATCTGTCCGTCAGAACGCTAAGGACAGTATCCTTGTCTACCGGGTTCCGAATAATGATATAGGCCCCGTCCGGGCTTAGGTTTTCCATATAGGTCTCCTCGAAAAAACTCTGGCCGCCTTCATCCGTCCCTTTTACCATTACAGGGAGCCTCATGTTAAGCCTGTCCACCCTGCGCCTTTCCGCGCCCCCTTCACTTTTAGCCGCATTCCGCGCCTCAAACCCTCTAATCTCCTCCATATTTTTCAAAAAGCGGCGGATGATCAACTGCACAAGGTAAATCCCGAACTTGGGGTTCTGGTAATAGAGTTGCAATACTTTATTTTCGGGTATAGTAAGGAACATCGTATCAGCGTCACAGACTACGGTTGCCATCCTTTTTTTATGCGGCGAGAATATGCCTATCTCTCCGATCATCTGTCCGTCGGTAATAAAGGCCCCTAATTCCTCCAGCCTGACCAGCCCCTTCTGCAGATAAAACATCTTATCCGCGTTATCCCCTTTCCTGAAGACGACATCGCCTTTTTTGAAGCTCTCCTTTGTCATGAAGGGGACGAGAAAATCGATTGAAAAGTCGCTTGTCGACGCCTCTTTCACCTTTTTTATCAATATCATCATCTGTATCATGCGGGTTATATTCAACGGAAAAAGGCAGGCGTGCAGGATCAAGAGGGGATAGACATGGACAAGGGACGCGTAAACGACAAACACGACATTTGCCGCGGCTCCCACGGCCCTTAGAGGTATCATCTTCTTCATGTAAAAGGTGGAAAACATGAGGATTGCGGCCAGGTAGCCGATCATATCCGTCCAGCCCATAAACCCTCCTTCAAACAATATGCCGAATATATTCAAGCCGCATACAGGCATTAAATACTCGCGATATCTCCGGCGTATAGCAATCCTCGCAAACGAATATATTCAAGCCGCATACAGGCATTAAATACTCCCTGCCGGCCTTTTACCTAACAGTAAATTTTCAGCATGGAGAAAAAGATTGAATACTCGGAAGAAAAGCCGCAGGGCGAGTTCACATGAACGAAGCCTTCGTCTTCGTTCATTACATCCCGGGGCTTGACATATTACGGGTCACTGCGTCTGAATGGCCTGAAAAAACCTCTCGCCTCAAAGCGGCAAAAGTCCGGGGATATTATTTCATGTTATGCGATACCTATCAAACTTCAGGAAGGCGAAAATCGGTAAAATGGTGCCCGAGGCCGGAATCGAACCGGCACGGCTTTAAGGGCCGCGGGATTTTAAGTCCCGTGCGTCTACCAGTTCCGCCACTCGGGCACGGGAAAAAAGTATCGCATATCGCTTAAGGAGTGTCAATAATCGGCGATATATTTATCTATGGATTCGTTGCGGCCCTCATCTCCTTCAAGTAATCTCTCAGATGACGTCCGCAATGCTTTAAAAATCCAAGTGTTTCTCTTGACAAATGCCTCGCGATTGCTATAATTGGGGAAATTCACAAAGTTGATGGCCCCTTAAAGGAAGTTCCACTTATGGCAACGCTCCAGGTGGAAGCCGATTTCATCGCTGTAAATTACACACTAAGGAGGTAGTATGAAGAAATCGTTGTTTTGTGCTGTAGCCGTGCTCTTCTTCTTTGCGCTCTCGATTTTCACGGCGCATGAGGCTGAGGCGGTCCCGGCGTTTGCGCGCCAGACGGGTCTGGCCTGCAATACCTGCCACTTCCAGCACTTCCCCGCGCTGAACTCATTCGGCCGCGCCTTCAAGGACGGCGGCTACACGCAGGTAGGCGGTCAAAGCCTTCTGGAGGGCGACCTCCTCTCAGTGCCCGTAGTGCTTAACGCCTCGCTCGTAACAAAGATACGGTACCAGAAAAGGAACGGGGATGGCGAGACAGGGTCCGCCGTCAACCTCAACAAGGGAGAGATCCAGTTCCCGGACGAGGCCGCCCTCCTGATAGGCGGCAGGGCAGGCGAGCACATAGGGTTCCTGCTTGAAGCCTCTCTCATAGACAGCCCCAACTTCGCCTCTTACAAGATGCCTATTGTCTTCAACGTGGCTGAGACCAACTTAAGCGCCATCCCGTTTACGACCGACGCGGCAGGCGCGGCCTACGGCTATGAGCTCCTGAACACCGGCGCGGTCAGGATGATCCGCGTCCTTGAGCACAGAAGTGAGATCTCCGGCCAGCAGTACATTGGCACTTCCGGCGCGGCCACGGGTATCGCGTTCGTCGCGTCGAGACCCATCGGCTACATAAACTACACCGCCTATTACCCCGAGCACGGGACTGCGGCCGCGGGCCCGCTCCTTAATTACCTGAGGGTAGCCGCGACCCCGCAGGTCGGCGACTGGGACCTGGGCGGCGGCTTCCAGCTCTGGAACGGCACCTCGAAGATGAACGATGAGGGCGCCGTTACCGAGAACAAGGCCGATGCGTGGGCCATAGACGCGCAGGCCCAGGGCGCTATCGGCGACTACCCGGTCGGCGTCTATGTGACGTACGCCAGCGCCGCGAGCTCTGACGCCGGCGACACCGCGAACATGTTCAACTCCTCGACCGTAGACGACGAGTCCGCGCTTACTCTCCTCGGAGAGATCGGCGTGTTGCCGGGCAGGCTCACCCTTGCCGCAGGTTACAGGATCGGCAAGAAGCCCGGCTCGAGCGGCCAGCTTGACGACGACGCGGCCACAGTAGGCGCGGTCTACAACGCCCTTCAGAACGTACAGCTTCAGTTCAACCACACCATCTACTCGGGTGACGTCACAACGGACGCGACCGGCGACCAGCTCACCACCGTCATGGTCTTCGCGGCGTTTTAACGCAGAGTTGCTTCTATCCTAAAGCAAAGGGAGGGCCTTAAAAGGCCCTCCCTTTTTTTATTTAAGGAGTGGACTGATGTCTTACATAAAAAAAACCTTCTCCGGAGCGCTCTGCCTCATCCTGCTCGCGATAGTCGCAGGTTGCTCCGGGCCCCTCCATGTCGCATACAACCCTCCACCAGCGGATATGCAGAGGCTTAAAGACCCTCAAAGGGTCCGCATAGAGAAAGTAGTTGACGCAAGGTCCTCGGCTGACCCGAGAAAGATCGGCAGGATAGAGGCTACAATCGCCGACATGAACGCAACCGAGCTTGTGTTGTCCGAAGAGCCGGCGAGGCTCGTAGAAAAGGCGCTAAGGGTTGAGCTTCAGTCAGCGGGGTTCATCGTGACGGATGAGAAGGATGCGGAGCTTGTACTCGAAAGCTCGATAAAGTCCTTCAGGCTCGATGTCGGAGGGCGCGACGAGGTTGAGATATCAATCGACGCGGCCCTTAAAAAGACAGGGCACGGCACGGTCTGGGCCGGGTCGTTCGACTTCAAAAAAGAACGGTACGCGGGCGTCATGGGCAACTCGCGCTCTACGCTTGGACAGCTCATTAACGGCGCTCTTTCCAGGGCCATAAGGAAAGGCATGGGCGGGATGGTCGTTGAGACCTCGAAAACCGGGGCGGCCCCTGAGAGCCCCTCGACAGTGTCCAGTGAGGTCGCTAAAGCCGGGCGGCTCGTCATATCCTCGGCCCCTCCCCGTGCGAAGGTCTACGTAGATGAAGTCTATTACGGGCTCACGCCATTGACCCTCGACTTCAAAGACGGCGTCTACAATATAATAGTCCGTCAGAAGGGCTTCCGGGATTCCGCGGAGCGCGTATCGGTCCGGTCCGCAGAGACGACCGAGTTTGAGGCAACGCTGGACAAAGAGTAAAGAAGGCCTTCTTGTTTCTGATTTGAAAATGCCGCACACCTTTAAGAACGCGGGTTAAGCGGGCAGGCACCTTTAGCCAGGTTGAAAACAGGTCAGGCGCGCGCGACCGGCTTTGTGAGGCACGCGCAGTCCGCGACAGGCTCTATCTGGTGGTATTTCAAGACCCTCTCTATCAGCGCCTCTGTCATGACGGTCCCCTTTGTGACGAGGAGCCTGCCTTTTGTGGTGCCGAGGTTCTCGGCAAGCACCATGCCGGGCCTGATGTTAGCTATGTGGTGCCTCCTGACCTCGGGCCCGTCGGCGTCGGAATCAAAGCCCCTCTCCTCCTCGACCCACCCCGCTAAAAAGCCGAAGAACTCGTCGGCGACAGCCGGGTCGAAGGCCCGCCCCTTCTCCTCCATTATCTTGACGACGATATCTTTGTGGGTCAGCTTCCTGGGCCCGTGCCTGTACCTGTCGTAAAAAGATGATATCGCGATTATCTGCGAGCCTATGTGTATCTCCCCCCCCTTTAGCCCGTCCGGCCATCCCTTGCCGTCGAACCTCTCCATGCACCCGCGTATTATAACCCCGGCCTGCCTGAGCGTGTCGACCGTGGACAGGAGGTCCTGCGAGACCTTCGGGAAGTGCACGAGAAGCGCCCTCTCGTCAGTTGTAAGGAGTTCCTCATCCCTGTCTATTATCTCCCTCGGCAGGCCTATGAGGCCGATGTTATGCAGGAGCGCGGCTGTCTCTATAAGCTCCCTGTCCACGCCGTCGAGCCCCATCTTCGCGGAGAGCCTCTTCGCCATCGCCGCGACCCTTCTGGAGCGTCCGCCTACGTTGTGGTCGTAGAGCTCCATCATATTCGAGAATATCTTGACGAAAGAGAAGAAGTTCTCCCTTATCTTCTTCGTCTTTTCCTCGACCTTCTTCTCGAGGTTCGCGTTAAGGTCTTTAAGGGCGGCGTTCTGTTTCCCCGAGACCTCCTCAAGCCTCCTGTTCTCCTCCACGAGGTTGAACCGCATGACGCCGTCTTTCACGGACTCTCTCAAGTCCTCGTCGTCCCAGGGCTTGGTTACAAACTTCGACACCGCTCCTTTATTGATGGCGCCCACTACCGCCCCGATGTCCGCGTAGCCGGTAAGCATGAACCTGACCGTATCAGGGGAGACCTCTTTCACCTTTGAAAGGAATTCAACGCCGTCTCCGCCGGGCATCCTATGGTCTGATATGACCACAGCGATCCGGTTCTGACTGATTATATCGAGCCCTTCTTTCATGTTCAGCGCCGATAAGGTCTTATAGCCGTCCCTCCTGAACAACCTGGTAAGGGAGTTTATGATGTTCTGCTCGTCGTCGACAAATAAAAGCGTGTTTTCCATGTCGCCTCTCTCAGTTTGAGTGGAGAGCGCCCGAATGAAGCGGAAGACTGACCCTAAACGTGGTCCCGCTCCCCACGGCGCTCTCTACTGTTATTCTGCCTTTGTGCTCGTTTATGATGCCGTATGCTATCGACAGTCCGAGCCCTGTTCCCTTGCCTACCGGCTTGGTCGTAAAAAACGGTTCGAATATCCTGTTGACCAGGCTCTCGGGCATGCCTGTTCCGTTGTCCTTTATCTCGACGACAGCCATTCCCGGCTCCAGATAACTTCTTATGCGTATCTTGCCTTTGGACGGCATCGCCTGCGAAGCGTTGACAAGCATGTTCAAGAATACCTGCGTGAGCTGGCGCGGCCTGCAAGACACTGGAGGCATCACGCCAAAGTCCTTTTCGAGTTCCGCGGTGTTTTTGATCTCGTGCCAGCACAGCCGCACCGCGCTTTCGACGCAGTCGTTCAAATCGGCTTCCGACATATCCTCGCCGCCTGCATGCGAGAAATCCCTAAGCCCCTGCACGATGCCCTTTATCCTTGCAAGCCCGTCCTTCGACTCTTCCGTCAGCGCGACTATATCGTTAAGGACGAACGCTATATCCACTTCCCGCTGGTATTCCGTTAAACTTTTCAGATGCGCAAGGGCCTCTTCCGTGTTCCCGGCCTCCAAAGCCTGGCTCATTGAGAAATATCTCTTGAACAGGTCCATAAAATTGCCTACGTAGCTTCCGAGGATGTTAAGGTTGCTGTTCACAAACCCCACCGGATTGTTTATCTCATGGGCCACCCCTGCGGCAAACGCACCTACGGAGGCCATCTTATCGGCATGGACAAGCTGCGCCTGTATACGCGTCTTTTCATCTTCCGCGTTCTTGCGCGCGGTGATGTCCCTGTCTATGCCCCTGTAGCCGAGGACCTCTCCCTGAGGGGAGAAGAACGGGGTCCCGCTCGTCTCGATCACCACGACTGAGCCGTCCTTTCGCAGGTTCGCGTTCTCCAGATTGTTGAATGGCATTCGTGATGCGGAAATCGAAGCGCATAGCGCTCTGACGCGCCCGGCCTCATCAGGCAACATGAAATCGAACGGCGTCTTTCCTATGACATCTTCCGGCTCATACCCGAGTATGTCCTTTACCTTCGGGCTTGCGTAGGTGTAGCGGCAATCTCTGTCGACTTCCCAGACCCAATCGTTCGTAGTCTCGACGAGGCCGCGGAACCTCTCCTCGCTTTTTTTGAGGTCCTCGGACTTCTTCTGGTGCTGTGCCGATTCCCATTTGAATATGTTCATGTACTGCTCGTGGACGATGCCGCTCTCATATATCCCTGTAAAGAGCCTCCTCAAGCACTTGGCGAGCCTGCCTATTTCGTCGTCGCCTGAGACCTCTATGTGCGGCTCTTTTCCCCCGGAGTCGAACCTGTCAATGGACTCCGCGAGGGACGCGATTCTCCTGCCAAGGCCGCGCGATATGTAGAGGATTACCGAGAGCGAGACCCCGAGCCCGATGACTGTTGCAAGGACGTAGAGCGTGACGGTCTTCTTAAAGGCGTCGCGAATACCGCCCAGCGTCTCTACGGCCTTCACCCTCTCGTATCCGGCAAGCGCGTCTATACTCCTTGCCGCCTCGTCGTACCTGTCAAGCTGTGTCTCCAGTGCGAGCCTTATGGCCTCGCGCCTGCGCCCCGAAAGGGCCGCAGGAAGGACTTCCTCTTCCCTTACCCGCTTTATCTCGCCCCATATCCCGGCTATCTCCATTACCATACCCTCTGATCTGTCATCCGGAGATTCGCCGAGCAATGCCTTGAGGTCCTCGTCGACCTCGGCGGAATAGGACTGAAGGCCCGTGAGATAATCGCCGCCATGTCCGTCGAGCGAGAGGCCGAGGAGAAACGAAAGTGTCTCTCTCCTCGCTGAGACGAGGTTCAACTTGAGCTTGCCGAGCCTCTCCTGGAACGAAAGGTATACGCTGTCCGCGACGAGGGTGGCGTCCAGCCTCGTCACCGTATATGCGCTGATCGCCACGAAGGAGAGAATGAAAATCGCAATCGCGCCGAAGACAAGGTAGAGTTTATTCCTGACCGGAAGGTCGTCTATCCTCTTCATATGCCTTGATTCCTTTAAGGGTGGCGGGGAGGCCGACGACAAAGAGGCCCTAAAAAAGACCTTTTCAACCCCCACAGTCTCTCCGAATTCGCAGATGAAGCCACCTATATAAATATCGTAGTTTTTTGGAAAAACTTTAATTTATACGGAAGGTTAGAAAACGCTTGACAACGCAGGAATACCAATGATTTTCGTGGCTTTTGGGGTAGACAGAACGGATGTTCAAAGGGTGGAAAATCGGGGTGGCTTATGGGTGGAGCAGATAAGACTTTCGACTGGCTAATTACTGGCGGAAGGGGGGAGGGAGTCGGCCTCCTCTCGTCGGCATCCCGCCTCCTCGTTCCGGCCCCGGTCTTCTCGCTTCCGGGCGCTTCCTGCGGCCTCTTCCTCCCTAATCGGTCGGCGCTCGAAAACTTTCGACCCCCTGGAATGCCTCTGAATTACTGGCGGAAGGGGGAGGGAGTCGGCCTCCTCTCGTCGGCATCCCGCCTCCTCGCTACGGCCCCGGTCTTCTCGCTTCCGGGCGCTTCCTGCGCCCTCTTCCTCCCTAATCGGTCGGCGCTCGAAGACTTTCGACCCCCTGGAATGCCTCTGAATTACTGGCGGAAGGGGGAGGGAGTCGAACCCCCCGGTCGCCGTAACGGCGACAGACAGGTTTTGAAGACCTGCAGGGCCACCGGGCCCTGTCCCCTTCCCTTCGGCTGATTTTAAAGGAATGCGGCCGACGAGTCAAAACAAAATAAAAAAAAGGGAAGATAGTTTTTTTAACTACCTTCCCTTCTCAACAATCCCATTGCACAGGCGGCCTCAAAGCCACTTTTTTCCAATCCGCTGGTCCCTGGCGGCCTCTGTCCCCTTCCGGGCCGTGAACCATTTCTGGATCCGTACCCCTTCGGATAATTGCCATCTGGCTGTTATCCCTTCGGGACCTGCCTCCAAGGCCATTTTAGGCGGTTTATACGCGCCCACGGATGGGAGTTACGCATTCCTGCTTTGGCTTCGAGACCCTCCTGTCCTATCCTTATTTTAGCACATCTACAAAATTTTGCAAGCCTCAACGAGGCAAAAAAACCCTTAAAATCACGAGCTTATAACCACCAAAGTATAAAGAGCATACCGGTTTTGGAGAAGAGTTTTTCAACCAGGTGGTAGTCCAAGGGAGCGGTTCAGGCTTCCGGCATCGCAAACTCGCGGTCGGCTTGCACACCCCGTTCCGGAAGGACCCCTCTCGGATATTACTTGATCCTCATCTCCTTCCGCCGATATGCCCTTTACCTATTAATATGATACTCCTTTTGAAAGGGCATGTCAATTTGGGGCGTGGCCTCCCGCCCTCTCGCAAAGGGGCGCATTACCCTCGGGCTTTCTCAAGGCCTTTGCCGGGCTCCGGCCTCGTCTTCCATCTCCTGTGGACCCAGAACCACTCCTCGGGGTGCATCCGTATCCGTTCCTCTATGAAGGCGGTGCACCTCCTCGTCACCTCTTCGGCGTCCCGCTCCCTATCCCCGGTCTGATCGTATTCGATCTCCTTGAAGACCTCGACCCTGTGCCCCTTCGGAGTCCTCCTTATGAATACCGGGACGATCGGGGCGCCGCTTCCGAGCGCGAGGAGCGCCGGCCCCTTGTTCGTGCAAGCCGGCGCGCCGAAAAAATCGACGAAGAAGCCTTCCCTGTGGGTGACGTTCTGGTCGAGGAGGATCGTCACTATCGCGTTCTCTTTTAGCCGCGTAAGGAGCCTCCTCATCGCCTTCTGCTTGTAGATTATCCTGTTACCGGTGCGCGTCCTCACCCATGACACGAACCCCTCGAATACGGGGTTGTCCACCTCCCTTACGACCAGGTCGAGCGGATAGCCCTTGAGCCCGAGCGAAAAGGCGAGTAGCTCCCAGTTGCCGTAGTGCGCGGTGCACATTATGACCCCGCGTCCTTTCTTAAGGGCCTCGTCGAAGTGGATAAGCCCCTCGAACTCGACGAGCGCGTCGAGCCTCTTTTCATCGAGCCACGGGAGCCTCATAAACTCAAAGAACATCACGGCGATGTTCGAGAAGACCTTTTTCACTATGCGCTCGATCTCCTCGTCCGAGATCGAGAGGCCGAAGGCGCGCTTCAGGTTGTCGGTCGCGACCCTTCTCCTCTTCTTGTCCAATCTGAAAATAAGCGTGCCAAGCACCGGGCCGAGCGCCGTGACAAAGGCCCTCGGCAAATGCCCGAGCGCAAAAGAGAACACCTTAAGGAGCGCGTCCATTACCCCGCCCCCTTTACAAAGGGCTTTAGCGCCCTATCCACCCTCTCGCGCCCCGTAACCTCGACGTCTATCTGGAGGGCGTAGACCGGGAGCGTCTGTATGAGGGTCTTTAACTTCACGCCGTCCTTCTCGGTCGCCACTATCAGCTCCGCGCCCGCAAGCTCCTTCTTCATCGCCTCCACGTCCTCTGCCGTGTAGGAGTAATGGTCCGGGTAATTAAGGCTCTTTACGATTACTGCGCCGAGCGCCTCCAGCGTCTTCAAAAAAGACTCGGGCTTTGCTATGCCGGAAAGGGCTACGACCCTCTTGGACTTAAGGTACGAGGCCTCTCTCTCGATATTTCCGCGGAGATCCACGACGACCGACGGCTTGTAGCTGAACTCGATAGCAGGGACAGGGCCGAGCGCTCGCCTCTCCTCAGGCCCGAGTATCCCGCCCTTTACCATCACAAGCCCCGCCCGCTTGAGGCCGTATACCGGCTCTCTAAGCACCCCGCGCGGCAGGAGGAAACCGTTGCCGAAGCCCTCGACCGCGTCTATCAGGACAATGTCCAGATCCCTCTTAAGCCTCATGTGCTGGAACCCGTCGTCGAGTATTATGCAGTCCGGGTTGAAGTTCTCTACCGCGAATACGCCGCTATCATACCTGTTTGCGCCTACTATCACAGGCACGTCCTTGAGCCTCTTTGCCATGAGGTACGGCTCGTCCCCCGCCTCCTTCGGGCCGAGGAGTATCTTCTGGCCGTCGGAGACGACGGCCACGCCCTTCGCCGACCCCTTGTAACCCCTGCTGAGTATCACGACCCTCGTGTTCCTTTTTTTGAGGTATCCGGCGAGCCAGACCGCGAACGGCGTTTTCCCTGTGCCGCCGGAGGTGATGTTGCCGATAGAGATGACCTTGCACGGCAGTTCCTTCCTATCAAGGAACCCTGATGAGTATAGCCGCATTTTCAGCCCGATGCCTGCGCCGTAGAGGATAGAGAGTACGTAGAGCAGGGCGTGCGGAAGGAGCCCTATCTCCCTCTCCTTCATCCACCCCTCTATTTTTTTTCTTATCAGAGCATACATCAGAGCGTCGCCCTTGTGTTTTTGGAGCGCTTCAGAAACCACTCTATCGCCTCAACGCTCTTTAACGCCGCGCCCCTGTTCGCCTCCACGACCTTTCGCGCGGCGATTCCGGCCCTTTCGCGCAGAGCCTTATCCGAAAGGAGCGCCTTCGCCTTTTCCGCAAGGTAGTTTTCGTCCATGACCGTAAAGCCCCCTCCATTTTCCTCAAGGAGCTTTGCCATGGAGGCGTAGGTAGTAAGGTGCGGCCCCCAGAGCACTGGTTTGCCGTAATACGCGGGCTCAAGGAGGTTGTGTCCGCCTATGTGCGGCACAAGCGAGCCGCCGACAAAGGCGATTGTTGAAAACGAGTATACCATCATGAGCTCGCCTATGGTATCGAGGAGGACGACCTTCGCGTAGCCCCCCTTCGACCTCCTGACAAATTCGAGGCCCGACCTTTTAAGGAGAGTGTCCACCTCGGTGAACCTCTCGGGGTGGCGCGGGGCGATTATAAGCCGCGCGTTCCCGTGCTCCCTTAATACGGCCTTGAACGCGGCTATGACCTTCTCCTCTTCTCCGGGATGCGTTGAGCCGGCGACGATAATAGAGTCCGTTGGCGAGACCTTAAGCGCCTCTTTTATCGTATTAAGGTGATCAGGGGACGCGGCGGGCGGGCTCAAATCAAACTTGATGTTCCCCGCTGTCTTTGCGTTGGCCTCCCTTACCCCCGCCTCTATCGCCTTTTTTCTGTCGTCTTCAGTCCTGGCGGAAAAGAGGCTCACGATTCCGAAGACCTCTTTGAAAAAAAATGCGAACCTCAAAAACCTCTTGTGCGAACGGACCGAGATAGTGCCGTTGAGTATTATTACCGGCACGCCGGCCCTTTTCATCTCCAGAAATATGTTAGGCCATATCTCCTTCTCGATTGTCACAAAGGCGCTTGGGTTAAAGGCCCGCGCCACCCTCTTAACAGCCCACGAAAGGTCGAGCGGAAAATAGATGAGCGCGTCGATCAGGCCGGATAAGTCCTTCGCGGCGGTAGCGTTGCCGGTACTGGTGACGGTTGAAAAGAGTATCTTTACGCCGGGGTCCCTCTGTTTCAGGCCCTTGACAACCGGGGCGACGGCCTTTGTCTCGCCTACCGAGACCGCGTGTATCCAGATGAGCCGGGGGCCGGAAGCGGCCCTTATCTTTTCGGCCCTGATAAAGCCGAACCGCTCCAATATCCCCTCCCTGTACTTCTTCGCGGTAAACATCTTTACGACGAAGTACGGCAAAAGAGCGATGACCGAGATATGGAGGAGTATGTCGTAGAGGAGGAAGATCATCCCAGGGCCCGTTAATCCAGATTGAAAACCAATTCTGTATACTACACTTTCGGGCATTTGATAGTCAAGACAGGCCGGTTGCGAAGGTTATGATTCTTTGCTGGATCAGGTTTACTGCCTGAACCCGTTTGAGTCGTGACCAGAATATGCGCTTTGTTCGGGCTATTTGAACATTTTGTCAAAGCCCTTTTTGCGCGCTACGCGCGCTTTTCGCGCAGGGGCTCCTAACGCTTTCTTCCTCCCCCACCTGCTCGCGCGCCCCTTAGAGCGCACGCGTCTAATCTCCTCGGCGCGCTCGCCTCTCCCTTCCTTATGCGTTCTCCGCCCTGCGCCTGTGTATTGGTAAAACAGAACAAAAATCAAAATCTCCCCTCCCCATATCTAATAGCGGGAGGGGATTAAAGAAGGAGGGGAGAAGGCACTTACAAAATGGCTTAGAGCGTTAAAAAAACGAATAAGGTCTTATGTAATGTCTCAGGATGTAGCGATGGCGGGTTCAGCCGGCGAAGTATCCGTCGGCCTCTCTGGAGAGCCTGTTGAGCGTGTATTCGAGCTTAAGACGCGCCGCCTCCATCTCAACCGGCCCTGACTTCGCATCCACCAGGACAGGCTCCCCGCAGATGAAGACGCCCTTGGAGAACGGATAAGGGAGGATGAACGAGTCCCAGCTCCTGAATATTTTTTTTCTGGAGGCGTTGAATGAGACGGGGATTATCGGCAGGCCCGTCGCCCTCGCTATCTGCACCGCTCCCATCTGCGCCTTCTCCTTCGGGCCCTTGGGGCCGTCCGGGGTTATCGCGACGTCGCGCCCGGCCTGTACGGATCTAAGGAGGCCTTTGATACCCGAGATCCAACCCCTTGTCGATGAGCCCCGGACAGACTCTATCCCGAAACCCTTTACGGTCCTCGCTATCAGCTCGCCGTCCTTTGACTGGCTGACAAGTATCGTGATGGACTTTCCGGGATAAGAGTACGGCATCATGAGGAGACGCCCGTGCCAGAAGGCGAGTATTATCTTCTCGCCTCTATCGAGCTTCGCGCGGTAGCCCTCGAAGTTCACGTACTGCTTTCTCATGGTGAAGGATATGAACCTTATAATCCAGTAGGCGAGGCACGGGGCGGCGTTAATGACGAGGTAGTCGAGGTGTTTTTTCATCTCAGCCGTTGAACTGCATCGTATAGAGGCGGGAGTATTCGCCGCCCTTGCCGAGGAGCTCCTCGTGCCTGCCCATCTCCATGATCCTGCCGTTGGAGAGGACTATGATGCGGTCGGCGTTCCTGACGGTCGATAACCTGTGGGCGATGACGAAGGTCGTCCTCCCCTCCATGAGGTTGGCGATCGCCCTCTGGACCTCAAGCTCGGATTCGGTGTCGAGCGCCGAGGTCGCCTCGTCCAGTATGAGGACAGGCGCGTTCTTGAATATGGCGCGGGCGATGGACAGCCTCTGCCTCTCGCCGCCTGAGAGCCGGACGCCCCCCTCGCCGATGACGGTCTCGTAGCCCTCCGGCAGCCTCATTATGAAGTCGTGGGCGTTGGCGGCCTTCGCGGCCCGGACGACCCCGGCGTCGTCCATCTCCTTTTCCCCGTAGGCGATGTTCCTCTTTACCGTGTCGTTGAAGAGTATCACCTGCTGGGAGACTATCCCCGTCTGCGAGCGGAGGGATTTAAGCGTTAAATCCCTGATGTCCGTGCCGTCCACGAGAATAGAGCCGCCGGAGACGTCGTAGAACCTCGGTATTAGGTTCACGAATGTGGTCTTCCCGGCGCCTGAGCTCCCGACTATCGCGATGACCTCTCCCTTCTTTACCTTCAAGTCAATGGACTTCAATACCTCCTCGCCGCCGTAGTTGAAGGCGACGGACCTGAACTCGATTGCGTCGTTGACGCCGGTTATTTCTCTGCCCCCCCTGTCCCCGGCCTCTCCCTTCATGTCCATTATCTCGAATATGCGGGAGGCCGCGGCGAGCCCCTGCTGTATGCTCAGGTTTACGCCGTTAAGCGCCTTTATCGGCTGATAGAACATGATGACTGAGGCGAAGAACGAGATGAACGTCTCGGCCTTAAGCGTCCCCTGGCTTATCCTGTACGCGGCGAACCAGATGGTGACGGCGAACCCCACGGCCCCGACGGTCTCCATCAAGGGGGACGATATGGCGCGGACCCTTATCGCCTTCACCTGGTTATGCGTGTAACGCTCGTTCTCCTTCTGGAAGCGGGCTGATTCGTACCCCTCCATGCAGAAGGCCTTCACTATCCTTATCCCGGCTATCGCCTCATGGAGGAGCGCGTTCAGCATACCCATCGAGACCTGACCCTGGGTCGAGACCTTCTTCATCCTTTTTCCGAGCTTCCTCATCGGATAGACGGAGAGCGGGAGCGCGATTCCCGCCGCGAGAGCGAGCTTCCAATCGAGGCTTATTACGACGATTGCGAGGACTATTATGGTCAGCGACTGCTTGAGCGTCGTCGCCATCGCCTCGGCGGTCGTCGTCTGGAGGAGGTTTACGTCGTTCGTGAGGCGCGACACAAGCGTGCCTGTCGGAGTCGAGGTAAAAAACCCCACCGGGAGCGATAGCATCCTGTCGTAGAGGCTCTTCCTTATGTCTCTTATGACCCCCTGCCCCACGTAACCCATGAAAAACGACTGCCCGTAAGAGCTGAGGCCCTTTACTACCGCGACGACTATTATCGCGAGCGGTATCGCCAGAAGCATCTTCTCTCTTGGTATTACGAGGAGGTCGAAGGGGATGAAGTTCACCTGAGACCCGGTCTCGTTGGCGAAGAGGAACTTCATTACGGGGCCTATGAGGTAGGCAAACGCGCCGTTGGAAAGGGCGAAACCCGCCATGCAGACGAAGGCCATGACGAGCTGGAGCTTGTATGGAGGCAGTAGCCTTAATAGCCGGAGATATATCTGCATGTCTACGCCCTTATAGCGGCCAATACGGCCTTCGCGGCCCGCTCGGCCGCGCCCCTGCCGCCAAGGGCCTTTCTTACGTCGTTGTATGCCGCCTCAATCGAGGCCCTCCGGCCCTTGTCATTAAGGATGACGAGCGTCTCTTCCGCCATCCTCTCCGGCGTCGCCTCGTTCTGGATGAGCTCCGCTACAATCCTTTTACCGGCTACGATGTTCGGCAGTCCCACGTCCGCAACGCCGACGAGCGCCCTGGCTATGGCGTAGGAGACCGGGGCCATCCTGTATATTATGACCATCGGAGCGCCTATGAGCGCGGCCTCGAGGGTCGCGGTCCCGGAGGCGACTATCGCAGAGTCAGCGGCACAGAGCGCCTTGTGCATGGAGTTACGGACGACCCTTACGTCTATCGACGCGGACTTGATGATTTTAACAAAGAGCCCGTCGTCTATGCTGTTCGCGGCGGGGATGACGAAGAAGGGCCTCGCTTTAAGCCCCTTCGCTATTATCTCGCCGGCCTTGAGCATGGGGGGCAGAAGCCTCTCTATCTCAGCGGTCCTCGACCCGGGAAGGAGCGCGACTACCGTGGACTCCACCGGGAGCCCGAGCGCCTTTCTCGAAGCGGCCTTGTCGACGCCGGATTCGACCACGTCGAGGAGCGGGTGTCCCACATACTCGACGTCGACCCCGGCGTCCCTGTAAATCTTCTCCTCAAAGGGGAAGACGACGAGCATCTTGTCGACAAGCGAGGCTATCGTCTTTATCCGGCCCTTCCGCCAGGCCCAGACCTGCGGGCTTATGTAGTAGATGACCGGGACTCCGAGCCTCCTGGCCTCTTTCGCGAACTTCAGGTTGAAGTCCGGAAAATCTATCAATACCACGCAGTCGAAACGCCTCTCAACGAGCATGGCCTTGAGCGTCTTGAAGGTCTTCCAAATCCGCGGGAGCTTCCCGATGACCTCTATTGCGCCGACGACCGAGACCTCTTTCGAGTCCGGGCCGACGAGCCCGAGCTTGCGCATCCTCTCGCCGCCCATGCCCGCGAACTCGATACCAGGGCTTAGGGACTTGAGCGCGGACATGAGGGAACTGCCGTGGAGGTCGCCGGACTCTTCCCCGCAGACTATGAAAATCCTCTCACCCATTTGTGGAATCCGGTATCAAGGCCGACGTTGGTTGCCGTTAAAGCCCGGCGCGCGCGGCTATCGCACCCTGTATCAGCTCGGCTATATGGAGCGCGGCCCTGCCGTCCTCGCCTGAAACGACCGGCCTGCCTCCGGAGGCGGCGCAGGCTACAAAGGCCTTCAACTCTTCGAGTATCGCGTCCGTCTTCACCACCTCCGCCTGGACCTCGGTCAGAGTTCCCACTCCGCCGGCCGCACCCGGCGCAAGTGTTGCGACAAAGAGGTGCTGGTTCATAAAATCCACGGTGGCCGAGGAATCCCGCGCCGCGATCTCCATCTTCCTTACGCGTCCGCGCGCGACCCTGCTTGCGGTAATGGAAGCGACACAGCCGTTCTCGAACGCAAGCCTCGCGTTAGCTATATCCGTCCTGGGGGAAACGACCGGGGTGCCGACCGCCTCAATCGACGTGACTTTGGACCTTACGACGTCGAGGACGAGGTCGATATCGTGTATCATGACGTCGAGCACGACGTCGACATCCGTCGACCTGTTGGGGAAGGGCGAAAGCCTGTGCGCCTCCACGTAGACCGGCAAGGACTTCCACCTCCCGGCAAGCGCCGTATACGCGCCGTTGAACCTCTCGAGGTGGCCGACCTGGAGGATGACGCCCTTCTTCTTGGCCTCGGCTATCAGCTGGTCTGCCTCAGCGGTCGAGTTCGTGACGGGCTTTTCCATCATCACGTGGACGCCCCTGGACAGGAACTCAAGGCCGATATTGAAGTGGCTCTCCGTCGGGGTAACGATGCTTACGGCGTCGACCTTGCCGAAAAAATCCTCGTATGAGGCAAAGGCCTTTGTAGAGGCGAGCGCGGCTATCTCGTTAGCGCGGTGGGCGTCAGCGTCCGTCACGCCTACGATCTCGGCATCATTTATGAGTGCGTACTTTTCGGCGTGGAGCTTGCCGAGATAGCCGACGCCGACGACACCTACCCTAATCTTCTTCCTGGACATCGCTCTTCCTCTTCATCCTTTCGCGCGCAACACCCCGCTTTGAGCCCCTTATGAAGTCTATGAACCTTTTCGCGTGTCTGGAATCCGGCAGTTCGCGCTCGAGCTTCTCAAGCGCGTCCTGGATCCGGAGCGAGGACCTGAATATGACATTGTACGAGAATTTTATCTCTTCGAGCTCCTCTTTAGTCAGGCCCTGCCTCCTCAATCCCACGGAATTCAATCCGAAGAGCCTGGCCCTGTTGCCGACGGCCTTGACATAGGGAGGTACGTCCTTGGAAACGGCGGAGGCCCCGCCGATGATGCAGTACGCGCCTATCCTCACGTGCTGGTGTATGGCTACGAGGCCGCCGACGATGGCGTTGTTGTCTATGGTGACGTGGCCGCCGAGAGTAGCCGAGTTCGCCATGATGATGTTGTCCCCGAGGCTGCAGTCGTGCGCAATGTGGACATAGTTCATAAGGAGGTTATTGGACCCGCAGACAGTCTTCCACTTGTCCTTGGTCGTGGCCCTGTGTATGGTGACGAACTCCCTGATGGTGTTCCCGTCGCCTATTATTATCTCCGTCTTCTCGCCCTTATATCCGAGGTCCTGGGGCGCGGCGCCTATTGAGACGAACTGATAGACGCTATTACGCGCGCCCATTGTGGTCCACTTTTCTATGACGACGTGCGGGCCTATCTTCGTCTCTTTTCCGATCGAGACCCCCTCGCCTATGACGGAATAGGGGCCCACCTCGACGCCCGCGTCGAGCTCAGCGGTCGGGTGTACGAACGCGGTCGGGTCTATCTTTACTTCCTTGTACTTCCTGGCGGTCCTTGCCATCTCTTCCCTCTTTCCCAAAGGCCTCAAAATTGTTTTACTTTTCCATTATAGTAGCCATAAGCTCTGCCTCGGCCACGAGCGCGTCGGCTACATACGCCTGCGCCTTAAAGGCCCAGATGGAACCCCTGCATTTTGTCACATTGACGGTTATCGTGAGCGTGTCCCCGGGGGTAACGGGTTTACGGAACCTGGCCTTGTCTATGCCCATGAAGTAGACGACCTTGTTGTTCACGGACGCGGACCTGAAGGCCAAAACCGCCCCTACCTGGGCCATCGCCTCTATTATGAGGACGCCGGGCATTATCGGATAGCCCGGGAAGTGCCCCTGGAAGAACGGCTCGTTTATCGTGACGTTTTTTAGCCCCTTCGCCGATTTCCCCGGGTCGAGCTCGAGTATCCTGTCTATCAGGAGGAACGGGTAACGGTGAGGCAGTATGGTCTGTATCTCCTTCACGTCTATCATTGGGCCCCCTCTGAGAAATAATCGCTTCCGCTCTCCGTGCTGTCGCGGAAAACCGTATTTTATCCTTTGTCTTTTCCCTCTAACTCCCTTACCCTTTTTTCGAGCTCCGCAAGCCTTTTCTTGAGCTCCGGGAGCCTTCCGAAGACGGATGCGGCCTTAAGCCAGTCCGAGTGGTTTATGGCCGGCATGCCTGAAACGACCGAGCGGGGGGCGACGTCGTTTGTGACCCCCGATTGCGCGCCTACCATGACGTCGGAGCCGACCTCTATGTGGCCGGTGACGCCGACCTGTCCGCCGAACTGGACCCTCGAGCCTATGCGTGTTGACCCGGCTATCCCGGTCTGCGCCGCTATTACCGCGTCCTCCCCGACCTTAACGTTATGAGCGACCTGGACGAGGTTGTCTATCTTGGTGCCGCGCCCTATGACCGTCTCGCCGACAGTCGCCCGGTCTATGGTAGCCGACGCGCCTATCTCAACGTCGTCGCCTATGCGCGCTATCCCCCTCTGGGGTATCTTTTTGTAGGCGGCGCCTTCTTTCGAGTAGCCGAAGCCGTCGCTCCCCACTACCGAGTTGCAGTGTAGTATCGCCCTCTTCCCGATTACGCACCCCTCCCTGATAGCGGCCCCGGAATAGAGGATTGCCCCTTCTCCTATCACCGCGTCCGCGCCGACATAAACGCCGGGGTACAATACGGCGTTCTCGCCGATATCGGCGCCTTCTCCGACGTACGCGAAGGGCTGTATGGAAACGCCCTTTCCCAAACGCGCCTTCGGGTGGACGAAGGCGCGCGGGTCTATGCCGGGAGGCGGCGGGACAGCCGGCCTGAATATCTCTATCGCCTTCGAAAAGGCCGCTACCGGGTTCTCGACGAGGAGGAGGTTAAGGCCAACGGGCGCGTCTTTCGCGCGCGCGATCACGGCTGACGCGCGCGTGGTCTTAAGGAGCCGGGCGTATTTTTTATCAGTGACGAAAGTGATGTCGCCCGGCCCGGCGTCTTCGATCGACGCGACGGAGCGGATAACCTCGGATCCGTTACCGGCGACGCGCCCCCCGAGCAGGGAGGCGAGCTCGTCAAGGGTCTTTTCTACCTGCATGGTTGTTCCTGCATGGTTATTTTTTCTTCGCGTTGAAGGCCTTTATGACCTCAGGGGTCAGGTCCGCGTCCGCGGGGGCGTAGAGGAGGCCGCCGACAGACTTCTCGAACACATAGTTGTAGCCCTTCTTCTTCGCTATCTCTTCGACGGTATCGCGCAGGCCCTGTATTATCTTCGACTCTATCTCCTGCTTCCTCTTGTTCAGGTCCTCGCCGTACTGCATGAACCTCTTCTGGAACTCCTGGGACCTGGTCTTGAAGTCCTTTTCCTTAGCCTCTCTCGTCTCCGCGTTCCAGACCTTGGACTTCTTGTCTATCTCTTCCTTCATTTTCTTAAGCTCTTCCTGCTTGGAGTTGAGCTCCTCTTCGAGCTTCTTCGCTTCATCCGCGAGCGTATCCTTCGCCTTTTTGCCCGCGTCGCACTCGTTCAGCGCCTTCTGCAGGTTCGCGTATGCGATCTTCACTTCCGCCGCAGAAACAGGCAGGGCGAATAGCATGAAGGCCAGCACAGCCAGACCGATTATCTTTATGTTTTTCATTACTCTCTCCTTTTTATTGTGTTTACGAGATTACCCTGGCCGTGCGCCGAGCACACTTTTTATAAAAAGTCCCTCTCAGGTATCTTCTTGGCCTTTAAAACACCGTGCCGATGGCGAAGTCCCATTGCTGGGGGCTTTCGCCTTCGCGCGGGTCGAGGTTGAAGCCGAGCTCGAGCCTCAAGGGGCCGAGTGGCGAGTACCATCGGACACCAACGCCCGCGCCAGTCCGTATGTCCCCGAAGTCTATGCCCTGCTCATAAGAGTTGCCGGCGTCGAAGAATACGAGGCCGCGCAGGCTCTGCTCAGAGAAGAGCGGGAAGAGGTACTCGATGTTCGCGACCATCATGGTCGAGCCGCCTATGACGTCTCCTGTCTCGGCGTCCTTGGGGCCTATGGACCTCGTCTCAAAGCCCCTTATGGAGTTGATTCCGCCGAGGAAGTACTTCTCGTATATCGGGACGTCCCTGCCGTCGTAGCTGTGGACGTATCCGAGCGAGCCGTGTACCGAGAAGGTCGTGCCCCACGGGAGCGAGAAGTACTTTACCGCCTCGCCCTCGTATTTTACGAAGTAGCTGGTGCCGCCCAACGGGCCGCCGGCGAATTCGGTCGAGAGGGAGATAACCGAACCCTCGGTCGGGAAGAAGGCGTCGTCGCGGTCGTCTCTGCGGAAGGAAAACTTGACGCTTGATTCCGTGGACTCGCCTTCCTGTTCCTTTATGTAGGTAGACGCCTCTTCATCGACTTCCGAGATGGTGACGTCCTCGAGTTTGTAGGTGACATAGCCCTTCGAGTACCTCTCGGTTATGGGGAAGCCGAACCTTATGTCGAAACCCTTTTTCTCGAGGCTGAAGTCCGGGTACTGCTTGTCGGTGTTATAGACGTCGAAGCCCGCGGATATGGGCTTATCGAATAGCCACGGCTCGGTGAATCCGATGATGAACTTCGAGGACGAGCCGCTGACCGTCCCGGAGACGTCGAGCTTCAACCCAGAGCCCATGAAGTTCGACTGCGAGATCGAGGCCGTGCCTATGAGCTTGTCGACCGAGCTGTAACCGAAGCCGAGCGAGATGGAGCCGGTGGGGCGCTCCTTGACCTCGACGTCGAGCTTCATCTTGTCGGACGCCGAGCCCTGCCCCTGCCCTATCCTTACGTCCTCGAAGTAGCCGAGCCTCTTAAGGTTGTTCCTGCTCTTCTTGAGTTCGGTCGATGAGAAGAGGTCCCCTTCCCCGAGCTCGACCTCCCTCCTTATGACCTTGTCCCTCGTCCTCGTGTTCCCGGATATATCCACGCGCTCTATGTAGACGAGCTCGTTTTTTTTGAGGTCAATCGTTATGTCGACGGTCTTTTTCTCGTTGTCGACCTTTGTTACGGGCCTTATGTCCGCGTACGCGTATCCCTCGTCGCCATAGACGTCGACGAGCGTTTCAATCCCCTTGGAGAGCTTCGACCTGCTGAAGACCTCTCCTGGCTTGAGTTTGAGCTTCTCGATCAGCTCCTCGCTCGTCTTAAGGATCTCGCCTCTCACGTCGACGTTGCCGACGCTGTACTGCTCGCCCTCAGTGACCGCTATCGTGATATAGAACCACTTCTTATCCTCCGAGAGGAGGACCCTCTGGTCGAGGATGTCGGCCTGGATGAAACCCTTGTCGAAGTACTGGCTCATGATGACGGCAAGGTCGTTCTGAAATACGAATTCGTTGAACTTGCCGGAGCCGGAGACGACCGAGAAGAACCCCTTCTCGGATGTCGTCATGAAGCCCTTTATCTCCTTGTCCGTGAAGAACTTGTTCCCTATTACGGCGATCCTCTTAACCTTGACCGCCGGGCCTTCCTCTATCTTGAAGACGACCTTCGCGCCCTCGCCCTCTGTCTCTACCTTCGGAACTACCCTGGCGAGGTAATACCCCTCTTCGGAGTAGAGGGCCTTTATCTTCTCGGCGTTCTCGTTCAGGATGACCCTGTCGAGGACGGTGTTCTCCTTTATGGTTATCGCTTCCCTTATGCGCTCGTCCTTTATCTCGCTGTTCCCGTTGAACTCGACCTTTTTTATGAAGGGCATCTCGCGGACGTTGAAGATGAGGAGCTTTCCTGAGGCGGTGTCGGTCAGCACCGCGGTTACGTCGTCAAAAAACCCGGTGCCGTATACGGCCCGGAGGTCGTCCTTTACGTCGTCCGGGGAAAAGGGCTCTTTGGCCCTGGACGCGACCTTCTTGAGTATCGCCTCTGAATCGACCCTCTTGTTGCCGTAGACGAGTATCGCGTCAATCACGCCGGAGCGGGACGCCGGGCGGGTTTCGAGCGCCGAGACCATCTTTTTAAGCATCTCGTCCCCGCTCTCCCTTATCCTCTTGAGCACTTCGGGTTCGGATTCCGATGACTTATAGAAGAACGCCACCGGGGCGTCCGCCTTAAGGTCTATTATGCGCCAGTCCACGTCGGTCGTGGAGCCGAGGCGCGCGATCGAGCCGAGGAGCGCAAAGTCCGCGCCTTCCTTTTCCGCAATCGCGTGCGCGTCCTTTTCGCCGAACCTCTTTACGCCCTTTTTAAGGACCATCTCCTTTACGGTCTCGAGCCCGGCTATCTCGGCGCCGCTTGTGTCGAGCGCGGAGGCGATGGCCTCCATCGCGTTCCTGCGGAACGCGGAGATGTCGGTCGAAGAGTGCGTCTCGAACGGGAGCACTATGACCCTCGGCCCCTTTGCCAGGGCGCTTAACGGGAGTAAAAGGATGATGAAAAAAACTATGCCAAAATACTTTAAGGGGCTCAACAGCGATGATTCCTTTCAATGCACCGGGCCTGAACGCGCGCCCTGTTATTCTTCCCTGATGTTGCCGTCCACCATCTTGAGCCTCCGGGTGAGCCTTCCGGCGAGCCTCTCGTTATGCGTGACTATTACCATCGTAGTGGAGCGCGAGGCGTTAAGCGCGAGGAGAAGCTCGAATACCTCCTCGCCGGTCCTCGTATCCAGGTTCCCGGTCGGCTCGTCGGCTAAGAGCACGTCCGGCCCCTGCACGAGCGCGCGTACCATCGCCGTCCTCTGCTGTTCGCCTCCGGAGAGCTCTCCGGGCTTGTGGCCGAGCCTTTGGCCGAGCCCGACCTCTTTCAGCAGGGCCTCCGCCTTCGAGCGCGCGAGGACCGGCGAGGCCCCTCCTATGAGCGCCGGGAGCATGACGTTCTCAAGCGCCGTAAACTCCGGCAGGAGGTGGTGGAACTGGAAGACGAACCCGATGGACCTGTTCCTGAAGGCTGAGAGCTTTTTGTCGTCGTACTTGAATAGCGGCTCGCCATTGTAAAGGACCTCCCCGGAGGACGGCCTGTCGAGCGCGCCCATGATGTTCAAGAGCGTGGATTTCCCTACGCCGGAGGCGCCGACTATGGCGACGGTCTCGCCCTTTTTAATCGAGAGGTCTATGGACTTGAGGACCTCCACCTTCTTTGCGGCGCCGCCGTAGGTCTTGGAGAGACCCTTTATGGTTATAAGGTCCATTTAGTATTCAACGCTAAAGCAGGGGGGCGCCGTTCTCCGCGTCCCTCGCCCTTACGGCCCCTGTAACGCGCTCCCTTATCGCGCGCTCAAGCACGCCTTTTATCTCCGGGTGTCTTACGAGCACGTCCTTTAATTCATCCCTTCCGAACTCGACGAGTTCGGTGTCTGCGAGCGCCGTAACGGTAGCGACCCTGGGCCGCAGGGTCGCAAGCGCGATCTCTCCGAAGAAGTCGCCCTCCGAGAGGGTCGCAACCGGCTTCTGGGAGCCCTTTCTGTCCATTACCCAGACCTGGACCGCGCCGGACTTTATGAGGTACATGGTTTCGCCGCGCTCGCCTTCCTTCGCGATCGACGCCCCCTTCTCGAACCTTTTGAGGGTGAGCCTTCCGAGCATCTCTTTCCTCTCTTCGGCCGAGAGCGGCTTGAATATCTCGGATAAGGCCATGAGCCTGTCGACGACCCGCTCCTTGTAAAAGTCAAAGAGGATGGATGAGACCCTCTCGTGCGTCCTGGTTATCTCTTCTATCTCGGCTTTTGTTATCTCGAGTATGACCGAGTCCTTGATCGCCCTTACGTCCGAAGCCCTCTTCGAGCCGGAAAAAAAACCGAACTCACCGAATATCGAGCCCTCCTTGAGAGAAGCGAGCCTAACCCTTGAGGAGTCCCTGGCGCATCCTTCGACCCCGACCTCGCCCTCCGCCACGAGAAAAATGGAGTCCCCGGGGTCGCCCTCGCGAAAGAGGCATTCGCCCTCCTTAAGCGCCCTGGACCTGACCTTCCTGACGACATCGAGGAACTCCGCCTCATTAAAGTCGGAGAAGAGCGGGGTCTTAGGGACTTTTATGGCCGGCGTCTCTTTTACCGGCGCTTGAGGAGCCGGCGCCGGACCTGACTTAGGGGCCGGCTGGGCCTCTCCCGGCCCGGCGCAGAACTCGGCGAGCTTCTTCTGAACTACCTCTTCCGATGGGTCTATGCTTATTATCATCTTGCATACGGCTATGGCCTTGATGACGAACCCGAGCCTGCCGAAGGCGCTTGCCGCGCCCTTGTAGTGGGCTATCGCGGACTTGTCGTCTCCGTCCTTCCGCGCGATGTCCCCCATGCGGAGATAGATCCGCGGGTCCTTTTCTCCGTATGCCTTTATCTTCTCGTATGTGGAGAGCGCCTCCCTGTACATCCCCCTGGCGAAGAGGTCCTCGGCCCTCTCCTTTGCCGCAGAGACTATCCCAGGGTCGAGCGCCATCACTCGTACCTCAGCCCCTCGACGGGGTCGAAGCGCGAGGCCTGCCACGAGGGATAGACCGTCGCGAGAAAGCTTATCCCAATGGAGATGAGCGCGACTATCACGACGACGCCAGGGTCGACCTTCGAGGGGAACTTGTCGATGTAGTAGACCGAGGGCGGCAGGACCTTGAAGTGGAACGAGCGCTCTACGAACCCGATTATCCCTTCGAGGTTAAGGGCCGTTATGAGGCCGAGCGAGGTCCCGAGCGCGGTGCCGACGACGCCTATTATTACCCCCTCGATCATGAATATCTTCATAATGGAGGCGGAAGACGCGCCGAGGCTCTTGAGTATGGCTATGTCCTTGCCCTTCTCCATGACGACCATGATGAGCGTGCTGATGATGTTCAATGCCGCTACGAGTATTATGAGCGTGAGTATGATGAACATCGCGACCTTCTCGAGCTTCAGGGCGGAGAAGAGGTTCCTGTTCATCTCCATCCAGGTCCGCGTCCAGTACGGCCCCTTAATATGCGTCATTATGTCGTCGGCTATTTTTTCAGCCGCGTAGATATCGGCTATTTTCACCTCGACCCCGGTCGCGGCGTCGCCCATCCTGAAAAACCTCTGCGAGTCGGGTAGCGATATGAAGGCGAGGGACGAGTCGTACTCGTACATCCCTACCTCGAATATCCCCGTCACCTTGAAGGAGGCCATCCTCGGCACCGGCCCCGCCGGGGTCATCGTCCCCATCGGGGAAATAACGCTTATCCTGTCGCCTAACGCCGCGTCTATGTTTCTGGCGAGCTCTATGCCGAGGACGATGCCCGGGACATGTTCGGCGCCTTCGCGCGCCGGCTCGGAGAGAGAGCTCAGAGACCCCTTCTTGATCTTTTCCGGGAGCACCGTCACTTCCCCGGCGGTCTTCGGGTCGACCCCGCGAATGACCGCGCCTATGACCCCGCCCGTTGCCGAGATCATCGCCTGGTTGTACGTGAAGGGGGTCGCGCCGACGACACCCGGGACCTTTTTGACATCCATGGCGACGGTCCCGTACCCCTTCATTGGTTGCCCGAGCTCGGTGACGATTATGTTCGCGTTGATGCCGAGTATCTTTTCCCTGAGGTTCTCCTCGAACCCGTTCATGACTGAGAGGACTATGATAAGCGCGGTAACCCCGACCGTTATCCCGAGTATGGAGATGAAGGTTATGACCGAGATGAAGGTCTGCTTCCTCTTGGCCTTCAGGTATCTGAGTCCTATGAACAGTTCGTAAGACATAGTCGCTTGCCTTAAGATAACCCGTCCCCGTTAAGGGCAGATTTCGTTTTGATTAAAAACCGCGCCGCGCCTATTTCTTGAGCTGGGGGAAGAGGATGACGTCGCGTATAGAGGGGGAATCCGTGAGTAACATGACGAGCCTGTCTATGCCTATCCCCTCGCCTGCCGTCGGGGGCATCCCGTATTCGAGGGCGCGGACATAGTCCTCGTCCATCTCGTGCGCCTCAATGTCGCCGGCGGCGCGCTCATTTAACTGTCCCTCGAACCTCTCCCTCTGGTCGACCGGGTCGTTAAGCTCCGAGAAGGCGTTAGCTATCTCGCGCCCCGCGATGAGCAACTCGAACCTGTCGACGAGCGAGGGGTCCTTCTCGTTTTTTCTGGACAGAGGCGAGACGTCGAGCGGGTAGAGCGTTACAAATGTCGGTTGCGAGAACCTGTGCTCGGCGGTATTTTCGAATATCTCTATGAGCACCTTGCCGTGGCTCAAGCCAGGCGCGACCTCGATCCCGAGCTTTTTAGAGAACTCAAGGGCCTTTGCCTTGTTCGTGAATATCTCCTCCGGGGCGTTCGCGTACTTCCTTATGGCGTCGTAAACGGAAATCCTCGTCCACGGCGGGGTAAAATCGAGCTCCTGCCCCTGATACGATATCTTGAGCCTGCCGTGGATCTTAATTACGAGCGCGGAGACGAGCTCCTCCGTTAAATCCATGAGGTCCTCGAACGTCGCGTAGGCCTGATAGAACTCAAGCATCGTGAACTCGGGGTTGTGCTGGGTGGAAATCCCCTCGTTCCTGAAGTTACGGTTTATCTCGAATACGCGCTCTAACCCGCCGATGACGAGCCTTTTCAGATACAGCTCAGGGGCGATCCTCATGTAGAGCTCCATGGAGAGCGCGTTGTGATATGTCTTGAAGGGCTTTGCCGCGGCTCCGCCTGGTATGGGCTGGAGCATAGGCGTCTCTACCTCGATGTAGTCGCGCGATGTGAGGAACTCCCTTATGTACTGGACTATCATCGAACGCTTGAGGAATACTTCCTTGACCTCGGGGTTCACCATGATGTCCAGGTATCTCTGCCGGTAGCGGGCCTCAACGTCGGTCAGCCCGTGCCACTTCTCGGGCAACGGGTGGAGCCCCTTGGAAAGGAGCCTTAAGGCCGTCACCTCAATTGTGAGCTCGTTCGTCCTTGTCCTGAAGAGCGTGCCGCCGACCCCTACTATGTCGCCCATGTCGCACTTCTTGAAGAGGGCGTATCCATCTTCGCCGAGGAAGTCCTTCTTAATGTAGGCCTGGAGCCTCCCGGACATGTCCTGAATTTGAATGAACGACGCCTTGCCGAAATCCCTTATGGCCATGATGCGGCCCGCTATGCAGACCGGGTGCCTTTTGGCCTCAAGCTCTTCTTTCGTAAGCGCGCCGAAACCCCTGACGACCTCGCTCGCGGTCGTCTCGGGCTTGAAGTCATTGGGATACGGGTTAACCCCCGCTTCCTTAAGCTCCTTGAGCTTTGTTGCGCGGGTTAAAAACTCAGCGCTCCTGTTTTCCACTATTATAGAGACCCTTTCAATGTTCTTGCCCCTTAGATATTGAGAGGACTTTTTTTGTAAAAATTCTCTCAAACCCGCTCAAGGAAGTTTCCCCCAAATATCTTCAAGGGGCGGCCTCCAAAGGCCGGAATGCAATGTTTAAAAGTATCTTATTTAAAAGGACAAAGTCAAGAAAAAACACGGATTTTCTGAGGGTTTGGGGCGGGCAAAGAGGGGGTGAGGCGCGGGCGTTTTTCAGGGCTGGCAGAAGTCTTTTGAGAGGGCGATGGCGACCCCCGGGTGCGTGACACTGCCTTTGTGGATGTTTACGGCCTTTCTTATCGCGGCGTCCTCTGATATGGCCTTTTCGACCCCGCAGTTCACAAGCGTCAGGAGGTATGGGAGTGTTGCGTTGGTGAGTGCGAAGGTGGAGGTCCTCGGGACCGCGCCCGGCATGTTGGCGACGCCATAGTGGATGACGCCGTCTATCTCATAGACCGGGTCCGAGTGTGTCGTCGGCCTTATCGTCTCGATACACCCGCCCTGGTCTACTGATACGTCGACGATGACCGCCCCCTGTTTCATGTCCCTTAGCATTTCTCTGCGTATGAGCTTCGGGGTCCTGTTGCCTGGGACATGGACCGCGCCTATGACGAGGTCCGCATCCTTTATGGAGAGCTCGATATTGTGGGCGCTTGAAGATAAGGTTGCAACGGTTGAGCCGAATATCTCCTCTATCCGCCTGAGCCTCTCGGATCGGGTATCGAGCATTGTCACATGGGCGTTAAGGCCGACGGCTATGCGCGCGGCGTTCACGCCGACGACACCCGCGCCGAGGATGGCGACCTTGCCTCGCTCGACACCTGGGACGCCGCTTAAGAGCACGCCTCGTCCGCCGTATGTCTTCATCAGGTAGTGCGCCCCGACCTGGACTGAGAGCCTTCCGGCAACCTCACTCATGGGCGTGAGTATGGGTAGAGAGCCGTCAGTGGCTTCGAGCGTTTCGTAGGCGACGGCGGTGACATTTCTTTTTATAAGCTCTTCGGCGAGCGTTGCGTCCGCGGCGAGGTGAAAGAATGTGAATATGGAAAGACCGTCCCTGAAATAGGCGTATTCAGAGGGCCTCGGCTCCTTTACCTTTACGACGAGGCCGGCCCCCCAAGCGTCTTTCGCGGATACTATTTCGGCCCCGGCCTCCGCGTACTCGGTGTCCGTTATGGCGGACCCGGAGCCTGCGCCTTTTTCGACGAGGACTCTGTGGCCCGCGTCTTTAAGCGTGCGCGCGCCGGATGGTACGAGCGCAACCCTGAATTCGTTGTCTTTTATCTCTTTAGGTATGCCTATGATCATGTTCGCCTTATTTCAAGTTATCAGCTTAAGGTCTTCCCGTCAACAGACGGCCTTCAAGCCTTCCCGGCCTTGACGACAGGCAGGACTTTGTTTATCAGAAAGGCGATGTCCTCATCGACCTGTCTGATCTCCTCGTCTCTCATGGGGAACAAGGCAAGGGGGAGGTCCCGGAGCGCCTTTGCCCTGAATATGTCGCCATTCTTCCGGAGAAACTCTTCCGGGATGTTTACTGGCGGCTTGATGTTATTCATTACCGCCCACGCGAGCGTCCAGGCGCGCGCGACGTTGCTCAAGTCATAACCGCCTCCGCCGAGCGCCACCCACGGTATATTGAAAGAGCGGAAGGCTAAGACCATCTTCTCGAAGGAGTTTGTCGTAAGGCTCAAGTGTGTCAGCGGGTCTGTCTCAAAGGAATCGACGCCGAGCTGTGTGACTATAACGTCAGGAGCAAAGGCCTCGATGAACGGCGGGACTATGGCGTTAAAGGCCTTCAGGTAAAGCGCGTCCTGTGTAGAGGGCGGCATGGGCACATTTACGGAATAGCCCTTTCCAACGCCTACCCCTGTGTCCGTCACAAACCCGGTGCCGGGGAAAAGCCACTGGCCGTTTTCGTGGAGAGAGATGGTAAGCACCCGGTCGGTGTCATAGAACGCGTACTCTACCCCGTCGCCGTGGTGGGCGTCGATGTCTATGTAGGCGACGCGCTTTCCGAGGGCTACCAGGCGCTTTATCGCAACAGCCGCGTCGTTTATGTAGCAGAACCCCGAGGCCCTGTTCGGCATCGCGTGGTGGAGGCCTCCGGCGATGTTGAAGGCTGTTTTCGCCTTGCCGCTCGCGACGAGCTCGGCGGCCTGTATGGAGGCTCCGGCAGACCACGCGGACCACTCGTAGACGCCGTTGAATACCGGGTTGTCTCCGAAGCCGAGCCCGTGGACAGAGCCATCGACCGGGATTATCCCGGTATTCGCCTCTTTAAGGACCCTCACATACTCCCGCGTATGAAAGAGCTCGAGCTCGGAGTCCGTCGCCTGCCGCGCAGGGACTATCCCGGAGTCCGGGAGGCCTAATAGTTTCAGCTCCTCCATCAGCTCATAGGCGAGTTTGAGCCTCACCGGCCTCATCGGGTGGTCAAGGCCGTAATGGAACGAGCCGAATTTTTCAGAGTAGATGAAGGCCGTCTTCATTCATTTTCCACGGGTCTTTGCGCGCGAATATCCGGCTTTTGACTATTTTGAAAATAACGATTTTTGCTATTCATATCTCAAGGCCTCTATCGGGTCAAGCAGCGAGGCCTTTCTTGCCGGGTATATGCCGAATATGAGCCCGATGAGGACCGAAAAGAAGAACCCGAGCGCGATGGACGACGGGGTTATGACAGTCTCCCAGTCCCCGAAATAGGATATCGACGCGCCGAGCCCTACGCCGAGCGCGATGCCTATGAGCCCGCCGGAAACGGTTATGACGAGCGCTTCAATCAGGAACTGCCGGAGTATGTCGCTTCTGCGCGCGCCGACGGCCATGCGTATGCCTATCTCCCTCGTACGCTCCGTAACCGAAACGAGCATTATGTTCATGACCCCTATGCCGCCGACGAGGAGAGAGACGGCGGCTATGCCGGATAAAAGGATGGAGAAGGTCTGGGAGGTCTTCTGCATCGTAGCTATCATCTCGGAAAAATCCCTTATCGAGAAGTCGCTTTCCACGCCTTCGGGTATCCTGTGGCGGGCGCGCAGGACCCGCTCAATCCCCTTCTTCACATCCGGGATCTCCTCGTAGCTCTCGACCTGGATGTTTATGTCGTTAAGGAAGTCCTGGTTATATAACCTCCTCATGTACGTGGAGACAGGGATAAAGACCTGGTCGTCGGGGTCGAACCACGGAGTCTGCCCCTTCATCGACATGATGCCTATGACCGTGAAGGTCTGCCCTTCTATCTTTATCTCCTCCCCTATGGCGGGGCCGTCCTCGAAGAGGTCTTTCCTCACCGTGGTGCCGATAGCGGCGACCCTCTTCATGAGTTTGATGTCCGTCTCGTCGAAGAACCTGCCTTCCGCCACAGGGAAGTTGTTTATCTCCATGAATAGCGGGGTCGTGCCGGTTATCAGGGACGTCGCGTTCCTGTTCGCGTACTTGAGCTGGCCCGTGGAGCCGACAGACGGGCTTATGCTCCGGATGCCGGGGACCTCTCTTTTTATCGCCTCGGCGTCGTCCATGGTGAGGTTCTCTACCGACCCTGTCCGGACGTGCCCGAGGCGCGCGGCGCCCGGCCTTACCTTCAACTGGTTCGTCCCGAACCTCGAGATGGACTCCATCACCTGCTTCTTCGCCCCCTCGCCGAGGGACAACATGGCGATTATCGCGGCTACCCCTATGATGATGCCGAGCATGGTAAGGGCGGTCCTCATCTTGTTCGCGAGGATGGACCTCCACGCGACCTTTATGACCTGCCAGATTAACATCAGCCGGCCCTGCCCGTTATAACGCCGTCCATTATGTTTATGACCCGTTGCGAGTGCGCCGCGATAGCGGGGTCGTGCGTGACTACTACGAGGGTCGTCCCTTTCGCGTTCAGGTCTTTAAGTATGTCCATTATCTCGGCGCCTGTCCTGGAGTCGAGGTTCCCGGTAGGCTCGTCCCCGAGTATTATCGATGGGTTAAGGACTATCGCCCTGGCTATCGCGACCCTCTGCCTCTCCCCGCCCGAGAGCTCGTTCGGCCTGTGGCCGAGCCTGTGGCCGAGCCCCACCTCTTTTAACGCCTCGACGGCAAGCGCCCTCGGCTCCTTTACCCCGGAATATAATAACGGGAGCTCGACGTTCTCCGTCGCGCTCTCTCTCGCAAGGAGGTTGAAGGTCTGGAAGACGAACCCGATGTTAGTGTTCCTCACCTTCGCCAGCGCCTCTTCGTCCATCTCGTCGACCCTCGTCCCGTTCAAGATGTACGAGCCTCCGGTCGGCCTGTCGAGGCACCCGATTATGTTCATGAGAGTGGATTTGCCTGAGCCTGAAGGGCCCATTATGGAGACGAACTCGCCGGACTCTATCTTCAAGTCGACGCCCTTAAGGACGTCGACCTCCGAGGAGCCCATCATGTACTTCTTTGTTATGGAAGTGAGTTCTATCAATTTTGATAAATGGTTTATAGGGTGAGCCCCTGAGAGAAGGGGATGTTCTCCCCCTTTTCTAAAGGGGGATTCAGGGGGATTAAAAAAACTCTTTGAGATAATCCCCCCCCAACCCCTCTTTAAAAAAGAGGGGATCAACCAACAGCCATGCGCCGAGCAGTCCTTGCCGGACGGGCAAAGTTCGTATCGAGCGTCTGTGCTGCATCTACTCTATCAGGCCCGGAGATGCTTTGGCATCCAGAATTAGAAGAAGAACCTCTTCTTCTGGGTCTTCCCGCCGTTGGCGTTTATCAATGAGGTGACGACCTCGGAGGCGTCCCCTATGCCCTCTGAGACGACCGTATGGACTCCGTTAGTCTCGGCGGTCTTTACAGGCGTCCACCTGGGCGCGCCGTTCTCCATCACATAGACGCCCGTTCCGCCGTCTTTGGTTTTAACCGCCTCTTTTGGGACGAGGAGCGCGCCTGTTACGAGCTTTGTGAGGACCTTTACGTCGGCGGTCATGCCCGGCTTGAGGAGCGCCTTGTCCTTATCGGTTATGGCGACGACTACTTCAAAGACCGTCACAGTCCTCGCGACCTTGCCCTTCGGCGCTATCCTCTCTATCGTCCCAGCGAAGGCCTTCTCGGGCATGGAGTCAATCTTTATCGAGGCCTCCTGGCCTGGGACGATCCTCGCGATGTCCACCTCGTCGACCTCGGCTACGACGCGGATCTTATCGAGGTCGGCGATGCTGAATATCTGAGTGCCTTCGGAGGCCGAGGAAACAGTAGAGGATATCACCTGCCCGCGGTCTACGAATTTTTTCAATATCGTCCCGGCGAACGGGGCCTTTATCTCCGTATCCGAGAGCCTGTCGTTCGCCTCTTTCAGGGCCTCCCGGGACTGCAGTAGCTCGGCCTCGGAGAGTGCGATGTCGGTCCGCGCCTTTTCTATCGAGACCTCCGCGTCGTCGAGCTCCTGTCTTGATATTATCCCTTCCTGAAAGAGCTTCCTCTGGCGGGAGAGCTTCACGGAGACATCCTTCAAAGATATCCGCGCCTTATCAAGCCGCGCCTTTGCCATCAGTTGGTTCGCCTCGGCCTGGTTCGCTCGCGCCCTTTCCGTCTTGGGGTCGAGTTTTACTATCACCTGCCCCTTTTTGACCGTGTCTCCCTCGTTAAAAGGGAACTCCGTTATCTCCCCGCCGGCCTTGCTTTTGACGACGACCTCGACGTCGGGTGAGACGACCCCGGCTGAGACGACCTCGATCCTCAAATCCCCACGGAGGGCCTTCGCGGTCTTTATCGGGAGAGCGTCGTTCACGGGTTTGCCCGCGCCTGTAAAGAAAAATATCGCACCCGCAATGACGACGAGCGCGGGTATCGCGTAGAATATTGCCTTCTTCTTCAAGAGACCCATTGTCTTCAGTCCATCTTTATGGAGAGCTCGTCCAGGAGCGTCCCCTTTTCCCTGTAATAGGTGATTATCGCCTTATTGAGGTCTGAGAACGCGGCTATCTCGTTCAGGCGCGCCTTCGCGAGGTCCTCCTGTATGCGGAGTACATTGAAGGTAGTGGACCTGCCTGCCGAGAGCTTCTTCTCTTCGGCCACGAGCGACTCCCTTGTAAGGTTTGCCGCTATGCGCGCGGCCTCCAGCCGGGCCCTCCCGGACCCTATGTCCTTAAGCGCGTTGTCGATGTTAAGTATTATCTGCTGTTCGAGCCTCCGGAGCCTCAAGACCGCCTGGTCCGTCTCAAGCCTCGCGGCAGTTAGCGCCCCCACTGCGGCCCTGTTGCCTATGGGGTAGCTGAATGAGAGCCCTATCGTCCACTCGGGGGAGTCGAGATCGAAGGATGAACTGAATCTGTCCCCTATGCCGTTATATCCATAGCTCGCCTCAAGGTCGACCTCGGGGCGCTTCTGGTCTTCTGCAAAGACTGCCTGCAAACGCCCCTTGTCTATTACCGCGATTGTCTCGCGGTAGTCGGGGCGCGTTGCGACTGCTTTTTTCACGCTCTCCTCGTACCCCTCGTCCTCGGCCTTCAGGGGGGAGTCGGGCGAGGGAATGATTTCGGTGTCCTTTATGGCGTGGAGGTCAGAGGCGATGAGCATCTTTATCGCGTTCTCCGTGTCCTTGACGGATTTTAGCGCGACTATGACGTCGTCCTTCCTCGCCGCCGCGGCGGCCTCGGCCTGCACGGCCTCAAGCGCGGAAATCGCCCCGGCATCGAGCTTTTTCCTGTTTATATTATAGAGCGTCCCGGCGAGGTTCTGCGATTCCACCCGTACCTTAAGCTCCTCGCGGACCCTGACGAGGTCCCAGAACTTAAGACCGAACTCGGCGACGGTGTCGAGTATCTTCTGCTTGAGCCTGTGGACGGATATGTCCCTGTCCTTCCGCGCCACTTTAAGCTCCGCGATGTTGGAGTCCTCCCCGAAGCCTTTAAGCAAAGGCTGTGTGACGGTAAAGCCGGTGAAGGACTGGTACTCGTAGTCGAAGGCGTTCAGCGTCTCCGAGGTCCAGTCGTTCCTTACTTCAAGCGTGTACTCGGTCCCGTACCTGGATTTGCCGGTTACGCCGGTCTCAAGGCTGTATGTAGTCGAGTCAAGCGTTGAGAGCCCGCCGAGTGAGACGCTTTCGCGCGCGCTCAATGGGGTCATGACGTCCTGCCTCTTCATCGATCCGAAGAGGCTTAAGTCAAAGGCGCCCTCCTCGGCCAATATCCCTGCCTCGGCTATCTCGGGGGAGACCCGCTCTATCGTTATGTCCAGGTTGTTCCCGAGGACCAAAACAGCCCCGTCCTTAAGGGAGAGAAACATCTCTTTCCCTTGCTCCTCCGCGCTCGCGCCTGTTGGTAAAAGGGCGAGGAGGGCGACTGTTATGGCGGTTTTCGCGTAATTGCGCATGAGGCAAAGACCTTTAGGTAGGTGAGATAAGGGGATGATAATAGCCGCGCCCTTCCCTGTCAAGTGAAAGACGCTGGTCAGCGCTTCTTCTGGATGGGGCGGGCGGCCTCGCGGAGCAACACGTTCCTGGGTCTGACGCCGATGGAGTTGTCCTTGGGGGGCGTGATCTTTTTCATAAGGTGGAGCCTGCCCTGCTCCTTGAGCCTCTTGTATATCCTTACCCAGGCGCATTCGTTGTCCGGGCTTACCTCGCACATGCCGTCCACTACCCCTCCGCACGGGCCGTTCAAGAGCCCCTTCGGGCACTCCGTGTGCGGGCAGATGCCGCCTGTCTCAATGAGCACGCACTCGCCGCATAGCGAGCACCCCTCGTAAAACCTGCCGACCCTCTCAACCGTCGCAAGGAAAATGGAGTCGAGTGCCGGGAGCACCGGCTGGGTCTCTTCCGCGACGTCGGCGACTGTGCGCACGCCCGCGCCGCAGGCAAGGACAAGGACCGCGTCCGCCTTTGGCAGGGCCTCTTTTGTCCTGTACTCGCGCATCGCCAATTGCCTGTAACAGGTCTCCTCGGGTAGCGACGACCCCGCGACCTCGAACCCGCGCTCGGTCAAGACCCTCGACATCTCTTCGAGCTCTTTCCTGCCGCCTGTCTGGCACTGCTCGGCGCAGGAGTCGCACCCGAAGAGCCAGACGGTCTTCTTGCCTTTGAGCGCCTCTACTATCTTCTCTATATCTTTTTTCTTCGTGATTATCATGGATGGTATGGTTAGAGGCCGGAGGCCTTCCTCGCGGCCGCGACCGTGTTTTTAAGGAGCATTGCTATCGTCATGGGGCCGACCCCGCCTGGGACCGGGGTTATGTAAGAGGCCCTTAAAGACGCGGCCTCGAAATCGACGTCCCCTGTGAGCTTTCCGTCAGAGGCGCGGTTCATGCCGACGTCTATCACGATTGCGCCCTCCTTTATCCAGTCGCCCTTGACGAATCTGTCCCTGCCTATGGCCGCGACGAGTATGTCGGCATCCCGCACCTTTTCAGGGAGGTCCTTTGTCTTCGAGTGGCAGATGGTAACGGTAGCGTTCCTCTTAAGGAGCATCATGGCCATTGGTTTGCCGACTATGTTGGACCTGCCTATGATGACGGCGTTCTTGCCCGATGCGTCGATGCCCGTCGAATCCAGCAACCTCATTATGCCGTATGGCGTGCAGGGCTGGAGGAGCGCGTTCCCTATCATAAGCCTCCCCATGTTGTACGGGTGGAAGCCGTCTACGTCCTTGGATGGCGATATGAGGTCGAGTACGGAGTCCGAATCCATGTGCGAGGGGAGCGGCAACTGGACGAGTATGCCGTGGACACTGCTATCGGCGTTAAGGTCCCTTATGAGGGAGATTAGCTCCTCCTCTTTCGCGTTGCCTGGGAGCGTGTGCTGGAAGGACTTTATCCCCACCTCCTCGCAGGCCTTTGTCTTGTTCCTGACGTATATCTGGGAGGCGGGGTTCTCGCCGACGAGGACTACCGCGAGGCCTGGAGTTAGCCCCTTTGCCTTAAGGGCCGCGACCTCGGCCTTGAGCTCCCCACGCACCTCGGCTGATATCTTTTTCCCGTCTATTATGTGCGCTTTCCTCGTCATTGTCCCTTAATCCCGGATTTTTATTTTCCTCACAGTATACTTTAAAACAAATGGACCTTGCAAAGGAATTCAGAATGCCCTTGCGGTAAATCCAGCGTTTATCCAGCCGATTAGGCTTGACAGCCGCCTTTGCAGGCTATTATCATGGGGGTATAAAAGGAGACCGACATGGGATTCTGGGACAATGTGAACGACGAGCTTAAAAAAGCGGTGGAAGAGGGCTGGAGTGCCGTAAAGGAGAACGCGAAGATCGGCAAATTGCGTCTTCGGACACACACCCTCCACAAGAAGGCCGAGAAGCACTTCGCTGAAATCGGCGGCATAGTATATGAATCCTCCAGGGTCCCCTGGGAAAACCCCCTCTCAAGGACAGAGGTCCAGAAGCTCATAGAGGAGATAAGAAAGATAGAGGCTGAGACAGATGCGCTGGAAAAGGAGATAGCGGCGCTCAAGCAGAAGGAGAAGCCCGGCACGGGAAAATAAATTTGCCCCTGCCCCCCTCGTCCTTTCCCCTCTCCCGCAAGGGGAGAGGGGACTGTTTAGAACACACGCCTTTTGCGCCCCTCGCAACCCGCCTTGCAACCCTCCTCGAAAAAATGCTATTTTGACCTAAAGCCCCTTTCGCGGCCATAAATGGAAAACATACCTCTTCTCACAGACATAGTCATCCTCATGGCGATCTCGGTCCCCATCTCTATCCTCCTTACGAGAATGGGGCTCCCGACGGTCATCGGCTTCCTTGTGACCGGCGTCATCATCGGCCCTTACGGCTTCGGGCTTGTTACCGAGATCGGCACGGTCGAGACCCTCTCGCAGATAGGCATCGTCCTCCTACTCTTCACCATCGGATTAGAGTTCTCGATAACGAGGATGCTCTCTTTGAGAAGAGAGGGGATACTCGGCGGCGGCTTTCAGGTGGGCATCACCGTACTTGTCGTCTTCGCCGTCGGGATACTCCTCGGCTACCCAATGCAGGTCTCTCTCCTGTTAGGCTTCATCATCTCTCTGTCATCCACAGCCATAGTATTGAAGCTCCTGCTGGACAAGGGCGAGGTCAACTCCCCCCACGGGAACCTCTCGCTCGGCATACTTATCTTTCAGGACCTCTGCGTCGTTTTGATGGTCATGGTGATACAGTCGATCGGGGGCAAGGGCGCCTCCTCGACAATCGAGATAGCGCGCGGGCTCGGCCTCTCCATAATAGCCTTTTTCATAATAGTCATCGCGGTCACATACCTCATCCCCAGGTTATTTAACCAGGTAGTGAAGCTCCGGAACCGCGAGGTCTTCATACTCACGATAGTCCTCGTCTGCCTCGGGACCGCGCTTGTCACTTCGCTTTTCGGCCTCTCGCTCGCATTAGGCGCGTTCATAGCCGGGCTCGCGATATCGGAGTCCGAGTACTCCGACCAGATAGTCGCCGACGTCATACCGTTCCGCGACACGTTCTCATCCCTCTTTTTCATCTCCATCGGTATGCTCCTGGATTTTCATTATCTCATCTCCAACCTCCCGGTCATCATCGGGGTCGTAATAGCCATCATGGCGATAAAGTCCCTCGCGCTCGTCGGCGTGGGGCAGATATTGAAATATCCCCTGAGGCTCTCGATAGCGGCGGGGCTCAACCTCGCGCAAATAGGCGAGTTCTCGTTCATACTCATAAAGATGGGTGAAGACTTCGGGCTACTCGGCGAAAGTCTCTACCAGGGGCTCCTCGCGTCCGCGATAATCACGATGGCCGCGACCCCGTTCATCTTCCAGAGGTCGTCGAAGATAGCGCTCGGCGTCGGCAGGCGCCTCGGCAGACACGCGCGAGAGTCCGTGAAAAAGTCCTCCCTCTCCAACCATGTTATCATCGTCGGCTACGGCGTAAACGGCCGGAACCTCGCGCGGGTCCTCAAAGAGACCGCGATAACCCACGTCATAATGGACGTGAACATGGAGCGGGTCCGCGAGGCCAAGTCCGGAGGGCACAAGGCCGTCTTCGGCGACGCCTCCCACCCTGAGATAATAAAGGCGCTTGGCGTGGATACCGCCAAGATGGTAGTCGTCGCCATATCCGACCCGATAAGCACTAGGAGGATCGTAAAGACCGCGCGCGACCAGAACCCGGCGGTCTCGATACTCGTCCGGACCCGCTATTTAAAGGAGGTAGAAGACCTTTACAGGCTCGGCGCGAACCAGGTGATACCCGAGGAGTTCGAGACCTCTGTCGAGATATTCGCGCGCGTCCTCCGCGATTACCGCGTCCCCGGGAACATCATCCAGAACCAGATAGACCTTATAAGGCAGGAAGGGTACGCGATGTTCCGGAACCCGTCGATAGCCGGAGAGAGGCTCACAAAACTGACGGCGATACTTGAGAAGACCGTGATGGACACATTCTATGTGGACAAGGGTTGCATGGTCGCCGGCAAGACGCTCGCCGCGCTGGACTTAAGGAAAAAGACCGGGGCGACTATCATAGCGATTGTCCGGAATGGCGAGGCGCGGACGAACCCCCCGGCGGATTACCTGATCGAAGACGGCGACATACTCGTCATCCTCGGGAGCCACGCGCAGTTGAACCAGGCGTTCGAACTGCTGAATGAGAAGTGTCCTGCCTGACCCCTCCCTGCCTCCCCTTGTAAAAAGGGGAGGAGTTTAAGCTCCCCTCCTTACCAAGGAGGGGCCAGGGGAGGTCGTCTTGCAAGGCATTCTCATGAATTTAACGAAGGCCGGTTCCAAAAAAAAGCCCCCCTCCTTCCGGAGGGGGGCTTTCTAATCGACTTAAATGCTACCTATAAAAATTAGGGTTTTTTATTTGTCTTCAGGGAGCTTGTACCCAATACCCGCGAACTGGACGTTCTCCGGGTCCTCGCACCTCGGGGGCGAGACCGCGTGAACTCCTCCGCACTTGGGGCACTTTCCGACGAATGTCTTCAAGACAAAACCCTCGCCGCACCCCTGGCACTTTATCTTCAACCCTCCGTCCGGGATAGGCGCGTTCCGGACAGCCCCACCGTGCGCCTGATAGACAAACTCTACAAGCTCAACACCTTCTGAAAACGGCCCGCCGCCGGACGGCCCGCAACTTCCGCAGTCACCCATACAAAAAACCTCCTCGATATTGAAAATTTGCCCAAAAGCCAATCATTTAAGGATACTACAAAAGGCCCCGGCATTCAATCGGAAATATTACCGCATTCCAAGGACCGCGCATATGACATTTCCGAGGCCTGTCCCTGAAAGGGGGCCAAGAGGCGCCGTTGTTTTTTTGCCGGTTTTTGTACTAATTTTCCATTTAGCTTTATTTTTGAAATCATTTTTTGACTAATTAAGCTTTTTTGGATAGAGTATACATGAAAAATAGTCCATACCTCCAGGCAGTTCAAAAAAGGCCGTTATATGCTGGAAGAGACAATATCAGACAAAATCCCGCCGAAGCTCGCATACCATCCCGGGACAGAGATACTCATCATAGAGGACAGCGCGGTTCAGGCAGAGGTGCTTAAGAAGACCCTCTCCTTGGCCGGCTACGAAGCCGCCGTTGCCCGGGACGGCTTTCACGCGCTCGAGATGATAAGACAGAGAAGACCCGCGTTGGTGATAAGCGACATTGCGATGCCTTTGATCGACGGGTATGAGGTGTGCCGAGCGATAAAGAAGGATGAGGGTCTCCGCGATATCCCGGTCATACTACTCACCGTATTCATAGAAAAAAACCATGTCATAAAGGGGCTCGACTCAGGGGCCGACGAGTACATAACCAAGCCCTATGACCCGGACCTCCTCCTCTCAACCATAAGCCGCCTCCTGTCCGGCACGGACGAGGGGAGGATAACCGAGACCTCCCGGGGCCTCGAAGTCGAGATCGACGGCAAGAGGCATATCATCTCCGCGGGGAGAGGGGCGATAATGGAGCTCCTCCTTTCGACATACGAAAACGCGATGCGCCAGTACCGCAAGCTCTTTGAGGCCGAATACGCGCTCCAGTCCCTGAACGAGACCCTGGAGGAAAAGGTCAGACAAAGGACCGCCGAGCTCCAGGCCGAGATAAACGAGAGGAAGAGGGCCGAGCAGGAGGTAAGGAAGCTCTCGACGATAATCGAGCAGAGCGCGAACATCGTCTTCGTCACGGACGCGGGCGGCCTTATCCGGTTCGTGAACCCCATGTTCGAAAAGGTTACCGGGTACAAGGGGTCTGAGGTGATAGGCAGGACACCCTGGGACCTTCAGACCGATCCGGACCTTCGTGAAGACCTCCGCAACATATGGAAGGGGGTGCTGGAGGGCAAGCCCTGGAGCGGGGTCCTGAAAAAAGAAAAGAAGGGCGGCCAGGAATACTGGGTGGAGAGCGTGATAACGCCGCTTAAGAACGAGTCCGACGAGACAACCGGGTACCTTGCCATCCAGGAGGACATCACTGAAAAGAGACAGAGCTCAGCAAGGATAAAGTACCTCGCCCAATACGACCCCGTGACCGGCCTCCTCAACAGGGCCAGGTTCCTGTCGCGCCTCGAGGAGACGCTCTCCTGCAACCGGGTCGAAGGGCGCGCTTACTCGCTCCTTGTGGCGAACATCGACGGCTTCAAGCTCATAAACGATTCTTACGGCCACAACACCGGCGACGAGGCCTTGAAAAGTGTGGCAAGGCTCCTGCTGACGCTCTCTGAAAACAATCCCCGCCTACGGAGTGATTGCGCCGGGGAGGTCCTGCTCTCCCGCCTCAGCGCCGACGAGTTCGCGGTCTTTTTCGGGTGCGCCGCAAGGGACGAGGCCGTCGCCGTTGCCGAGGCGGTCCGCGCGGGCGTGGAGTCCATCTCCTCCGCGACACCCGAGAGAATGACCATCAGCATAGGAGGCGCGCTCTATCCGGAGCACTCCGAGGACTCGATGGGCCTCCTTACCAAGGCGGACGCGGCCCTATACAGGGCCAAGACCCTCGGCAGGAACAGGTGCCATATATTCGAGCCCGAAGACCGGGACCTCGAGAACATGCAGAGCAGGCTCTCCTGGAAGAACCGCATAGTGAGCGCGATAGAGGACGGGAGGTTCCTGCCCTGGTTCCAGCCCATCATGGACCTCAAGAGCAACACGGTAAACCACTTCGAGGTGCTGGCGAGGATGCAGGACGAGACCGGCGAGATACTGCCGCCGAGCAGGTTCATAGAGATAGCCGAGACGTTCGGCATAATAAAACATATCGACAGGATGATAATAGACAAGGCCTTCCGGTTCAGGGACTTAAGGCCTGTGGACGGGATGACTTTCTCCATGAACATATCGGGGAAGAACCTCGGGGACAGCGACTTCCTCTCCTTCCTGAAGGGCAGGATAGCCGGGGCCGGGGAGATGGCAAAACACTTCATATTCGAGATAACGGAGACGGCGGCGGTCAAGGACGTTGACATGGCCGTCCGTTTCATTAATACGCTCAAGGAGATGGGTTGCAAGTTCTCGCTCGACGACTTCGGCGTGGGCTTCTCCTCTTTCACATACCTCAAGATGATGGACGTGGATTTCCTGAAGATCGACGGGTCTTTCATAAAGAAGCTCGACACCGACCATAAGGACCGCTTGTTCGTAAGAACGATCGTGGACGTCGCAAGGGAATTGAAGATCAGGACCGTAGCCGAGTTCGTGGAGAGGGCCGAGACGCTCGAAATCCTCCGGGAGTACGGGGTAGATTACGCGCAGGGGTACTACATAGGGAGGCCGGGGCCGGGGCTGGAGAACGTGGCTGGAAGGGCTTAGCCTTCTTTTCTCACAGCAGTAAATCCTTTCAAAATTCCTTCTAATTCTGAAAAAATTGGTACATGAGTTTGGTATATGAGTAAGGAAAACCTATTTTTTTAAATAACTACAATTTCAAGGATTCTTCAAATAGAAATATCTTTCTTCATTGTTTGCGAGTTCTAACGCTGTAACTTCGACAAAAGATGTATCAAGAAGAAACTCGTTCTCCTTCAAAAAATTACGAAAGGCATCATCAGAGTCTACCCCGCTTCCAAACCCAAGTACCTGACAATTCTCAATGTCAGGTATCGGAGAGTCGGAATCCGGCTGGAAAGTAAATCCCTCGGAGGTAATAAAAATGTAAGATTTCATCGGTTAAAACCTTTTCGCATTATATAAAAACACTGCTATTCAATTTTTAATCGATTATTGGATTATTGATCAAACTATTGACATTGTCCATAGTTTGTCTATAAGCTTAGTGTTGTGAAACTGACCTTCGACCTTGAAAAAGCTAAAGGCTACAAAAGTCCGTCTCAAATTGCGCGTGTCCTTACCGAAGACTGGTGCGGAAGAAATCTTTTTTGCGCCTCTTGCGAAAAAAAGAGCCTCGACCACGCTCCTGATAACACATCGGTTTATGATTTTGTTTGCTCCGAATGCTCTGAGACTTATCAGCTTAAGAGCCGGAGCAAGCCGTTGCGGGATAAAGTGCTTGACTCTGCATACGCGCCGATGATTAATGCCGTTAAAAGCAACAAGGCGCCAAACCTTTTTCTTCTGCATTATAATCCACAGAAATATCTCGTTGAAAACCTGATAGTAGTCCCGCGTTATTTTCTTTCAGCCTCCTGCGTAGAACCTCGAAAACCCCTCTCCGCAGACGCTCGCCGGGCCGGATGGGTCGGCTGCAATATCGTTTTAAAACAACTGCCGGTTGACGGCCGCATTTCAATCATAAGGGAAAGACAATCCATCAAACCGGATATTGTGCGCGCCCAGTATAACCGGTTTAAATTTTTAAGTGATAAGAGATACGACCTGAGGGGATGGACTGCCGATGTGTTGAAGACTTTGAGGGAGATGAAAAAAAAGGATTTTTCACTGAAAGACGCGTATGCCTTTGAATCTTCTCTAAAGGTTTTGCACCCTGACAATAGGCATATACAGGCAAAAATCAGACAACAGCTTCAGATGCTACGGGACAGAGGCATACTTAGATTCTTAGGGAACGGACGATACAGTTTCCTTTATTGAACCTCTTACGCATTTTTTGCGAGTCTATGGGTATCGAAGCGAGTCTCGAACTATAGGGCGGGGTAAAACATGGGTCATTCAATAAACAAATGGGCAAAGGCTATCGCTGAAAGGCTAAGCGATGAATGGGACGGTAAAAAAGATTTTCCTCAAGACGCCGACCTATTGAAGGAAGTGTTAACAAAGGCTCTGTCTGCTGTTCCGGACGAATGTATGCGCCTCGTTGGTAGCGGCGTTATAGAAGAATCGTATTTTGAAAAGCTGGATTAGAAATAGACTGCCCTCACCTACACCCTCTCATACGGGTCAAAAAGCTTCTTATACTCATCCAGCGCGAACCTGTCCGTCATCCCCGCGATGTAGTCGCAGACGACGCGGTGCTTGTCCCTGCCGGATTTATCGATAAGCGAATGGACATGCGGCGGCAGGAGCTTCGGCGCGCGCAAGTACGCCTTGAAGAGCTCCTTTATTATCCGCTCGGCCTTGTCCGCCATGCGCACGACCCTGTGGTGCCGATATAAGTTCTCTTTGAGGAATTTTTTCAACTGGCGGTTCTTCTTGTCCATCTCCGGGGAAAAGCGCGCCACTACACCCCTCAGTCTAACATCTTCAAGAGATTTTATACCTTCAGTTTCGATCGTCTTCAGGACCGTATCGACGAGGTCCGTCACCTGCGCGTTTATTATCTTTACTATGGTCTGGTATTTGAGCACCTTGAAGTCCGCCTCCGGATAAAGGGCCTTCACCTCGTCGAAGTGCGCGCTCCAGAGGTCGACGGACTTTAATGCGGAGGGGTCTATCATCTCTGAGGATATCCCGTCGTCTATGTCGTGGTTGTTGTAGGCTATCTCGTCGGCGAGGTCTGCTATCTGCGCTTCAAGGCAGGCGGACTTTTCTTTTTCGTACTCGGAGTTGACCCCGGGCCTGTCGTGCTCGGAGGAGTGCTTCACTATCCCCTCCCTCACCTCATACGTAAGATTGAGGCCGTTGAACCCCGGATACCGCTTTTCAAGCTCCTCGACTATCCGGAGGCTGTGCGCGTTGTGCTCGAAGCCGCCGTGGTCTGACATAAGCTCGTTCAGCACGTTTTCCCCGGAGTGGCCGAACGGGGGGTGACCTAAGTCATGGGAAAGCGCGATGGCTTCTGATAAATCTTCGTTAAGGGCCAGGGCCCTCGCTATGGTCCGGGAAATTTGCGCGACCTCTATGGTATGCGTGAGCCTCGTCCTGTAGTGGTCGCCTTCGTGGAATACGAAGACCTGGGTCTTGTACTCAAGACGCCTGAACGCGTGGCAGTGGATGATACGGTCGCGGTCCCTCTGGAAAGGGGTCCTGAAGGGATGCTCGGCCTCCGGGTGCTTGCGCCCCCTCGTCTCCGCGCTCTTTACGGCGTAGGGCGCGAGCCTCTGGGCTTCAAGCTCCGGGTAATTGGGCGTAATTGGCATTGACAAATCCCCAAACAACTATAAAATTAAACTATGAAGAACCTTGCGCTCATCCCGATGCTTTTGATACTGTTCCTGTCTTACGGTTGCGGCTCTGTCCTTACAAAGGAAGTGGTCAAGGACATAGACCGTAACATCTCGATTGAAAACGTCCAGGCCGACCCGGAGCGCTACATAGGCAAAAAGGTCGTCTGGGGCGGCATAGTTCTCGCCACCAGCAATCTTGAGGCGACTACCGAGGTCGAGGTCCTTGAATCGGCCCTCTCCTTTGACGACAGGCCCGAAAACGGGGCTTCCAGGGGCAGGTTCATAATCGAGGCCAAAAAATACCTTGACGCCAACGTATACAAGGAAGAAAAGCGGGTCACAGTAGCCGGCGTCGTGAGCAGGGTGGAGACGAGGAAGATCGGGCAGATGGACTACCCGTTCCCAATCATAACCCCCATCGAGATGAAGCTATTCGAGAAGATGGAGCCTCCGGACTTCGCACAGCCGTATTACCCGTACTATGGGCCGTACAGCCCTTACTACCCGTTCAACCCGTACGGGCCGTCCTACCCTTACGGACCATACCCGCAGAGATACCCGTACCCGTATCCATACTACCCGTATCCTTGATGCGCTTCTTATGCTTAAGTGGGCGGGCCAAGAGACCCGCCTTTTTTATTTCATCTCCAGAAGAGCGCCCCCTATTGCTAGCCCTCTCCCACGAGGGGAGAGGGTGAAAAGCAAAAATCACCCCTCCCAACCTCCCCTTGTTAAGGGGAGGAGCAAACATAATCTCCCCTAACCCCTCTCACTTCGGGCCGCAACCTTCCTTGACGCCCCTTAAATACAAAAGGTACTCGTCATAGTAATCGTCCATGAACTCGAACATCTGCTTGCCGTCCGTATCTATGCCCTTCTTGATCTTCAGGAATTCAAGGAAAGTCATCGCGCCTCCGTATCTTTAAAATCTATGAGACAGGGCCTAAAGAGTTGCCTTCTGCCTATATGGTATGGGGTCTATCGCGCCCGCCTCATGAAAGCCCCGAAGCCTTAAAAGGCACGAGTCGCATTCGCCGCAGGCGAGTGTTTCGTCCCTGTAACACGACCATGTGAGATGGAGCGGGGCCTTAAGCTCCAGCCCTTTTCTTACTATTTCAGCCTTCCTCATGTGGATGAGGGGGGTAGCTATTTTTATGTCCGCACCAGGCCTTTTTCCGAGGTTTGCGGCCTTCTCGAAGGCGGTAAAGAACGCCTCCCTGCAGTCCGGGTACCCGGAACTGTCCTCCTCGACCGCGCCTATATATATGTTTTTAGCGGCTATGACCTCTGCCCATGAGACGGCGATGGACAAGAAATTCGCGTTCCTGAACGGGACATAGGTCAGCGGGACATCCTGCCTTCCGAGGTCACCATCAGGCACATCGATTGAGGTATCCGTCAACGCCGAGCCGCCTATCTTTTTAAGGTAGGTTATGTCTACGACGAGCCTTTCCCTGATGCAAAAGTGATCCGCGATAGCGTTAAAGGACTTAAGCTCCCTCGCTTCAGTCCTCTGGCCGTAGTTTATGTGGAGAAATGCGGCGGTCCCAACGGAGGCCGCTATGGCGGCGGTAACGGCGCTGTCCATGCCGCCGCTTACGAGGACGATAGAATCTGCCATTAAATTATTAAAGCATATCCCCCGGGAACCCTCAACCAAAAACTTCCTCGAACAAGCGTGGGAGGGACTCCTCAAAAGGCCTCTCGGAGTTTACGATTATATCCGGCCTCACCGCCTCGTAGCCTTCCTTCTGCTTGAGATACACCCCCCACCCGGCGTCCGATACGGGCATGCCCTTGACCGCGCATTCTGCGTCCCTTTTAAGGAGCCGTCCCTTTACGGTTTCATCCCCTGCCACACATTCGATAATGTACGCTCTCGCCCCCGCCCTTAACGCGGCCTTTTGCGCCTCCTCAGCGTGCCGGGCCTTTGAGAAGGTCGCGTCGAGTATGACGGAGCGGCCTTTGGCAAGGAGGGAGGCGGCCCTCGCGATCATCTCCATGTAAGTCATCTCTGTGAACTCGGCAGAGTATATCCCTTCTCCGAATCGGGACGGGGCCTTTTCCGTTGTCTTGAGCCCCGCGAGGACTTTCCTGATGTTATCTGTCGAAAGGACCGCCAGGTTCGTCACATCCGCTATCATACGCGCGAGCGTCGATTTGCCGATGCCTGAGAGCCCCCTGACCATCACGACCGTAGGCCTCCACTCCGAGGCATAGAGCCCTGCGAGATGAAAATGGTAGCGCGCCGAGAGGACTGATGAGAGCCTTTCTCCTTCCGGCACCTCTTTCTCAGTTGACTTGAACCCCTCGACCTTGCCCCGGACGCAGGCGCGGTAACACTTGTAAAAATCGAGGAGGCGTCTGCCCTCAACGTCTTTTGACGCCCTGAAGTACTCGTCATCGAAGGCCTCTGACAGGTCCCTCCTGTTCAGGTAATCGAGGTCCATCGAAAGAAAGGCCATGTCCGCCACAATATCGGCGTACCTGAACCGCTCGTTGAACTCTATGCAGTCGATGATGTTTATGCCGTCAGCGATCGAGATATGCTCGGTGTGTATGTCTCCGTGGCAGTCCCTGACGGACCCGTTGCCTGCACGGGCCCTTAAAAGGCCGCTGTTCGCTTCAATAAAGCCCTCTGTCCAGTATTTAAGCCTCTCGTGGAGCGCGCCTGTTATAATCCTACCGACGAACGGGTCCGTCTGGGTGAAGTTCTCGGAAGCGTTCCTTGAGACGAACTCAGGGAGGCCGAACGAGGCGATATGTCCGGTCGTTTCCGCGCCCGCGTGAAACGCGGCGACCCTTTGCGCGACCCTTCTTATGACCTCTTCCGGGACCTCCCCATCCGTGAGCGCGCGCTTCAACATGGACTCCTCCGGGAGCCTCTTCATCTTGACCGCGTACTCGATCGCCTCACCAACGCCCTCGATTTTTATGGACCCTTTGATTGAGACGATTTTCACGACCCCGATGTAGACGCCAGGGGCGAGACGGGAATTGAGGCGCACCTCCTCTTCGGAGAAGTAGCGCCTCTTCTCAAGCGTCGTAAAGTCCAGAAAGCCGAAGTCCACGGGCTTCTTTATCTTGTAAACGAATTTATCGGTAAATATCAGGTAAGAGACGTGGGTTTGAACGAGCGTGATTGTGCCGGGGGCTTCTGGAAATGCCGTTGGGAGGAGTAGAGCGTCGATTATCGGCTGGAGAAACACTGTGCCCCCATGATTATTCCACGATATGGATGCCGGGAAGGTTCCTGTGGAGGCCCTTGTAATCCATGCCGTAGCCGACGACGAAACCCGGGCCGATTAAGCGCCCCGCATAGTCGATATTAAGCCCCGAGTGAGAGTCACGGACAAGTAGCGCGCAAAACCTTATCGAGGCCGGCCCTTTTGACGAGAGGTAATCGAAGACCGCGCGTGCAGTCGTCCCCCTGTCGATTATCCCCTCGACTATTATTATATCCCGCCCTTTCACAGCCGTCCCTATCTCGCCGGTTATGAGGACTTCAGTTGACGGGCTCTCCCTCTTGCCGTAAGAAACGGCCTGGATAAAGTCTATCTCGACGTCGGTCTTGATTTCGCGCGCGAGGTCGGCAAGGAAGACGAACGCGCCTTTCAAGACGCCTACGAGCAAAGGGGTCTTTCCGGCGTAGTCCTCGTCTATCTTTTTGGCGAGGGAATCAACCGTATCCCTTATATCAGAGGGAGACAGAAGGGGTTTGAATTGTCCAGACGGCATAGTGGAGTCCTTCGGATTACCCAAAGGATATAAGGAGCGCCCTTGGCTGTCAAGTGGGATTCGACGATTAAAACGCTAAACCTACGGGCCTGTCCGTCCGAAATAATTGTCTGAGGGACAATATCTATATTATCTTGAATTGCCGCCGCGCATATGCTAAATATCTCTTGTTGATAGTGTCTCTTTCAGCGTCCCCAACCAATACGGAATAGATGATAATCCAGTGCGATAAGTGCTCTACGAAGTTCCGGCTCGATGATTCGAGGATCACGGCCAATGGCGTAAGGGTGCGTTGCACCAAATGCCAGAACGTCTTTGTAGTCACCCCGCCTCCTCAGGCCGAAGAGGTCCAGGTCGAGGAGGTCTTCGGGTCCAAACAGGGCGAGAAGTCCCTTGACCCCTCTTTTACCGGCGCGCCGAATATTCCAAAGCCCGAGTCGAGGCCCGACCTCAATCTGAAATTCGATTTTGAGAGGCCCCCTGACGAGGAAGACCTTGCCTCGAGCGAACGCACCGCCGAAGCGTCCGATGAGGACGAGAGGGACCCGTTCGAGTTCAAGTTTTCCTCCAGCGAGATTGCCGAAAAAGAAACGCCTAAGGGCCTTGCCGATGACAACGACGAAGGCTTCCAGTTCAAGCCGGAGGAGTCCGGTAAGGCCGCGCTCGACTTCGACTTCAACTTCGACGACGCGGGCAAGACAGCCGATGAGACGGCCCCTGGCAAGGAGAGCGCCCCTTCCGACGACTGGGACTTAGGCTCAGGGACAGGCTCCGAAGACGAAGAAGATGAGAGAGAGGGCGCCGGGAAGGTAAAGGCCTCGCCCATCTCCGCCGCCGCTTATGCCAGGGACTCTATGGCATCAGCGCCAAAGGCCGAACCTTTGGCTGAATCAGAAGCGGACGACGCCGGGGTGGAAAAAGAATTTTCCGACGTACTGACAAAATCGATTGAAAAAGACGCTGACCTCGGCCTCGATGAGGGCGAGGACGACGCCAACCTCAAGGCCGCTGTGAGAGCAACCAAATCCAGGCCCGGCAAGAAGGCCATCCTCATAGCCGTCATCGTCTTCATCATAGGCGCGGTTATCGTCTATTCATCCGGCATAATCGATTCCATCACCAAGTCCATCCTCCCGGGCTCCGAACCCCCGGCAAAGGTCGTGGAGATAGAGACGATAAACGGCTACTTCGCCGAGAACGTCCTCTTCGGCAAGGTATTCGTGATAGAGGCGAAGATAAGGAACATATCTGAGGCCCCCCAGGAAATAAAGTCCGTAACGGGCATACTCTACGACTCCAGGGGCGAGAAGGTCGCGTCCAAATCGGTCTCTCCCGGACGGGTCGTATCGCAGGACGATCTTAAGAACCTTTCGAAGGAAGACCTGCTGAAGCAGTTCAAGGACGCAACCGGCGGGACGATACCGTCCAAGGCCGAGGTCCCGGTCATGGTCCTCTTTACAGAGGCCCCGGCAGAGACCGTCGAGTACGGGCTCGACATAATCCGCTAAGTCCCCAGCCCATCCGACTTCCTAAAAATGATTGACATCGAAGAGTTCGTTCATAAGCTCTTGAGCGACTTATCCGCCCTTCCAGAGGAGAGGATGAGGCTCGACCTCCTCGGCAGGAGGCTCTCTCATCTCTCCCCGGAAGACTCGGCAAGGGCCATCGACCTCATCTACAAGATGGGGCCTCCAGCCGTACACGCTAAAAAGGCCGCCTCCCTCCTCGTAGACCCCGAAGGGCTTAAAACCGCGCTCGGCCCCGAAAGATACAGGCTCATATACCTCGCCGCGATAGGGCTCGGCCTCGGAAAGGTCTCCAGGCTCTTTACCGACCTCCCGCCCCTCAAAAAAGGGCTCTCAGGATACGAGACCGAGGAGGAGGCGCCGATGGAGCTCCTAAGCCTCGGCGAGAGACGCGCCCTCTCAAAAAAGCAGGCAAAGGATGTCATAGACCGCCTGCTTTCAGACCCGGACCCGATGGTCATCGGAAACATCCTCAATAACCCGAGGACGACTGAAAAAGAGGTCCTGAAGGTCGCGTCGAAAAGGCCCAACTCCCCGGCGATATTAAAGCTCGTCGTTGCCCACGGGAAGTGGTCGAAGAGGTACGACGTGAAAAAGGCGGTCGCCCTGAACCCGTATACCCCTCCGAGGGTAACGGTCGCGCTCCTCGAATCCCTCATGACGCAGGACCTTCGGGCAATCGCGGAGGACCAGACCATCCACCCGCAGGCCAGGGAAGCGGCAAAAGATATTGTAAAGGAGAGGGACAGGGGGAGGGTGTAAGACGGCCCCCCCAAAATAAAAAACCCGCCAAAGGCGGGTTTTGATATTATAAGGTCAGGTGAAGGTTTCAGGCGTTCTTGGTCTTTTCGTTGCTTTTAGCGTCGAGCCTTTCCTTTTCAGGGGTTACGTCTATCTCGGCATCGCTTGAGGCCTTCTTGAAGTTCTTTATCGCCTTGCCCATGCCGGAGCCGATATCCGGGAGCTTGCCGACACCGAAGACGATGAGGACTATGACAAGTATTACGATGAGCTCGGTCGTTCCTAATCCGAACATTGTTTCTCTCCGGGTTTAAATGTAAAATAATGGGAAAGGTACGGAACCTCAAGGGCTCGGCGTTAATATACCCATCGGCCCCAAGCCACAGGCCACAGGCCCTTGACCCTTGTACGATGTCTCAATCTTGACAGAATCGGAGTTGCATGTCAACAAAAACTTTCCCGCCGCCGGACAATGGGGGCGAAAATCTCTTTAAATTCCTTGGGGTTTCGTTAGCCATACACCTGACGGCGCTCCTTGTCTTCTACGCCTTTGCTCCTTTGCAGGATTCCCTCCTGAAGGCCATGCCTGACAATGAGCCGATAGTCGTCGATGTGATAGACCTGCCGCCTGGCAAGGGTGTTGCCGCCCCACCGAATCGTCCGTCGTTTTTCGCGGACAGGAACCAGAGTGTCTCAAAAGAAACCTTCCCTGACGTGAAAGAGGGAAAGGGTCTGCTTGTAGTCCCACTGTCTATTCCTAAACCCTCTTTATTTTCCGCGCCTCCTCAGGGGGGTGCAGGGGGGGCTGGCGTCGCTACGAAGCCTTCCGGGGATACTCCCCTTAAGTCCGCTGAAAAAGCGGCCCCTGGCAAAACTCTACCCGGAGAGGATACGATTACGTTAAAGGGCACCGGGGCCGAGGGGTCTTCTGATGAGCAAGCGCCGGCTACTGTCCCGTCCGCCGTTGCCGGAAACGGCCCGGGAGATGGAAGAGCCAATGGCAGGGACGCGTCCACAACCACCACAATAATCCAGCCCTTGAGGCCTAACCTTTTGCTCTCAGACGACCGGATCTCCGAGCTTACGAAGAAGTACGAGTCCGAGGCCCCGAAGGGCGAGAAGGGCAAGACCCTTCAACTCAACACCTCGGAGCTCCGGTATCAAAAGTATCTCGTCAATATGAAGAACCGGATAGAATCCAGATGGGACTACCCGGATTCAGCGTCCAGGAACGGCTGGCAGGGGATATTAAGGCTCGACTTCGCGATAAACAAGGACGGGACATTGAGGGATGTGAAACTTGTGAAATCCTCAAACTACCCGGCGCTCGACGACGCGGCTGTGACGGCTCTGCGCCTCGCGTCTCCCTTTCCGCCTTTCCCCGACGACTTCGGGATAGAAGAGATAAACATCAAGGGGTCGTTCGAGTATGTCATCTACGGGCCGCCGCCGGGGAGGAGATGAGAGAATAACTCTGATTGGCTCGATTACGCTACGCTAACCCAGCCTACTGGTCCTTGTTAAAAACCGGCTCAAAGCTGTCCACATTTTTTACACAAGTGGAACTAAAGTAAACGCTGTAAAATCAGTGAGTTAGCAGTTTTAACTGGCAAAAGGGGCTAACCAGCTATCAACTTTTTTTACACTTGGGATCCAATCGGCATTCCTCAGTAAGGCCTGCTGAGAAAAATAAGCCTATAAAAATAAATAGTTACAAACTATGATGCTTTTATGCGGATGCATGGCATTTTTTTTGCATATTTAATGAATAAACATTAAAAAACGCTTTAAAAAAGGAGGACCAAATGAGGCGTAAATCTCTGAAAATAGGCTCCCTTTTTCTTGCAACACTGCTGTCTGCGGGGTTGCCGGCGTACGTAGGCGCTGTGACTGTCGACTTTGAGGGCGGTGCATCCGGCACAGCCGTGGGAAGCGACTACTCTGGCTCAGGGGTAGTTTTTACAAATGCTTACTACACAACGGATTACGGTTCTCAAAACGGCTCCTCGACATGGGCTACCGGCGAGAAGAGCGGACTTTATAATGGCGTGGGGAATGTGGCTATGTCAGGCTATTTTACCGGCACGACGGATTATATAACTGCCCAGATTATATATGCCGACTATGCGAACACCACATCGTACCTGGATGTCTACGACTCCAGCAGTAACCTGCTTGCATCGACATCGTTCTCCAACGCGAGTACGCCTTACAGCCTTACGATTAACACTGCGGGCATAGCGTCCTTTGTCTTCAGTTGGACAGGCGGCGGGTCCCCTAACGGATCAGGGGGCTACATGGATGACGTTATAGGCATCGACAACCTGGCCTTTAACACTGTTTCATCTTCATCGGTACCGGAGCCGTCTACATTGTTGCTCCTCGGCAGCGGCTTGGCCGGTTTTGCGGTCGTAAGGATGAAGAGGTTTAGGAAGGGCTAAGACCAAAAGAAGCCCTCGGGTTTACTTATTAAATAAACGCCCGCCGTAAGCACGGCGGGCGTTTATTTTTTTGAAGAGAGGCTTTCGTCCGCGTTTGCGCGCCCGTTTAGTCATGGCGGACGCAAAGCGCTGCCGCCAGACAAGTAAGATTGACACTTGCGCCGCTCGCCGTCACACTGCTTGAATTTTTCCGCATCGAGTATCTTGAATACGATAACCCTATCCGCGCTACCCCTTGATCTCAACCGTTGCCCCTGGGTCGAACGGGTTTTTGCGCGCGGCTATGGAGAAGAGGTACGGGTAGCTCTTCTTGAGATATTTCATGTAAAGGACCCATTCCGTTATAAGGGACCCATAAGCCCTCTTTAAGTCTCCCTCGAGGTGTTTAAGGTCCGCTTCACCAAGCCCCGTCAAACTCTTCCTCCCCTCAAGCTCGTCAAAGACATGAAAGACAGAACGCAATAACTCCGTGAAGGAGTCGTGCTCCATGAGGTTCGGGTTCTGGAGGAGCGTCAGCAGAAAGTCCTTTTTATCGTGCAGGAAGCCTTTAAGCCCTTCGAGCTCTGTCTCAAAACCGACGATTGAAAAATCCGTCTTAGCGGATGAGCGCGCGGCGCGCTTGAAGTCCGCGCCCACCCAGTCCTTGACGCCCGAGAGATCCTTGCGATGAGCGTCTCCGAGGGCGCCATGTTCGGTAAACGATTTTAGAAGCTCAGTGCCTATCTCGCTGAAAAATACGCCTATGGCCATATTCATCTTCTCCATCATGGCCCGCTTTTCCCTTACGCTCAATATCCTCTCGATTATGACGGTCACGATGAGGAGCTGAACCGGGACGAACGCGAGGTCCTGCAAAAGATAGAAAAAGGTGTCTCTCGGCGCGCGGAAAAGCGTTATCTGCAGGTAGTAGAGCGCCGCTGAAAGCACGGTGAGCGCAGTAGCAAGCACGATCATGTATGTGGTGTGTTTTTTCATGCGCCCGCAACCCCTCCGCCGTCGTCAAAACCGTATAGACACGATGCTAACATAAATAGTTTGTCCGCGAAAATGAAAATGGGCCTGTTGCTTTTGCCGCTACATATCAGCTCCGATAAATCTATTTTTTGCCGGCAACGTTGACGCGCCCGCCATGCCCCATTGGGGCGCCAAAAAATATTCGCCAGAAATAAATATAAATTTTAAGCCAACAGTGTATAATTAAATATCGCATGCGGGAGAAGAGGTAAACGGACGGACAGGACTCACCACCGCGCGTAATTGAAAAGCACCGAGTTTACAAAAAATCAGAGGAGGCGATTTGTGAAAAACCCGCTCAACAAGGTAGTTAAAAAGCTGGTAAAAAAGCCTGACTTGAAGACGAGGGTCTACAGCGAGCTCGCAAAGGTGCAGAAGAATCTCGAGAAGGAACTCAAGGTCGTAAGCAATAGATTCAATAAAGAAGTACAGGCGCTTAAAAAGACCGGCAAGAAGATTGAGATCGAAAAAGAGCTCCTGGTCCTGAAGAAAAAAGGGGACAGCCTCCTTACGGAGATGAAGAAGACGACGGACAAGGTAATGGCCGAGGTAAAAAAGGATTATCACCTTGTTCTGGAGGATGTAAAGAAGAGGCTCAAGTAAGATGGGACCGACCTGAGGCTTCCGGGTTTCTTATTAAACAAACGCCTGCCGAAAATTCGTCGGGCGTTTGTTTTTTTGAGGGGAGGGTTTGCGCGTTTCCGCACCCGTTAAGTCGTGTTCGATGGGGCGGGTCCGTCATTCCTTTTCATCAGTGCGTGGAGATGAGCGACGAAGCAATCTCAAGGGGGCGGGTAATTAATTGCTGGGTTACGCTACGCTAACCCAGCCTACAAAACTTTGGATTAATTTCCATCAGCAATTATTTAAAAAACAAAAGGCGGGCCCTTCCGGGCCCGCCCCCTTTTTTTTCCGTATTCAAGAACGCCTTACTTCTTCACCCACCTCAAGACCGGCTCTCTTGCCGCCCTCGTCTCGTCGACCCTTCTGACCTTCGTCTTTATCGGGGCGTTCTTTAAGAGCTCGGGGTTGGTGCGAGCCTCTTCGGCTATCGACTTCATCGCCTCTATAAATTTGTCCATCGTCTCTTTCGTCTCGGTCTCGGTCGGCTCGATCATTATCGCGCCGTGGACGACGAGCGGGAAGTAGACCGTCGGCGGGTGGAAGCCGTAGTCTATGAGCCTCTTCGCCACATCCATCGTGGTAACGCCATACCCCAAAAGGTTTTTATCCGAAAACACGCTCTCGTGCATGCACGGCTCGTCATACGCGAGGTGATAGGTATCCTTGAGCTGTTCCTTGATGTAGTTGGCGTTCAGTATCGCGGTCTCGCTCGCCCTCTTGAGGCCTTCGCCGCCCATCCTCCTGATGTAGGCGTAGGCGCGGACCATTATCGAGAAGTTCCCGTAAAAGGCTTTCAACCTGCCTATCGACTTCGGGCGGACGTATTCAAGCGAGTACTTCCCCCTCGCCTTCTTTATGCGCGGGGCCGGCAGAAAAGGCTCAAGCGCCTTTTTAACGCCAACAGGGCCGCTACCCGGCCCGCCGCCGCCGTGCGGGGTAGAGAAGGTCTTGTGGAGGTTGAACTGGATAAGATCTACGCCGATTGCGCCGAGGTTCACAATCCCCATAAGGGCGTTAAGGTTCGCGCCGTCGCAATAGAGGAAGCCGCCCTTTGAGTGGACGACCCTGGCTATCTCTTTTATATTCTTCTCAAATAGACCGATGGTGTTCGGGTTCGTGACCATGAGCCCGGCGGTGTCTTCATCCATCACCGCCTTTATAGCCTCGACGGACAACGCCCCCTTGCCGTCGGACTTGACCGGCACGACTTTAAAGCCCGCGAGGTGCGAAGACGCCGGGTTTGTGCCGTGGGCGGTGTCCGGTATTATTATCTTTGTCCTGGCCCTGCCCTTGTCCTTGAAATACGCGGCCATCATGAGAAGCCCGCATAACTCGCCGTGCGCTCCGGCCGAGGGCTGTAAAGTCACCGCATCCATGCCGCTTATCTCAGCGAGATACCCTTCAAGCTCATACATTAATTCGAGCGCGCCCTGGACAAGCTCCTCAGGCTCGTACGGGTGTATCAGCGAGAGCCCGGGAAGGCGGCAGGCAACCTCATTCACCTTCGGGTTGTACTTCATGGTGCATGAGCCGAGCGGGTAAAAGCCCGAGTCCACCCCGAAGTTCCACTGAGAGAGCCTCGTGTAATGACGCACAGCGTCCATCTCCGAGACCTCAGGGAAGCCGTCTATCTTGTCCCTCAAAAGCCCTGCGGGCAGTAACCCCTTGGGGTCGGCCTCGGGGATGTCGAACTCGGCCGGGGCTACACCCACGCGGCCTTCAGACGACCTTTCGAATATGAGCGGCTCATCCAACAGTAACCCTTTTACGCCGTTCTCTCCCATTATCCCAATACCTTCGAGAGCGCTTCGGCGAAGCTGTCCATCTCGTCTTTCGTGTTCATCTCGGTCACTGCTACGAGAATATGTTTGTCCAGGGCCGGGTAAAATCTCTTAATATTCAGCCCGCCCATGACCTTCTTCTTAAGGAGCCCCTTCAATACCCCTTCGGGGTCTTTCGATATCTTTATAGTAAATTCATTGAATGTCGGCGATGAGAACGCGACTTCGACTCCGGAAATATTCGCGAGCGCCTTTTTGAGATACTCCGCCTTTGAGAGATTCAGGAGCGCGAGCCTCCGAAGACCCGCTTCCCCGAGGCTCACCATGTGGACCGAGGCGGCGAGCGCGCAGAGGCCGTGGTTCGTGCAGATGTTCGAGGTCGCCCTCTCCCTCCTTATGTGCTGTTCCCTTGTCGAGAACGTAAGGCAGAAGGCCCTTTTCCCGTCTATATCTACCGTCTCTCCGACGATCCTCCCCGGCATCTGGCGGATAAATTTGGTCTTTGTCGCCATGAAGCCGAGATAGGGGCCGCCGTAAGAGAGCGTGTTCCCAAAGGACTGATTGTCTCCTACCGCGATGTCCGCGCCCAATGAGCCCGGTGAGGCGAGTAAGCCGAACGAGACCGCCTCGTTCGTGACAGCGACGAGGAGCGCGCCCTGTGCGTGGGCCTTCTCAGCGAGCGACTTCAAGTCCTCGATCGAGCCGAAAAAGTTCGGGTATTGTATGACGAGACAGGCGGTGTCGCTATCGAGCGCGGAATCAAGCGCCGCAGGCAGTGTTACGCCAGCCTCGGTGCAATACATCACCTCAGAGACATGGTTTCCGGCGCCGTGCAGGTACGACCTCACCGTCTCCCTGTACTCGGGGTGGAGCGCGGCGCTCAACAATACCTTGTCCCTGCCGGTGATCCTGCGCGCCATGAGCGCGGCCTCGGCAACGGCGGATGCGCCGTCGTAGAGGGACGCGTTGGCGACGTCCATGCCCGTCAGCTGGCAGACGATCGTCTGGTACTCGAATATGGCCTGGAGCGTGCCCTGGCTTATCTCGGGCTGGTACGGGGTGTAGGAGGTGTAGAATTCGGACCTTGAGATGATGGAGTCAACGACAGCGGGTATGTAGTGGTTGTACGCGCCCGCGCCGAGAAAGCTCGAATAGTCCTCGACCGTCGAGTTCCTCGCCGCCTTTTCTTTAAGCGCCCTTGTAAGCTCCTGCTCTGTAAGACCTTTGGGGAGTTTAAGCTCCCCCTTAAGCCTCGCGTTTTCAGGTACGGCGATGAGGTCGTCGATGTTGCCGGCCCCTACCGCCTTTAAAAGCCGGACCCTGTCTTTTTCAGTGTGCGGGATGTACGGCACTTCTTCTACTTCTCTTCTTCTATGAACTTCTGGTACTCGTCCGACGACATGAGGTCGCTTAAGTCGCCGGGGTTGCCTATCTCGACCCTAATCATCCAGGCGTCGCCGTACGGGTCCTCGTTGATCGCTTCAGGGCTGTCGATGATGGCGTCGTTCACCTCATGGACCGACCCGCTTATCGGCGAATACAGGTCCGAGACCGCCTTTACCGACTCCACGACCCCGAAGGGCTCGTTCTTCGTGACCGATACGCCCTCCTGAGGCAGTTCCACGTAGACCACGTCCCCGAGCGAATCCTGGGCGTAGTCGGTGATGCCGACGGTGACGATGCTTCCTTCAACCTTAACCCATTCATGCTCTTTGGTGTACTTAAGGTCTTTCGGGAACTCCATGTTAGTATCTCCTTTCCTTGCCGGTCAATATAAGTTGCGCTCTTTTATATTTACTTCTGTATAAGTAATGCAATCGGTACGTCATTCTCGCGGATTGTATAAGGAACGCGGAGCCGTTTACGAGAGCGACATGGCCCCGATAAAAGCAATCGGGGATTAGAAACGCTTAGTAAGGCCTTTTGTAAAACGGGGGCTTTACTACCTCGGCCTTCGCGGCCCTCCCCCTTATGACTACGTCAATCTCCGTGCCCGGCTCCCTGAAGGCCGGCTCCACGAACCCGGTGCCTATGCCAGACTTAAGCGACGGCGACATTGTGCCGCTCACCACATCCCCGATCTTCTCACCATTCTTCGCTATCTCGTAACCGGCGCGCGGGATGCCGGGGTCCTTCATCTTTAGGCCTATCAGCGTCTTTTTTACGCCGGAGGCCTTCTGCGCCCTCAAGGCCTCGGCTCCGATGAACTCCCTGCCTTCGAGCTTGACGTATTTCCCGAGGTTCGCCTCTATCGGGGTTATCCCCTCGCCGAGCTCGTGGCCGTACAGCGGGTAGCCCATCTCAAGCCGGAGCGTGTCCCTCGCGCCGAGCCCTACCGGCGCGATGCCGAACTCTTCGCCGGAGTACATTAACGCCCCCCAGAGCTCTGGGGCCTCGGACGGCGTAAGGTATATCTCGAAGCCGTCCTCTCCGGTGTAGCCTGTGCGCGAAACTATCGCCTCGATACCCCCGGCAAGCTCCGCCATGACGAAGTGGAACGGCTTTATTTCAGAGGGCGGCACGTCGCTTAAGTCCTCGAGTATGCTTGCCGCGTTAGGCCCCTGTATGGCTATCTGGCCGTACTCATCACTCAGATTCTCAACGAGCGCGATGTCAGAGACCTGCCCCTTTATCCACTCAAAGGCCTTGTCGGTGTTCGACGCGTTCACGCAGAAGAGGAAACGCTCGCTGTTGAAACGGTAGACTATCGTGTCGTCGACGACGCCCCCGTGCGGATAGCACAGGAGCGTGTACTGGCACTGGCCGTCGGTGACCCGTCCGATGTCGTTCGTCATGAGGAGGCGCACAGCCTCCTCGGCCCTCGGCCCCGAAACCTCGACCTCGCCCATATGGCTCACGTCGAAGATGCCGCACGCGGTCCTCACCGCAAGGTGCTCCTCGATGACCCCTCTGTACTGAACGGGCATTTCCCATCCGGCAAAATCGACTATCCTCGCGCCGAGAGAAAGATGTATGTCGTATAAAGACGTTCTTTTTAGCACCTGGGAATAAACTGCGGCCGGACGAGCGAAAAAACCCTCCGGAGAATTTTAAGCATTTGAATTATTACTAAATGAAAAAAAAATGTCAAAGAAAAAAAACATATTGCCGTCTTTTTTCCGCGCCCCCTGCTTGAAAACTCTCTTTGCCGCGAAGAACCGGCCGCGCTGGTGCTGTTTTTTATGATATTCTGGGCGCTAAACCGGCCCTGTTGCAATATCCTCCTTCAACCATCGTCTTACGGCGTACGACCATAGAGAGGCCGATTCCCCAAAAAGACCTCGCTTTGGGTATAATAGTGCCGAAGGACGAATCGAGGCAGACTGGATAAATGTCAAACTTCCTGAAATTCCCGAAGCGGTTCAAGCGCCTGAACCTTGAACTCTTAAGATACCTCGGCCCGGGCTTCCTCGTCACCGTCGGGTTCATAGACCCAGGCAACTGGGCGACGAACATAGCCGGCGGGTCTGAGTTCAACTACTCCCTCCTCTGGGTCATATCCTTATCGACGCTCATGCTCATCTTCCTCCAGCACATGTCCGCCCACCTCGGTATAGTAAAAGGCATGTGCCTCGCCGAGTCGTGCAGGGTCCATTTTTCAAAGAAAGCAAACGCCGTCCTCGGCGGCTCGATAATGCTCGCGTGCCTGGCCACAGCCCTCGCCGAATTCCTCGGCGCGGCGATAGGGCTCACGCTCCTTACGGGCCTCCCTATTCCGGTCTCGGCTATCGCCGCAGGCGTCTTCATACTCTATCTCGTCACGGTCCAGAAGTACGATCAGATCGAGCACATCATCATTTCTTTCGTCTCGATCATCGGTTTTTGCTACCTAGTCGAGCTCTACATCGTCGACCCAGACTGGGGGGAGGCGGCGAGGTCTGCGGTGATACCGAGGCTCGGCTCCGCCGAGATATTCATCGCGATGGGCATGCTCGGCGCGGTCATCATGCCGCACAACATCTACCTCCACTCCGAGGTCATACAGAAGAGGAACTGGTCGGCAGAGACCAAAGAGAGGAAGAGGCGGCTCCTCCGGTACGAGTTTCTCGACACCCTCCTCGCAATGGGCGCCGGGTGGCTGATAAACAGCGCGATGGTCATCGTAGCCGCGGCGGTCTTCTTCAGGAACGGCGTCATGGTCAAGGACGTAATGCAGGCCGCGGAAACGCTCCGCCCCCTCGCCGGGAACCTCGCGGAGGTCCTCTTCGGCGTCGCCCTTTTATGCGCTGGCATCGCGTCCTCGATAACCGCCTGCCTCGCCGGTGGCACTGTCTTTACGGGCTTCCTCGGAAAGGAGATAGACCCGCAGAAGAGATGGTTCAGGGCGGGGGTCCTCATTACGGCCGTCCCGGCGATAATCCTCATCATGGTCTTGACAGACGCATACCAGACGCTCATCTGGAGCCAGGTCATACTCTCCATGCAGTTGCCGCTCACTATCATTCCTCTCATAGTCCTTACGCGATCGAGAAAGGTCATGGGGGAGTTCGCTAACGGCAGGTTCGAAAACCTCCTCCTCTATATCTGCGGGACGATAATCATAGGGCTTAATATCTTACTGCTCTTGAGTTTCTTCGGGGTGGAGTTCAAGGTGTTAGGATAGAAGCTTTGGGTCAATGAAAGCCGTTACACCCTCCCGTCACAATGGTTGAGCGCCACTAACGCCAAAGTCATCGGATTTGAATCTGGCCGTACGCCGAGTACCATGTTGACACCGCCTTGCCATAGGGATAATATCAGCCAATGGGAAAACCTGTAAGAAAGACCAAGATCATAGCGACGGTCGGGCCGGCCTCTTATTCCGGGGACGAGATAGAGGGGCTCATCCGGGCCGGGGCGAACGTGCTCAGGCTGAACCTCTCGCACGGCGGGCTCGACACCCACGCCGAGGTCGTCAAGACCATACGCGCGGTATCAAGAAAGTTAAATACCCCTGCCGCGATACTCCTGGACCTGCAGGGGCCCAAAATCAGGGTCGGCGACCTCTCCAACGGGCCCATTGAGCTCAAACCGGGCCAGAGGATATCCATAAGCGCGGAGCCGCAGGACCCCACTGTCATCACAACTACCTACAAGGACCTCCCGAGAGACGTAAAACCCGGCGATAAAATTCTCTTCGACGACGGCCTCATAGAGGCGCGCGTGACGGGTATCTCAGGCCCTGTCGTGGAATGCGAGGTCGTATACGGCGGGCTCCTAAAGGCGCACAAGGGCATTAACCTGCCAGGGGTTGCGGTAAGCGCGCCGTCTTTGTCCGAAAAAGACCTCAAGGATATCGCCTTTGGCGTCCTGCACGGCGTCGATTACATCGCCCTGTCGTTCGTCAGAAAGGCGTCCGATGTCGCGGAGCTGAAAGACCGGCTGAAGGCAGGCAACGCGGATATCCCGGTCATAGCAAAGATAGAGAAGGCCGAGGCGATAGCCGACCTTGATTCCATTCTCGAAGAGGCCGACGGCATCATGATAGCCAGAGGAGACCTCGGGGTCGAGCTCGCCGCCGAAGAGATACCTGTCCTCCAGAAAGAGCTCATCTCGCGCGCGAACGAGGCCGGAAAGCTCGTCATCACAGCGACCCAGATGCTCGAATCCATGATAACCAACCCCCGTCCCACGAGGGCGGAGGCCTCCGACGTCGCGAACGCGGTATTCGACGGCACGGACGCCCTCATGCTCTCAGGGGAGACGGCCGTGGGCAAGTACCCGTTAAAGGCGGTCGAGATAATGGCGAAGATAGCCGTGCAGGCCGAAGAGGCGGCGTTCACGCATAAGCACCTCTTGAGGAAAAAGGCCGTCGCCGGATCATTCGCCCAGGCGGTCGCCTTTGCCGCGCACGCGGCATCGAGCGAGGTCAATCCCAGGGCGATCGTAATATTCACGCAGACAGGGGAGACGGCCCTGATATTATCCAAGCTCCGTCCAGCCACTCCCATCGTCGCATTCACGCCTCTGGAGAAGACCTGGAGGAGGCTCTCGCTCGTCTGGGGTGTCGAGCCCTATGCGATAGAGTTCGGCTCGCACACGGACGAGATGATATGCCGGGGCGAGGTGGCGTTGCTCGATAACGGGTGCGCCTCCTTAGGGGACACCATCGTCATAGTATCAGGCACAAGGGTCGGGATGCGTGGGGCCACTAACATGATGAAGATAGACTGGATAGGGAGCGGGGAGTGCACGCTGTATCTGAAGGACAAGGGGGAGGGCAAGCAGGAGCTTCCCTTATAGGTCCCTCTCCACTTAAAGCTTATTATCATCCTCCTTTGCTTGTCATTTTGCGCCCTGCCGGGCTCTTTTGGGCATGGGATTCGATCGCTACCTTCCTCCCCCTCCCGCTCGGCGCGCCCCTTAGAGCGCTGCGCGTCTAATCCGCCCCGGCGCGCTCGCCTCCGCCTCCCTTAGGCTTCGCTCACCCATGCCCCGGTTTTTTGAAAAACAAAAACACAGCAGACGAATAAGTAAAAGCCTTTGTCTTTTTTTGTGTCCTGCTCGTCCTATCGCAAACAATTGATACAGCGCGTCAGAACACAGCAGACCAAGACACGACGAAGGCGAGGAGTCAAGGCATCGAGGAGCGAGGCATACTCTGCTTATACGCCGGAGCCTGAGCCGAGGAGCAACGCAGGTATGCTTTAGTTTGCGCGCTGTGCTACTTAGCGTCCTTGTCACACTTCCAGAGCCCGAACGGGTTCCCCTCGGTATCCATGCATACCGCAAACCAGCCCATCCCCGGCACCGCCGTCTTGTCCGCGAGGACCTTGCCGCCCTGCCTCTCTATCTCTTTCGCGTATTTATCGACGTCTGTTACATCGATGTAATCCGTTATCCTCTGGACCGGGTCCTGCCTCTTCATAAGCCCGCCGCCCAAGGCGCCGTCTCCCGTGGTTATGAGCCAGTAGTTCATCCCCGGTAGCTCCTTGAACTCCCACCCGAAAATCTTGGAATAGAACTCCCGCGCCCTCTTCATATCGTCCGCCGGTATCTCGAAATGGACTATCTTTGGCATAAGCGCCTCCTTTTGATCTTCTCTTCAAAGCCTATCGCTAACACGGCCTTTGTCAAGGGAGCGCCCTTATGCCCTCCGCTTTAAATGTGGGATTACGGAGATGACGATGAGGATGGCGGTCAAAGGGAGCGCTACGGAGTTCATCGCGAAGACGAAGCCTTCGAGCCAGGCGTGCCTTGTAGAGCTTAAGACGAGATAAGCGGTATACGCGATGTAATAGAGGAGAAAAAGCCCCCCCTCCCAGCGCGAGATCTCTCTCCCGGTATAGAAAACCGGGAGGCAGACGGCCGCTATGGCGGTCATTATTGGTAAGTCCACGCCGAGGACCGCGTTGGATACCGAAACCCCGCCGGATACGGCTACGCTTGAGAGCCCGAGCACGGCGAGTATGTTGTATATGTTCGACCCGACGATGTTGCCTACGGCGATGTCGCGCTCGCCCCTTATGCTTGCGATGACCGAAGTGGCGAGTTCCGGCAAAGACGTCCCTGCCGCGACTATTGTAAGGCCTATCACGAGCTCGCTTACGCCCAATGCCCTCGCCGCGATCGTCGCCCCGTCAACAAGGAAACGGGAGCCGAGGACAAGCAGGACGAGGCCAATAACGATAAAGAAGCCATTTTTGACCCATGCCCAAAAAGAACGGCCGTCCCGGTACCCGAACTCCTTCTCGTACTCCTCCTTTACGGCCCGGGACTCTTTTTTGGACTTGTATATGAGTATGGCCGTGTACGCGAGTATGCCGTAGAGGAATACCACCCCCTCCATCCGGCTTATGTTCCCGTCCCCTGCAAAAATCATAAGCAGGAGGGACGCGCCGATCATCACCGGCACGTCGAATTTTATGAGTTGGGCCGAGACGCCCAAGGGGACTATCGTTGCGGAGAGACCAAGTATGAAGAGGACGTTGAAGATGTTGGAGCCGACGACATTGCCTAACGAGATATCGGCCTGCCCGTTAAGGCTTGAGAAGACGCTGACGGCGGCCTCAGGCGAGCTCGTCCCGAAGGCGACGATTGTAAGCCCTATGACGAGCGGGGAAATACCGGCTATCGCCGCCAGGCGCGAAGCCCCGCGGACGAGGAGCTCGGCGCCGGCTACGAGGAGGGCAAGACCGGCTATGAATGAGACGAGTTCGAGTATGCCCATTTACCGGTGCTGATGGTCAATTGCCTGGAGGGGAGGCGCTTGGCGCGCGGCCAAACCCAAATCGGAGTCCATAAGCTTTCCTCAGCACAGCCGATTGCCACGGCTTTGCCCGCCCGGCGAGGGCGCTTGGCGCGCGGCCAAACCCAAATCGGAGTCCATAAGCTTTCCTCAGCACAGCCGATTGCCACGGCTTTGCCGCCAGGGGAGAGGAGACTTGTAAGAAAACACAACGGCCGCCTATTAAACAAACGCCCCCTACCTTATATACGCCTCAGTCACGTACCGCCTCATCATCCTGTGGGAGTTGAAGTAGTTGGCGTTCTTGCCGATGGCGTTCTGCATCATCCTTACCCAGACGAGCCTGTTGCCGTAGAAGGTCGCCATCACCTCGTGCTCGAGCTTCTGATACAGGTCGTCGGCGTCGAGCTCGTCGGTGGATTGAACGAGTGTGGCCTCCGTCGGCTTCGGCCCTATGGCCCAGCCGGTATACCCCTCGATGTGCCCCTCTATCCACCAGCCGTCGAGGACGCTGAAGTTTATGACGCCGTTATGCGCGGCCTTCATCCCGCTCGTGCCAGAGGCCTCGCGGGGGCGCATCGGCGTGTTCAGCCAGACGTCCACGCCCGAGACCATCTTTAGCGCGAGCTCCATGTTATAGTTCTGGAGATAGACTATCTTTATGTCCGGGTTGAGTTCGCGCGCCTTCTTGAATATCTCCTCGATGTTCTTCTTCCCGTCGTAGTCGCGCGGATGGGCCTTTCCGGCGTATATGAGCTGGAGCTTCCCCTTGCCTATCTTACGGAGCCGCTCGGTATCCGAAAATAAGAGGGACGCCCTCTTGTAGGCCGTAGCGCGTCTGGCAAACCCGATAGTGAAGGTATCGTAGTCCATCCCGGCGTTCGTGATCTCATTGACATAGTCGATGAGCTTCTTCTTCGCCTCCATGTGAGCGGCCCATATCTCCTCGTCCGGGACCTTGCCAATCCTTACGAATAACTCCGGCTCGTTCGCCCACCCGGGGAGGTACTTGTCGTATAACCTCGCGAAGGAATCGCACGTCCACGTGAAAGAGTGGACGCCGTTGGTTATCGCCTGTATCTTGTATCCGGGGAAGAGCATATTAGAGACCTCGCCGTGCTTCTTGGCGACCCCGTTTATATACTTGCTCAGATTCATGGCGAGGAGCGTCATGTTGAGCTTGTCCTTGCCGGCGAGCTCGCGTAGGACGTCAAAGGGGATGAGCTCCCCCGTTACATCCTTAACGAGGTCGTATGAGAACTTGTCGTGGCCGGCCTCGACGGGCGTGTGGGTCGTGAAGACGCAGAGGTCCTTGACCCGTTCCACATCCCAGACCTGCCTTTCATCCCAGACCGACTCTATGTCGCGCTTGTACCTCTGGAGGAGCTCAAGCGTAAGGAGCGCCGCGTGCCCCTCGTTCATGTGGTACTTCTTTATGCGGATCCCGATGGCGCGGAGCATCATGACGCCGCCTATTCCAAGAACGACCTCCTGCTTGAGCCTGTAACGGTCGTCCCCGCCGTAGAGGTGGTCGGTTATCGAGCGGTCCTCTGGCTCGTTTTCCGGCAGGTCGGTATCGAGCAATATTATCGGCACGGTCCAGTTCGTGACGACGTTTGATATATTATAGACCCATGCCTGGACCGAGACCTCCCTCCCTTCAATGGAGAGGCGGACCCTATTGGGGAGTAACGTCATATGCTCCTCTGGGCTCCACTTCTCAGGGTGCTCTTTCTGAGAGCCATTGGCGTCGAGCTCCTGCCTGAAGTAGCCCTTCCTGTGTAGGAGCGTCACCGCTACAACCGGGAGGTTAAGGTCTGCCGCTGACTTTATTGTATCACCGGCGAGCACCCCGAGGCCGCCGCTATATGTCGGTATATCGTTCCTGAAACCTATCTCCATCGATAGATAGGCTATCTGCGGTTCTGAAAGCAGGTCCTGCGAAAGAATGAATTTCATAGGCTCCCCTCATCTCTTATCCCCCAAAGACCGGGGGTCAAGGCGAGATTATACAACATCGCTGTCTTTAATCAAGGGCTTTAAAAATTTTATTGAACATTTATAAGGGCTTACAAGGCCGCCTTTCATCCCTTCAGCCCCTCTCAACCCTTGAACTTATCCGCCTTGCCTGATATAATCGTGCTCAAATGGAGGGACCTGATGACAGAAGATAAATGGGCCCTTCGCCGGTCTCTATGCCTCTTCGGCGCGCTCCTCGTCGCCTCTTCCTGCACCATCCGCAGAGATATTTCTCCAGTTGCCACAGCCGAGGAATCAAAGGTCTCGCTCGTTGAACCAGCCCTGCCTGCAACAGGACAGGGGGCAGGACAGAGGAGTGCCCAAAGCGGGACCGAGGCCTTTGCAGTAGCCCTCGGCTTAAGGCATAGCGGCAAGACCGAAGAAGCCGTTCGCGGGCTTAAGGATATCGCCACAAGACATCCCGGCTCTGTCTGGGCAAGCAGGGCGTCTTTCCTCATCGGGATAATCGAGATTGAGACGGGAGGCGACGCGCTCCCTTACTTTGAGGCCGCTTCCGGCGTACCGGACATCGACGACTATATCGTATATTACCGGGGCCGAGCCCTCGCCGAGCGTAGCGAGTTCGCGGAGGCGGCTACTGTCTTCGATTCCATCTTGACGCTCTTCCCGGACTCGCGCCTCGCGGAAGACTCATCGTTCAGAAAGGCCTCAGCGCTTCTGGGGGCAGGGGCGCACCTTGAGGCGTTAACGGCCTTCTCTGAGTTCATGGAAGCCTACCCCGGGAGTACCCTTCTGCCGGAAGCGATACTCGGTTCCGCGCGCGCCCATATCGGACTCGGCAATGTCCCCTCTGCCCTGCCGATGCTCACAAGGGTCAGGTACAGGCACCCGCTCTCAAAGGCGTCAGCCCCTGCCTCGGCCCTGCTCGCGGATATGATGGATTCCGGCGCGGATATCCCCGATCCCACGGATGAGGATATATTCGCCCGCGCCGGCTCGCTCTTTGACGGGGCGCGCTACAAGGAGGCGGTTACCGAATATGCGCGGCTCAAAAGCCCCGGAAACGGCTACTACGACAGGGCTGTCATGAAGACCGCGTACGCTCAAGTGAGGCTTAAAAGTTACAGCCTCGCAGAATCAACGCTCAAGGAGTACCTTAAGGGGCGGAAGACCGATAAGGCGCGCGAAGCGCTCTCTCTCCTCTCCCTCGTATCCTTAAGGCAAGGGGATCTTGAAGGCCTGCTTGACGCTGAAGAGAGGCTCTCCGAGAAGGGACCGGCGTCTGCCGAGCGCGCATCCGCCATTTTCCATATCGGGACTTATCACGAAGGCAAAGGGGATATCGGCAGGGCCGTCGCATATTATAAAAAGGCCTCTCTCCTGGAAGGGACCGAAGGGGCGCGCGAAGCCCTCTGGGCGCTCGGATGGCTTGATTACCGCGAAGGCGACTACGAAGGCGCGTCAGCCTCGCTTCAAAGGTACGCGAGGGGCTCAAGCGGAAGGGACCTCGCCAAGGCGCTCTACTGGAAGGCGCGCTCCCTTGAAAAGGCCGGACTGACCGATGCGGCGGCAGAGGCCTACCTGGAAACATGCGCGAAGGATATTGACGGGTACTACTGCCAGCTCTCGACAAAGAGGGGCGCTGACCTCAAGGGCAGGGCCGACATGGGACGCTTACGCGTGGAGGCCGGGGGATTGACTTCCGCCTTGTTTGGCGTCTCTCTCGAAACCATCGACGAACCCATTCAGGATACGGAGGGCGAGGGGTTTGAGAACCCGGCTACCGGAGAGATCCTGCCCGAGGAGGGCCAATTACAGAGGGACCAGCACTTCCTCGCGGCGCGCGAGCTCATGACGCTCGGCCTCTCGGAGAGCGCCTCTGCCGAGATAGACCTGCTTGCAAGGAGGTTCTCGGGGGACGCATTGGCGTTAAGGACGCTCGCCTCCCTTTTCCACGAGGCGGGCGACCTTTTCCGGTCGCACAGGCTCTACAAGAGGTTCCTGTCAGGCGCGCTTAAGGACGACGCCTCCCTCGGCGCGTACTCTTATCCGCTGAAACTCGTTCTGCTTATAAAGGAGCGCGCGCCTTATGCCGCCGACCCATTTCTCGTCGCGGCTGTCATAAGGGAGGAGAGCCACTTCAACCCGCGCGCGACGTCTCCCGCGGGGGCGCTCGGTCTCATGCAACTCATGCCTGAGACCGCGAGGGGCTTATCCCGTCAAGCCGGTAACGATGGTTTCACCCCCGCTGACCTCTTCGACCCGTCCGTCAACATCGAGCTCGGCTCAAGGTACCTCTCCTCGCTCCTCGCGAGGTTCGATAACGACGTCGTACTCGCCATAGCCGGATACAACGCGGGCCCGGAGGCGGTCTCCAGGTGGGCGCGCTCCTCTCCATCAGAGTATGACGAGTTCATAGAGTCGATACCCTACCGAGAGACGCGCAACTACGCCAAGAAGGTCTTGAGGAGCTACGGCGAATACATGCGTCTCTCCGGTGAAGACCCCTCGGAACTCTTCAGTAAGGCGCGCCTTACGCTCATCAGGAAAAACTCGGCAGGGATATAAGTTTCTCGGGTCATAAAAAACTCTTTGGAGGCCCTGGATGGACGAAAAAGAAGAATCGCCCTCGCGCGCCTTTTCCGCATTCGGCTACGCGGCAAAAATAGCCGTCCTCGTGATCCTGACGGAAGCGCTCATAATGCTCTTCCTCTGGTATCTCCAGGTCCCCGGAGGGCTTATAAGCGCGGCCATAGACACCTCCCTCCTCTCCTTGATCCTCATCCCGACCATATACGCCTGGGTCTACCGCCCCCTTTCAAAGGAGGTCGCCCTAAGGCACGAGGCAGGATTGAAGCTCGAGGAGGCGAACGCGAAGATAAACGAATACGCCCGCTCGCTTGAGGGGAAGATAGAGGAGAAGGTCAGAGAGCTTAAATCCACTTACGCGCAGTACAAAGTCCTCCTTGAGACCTCGAACGACATGATCATCGTGGCCGATTCGACGAGGAGGATCATCTTCTGGAACAGGGTCGCCGAGACGTCTTTCGGGTACTCGCGGGAGGAGGCCATCGGCAGGGACATCGTCATGATAGTCCCCGAGATGTACAGGGAGGCGCACCTCAAGGGCTTCGCCGAATTCATGGCGACCGGCGCGATGAAGTCCGGCGGGCTCCGCGAAGTTGAAGGTCTCAGAAAGGACGGGACCCTCTTTCCCGTAGAGCTCTCCTTATCGTCGTACTCGGTCGGGGACAACGTATTCGTGACGGCTATACTCCGCGACATAACGGAGAGGAAGAAGACCGAGGCGCAGATAAATGACCAGCTTGAAAGGTTGACAGCCCTCCGGAACATCGACACGGCCATAACCGCCTCGATGGACTTGCGCCTCACCCTGAACGTCATACTCGACCAGATGGCCGCGACCCTTAAGGCGGACGCGGCGGACATCCTCCTCTTTAACAAGGACACTACACGGCTTGAGTTCCACGCCGGCAAGGGGTTTCGCACCAACGCGCTCAGGGAGACGAGGCTGAAGGTAGGCGAGGGTCACGCGGGCAGGGCGGCGTTTGACGGCAAGCTCCTCTGCATACGGGACTTAAGGGCCTCCGGCGATGGCTTCGCAAACGCGCCGCTTTTCAAAGACGAGGGTTTTGTCTCCTATTGCGCGATCCCGCTCGTCTCAAAAGGCGCCCTCAAGGGGGTGCTCGAGGTCTTTTCGAGGTCCGAGCGCACGCCTCCCCCGGATTACTACGACTTCATGGAGGCACTCGCCCTCCAGGCCGCGATAGCCATAGACAACGCCGCCCTTTTCAACGACCTCTACAAGGCCAACATGGAGCTGTCGATGGCGTATGAGACGACGATCGAGGGGTGGTCCAGCGCACTCGACCTGCGAGACAAGGAGACCGAAGGGCATTCCCAGAGGGTTACTGGGATGACGGCCAGGATAGCCCGGGCGATGGGTTTGCCTGACGCAGAGATCGTCCACATAAGGCGGGGGGCCCTGCTCCACGACATCGGCAAGATGGGGATACCCGACGCCATACTCCTTAAGCCAGGGCCGCTCGACCCGGAAGAGATGGAGATAATGAAAAAACACCCGGCCTACGCCTATGGCCTCCTCCACAACATAGACTACCTGAGACCGGCCCTCGACATACCCTACTGCCACCATGAGAAGTGGGACGGCTCCGGCTATCCTAGGGGGCTTAAAGGCGCCGATATCCCTCTTTCGGCGAGGATATTCACCCTTGTCGACATATGGGACGCGCTCCACTCGGACCGCCCTTACAGGAAGGCCTGGGACGACGAGAGGATCAGGGTCCACTTGAAGTCGCTCTCCGGTAAAGAGCTCGACCCGAAGGTGGTCGAGGTGTTTTTCAAAATGGAATGGTAGCCGGGACTTCCGCCATTCCCTATTCCTTATTTACCTGATAGAATCAGTGGCCATGGGACAAGGCCCGCTCGCCATAGCAATGCTCTATATGCTGAAGGCCGCCTTCGGCTGGTGGCTCTCCGTGTTGAACCTCCGTAGCCTCAAAAAATGCGCCGGAGACGCGCTCGATGGACGCATGAGCGCCGGGCTTCTGGAGAGGTCGCGGGCGTACCTCTCCGAGAACACGCGCTTCGCAATTCTTTCTTCCATTATCACCGCCTTTGTCTCCCTGGCCTTTGTCTTCGGCTTTCTGGAATATTACGACAAATGGGTAGCCTCCCTCGGCCTCGGCTTCATACCCTCGGGCATAGTCTTCTTCCTTATTCTTTCTTTTGCAAGCGAGGCCATATCCACCCCTTTCTCCCTTTACAGGACCTTCGGCATTGAGAAGCGGCACGGCTTCAGCGCCATGACCCCTGGGCTGTGGTTTACTGACTTTGTAAAGTCCCTCGTCCTGTCCGCGACGCTTTTTTCAATCGTGGCCGCTGGAGGCCTCTTCATGGTGGAGGCCTCACCCGGCCTCTGGTGGCTCCTCGGCTGGGCCTTCTTCCTCGCCTTCTCCGTCTTCATGGTCTATCTCTCCCCCTATGTCATCGAGCCGCTCTTCAACAGGTTCGAGCCCGTCGATGACGAACGCCTGAGAGAGAAGATTGAGACCCTTGCCGCAAGGGCGGGCATAAGGATAAAGGCGATACAGAGGATAGACGCCTCAAGGAGGACGAGGCACACGAACGCGTATTTTACCGGGCTCGGGTCCGTCAAAAGGATAGTCCTCTTTGACACGCTCCTTAAGAACCTCACCCCAGCCGAGGCGTGCGCCGTGCTCGCGCACGAGATGGGTCATTGGAGGGGGCGCCACCTTTTAAAGCACATGGCCCTTATGGAGGCCGGGGCGCTTGCGGCCTTTTATGTCTCTTTCAGGCTGATGGAGGGGGACCTCCTCGGAGGCCTCTTCGGGCTCAAAGACCCTGGCTTTTTCGCGAAGCTCGTCTGTCTCGGGATGCTCTGGTCGATAGCCGGTTTCTTTGTAACGCCTGTCATGAACGCGGTATCGAGGAGGCACGAGAGGGAGGCCGACTCATACGCGGCCAGGCTCGAAGGCGCCGAGGCCATGACAAGCGCGCTTGTAAAGCTCACGGAGGACAACCTGTCCAACCCATGCCCGCACCCGCTCTACGTCTTTTTCAACTACTCGCACCCGCCTGTGGCTGAGAGGATAAGGCTGTTAAAGGAAAGGAATTAAATTCAGGGTAGTGTTTAACGCGGATTTTCTATATCAGTTTCTTTCGCGGGTTCAGGTTTGCAACCCGAACCCTTTGATTCGTGACCCGGTTTCGCTTGTATGGCTATGTGAACCTTCTGCCAGAAGCCTTTTACGCCCTGCCGGGCTTTTTTCGGCATAGGGCTTCGCTCCCTCCTTCCTCCCCCTCCCATTCGCTCGCCCCTTAGGGCGCTGTCGCGCCTTTTTACTTCCCCGTCTCGCTCATCAGGCTTCCTCCCTTAAGGTCGCTCACCCCATGCCTGGGTGTTTTGAAAAACAAAACCCGCAAAAAGTTTCCCCTCTCCCCTTGTGGGAGAGGGCCGGGGTGAGGGGGGGATTTTGATTTTTGTTCTGTTTCACCAATACAAGGCGCAGGGCGGAGAACGCATAAGGGAGGCGGAGGCGAGCGCGCCGGGGCGGATTAGACGCTTGCGCTCTAAGGGGCGCGCGAGCGGGTGGGGGAGGAAGGAGGCGTTAGGAGCCCCTGCGGATAAGCGCGCGGAGCGAGCAAAATGGCCTTAGGCAGAAGATTCGACGAGCCCATACAAACATATACGAGGCACGAACTTTTGGGTTCAAGTTACAAACCTGAACCCGCAAAAACCTTAACCTGCAATCGCTTGAGAGAAACAAAAAAGCCCCGGTCGCCCGGGGCTTTTTTGTTTCCGCTGTTTTTCAGATGCTTACTTCGCCGCTGAGTACCCGTATACGGTCTGGGGTGTCGCCAGCGCGATAAAGCCCTGGAAGGTGGCGTCAGACTCGAAGTAAAAGACCCTGCCAGAGGCGTCGGCATAGGCCGCGGCAGAGGCCTTGTCTACCCTCTTGTTGGTGAGCGGGTCAATCCCAAAACGGGCAGAGGAGTTCTCCGCGAGGTTAAACTCGCTCGCCTCTCCGTTCGTGAAATAACTCTTCCCGTCGATGTTTATGGACCTCTGCTCCTTCTTCTCGAAGGTGTTTGTGGCCATGTTCACTTCGTTGGAAGCCACTTTCTTGAGCCACGCGGACGCGGGTCCGGTGGACATCCTCTCAGGGACGGGGTTTCCGGTCTGGAGGGCTTCCATGCGGAGGCTCGCGAGGTAGTTCCCCTTCGCGGCCTCAAGCTTCGCTATCGCTTCCTGGTTTTCGGCGGCGCCTGCCGCCCCGAGCGCGGCCATGGTGAAAGCCGTAGCCATTATCGCTGTGAATATTCCTCTCTTCATTCGTCCATCCTCCTGCTTTTAGTAAGTTAAGGTTAGAAACGCCTCTACGAAGCGCATAATTATAAACGATAATCCACAAAAATCAAGCTATTTAATCTTTTGTTAATGTCATTTTAATCGCCCCACAGGTGCTTGTCCACGTACTGCGCCAGTATTTCCTGCACCTGGGGAGGAGGCGGAGGAGCGAAGTAGCAGTTAATGACCGCGTGTGCGACCTCGTGCGCGAAGATGCCGTCAGAGAGTCTATCAGGGGAGAGGAATATTGTATGTGACTTATGTGCGTAAAAGGCGATCGGCGGGGCGCCGGTCATGCCGAGGTCCTTGTAGATGCCGCTGACCTCGTCCGGGGATTTATGGACGGATATGTTGAAGTGGAGTTCCGGGTGCATGTCCAGGAGGGCCTTCACCCTGAAGACGATCCTATCGGTATTCTCCTTTATAAGGGAGAGCGCCTTTCCTCTGTCCCGGACGAGTGAGACCGACGCGCCGCCTGTCTTTTTTCCGAAATCGAGAAGGTCCGCCTCATCCGAATACCGGATGGTCGCGTACCTCGTCTCGAAGGCGTACGCCTCGGATTGCGCCGCGACGCGGCCCGCGGGATAAAAGAGGGAGGCCGCAAGCAACCACAGTAGGGCGCCGAGGACCTGGACGCCGCGTATCCTATTCAGGACAAGCAAGAGAGATGGCATAATGGAGAGGTTCAGCGCCCCTTTGACCTTGTGGTTTTAAAAAAACCGGCCGAGGTCTTTAGGTCCCTCGCCTTATGCAACGCTTCATCGATAAGGGACCCGGCCCTTCCGCGGTCTTTTCCGGCGGAACCGTTCAGCTCGACGAGTGTGGCCTCAAGCCCGGCGATATCATCCTGCATCTTAGCAATTGACGCGTCCATCAAAGAGTTGAAACCGTTCAGCCTCTCGGCCAGCAGACCCATCTGGTCGTCGGTGCGGAGATTGAACCTGTGCGTCAAGTCCCCCTTGCCTGTCTCCTCAAGGGATTTCTCGAACCTGTAGAGCGGGCCGGCTATCTTGTGGGAGACAAGGAGGAGGATGAAGAACCCGGCTGACGCGGTTATGACTATCACCGCGAGGTTCGCAAGGAGCATCTTCGGCATGAAGTACTCGCCTGTGCGGGCCATCACGAGCTCGGTCCCGGTGTACCCTGTTATGACGGTGCCCCGGAGCAGGTAGCTGAAGAGCCCGCTCACCATGAGCGACTCTATCACGATGAGGATGAGGAACTTTATGGAGAAGTTCGTCTGGAACCCTTTTTTTATGAATATGTTTTTTCTCTTGTATTGCGCTCTATCGCCCATCACTTCACCTTCTTTAGGGTTTCCTTATTTATTTCTATCTTCGCCGTCCCCTTCAACTCTTCCAGCCAGTCTTCGAGCGCCTTCTCCTTTTTCTGCTCAAGGAGGCTCTCCTTTATATCCGCGTATACCGTCGTTAAGGGCGGCGCGGGTATCCGCTCTTTCTTAATGACCCGCACAACGAGAAAATCGTCCCTGCCCTGAAGGACTGCGGTCTCGCCTTCGGAGAGGTCAAAGGCTGAGTAGAGCGGGTTTGCGAGCCTCGCGTCCTCTATGAGCAGTGGGCCCACGGCCTCGGCGTGGTCGAATGAGCCCGAAGCGAGCGCGGCCTTCGCCTCCCCGGCCTTTTCCTTATTTTCCGCGTCTACGAGCCTCAAGAAGAGCCTTGTCCCTATGCGCTTGTAGTGTGCCTTGACCTCTTCGTCGGTGACAAAGAGCCTCTCGGACCATTCCCTGGATTTGGAGTTCACGAGCTCCCTTATGAGCGTCTGTTCCCAGAACTCCTTGAGGGTGTCGAGGAACTTCTCGTCCTGCGACAACCCCTTTTTGACCGCCTCCTGGACCATGAGCTTCCTGTCTATTACGGTATGGAGCTGGTGCTCGAGCGCCTCTTCGGTGAGTTTGAGGCTCAGGTCCCTCTTTTGAACGGTCGAGACCTCCTTCTGAAACTCCTTAAGGGCTATCGATGAGCCGTTGACCGTCGCTACCGCCTCACCCTTGTCCTTCTCGCCTGTGCCGCAAGCGACGAGCGTGAGAGAAAGCGCCGTCAATATTATCGGGAATATCTTTTTCATTGTTAACCCTTTTTTACTGTGTCGATTATGTTCGATAGTCTTATAACCGGCGGATGACGCCTACCTCTTGTTCTTCTGGTACTCTATCTTCGCCCTCACCATATCGAGGTTTGAGACCGCCTCCTGGCTCGGGTATATGCGCAGAGCCGCCTCGTAGGCCTTCTCAGCCTCCTCTAATCTCCCCGCCATCTCGTACGCGTAGCCGAGGTTCAGTTGGGCCTTGTCCTGGCCGGGGGATTTCAGCGCGGTATCCTGCCAGAAGGAGAGCTCGTTCCTCCAGACGCCTGTTCTCTCAAACGCGATAGAGCCGTAAAAAAGGAAGCTGACCGCGAAGGCCGCGTACACGGCCTTTTGCGCGCCAGGGGATTTCCTTATATAAGACAATACCGACCCGAAGAGGACGAATACGGCGGTCGCCGGTATATACATGTACCTGTCCGCGTAATAGACGGGTATCGGGATGATGTTGGCTACCGGCATGAGCCATATCCAGAACCAGAGGTACCAGAACCTCGTCTGTCCGGTCCCCTGCCAGAGGACCGCTATTGTCAGCGCTATCCATCCAGCGAGAGATAGAGCGACCGTCGGCTCAAGGAACGAACCGAAGAGCGTCGTATCGTAAAAGCCGCTGAGTCCAAAAGGCCAGAGGATGAGCCTTATGTACTTCCAGTATACCGGGACCATCGTCGGGTACACTGTACCGAAGAGCACGTCGAGTGAGAGACTGCCGCCCTCGATCGACTTGTGCGAGAGATGCGCCCAGAAGGCGACCCCCGCCCCGAGCGCGGAGAGCAAAAATAACGGGACTGGCTTCAACCAGCCGCGCCTCTCCTTTTTTATAAAAAACTCGTAGGAGACAAGCGCGAGCGGGAGCGTAACCGTAAGTGGCTTTGAAAGAAGCGCGAGGAGGAAGAAGACGAAAGAGAACGCGTAATGGAGGGGCCTGCCATTGTCCCTGAAACTCAGATAAGAGAGGATGGAGAGGAACGAGAAAAACGCCGTGAGGAGCGTCTTTCTCTCCGAGACCCAGGCAACGTTCTCGACGTTTATCGGGTGCACGGCGAAGAGGAGCGCGGCCATGAGCGCGACGGTCCTGTCATTCAGAAGCCTTGAGAGCAACACGAAGAGGAGACAGACGTTCAGAAGGTGAAGGACGACGTTCGTAAGGTGATACCCCGCCGGGTTAAGCCCCCATACAACGAAGTCGACGGAATAGCTCAGAAGATGAAGCGGCGCGTAGTTCGAGAAATACGTCTCCGTGAATACCCTCTTGAGGTTCCCCATTGACAGGGACTGAATAAGGATGTTCTCGACGACGTACTCTTTATCGTCCCACGAAGGAATGAAATCGAAGGAGACCGTCCGCCCGTAGAGCGCAACGACGGCTAAGGCTATCGCTATGTACGGCAACCAGATACCGGCTTTTTTTCCTGCAAACATCCGAAGACCCCTGAGACAAAAGTCAGAGGCCCATTATCAAAGATTTTCCGGCGGGTGTCAATAAGGGCGCGTCTACGGGGCCTTATCCGGGTTCTTCAGGCCCTTGACCGCCCTTACGGTGACGAAAAGGGCTCCGCGGAGGAATATGGCGGCGATCACTACGCCTATGACGAGGTCCGGCCACCCCGAGCCAGCGGTCCAGACCCCTGTGGCCGCGATCAGGACCGATACGTTTGCTATGATATCGTTCCTTGAGCAGAGCCAGACAGAGTGCATGTTGATGTCGTCTGTCCGGTGTCTCCAGAGGAGGGTGAGGCAGAGGGTGTTTGCGCTGAGCGCGAGCGCGCCTACCCAGCCCATGGTCAGGGCGTCAGGGAGCGAGGGATACAGCGCCCTGTAAAGGGCCTCGCCGAGGACAAAGAAACCGAAGGCCGCCATGACCGTACCCTTGAAGAGCGCGGAGGCCGCCTGCCATCTCGCCCCCCTTCCGATGGCGTAGAGGCTGAAGGCGTAAACAAGGGCGTCGCCGAGCATGTCGAGCGAATCGGCCAAAAGCGCCGTAGAGCCGGCGATGTAGCCCGCCGCTGACTCGAAGATGAACATGAACGCGTTTATGGCCAGAACAGCCTTCAATACCGAGGACTGCCGCCCCCTCAGCGCCTCTATCTCGCAGGCCTTGTCACTACAACAATCCGCCATCTTGACCCCGTTATTTTTCGAAGAGGCTCTTCATTATGGTTATAATGTTCTTCTTGAAGTCCTCAAGGTCGTGGCCCGAGGCGTGCGGGTTAGTCATAATGTTCCCGGCTATGACGACCGTCGGCGTCTCCTCTACCCTGTATTCCTGCGCCGCGTCGAGCGCCTTGCCCGCCTCCTTCGCCTTTTCGCCTCCCCTGAGCTTCCTGCTGAAGTCAAAGCCGAGCCCTATTTTAGAGGCGATGGCTTCGAGCACCTCGACACTTCCGATGTCCTTCTTCTCGACGAAGTTGGCGTTGAAGAGCGCCCGCTTCATCTCCTCGCCCTTTCCTGCGTCTGCCGCGATCAGGTACGCCTCACCGGGCTTGGAGGAGGACTGCCCCCAGTAAAGCGGGACTATCTTCCACTTGACCTTCTTCGGGAAATTGCCCTTTATGGCCGGTATCGCCTTCTCGAACTGGTAGCAGTGATCGCAGTAGAAACTCAGGAACTCGATCACCTCAACGGTCTTGCCGTCGAACTTGAACTCCTTGCCAGGGACCTGGGTGAAGCTCCCCTTTATCGTCGCAGGCGCGCCTGCCGCGAATGCGGCCAGCGGCAAGAGTAGAAACATGGCGATTAAAACGACCGACCTTTTTAGCATACATATCTCCTTAGTGTATTATCTTTTCCCTGTAAAGCTCGTAATCGAACTCAGGGCTGTTCTCTTTTGTGTGGCACTTAAGGCATACGGTTTCATTAACAGGCCCAGATGGCGCTGAAAAGCCCCTCGCGTGGTCTTTGCCAGGGCCGTGGCAGACCTCGCACTGCACACCCACAAGCCCCGGGGTCGTTGTCTTGCTTATGAACCCGCCCTCCTTGCCGTAGCCTGTGGTGTGACAGACTACGCACTCGGGGTCCCTGGATTTTCCGGCCTTTTCAAGCGAAGCGAAGGCCTTTGAATGCCTCGTGGCGGCCCAGCTTTCAAAAAAAGGCTCGTGGCACTCTATGCAGGCTACGGCGCCGAGCCAGGGGCCCGCAAGGGCTGTCTTTTTCTCCTCGTCCTTAGTAAGTTCAACGACCTTCGCGTCATACTCCTTCAGGACCTCCCTGACCCTCGCGTCCTCCGCAACGTCCTTGCCGAGCGTCTGCCATCTCTGATCGAAGCCCGATACCCTCCCATTGCCGTCAAGCCTGAGAGAGATAACGCCGAGCTTCTCGCCCTTGGGATACCCGGAGGCGACTATCGGGCCTGTTGTCTTGTCCGCGCCTTCCGTCGTCTCTCCCGACGACGTTATCACGACGTCCCACCCCAGGGACGCGGCTTCAGATACAGGCTTGTCAGTCAGGAGCAGGTTGAGCATCCCATTTTTACGGGCATTCGGGTCGACACTTACGTTTATCTTTAAATGTCCGCGCTTAACCGTAACAGAGCGGACAAGGGCCTTTGATGAGAGCGCGCGGAGGCCTGTCTCTTTCAGGAGAGGTCTTGCGAAGGCAGGGACATCAAAGAGCGCCGCGACGTCATAGCCGATGACCCTGAAGGACTTAAGCAACGCCTCAGTTTTGAGCCTCCCCTGCGGCGTATCCGCGGCAAGGGCATTCCCGGCGTCCACCAATATGAATGGGTCAAGTGCCGCCCTCTCGGCGTTTATAAAGCCAGAGAGCCGGGCGAGCCCGCCCGACTGGGTCTCCGGGGCGCACCCGCAAGGCTCGAGCTCCCCCCTGATCGCGCCGGTATACAGGATGTTCAATACCCTGTCATCGGCCCAAGCGGAAAAGGACAACAGCGCTGAAAATAAAAGGAATAACGCGGCGAAAAGAAAGGGCCTTAGAGGTTTTTTCATGGGGACAGGCGTAGTCCCGGCAAGTCTTCAAGCGGGGTTGTCTGCCGCGAAAGATGTTCGCAGTGTGGATATGGCTTTTGTTCCGCAACGCGTTCCATACAGGAAAATAGTATGAAATACGCGCTCTTAAGTCAACAGAAATCCGGGGGAGACCGTCTCAAGAGGCCTTTGCGCCTGGGAGAAGACATTCCCTCAGGACCGCCTGCGGAATGGAAGCAAGCGGCAGGACCGCGTCCACCGCCCCGGCCTTTATAGCCTCCTTCGGCATCCCGAATACCACGCATGAGCGCTCGTCCTCCGCTATATTGTACGCCCCGGCCTCCTTCATCTCACGCATCCCGTGAGCGCCGTCGTCGCCCATGCCGGTCAGGATCACGCCGACGGCGTTCCGCCCGGCGTGCTGGGCCGCGGACCTGAAAAGGACGTCGACAGACGGACGATGCCTTGAGACCAGCGGCCCGTCCCTGACCTCGACAAAGTACCTTGCCCCGCTGCTTTTAAGGAGCATGTGCCGGTTGCCAGGGGCGATGAGCGCCCTGCCCCTTATGACTGTATCGTTGTCCTCGGCCTCCTTGACCGAGATGGCGCACGCCTCATCGAGGCGTCTTGCGAAAGAGGCCGTAAACCTCTCGGGCATGTGCTGGACGATTACGATGCCGGGCGAATCCATGGGCATGGCCATGAGGAAGTCCTTTATCGCCTCCGTGCCCCCCGTGGAGGCGCCGACGACGATTACCTTCTCGGTCGTCCTCAGCATCGCCTTGTTCGCTTTTTTAGCGAGGACCGCGTCGGCGCTGAGCTTGGGGGCGACCTGCATCGCCTTTATCGGCTTCAGGCGCGCCGAGGCCGCCGCCTTCACTGCGTCGCATATAAGTATCCTCGCCTCTTCGAGGAACTGCCTCGTGCCTATGTGGGGCTTCTGTATGATGTCCACCGCGCCGTACTCGAGCGCCTTCAACGCCGTCTCGGAACCGGACTCCGCCAGGCTCGAAATGATGATCGTCGGTATGGGGTGTTGCGTCATTATCTTGTGGAGAAAGGTGACGCCGTCCATGCGGGGCATCTCGACGTCGAGCGTTATCACATCCGGGAGCGCCTCCCTTATCTTCTCGGCGGCCACGAACGGGTCCGCGGCCATGGCCATGACCTCAAGCGCCGGGTCCGACGAGATTATCCCCGAGAGCACCTGCCTTACGACAGCGGAATCGTCTATTATAAGGACCTTTATCTTCCTGAGCGCCTCCATTTATCCCCCTTGTTGGGCCGACTGTCCCTTGATGATCTTCTTGACGAATACCTCTCCGGTCCCGGTCATGAACATGACCTTTCTGCCGCAGCCACCGCCCGTATCTCTGCACAATGTGACTATCCTGTTCTCGGCGAGCGCCTCTTCGGCGAGCGCGATGTTGCGCTCGCCGACGTTAAGTAGCCCGCTCGTGGACTCAAGGACGTTCCCCCCTCCAAAGACCTTGGCGCGGATGTTCCCCTTGACCGAGCCGAGTACAAGCATCTTCTCTATGAGCATCGGTATCGCGACGTTCCCGTACTTCGGCGTCTGCAGACCCTCGCCGTTCCAGAAGGGCAGTAGGAAGTGGTTCATGCCCCCCCTCCGGAGCGCCGGGTCCCAGAGGCATACCGAGACGCAGGAGCCGAGGATCGTTGAAATCACGCACTGGCCCGTCTCCGCGTATATCATCCCGGGATAGAGGAAATGGGCGTTAGCTGGCTTCGTTTGCAAGGCGCTCTCGATGCCCATCAGAACCTCTCACCTTCTGTTCCGAAGAAGAACTCGTTCCCGTCAACGGCGAAGACCGAGGATTCCTCGCCGGCCATCTCCGGGACCGTAACCGTGAATACCGCGCCCGCGCCCTTTTTTGACACCACGGATATGGCGCCGCCGAGGAGCTCGATCGTCGATTTGATTATAGAGAGGCCGAGGCCGTGTCCTCCGTGTTGTTTTGTCGCGCCCGCCTCAAGCTGGCGGAACCTCTCGAAGATCGCCCCCTGGTCCCGCTCGTCCATGCCGATCCCGTAATCGGTTACAGAGACCGAGAGCTCGCCATTGTCCTTCCATGCCCTGATGGAAACCGGCCTCTCCTCGTAGCTGAACTCTATGGCGTTGGCGATGAGGTTCGAGAGGACGCACTGGAGCTTTTCCGGGTCGGTCCTGAAACAGTGGTGCCTGACATCGTCCGAAATGTTCGTGGCGATGGTTAACTTCTTTTCAGCGGCCCTGTGGGCGAAGGCCCCAGCCGTGCTTTTTAGGAGAGTAGCGACGTCGACGGCAGAGACGCTCAGGACCTCCTCCCCGGCCTCGAGTTCCGCCGCAACGAAGATGTTCCGGAGCTGGAAGTTCAGGCTGAAGGCCTCCTTCCTTATCGTGGCGACGAGGGAGCGGCAGGTCTCCGCGTCGAAGGCGTCCGGGCCGTCTGATGAGAGTATAAGCTCGCACATGGTGAGGACCGAGGTCAGCGGGTTGTTTATCTCGTTCCTTATGTTCGAGAGGAAGTGGCCCTTTACCTTCTCTGACTCGACGAGCCTCTCGTTAAGCGTCGCGAGGTTTTTTGTCATCGCGGTAAGGTCGTGGCAGGCCTTGTCCCTGGCCTTCAGCCTCTGCATTAGCTCGTTTATTATCTCCTCGTCGCGATACCTTTCCATGCCGGCCCCTCCGTGTATGTTTTCCATATCAGTCGTAATTCCCGACGAGCGCGGAGCGCTCGTCAGCCGTCCTTTGGACTGGCCTGACTATCGCGTGCCCCGTATGCGTAAGATAGAGGACCTTCCTCGCTATGTTTCCCCCTGTCTCCGAGGCCGTTACCCTAATCCCCCGCCTCTCGAGCGCGCAAAAGGCGGCGCGTGCGTTTTTGGCGCCGATGGAGGCCGGACCCCGGAGATCCGTAAAAGACGCCCCCCCGAAGACCTTTGCCACGAGCCTTGAGGGTCCGGCCCCGTGCTCCTCGAACCTCCGGAGCATGAGAGAGACCGAGCCGTCGACGAAGATCATGGCGTCCCTTTCGTCCATCGAGCAGGAAGTGCACTCAAAGGCGCACCTTACGTGCGGGCGCGGAAGCAGGGCGTGGCAGATGGCACCGGAGCGCAGGTCGGGGCAGTAGAGGAGGACCGCGACACACGAACCCAAAACCGTGTGGACGGCTGAGGGCCTTGCGCTGAAAAAAAGCTCACCAGGACGGAGATACAGGAGCGGGATGCCTTCGGGGGCTGATATGCGCACGTCACACCTTCCTGTAAACAGAGGTTGCGGCCTTCTCGAACGGGAGGTCGAGCCCGCTCAAGGTCTCGGAGTGGCCGATGAAAAGGTAGCCCCCTGCGCGCATGCACTGCGCGAACTTGCGGAAGAGCCTCTCCTGGGTCTTCTTGTCAAAATAGATTATTACGTTCCTGCAGAATATTACGTCGAGGGACCTGAACGGGAACTCGCTGTCCATGAAGTTAAGCCTCTGAAGATGGAGGCGGGAGCGAAGCGCGGGAGACATCCTCACGAGCCCCTTTGACGAGTCCTTGCTCCTCAATACATACTTTTTCCTGAAGTCCATCGGCACAGGCTCTATCCTCTCCTCCTTATAGATGCCTTTGTGGGCCATCGATAAGACCCTCGTGGATATGTCTGTGCAGGATATCCTGAAGTCGAACCCTATTCCCAGGTTCGCGTGCGCGAACTCCGAGAGCGTCATTGCGATGGTGTACGGCTCCTCGCCGGTCGAGCAACCGGCGGACCAAACCGTAAGCGGGGAGCCTGGTCCGGCCCTCCCGCTGTTTACGAGCTCAGGGACCACCGTGTTGGAGAGGAACTCGAAGTGGAACGGCTCCCGGAAAAAATCCGTCTTGTTGGTTGTAACGAGGTCTATCATATGGATGAGCTCCCCGTCCGCGCCAGCGGGGCTGAAGACGAAGTCGGTATATTCCCCGAAGCCCGAAAGCCCGAGCGCGCGGAGCCTCTTCTGGAGCCTGGACTCAAGCAATGCCCTTTTCGCAAGAGGCATCTTTATGCCGAGTTCCTTCTCTATGAAGCCGCTTAAGGACTGGAACGTATCGTCGTCCATCTTGACGGACCCTGTTATACCTGCCATATGGATACCTTGTTGATGAACAAAAACCCTTGCCGCCCCTTTTCTCAGGCCGCTGTGGCCTTGGCCTCGTGGACCTCAATGAGCTCCTCGGTCGAGAAGATCCTGTCGATCTCAAGGATTATGATGAACTGGTCGTCACGCTTGCCCATGCCCTTGATGAACTCGGTATTGAGCCTCGTCCCTATCCTCGGGGCCGGCTCTATCTGGCCGGGCTCGAGGTCTATGACCTCCTGGACCGAATCCGCCAGGGCGCCGAGCACGACCTTGTCCCCGTCGAGGTTTATCTCCGTTATGATGATGCAGGTGTTCACGGTCTGCTCGGTCCTCGACATGTTGAACTTAAGCCGCATGTCCACTACCGGCACTACGGACCCGCGTAGATTAATTACCCCCCGCATGAAGTCCGGGGTCCTCGGGACCTTCGTCACGGCCGTGAAGTCGAGGACCTCCCTCACCTTGGTGATGTCGAGGGCGAAGACCTCGGTCGCGAGCTTGAACGTCAGGTACTGCGTGGTCTCTGTTATGGCGGCTACGCTCATCGGTCGGGCCTCCTTAATATTTGACGAACTCGTTCTCTTCCTCGTCGCCGGCATCGAGGTTCAAAGCGACCCCGCTGTTCGCGGCCGCCTTTGCGTGCTTCGCGTGCGCGGAAGGCGCGGCTTCCCTTATGTGGCCAGCCTTTGCCTTCTGAGTCGTCTTAGCTCCGCCCTTAACGACCTTTAGCTGTCTCGTTGCCTGCGGCGCGCCGGAGTCCGATATCCTGAAGAAGGCTATCGCCGACTGGAGCTGTTCGGCCTGCGAGGAAAGCTCTTCAGACGTAGAGGCGAGCTCCTCGGCCGCCCCGGCGTTCTGCTGGATGACCTGGTCGAGTTGCTGGAGCGCCTTGTTTATCTGCTCGGCGCCGCTGTTCTGCTCGCCGCTCGCGGCTGTTATCTCCTGCACGAGCTCTGAGGTCTTCTGTATGTCCGGCACGAGTTTTGAGAGCATATCCCCGGCCCTCTCGGCGATCTGCACGCTTGTGGACGAGAGCTGGCTTATCTCTCCTGCCGCGGTCTGGGACCTCTCGGCGAGCTTCCTTACCTCGGAAGCCACGACCGCGAAGCCCTTGCCGTGCTCCCCGGCCCTCGCGGCCTCTATCGCGGCGTTAAGGGCGAGTAGGTTCGTCTGCCTCGCTATCTCCTCGATAATCGATATCTTGGAGGCTATCTGCTTCATGGCGCTGACGGTCTCAGCGACGGCCTGACCTGATTCCTTCGCGTCAGAGGCCGACTTGTTCGCGATCTTTTCGGTCTGCTGGGCGTTATCCGAGTTCTGTTTGATGTTAGAGGTCATCTCTTCCATGGAGGACGAGGTCTCCTCGATAGATGCCGCCTGCTCGGTCGCGCCCTCTGAAATCTGCTGGGCGCCGGAAGAGAGCTCCTGGGAGCCTGCCGCGACGTTGTCGGATACAGTCCGGACGTCGGTCACTACCCCGCGTAGCTTCTCCACCATGTTCTTCATGGCCGCGAGCAATTGGCCGGTCTCGTCCTTGCCCTTTACCTCTATCTCCATCGTGAGGTCGCCTATTGCGAGCCTGTTCGCGACGTTGGTCGTAAGGTCGGCAAGGGGCCTCGCTATGAGCTTCGTAAGGAGCATTACCGCCGCTATCGCTACGATTATGGCGAGCATGGTCGCGCCGATGACGACGTTCCTCGTAAATATATAATCGGTCGTGGCCTGGGCGTAGAGCGCCTTGCCTACTTCGTCCTGTATTTCTATAAGCCTCTGTGATTTTTCGTCGACCACTTTGAACTTGGGGCCCGCGTCGTTAACCGCGTTAGACTTGGCCTGGTCGAACTTGCCTTCGAGCGCCCACTTGTAGGTGTTCAGCCTGGAATCATTATAGGCCTTCCACGCAGGGCGGAACTCGGAGAGGACCTTCTCCTCCTCAGGGACGAGGGTCGTCGCGGCGTACTTCTCAATGAGCTCGTTTACCAGCTTTTCGTTCTCGGAGGCCTGGCCTGCGATAGCCTGGCGTTTTGCCGCGTCCGGCTCGTTCACTATCTTCAGCGCGCCCATCCTGATGTTGGCGAGCTCCATATTCACCTTGCCGAGGTCCACGACCGGCACGAACCTGTCGGCGTAGAGCGACTGGAGATTGCCCTTCATGTTCATAATCCTCTCGATGCTCAAGCCCCCAAGGATCACCACGAAGACCACCACAAGGGCAAAGCTTAACGTAAGTTTGGAGCTTGTTTTCATGTCTCTGAAAAAGTTCATCTTTTCCTCCGCCTGGTTATATTGAAAATCTTTTTATCCCTGAAACCTGCCTGAGGCCGGCCCAATGGCCTGTATTACGGCGGCGCGTCTTCTGTCATAACATCCCCCTCAACAGGCCGCTTTTGTTGCTACGCGTTCAATGGCCTCGAAGAGGCGCGGGATGTCGAGTATCAACGCCACCTCGCCGTTGCCCATGATAGTCGCCCCGGATATGCCCTTTATCTCCTTGTACGCCTTGGAGAGCGACTTTATGACCGTCTGTACCTCGCCGAAGAGCTCGTCCACCACGAGCCCGATCTTCACTGACGCGTACCTTACGATGACGATGTTCTCGTACCTGGATGCCCTGCCTGCGAGGCCGAAGTAGTCTTTAAGCCTCACGTACGGCAGTACCTCTCCCCTTAAGTTTATGTAGCTCCTCCTGTTGCCTTCCCGCTCGGATTCCGGGAGCTCCACGCACTCGACGACCATGTCGAGCGGTATGACGTATGACGAGCCCGCCACCCCTACCCTGAAGCCGTCGATGATGGCGAGCGTAAGCGGGAGCCTTATGCGGACAATCGTGCCTGCGCCTTCAACGCTTTCCACGTCGACGGAGCCGCGGAGCGCGTCTATGTTCCTTTTCACTACGTCCATGCCCACGCCCCTGCCCGAGAGCTTTGTCACCGCCTCGGCGGTTGAAAAACCCGGCTCGAATATGACGCGGAATATCTCGGGGTCCGAATACTGCTGTCCCTGGTTCAGGAGCCCCTTGGCAGTAGCCTTTTCCAGTATCCTGTTTTTGTTGAGCCCCCTGCCGTCGTCGGTTATCTCGATTACTATCGAGCCCGCGTCATGAAAGGCGTTCAGACTTATCGTCCCGGCGCTGGGCTTCCCGGCTGAGGCGCGCGCCTCGGACTGCTCTATCCCGTGGTCAGCCGCATTTCTCACGATGTGCATGAGCGGGTCGCTGATCTTCTCAACGACCGTCTTGTCGAGCTCCGTCTCTCCGCCTTTTATGTCGAGCGTTATCTCCTTGCCCGTCTCTTTGCTTATGTCGCGGACGACCCTGTTAAACCTGCTGAAGGTCTCTCCTATTGGGACCATCCGTATCTTCATGGAAGAGTCGCGTATTTCCTCCACGAGCCTCATCATGGAGGAGGCGGACTCAAGTAGCCACGCGTCCTTGACCCTTTGCGCCTGCTGGTCGATATTGGCGCTTGCTATGACGAGCTCCCCGACGAGGTTGATGAGCTTGTCGAGCTTGTCCGCGTCCACGCGTATGGTGCGGGCCTCCTTTGACATTGTTTCCTGGGACTTTTTTTGTTTTTCGAGCGCGGCGGCGACGATATCGGACTGGACCATCCTTTCGGAAACGAGTATCTCGCCGATGAGTCGCTTGGACCCGTCAGCGGCGGCCTCCGATGATTTCTGGAGCGAGAGCGCCTCCGCGAGCTCCGTTTTCGTCAACGCCCCGCCCTTGACGAGTATCTCCCCCAAGAGGACCGTATCCTCAGGTAGTTCTCTTATAAGCTCCGCGTAGGCCTCGACCCTGCTGTGGGGCGGGAGTATGGCTATCATGCAGTCCTCGCGTGCGAACTCGAATACGTCCTCTATCGCCTTTTTGTCGAAGTCGCTCTTAAAATCTATCTCAAAGCCGAGATAGCAGGTCTCGGGGTCCATCTCCTCGATTGTAGGCATGGAATCGAAGAGCGTTGCTATCGAGATTATCTCCCCGAGCCTTCCGAGGTACGAGATGAACGACGCCGGGTCCATGCCGGAGCGGAGCATGTCCGGACCGAAGCGGAGAGAGATGTGCCACGCGTCCGTCGTCGAATGGGATCCGGATTCGGGCGCGGCAATCGGCGTCTCTTTCTCGCTCTGCTTCCCTGCCGCCTCTTCTTTTTTCCCGAGGAGGGATGCGAGCCTTTCGGTAAGGCCCGCCTCTCTTGTAGCCGTCTTTTCGTCCATT
>MGPQ01000018.1 GCA_001797465.1 Deltaproteobacteria bacterium GWB2_55_19 | reverse complement strand
CTTTAACCCCGTATCGGCGTCGATGATGATAGCCGGTTCGGGGTTTTCGTGTTTCTGGTGTCAGGAGGAGGTTAAGGCAAGGAGGTCAAGACTGCGATTTTTCACGAGCATTGACCCCCCTGGTTTTCAATACCATTGACCCCCAGGCACGGCGCTCTGAATTGGTCGTTAGCCTATCATAAGAAGCTCCTGATGGAAGCCTTTTTCGCCCTCGATGATCATCTGGTGGGCGTTGTGTGCGAGGCGGTCGAGAGCCGAGTTGGCGAGGATCTGGTCGTCAAAGAGGGTCACCCACTCGGTGATGTGTCGGTTGCTGGTGAGGATGGTGGAGCCGCGCCCATAGCGTTCACTGACGATCTCGTAGAAGTCGTGGGCCTGTTCCTGGGTGAGGCGCTCAAGGCCGAAGTCGTCGATGACCAGGAGGGCGGGCGCGATCAGCTTGAGCAGTTCCTTTTCCAGGGAGTTATCGGCCCGGGCGGCATAGAGAGTTTTGAACATCCGGGCCGCTTTGAGCAACAGGACGCTTTTGCCGCGGCGGCATGCGACATGGGCCAGGGCGTTGGCGATGAAAGTCTTGCCGACACCGACCGGGCCGGTGAGAATGACATTTTCCCGGCGCTCGATCCACTCCAGACTGATGAGCCCCTTGAGCCGGTCACGGTCGAGAGTGACACTGGACTCCCAGTCGAAGCGTTCCAGCACCTGGTCGTGGTCGACTTTAGCGCTTTGCAGGCGCCTCTGGAGCGCCCCCTGGGTGCGGCGCTCAACCTCATCGCTGAGCAGCAATTCGAGAAACTCCAGATGGGTGTGCTTGTTGCCTTTGGCGTAGGCAGCCCGCTCCGGTAGTGTGGACAAGAGCGGGGAGAGACGCAGGGCTTTGAACAGGTGCTTCAGTTCAGCGGTAATCTCCATTATCGTCCTCCTCGGTAGTGTGATTGTTCCATGGCCTACGCTTTGCCACGTAGTCAAGATTTATAGTCAATGACGCCATAAGAAAACTCGCGCAGGAACGCTAAACAGAGTTTTTCCTTGATTTAAGTATCTTTATTGATTAAAATGTCATATATGGCATATACACGATTATATAAGCAGCAGGATAAAATCCTCAAAAAGATATTCGACATCGAAAAGGACCTCTTCCCTGGCGCGCGGGTTATCCTTGTTGGCGGGACAGCTCTTGCCAGATGTTACCTGCAACACAGGGCTTCCTATGACCTGGACTTCTTTGTAAATGCCAGGTTCGACCCTGTTGTTGTTCAGCGCCGGCTTTCCAATGCGCGAGTTAAGTTACGGATGGTCGAGTTCGTCAATGACCAAATGTTTGCGGCAGAGCTTCATGGGGTTGCCGATGTTGACGGTGAGCCGCTCCGGATAAGCATCGTCGAAGATATATACGCGGATATGTTCCCGGTTAAGACCGTCGACGACATACGCACTGAGGCCATTGAGGGGCTTTATCATCGAAAGATAAGGACCATCACCGGTTCCGGAGAGGGTGTGGCCTCTTCAACCGGGCGCACGGTGCAAGCGGGAGCAAGGCAGACCGCAAGGGATCTCTTTGACCTTTATGTCTTGAGCAAGGAGATAAAACCTCTCTTGGAATTCGTAAGGGAGATTAATAGGCATGGAGCCGGGGTGCCGGAGTCGCTACTCATAAGCGGGCTCAGAAAAGTACGCTGGATGGAACTTATGGACGAATTCGAGATGCTCGAGGTGGCAGAAGGGTACGCCGGTATAAAGGCTTTTGATATTAAACGCTACTTCGACGAGGTGTTGTAATGATTGATAAAACCATGATCCTCCGGTCCGCTTTCTGGAGCGGGCGACTGACCTATAGAAAATGGCGCGGAATTGTCCGTAAAGGGCCCGAGGGACACACGTGGTTTTTTGTCCAATCGTTTCTCCACCTCCCCATAGAGTGGTTGCTTAAGGAAATAAACGATGAGAAGTTTATATCAATCTGGCCCGATGTGAGGAAAGGGTTTGATAAAAATAACCCACTTGAGGCAGCATCCCTTGACGCATGGGACGCGATATGGGGCGTGATTGCCGCTGGGGATTCCCAGTATCCAGTGAGCCACGAGGTAGCTCATCTTCCGAGGATGCGCCGCGAGGTTTTAAAGACCGTTGTCTGCAACCCCGGAATAAGCATCTATGACCTTGCAAAGAGGCTACGGCGCGATTACAGCAGGGTCTTGAAAGACGTTCGTCTGCTTACCGAAATGAGCGAAATCGAGATAAGGCCTGACCCTCAGTCGAGCAGAAAAGCAAAAGGGCTTATACCGGCGCGCTCGATAAATGCCGTCCTGGCGGGGTTTACCGTTCAGTAAACAGTTGTTGTAAGGGTGACAAAAACTACCGATTTCAGTTAATCGATAAAGAGGCTCCTGGACTCAAATCAGGAGCCTCATCCCCATAGGCAATTACGATCAACAACCCCTTGCTTTGAATATATCTCATCACACCTTCACAGCCGTTCCGTAATAGACGACCTTCGAGACCATCCATTGGGAGCCCTGCTGCTCATAGCTTCCGGTGGTCATCTTGAGATCGACGATGGCGTTTGCGCCCATCTGAATCCCCTGGCGCATGATATCAGCCAGCGCCTCTTGTTCAGCCTTCCTGAAACCTTTGTCGGTCGACGCGGCTGTTGCCGAGATGCCCGTCACGTTTCCAAGAGCGCCTATTATCTCCCTGTCCAGCAGGCTGTTTGAAGTCACGACGATTATCTTTTTTCGCGGAGCCCCTGAATTTCTTTTTCGATCTCGTCCAATGAGGTCCGCTTGCGAAAGATTAGGGAGGCAAGAAGTAATATTCCGAGAACAACGCCTATCAAAAGTAATATCTCCATATACGTAACTCCTAATTGAATGTAATTATTTTATCCTAAATAGCTTTATACCATATAGAGTAGTTTTGTCAATGGCAAAATGCCATCTAAAATGAAAAATCTTTCTATTGCATAAAAAAGACCAATATTATAAAATCACGTCAGCATAAAAAATGGAGTAGTTCCCTAAGATGATTAAATGCCATCTTTCAAGATTTATGGGCGAACGGAAGATCAAAATCGCCGAGCTTGCCCGGGCAACCGATATCCACCGTAACATGCTCACCCTCCTCTACTTCGAAAACGCTAAAAGAATTGAGTTCGACGTCATGGAAAAACTCTGCCGTTACTTCAATTGCGCTATACAGGATTTGTTTGAAATTGTCGATGAAAGTGAACCTGCGACGGGAATCAAGTGAGTGTTCGCATTAGGTTGAATTAATTATTGTAATAGAAAACGGTAAGTAGTTTTTTTGCCTATCAGATTGTTTTTGGTATAAAAGAGGGCACGGCTGAATGACCACCGCGTTTCACAGCAAGTATTGGGCACACGAACTAACGCTTCGAGGAGCAACCGGGAGCATCGAGTCTTTATCTCGCTCCATCGCTGGTGCTCGCGTGGACCTCAATCCCCACCAGGTGGACGCGGCCCTTTTTGCCCTTCGCTCGCCGCTCACCCGTGGAATGGTTTTAGCCGATGAAGTCGGATTGGGAAAAACCATTGAGGCTGGCATTGTCATCGCCCAACGGTGGGCCGAACGCAAACGCCGCATCATTCTCATCGTACCAGCGACCTTGCGCAAACAATGGCAACAGGAGCTCGACTCCAAGTTCTATCTGCCGTCGGCGGTTCTCGATTCAAAAGTATACGAAGAACTCAAAAATTCCGGGAACTCCAACCCATTCGACATACCAGACCGTTTGATAGTCTGCTCCTACCACTTCGCATCGGCAAAGGCACAGGAGATCAGTCGTATTCTGTGGGACCTGGTCGTCATGGATGAGGCGCACCGCCTTAGGAATGTCTTCCGCAAGTCAAGCAAACTCGCCCGTAAGGTCGTGGACGCTGTCGCGCAAGCGCCGAAGCTCCTGCTCACGGCTACGCCGCTCCAGAATTCACTTATGGAACTCTACGGCTTGGCCAGCGTCATCGACGGTCACATATTCGGTGACGCGGCTTCGTTTCGCGACCAGTTCGTCAGAGCCGCGGATGAGCGGATGCGCAACGCCGAACTGCGGGATAGGCTCCGCCCGATTTGCATTCGGACGCTTCGCAAGCAGGTGACCGAATATATTCCGTTCACGAGGCGCGTCCCACTGACGCAGGACTTCCAGCCGGGCGACGAGGAACAAGAACTTTATGAGAACATCTCAGTTTACCTCCAGCGCGAGGGGTTGCTTGCCCTTCCCGCCAGCCAGCGCACGCTCATAACGCTGGTCCTGCGGAAACTCCTTGCATCGTCCACCTTCGCCATTTCGAACACGCTTGACCGCCTGGTCGAGCGCCTTGAAGACCTCGCATCCCGGCAGGGAACCGGAACCATTTTAGACGAAGAGGATATGGAAGGTCTGGATGAACTACAGGATGAGATGGAGGAGCAGGAAGAGGAAATCGAAGAAGAGAAGCCACAAGAAAAAATGTCTTTTGATCCAGCGAAGCTGAAGGCGGAGCTGGCAGAACTGCGCGGTTTCGCGGAACTGGCCCGCAGGATATCCATCAACGCTAAAGGCGAGGCACTCATCCCCGCCCTCAAGGTTGCCTTCGAGCGGACAGAACAGCTTGGGGCACAGCGCAAAGCTGTCATTTTCACCGAATCGCGCCGCACCCAGCAGTATCTTTTTGACCTGCTTTCCGCTAATGGCTACAATGACCAACTCGCGATGATCAACGGCTCGAACAACGACCCGTACTCCAAGGCCATCTATGAGCAGTGGCGCGAGCGCCACGCCGGGCAGGAAGTGGTCATCGGCTCCCGGCCCGTGGACATGAAGGCCGCCATCGTGGAACACTTCCGCGATTATGCGACCATCCTCATCGCCACCGAAGCAGCAGCAGAGGGCGTCAATCTTCAGTTTTGCTCTCTGGTCGTTAACTACGACCTGCCCTGGAACCCCCAGCGTATCGAGCAACGTATCGGCCGTTGCCATCGCTACGGACAAAAACACGATGTGGTGGTCGTCAACTTCTTAAACCGCCGCAACGAGGCTGACCAGCGCGTCCTCGAACTCTTGAGCGAAAAGTTCAAGCTATTTGACGGCGTATTCGGGGCGAGTGACGAGGTGCTTGGCGCTCTCGAATCCGGCGTGGACATCGAGCGCCGCATTGCCCAGGTCTACCAGACCTGCCGCAACGCCGAGGAGATCAAGGCCGCGTTTGACAGGCTTCAAGCCGAACTCGACGAGCAGATTCAGGCCCGTATGGCCCAGACCCGTGAGATACTGCTGGAAAACTTTGACGAAGACGTGAGCGCACGCCTGCGCGTCAAACGCGACAAGACGCTGGAGAGCCTTTCCAATCGGGAACGATGCCTGCTGGAACTGACACGCACGGAACTGAATGGCGAGGCCCGGTTCGAGGCAGAGCGGCCGCGTTTTCTCTATTCAGGTGACCGCTCCCAGAAAGGCTGGTACCACCTCGACTGGAAGGAGGCGGAGAAGAACGGCGATTCGTTCTACCGCCAGGACCACCCTCTTGCATCGCATATAATCGAGCAGGCGCTATCCCGCGAACTTTCACCCGCGTCGGTGCGGCTGGACTATGCCGCGTATGGTCAAACTATCAGCGTCCTAAAACCTCTCGTCGGTTTTTCCGGGTGGCTCGAACTATCGAAGCTTACGGTAGAGTCTCTGGATACGGAGGAGTTTTTGATATTCGCCGCGCAGACCGATTCCGGAGAGGCGCTCGACGAAGAGATCTGCCGCAAACTGATGCTCCTGCCCGTAAATTTCGAGAATCGACAGATGGACCCGGTATCGGACCTTTCCGCTATCCGCCAAGCCGGGATGCAAACCAAGATAAGGCAGGTTGAGGAACGCAACGGCAAGTTTTTCGATGAGGAGGTCCTCAAGCTCGACCGCTGGTCTGACGACCTCAAACAGGAGTTAGAGCGCGAAATCAAAGAACTTGATAAGCAAATCCGCGAAGCTCGCCGGACGGCGGCGCTGGCTGGTTCGCTTCACGACAAGCTTGAAGCGCAGAAGTCACTCAAGGCGCTGGAGACGGCCCGGAATCGTAAACGCCGGGAACTCTTCGATGCTCAGGACGCCATCGACGCCCAGCGCGACGAGCTGATTGGACGGATTGAGAAACAGTTGCGCCAGAGACATGCATTGGAGCCCGTGTTTTCATTACGGTGGAGATTGGCATGATCCCCCAAGGCCTTCACTCCAATAAGTATCCTGTCATGACAAGGGTGGGCATTGGAAGGTGTTGGGTAAATTTGCTATTTATAAACAGAAGGAACAGATAGAAGTTATTGACGGAACCGAAGAACAAGAAATACAGTAGCTACTCAGAGGAGAAGAAATAGCTTATGTCTGAAACAGATATCGATGTTGTCGGCTATTGGACAGAGCTAAAGCTAAACATTCTCAAGGAATATTCGCAGGCCTATGCTAAAATTCTCAGCAAGCATAGTTATATAAAACAGGCTCTTCTGAGTTTCTTGTGGGTCAGTTTTAGCTCCGGAGAGGCACTTCAGCCTCATCTGAAGCGGCTTTTCTGACCTTTTTGTTCTTTGAAAACTTGACACGTTTTGTTAGAGGGGTTATTGTCCCCGGTCATGGAGACAAAGACCACCCTCAGCTCGCTCTACAGCTTCCCGGGATTCCGTGCCCTTTCCCGATTGAAGGAAGTTTCCGGAGACCCTGGATCCCGTACAATCATTCTCCGGCGCCGTCAAAAAAAACGGCTTGCCCGTGCGGTCGTACCCAACGAGGCTTCTACGACCGCAGCACCCATAGGGTCAGGGACCTCGACTCCGGCGGCATGCGCATATACCTTGAATTCGAGTACCGCCGGGTGTTCTGCCGGAGGTGCCAGGCCGTGAAGAAGGAGACCCTTGCCTGGCTGGCCTCCTCCAGGCGGTTCACCGAGCGATTCGAGCAGGCTATAGGCCGTCAGTGCCGCGAGATGTCCGTTGCCAGGGTGGCCGAAATGAACCGGCTGAGCTGGGATCAGGTACGGCGCATCGAGAAGAACTATATGCGCAACCTCCTGGCCAAACATCCGCCGTCCAAGGACCTCCGTGCCATCGGGATCGACGAAGTTTCCATACGCAAGGGTCACACCTATGCAATCGTTGTGGCCGATCTCGACCAGGGCCGCCCTATCTGGATGGGCGGAGAAGGCCGCAAGGAAGAGGACATGGACCTCTTCTTCAAGGAAATCGGGCCAGATACCTCCAAAGGCATCCAGCTTGCCGTCATGGACATGTGGAAGGCCTTCAGGAAGTCGACCCACAACCATGCACCGAACGCCCAGATCGTATTCGACAAATTCCACGTGCTGCGGCATCTATCAGACGCCCTGGATAAGGTCCGGCGGAGCGAGTACAAACGTGTCAATGAGAAAGAGCGACGATTCATAAAAGGCCAGCGGTACACGCTGCTCTCCAACCGGGCTAACCTGAACCTTGAGGGCAGGCGGGCCTTGAGGCTCCTGCTCAAGGCCAACAGCCGCCTTCATAAGGCTTACTTGCTCAAAGAGTCTTTTGGCGCTCTCTGGTCATATAACAACCCAGCTTGGGCGCGGAAGTTCTTTGAGAACTGGAAGTCCCAGCTCCGGTGGAGCCGCCTGGAACCATTTCACAAATTTGCTTTAATGATCGAACGTCACTGGGAAGGCATCGTAAGCTACTGCCATCCCGACAACAAAGTATCCCTCGGCTTCATGGAGGGCTTAAACAACAAGATACGGGTCATTCAGAGACGGGCTTACGGCATCAGGGATAAAGAGTACCTCAGCCTTAAAGTGCTCACTTCTTTCCTCCCGGATGCCCAAAATGACCCACACTAAACCCGGAAGACCTAATAAACAAGTATATGCACTCCTCATAAAAAGTTGACCTATCTACTCATTTGATGTAAATTGACAGAAAAACTGACCACACAAGCGTGCACATCAAATGAACGAACGGTTTGTTGTTTTTGATCTTGAGACGACCGGCTTATGCCCTCAACGTGGAGATAGGATTATTGAGGTCGGAGCCGTTTTGGTTGAAAACGATTTGACTCAGAAAGAATTTCACAGCTTCATCAACCCCGGAAAAGCTATCTCCAAAGCCGCTCAGAAGATCCACGGAATAAATATAGAGATGTTAACAGGCCAACCTGCCTCAGAGGCGGTCTTAAACAAATTCAAGTCGTTTATATCCAGCAGCGTCCTGATCTCTCATAATGCAAGTTTCGACATGAAGTTTCTCAGATACGAGTTTTCGAGACTTGGGTTGTGCCTGACAAACAAGGCCATTTGCACCATGAAGATAAGCAGAGAAATTTTCCCGGACTTGCCGGACTACAGGCTGGAAACCGTCTACAGATATGCGACCGGAAATCCTTTTGAAAAGATAAAAATTCATAGAGCTCTTGATGACGCAAGGCTTGTTGCGAAGATATGGATGAAATTGATGCGAGAGTGATGGATAAGGCATTGGTAACCCTCTGGGCGAAGACGGACAAAAACGGTGCAGCCGGATGGCATCCGCTAATTCTCCATATGCTGGATGTCGCCGCCAGCGCCGATGCCATACTGGCGCGTGAACCTGAATCTACTCGCACTAGAATAGCCGCCATTTTGGGGATGGACTGGGATGATGCCCGCCCCTGGCTCTTGCTCGTGGTAGCCTGCCATGATCTGGGGAAGGCCTGTCCGGGTTTTCAATGCAAGTGGGAGGCGGCCATTGCACTTCTATCTTTGACTGAACTACTGCTACCTCGCAGCCCTAATACCGATATTAATCACGCTTTCGTAAGCCAGATCGCCTTGCCGGAGTTGCTGAAAGAGAGGGGCTGGCCAATTGAATTAGCGGAGTTGGCGGCCGACGCTGTGGGGGCTCACCACGGGGAGCGGGCTAAGCCAACCATCTTAAATGACCTTATGGGCGACAGGCGAGCCATCGGTTCTGATGACTGGGCGCAAGCTCGCAGACGCCTCGTCGAGGCGTTACAGAAGGTTTTAAAGCCGTCCAAAATTCCAAATAAAGAAACTCTTTCCGGTCCCGATTTCATGCTGTTATCCGGACTCACGAGCTTTGCTGATTGGATTGGTTCGAATGAAGACTGGTTTCCCTTTGGCACCCAAGAGGACTGTGCTGATCTGCAAGGATGGTTCAATAAGCGAAGAATCCGGTCAGACCAGGCCTTGGATGCAATCGGTTGGGAACCGCGAACTCCGCTCTCCAAGGGACCAAGGTCATTCAAGCAGGTTTTTAACTTCACTCCACGGCCTTTGCAGCAGGCTATTGCCGACGCTCTATCGGATGTAAAGGGGCCAGCCATTTTATTGATCGAGGCCCCCATGGGAGAGGGTAAGACTGAAGCGGCCTTTTTTGCGCATCTTGAGTTGCAGCGACGTTTCGGGCATCGGGGTCTGTATGTGGCTTTGCCGACAAAGGCCACAGGGAATGCCATGTTCAAACGAACGCTCAGATTTTTGCGTGACCAAGACATTGGCCGAAAGCTCGATCTACAATTATTGCATGGCGCGACACTTCTCAATGAAACCTTCCAGGATTTACGCTTTTCTGGCATTTACGATTCTACAACGGGCGGCGAGATCCGCGCCGGGGAATGGTTTACGCACAAGAAAAGGGCGCTCCTATCGGAATACGGCGTGGGAACTATAGATCAAGCACTGTTGCCAATCTTGCCTGTGCGTCACAACTTCGTCCGCCTGTGGGGCTTGGCCAATCGTGTAGTCGTCTTTGACGAGATACATGCGTACGATACCTACACGGGCACTCTTTTGTCTCACCTGCTACGCTGGCTGTTGGCGCTCGGGTCGTCAGTGGTGCTTCTTTCAGCGACCTTGGCGCCTTCTTTTCGACGGAAATTGGCAAGTTTGGTAGACGCCGGGCTGCCTGAGAAAGAGGAGGAATACCCGCGTCTTTCCATCTTCTGTCAGGGAACAGAAGTGTTTCAAAAACATTTTCAGGCCGATCCGGCGCGTCGACTTACCCTGCAGTTAAAAGGTATCAAGCCGGACCTGTCAAGCATTCATTCTAAATTGGAGGGGCATCTTGCAGATGGCGGTATGGGGCTGGCGCTTGTCAATACGGTTCAGCGAGCGCAGGACCTTTACTGTCTTTTTGCAGAAGGCGAACCTATAGAGTATGAAGGCCAGCGTGTCGGCAAGCGGCTTTCCGACGGGACGGAAGTGTTTCTCTTTCACGCACGCTTTCCAGGCGAACGGCGGCAGAAACGCGAGGAGCATGCAGAGAAGACCTTCGGGTCCGGAAAGACTGAAAGACGGTCTGGCCGGAAGATCCTCATAGCCACCCAAGTGGCGGAGCAGAGTCTTGATTTGGATTTTGACCTTATCGTAACGGATCTTGCGCCCATTGACCTCGTACTTCAGCGAGCCGGACGGCTGTGGCGTCATGCGAGGGACTTCCGGGCTGTTTCCGACCCGGTTCTCCTGGTAGCCGGACTTGCAGGCGATGAGCCCCCATCGTTCGGAAAACCATTATGGTGGGGCGCCGTGTATCGTGAAGACGTACTGTTGCGAACGTGGTATCTGCTTCGAGAGGGACAGAGACAGTGTATGACTCTTCCAGATGAAATAGACAGCCTGGTACAGGCTGTCTACGAGGAGCATATGGATGTGCCGGAATCCTTGAGGGAACGACTGGATAAGGCATTGGAGGCTGGGGACGGGAAAGCCATGGCCTTTAAGGGGCAAGCTGACCAGGCGATCATCGGCCTTCCCGATGATGCATCGTGGAACCAGCCGGAGAGATTCGTTCTTTATGATGAGGACGAGCCTTTTGTGCATCGGACCATCATGGCGCATACCAGGCTTGGTGAAGAGTCAATAATAGCCATTCCATTGTTCCCGGAAGACAAATTTCATCGCGAAATGATTCCTGAATTTGTTCTGGCAAAACGGTGGTTTCTGAGAGCGGTGAGCCTTTCTCGAAAGGGTTTGGTTATGAAACTTAAGGCTACGGGGGTACCCGAAGGCTGGGTAAAATCGGCGCTCTTAAGAAATTGCTTTCCTCTCATGCTGAACGCGGAGGGCTGCTGGATGTTGGATAACAAGGTGCGGCTGGATGTTGACCTCGGGATAGTGTACGAATCAAAGGAGGCCGAATGAGTCGATTCAACCTGATTGACGAGAAATGGATCCCGGTGCGATTCTCTGACGGAACGCGAGATGAGATAGGAATCCGTGACACCCTCCTGAGATCCATGGAGATCGTATCGATCGAGGACCAGTCACTGCTGGTTGTGGCGGCCCTGCACCGCTTTCTGCTCGCGGTACTGTACCGGGCGCTGGAAGGGCCGACTGACATCGAGCAGGCCAAGGCGCTGTTCAAGTCAGGGGTGCCGGGCAAAAAGATCGAAGCCTATCTGGAAAAGTGGAGGAACAGGTTCTGGCTTTTTGATGAGAAATATCCATTTGGGCAAAATACAAATGTCCCCAAAAATGAAATCGAACCCTGGATGAAATTAACAGCAGAATACAACGCGACAACCAACAAGGTCCTTTTTGACCACACCGGCACGAAAAATCAGGGTGCGAGGGAGCCTAAAGAATGTGCGCGCTGGCTGCTGTCTACCATGACTTTTTCAATCAGTGGCGGCAGAGGATATTACCCTTCGCCGTCTCCTAACGCGATGATGTGCATTCCCTTGGGTATAAATCTCCACGAAACACTATGTTATAACCTGGTTCATTACCCTAATCGGGATGTGATGCGGGGGGATTCGGCGCTATGGGAACGAGAGCCGAAGGCGCTTCCTCTTGGCATTCCAAAGCAGATGGCGTCTGGATATGCAGACCTTTACACATGGCAGCCTCGGATGATTCTCCTTGAGGAGCTACCCTCGGGTGAAGTTACGGCTATGAGGTTCGTCGCCGGACAGGGATTCGAGAATTCTTCAAACAATCCTGATCCGATGCAGCCATATAAGATAGACAAAAATAAAGGCAGGTTGCCTGTCCAGTTTAGGGAAGGCCGAGGGACATGGAGAGACTTTGACTCGTTACTCCCGGACAATACCGAGCTTGCCCCTCTGACGATACAGAATGCTCTTAAATTGGCAGGGGGAACAGTAGGTGCCATGCCGCAATCGATTCTGATGCTCGGACTTAGATATGATCCGCCGAGTGCGAATGTGGATTTCTGGCGCATGGAGCGCTTTGCTCTACCCGCGGCGCTCGCGGGTAATCATTTTATCCGGACAGAGATTCGGCAGCTTCTCACTGACGCTGATGAGGCGCAGAAGTCCCTGTGGACAGCCTGTAGATCATACGCTCGAGATTTGCTCAGCCGAGGGGACAGAGAGCCATCTGTAGATGATATCAAGAATTTTATAAAGCAGGTGCCGGCGAATGCCTGGTACTGGTCAACCCTTGAATCCCGCTTTCATGAAATCCTCAGCGAATACACTATCGATCGCAATTGCGATGATATCCGCTGCCAGTGGCTGAAGTATGTTCGGGACGCCTTGAGGACTGCGTGGGAACGGCATAGCGCTTCGGTATCCACGGGTGATGCCTGGGCAATCCGCGCCATCGTAAAAGCCGAAGGGCTTGTGCTTCGCAAGGTAAAGGAACTGAACGACGAGATTACAAAACTCGATGTCGAGCCAAAAAAGGAGGGCCTATGAACGGTTTTATTGAATGGCTTGAAGGCCTGAACGAAAAAGACACCAAGGTGCGGGCTGTCTTGAGGCGAAGTCTCGCCTTTGACCCGGGGAGATTCGCTCCAGCCTATCCCTACGTGGAGCCATTCATAAAAAACGACGACAACTCCTGGCGCAGGGAGGTGTTTTACCTCGTAGCCGGTCTCTGGGCAGCACATTGGCGGCAAGGCCGGACCGGTTCGCCGATGTCCATAGGGAAAGCATGCGCGGCTTATCAGTCAGCGGGCAATTCAACCAATACCGAACGACGCTTTATTGCCATGCTTGATGCGGATTGTGACCAGTTGCCATACCGCCTTAGACAGATGCTCGCTCTTCTTAAGGATCATGTCATCGACTTTGACGCCCTCTTAAAGGGGCTACTATACTGGAAAGACGACCAGAAGCGTACCCAGAACTCCTGGGCACGCGACTTCTACAGGGATCTTAATCAATCAATGGAAGCGGAATCCACTATTATGGGAGGATCGAAATAAATGAGGACACTGATCGAAATCCATGCTCTGCAGAACTTCGCCCCGTCAAATTTGAACCGAGACGATACCGGAGCCCCTAAGGATGCCATCTTCGGTGGTTCCCGCCGAGCCCGCATATCCAGTCAGTGCTTGAAACGATCCGTTCGGCAGCACTTCTCAGGGCTGGTCGGGCAAAACGTTCTGGGAAAGGACGATATTGCTTTCCGCACTAAACGCATTCTGGACGCCATCACCAAATCCCTGGCCGAAAAGGGACGGGACGAATCTGAAGCAGATGAAAAGGCGCGACTTGCATTGGCGGCCATGGAACTTACGGTTAAGGATGACGGAAAAAGTGAGTATCTGCTGTTTATGGGACAGCGTGAAATTTCCAGTGTAGCCAACATTATTCATGAGAAGTGGGATTTGCTCACTTCACCCGAGAAAAAGGCACCTGTTGAAGGCAAAAAGCCAGGGAAGATTAAAAAGCAGGCTGCGCAGAGCGCTGATCCTGAATTAAGAAAAGCCTTAGAAAAAGTTTTCAACGGAGGGAAAGCCGTAGATGTGGCTCTTTTCGGACGCATGCTGGCCGACATGCCCGAAAAAAATCAGAACGCCGCTTGTCAGGTGGCCCATGCCATCTCTACCCATTCTGTCGAACGGGAATTCGACTTTTATACCGCCGTTGACGATCTCAAACCCGAGGACACTTCCGGCGCCGACATGATGGGCACGGTGGAGTTCAACTCGGCCTGTTTTTATCGTTATGCCGTGGTGGATTGGGAGAAGCTCGTGTCGAATCTCCAGGATGACAGCGAGCTGGCGTTAAAAGGACTCAGGGCATTCCTCGAAGGCTTCGTAGTGGCTGAGCCGACAGGCAAACAGAACACATTTGCGGCCCACAATTCTCCGGAGTTCGTAGCCATTTCGGTTCGCCGCAACACAGCGCCTCGAAATCTGGCCAATGCCTTTGAGACAGCCGTCCGTGTGAACAAGGATGAATCCTTGACCAGAAAGTCTGCAGAGGAGCTGGGGCGGAAGGCCAAGGCATTACAGGCCGCCTTTGGTAGTAAGGAGAATACTTTTGTTCTAAACCTTGTTGAGGCTAAATTGGATGGCTTGGGGACTGCAGTTCCGACGCTGAAAGACCTGCTCGACAAGGCAATTTTCTCCGTACAGGAGTGACACATGCCGACCTTGTTGCTTCGTCTTGTGGGACCAATGCAATCGTGGGGAAACACCAGCCGATTTGACCAGCGTGATACCGGCAAAGAGCCGAGCAAATCCGGCGTTATAGGGCTCATGGCCGCCGCCCTGGGGATTGATCGCGAGAACTGGACGGATCTGGAACCGCTCACACGATTGTCAATGGGGGTTCGTCACGATCGGCCAGGTGTTCCGATGAAAGACTATCAGACCGCAGGATGCGCTGCAACTGATACCGTCATCAAGGCAGATGGTACCCAATCCAAGGATGGCGTTGTATCAAATCGTTTCTATCTTGCCGATGCGGCTTTTCTGGTCGGTTTAGAATCCGAGAAGCGCTCCTTGCTTGAACGGATTCATGCCGCCCTGCGCGACCCCGCCTGGCCTTTGGCCTTGGGGCGCAAATCCTATGTTCCTTCTGAGTCTATCTGGATAAAGGACGGGCTGCAGGACGGTCCGTTAAGGAAAGTCCTGGAACAGTGGCAATGGATCGCTTCGCCTCGTAAATGGGAAGTCCCGCCTAAGGAACTTTTAGTTTCCTTCGAGTCCAGGGATGGGTCCGGTGTGCTGAAAATGGACCAGCCGCTGTCGTCATTTGCCGAACGGCGCTTCGGGACGCGGTTCGTGCGCTCGGAGTGGATCCGTTTCCCCAAGGAGGTGTCCAATGTTCCTGAATAGGATACATCTTGATCCACGTTGTCGGGATGTTCGACGGGACCTGTCTGATCCCTACCAGCTTCATTCTACCCTGTGCCGGGCCTTCAGCGTGCCGGACACTAAATGCCCTGAGGGAGAATTTTTGTGGAGACTTGAGCCGGAAACTGATTCCACCGGGTACCCTTGCATTCTTGTGCAAAGCCGGATGATCCCGGACTGGACAAGAATAAGTGTGAAGGGATGGTTGGCAAAAGCTGACCCGGCCATTGATTTGCAGGTCCGGCTGAAGCTCGATTCACTTAAGATCGGGCAGCGATTTCGTTTCAGACTGCGTGCCAACCCTTGCGTGACCCGCAATGGCAAGCGTATGGGCTTAATGCGATTGGAGGGGCAGGAAAAATGGGTCAGTCTAAAAGGGGAGCAACATGGTTTTTTGTTACCTCGGCTTGCATCTTTTGATCTTGCAGAGTCGCCCCAGGAGCGGGTTGATGTGCGGATTTCTCAGGAGCAGATGTTCCGAGGTAGCCAGCGTTCTGGTAATGCTATTAAGATTTTTTCTGTGCTTTATGACGGGCTTCTCACTGTCACCGAATCAAATAAGTTCAGGGATGCACTGCAAACCGGCATAGGCCATGGCAAGGTCATGGGGCTTGGGTTACTGTCGGTTGTGCCGATACCATTCTAAGGCTCCGGCATCGGCACGCCAGGATTTTCGCTGAGGTTTGATGTTTTATGCTGTGATACGGGTTAAATCAAATGTCGCGGCTTATACTGCTTTTTTATTGGAGAACTGGAAAGCAAAATGACCGAACCTATCCTTCCTCAACTAAAACCCATTCCGATTAAAGACCGTCTCTCGGTGCTCTTTGTCGAGAAAGGGAATCTGGATGTAATCGACGGGGCTTTTGTAGTCGTAGATAAGACAGGCGTACGCACCCACATCCCGGTCGGTAGCGTCGCCTGTCTCATGCTTGAGCCGGGGACAAGGGTATCCCATGCGGCGGTAACCCTTGCTTCAAGAGTAGGGTGCCTGCTCGTTTGGGTTGGGGACGCCGCAGTGCGCCTTTATGCTTCAGGACAGCCAGGAGGAGCGCGGGCAGACAGGCTCCTTTATCAGGCCAGACTCGCGCTTGACGATGCGGCAAGGCTAAAGGTTGTGCGCAAGATGTATGCGCTCCGCTTCAGGGAGGAACCTCCTGAACGGCGCAGTGTCGAGCAGTTGAGGGGCATAGAGGGAGTGCGGGTAAGGAAGATGTACGAGATCATCGCCAGACAGTACGGAGTGGAATGGAAAAACCGCAACTATGATCACAGCGAATGGGAGAGCGGAGACATTCCTAACCGTTGTCTCAGCTCGGCTACCGCCTGCCTATACGGGATCTGCGAGGCGGCCATTCTGGCGGCAGGTTATGCTCCTGCCGTAGGGTTCATCCATACCGGCAAGCCGCAGTCATTCGTCTACGATATCGCTGATATCTTCAAATTCGATACGGTAGTGCCGGTCGCGTTCCGTATCGCCTCCAAAAAACCACATAATCCTGAAAGGGAGGTACGCCTTGCGTGTAGAGACGCATTCCGGCAGAGCGGGTTATTGAAGCGTATCATTCCCTCTATCGAAGAGGTGCTTGCGGCAGGAGGATTGCCCGTGCCTAAGGCGCATGAAGAGGCCGTGGAGCCGGCGATACCGAACAAGGAGGGAGTTGGGGATGCTGGCCATCGTGGTTGAAAATGTTCCGCCCCGCTTGCGAGGCCGCCTGGCCATCTGGTTGCTTGAGATCAGGGCTGGAGTGTATGTTGGGAAGGTTTCAAGACGCGTAAGGGAAATGATATGGGAGCAGGTAGAGTGCGGTATAGGGGACGGTAATGCAGTTATGGTATGGAGCACAAATACGGAATCAGGATTTGATTTTTTGACACTCGGAGCCAATCGCCGCATACCCGTAGAGATGGAGGGCGTGAAGCTGGTCTCTTTTCAGCCAGAGCAGTCGCCGGGAGCGGAGGAAGGAGGAAATTCGTAGGTGTGAATTGTTATAGTTTTTATTTGGTAGAAAAAATGTTTTTAAAAAGCTTAATTTTTTCATAGGTATGCAAGAAGTATGTTCCCCACAGGCGTGGGGATGAACCGCTCGGCGCGGTGGTCCTCCCGGCGATGACGAAATGTTCCCCACAGGCGTGGGGATGAACCGATGCCCGACAAAAACAAGAAGGTCGGGGTCGAATGTTCCCCACAGGCGTGGGGATGAACCGCGACTCACCGACGTGGTGCCACTCGGTAGCATATGTTCCCCACAGGCGTGGGGATGAACCGCCTGTTTAGTGTGTCGGTCTTTGTCCCGTGATATGTTCCCCACAGGCGTGGGGATGAACCGCCTCATTATTCGAGCCTGTCGCGACAAAAAGAATGTTCCCCACAGGCGTGGGGATGAACCGGTCTCGGAGAGGAAAGAAGACGCCATCCTCGCATGTTCCCCACAGGCGTGGGGATGAACCGGTTGTATGCCCCGGAGTCGTCGAATTTAAATTATGTTCCCCACAGGCGTGGGGATGAACCGGACCAGCTCGCGGGCAAGCTCGCAATCGCGCCATGTTCCCCACAGGCGTGGGGATGAACCGACGAGCTCGACGTGGTTCAGGTGGGCGGGACAATGTTCCCCACAGGCGTGGGGATGAACCGTCGAAGGCGGCCTTTTCCGCGTTCCGACTGATATGTTCCCCACAGGCGTGGGGATGAACCGAGTTCCTGACCCGTAGGTAAGGGCTCGTAGGCATGTTCCCCACAGGCGTGGGGATGAACCGCGCCGCCGTTGGTGAGCGGGTTGCTGAATTTGATGTTCCCCACAGGCGTGGGGATGAACCGGGTGGGTAGTGGAGCATGACCTTGACCTTGAGATGTTCCCCACAGGCGTGGGGATGAACCGCTCGCCCTGCTCCTCACGGCCGTCGACAATTTATGTTCCCCACAGGCGTGGGGATGAACCGGCATGATCGACGAGAGGAGCGAGATAGAGGCCATGTTCCCCACAGGCGTGGGGATGAACCGGGATAGGCTGGTTATCTGGGTACGGCCCGTGTATGTTCCCCACAGGCGTGGGGATGAACCGCACCAATACGGTGTAAAGGCCATGCGCAATGTATGTTCCCCACAGGCGTGGGGATGAACCGTAGTCTGCCGCCTTGCGAAGGCGCGTATACCCATGTTCCCCACAGGCGTGGGGATGAACCGCCAGGGCCTTCACGCGAAAGACGATGGAGGACATGTTCCCCACAGGCGTGGGGATGAACCGGGTGTTGACATACCATCAAGGACGCCTATTCAATGTTCCCCACAGGCGTGGGGATGAACCGAGGGTCCGGGAAGAAATCTACGGGATATTTTGATGTTCCCCACAGGCGTGGGGATGAACCGCTCTTTGATACCTTTAACGCTCTTGAGGTACTATGTTCCCCACAGGCGTGGGGATGAACCGCGACTGGGCGGCGCAATGTCATCCACCTCTACATGTTCCCCACAGGCGTGGGGATGAACCGATGGATTGTTGAGCGAGTAGTGAAAGGTAAAAATGTTCCCCACAGGCGTGGGGATGAACCGTTGCCGCGCCGCCTGCGTACCCGACATAGGCCATGTTCCCCACAGGCGTGGGGATGAACCGCACTTGAAGACCTTCTCGGTATCGTTAACGCTATGTTCCCCACAGGCGTGGGGATGAACCGATGGCGATCAGGAGCGTCGCCCATATAGGCAGATGTTCCCCACAGGCGTGGGGATGAACCGGCGACGACAGGAAGAAAAACAACATGTTCCCCACAGGCGTGGGGATGAACCGGTTAACCTTCAGGTGTTCCTGGACGGCACAAGATGTTCCCCACAGGCGTGGGGATGAACCGGCATTTGCCGCCGACCTTCGCCGGGTCGCCGCATGTTCCCCACAGGCGTGGGGATGAACCGGTGACGGTCGTGCCGTTCATCGAGACGAAGGTATGTTCCCCACAGGCGTGGGGATGAACCGGGCCAGTACACGCTCTCTGACGACCTCGGCAAATGTTCCCCACAGGCGTGGGGATGAACCGGACATTACCGGGGACCCTGCGGCGGGCACTGAATGTTCCCCACAGGCGTGGGGATGAACCGACCGTGGCCGGTCCTGTCCTTGTAATAGTCACATGTTCCCCACAGGCGTGGGGATGAACCTCCTCGGCATGTACGAGGCTAAATGAGGTTCGCAAGCGTCCCGTTCAAAGAGGCGATTGATTTCTTTCGGCAGAAGGTGAACCTCCCGACCGAGAAGTGGACGGACCTTATGAATGAAATGCACTCCAGGGCGTTTGTCGTGGCCGGGGCGATGAAGAGCGAGCTCCTCTCGGACATGAGGACCGCGATAGACGACGCTATCTCTAAAGGGACCACGATAACGGAGTTCAGGAAGGCTTTCGACGAGACGGTCAAGAAGCACGGTTGGGACTACAAGGGGAATCGCGGCTGGAGGACCGGGGTCATATTCAACACGAATCTTAGAGTGGCCTGGTCAGCCGGGCACTACAAGCAGATGACCGACCCGGATGTACTCAAGGCACGGCCGTATTGGAGATATGTCGGCGGGCTTTCCGAGCACCCGAGGCCGCTACACCTCGCATGGAACGGGATTGTCCTTCCGGGAAACGATCCCTGGTGGGACTCTCACTACCCTGTAAGGGATTTCGGCTGTAAGTGCATGGTTGTAAGCCACTCGGCAAGCGAGCTTGAAAGAGATGGTCTTACCGTAGCTGAAAAAGCGCCGGACGACGGCTATTACGACTGGACGAATAAAGAGACCGGCGAGGTGCAGAGGATTCCGAGGGGAGTCGGTCCCGGATGGAACTACAGCCCCAAGGCGGCCTGGGGACAGAAGCTCTCCGATAACGCCATGAAGGGCTGGAACGCCCAGGGCGCGAACGCCTGGGAAAGGCTCACGCCGGGAAACTGGGAGACATACGGCAGGCCGGAGCGGGTGGACGCCGACAAGGCAAAAGCAACGCTCGGCAAAAAGGTGGCGGCTTCGGAGATCGAATCAGAGATCAAGAAAATAATCGGCGGGGATAAAAAGGTCTTCACATTTTCGGCGGGGGACTTCAGGTACGACGTGCTCGTCAACGCAAAGACACTCGCCGAGCATATCGACCCTGCCCGCGACAAGTACATCCCGTTTTTGCGCGAGACGCTGGAAGAGCCGTTTGAAGTATGGCTGTCGTTCGAAAAGCATAAGGGCACGGGAAAGGTAGTCTTGAGGCAACGCATAATCAAGGCCGTGCAGACCGGGGAAAAGGAAGGGATGCTTGCGGTGACTAACGCGGTAGACGGGGTTATGGAGGCCTGGACTTTTATGCCGGTAAAGGACATGGACTATCTGAACAGGCAGCGTGTCGGGAGGCTGATATGGGCGAGGCAAAAAAAATGAAAGCGCACTATTCAGTGCGCTCCCTTAGGGCCCTCGCTCCCATTCTGCCGCTGGGCGGGCAGGCATATCGGTTATAGGGGCGACAACCCAACCGATAGCCACGCTTTAAATATATCAAAACCAATTTGATTTTGCAAGGAGTCGTATGGCGGACGGGATCGATGTACGGATAGACGACAGCGAGGTCCAGAGACTCCTCGATAAGGTCTCGGAGAGGGCCTCGGATATGACCCCTGCCATGAGGGTCATCGGAGAGATAGCGAAGGTCTCGATCATTAAAAACTTCGAGGTCGGCGGCAGGTACTCGGAGCCGGGGAGCTGGAGAGGCGGTTCCAACAGATGGCAGCCCCTTGCGTTGGCGACGGTATTAGGAGGGTTCAGAAAAAAGGCCGTGCTTACGAAACGGGGCAGATACAAAAAGCCCTTCATGGACCGCCTACGGGACGGCAACCGGAAAGTGCTCATAAAGGAAAGACACCTTATGGGCTCGATTACCAGCAACCCGACGAGTAACAGCGTTGAGGTGGGTACGAATAAAGAGTACGCCGCCATCCACAACTTCGGCGGCGAGGCCGGGAGGAAAAGCAAAAGGGTGACTATCCCGGCGAGGCCCTTCCTTGTCCTGCAGGACGAGGACCTGAAGGAGATCAAGGAGACCCTCGAAAACCACCTCACCGGCGGGTCATAGGCCGGCGCACTGAGACGGGCAAGGGCGAAAACGCGGCCCTTCGGTCGGGCCTGGGGGCTTCCGTCGAAGCCAGGCCGTTTATAAATGAAATGGCGGGGATTTTAGAGGGAGCAAGGAGACGCTATGGACGGATTTTTTTTGGTCTGCAAGGAGATCGGCGGGGAGGCCCCGGCAGAGATACAGGTCATACCCCACGGTTTTCATAAGACCCCGAAGGGGGATTTCATCTGCGACAAGGAGTCCGCCGCTCTGGTCTTGCGTGAGTTCGAGTCGCAGGTGAATGACATGGTAGCCGACTATGAACACCAGACACTCTCCGGGGCCGAGGCTCCGGCGGCTGGGTGGATCAAGGGGCTTGTCGACAAGGGGGCTGACGGCATCTGGGCAAAGATCGAGTGGACCGAACGCGCAGTGACATATATCAAAAACAAGGAGTACAGGTATGTGTCTCCCGTGTTTCTGGTCCGGAAGACGGATAAGAGAGTCGTGAAGCTCATCAATGTGGCGCTGACGAACCAGCCGAATATCGACGGCATGGTGCCGATCGTGAATAAAGGGTCTTTCGAGGCCCTATCAAACAAGAAGGAGGTAACGATGAAGAGACTCTTTACGCTCCTCGGCCTGGCCGAGGACGCAAGCGAGGATACCGCCATAGCGGCGGTGAACAAGCTAAAGACCCCGCCTCAGGTAGTGGCCAACAAGGCCGTGCTCGACGCGCTGGGGCTGAAGGATGGCGCAGGCGAGTCCGAGGTCGTGGGCACGGTCATGGCCATGAAGCAGGGGCACACTCAAGCGCAGGAACTGACTGCGAAGATAACCGCCCTCGAGGAAAGGAACAAGAAGAGGGACGCCGAGGAGCTCGTGGCTCTCGCATGTTCCCCACAGGCGTGGGGATGAACCGTTTTTGTAAACGCTCAGAATATTTATCGAAAAATGTTCCACACAGGCGTGGGGATGAACCGGTTTGACCCGTTCAACAGCTGAAAATTCACGCATGTTCCCCACAGGCGTGGGGATGAACCGCACCGTATCGCCCTCGGTAACTGGGTAGGCGCATGTTCCCCACAGGCGTGGGGATGAACCGCTTGCGCCGCGACGTCAGGTAGCACTTGGTCCATGTTCCCCACAGGCGTGGGGATGAACCAGGACCTTGGCTATCGTCCCGAGCTCATCTACAATGTTCCCCACAGGCGTGGGGATGAACCGGCCCCTTTCCCTTTTTACCCTTACCTTGCCCTATGTTCCCCACAGGCGTGGGGATGAACCGCTATCGATGTATCTCTCAGCGTTCGCCCCATAATGTTCCCCACAGGCGTGGGGATGAACCGTCCCATGTGGGGCTTGGCTCGGTTGACAATGTATGTTCCCCACAGGCGTGGGGATGAACCGTCAGAGATTGCGGTTATAGGGTCGAGGCTCATATGTTCCCCACAGGCGTGGGGATGAACCGTGGACCTTGTGCTGACGGATCCACCGTATGGGATGTTCCCCACAGGCGTGGGGATGAACCGGTGGCCAACGCCAACTATGCCTGGGGTAAGACATGTTCCCCACAGGCGTGGGGATGAACCGAATTATCGCACAACGAATCAATGATGGAATCCATGTTCCCCACAGGCGTGGGGATGAACCGGCGCTGAACGGCGTCTCTGAGGAAACGGTGTTATGTTCCCCACAGGCGTGGGGATGAACCGCAAGGCACGCGCGATAGAATGACTCTTGATGCATGTTCCCCACAGGCGTGGGGATGAACCGTCTCGAATACGGGCATAGTGAGAAGACGCATAATGTTCCCCACAGGCGTGGGGATGAACCGGTCTGGTATCTGGCGAACCCGGCCCTTGATGAATGTTCCCCACAGGCGTGGGGATGAACCGCTCGCCTCCGCATAGGGGACAGCAAAAGCAATATGTTCCCCACAGGCGTGGGGATGAACCGGCGATTTTCAAGTGCTATAATTCGTATGTGTCATGTTCCCCACAGGCGTGGGGATGAACCGGCACCCTGCCTGTCGGCCAGGTTCATGACGCCATGTTCCCCACAGGCGTGGGGATGAACCGCCTCACCGCCCGCCTCAGCGTGCCGTCGTAGAATGTTCCCCACAGGCGTGGGGATGAACCGTCCGGGACTGGTCGTCTATCGAAAAGGTCGTAATGTTCCCCACAGGCGTGGGGATGAACCGCGTGTGGGACGCCTGTAGAGCCGCCTTAACATATGTTCCCCACAGGCGTGGGGATGAACCGTAGACTTCAATCTGAACCCCTCCTATATCTCCATGTTCCCCACAGGCGTGGGGATGAACCGACAGATAGCGGATTACCTGAAAGAGAGGTTCGATGTTCCCCAACAGGCGTGGGGATGAACCGGCCTTTACACGGTGACGTCCCCCACGGGTTTTATGTTCCCCACAGGCGTGGGGATGAACCGAACCCTGCTGGGACTTGGAGCGCGTTGACGGCATGTTCCCCACAGGCGTGGGGATGAACCGTTCCGCTCCACGGCGTCCCAGGTGCCCTTGGAATGTTCCCCAAGGCGTGGGGATGAACCGGACCCGGGCGACTACCGGGAGGCGGGCGGCGAATGTTCCCCACAGGCGTGGGGATGAACCGATTGAGACACGGCTCAGCGAGGAAGGCGAGCCATGTTCCCCACAGGCGTGGGGATGAACCGGAGGCGGAGCTGACTGGCGTCACGCCGTACTCATGTTCCCCACAGGCGTGGGGATGAACCGCTCGGTGTCTGCGGTATCGTATAAGGTCTCGGATGTTCCCCACAGGCGTGGGGATGAACCGTCGTCGAGCTTCGAGTCGGCCGTAATAGCCGCATGTTCCCCACAGGCGTGGGGATGAACCGCAGGGTGAGGATGAATAAAACCCACCTCTACAATGTTCCCCACAGGCGTGGGGATGAACCGAACTCGCCGTTTTCACTGATGCGATCCCCGAGATGTTCCCCACAGGCGTGGGGATGAACCGTTGGTTTTGACGCTATCGGGCTCGCCGTACTGATGTTCCCCACAGGCGTGGGGATGAACCGCCCTCGGGAAAGGTCACGGAGATAAGGCCCGTATGTTCCCCACAGGCGTGGGGATGAACCGTACCGCATACCGGAGCCGGTTGAGGGCGAAGGATGTTCCCCACAGGCGTGGGGATGAACCGAGAGCTTGCGTTGCGGCGGCTCCGGCAAGGGCATGTTCCCCACAGGCGTGGGGATGAACCGCCACATCGGGATACTGAAGATTATCCCGAAGAATGTTCCCCACAGGCGTGGGGATGAACCGTATCCCGTTAGCGTGCCACTGAATTGTAAAGTATGTTCCCCATAGGCGTGGGGATGAACCGGAGGTCTATAGACCGCTTCTCTATTGCCTTCAATGTTCCCCACAGGCGTGGGGATGAACCGTGACATTGACGCATACTCAAATATCCGAGTTAATGTTCCCCACAGGCGTGGGGATGAACCGTTATCGTCCTGTACTGCTTGTACATGGCAACCATGTTCCCCACAGGCGTGGGGATGAACCGCTACTTCTGGCGAACAGTTTGTAGCCCTTTTAATGTTCCCCACAGGCGTGGGGATGAACCGGCGTCTTTCTCGCCGAGCCGTTCGGCCTCGTTATGTTCCCCACAGGCGTGGGGATGAACCGTCTGAGTATGCCCAGCTCCGCCTGCTCGCAGTATGTTCCCCACAGGCGTGGGGATGAACCGAGTACAAGATAGCGACCTACGGCAAGCTCTTCATGTTCCCCACAGGCGTGGGGATGAACCGAGTACAAGATAGCGACCTACGGCAAGCTCTTCATGTTCCCCACAGGCGTGGGGATGAACCGTTAAGGAGGTGGGGACGGCCGCGCGGCCCACGATGTTCCCCACAGGCGTGGGGATGAACCGAAAAACGGGGGGCAGTGGGTAGGGTCGAGAGCGTGTTCCCCACAGGCGTGGGGATGAACCGAGCGTGGGCTAAATTTGGTCCATTTCTTTATGAACGCATTCCAAAAGGGCAAAATTTGGCCCCTGAGCAGGTAATTGATTGATATGGCAGCAGAAAACCGGATAAAACCATCTCAAAGTGAGAAAATAAATCATAAGGACATATACCAGACGCACTGAAGACATTACACGCGAGGCCGCCTTAGAATCAGGCGGCCTCGCCCACTGGGAAGAAGCTAAGCATACGGCAGCATTCTTGATGAATTTCTCGTGTACATATATATTATAGTTATGTCTCCACAAAGAGCTCACAGCTATTACCCTGTATTCCTTTGTTGTTAGACGTTAATCGCCTCTGTTTTTATAGTGTCATCTGCTTGAAAACAGAGCCCAGCTGAACGCGTGTGCAGGCAGAGACCGGGTTACGAAGTTTTTATGGTCCGGTCTTTTTAAGCCTTTCCATCAGCTTCGTCACCCTCCTGTTTGCCTTCCGGTTCCGTACGGCCATCTCCAACGCCCTGGGCTGGCCTATGATGACCACGAGTCTCTTTCCCCTCGTCACGGCCGTATAAAGAAGGTTTCTCTCAAGAAGGACGTAATGCTCGGTCGAAAGCGGTATTACCACCGCCGGATATTCGGAGCCCTGGCTCTTGTGTATGGTCGCCGCATAGGCGAGCGACAGCTCGTCCAGTTCATTGACTTCATACTCAACGGGCCTTCCGTCAAAATTCACTTTTAAAAGCCCCTCCTCTGAATCCACCCCCGTAATCCAGCCGATGTCGCCGTTGAAGACCTCTTTGTCGTAGTTGTTGACGGTCTGCATGACCTTGTCCCCGGGGGCGAATGTTGTACCGAATCGGGTTATGCCCGCTTTTGCCTGGGGGTTGAGCATTTTCTGAATTTCAATGTTCAGGGACTTAACGCCTAAGGAGCCCCTGTTCATGGGGGTAAGGACCTGTATGTCCCTCACCGGATGCAGGCCGAACCTCTTCGGGATGCGCTCGGTCACCGAGCTTATTAGCCTTTCATGTATCTCCTCCGGCGTTCTGGCGGGAATGAAATAGAAATCGGTCTGCTCATCCGGCTCTGCCTTCATAGGCATCTCGCCCCTGTTTATCCTGTGCGCGTTTACAATGATTTTGGACGCGGCGGCCTGCCTGAATATCTCCATGAGCCTGACCGTCGGAATAACGCCTGATTCTATGATATCCGAAAGCACCGCTCCGGGACCTACTGAGGGCAGCTGGTCAATGTCGCCGACGATCAAAAGGCCGGCATGGTCGGGTATGGCCGAAAGGAGCCTGTTCATAAGCGCTACGTCCGCCATCGATGCCTCGTCCATGACAACAAGGGATGCATCGAGAGGGTTCTCCTTGCCCCTTTTGAAGCCGTTCGTCATCGGGTCGTATTCGAGGAGTCTGTGAACGGTCTTAGCCTCCATGCCGGTAGCTTCGGAGAGCCTTTTGGCTGCCCTGCCGGTTGGCGCGCAAAACGCGATATCGATCTTTTTGGCGAGGATTATCTTGAGGATACTTTTGACTATGGTGGTCTTGCCCACTCCGGGGCCGCCGGTTATAACAGTCGCCTTGTTATTGAGTACGAGCCTTACGGCCTCTTGCTGGGATTCTGAAAGCTTAAGGCCGGTCTTATTCTCCACCCAGGGGATAGCCTTTTCAGTGTCTATGCCGGCCCACGGGGCCCTGCCCTTTAAGAGGCGGGTGAGGTTGTCCGCCACACCCGTCTCGGCCCGGAAAAGATGCGCAAGATAGAGACAGGACTCTCCGTCGATATCGTCCTCGATGAGATTTCCTTCCCGGACTTCGTGGTCAATAGCCGATTCCAGTACGGGTTCCGGTATTTCAAGGAGCCGGGCCGCTGTCTCGGCAAGACGCTTGCGTGCCTCCGCGCAGTGGCCGGCTGAAGATATCTCCTGCAAGACGTGGCGCACACCTGCCTGTGCGCGTATAAGAGAGTCCGCGGCTACCCCTAACTTCTGAGCGAGCATGTCCGCCCCCTGCCTGATGCCGACGCCCAGGAACTTTCGGCGTTGCTTCAGCGAAGGCGTCAGCTCGTAGATATGCTTGCCGCCGAAAAGAACCGTCTCATCTGTGCGCACAAGAGCATCCGTAAATCGCTTCAGATCAACATAGAATGGCTTGAAAGGCAATTGGCAGGCGTCGATACCGGCCTGACGGATACCATTCGTAAAAGCCCTGTCTGGCGCGAAAAGGATGATCTCCTTAAAAGCGTTCCTGGCGTTGGGCCGGTGCTCGCGGTTACTTTGCTGGCGAACCTGCCGGAACTCGGCAAGTTGAACCGGAAACAGGTTGCCGCCATTGCCGGGGTGGCGCCGCTTAATCGTGACAGCGGAAAACTGCGCGGCAAGCGAACTATCTGGGGCGGCCGCTCCCAGGTCAGACGTGTATTGTACATGGGCGCGCTTGTAGCCACACGCTATAACCCGGCCATACGGGGCTTCTATATGCGTCTGTGCGCCGCAGGCAAAGCTAAAAAAACCGCCTTGGTCGCATGCATGCGAAAACTGCTCACAATTCTCAACGCAATGATGAAACATCAAACACCCTGGATTGAAAATTTCAATCAAAATACTTGACACCCAAGACAGTTGCTTTGCAGGAAGGCTGCGTCAGAGGCGTTGCCTGAGGGCTTCGGCCGGGAAGGGATTGAAGCCCTGAAACGGCACATAATGGCGGTCAACGGGTATATGTACAAGATGACCTCGATAGAGGCGCTTTTAAAGAGTAAAGATGGCGTCAGGGCTCTTGTGGAGATTATGGCCTTTGATGAGACCGGCGGCATGTCTCAGATTATACTGGAGGTGGTCAGGGCACATGTCGCGCATAGGCCTCAGAAACTGGATTTTTTGAAGAAGGTGCTGGAGGAGATATTGGAGGCCGGAGGCCGAGAGTCCGTACTGGTTACGGCGGAGGAGTTGATTAGAGTGGTTGAGCGCATGCCTTAACGTAAAAAATAGCTTGTAATAAATCCTACATTATTGTAGAGTTTATTACAGTATGAGTAGTGTAAATAAAAATACATCACCAGTCTGGCTGATGTTAATCATTAGCCTTCCAACTCAAAACGCCACTCTTCGTATGCGTATCTGGCGTACTTTAAAAGGCATGGGTTGCGCGGCATTGCGTGATGGCGCTTATCTATTGCCTGAAAATACTGAGCATAAAGGCGCTTTTCCCAATTTGGCGGTAGAAATAATAAAAGCCGGCGGCAACGCACACGTATTAACTGTCGACTGCCGCGACAGGCAGTCAGAAGATTTCAAGACATTGTTTGACCGCAGCGCTGAATATGCCAGCTTAAAAGATGGAATCGTCAAATTCCGGACCTCTCTGAAAGATATCGAGCATGCCGCCGTAGGACGGCTTATCAAAGGGCTGCGCCGTGATTTCAATGCCATCGCCAAGGTGGATTTTTTTCCTGGTGAGGCAAAAATACAGGCAGAAGTTGCACTGACCGATGCAGAAGTTGAAGCCGCTGCATTGGTAGTAATCACGCCTGACGAACAGCACATCGGTAGGGTCGCTATTACTCAACTGGACCCTGCCGCCTATCAAGGGCGCCTTTGGGCAACACGCAGAAATCCCTGGATCGACAGGTTGGCGAGCGCCTGGCTTATCCAGCGCTTCATCGATTCTGATGCAAAATTTCTTTGGCTGGAAAAGCCTGAGGATTGTCCTGACAACGCTGTAGGTTTCGATTTCGGCGGTGCAGCCTTCTCGCACGTGGGCAACCATGTTACTTTTGAGACCCTGATGCTGAGTTTTGGACTCGGGAGTGATACAGGGCTAATGCGGCTGGCAGGGCTGGTACATTTTTTAGATGTTGGCGGTATACCTGTAAAGGAAGCGTCAGGCCTGGAAACCATCTTGAGTGGAGCCAAGAGAAAATGCGCCGATGATGACAGCCTTCTCGCTGAGGCTATGATTACTTTTGATTATCTTTATGCGGCTTATCAGGAAATAAAATGAGTATCAAGATCATAACTGCAAGGAGGCTTCAATGAAGAAACTTATATTTTTTCTCTTAATAACCTTGACGCTATCGGCCTGTGCGTTAAAAACCGAGCGCTTACAAAATCAAGCCGATGCATGGAAACCAGGGCTGGGAGAAATTATGGGGGTCATTCAGCAGCATCACGCCAAGCTGTATTATTCGGCCAATGCCGGAAATTGGGCGCTGGCTGAGTACCAGGTCGGCGAGATTCAAGAGGGGCTGGAAACTACTGTCCGGCTTTACCCTCAATTCAAGGAAGTAAAGGAATTATCGGTTCTGGTCCCTGCCGCTACAAAGGACGATATGGAAGATCTGTCTAAGACTGTAAAGAAGAAAAATATCAATGAATTTTTGACTGCCTATAACAAGTTAACCGATTCGTGCAACGCCTGCCATAATGCAGCCAATCGCGGTTTTATCGTTATTCAAACCCCGACCGCTATGGAATTCAGCAACCAGAAATTCGAGCCGTGAACAATTTGAGTAACCATGTTGAGCAGCAAGGCGATCAGAATGGCCCCGCCTCAAAAAGATTGGCCGAAGTAGTACTCCTTTTCCTGAAGCTCGGTCTTACCGCCTTCGGTGGCCCTGCCGCCCATATAGCCATCATGCATGACGAGGTGGTAAAACGCAGAAGATGGCTCGATGAGCGCGGGTTCCTTGACCTTCTTGGAGTAACGAATCTTATACCAGGCCCAAATTCTACCGAGATGGCCATACATATAGGGTACCTCCGAGCCGGGTATCCAGGGTTGATACTCGGCGGCATATGCTTCATGCTTCCAGCTGTGCTCATAACCATTGCGCTTGCATGGGTCTATGTGCGCTACGGGGCGCTGCCTGAGGCCGGCTGGCTTCTTTACGGAGTAAAGCCCGTAATAATTGTCATAATCCTGCAGGCGCTCCTGGGTTTGGGCAAGAAGGCCGTTAAAGGCCCGCTTACCGCCATAATAGGTCTTCTTGTCATAGCAGGAGGTTTTTTCGATATAAACCAGCTCGTGCTCCTCTTGGCAGGCGGGCTGGTTGTAATGGCGATAGAGAACAGGCAAAGGCTCAAGGGCAAGGGGTTGTATGCCTTGCTTGTTCCTGTTATTCCAGTAAGCGGAGCCGGTGCGTCTGCCGCCTATACAATACCGTTCAGCTCTACTATATTGTTCCTTAAGTTTCTGAAAATAGGGGCTGTGCTTTATGGCAGCGGCTATGTGCTGCTTGCTTTTCTGCACGCGGATTTCGTCACGGGTCTCGGGTGGCTTACCGACAAGCAGCTTATAGATGCGGTCGCCATCGGGCAGATTACCCCGGGCCCTGTATTTACGACAGCAACTTTTATCGGCTACATCCTCGGCGGAGTGCCAGGCTCTGTCCTTGCAACCATAGGAATATTCCTCCCGTCTTTTATCATCGTCGCAATAATCAGCCATTTCGTGACGAGACTCAGAAACTCACCCTGGGCTGCTGGCCTTCTGGACGGCGTAAATGTCGCTTCTTTGGGCCTGATGACCACCGTGACGTGGTATCTTGGCACGGCTACTTTCGTAAACCCGTTTTCCATTGTTCTTGCAATCGTTGCTGCAGTTCTTTTGCTGCGCTTCAGGGTTAATTCTACCTGGATTATACTCGGTGGGGCGGCCGTGGGTCTTATTAAAGGTATGCTTTGATAGTTATTAGGCGAAAATACGCATTGCGGGACCGTGAATGTTACGTAAATACAAATTTTTCATCCTTCCTTTTGTAGTGTTTTTTATTCCACTAAGTTATTTCTCGTACTTATATGGCGTGTCGTCCAATTTCCATACCGTTACCGCAGGTGAAGCCTACAGGTCTGCTCAGCCTGATAGGGATGATATCGAGTACTATATAAGGGAATATGGCATAAGGAGTATCCTTAACCTGCGCGGAGAGAATTCCGATAAACAATGGTATATAGATGAAATAAAAGTCAGCGCTGAACATAACGTTAAACATTATGACCTGGCTTTGTCTGCAGAACGCGAGCCGACCGACGAAGAGGCTCAGCGCTTGATGGATATTTTCAGGAACGCCCCGCGCCCCATATTAATGCATTGCATGTCCGGAGCTGATAGGACAGGACTGGTATCCGCGATGTGGAAGGAGGCCGTCGACAATAAAACAAAAACGGAAGCGGAAAAAGAGCTGTCCATCTGGTTCGGTCACATCCCTATAGGGAAGACCGCTGCGATGGACCGTTTTTTCGATAAATGGAGCATAGAAGCGCATGAACTAAATTCGAAGGTGCTATAATAATAATCTTCTTAAAAGTATAATAGTAACATCAAAAAGATGTTAAAGATGGGCCTCGCCACACAACGGTAATTCCTAATCCACACGGTCCGTGAGAAAATGCCCCCCTTTGGCTAAAAACTCTTCGACTTCCGCGGATGTGACTGGCCGAGAGATCAGGAAACCTTGGAATTTGTCACATTGTAGGTTACGGAGAAATTCAAGCTGCTCCCTCGTTTCTACACCCTCGGCTATCACTTCGAGCTTGAGGGAATGCGCCATTCTTATAATAGTATCCGCTATCGCAGCATCGTCAGGATCAGTAGTTATGTCCCTTACAAAGGATATGTCTATCTTGAGCACGTCAATGGGCATCCGTTTAAGATATACGAGCGAGGAGTAGCCGGTGCCGAAGTCATCTATCGAGAGTCTTATGCCCATAGCCTTCAACTCACGGAGCACCTCTATGGTGGACTCCACGTCTTTCATTACGATGCTCTCGGTAAGTTCAAGCTCGAGGTATTCAGGGGCAAGGGCGGAGTCCATAATGATCTCGAACACTGCCTTGACGAAGTCCTTCTGCCTGAACTGTCTTAGCGACAGGTTTACCGCGATCCGCACCGGTTTAAGGCCTTTATCCTGCCACTTTCTGTTCTCCTCGCATGCCTTGCGCAAAACCCATTCGCCTATGGGTACTATAAGCCCGGTCTCTTCCGCGATAGGGATAAAATCCGCAGGCTGGTGTATTATCCCGCGTTCCCGTTCATGCCAGCGAACAAGGGCCTCCACGCCAACGACCTCTCCAGTCCCGATATCTATCTGCGGCTGGTAGTGAAGCAATAGTTCATCTCTTTCGATCGCCTTCCGGAGCCCGTTTTCCAGTTCGAGCCTCTCGATTGTTCTGGCGTTCATGGCGGTTGTATAGAACCTGTACGCATTTCTGCCTTCGTCTTTTGCCATGTACATGGCTATATCAGCGTTCTTTAAAAGCGTCTCTGAGTCCGTGCCGTCGTCCGGATATACGCTGATGCCTATGCTGGCAGTCAAAAAGAGCTCATGTCCCTTGATGTCGAAAGGCTCTTTGAAAATCGCGAAAATATTCTCGACCACCCTTGTGACGCCCTCGCTGCCGTTAATGTCCTGCAGTAGCACCGTGAATTCATCACCGCCGAGGCGAGCGACCGTATCGGTATCTCGGAGGTGTTTTTTAAGCCTTTGCGCAACGGCCTTGATAAGCTCGTCCCCCACGGCATGTCCGAGGGTGTCGTTTATTACTTTGAAGCGGTCAATGTCGAGAAAAAGGATGGCGACAAGGGATTTGTGTCGGCGTCCCATGGCCAACGCCTGCTCAAGACGGTCGTTAAGGAGCAGGCGGTTTGGAAGCCCGGTCAGATGGTCGTGATAGGCCATGTGTCTTATGGTCTCCTCGGACCTTTTGCGCTCGGTGATGTCACGAATTATCCCTATGGAATGCCATTTTCCCTTTATCGGCACCGCCGAAATGGAAACCTCCACTGGAAATTCAGTGCCATTTTCCCTGAGAGCGGACAGTTCGATAGTTTTTCCGAGTACAGGCCCTTTTCCGGTCTGTTTGAACCTCTCGAACCCTTCCTTGAAGGCGTTTTGTTGATATTGCGGCACTATCAGGGCATGGAGATCCTTTCCTACCGCATCTTTGTAGGAATAACCGAATATCTTCTCGGACGCTGGATTCCAGTAAGTGATATCCCCTTCGCTGTCCATCATAACTATGGCATCCTGTGCCGATGAGCTGATCTTCCTGAACTTCTCCTCGCTCTCAAGAAGCTCTTCCTCGGCACCGGCTTTGAGGAAGGCCTCGGTCATGGCGGCCTCGGCCTTTAGCCTTCTCGCAACGGCTCTGACAATCCATAGATACAAAAAAGGGGCGCTCAGGATGGAGAGAAGCAGGGAATCCATGAGGTACTCAAAGACGCCTTCG
>MGPQ01000017.1:56038-105241 GCA_001797465.1 Deltaproteobacteria bacterium GWB2_55_19 | reverse complement strand
AGAGGATAGCGATACTTAAGTTCCTCGAGGGGAACACCGGCCACCCGACGGCAGAGGATATCTTTACCGAGATAAAGAAGAAGCACCCGACCGTCTCGTTCGCGACCGTCTACAACACCATGCAGGCGCTCCGGGACAGGGGAGACCTTCTTGAGATAACGATAGACCCGGAGAGGAAGCACTTCGACCCGAACCCGTCGCCGCACCACCACATCATATGCACGGAGTGCGGGAAGATCGGCGACATATTCGTCGACTACTCGGCGGCGCTGGCCTTGCCGGACAAGACCCTCGAGGAGTTCACGCCCACCGGCAACCACATAGACTTTCACGGCGTTTGCAGGGACTGCTCTACGAAGCAGTAAAAATAAAAAACAAAAGATACCAGGGAGGAATAAGAAAATGTCAGAGACAAAAGCGACAGTTCAGAACGAGGCGCCGGACTTCAAGGCGCAGGCGGTCATGGGGGACGGCACGGTAAAGGAAGTCAATCTTTCGGATTACAGGGGGAAATACGTAGTCCTCTTCTTCTACCCACTCGATTTCACTTTCGTCTGCCCGACGGAGATCATCGCCATGAGCGAGAGGATAGAGGAGTTCGAGGTGAGGAAGGCCCAGGTCATCGGCGTCTCGGTCGACAGCCATTTTTCACATATCGCGTGGAGGAATACGGAGAGGAAGCAGGGCGGCATCGGGGACGTAAGCTACCCGCTCGTATCCGATCTCGACAAATCTATAAGCAGGAACTACGGGGTGCTGGTGGAAAAGCCGGGGATTGCGTTACGCGGCCTCTTTATAATAGACAAGCTCGGCAAGATCCGGCACATAACCATAAACGACCTGCCGCTCGGCAGGAACGTCGACGAGGTGCTACGCATGTTGGACGCCATACAATTTAACGAGAAGCACGGCGAGGTCTGCCCCGCGAATTGGCATAAGGGCGATGACGGCATGAAGCCCGACCAGAAGGGGCTCGTTAGCTACGCCGAGTCGCACTTTTAAGGATGGCGGATGGCGTAATGGAAGCGTCCGGAGTGCTGGAAGGCGGATTTTGTCAGGCCTGTTGAGGGTAATGAAATCCCCTTGATGGAAGGAGATGGTCTTTAATGTCAGTTGAGTATCTATGCTACGAGGAGATACCGGAAGGAGGCTTCCGTCCGGCCGGGACGGAGGGGTTCGAAGGAGGCGTAAAGGGCCGCCATACAGGCGGGCCGAGACGTACCGGAATGGACTATGGGGCCAGGGCCGAAGACGGCCTTAAGAGAGGGGCTGAAGAGGGTCTCTCCGCCGATTCCGTTACCATATACTTTAACAGCATCAAAAGGATACCTCTTCTAAAGCTCGATGAGGAGAGAGCGCTCGCCAGGCTTATCGCAAAAGGCGACATTGACGCGCGTAGAAAGATGATAGAGGCTAACCTCCGCCTCGTCATCAACATAGCGAAGAGATACGTGAACAGGGGGCTCCAGATACAGGACCTCATCGAGGAGGGGAACATCGGCCTTATAAAGGCGGTCGAGAGGTTCAAGCTCTCGAAGGGATGCAGGTTCTCCACCTACGCGACCTACTGGATAAGGCAGTCGATAGACAGGGCGATAGCGAACCAGGCCAATACTGTCAGGCTCCCCATACACGTTTCGACCGATATCTCGAAGCTATCCAGGGCCGAAAGGGAGCTGACCGCGTCGTTTGGCAGAGAGCCGAGCGTAAGGGAGCTTTCGGAGAAGTCCGGGCTCTCCGGCAGGTACGTTAAGAAGCTGCACGCCATAAACAGGAAGACCTATTCGCTCGAGTCCCCTGTGACCGAGGGAGGAGAGCAGGTCCTCCTCGACATCCTTGAGGATACCTCGGCCCCGGAGCCGATAGCGGCGGTTGACGCTACGGTCAGGGCCGCGCGGATAGAGGTCTGGCTGGACGCGCTCGACCCTAACGAGAGGACGATAATAAGGACGCGCTTCGGCCTCGACGGGAAGGAGCCGGAGACCCTGGAGACCGTGGGCAGAAGGTTCGGGATAACGAGGGAGAGGGTCAGGCAGATAGAGGCAAAGGCGCTTCTCAAGATTAAAAAGGCGCTCGATGAGACGCAAGTCGTGTTCACCGACGTGGTCTGAATTTACGGACAAAAGGCCGCGCGGGCCGTATGGCCCGCGCGGCCTTTTTTTTATTCTCTCTCAGGGCCTAATAGATGGATTGTCGCAGGCCCCTCTAAAGGTTTGAGGGGCCTGCGTCGATATATCGAATAAGGGTATTTATATGCAAATAGCCGGATCGAACATACTCTTTGCGCAGGCACGCTCCTATGTCGAGCGCGAGGCGAAAAGCGAGAAGTTAAACGCCTGGATCGGGGACAGGAGGCCTGGGGAGGCGGACGCAAGGCCGCAGGAGTCATCCGGCCGCATCGACAGGGTAGTCCTCTCTGAAGAGGCTTATGCGCGCCTCGCCTCCATTAAAGGCCAGGGTAAGAGATACCTGGGCGCAAAAGAGATAGAGATAGACGGCGGGGTCGACCAGGAGACCTTCCTTAAGAAACTCCTCATCGAGGCGTTATCCGGCCGAAAGATAAAGATAATGACGGTCGATAAGGAACTGTCGGACGAGATAAAAAAGACCGAGGCGGCGCTTAAAGACGCAGGAGATGGACAAGAGGGGTGGGGGCTCGAATACGACTCCCGCTCCATTACAGCCGAGGTGGAAGAGACCTCGTTTTCAGCGGAGGGCGTCATCAGGACTGCAGACGGGCAGGAGTTCCGTTTCTCTCTTGAGCTTACCATGCAGAGGGCCTCAATAACCGAGGAGACGGTGAGCGTAAGGGCAGGGGACGCAAGGCGCGTCGACCCGCTCGTCATCAATTTTGGCGGAAGGGCCGCTGAACTTACTTCCATGAAGTTCGTGTTCGACCTTGATTCAGACGGGGACGCAGAGGACATCCCCTTTGCCGTGCCTGGTTCCGGCTTTTTAGCGATAGACAGGAACGGCGACGGCAAGGTGAATAACGGAGGAGAGCTCTTCGGCCCGTCGAGCGGTAACGGCTTCAAGGAGCTCTCGGCCTATGATACTGACAGGAACTCGTGGATAGACGAAAACGACGCTGTTTTCAATAATCTCTTTGTCTGGACAAAGGACTCATCCGGCGCCGATACCCTAAAGACCCTGAAAGAGCAGGGCGTGGGCGCGATATACCTGGGCTACGCCGCGACAGACTTCGATCTTAAGTCCGCGGACAACATTGACCTCGGGCAGGTAAGGAGGTCCGGCGTCTTTCTCTCGGAGGACGGCGCGCCCGGAACAGTTCAGCAGGTCGACCTCGTGGTTTAGCCTTCACCTTTTACATCCCTTCATGGAAGACCCCTATCCACCTATTCCAAGAACCTCTCTATTTTGATATACTGAATACAACCTGACCGCACACCTCCAATATGCGTCGAAAAACAAAAGAGAAAAAACAGAAGGAGGGCTCATCCGCCTCCAATAACATCGCAATAGTCCTTGTCGAGCCGCAGAGTCCGGGCAACGTGGGAAGCGTCGCCCGCGCCATGAAGAACACGGGGTTTTCGGACCTCGTACTCATAAACCCCTGCGACCACTCGGCTGACGCGGCGATATCGATGGCCTGCAACGCCTTCGATATACTTAAGGGGGCGCGGGTATTCAAGACGCTCGGCGATTACGCGGATGAGCCCGGCGTCATCGTAGCAACGACACGGAGGATGGGGCGGACGAGGTACCCGATACTCACCGTTCACGAGGCGACTGGAAAGATACTCGAGCTCGCGGCAGACAACAAGGTCGCGGTCCTCTTCGGAAGGGAGGACCGGGGGCTGGAAAACTACGAGGTCAAGCTCGCCGACATGCTCGTGGAGATACCGACGCACGAGGACTACCCGTCCCTGAACCTCTCATCCGCCGTCCTCATATTCTGCTGGCAGGTCTTCACGGCCGGGAACCCGTTGGCAGAGGCGGTGAAGGTCGCCCCGCGTGCTGAATTGGATAAGATGTACGTACACATGGAGAAGACCTTGCGGGGCCTTGAATACGGGGAAGGGGGCGCGGGGCATATACTCGAATCCATCCTCCGGTCCTTTCGCCGGCTCTTCGGCAGGACCGGGCTCATGCAGAAGGAGATAAACATGCTCCGCGGCATATTCACGCAGATAGACGCGAGGACGACGCCTAAAAAGAGGAAGGGGCAGGGTGAATAGCATACCAGACATTAACCGGATGATGCTCTCGGCCGCACTCTCCCTTAAGAAGGAGACTGGTTCCTCCGTTGTCCTCGTCTTCATAGACTCGACGGACGACTGGGGGTTCTGGAAGGGGTGCGCGTCAAAAAAAGACCTTGTGATACTCACGCAAAAGGCCGCGACCATCAATGACCTCGAACGCTACAAAGGAGATCTCAGGGCAATCGTAAAACTGCCGGAGGTGAGGCTCGCGCGCATCGGCCAGATAAAGTTGTCGGCCATCATGTGCATGACTGAGGGCGTCATAACCGCGTCCGACAGGGTCGTATGTATGACAGGCCTCTCCGCAAAGGGCTCGATGGACACGCTCATGTGTCTCGACCTCGAAAACGAGACCGAGATATTCAGCACCGCGGGCGTCTCTAAGGAACTCCTCTCGAAGGTCAAGCCCGAGGTGATAGAGACGGTCCTCGGGATCGCGCTTGAGCTTTCAAGCGAGGGGCGCGAGGGCAGGACCATCGGGGCGACCTTTGTAATCGGGGACCACGAAAATGTCGTGAAGCTCTCTCGCCCGCTCATCATGAACCCCTTCAAGGGCTACCCGGAAGATGCGCGGAATATCCTCGACGACGCGGTGCACGAGACGATCAAGGAGTTCGCCCTTTTGGACGGCGCGTTCGTGGTCAGAGAAGACGGCGTAGTCGTAAGCGCCGGGGTCCACCTCGACGCCGCGCTCGAAGAAGAAGGGCACATGCCGGGCCTCGGGTGCAGGCACATGGCCGCGGCGGGCATAACGGACGTAACCGACGCTACCGCCGTCACCATCTCCGGCTCAACGGGCATAGTCCGAATATTCAGAAAAGGCAAGGTCCTCTTTGAGATAGAAAAGGGGCCGCGGGCCGCCAGAGGACTGTAAAGAGGGGCGCTAAGGCCATTTTGCGCCCTGCGCGCGCATTGCGTTTTTTTGAATCATCGCGGGTTCAGGTTTGCAACCACTACTGTCCGGTTAAAAAAGCGTAGCTTGCAGCGGCTCTTTTCTGAAGGCCCTTAGTCGTTCTGGTTTAAGGGTCAGGATGTCCACCAGGGTCTTCCGGTCGAAGAGCGTTTCACGGATAACCCGGCTTAGGTTCAGGTTTAAGAAGCTCGGAAAATAGGCTATGATTGCCTTGCATGGCTTGTTCCTCCTTCTGTAATAGGCTTCTGGCGAATTCTATTATCCAACAAGGCAGAACAACAAGCCATGCTTTTTTAGTTTTTACCGGACGCTACTGGTCGCAGACCTGAACCCGCTGAAGGCTCCTCCCGCCATCTCCGCTTCATGCAAAAAATTGTTCCTGAACCCGGCCTTATGTGTTATGATTCGCAGTCATTAACCAGTTAGGAGTCCGGTAGAATTGCATTCCCACGGGGCCTTAGCCCATCCACCCTCCCCAGCCGGTCTACGGCGCGATAATAACAAAAAAACCGCAAGGGCCCAATGCGCCCTTGATAGGGCGCTCCCTGCTTCCATCGGGAGCGGCCCGCTTGAACACACGCCAGGAAAGGGACAACCAGCATGAAGATACTCTTGACCGGAGGCGCCGGCTTCATAGGATCGAACGTCGTTGACGCCTACATACGCGAGGGGCACGAGGTAGTCGTAGTCGACAACCTCTCGTCCGGAAAGCTTGAGAACCTGAACCCCAGGGCTAAGTTCTACCTCCTCGACGTCCGCTCGCCTGAACTGAAAAAAGTCTTCGAGATGGAGAGACCCGAGATAGTCAACCACCACGCGGCCCAGATGTCGGTCCCGGCCTCTGTGGCGGACCCTGTCTTCGACGCGGACGTGAACGTCTGCGGGTTCCTAAATGTCCTTGAGTCAGCAAGGGCCGTTGGCACGAGAAAGGTCGTGTTCATCTCCTCGGGCGGGGCCGTCTACGGAGAGGCCGTGGAGTACCCGACCTCTGAGGCGTACTCACCGAAGCCGCTCTCCCCTTACGCCATAACGAAGTTCGTCTCAGAGCATTACCTCGCCTTCTACAAGCACCAGTACGGGCTCGACTACACGGTCCTACGGTACGCGAACATCTACGGCCCGAGGCAGATCCCCCACGGAGAGGCCGGGGTCGTCGCGATATTCATGGACAGGCTTTTAAAGGGTGAGCCATGCACGCTCTACCACTTCAAGGACGAGCCGAAGGGCATGACGAGGGACTACTGCTTCGTAGGAGATATCGCCAGGGCCAACCTCCTCGCCCTTAATAATGGGAGCGCGGATTTCTTTAACATCGGGACGGGGGTCGCCACACATACGCTCGACCTCTTCACAACGATCGCCTCCGCGCTCGACGCGAAAAGGCCTCTGAGCGCAGGGCTGAAAAACCCGGCCAGGGCGGCCGCGCGCGCCGGCGACCTTAAAAAAAGCTGTCTTAAGGTGGATAAGGCCGCGCTCCTCGGCTGGAGGCCGGAAATGGACCTTGAAAAGGGCATAGCTCTCACGCTTGACTGGCGCATGTCGAAGGGTTAAGCCACCGCCTTTAGTCTCATCACCTTGATATTTTTACGGAATGGAAGATATGCCAGAGCAGATGACAAACGAGAACCCGCGGTCCTTCGAGACAGAACTTACCGTCTACCTTGAGACCGTAAAGAGGCACAAAAAGCTGATAGCCGCGATAGTCGGCGCGACCTTCATACTCTCGACGATCGTCAGCTTCCTCCTCCCAAAGGTCTATACCTCGACGGCGAGCGTCCTCCCTCCACAGCAGGAGGCCACACTCGGCGCCTCCATGATAGCCTCACAGCTCCCGACTGCCATGGGCGGGGCCTTGAGCGGTTTCCTTGGCCTTAAATCCCCAGCCGACCTCTGGGTCGGGATACTCAACAGCAATACCGTGCAGGACGAGATCATAAAAAGGTTTAACCTCCGCGAGGTATACGATAAGGAGGAGATAGAGGACACCCGCAAGTCGCTCGAAAAAAATGTCTCCATCTCAAAGTCAAAGGAGGAGATTATACTCATCTCCGTGGATGACAAGGACCCTGAGACCGCGTCCCGGATGGCCAACGCCTTCGTTGAAGAGCTCGACAGGATAAACAAACAGGTCGTCATGTCCCAGGGCAAGAGGATGCGGCTGTTCATCGAAAAGCGGCTCCTTGAGGCAAAGGACGAGCTCGACAGGATCGAGAATGAAATGAAGACCTTCATGGAGACTAACAGGGCGGTTAAGCTCGACGAGCAGTCGAGGGTCATCATAGAGGCCGTTGGCTCGATAAAAGGCCAGCTCATGGCCAGGGAGCTCGAACTGCAAACGCTCCTTTCCTACGCCGCGCCCACGAACCCGCAGGTGGAGATACTGAAGACCCAGGTCAAACAATTGAAGGAGCAGATGAGGGAGCTCGACGAGGGGAGCGGGCAGAAGGACCTCTTCGTGCCGACCTCGAACATACCGAGGCTGACGGCGAGGTACACGACACTCCTCCGGGATGCGAAGATACAGGAGACGCTCTTCGAGCTCCTGACCCAGCAGTTCGAGATGGCCAAGATTCAGGAGTCGAAGGACTCGCCGATCGTCCAGGTCCTCGACTACGCCAAACCCCCTGAGAAAAAATCCAAGCCGAAGCGCGGGCTCATAATTGCCACCGCGACGTTTGCCTCCCTCCTCCTCTCGATACTCCTGGTATTCTCGATACAGTGGCTTGAGAGACTGCGTAAAATGGGGGCCTGACCCGCACCCGACGGGATTCCCGAAAAAAGTTTTTTTGCAGTAGTGCAGGTTGGGCTGAGCGCAGCGAAGCCCAACAATCTAAAAAGATTAGACCTGCAAAACAACGTTGGGTTACGCTTCGCTAACTCAACCTACTGGGGGTTTTTAAAAAACAAAAAAGATGTTTTTGTTCTGTTTTACCAATACACAGGCGCAGGGCGTAGAACGCATAAGGTAGGCGGAGGCGAGCGCGCCGGGGTGGATTAGACGCGTAGCGCTATAAGTGGCGCGCGAGCGGTCCTGGCCGGACGGGCAAATTCGTATCGAACGGCTGTAAGTTCATTTAGCCTAAATGACCCGATTTGAAATTGGCCCCGCGCCGAGCGGGGGAGGAAGGAAGCGTTAGGGGCCCCTGCGGATAAGCGCGGAGCGTGCAAAAGGGCTTTGGGCAGAAGGTTCGAATAGCCAACAAGAGGCGTTTATGGAGTCACGAATCGAGGTGCAAAACCTGGACCCGCTATACAGGGGCTGGTTTAACGCAGGCGTCACTTTCTCGGGTGTTTCACCCTCCTCGTTGGCTCCGCCTCCAGTGGGTCGTCGGGCCAGCGGTGCTTCGGGTACCGCCCTTTCATCTCTTTTTTGACGAGCTCATAGCTCGTCTTCCAGAAGCCCTTGAGGTCGTCAGTTACCTGAAGCGGCCTCCCGGCGGGCGACAAGAGATGGATGAGGAGAGGGACTTTTCCGCCCAGAACGGCAGGTGCCTTCTCGCACCCGAACATCTCCTGGAGCTTGACGGCGAGGACGGGCCTTTCCCCGGAATAATCTATCCGGAGGACTGACCCGCTCGGGACCTTGATGGAGGCCGGGGTAAGCTCATCTAACTTTTTTTTGTCTTCCCATGAGAGGAGTGAGAGGAGCGCGCCGTTCAGGTCTATCTTTTTAAGCTCCTCTAAGCGGGTCATGCCGAGCGCCCTTTCCCCGAGCCACTCGTCCAGATTATCGAAGAGCCAGTCGTCGGAAAGGTCCGGAAGCCCGGCACCGCCTTCGGCGCGCCTCAAAAAGGCTACGCGCGCCCTTAAGCCCTCAGAGGCCCTGTCCCAGTCCAGTACCCCGCGGTTCTCCCTTACGCCGGATAGGAATGCGCTCAAGACCTTCGCCCTGTCTGTTCCTTTAAGCGGCTCGTCCCTGAGGGTAAGGCCCCAGTACCGGACCCGTCTTCTGGATGTTACGGCCTTTTGTGACTGGTCCCATGAGACGCCCTCGTCTTTTTCCATATCATCGGCGAAGAGTTTGAGTATCTCTGATTCTTTTATCGGGGCGGCGAGGAAGACGGCCGACTCCGTGTCGCCTCCGTCGAGGCTTGCCGCGACGATGTACTCTTCGGTCGAGAGAGCGTCCACGGACTTTATGTACGCCCCCCTCCCGTTGGCGAGGAGAAATCGCGCGTCCTTACCTTCGCGCCGCTTGCCTATCCTGTCAGGGTAGGCGAGCGCGAGGAGCCCCCCGGTCCTTTCGACGTCGATGCGGCCTTTTTTTATGTTGAGGACGCGCTCTATTTGCCGCGCGGACTGCCTTACGCGCTCGACAACGCCTCTGTCCGCCTGAAGAGAGACGTCTGATTCTCCCATAATATAATGGAGCCTCTGCCTTAAATCCGTGTCCTTTCCGTCTTTGAAGATGTCCCGCTCCATAAGGAGGGCGGATAAAAGGCAGGCGAGCCCGCCTTCGTCCGTCTCCGCGCCTTTTACGACCATGTGTCCGAGGCGCGGATGCAAGGGGAGGCGCGAGATGGCGTTGCCGTGCGGGGTAATCGTCTCGTTTCCGTCTATCGCGCCGAGGCGGGCAAGGAGCTCTTTCGCCTGCGACATAGCTGAAGGCGGCGGCGGGTCGAGCCATTTAAGCGTTGACGGGTCTTTTACGCCCCAGGCGGACAACTCAAGCGCGAGCGGCGCGAGGTCGGCCTCCAGTATCTCAGGCGTCGACTTTTCCTTTATTGTCCGGTCCTCATCCTCTGTCCAGAGGCGCATACATAAGCCGGGCCCGGTCCTCCCTGCTCTGCCCTTCCTCTGGTCGGACGAGTCCCTTGTCACCCTTATTGTCTCAAGCCGCTCCATGCCGGTCCCCAGGGAAAACCTCGGCGCCCTCTTAAGCCCGCCGTCTATTACGATGCTTACGCCGTCTATCGTAATGCTCGTCTCGGCGATGGAAGTCGCGAGCACGACCTTTCTCCTGCCCGGTCCGGACGGCCTTATCGCCTCGTCCTGCGCCTCGCGGCCGAGGTCGCCGTACAGGGGCATAATATCGACGTACGGCGGCAGGGCCTTTTCCTTGAGCGCCCTTTCGGCCCTCTTTATTTCAGACGCGCCGGGCAGGAATACGAGGACGCTACCCGGCCCTTCATTCAAAGACGAAAGGATCGCGCCTGTGACCCGCGAGATGAACTCGGGGCCGGTAAGATATAGAGCCCGCTCGGGCCGCGACGCCTTCGGGAGATAGCGCACCTCGACCGGGAAGGCCCTGCCCGAACAACTGACGACAGGGGCGGAGCCGAGGAGCGCTGATATCCCGGCGGTGTCTATCGTCGCCGACATGACGAGCACGCGGAGGTCTTCCCTTAAAAGCGAGCGCGCCTCAAGGGTGAGCGCGAGCCCCAGGTCCGCGTGTATCGACCTTTCATGGAACTCGTCGAATATGATCGCCCCGACACCTTCGAGCGCGGGGTCTGCCTGGAGGAACCTCGTGAGTATGCCTTCGGTGACGACCTCTATTTTTGTATTTGGCCCGACACGGGAATCGAGCCGGGTCCTGTAACCGACGGTCCTGCCGACGTCTTCACCTAAAAGAGAGGACATCCTCGACGCCGCGGCCCGGGCCGCGAGCCTCCTCGGCTCAAGCATTACGATGCGCCTGTCCGCAAGCCAGCCTTCGTTTAAGAGGGCGATGGGGACGACCGTAGTCTTGCCCGCGCCGGGCGGCGCTTCAAGGACGGCAAGCCCGACACCGGATAGGGCGCGGCGTACTTCCGGTATTACGGCTTCTATGGGAAGGCCGGTCTTTAAGTCCATCGGGGGATGATAACAGAATTTTTAGAGGTAGCCAATATTCACTTGAACGGATAAAATGGGTTCTGTTTATACGAAAGGGGCGTCTCTCAATGGACAATGGAAAAGCGAAGCTCGCGATCATAATGGCGGGGCTCCCGGCGCGGGGCAAGAGCTATCTTTCGCTCCGGCTTCATAGGTACCTCGAATGGCAGGGGTACAGGGCGCGGATATTCAACGTCGGCGCGTACAGGAGGGAGTCGCTCGGGCCGCCCTCGTCCAAAAGCGATTTTTTCGACCCTAAGGAGCCCGTGTTCGCGCGCGAGAGGGAGAGGATAGCCAAGAGGTGTTTTTCAGACCTCGCCGAGTGGCTCGGAGGCGCGGGAGATATCGCCATATACGACGCGACGAACGTGACCGCGTCGAGGAGGGCATACCTTGAGAAGGAGTGCGGCAAGCACGGGTTCGAGCACGTCTTCGTCGAGAACGTCTGCGACGACCCGGAGATAATCGAAAAGATAATACGGATAAAGCTTGAGCATAGCGCGGACTACGCGGGCTTCGCACCCGAGGCCGCGAGGGCCGATTTCGCAAGGAGGCTCGGCCACTACGAGGGCGTTTACGAGCCGGTCTCAGATGTCGCGCACATGAAGATCATAAACTTCGGGCTCTCCGTCGTAAGGGCCTACGGGGATGAGAGGCCCTTCCTCGACGAGATAGCGGATTTTCTCGGCGCCGTGAACCTCATGGACAAGGAGGTGTTCCTGACGCGCCACGGCGAGACGTATTTCAATTGCGAGGACAGGATAGGGGGGGACTCGCCCCTGACAAAGAGGGGCGCCGGATACGCCGGAAGGCTCGCCGCCCATTTTAAAGGGAGAGACCTCGTCGTATTTACGAGCGCCAAGAGGCGCACGATCGAGACAGCCGCTTTTTTTGATTGCGAGAGGGTCGTGCTACCGGAGTTGAACGAGATAAACTCCGGCCTCTGCGACGGCCTCTCTTACGCCGAGATAGCCGAGGGGCGCCCGGAGGTGAACGAGGCGCGTAGCAACGACAAGTTCAACTTCAGGTATCCAGGGGGCGAGTCTTACAGGGACCTGATACAGCGGGTAAAGAAGTCTGTCATACGGATAGAGGCCGAAAAGAGGGATGTGCTCGTCATCGCGCACAGGGCCGTTAACCGCTGTCTCGTTTCGTACTTTATCCCGACCCCTCCAGAAGAGGTCCCCTACATAGAGATGCCGCTCGACAGGATAATAAGGGTCTACCGCCTTAACGCCCACTACGGATGCGACTGGAAGGTGATATGAGAGAGGCCGGATAAAAAGCGGCAAAAGTTTTCTCAGTTTTCAGGCCATACGCCGCTAACGTCCTTTTATTCCCGCCAGTCCAGCCAGCCAGTCAACCCTTTTTTTAAAGACCTTTTAAGCCGTCATTCGTTGCCATGCCGAGCCTCAACAAGCCGTTTCAGGTTCGTTGCCTGAGTATGGTTCTGTAATCACGGTCACTGCCTTAATCCCCCGATGCATATAGAATCGCAGATTGAGAGGTTCGGCAATCCGGACACACAATGCAGATTCCGAAGAGGGGGCTTTGAGATATGCGGCATAGCAAAGTCATGGCCGAGGCCGGAGGGCCTTTAAGGATAGTGGCCGCTCGTGGGTCTTCCAAGGTCGTCGAGTACGAGGTGCGGGAGTCCGCCGAGCCCGGGTCTATCCCCAACTGGTTCATGGGGGTGGTGCTTCTGCTCCGCGACGAGATACAGGAAGACGAAAAGATCGTGGTCCACGACAAGATTATAAAGATAGTAAAGAAGACCCCGCTCGACAAGTTCGTCGACTGGGTGCGCCGCGTAAAGGGGGAGCGCGCGGACGATGGAGGGGACGGGGACAACGGGCCCGAGCAAAACGAAGGCCTCAGGCACTGAGTATGGGTCCAGAGGCTTTGACGAAGGCGCTCAATTATTTGAGCGCCTTTTTTTATCCCTTTGCCTCATGCCATCTGATTCAACCCATTGTAAAAACCGGATTAAAAAGATATAATATTTGCACCTGAAAACCTTATGAAGAACCTCTCCCTATCACAGAAGGCCCTTTTGGCGGTATTCATCATACTGCTCCCCATAACGCTCACCTTTGTCTACGGATACAGGAAGAACAAGGAACAGCTGAAGGGCGCGGTCCTGAAAGAGATGACCGTCATAGCCGAGGCCTACGAGGGGCAGGTCCTGCAACACCTCGATGTCGTTAAGAGGCGTGTCGCGGGTCTTGCCAATGACAAGTCGATAAAGGCGTTAGCCAGGGAGGCCGTCGCCGGAAAGAAAGGCTCCAGAGGGCGCCTGGCGTCCTATTTCATCAGTGAAAACGCCGAATACGGCATCGGCATAACGACAATCAGCCTGATTTCCCCAGTTGGAAGGGTCCTCGCCTCGACCGACCCGACCAGGGTCGGCCAGGACCATTCTCTCGATGAGAGCTTCTTAATGGGCTCCGTAAATACCTCGATAGCCGAGGAGAAAAACTACGGCTCCAATATCCCAGAGATCGCGGTCTCCGCGCCGGTGCTCGACGAGGCCTCAGGCGGCCTCCTGGGCGTGATAACGGCCTACATTCCCTTTTCGGACTTGGACCGCCTCTTAAGCGGCGAGTCGAATATGGAGCTCGGCGCCCTTTCATGGTCAAGGGGCAGGCACGAGACCATGGAGGTATATCTCGTCAACGGCAACCGCGTCATGCTCACGGATTCCATATTCATAAAGGACGCGGCCATGAGGCAGAAGGTCGACACCGAGCCGGTCGGCAAGTGCCTGGAGGGCGGCATCGAGGTCGCCGGCTTCTACAAGGACTACCGGGGCATCGAGGTCGCCGGGGCCTCGATGTGCTTCCCTGCCCTTGGTTGGACGCTCCTTGTCGAGACAGACGAGTCCGAGGTCGTGCGTCCGGCATACGAGATGCTTAAAAGCGCGGTCATAGGCGCCGGCATGGCGGGAATCCTCATAATCGCGTTATACCTGCTAATTATAAGAAAGATGGTCAAGAGGGTAGGCATACTTGCCAGGGCCGCCGGCGAGATAGCCTCAGGGAACTACGACGTCGCCCTGCCCGTAAAGTCGCGCGACGAGATAGGCGAGCTCAACATCTCCTTCAACAGGATGGCGAGCGACATAAGGGATAGGAACGCCGAGATACTGATGGAAAAGGACAGGGCGCGCATGTACCTCGACCTCGCCGGGGTTTCGATCGTCGCCATCGGCCTGGATAAGAAGGTGAAGCTCATAAACAGGAGGGGGTGCGAGCTCCTGGGTCTCGGCGCCGAGGATATCGTCGGCATGGACTGGTTCGAGTCCTTCATCCCGGAGAATATCCGCAAGGAGATGCTCGGCCGTTTTGCAAGGTGCATGAACGGCGAGGTAAGCGTCGACTATTACGAAAACGACATAGTTACCGCCGGGGGGGGCTTAAGGACCGTGTCCTGGCACAGTACGCTCCTCCGGGACCCGTCCGGCGCCGTCATCGGGTCACTTTGCTCCGGCGAGGACATAACGGAAAAGAGGAGGGCCGAGGAGGCCTTAAGGATATCCGAGAAGAAGTACAGGACCATACTCGAGGAATCGAGGGACGTAATATTCGTCGCCACCCCCGACTTAAGGCTCATGGACCTGAACCCTGTCGCCGAGGAGGTCTTCGGATACCGGCTCTCCGAGCTTATAGGAAAGCGCCTTGACGGATTTTTCATCGAGGAACCGGACAGGGAGAGGTTTAAAGGCGAGCTCAGGGAAAAGGGAGAGGCAAAGTTCGAGGCGCGCGTAAGGAGAAAGGACGGACAGGAGATATGGCTCTCTATTTCGGCCAGGGGCGTCGATGAGGCCGGGGGCGGCCCTGTATGCCGTGGCATCATGCGAGAAATAACGGCGCAGAAGCACCTTGAGGCCCAGCTCATCCAGGCCCAGAAGATGGAGGCGGTGGGACAGCTGACCGGCGGCATCGCCCACGACTTCAACAACATCCTTACGGCGATCATGAGCTCGGCGGGGCTACTTGAACTCATGCTTCCCAGGGACTCCAGGCAGATGAACTACGTCCGGCAGATAATCTCGTCCTCGGAGAGGGCCTCCAAGCTGACGCGCGGGCTCCTCGCCTTCAGCAGGAAGACGCTCGTGGAGTTGAAGCCCGTAAGGGTGAACGATATAATAAGGAACACGGAGAGGCTTCTCTCCAGGCTCATAGGCGAGGATATCGACTTCAAGGTCTCGTTATCGGACGCTGACCCGGTAGTCACCGCCGATGTTTCTCAGATAGAGCAGGTCCTCATGAACCTCGCGACTAACGCGCGCGACGCGATGCCGAAGGGCGGGACACTCGCAATCGCCACCGAGACCATAAGGCTTTCCACCGAAGCGTTGAAGGACCAGGGCTACATGCGCCCAGGCGAATACGCGCTCATTACCGTCTCGGACACAGGCACAGGCATGGACAGGAAGGTCGTCGAGAGGATATTCGACCCGTTCTTCACCACCAAGGAGGTCGGCAAGGGCACGGGGCTCGGCCTCTCCATGGCCTACGGCATAATTAAACAGCATAACGGTTACATAAACGCATACAGCGAGCCGGGGGTCGGCACCCAGTTCAAGATATACCTCCCGCTCGCCGGGATAAAGGCCGCTGAGGAAGCGGAGATAAGGACCGAGTCCCCGAAGGGCGGGACAGAGACGATACTCCTTGCCGAGGACGACGCGGAGGTGAGGAGCCTCGTAAAGGCCCTTCTTGAAGAGTTCGGCTACACGGTTATCGAGTCCGTCGACGGCGAGGACGCGGTAAAGAAGTACGCGGAGATCGGCAAGGACGTCGACATGCTCGTCCTCGACATGATAATGCCGAAGATGAACGGCAAGGAGGCCTTCGGCGAGATAAGGAGGTTAAACCCTTCGGTGAGGGCGCTCTTCCTCTCCGGTTACAGCCAGGACTTCATAAGCCAGAAGGTCATACTCGAGGAGGGGCTGGACTTTTATGTAAAGCCCATCTCCGCCTCCGGGCTCCTCAAACGGGTAAGGGAGGTCCTCGACCGGAAATAGCCCCCCATGCCGCGGAGCTCTTTCGGGCGGGGCCGAAGGCCCCGCCCTTTTTATTCCATACCAGGGTTAATGCCCCGCAAGACAGAGTCTTGTCCCCAATGTTCCGGCCAGCGGGATATCGTCTGCGACCCCTTGACAATCCAGGATAATCGGATATATTTTAAAATTCAAAAAACAGCGCGCCGAGGGCCTCCCAATCGCCGGTCGTCCAGGAGGGGCCTGGTATTTACACGCGCGGGTTGTGTTATAAAATCCTTTAAAAAGCATACGCTGTGTGGTAATATCTTAAATACGCTATTTCCGCGTTTTGGCGGGGAGTTTCTGTATTAAATAAATCATGTGTTTTAAGCGGTGCTAAACAAGTTTTTGTGAATTTAACGCAAGTCATTTTTGCATTTGAAGCGGGGCTGTAAAATGGTTGTAAAAGTAATGCTCGCCTTTGGCAACATGGTCTTTTCCGAAGGCGTCTCCAGGATACTCGAACCCGAAAGGGATGTGCGGGTCGTTGAGGCGGTCGTCCCCGGAGAGGCGTGCACCGTTGAAAAGCTCCACTCCCTCAGTATAGACATACTGCTTACGGATTTCACCACCCTCTATAACCAGTTCCCGGACATCGAGTCCGGATCGAGGTCCTTCCATATAATCCTCCTTGACACCAATTGCGGCAGGGACAACCTCGTTGCCGCGATACTCAAGAAAAAGATAAGCGGCGTGCTTCTCGGCAACTCCAACCCGTCCCTGCTCGTCAAGGCGATCAAGTCGGTCGCGAAAGGGGAGGTCTGGATAGATAAGCAGACGTTCAAAAACCTCCTTAACGGCATAAACGCGCTCGGCAAGGAAGGCCCTGTTGCGCTCTCCGGGAGGGAAAAGGAGGTCGTCGCGCTTATAGGCGAGGGGTTCAGGAACAAGGAGATAGCCTACAAGCTCCACATAAGCGAGCCTACGGTCAAGACCCACTTAAACCGCATATTCCAGAAGCTCAACGTCCGCACCAGAGGGGAGCTTATAAGCTACGCGATAAAGAACTCGGATGTGAACAGCGTCCTCGCCAGGCAGGGCTCTGTCTGAGCGCGGACCGGAAAACCCTTCCCTTTCTGCTTTCCTCCCAAACAGGTTTGTCCCCAAGTCTTAAAATCACCCGGCAGACTGTGTAAACCATTACAAGCGGAACGGGCTATCTTGCGAAAGGGCATTTGCAGGAGGCGCCGGGAGAGGCATTCAAGGGGCGGCTCATCCCTTCGCCAAAAGTATTACATCGAAAGATGTAAACCATTTTAACTTTACCCTAAGACTTTTTTACAGTTTTTTATGCTTTTGGCCGATTGTATTAATACCGGCTTGCGGGTATCCTTATTCATCTTCAAAAGAGGGACACCAGCCGACCAGTATTTAATACGGTTGAGCTGGAAAACGCGCAGGGATGCTCGCAGATGATCGAGATCAGGGTCTGTCCGGAATGCAGGAAGGCGTTTTACAAGCTGGAAGAGGCGGTTGAGGTCACATGCCCGCATTGTTCGTTCTTCTTCCTCGACAGGAGGGGCGGAGACAGGGTCAGGTGCGATCTCGGCCTTACATACTCCGCCGGGCGGCAGAGCGGCAGGGCTGTCCTCAAGGACTACTCGGAATACGGGGCGAGGATCATGTACGAGGGAAGGGCCCTTACCTCGGAAGACGAGATAGCGGTGGACATAGACGGCCTCGGCGTGCGCGCGAGGGCGAGGGCCGTCTGGACCGAGAGGGTATCGGTTAAGGCGGCTTTGAGCGGGCTTAAGTTTTCCGAGAGGCTTAAAATCGACGAGTAGCGCGAAAGCTGATATACTAAAGATAAAATGGACCTGTTTGGTCTTGAATTGAAAGGCTAATGAGATGAAGACCCCGCGTTTCCTGATGTTTATCGCGCTACCGGCCCTGTTCGCGGCGCTCTCCCTTTTGTTCATCCCCGGAGGCGCGGTCGTTGCAGGGGAGAGACAGCCGCCTGCCGAGGCGTCTTACCAGATAGGCCCCGAGGACATCCTCGAGATCTCGGTCTGGAAGAACCCGGAGATATCAAAGACGGTCCTCGTAAGGATTGACGGCAAGATATCGCTACCGCTGATAGGGGATGTCCAGGCAACGGGGCTTACGCCAAGCGAGCTCCGCGACGGCATAGTCGAGAGGCTCAAGGAGTACCAGTCTACTGCCGTAGTCTCGGTCATAGTCCAGGAGATAAGGAGCTACAAGGTCTACCTGATAGGCGAGGTCAAGGCGCCCGGCACGTACGCGCTGAAGTCCAGGACCACATTGCTCCAGGCGATCGCGCTCGCGGGCGGATTTACGCAGTATGCCTCGAAGAACAGCATGGTCCTCGTCCGCCAGAAGCAAGGCGGCGGCGAGGAGAAGATAAGGGTAAAGTTCGACGACCTCCTTTCCGACAAAAAGGACGGGTCCGTCCTATTAAAGCCGGGGGACACCGTCTTTGTGCCGTAAACCAGGCAGAGCAGGCCTACTGGCCCTGGCGTTGTCTTTCACCATAACAGGCGCGGCTACGGCCGAGACGGTCGTCAGACCTCAGTTCACGGTCGAGGAGAGGTACGACAGCAACCCGGCCTTTGACGCTGTCGCCTCTTCCGACTTCGTCACGAGGCTTTCGCCGGCGGTCCATGTGACCTCGGGATCCAGGAAGCTCAAATTCAAGGGGGCTTACGAATTGAGCGCCGCCTTCTACCAGAAAGAAACTGGTCTCGATTACACCTCGCAAAGCGCGGACCTGGAGGCGGACCTCGCGGTCTCAAACGGCTTGAAGGTGGATTTCAGGGATACCCTGAAGAAGTCCAGGGATTCCATCGTTGCCCTCGATGCCGGCGTACAGACGGACTACGCGGAAATATTTTCCAATACGGCGGAACTCGGTTTTACCAAGGAAATTACGGAAAAGGCCGCCCTGGAAATCACCATTGAAGACTCGGTCATAGACTTTGACAGCCCGTCACTTGTTGACACGCGGGTCGATGGCGCGTCGGCGTCGTGGCGTTACGCGTATACGGACCTCGCGGCCTTTAAAATGGGGTATGTTTACTCCAGATATCACTTCGAGACGGATGGGGCGGGAGACGAGGATGTCCATAAGGTGTCAATAGAGTTGTCTAAAAAGTTTTCAGAAAGCCTATCCGCGAGCCTCTCGGCCGGCCTTGTGCTTTCCGGGGACGGCGCGCGCGCGGACTGGGCTATCGACGCCTCGGCCGTAAAGGAGTTCAAGTGGGGCGCCGTGAACGCCGGCTTCACGAGGGACATCACCCACTCGAGCGGGCTCTCCGGAGAGCTAAGCGTAGCGAACAGGCTCTATGCCGGGGTCGCGAAGACGCTTGGAGAGTCCTCTGGCCTGACCCTTTCCCTGAGCCTCGGCGACACAGTCTCCGAGCCTTCCGGCGAAGTGGATATAGCGTCGTACGACGCGAAGTTAGGCTCTTACTGGCAACCGAGGGGATGGATGCGGATATCCGGCGGCTATTCACATTTCGAGCAGCGGGGCGAGGGCGCCCCGGACGAGGACTTTGACAGGGACCAGGTGTTTATCAATGTCACCTTGACGCCTCTAAATTGGAGCATATGATGTCATCCGGCAAGGATCACAAGGATTTACTCGAGTTGGCCGAGATTGTCTATCTCAGAAAGTGGGTCCTCATAGCGCCTGTAATCTTATGCACGCTCGCAGGGCTCGTCATAAGCAGGTCGCTACCGGTCCGCTATCGCTCCACCACGCTCATACTCGTCGAGCAACAGCAGGTCCCCGAGCAGTACGTGATGCCCACCGATAAGACCCCGTTCGTCGAGAGGCTCAATACCATAAAACAGCAGATATTGAGCCGGTCCAGGCTCGAGCAGATAGTCGAGGACTTCAACCTCTATAAGGGGACGGACGGCGGCGGCCTGTTGGGATCCATGTCAGGGCGCTTAGGCCTCGGCAAGACGGAGGCCGCCGGCAGGGAGGACCTGATAGAGATGCTCCGCAGGGATATCGAGATAAAGGTCATGGGCGACAGCAAGAAGGGCGGCGACGCCTTCAGCATAAATTACACCGGAAAGGACCCTTACGTCACAATGCAGGTGACGAACACCCTGGCGTCGTTCTTCATCGACGAGAACCTCAAGGCCAGGGAGCAGTACGCGGAAGGGACCTCCGAGTTCCTCTCTAACGAGCTCGACAGGGCCAAGCAGGACCTTGAGGTGCAGGAAAGGGCCCTGAGGCGTTTCAAGGAATCCCGCATGGGCAGTCTCCCCGAACAGCTCGAGGCAAATCTTCGCACGCTCGACAGGCTCCAGATGGAGCTCCAGTCGCTGAATATCGCCATGCGCGCGGCCGAGGAGAGAAAGATCGTCCAGGAAGAGGCGGCTGGCGCGGCTGTCAATAGCCCGTCCGCCGGCGGCAGGCAGGTCTCGCTTGAGGCGGAGCTTGAGAGGCTCAATAACGAGCTCGCGTTCCTGCGCTCCACGTATAAAGAGAGCTACCCGGACATAATAATCGTAAAGAACCGCATCCAGGATATCGAATCCCGGATCGAGGCCAGGGAGAGCCCTTCTGACAAGGACGGCGCGGACGCGAAAAAACCTGCGAGGACCTACGGCGGAGGCGAATACAAGGCGCAGATAGCCGCCCTCAGCGAGAGGGAGGCGGGGGTGCGCAGGCAGATAAAGGAGTACGAGAAAAGGGTTGAGGACTCGCCGGCGAACGAGCAGAGGATGTCGGACCTTCACAGGGACTACGACATCTCGTTCAAGAATTATCAGACCCTCCTTGAAAAGAAGCTGAACGCGCGGCTCGCCGAGAACATGGAAAAGAGGCAGAAGGGCGAGAGGTTCAAGGTCATAGACCCCGCGAACCTCCCGGAGCGCCCCTACAAGAACGACAAGATGAAGGTCGCTTTCGGAGGCCTTGCGGCCGGCGTGGGCGCGGGCCTCGGGCTGATATTCATGATGGAGTACCTGAACCCCGCGTTCAGGAAGCCGGAGGAGCTTGAGGCCGTCCTGCCGTACCAGGTGCTTGCCTCGATACCGGTGTTTCAAAAAAAGCAGACGGAAAAGAAGCGGGGATATCTGAAGATTGTAAGCGGCGGCAAATAGCATGGGGATTATAAGCAGGATATTCCAGAAGGCGCAAAAAGGCGGCAATGCGCCCCAGGAGGCGCCGAGACTCGAGGTCGTTCTGGCGGCGCCCGGCCCGGCCGCGGGGCTTTGGACGATCGGCGGCGGCAAGGGCGGCGTCGGCAAGAGCCTTATCGCCTCGAACATGGGGGTGCTCCTGTCGAAGTCCGGACATAGGGTCCTCCTCGTCGACGCGGACCTCGGGGCGTCGAACCTGCACACCTTCCTCGGCATGGACGGCGGCAGGCTCTCGCTTTCGAGCTTTCTGAACAACAAGGTGGCGGAGATCGCCGACCTTGTATCGAAGACCTCCATACCGAACCTCGACCTTATAAGCGGCGCAAGGGACTCGCTCGACATAGCCGACGCGGGCAGCGATAAGATTGAAAAGCTGAAGGCGGCGCTCGGGACCCTCGACTACGATTACATACTCATGGACGTCGGCCCCGGCACCGCCTCGAACATGCTCGACCTGTTCCTTTCAGGCGACGAGGGTATCCTCGTAACGACGCCGGAGCCGACTTCAATCGAGAACACATACAGGTTCATAAAATGCCTGATATTGCGCCGGATGAGGAACGTCATCAACTCACACGGCGACCTGGAGCTCAAGGGCCTTTTGAAGAGGATATTCGAGAACCCCGAATGGTCGCTCAAGGTGAAGACAGTAGCGGACATCATACGCCATCTTAAAGAGCTCGACTCCGAAAGGGGTGAGACGCTCCGCCGCCTCATGGGGGACACTTCGATATCCGTGGTCGTCAACTTTGTGAGGAGGCAGGAAGACGAAGCCCTCGGGGCCGCGGTATCGCGGGCCTGTCAAGACTACTTTGGGGTGGACATAAGGGCGGCGGGCTACATAGCCTCGGAGGACTGCGTGGCGGAGTCGATAAGGTTGAGGCGCCCCCTGGTGAACGAGTACCCTTCGTCCAGGGCGGCCGCGTCGATAGAGGCGTGCCTGAACGGCGTCATAGGCCCGCGCGCAAGACGCGCTACGAAGGCGGGGGCATGAGGAGATGGACAAGCGCATGGTAAAGGACTACTACAGGATATTGAATCTCAGCCCGGGCGTCTCCGAAGGAGAAATAGAGGATTCGTACAGGAAGGCGATGGCGGTCTACGGGACCGACTCGGTCGCCGTTTACTCGCTTTACACCGAGGAAGAGAGGGCCGAGAGGGTCGGCGAGCTTAACGAGGCGCATGCTACGCTCATGGACCGGCAGAAGAGGGCCGCCTACGACAGCGAGCTCTGCCTCGCGCCCGCGCAGGAGGAGTGCACCCCGGAGGTCGACCTGGAGTCCCTGAGAAAGAGCTTCGGGCTCCCGTCTTCTTCGCCGGAGCGCTCCACCAAGAGGCATTTCAAGTACAGCCGCGCAAGGTTTAAAAGGCCGATCGAGGCCTTGGAATCCGACCAGATGGTCGCCGAGCAGTACAGGGTGCTCTTCACCAACATCGAGCAGATAAACCAGAAGAAGCCGTCGTCGGTCTTCGCTATAACGAGCGCGATAAAGGGCGAGGGCAAGTCAGTTACATCGCTTAACCTCGCCTATGTGATGGCCACAGAGTTCAAAAAAAGGGTGGTCATGGTCGAGTGCGATTTGAGGAAGCCGTCGACCGTGGCTGAGCTTCTGGAGCCTGCCTGCGCCCAGGGGCTCTCGGACATACTGAAGGGAGAGGCCGAGCTGCACGCGTCCATACTCCAGGTGGAGGATACAGGGCTCTTCATACTCCCGGCCGGCAACATCACAAGAAAGACCTCCGAGATACTCGGGTCGTCGAGGATAGCGGGGGTCATAGATTCGCTCAAGGCCGAATTCGATTATGTGCTGGTGGACTCCCCCCCGGTGCTCCCGCTCGTCGATATGAACGTGATATCGAGGCTTGTAGACGGGGTCATCATGGTGGTAAGGGCGGGGAAGACCCAGAAAGACATAGTGTTGAAGGCGTTTAAGTCCCTTTCAAAGTGCAATGTGGTCGGCGTGGTGCTGAACGGCGCCGACATAAAGCTCGGCAAGTATTATTATTAGGAGCAACGGCTGATGTTATTCATGTTAAACAGGCATTTTTCCCCGAAGCAGGTCCTGGTAGTGCTTTCGGAGGGCGTCATCATCTTCGCCGCGGCGCTCCTCTCGGCGGCCATAAGGTTCAGGCTGGATTACGGGAGCGTGGTGAATTACGATCCCGCATTTTTAAAGACCGGCGCCATAACCATAACCTACCTTGTGTCTTTTTCCGCGTTCGACCTCTATTCCGCCGAGATGTACCGGCCCGGCCGGGTCATGTTCGTAAAGCTCCTTGCCGCTTCGCTCGCGGCCGCCCTGGCCTTATCAAGCATATTCTATCTCCTGCCGATATTCTTTACATGGAGGGGGATACTCCTCATAAACACGATAACCACCCCGGCGGCCGTGCTCTTCTGGAGGTGGATCTTCGGCTCGATTAGCAAGCAGCTCCCGTCCAAGAACGTCCTAATAATAGGCTCCGAGGGGCTCGCGAAGAAAATAGGCCAGGAGATATACAAGAGCACATGGGACGGGTTCAGGCTCGTCGGCTTCATAGACGACGACCCGGAGAAACAGGGCGTCTCCATCGTAAACCCCGGCGTCATAGGCGGCTACGGGGACATAATGAGGGTGATTGACGCCGAAAAAATCGACATGATAATCGTGGCGCTCCCGGACAGGCGGGCCAAGCTCCCCATGGCGGCGCTCCTCGATTGCAAATTGAAGGGAGTCGAGGTCGAGGAGGGCGAGACCTTCAACGAGAGGATGACGGGGCAGATACCGCTTAATCATCTGAAACCCAGCTGGATGGTCTTCTCCGACGGGTTCAAGTCCCTGAGATCGAGGAAGATCGTAAAAAGGATGTTCGACGTCGCCCTCGCCGTCGTCTGTCTCGTCATATCGTTGCCCGTGCTCGTACTGACCGCCCTGATAATAAGGCTCGAATCAAAGGGGGCGTCGATATTCAGCCAGGTCCGCGTAGGCGAGAACGGCAAGTTGTTCAATATCTACAAGTTCCGCTCCATGTGCGCAGACGCCGAAGCAAAGAGCGGGCCGGTGTGGGCAGGCGCAACCGACGACAGGGTGACCCGGGTCGGCAGAGTCATAAGGAAGATAAGGATCGACGAGCTTCCGCAGCTCATAAACGTGATAAAGGGCGACATGAGCTTCGTCGGACCCAGGCCCGAGAGGCCGTTCTTCGTCCAGAAGCTCAAGGAGGTCATCCCGTACTACGAGATAAGGACCGTGGTCAAACCCGGCCTCACCGGCTGGGCGCAGGTAAAATATCCCTACGGCGCGACGGTCCAGGACGCGCTTGAGAAACTCCAGTACGACATATACTACATAAAGAACATGTCGCCCCTCATGGACGTCATGATATTTTTGAGGACCATAAAGGTGGTGCTTACAGGCAGGGGAGCAAGATGACGGAAGGGCGCAAGTGGTATCTCGTATACACGAAACCCAGGAACGAGGACGCGCTGGAGAAGAAGTTCGCCGGTCTGGGCTTCGAGGTGCTTAACCCCAGGGTGAAGGAGCGCAGGTGCGTAAGGCGCAGGGCCGTCGAGACCGTGAGCCCGCTCTTCCCATGTTATCTGTTCATCAGGTTCGACATCTTCAGGAACTTCAGGCTCGTCAAGTACTCCAGGGGCGTAAGGAAGATCGTCGGGTCGGAGAACTGCCCGACCCCGGTGGCGGAGGATATAATATCCTCGATCGAGCGCAGGACCGAGGGGGGATTAATAACCTTCGGCAGGGAAGTATTCAGCGCCGGCGACGCGGTCCAGATAAAGGCCGGCCCGTTCGAGGGGTTCGACGCGGTATTTGAAAAAGAGATCAAGGACACCGAGAGGGTCTCCATACTCCTTAAGACCGTGAACGCGAGAGCGGTGGTGGACAGGGCGTTCCTTCTGAAGATATCATAGCCTGAGCCCCTTCCTGATTTTACAGTACGAAGCGGGCATAAGCGTTTGTTGAAAAGCCCTGAGAATGGTCAAGGGGCTTATTGAGCCTGCAATCGCCCCCTCCCCGGTAGCTGAGTAATCGAGGGGGCTTATTCCCTGACCCTGCCTTTCTTTTGGGGAGACAGGTGCGCCGAGCGCACCTGAACGGCGGTAGCCTGCCTGAAAACCTTGCTAAACGCGCTTACGATAGACATAGAAGATTACTTCATGGTATCCGCCTTTTCCGGAGTGGTGAGCTTCGGGGACTGGAAGAGTTACGAGAGCCGGGTCGAGAAGGCCACGGCCGACGTCCTCGCGCTCCTCGGCGGCCATGACCTCAAGGCGACCTTTTTCATCCTCGGGTGGGTCGCGGAGCATCATCCGGCCATCGTAAGGGAGATCGCCAGCAATGGACATGAGATCGCGTGCCACGGGTACAACCACAGGCTCGCCTACGACCTCTCGCGGGATGAGTTCCGCGAGGACATAAGAAAGTCCAAGGGGATTATCGAGGGGATAAGCGGGATGCCCGTGAGAGGATACAGGGCCCCGAGCTATTCCATAACCAGGGAATCCATGTGGGCGCTCGACGTGCTCATAGAGGAGGGGTTCGCGTATGATTCGAGCATCTTCCCCATCCACCACGACCGCTACGGGTATCCGGACTTCAGCCGCTTCGCCGTAAACCTCGACAGGGACGGCGTGGGCAATATCCTCGAACTGCCGCTTTCCACCGTGCGCCTCTTCGGGAAGAACATCCCCATAGCCGGTGGAGGGTATCTCCGGATGTTCCCGATAAAGTTCCTTGAGTGGGGCATACGGTATCTGAACAAGACGGAGCGCCAGCCGGCGATCATATACTTTCATCCCTGGGAGCTCGATACTGGACAGCCCAGGCTGAACGGCACCGGGTTTTCGAAGTTCAGGCATTATGTGAACATCGATAAGACCGCCGCGAAGCTTGAAAGGCTCATCGAGCGTTTCAGGTTCGGCACCATTGAAGAGGTATTTGCCGAGAGGCTGAAAAGGTAATGGGCGCGGCGGAAAAAACAACGGCGGCGCCGAGCGAGGGGGCCATGACGGTCATCCAGGCCGCGCTCGTCTCGCTCGGCGTTTTTTTCTGCTACATAAGCCTCTTATCCACGCTCGCCGTCACCTGGTGGACGAACCCGGTCTATTCCCACGGGTTCCTGATACCGTTTATAAGCGCATACCTGATCCGGAGAAAGGCCGGGTCGCTCAAGGGGACGCCCGTCTCCGGCGGCCTCTGGGGCGCGCCGCTCCTCGCAACGGGGCTCGCGGCCTTTATCATCGGGCGCGCGGCAGGGGTATTAGCCCTCGAGGAGCTCTCGCTCATGCTGACGATGCTCGGGGCGGTGGCGTTCGTCTTCGGGTGGCCCGTCCTTAAAGCGGTCCTCTTCCCGCTACTCTACCTTGCGTTCATGCTCACATCCTGGGGCGAGCTGACCGAGGGGCTCCATTATCCATTCCAGAATTTTTCCGCGGGCGTGGGCGCGAAACTGCTTCAGGTCATGCACATCCCGGCGTACAGGGAATCGATATACATCGAGCTCCCGAATATAACGCTCGAGGTAGCGAAGGTGTGCAGCGGAGTCAATTACCTCGTCTCCGTGGCGGCGATAGGGGTCCCGCTCGCGTACGTCGCGCTACGCGGCTGGTGGAGGAGGGTTGCCCTCGTTGCGGGTGCGCTCATCATGTCGGTCCTGGCCAATGCCGCAAGGGTGACGCTGATAGGCTTTCTCGCTTACCACAACCTCGCCGGCGACCTCCACGGGCCGCTTCATGTCCTCCACGCGATGGTGGTGTCCTTCGCCGGGTACATAGTCCTATTTGCCGGGGTCTGGATACTCTCAAGAGGCGAAGGGGGGCGAAAGGCCGAAGACGGCGCACAGGATAAGCACGGCGCGTTTCCTGCCGCCCGGAACGCGCCGCTTATAATTACCCTCGTATTGCTCGTTGTTGCCGGTCTCTTTGTCAGCTTTCGTTCAAACCCCCCGGTCCCGTTGAAGGAAGACCTGAGGATGCTTCCGCTTATGGTCAACGGACTTGCCGCGGCCGGTGCTGATATGCCGGACCAGATGAGGAAGGAGTCCGGCGCGGACCAGGGGCTCACGCGCAGATACCGCGGGGCCGGAGTAGATATAACGCTCAATATCGGGTACTTCGAGTCGCAGTCGCAGGGCAGGGAGCTCGTGAATTTCAGGAGTTCCGCCTTCCACAACGGCGCCGCTCCGATACGAATAAAGCTCTCCACCGGCGCAGAGGCCGCGGTCAACAAAAAAACTATTGAAGCGGGAGGGCGGAGGACGACAACGCTCTTCTGGTACATGATCAACGGCAGGGTCGTCGCTGGAAGGTATGACGTCATCTTCCATACGGCCTTTAATTCCCTGATGGGGAGGGGCACGGGAGGCGCTTTCGTTACGATAAACGCCGAGGACCTGGACGGGGCGGAGCCGAAGGAGGCGCTTGAGGGGTTCGCGGGCGCAATGATACCCGAGCTTACGAGGTTCATACCTTAAGCGCTTATGGCCGACAGCCAGATAGAAATACGGCGGATAGAGACGGATGAAGGGTTCCTCTCCCTGAAAGGGGCCTGGAACGCGGTCCTTGCCGCCTCTCCAGCGGAGAGTTTTTTCCTCAGATGGGAGTGGCTCTACCGTTGGTGGCAGGCCTACAAGAGAGAGGACCGCGGCCTCATGATACTCCTTGCCTATAAGGGCGAAGACCTCGTGGGCATTGGGCCGTTTTATGTGACGAGCCGGATTGAGGCGGGCGTGGACGCCTCAAGGGGCCTTTTTTTCCTCGGCACATGCGCCGAGGCGCTCATCTCCGAGTACATGGACATGATCTCGAAGGCTGGCTATGAGGAAGAGGTGGTGGAGGCCGTCTTCCGGTACATCTCCGAAAACGACATGGCCGATACGATCGCCCTGCATAAAATACCCTCATCGTCTTCGACCATCTCGATGCTCGAAGGGCTTGCTAAAGGGGCGGGGCTCGGTTTCGAGGAAAGGCGGAGCGAATGCCCCTATATCCCGCTCCAGGCCGATTGGTCCTCTTTCATGGAAGGACTGAGCCCTTCCATGAGGTCGAAGCTAAGGGCCGGGAGGAGAAGGCTTGCGGGTCACGCGGACGCCTTTATAAGGAGCACAACGGACCCGGGAGAGCTGGAAGACGACTTCAGGGAATTCAAAAGGCTGCATCAGAAGAGGTGGGAGGCGCTTAATAAGCCGGGTTCTTTCTCAGGCGGGAGTTTCGAGGGGTTCCTCCGGTCGGTATCTGAAGTGATGCTTAAGGATGGGTTTTTGAGGCTCTCGTTCCTCTCGGTCGCGGGGAGGAACATCGCCGCCCTCTACAATATAATTTACAAGGGCAGGGTTTATTTTTTTCAGGCCGGTCTCGACGCCTCTTTTGACAGGGGGCTTGCGCCGGGGCTCCTCCTCCACGCAAACGCGATAGAGGAGGCGATAGGGGCGGGGCTGAAAGAGTACGATTTCCTGCTTATGGGTAAGACGGACGATTACAAGAAGAGATGGACGCAGGTGTCAAGGGGGCTTTCCGACATAGAGATATACCGCCCCGGGATAATAAGGCGGATACTCACGGTAAAGGGCGCGGCAAAGGCGCGCATAGGAAGGTATCTGAATGGAATTGGTCTGCATAAGGGATCTTGAAGGCTTCTTAAGGCTTAAAGAAGAGTGGAACAGCCTTCTCTTAAGGAGCACGAGCGGGAGCGTATACCTTACCCACGAGTGGCTCGCCTCGTGGTGGAGGAGCTTCGCCAAGGCGGGAGATCTGCTTGTGATCCTCGCCAAAGATGAGGGGAGGATTATCGGGGCCGCGCCTCTTATGTCGCTCAATGGCAGGTTCCGCGGGCTTCCCATAAGGAAGGTCGCTTTCATGGGAGACGCCAACTGGACCGTCGGCGATTTCATCATATCCGAAAACAGGGAAAAGGTCATTGAGGAAATGGTGGAGAGGCTCTACCATGAAGCATGGGACCTTATCGACCTGCAGGGCATCCCCGATGATTCGGCGAACCTCCCTGTGCTCGAAGAAAAGCTCAAGGCTAGGGGGGCAAGGTTCACCGTTGATCCGGCCTCCGTTTATCCGGTACTCAAGACGGACATGCCGTGGGAGGAGTATTACGGCGGAAGGTCCGTCCGGTTCAAGAAGGCGATAAGGAACAAACTCAACAGGATAGGCAGGGCCGGGGACGTGACAGTGAGGAAGTACTCATCCGTTGAGGAGGTCTCCGGCGCCCTTCCGGTCATCTTCGGCATAGGCCTCAAGGGCTGGAAGCACACGATAAAGGGGTCGATTGCGAGCACCGAGGAGAACAGGGCCTTTTACACCGCCCTCTCCGAGGCGATGTCCGCAAATGGGGGCCTGGACATCTGGGTCTTGAGGCTGAACGGCGAGGCGATAGCGTTCGAGTACCACCTGAGGTACAATAACAGGATATATGGGCTTACGGCCGATTTCGACGAGTCCTTCAGGGACCTCTCGCCGGGCTCGGTCCTCGACTTCCATATAGTAGAGCACCTTTTCAGGAACGAGAGGTGTGAGTACGATATGGGGAGCGGGGCGAGTTTCTACAAGGAGCACTGGACCGGGGACGGCAGGAGGTGCTCGAGGCTGAGCTTTTACAGGGGGCGCCTCTACGGCAGGATGCTTTTGTTCGTGGAGTCCCGTCTCGTCCCCCTGGCGCGGGGAGTGAGGGGCAGGCTCAGGAAGGCAAAGGAGTCGGCGTAGGAGGCGCGGCATGGAAGACATCCTGAATTCATTCAAAAGGGAATATTACGGGCACAGGGTCCGCGCCATCGACGCGATGATATACCTCACCAACCGGTGCACGAGCCGTTGCCGGACCTGCAATATCTGGAAGAGGAACGGGGACGCGGCCTCCGGGGAGCTCGGCTGGGCGGAGTGGTCGGTAATCCTCAAAAAGTTGAAGGATTACGGGATAAAGACTCTTGAGATATTCGGCGGGGACGCGCTTTTGAGGAAAGACATCATCTTCAAGGCGATACGTTACTGCCGGGATAACGGCATCGAGACATACTTTCCGACTAACAGCATCCTCCTCGACGCCGAGACGGCGAGAAACCTGGTCGAGGCCGGGCTCGGGACGATATATATCTCTCTCGACGACGTAGGCACGAGGAACGACGCCATCCGGGGGCAAGACGGCACCTTCGACCGCGTAAAGGGCGCGATAGAGAACATCTGCCGCGAAAGGAAGGGAGAGAGGCCGCATATCATCATCTGCACCACAATCTCCAACCTCAACTTCGCGCACTTTAAAGACATAGTCGAGTTCCTCAAGGATTATCCCGTAAACGCCGTATACCCGAGGGTCGTCGCCGAATTCAGCCCTGAGAACATCGCTCGTTCAGCCGTCGGAGGCGTACTCCCAGAGCCTTACTTTACGACGAGCGACGGGGAGTCGCACCTCTTAAGCCCCGAGCAGACCAGAGAGTTCAGGGAGACAGTCAAGGAGATGAAGGCCGAAAAGAACGGGCCAGGGGTATATGTGAATTACTGGGCCGTGGACATGGCAAAGGACGAGGCGTTCACAAGGGGCGTGCATGAGTTCAAAAGGTGCCTTATATGCTCGACATTCATAACGGTAGACCCGTTCGGTAATGTCGTGCCCTGCCCCATGTACAACAGGTACGCGATCGGCAACCTCCTTAAAGACGACCTTGAATCCGTCTGGGGCAACATGAAGCACAGGGCCTTCATAAGGGAGCAGAAAAAGAAGACGACGAAGGTCTGCGAGAACTGCATCATGCGGGTCTATTACCCGACGCTCGGCGAGACATGCTCATATTATCTGAAGAAGGGCCTGTGACAAATAAGGCCGGAAAACAGAGGGTCGTAGTACTCGTAAGCAATGATATCTCGGACGTCTATTTCGCGAACCAGTTATTGAAGCGCGCTAACGTCGTCGGCGTCGTTGTCGAAAGCCAGAACCGTGCCTGCGAGCCGCTCTTCTCCAAGGGGATCAGATACCTTAAAAACCCGAAGCTCATCTCCGGAAGGGTAAAGGAAGGGCTTTACGGAAAAAGGGACAGGGAGCTCGCCTACAGGATAAATTACGAGGGTTTCGGAGAGGACGGGGTAAGGCTTAGCGCCGGGGCGGGGATAAAGGTCGTCCGCACAGAGGGCGTAAGGGCGATAAACGCCCCGGAATACGTGGATGAGATAAGGGCGCTTAAGCCCGACGTCATCGCCGTATGCGGCACCTCGATCCTCAAAAAGGCTATAATTGCCATTCCTCCGAAGGGGGTGGTAAACCTCCACGGGGGGCTCGCCCAGTGGTACAGGGGTGTCTGGACGACACTCTGGGCCGTGTACAACAGGGAACCCGAGTACGTCGGCGCCACCGTCCACTATGTGAGTGAGGGCGTAGACGACGGGGACATCATATATCAGGGCCGTCCGGCTATCTCCGAGGACGACAACCAGGAGACGCTCTACGTCAAGGTCGTAAAGCTCGGCATAGAGCTGATGCTGAAGGCCTTGGGAGATATCGAGGATGGGACCGTAAAGAGACATCCGCTTACGCGGAAAGGCAGGCTCTATCTCGGCAGACAGGTCACCCCGGCGGTCGTCCGAAAGACCTGGAAGACGGTTCGCGAAGGCGCCATAAGGGATTACCTCAAGGGCCCTGCCTCTAAAAAGAAGATAGAGATATATGAGTAATGCGCCGGGAGAAAGATGACGAGAAGGTCGTTTATCATAAAAGGCCTGCTTGCGTTTACGGCCTTCCTGCTCGCCAGGAGCGGGCTTAAACCAGGTCTCTCTGAAGCGGCATCTGTCGTGGCGACGCTTGGGCCAAAGGGGACGGGGGATAAAATGAGAGGGGCTTCCAGGGTCGTATCCGTCCGTTCGGAGGGCGCAACACGCTGGGATTACAGCTCATACCCGTATGTCGATTCCGTCGACGGGCGCCTTGTTGAAAGGATGCTGAACGATTCGATAAAAGAGCTTGCCTCTGAAGCGGATGAGTCTGCCGCATGGAAACGGCTCTTCGTCTCTTACAAAAAAGGCGAGACAGTGGCTGTAAAGCCCAACTTCAACGACCTCTATAAGGGTTTCAAGGGGTTTGTCGCCTCTCCCGCGGTCCTTAACGCCGTTATAGGCGGCCTCGTCAAATACGTGGGGGTCCCGGAAACAGACATCATCGTCTACGATTGCACGAGGATAATCCCGGATGAGTTCAGGGAGAGGGTGCGTTTTAACGTCAGGTATGTCGAGCCTTTCGGGTCGAGTTTTTTAAGGAAGGTCCAATACAAGACCCTCGGCAACGACCTTGTAAAGGCGGACTTAAGCTCTGAAGTAAAGATGAGCTCGGATGTAAGGGATAAAAATGGTGCGCCAATCAGATGTTACATGCCTAAGGTAGTGACAAGCGCGGCGCATATAATAAATGTCCCGATACTCAAGAGCCATCAATTTACGTCGAACAGCGGCGCGCTCAAGAACCACTACGGGACCGTAAGGTTCAGCGACGGGAAGTCCTCCCCTGAGTACCTCCACCCGCCGATACTCGACTCGTCGATTGTCGACCTGAACAGCCACCCCGAGATACGCGCAAAGACCCGCCTTATAGTCATGGACGGGCTCTTCGGCAGGCTCGCGAAAAAGGGTGGCCCGCCTGAGAGGTGGAAGGCATTCGGCGGGGCCGCGCCGAATACCCTCCTTGTGTCCCTCGACCCGGTCGCGCTCGATACCGTCGCATTGAGCCTGCTCGGCCTCGAAGCCGGCGCCAGGGGAGAGGTCCTTTTGTCCCACGAGTACCTCCATATCGCCCATGAAAAAGGGCTCGGCGTGCATGAGGATACTGGATCCAACGGAGAGTTCAGGCGGATAGACATGAAGGTTATAAAGATTTGATCCTTGTAAAAGCGATATTCTGGGCGTCCCTCCTTCTTGCGGGTTATGTTTATTTCATATATCCCGTAATCGCCCTGGCCCTGGCGAGGGTCCTTGAAAGGCGCGTGAATAAAGGGCGCATCACACCCCGCGTATCTATCGTCATCGCGGCCTTCAACGAGGAGCCTCACATAGGGGCGACGATCGAAAACAAGCTCAGGCTCGACTACCCGAAAGACAGGGTTGAGATAATAGTCGTCTCGGACGGATCGACGGATGCAACTGACGAGATAGCAAAGGGATACGCGGAAAGGGGCGTCTGCCTCATAAGGCAGGAGAAGAGGCAGGGCAAGACCGCGGCCCTGAACATGGCCGTCCCCGAGGCGACCGGCGAGATAATCGTATTTTCAGACGCCAACTCCTTATACGCGCCTGGGGCTTTAAGGGAGCTCGTCTCCAACTTCGCCGACCCTACAGTCGGGTATGCGACCGGTAAGATGGTATATGTGAACAAGGACGGCTCGGTAATAGGGGGCGGATGCTCGGCGTACATGAAGTACGAGAATTGGCTACGCTCGCTCGAGACATCGATCGGCTCTGTCGTCGGGGTGGACGGGGGCATCGACGCCGTGAGGAAAAGCCTCTATTCGGCTATGAGGCCGGACCAGATACCGGACTTCGTCCTGCCGCTAAAGGTGGTCGAGAAGGGGTACCGGGTGGTCTATGACCCGGAGGCGTTCCTGAACGAGAGTTCGCTCTCCGCGTCGTCGGACGAGTACAGGATGAGGGTAAGGGTCTCACTGCGCTCGCTCCACGCGCTCTGGGACATGAGGGGCCTCCTTAACCCCTTGAGGCACGGGCTCTTCTCCTGGCAGCTCCTATCCCACAAGGTGCTCCGCTACGGGGTATTCGCCTTCCTCGGCGCGATGTATATCTTGAACCTCGCGCTTTCCGGAGAGGGGCTCTACATGGCGATATTCGTCATGCAGAACGTCTTCTACGCCTCGGCCCTGGCCGGACTCTACATCGAAAAGAACGGGGGAAAGAACGTAAGGCTCTTTTATATCCCGTTCTACTTCTGCGTCATTAACATAGCCGCGGCTCACGCCTTCTGGAAGTTCATCCATAACGAAAAACAGGCCGTCTGGGTCCCGCGAAAAGGCTGATGGAAAAAAAGATCAAGATACTGTTCCTGACATCTCTCTTCGGGAAGATGGGCGGGGCCGAGAAGAACATCTACGATATCGTCTTGAATATCGACAGGGCCAGGTTTACGCCGTATGTCTTCTGCCTGAAGGGCGGAGAGCTTGTCGACGACATAAGGCGGAAGGGGATCGACTCGAGGATAATAGACCTCGATAAGATAATAAGCCTTGAGGGGGTAAGGAAAGGCGCCGGGCTCTACAAGTTCCTCAAGAGCGAAAAGATAGACATAGTCGTCACGTACCACCATGACGCGGATATCTGGGGCGGGGCGATAGCGATGCTCGCCGGCGTGCCTGCGGTGGTTTCCAGCAGGAGGGACTTAGGCTACCAGCTTGAGAAAAAGCACGTATGGGCATACAGGGCGCTCAACCGCTTCTATACGAGGATAATCTCGGTATCAGACGCGGTGAAACGGGAGATAATGAGGCGCGAGTGGACCCCTGGCGGCAAGATCATCACCGTCTACAACGGGGTGGAAATAGAGAGGTACAGGCAGGGAGCAAAAGGCCAGGGGGCCTCGCTCGGCATAGGCAGGGGGAAGAAAGTAATAGGGATGCTTGCGTCATTGCGTCCTGTGAAGGGACACATACATCTGGTCAGGGCCGTGGCGGAGGTCGTCAGACGCAACAAGGACTTCCAGATCGTCATGGTCGGCTACAAGGACACGGATTATTACAGGGAAGTGAAAGAGGAGATAGAAAGGCTCGGCCTCGAGGATTACTTCATATTTCTCGGCGACCGCAAGGACGTGCCGGAGACGCTGTCGTCCTTTGACATGATGGTGCTCCCGTCCTTAAGCGAAGGGTTTTCAAACGCGGCTTTGGAGGGGATGGCCGCCGGCAAACCCGTGATAGCCACGGACTGCGGCGGGAACCCCGAGGCGGTTATCGACAACGAGACCGGGTTCCTTGTGCCTCCCGCAGACAGCCACGGGCTTGCCGGGGCGATACTCAGGCTCCTGGATGACGCGGAGCTTGGAAGGAGGATGGGGCAAAGCGGTGAGAGGAGGGTCTCAAGGAATTTTACGCTCAGGAACATGATAGAGACCAACGAGGACCTCTTCGTCTATCTGGCCCGCGATAAAAAACGGATGAACGCCGGGGAGGCGTTCCAGTTCGGCAAGACAAGGCTTAAAAAGGCGGCGAAACTCTCGCTCAGCGGTCTTTTTTATTACTCCGGGGCGTACTCTGTCGTTAAAAAAAAAGACCCGCTCCCCCTGGTCCTCGCGTACCACAGCATCAACAAGGTGCGTCTTAAGCCGCTGGAGATAGAGCAGGAGGCAGGGAACTTCGAAAAACAGGTCCTGTTCCTCAAAAAAAATTTTTACATGCTCTCGCTTTCCGAGTTCCTGGGCTGTATGAATGGCGGACGCGCTTACCCGCGCAACTCCGTGCTCATGACATTCGATGACGGGTACAGGGACAACTACACAAACGCGTTCCCTGTGCTTAAGGCGAACGGGGTGCCAGCGGCGATATTTATAAGCACTGCGCCGATAGAAACCGGAGAGCCCCTTTTCTTCGACGCGCTGAGATACGCCGTGATGTCCACATCCAGGCACATACTCGACCTGACGTGTTTCGGGCTTAAGAAGTACCTGCTTGAAAAAAGCGACGAGGTGAGTGTCGCCTGGGTAATAAGGGAGATTACCCAGGCGAGCAAGGGAATGGATAATAGCCGTAAATCCGAGCTCACAGGGTTCATATACGGGAGGCTCGGGCTCGACTACGAGGAGTTGAAGCGCAAAAGGCTCTATCTTTCATGGGATGAGATAAGTGAGATGGCCGGGGGCGGCATTGAATTCGGCAGTCACACCGTAACACATCCCCGGCTTTCGGCGCTTGACCCTGAGGTCTGCTCCTCAGAGCTTGTAAACTCAAAAAGGATCATAGAGGAGAGGACCGGCAGGCCGGTAAAGACGCTCGCCTACCCGTTCGGGGGCAAGCTGGAATTCAACGAATCAGTGGAGAAGGCGGCCAGGGAGGCCGGATATGAGTGCGCGTTTTCGCTATGCAGGGGGAGCAACGGCTTCACCATGGGCCGCAAGATGGTAGACTCAAGCATGACTACGAGGCTTAACGGAGAGTTCAGCGCCCCTCTCTTCTTCACGAGCCTGTCCTTGAGAGGCAGATAAGAAAATCGACGTGAATAGATGCCTCGCGAGGACAGGGCCTGCGAACAGTTTTTTCGTCGGCAAGCTTGATGTGCGGCGCTCATGTATTCGGAGGACAGACTATGTTTGATAAGGTAAAAAGGCATACGCCAAAAAGGCTTCTCTTTTATATAATATATTATTTTTTTGCAATAAAGCTCTCGTACGGAGACAGGTGGGGCGTTTTCGGCAGGCTCTCACACGAGTTCCGGACATTCGTATGCAGGAGGATATTCAAAAAGACCGGAAAGATATTCGGGGTCGGCAAAAACGCGGACTTCGGGTTTGGCGGTCATCTTATAACGATGGGGGAATGCGCTAATATCGGCAATCACGCTTGGATAAGGGGCAACGGCGAACTGATACTGGGTGACCACATAATGATGGGTGAGTATGTCATGATATACACTCAAGACCACAAGATATCAGGGAAGGGCTATGATGGGAGCGTGGTTCGTCCTGTAAAAATCGGCAATCACGTCTGGATAGGGGGCAGGGTGACTATATTAAAGGGGGTGACGATAGGAGACAACGCGGTCGTTGGGGCGGGCTCGGTAGTGACAAAAGACGTGCCAAAGGATGCGATAGTAGCCGGGAATCCAGCAAAAGTTATCAGGATGAGGGAATACTCTGTTTAAGTGCGCTGGAGCTGTATGCGGCTGGTGAAATTCATAAAAAGACTGCTTGTGGTGTCGGCCATAAGGCGGCTGACGCTTCACCTGACCCGCGGAATCCCCAGGGTAATAATGTATCACAGGTTTTGTGATGGCAGGGCAATGAACCGTATGTCAAAAGAAACTTTCGAGTGGCAGATTGGTGTTATCAGGAAGGATTTCAGGGTGACAAGCCTTGCAGGCCTGCTGGACCCGTTGACAAAAGGCGGGTCCGGGGAGGCTCCAGTAGTTATTACGATTGACGACGCTTACATGGATTTTTACGACATTGCCTTCCCGTTATTGATAAAAAACGGAATGACAGCTACGCTTTTTGTCTCTACCGGCTTCGTTGATTTCAAACGGTGGTTCTGGTGGGATGCGTTGAGATTCGTTCTTGCAGAGAGAAAAGGTGAAAGAAAAACATATTGCCACAACGAACGGGCATTTTGTATTGACACGGGTACGGAGATTGACACGGACAGGACGTGGAATCTGCTCGCGGACTATTGCCTGGGGACGCATGATAGCGAGAGGTCCAGGTTTATCGGCGAGTTCGCCTCCTTCATGGGAGTATCTTTGCCGGCGGCGCCATTGCCTGAATACGACCAGATGGGGTGGGACCATATCATGGAGGTCTCGCGTAATGGGGTTGAAATAGGCTCTCATACCGTCAACCACGCAATTATGACCAGTCTTGGCAACGATGAAAAAAAAGAGGAGCTTGAACTCTCAAAAGACATCATAGAGAAAAGACTTGGAGAAAAAGTAAGGACATTCTCATATCCTAACGGGAAAAGACGAGATTACGACCGGAAAACAATGGATCTTCTGAGGAGACTCGGCTATATCGGGGCGGTAGTTTCCCATGAGGGGATATATTTTTCCGGCGAGCCGTACGCGATCCCAAGGTATTCCGTGTCGGATGACAGGGTGGATTTCTATTGGAAATTGTACGGGATGGATTGTCTGGTGAAAAAGATTGCAGGGCTTTTTGGGCGTTCCGCAAAGGCCGCGCAATAGATACAGGGATCAGGCGAATGAAGTCAATTGCAGAATTATACATGTTCCTGGAATCAGATCTCGGCAGGTACCTGATACTGATGAGACGAAAAAGAATCGGCGCTATTCTTCGCCTTATAGTGTATTCACCGGGGATATGGATTACCTTTTTATACAGAATCGGGAGATATTTGCATTTAAAGGCCGGGGAAAACCTGTTTTTAAGGCTGTTAACGGTCCCATATAATATCTTATATTTTGTCTTGTCTGTATTTACGGGGCTGAACATTCCTATTGAAGCCGTGATAGGAAAGGGGCTCTACATAGGGCATTGGGGAGGGGTGACCATTCACCCGCAGGCGGTTATCGGAAAGAACCTGAACCTCTCGCAGGGCGTCACAATCGGAGAGAGTGGAAGAGGGGACGAAAGAGGCGTGCCTGTCATAGGAGACAATGTCTATATAGGCCCGGGCGCGAAGGTCTTTGGGAAAATCGTCATCGGAAACAACGTCGCCATAGGCGCCAACGCAGTTGTAAATAAATCCGTCCCGGACAATGCGGTAGTCGGAGGCATACCCGCTGTAATCCTTAACTACAGAGGCAGCGGGGATTTTGTCATTACAGGAGAATAGGTGTCTCAGAATCGTCCGGTCGTAAGTGTGGTAATCACAACGTACAACTACGCGCAATTTCTGCCTACTGCCGTAGATTCCGCCCTGAGCCAGACATTTGGCGATCTCGAAGTCGTGATCGTGAACGACGGGTCAACGGACAATACCGATGAGGTAATGTCCCCTTATCTTGCCGACAGCAGGGTAAAATATATATATCAGGAAAGGTCAGGGCAGGCGTCGGCCAAAAACCGCGGAATAGAAAACTCGACAGGCGCTTACGTGGCCTTTCTCGACGCGGATGATTACTGGCTCCCGGAAAAGCTTGAGAGACAGATGCCGCTATTCGGGCAACGGCAGGAGACGGGGGTCGTTTTTTGCAATGCAAAATGGGTTGATGCAGACAATAACCCGATTACCATGCCCAAGCTGCAAAAACCGCGCAGGGGGGCTGTGGCGGAGCACCTTATTGTAGATAATTTCATACCTTTTTCATCGTCAATCGTAAAAAGGGAGTGTTTCGACAGGCACGGTGCCTTTGACAAGGGGCTTGAAATGGCGATCGATTGGGACCTGTGGTTAAGACTATCCGCATATTATGCGTTTGATTTTGTCGACAGCCCTTTGATGGTTTACAGGGTGGGGCATTCGGGCCAGATGTCAAAAAAACGGGAAAAGAGACAGGAACAGTCGGATTTAGTTATGGAGCGGTTCTTGAACGCAAACCCCGGGCTGATAAGCAACGGCGCTATAAGCAAGGCAAGGGCCTATACCTACAAAAACAGGTGTGAATATTATCAACGCATAAACAGGATTGAATCCATGGCGTTCGGGTTTAAATCCCTTGCCATAGACCCGCTTCAGTTATCCGTTCTACTGCTTATGTTGAGGAATTTCTTTCCAACGAGCATGGTGAGGTTCCTTAAGGTGATTCGGACCCGCATGGCAGGCACCTGTAAAGAGAGATGAAAAGTTCAGGGACCATAGAGAAGAGGTTCAAATGTTGGCGACGCGGCTCAGGTATCTTCCTAAATACATCCTCGTCAATACCTTCCAGATAGCGCCGGTAAAGATATGTTGATGATGCGTTTACTGAACCTCAAACAAGGGCATTCACAGGGGCGGTAATGTCAGGCGAACAAAGCACCGCACAAAAACTTTTCAAGAGTTCCGTATCGCGGACCCTGCTAATGGTGGCGAACATAGGCGTCTCTTTTTTCATGACGCCGTTCATCATCGGCAAGCTGGGGGACGAGTGGTACGGGATATGGGTCATACTCGGGACCATGGTGGGCTACTATTACCTCATAGACATGGGGATGGCCACCGCGGTCACGCGGTATATGAGCCACTACATAGCCAAAAAGGAGACTGAGAGCGCCAACAGGGTGATCAACACGTCGCTGGTCATCTATTGCCTCATGGCCGCCGTCATAATACTCGCCACGGTCGTTATCGGCTACATGGCGGAGTATCTCGTGACCGACCCCGGGAAGCTCTACATCATACGGACGTCCATCCTTGTCATAGGCCTGAACCTTGCCATAGAGTTCCCGCTCAAGGCCTTTTCAGGGATAATCGGGGCGTATGTGCGATACGACCTCCTCGCCTACGGGCATTTTTTCACGCTTGTCCTGAATACGGCCTTAACCGTATTTTTCCTTAACAGGGGACACGGGGTCCTCACGCTCTTTATAATCGTCTTTGTCTGCAATCAGATCTCTAACCTGATATTCTATTTCGTTTCAAGACGCCTTTTCAAGGGCATGAGGATAGGGCTCAAGTACTTTGAGAGGGAAAAGGTCAGGGATCTCTTCGGATACAGCATCTGGTCGTTCCTGAACCAGATAGGGGACCAGGTAAGGTTCAAGATCGATTCGTTCGTCATAGTGTGGCTCCTTACCGCCGGGCATGTGACACACTACGTTATCGGCGCGAGGCTCGCGGAATACTTCATGTCGCTGGTCCTCCGGGCGACTAACATGCTTGTGCCGGTGTTCACGAGGCTCCATGCCGAAGGGAACCATGAAGAGATAAGAAACAAGCTTCTTTTCATGACGAAGGTCAACGCCGTCCTGGCCGTTTTCGGAGGCGGCGTGATCATGATAGTCGGGAGGCCGTTCATCGCGAGGTGGATGGGGGATGGATATCTCGACGCTTACCCGGTGCTTGTGGTCCTTACGATATCGGTCATGGTCGAGATCATCCAGACCCCGGCCAATAACATCCTGTACGCGATCTCAAGGCACAAGTATCTCGCGTATGTAAACGTGGCGGAGGCGGCCGTCAACCTTGTTTTGAGCATTGTCCTCATAAAACGCTACGGACTCATCGGGGCCGCGATCGGCACCGCGGTGCCGCTGGTGATATCGAGGTTTTTCATAATACCGCTTTATGCCGGCAGGTGCGTAGGGCTCGGGATGAGCAGGTATTATCGCAATCTTTTTGTGACCGGCTTTTATACGGCCGCATACATGGCCGTCTTATTTATACTTTCAAGGGGGTTGTTGAGCACGCCCTCTTATGCCAGCATCCTGCTCGTCGGCATAGCCTCCGTGCCGGTGTATCTCGTCAGCATAATGTACATTTCCTTCACCAAGTCCGAGCGGGCCTTGATACGCACGATGCTGCCTCTGAGGGGTTAAAGAGAAAACGCGATGAGAAAAAGGCTAAGAGTCTTTTTTAACAGGCTCGGTTTTTTAAAGGCAAACGAGCCCGTGTTCAGGAGGGCGCGCCTCTGGAGCAATATCGAGCTCGCAAAGATAGCGCCGCACTTCAAAGGCAGGGTCATAAATGTGAGCGGATGGGCGGACGAGGACAAATTCGGCGACGTCTACAGGAACTACTTCAAGGGCGCCGACGAATACCTCGTCTCAAACCTCGGGGGAGGAAGGCAGACCGGCATGCAGATAACGCTCGAAGACAGCCTGGACATAGACCTGAACACCCCTCTCCCCGGCGGGCACTTCCAGGCGTATGACTGCGTTTCACGCATACCGTATTCGAGCATGTCTTCAACATTTTCCAGGCCGCAAAGAACATCTGCGACATGAGCAGGGATTCGATAGTCTTCATCGTCCCGTTCGTGCAGTCGGTCCATTACGAGGAAGGCGGGTACTCGGATTACTGGAGGATGACCCCCTTCTGCATAGAAAGGATTTTTTGTGAGCACGGCTTCAAGCCCGTATACAGGAAAGGGGTCGATCTGCCCGGCAGTTCCATATATTACCTGTATGTCCTCTCAAAACACCCGGAGAGGCACGCCGGATCTTTTAAACTCTCCGCGTTCAAGGAACTTCCTCTCGGAGAAGACATATACACGGCAGGCAGGATAAAAAGGCTTTTAAAATACCTCTGGTTCAGGCAGGACGAATTTGGCAGATGACGCTCTCTAACTTCTTTTCAAAAAACCTCTTTCATCCGCTCTGGGACCTGAAGGACCATAGCGTAAGGCTCCAGACCTTAAAGGCACTTGAGGGCACCCAGTGGATGGGACGCGCCGAGCTAATGCGGGTCCAGTTCGCCCGCGCGCAAGAGATAATAAGGTACGCGTACGAGAATTGCGCCTATTACAGGGCCTCTTTTGACTCTGCCGGGGTGCGCCCGGAGGACATAAGGACCGGAGCCGATATCCGGAGGATCCCTATCCTTACAAAGAAAGAGATACGGGAAAATGCCGGGGGCCTCGTCTCCGGAAGATACAGGAAAGAGGACCTTGTCTCGGCGAAGACAGGCGGCTCGACCGGAAAGTCCCTGACGCTTTACTTTGACGCCGATTGCCAGGAGATGCGGAACGCGGCCGCGATAAGGAGCGACAGATGGGCCAACTGGGAGCTTGGAGACAAGAAAGCCGCCCTCTGGGGAAACCCGCCCCTGGCCGACACCCTCAAGAAGGTCTTGAGGAACGCGCTCGTCGACAGGGTGATATATCTCGACACCCTTAACCTGAACCGCAAGAGCATGAGCGACTTCGTGGATATCTACAAGAGATACAAGCCGACCGTCATCTTCGGCCACTCGCACTCCCTCTATATATTTGCCGGGTTCCTTCGGGATAACCGCATCTCTGACCTGAAGCCGAAAGGAATAATCTCTACTTCCATGATGCTCATGCCGCACGAGAGGGAGGTCATCGAGGAGGTCTTCGGGTGCGCTGTGACGAACCGCTACGGGTGCGAGGAGGTCGGGCTCATCTCCTGCGAATGCGAGAGGCATAACGGGATGCATTTGAACATCGACCACCTCCTCGTCGAATTCATAAAAGACGACGGCGCGCCAGCGGGCGAGCAGGAGGAGGGGGCCATAGTCGTTACGGACCTCATCAACCGGGGCATGCCCCTCATAAGGTACAGGATCGAAGACGTTGGCGTATATACGGAGCGGAGCTGCGAGTGCGGGCGGGGTCTTCCGTTGATGGAAAGGGTCGCCGGGAGGGTCGCGGACTTCCTTTTGAAAAAGGACGGCTCGATGGTCGCGGGGGTATCGCTCGTCGAGAGGACCCTTACGGCCATCAAGGGGCTCGAGCAGATGCAGATAGTGCAGGATACGGTAGAATCCATCACGATAAAACTCGTCAGAGGGGCTGACTTCTCGGAAGAGAGCGCGTTAGAGCTCTCCGATGAGTTCCGCCGCGTCTTCGGCGACATAGAAATCAGAATAGAATATGTGGACAGCATCCCGCAGGAGCGCTCCGGCAAATACCGGTTCTCCATCTGCAGGGTGCCGGGGGTATAGAGGCGCGTGCGGGATACAGCCTTCAAGCTATACATGCTCTTCATCATAAGCTGGTTTACGCATCTTCCCACCAGGGTCCCGTTCCTCGGCGCCATCAGGTTCGACCTTATCCTCATCGCCCTTATAACCATTTTTGTGCTGGGGGGCAGTAAGGACAAGTATGAGGGCGACCGCGGCCTGGACAGGGTGCTTGCGCTACTTTTTCTGTATATTCTCATTACTGTGCCGTTTGTGGCCTGGCCTGGAAGCGTAATAAAGGCGGGGATACCAGATTTTATCAAGGCTTTAGTCTTTTACTTTTTCACCGTATCTCTGGTGGATACGGAAAAGAAGCTCAAGGTCTTTCTGTTGATTTTTATCGTTGTGCAGACGTTCAGGGTACTGGAGCCTCTATATATGAACGCGGCGTATGGCTACTGGGGCGGGTCCACGCACCTCGGCGGAGGCGCCACAATGGAGAGACTGGCGGGGTCTCCGTATGACATCATAAACCCGAACGGGCTCGCGTACGTGATAACCTCGGTGATCCCTTTCCTCCATTACCTCTCGCTTCGCCGGTCGATCGGCTTAAAGGCCGTTTATATCGCCGGCCTTCCGCTATTGGTCTACGCCCTTGTCCTGACGGCGTCGAGGTCGGGGTTCCTGGCGCTTGGGGTCATAGTGGCCGGGATATTCGTCAAAAGCAGGCATAAGGTCGTGTTAGCCGTCATATTGGTCCTCGCCGGGTCCCTGGCCATTGCGAATATGGACGACGAACATATGGAAAGATACCTCTCGATAACCGAGAGCGACGTCAGGGGCTCGGAGACGGCATCCACCAGGATAGAAGGGGTCAAAGACAACTTCAGGATTTCCATGGAAAGGCCGATCCTGGGGCACGGCCTCGGCACCTCTCTTGAGGCTATGGCGAACATCGCCGGAAAAGGGCTTAAGGCACATAACCTTTACGCTGAGATATTGATAGAGATCGGCATCGCCGGGCTGTTGCTATTTTTGTTCTACGCGTGGACGCTGTTCTCAAGGCTCAGGTCGCTCTCCCGCGATATGAAGAGGCGCGTTGACAGGGACGATTTTTTCGTCGGGCTCACGAGCGCCCTGCAGGTCTGGTTTTTAATGAATATCCTTTTCAGTTTTGCGAGCTACGGGCTCTCCAGCTACGAATGGTACCTTTTCGGAGGGCTCATAGTGGTTACGAAGCGCCTGGCTACGGAAAATGGAAAAGGCCTTGCAGAGGCCTGTTGACATGGCGGGTCCGCTCAGGCTAGCGATATGTTCGACAGGCGAACTCTACGGCGGCGTCGAGCAGTTCATATACAGTTTCGCGACCGAGCTCGGCAAAGACCCGTCCGTGCGAGTGATAGTGGTGCTCTTCAATGAAGGCATGCTCTCTGAGAGGTTGCGTGGGGCCGGCGTAAGGACCTTTGTCATGTCCTCGTTCAAATACAGCCCTCTGGCCGTGGTTGGATTGGCGAGGCTTTTCAGGAAAGAGGGGATAAATGTCGTCCATAATAACGGTTACAAGGCGAATATACTCTGCGCAATGGCCGCGAAGGCGTGCGGGGCGAGGGTAGTCAAGACGGAGCACGGAAGGCTCGAGCCTTCAAGCGGGCTCAATGGCGCAAGGATGAGGTTTAACCTCCTCCTCGACAGGCTCGTGACGAAGGCCTTTGTCTCAAAGGTGGTCTTTGTGTCCAGGGATATCCAGTCCTGTTGCGGAGGGTCCGGCAGTAACGGAGGCGGCACCGTGATTTATAACGGCATCAGTGCGATAGAGCCGGCGGAGGCGCTCAGGATAGTGGCGGCGGACGCCGGGAGATTCGAGATAGGCATCATAGGACGCCTATCGGCTGTAAAGGGGCATATATATCTCCTGGAGGCGATGAGGCGTCTCGGAGGGGAGCCGGACTTAAGACTTAATGTATACGGGGCCGGGGACCTTGAAAAGGCGCTTAAGGCCTTTTGCGAGAGGCATTCCCTGTCGGACAAGGTGGTCTTCCACGGTTTCAGAAAGGATATATACGGATGCATCAGGTCGCTCGACCTCCTGGTGATGCCGTCCCTGCACGAAGGGCTTCCGTATACACTCCTTGAGGCGATGTATCTTAAGGTGCCGGTCGTGGCCTCGGGCGTCGGCGGGCTCGGGGAGATACTCGAGAGCGGAATAGATTCGGTCCTGGTGGCGCCGGGTGACATATCCGGGCTCGCAAGGGCGATTGAGCGACTGCGTGGGGACCCGGAGTTGAGGAGGGATCTCGCCTCTAAGGCCTTTGAAAAGGTGACCGGACGCTTTCTGATAGGCGGCATGGTCAGCAAATATATGGACGTTTATCTGGGCTGATTTTACAAGTGGAGATTGCATGAAAAAGAGATGGATGAATTACAGGGCGCTTGACTCGTTCTTCAGGCATTTCAAGATCGCCTGGAGGCATCTTACCGTCAAGAAGCTCGCCAACGTCGCCTTTGTCCTGCCGCAGTATTTCCTGAGAAGGCCCAAGGTCTTTGGCAGGCCGTTCCTCCTGAAGGTGGAGTCTTCGAGCTTCTGCAACCTTAAATGCGACGGATGCAGGAGCGGAAAGTCCAATCTCAAGCTCGACGACGGCAGGATGACGATCGGCCTCTATAAATCTATCCTCGACGACATCGGCGATTATATCCTCGAGGCCGCGCTATATGTGTGGGGAGAGCCGCTTTCGAACAAGGATATATGCGGGATGGTCGAGCTTTCCAACCAACGGAACATAGGGACCGTGATAAGCACGAACATGCACTTCATGACCGAGTCGATGGCCCGCGGCCTCATCAATGCCGGGCTCGACAAGCTGATAATTGCGATAGACGGCGCCACAAGCGAGTCCTACGAAAAGGTGCGGGCGGGAGGGGACTTCAACCTGGTGATGAGGAACCTTGAGACATTCGTCAGGTGCAAAAGAGAGATGAACTCAGCCCTCCCGGAGATAGAATGGCAGTATATAAGGACCGACTTCAACAAGGGCGAGATGGAGGAGGCGCAGAAGACCGCTGCGAGGCTCGGGATAAATTACTTTAACACCATACCTGACTGGAGTTCGCGGGAAAACAGCGCGACGACCCAGAAAAACCGAGTGAAGGCGTACAAGGCCAAAAGAAAGATATGCAGGTGGCTATGGTTCGCGATAGCAGTTCAGTGGAACGGGGACATCTACCCCTGCTGTCATGTCGCGAATAACCCGGCGAGAAAGTTCAGGAATTTAAAAGAGATAAAGATCTCCGAGATATGGAACGACAGCATATACGTCAATTCCAGGCGTAAATACGCTCTCAGGAACAAACTCAATAAAGGAGAGGGGACTTGCTTCAGATGCCCGGTCTGATGGTCGTCCCGCAAGGTAGAATGAAGTCCGGCAAGCGGGCAATATGGATTTCATGGGAGGATCACAGAAGGACGACTGAACTCTGCGGCGCGCTCGGCGTTCCGCTATACACATTCACGAGCAAAGGAAGCCGGATATCGAGGTATGTCGTCCTTACCGTCAGGACCGTCCTTAAATTAATGGAGGAAAGGCCCGATCTGCTGTTCGTGCAGAACCCGTCGCTGGCGCTTTCCCTTCTGGGGGTATTTTATAAATTGGCCTTCGGCAAGAGATTGATCGTCGACGCGCACACCTCCGGCGTATTCCCTTTTGACGGGAAGTCCGCCCTGCTAAACCTGGTCTGCAGGTATATCCACAGGAAGTCGGACCTTACGATAGTCACGACATCTTCCTTGAAAGATGCTGTCGAGCGGAACAGGGGAATGGGGTTTGTCCTGCAGGACAGGCTTCCGGGTATCAGCCCGGGAAAGGCCATAAAATTGAAAGGCGCGAAAAACATCCTGTATATCTGCAGTTTTTCATGGGACGAGCCTTATAACGAAGTGATAGAGGCGGCTTCAAGGGTGGGTAGCGGGGTCTGCGTGTATATTACCGGCAATTACAGAAAAGCGCCGGGCATACGCCGCGAGGCGCTTCCGGAGAACGTCGTGCTTACGGGTTTTCTGCCCGAGGAGGAATATCTGGGCCTTTTGAGCTCGGCGGATGTGCTGGTGGATCTGACGACGCGCGAGGACTGTCTTTTATGCGGGGCATATGAGGCCGTCGCGCTTGGCAAGCCGTTCATAATCTCGAAGACGTTGGCCCTCATGGAATATTTCACAAGCGGGTGCGTATACGCCGGGAATACCGCCGAAGGGATAGCGGAGGCGATACGGGCCGCGTTAAGCACTCAGGAGGAGCTCGAAGAAGAGGTAAAGGAGTTCAGGGAGGAGCTACGGTCGAGCTGGGAAGAAAAATTTACGGATTTCAAAAAAAACGCCGGAGTCTGATCATTCCGCCCGGATAAGACATGAAAGCCGGGAGAGACACTTTTCCTCCACGGCTGAGCGCCTCTTTCAAATTACTGCTCAACGACGCTGGTTGGGGCGGCGGGGCAACCGGTGCACAAAAGGTGTCCCTCTGAGTTCGCGTCTCCATTCGCATCGACAACATACAGATAGAGATTATTAAGGGTCGAAAAAGCGCCGTTCCGGAGGGTGACCGTAACCGAAGTGTCTGACCAGGACGTCAACAGCTGGATCTCCCGATGGGTGCTTGACGCCCAGGTAGGCGAGTCGCTTATCTCCACCCTCTGAGGCGTTGTATCGATATAGAGGTCGTCGAAGTAGACTACGTTATCGCCTCCGGCGGCGCATTGCCCCAGGGCGTCATGGGCGTGCATGTTCCCGAGCCTGAAATCGTCGAATAAATTGTCTGTGTCGCGTATCTTCATCGTGGAAACATCGACGCCTAAAACGCCGTCTTTCCAGACCTGGAAAACCCCGTTGCTTGACGTGTACGGCTCGTTTAATTTGACTAATACCTCCCACCTCTGCCACAAGTCGTTGGTGTTGTCGAAGGTCCATCCGGCGGTGTTGTACTCGTTCTCGTCCTGGTTGTCGTAGACCTGCCATGTCGGGTCGGCGCACGGGATTGAGGCCAGGAGCACCTGCGGCAGATCGCTTGAGCTGTTCCCGAAGACATAAAACTGCTTGTGGTTTCTCGTCACCGTGCCGGAGGGTGTATTATAACGCCAGTATGTAAAATACAATTGAGAATGGCTGTGGCCGGTCCATCCGAATGAGCAGACGCTCTGGCCATTGCTCGCCGACATCGAACACTTGGCGGAAAGCGAGCTGTTTGTCCGCAAAAGCGCATTGCTGTACGAGGCGCTTACCGGAGAGCTTGTAGCCAGATTGTGGAATGTCCAGGTATCTCCGATTACGGGAGCGCCCAGGGTCGAGCTGTTTGTCCCGCCGTCGAAATCGTCCCACGATACCGGCTGTACCTGCGTCTTTGCGCCGAATCCGGCCCCGATTATGGTGAGCGCCTGGCCGCTGGCAATCGTGCCGCTTAACGTCGTTACGCTTGGCTGGGCAAACGCCTCCGGAGAAGCAAGCGCGGATAGCGCAAAAAAAACTGCTGTTAAACGGATAGCACCTTTCATATCTTCCATCACCCCGCGGTTTAGGTTAACGGTATAATGCGTAAGGGACAAAACTGTACGTATTTTAACAGAATCGCCTGATTATTAAAATAGCAAAAAGACCATAAAAGAAGGGCGTGACTTTGTTGAACGGGCGGATGGTCATTACTCTTTAAGGTTATCAGGGACCAGGGATGCCTTCAAGTGATTAGAGTCACACTATATTTTTTAAGCCCCTGTCCGTCGCGCTGGGCGGGGAATCCTGCGTAAGCGGTTGAATACATGATGATACTGACAATAATAGCCTCGGTCGTATGCCTGGCGCTCGGCGCCTTCACCCTGTCCCGGAACCCCAGGCATGCTTCGAACATCGCCTTTGCGCTCGGTATGGGCGCTCTCGCCTTGCTTGAGGCAGG
>MGPQ01000017.1:0-56013 GCA_001797465.1 Deltaproteobacteria bacterium GWB2_55_19 | reverse complement strand
CCGCCGGTATGGCTCTTTTTCTCCCTGGTCTTTGCAAGGGCTAACCACAAAGAGATGCTCTCGAGATGGTTCCCGGTCCTCGCGCTCCTCTCGTGCGTCTCAGCGTTTTTCATATTCTGGGTTTTTTCGCGGGGTATCTGGGAGCTCCAGCCCTGGTTCGAGGTATCCGGCGAACGTGCCTTTTCCGAGAGGCTGATATTCGTAAGCAGCACCGTGGGCCGGTACTTTTTCATCTACCTCATACTCGGCCTCATGCTCCCGCTTGTCCAGCTCGAGAACACGTTGCGCTCCTCCACCGGCGCCAGGAGGTGGCAGATAAAATATGTCGTCTTCGGCGTCGGCTCGATACTCGCCTTTTTCATATACCTCTCCAGCAAGGCGGTACTCTTTTCGGCGATAAGCCTTCAGAATCTCCCGGTGACGTCCGCCGTCATATTGATTTCAACCCTGATGATGACGGTCTTTATAGTCAGGCACAGGCTCCTGGATGTCGACATATTCATCTCCAGGTACGTGGTATACAACTCTGTCACCATACTCGCAGTCGGGCTCTATCTTTTGGCCACAGGGGTTGTGGTCTACGGGGCCAGGTACTTTAACGTCCCGTTCAATGAGTTTTTCACCACCCCCCTGGTATTCATCGCCTTTCTCGTCCTTGTCATACTCCTTTTCACCGCGAAGCTCCGGAGAAAAGTCCAGCTCTTCATAAACAGGCACTTCTACAAGCACAAGTACGAGTTCAGGGACAAGTGGATGGAGGCGATAGACAGGATAAGCTCGAAGGTGACGGTCGCCGAGATCGAGAGCACTTTGGCGGAGATGGTCTCGGAGACCATGGGCGCGAAGGTATTTCTCTGGGTATTCGAGCCCTCGTCGAGGTGCTTTGTGTCGAGGTCGGACGTGGAGGATCGGTTTCGCGTGATCGCCCCGTCACACCCCGTCCTTAAGCTCATCAACGAACATCCCGCCTCAGGCCCGTTCCTCCTTGATGAGGCGTATGGGGACTGGACCGACGGCCTTGTGAGGGCCGTCAACGCAACGGTCTGCGCCCCGCTTGTTGTGGACAGGGAGGTAATAGGCTTCATCCTCCAGGGCCCGGATATGTCCGGCGAGCGCTACCGGCAGGACGACTTCGACCTCCTTAAGGCCGTAACCACCCAGGCCGCGGTCCAGATAAAGAACACGAGGCTCGCTGAAGACATACTCGACATGAAGGAGATCGAGATGTTCAGCCGGATGTCCACGTTTATAATGCATGACCTTAAGAACCTCACGAACTCGCTTTCTCTCGTTAGCCAGAACGCGGAGTACAACATGGGTAATACGGAGTTTCAAAAGGACGCCATAAGGACGATAGACGGCACAGTTACAAGGATGAAAAAGCTCATAGAGAAGCTCTCGACGGTCGCTGAAAGACCGGGGGCGAGGCCTGAGCTCAGCAGTGAGAGGGCGGACCTCGGCGAGGCGGCCGGGAGGGCGTTGCAGAAGATGGCGCTGACAGACATGAAGGACGTGACGGTGGCGAAAGAGACGGACGGCGCGGCGGTTGCGAACGTTGACCCGGAGGCCGTGGAAATGGTAGTATTGAACCTCCTCATGAACGCGTATGAGGCCATCGAAGACACCGGGAGCATTAAGGTTCGCGCCTACCGTGAAAACGGCAGGGCATGCATCTCTGTCGCCGACGACGGCCCCGGGATACCAAGAGAGTTTATCGAAAAGGACCTCTTCAAACCCTTCAAGACCACAAAAAAGAACGGCTTCGGAATCGGGCTCTTCCAGTGCAAGCACCTGGTGGAGGCTCAGGGCGGGACCATAGAGGTCGATAGCCGTGGAGGCGGGACTGTTTTCACCGTCAGTTTCCCTCTAATGACGGGACCCTGATGCCGAATGGTTTTATGATGCGCGTAAATTTTGACTTGAAGGGAGAATTATGGGGATCCTAAAATCTCTGGTAGTAAGCATGTTACCTGAGACGATTCTTTTGCCTTTAAAAAAAATTCATTACAGGCGTTTTTTAAAGACGGCATCGGAAGACGATGAGCCGGATTTAAAAATAGTAAAATGTTTGGTAGCCGCAGGAGATACGGCAATCGATATTGGGGCCAATATCGGGTTATTTACTCTATTCCTGTCCAGGTTTGTCGGAGAGAAAGGAAAAGTATATAGTTTTGAGCCAATAGGGGTTACTTATAAGGTATTGTCAAGTAATATGAGCAGTTTGAAGGCAGGCAACGTTAATTTGTTTAACTATGGCATTTCAGACAAAAACTGTTCCGCACGCATGGAAATCCCGAAGTACGCATCCGGCGGAGAGAATTTTTATCAGGCTCATCTGGTGGATTCAACATCTGAGGGTAAATCCGGCAGGCATATTGATGTTAAGATGATGACCCTTGATTCACTTCTGCCAACCCTCGGCGGCACGGTCGGTTTTATTAAAATCGATGTCGAAGGCCATGAATTGAGCGCCATAAATGGAGGCCTTCGGTTGTTAAGCGATCATATGCCTGCCTTGCTGATAGAAATTTCAGGCAACCCCGACGAAGGAGATTCGTCGGCGGCGAGGATTTTTTTTCAATTGTCAAAATACGGATATTCGCCCTATTTATTCGATGGCAACAATTTGAAGCCCAGGGTTGCCGGAGACAGAAGCATAAATTATTTTTTCCTCGCGGAGAAACATCTGAAAAGCCTTAAAGGGAAAAAATTTTAAGCTAGTTAATGACTGCCGAATAAAGACGACCTATGGCAAAACCCAGAATACTCGTAGTAGACGATGAGGAGTCGATAAGGACCCAGATGAAGTGGGCGCTCGCCCGGGACTATGAAGTCTCCCTCGCCGGTTCTGCCGAAGAGGCTATGAAGGCGCTTGGCGCCGGCTCCCCCGAGCTCGTAACGCTCGATCTCGGCCTGCCGCCCCACCCTGAGGATTCCAGCGAGGGGCTCAGGCTCCTTGAGCTTATCCTGCAGGCGAACCCGCTCGCCAAGGTGCTCGTCGTAAGCGGAAACTCGGACAAATCTTCCGCGCTTAAGGCCATATCCAGGGGGGCCTCCGACTTCTTTTCAAAACCGATAGACATCGAGGAGCTCAAGGCGATACTGAAGAGGTCGCACTACGTCTACACGCTTGAATCCGAATACAGGGAGCTCCAGAAACAGCTCGGCGCGAGCTCTTTTGGGGAGATAATAGGCGGTAGCCCATGCATGCAGGAGGTCTTCACGATAGCGAGGAAGGTCTCGACGACGGATGTCCCGGTGCTCATAACCGGAGAGTCCGGCACCGGCAAGGAGCTTGTCGCAAGGGGAATACACGATAACAGCATCAGGAAGGACGGCCCGTTTATACCGATAAACTGCGGCGCCATACCTGAGAACCTTATGGAGAGCGAGCTCTTCGGCCATGAGAAGGGGGCCTTTACCGGGGCCCACGCCCAGAGGGCCGGCAGGATCGAGCTCGCCAGGGGCGGGACGCTCTTCCTTGATGAGATAGGCGAACTGCCGCTCGGGCTCCAGGTCAAGCTCCTGCGCTTCCTTCAGGACCATAAGATAGAGCGGGTCGGCGGGAGGTCTGCCATAGACGTAGACTTAAGGGTCATGGCGGCGACTAACAAGGACCTGAAAAAACTTGTAAAAGAGGGGTGTTTCAGGGAAGACCTCTTTTTCAGGATAGCCGTCGTAAGCGTAGAGGTGCCTCCTTTAAGGGAAAGGGGGGAGGATATCGGGATCCTGGCGCGGGCTTTCCTTAAAAGGTTCGCCGCGCCTGGGCCGGCCCCCAAATATTTAAGTGATGAGGCCGTCTCCGCGATAAGTAATTACGAGTGGCCGGGGAACGTGAGAGAGCTCGAGAACAGGATCAGAAGGGCCGTCACTCTCGCCGAGGGGCAGGCGGTTACCGCCGCGGACCTCGGGTTGGAGCCAGGTTACGCCGGGGAGGTCCTCGATATGAAGACCGCGAGAAGGAATATGGAGGTAAAGATAATAAGCAACGCCATCGCCAAACACAGCGGGAACATAAGCAAGGCCGCCGAGGACCTCGGGCTGACGAGGCCGACGCTCCATCACCTTATCAAAAAGCATGGTCTCAAGGCAAAAAACGATTGAAGGAGCCCAACAGGATGTCAGGACATTTTAACTCTCTTTTAAAGTCCCTCGGCGACAAGAAGGCAAGGATCGGGATAGTAGGGCTCGGGTACGTCGGGTTACCGATAGTATTGAGGTTCTGCGAGGAGGGGTTCGAGGTCAAGGGGTTCGACGTCGACCCCGAGAAGATTAAGCACCTTAAGAAAGGGAAGTCCTACATAAAGCACATCCCCTCGGAGAAGATCGCGTTATTCACCAGGGGGCCGAGGCCGCGGTTCTCGGCGACATGCGACATGTCCGAGCTCAAGGGGATGGATGCGGTGATAATCTGCGTGCCGACGCCCCTTTCCGACAAAAGGGAGCCGGACCTTTCATATGTGGAGAATACCGGCAAAGAGATAGCTAAACACTTAAGGCCCGGACAGCTTATCTCCCTTGAGTCCACGACCTATCCCGGCACTACCGACGAGCTTCTCCTCCCCATGTTCAAGGCAAGGGGGCTTAAGGCGGGAGAGGACTTCTTTCTCGTATTCTCGCCCGAGAGGGAAGACCCTGGCAGGGTGGATTTCTCTATAAAGACCACCCCGAAGGTCGTGGGTGGCATCACAAAGAAGTGCGCGAGGCTCGGCTCTGCGCTGTATTCCAACATAGTAGACAGGGTGGTCGAGGTGTCGAGTACGAGGGTCGCCGAGATGACGAAGCTCCTTGAGAACATATACAGGTCCGTGAACATCGCGCTCGTTAACGAGCTCAAGATGCTCTGCGACAGGATGGGCATGGACATCTGGGAGGTGATAGAGGCCTCCAAGACCAAGCCGTTCGGGTTCCAGGCGTTTTATCCAGGCCCGGGGCTCGGCGGCCACTGCATACCGATAGACCCCTTTTACCTTACATGGAAGGCGCGCGAGTTCGATTTTTCCACGAGGTTCATCGAGCTTGCCGGCGAGATAAACTCCAACATGCCCTATTATGTGATCAACAGGGTCATGGAGGCGCTGAACGACAGGGGCAAGAGCATGAAGGGGGCGAAGGTTCTCGTCCTCGGCGTCGCGTATAAAAAGAACGTCGACGACCTCCGCGAGTCCCCGTCACTGGAGCTTATAAGGATACTTAAGGAGAAGGGGGCGTCCGTAAAGTTCAACGACCCGTTCATACCGCTCGCCGTAAGCCACAGGAAGTCCTTCAGGATGCGCTCGGTCCCCCTGAAAGGCCTCAAGGACTATGACTGCGTCCTTATAGCGACCGACCACACGTGCTACGATTACAGGAAGATAGTCAGCGAGAGCGCGCTTGTAGTGGATACAAGGAACGCAACCGCCGGCATAAAAAGCAGGAAGATCGTAAAGACATGAAAAGGAGTTTATAGATGCTATTCCTCGTTACCGGAGGGGCCGGCTTCATCGGTTCCAACTTAAGTGAAAGGCTGTTAAACGAGGGGCATGCCGTACGGGTGCTCGATAACCTCGCCACGGGCAAGGAGGAGAACATCGCCGGCCTCCTCGGACCCCTGGAGTTAATGAAGGGGGACATAAGGGACAAGGCGGATGTGGCGAAGGCCGTCAAGGGCGTTGACTATGTCATACACCTTGCGGCGCTCGGCTCCGTGCCGCGCTCGGTCGAGGACCCCTTGACGACCCACGAAGTGAACGTGACGGGGACCTTGAACGTGCTCACAGCCGCCAGGGACGAGAAGGTAAAAAGGGTCGTCTGCGCCTCATCGTCCTCAGTCTACGGAGACACGCCTACTCTCCCCAAGCGCGAGGACATGTTCCCGACCCCGCAGTCGCCTTACGCGGTATCCAAGCTCTCAGGGGAGTACTACTGCAAGGTGTTCCACAGGGTCTACGGGCTCCCCACCGTGGCGCTCAGGTACTTCAATATCTACGGCAAGAGGCAGGACCCGAACTCCCAGTACGCGGCCGTCATACCGAGGTTCATAACCGCAGTCATGAAGAACGAGAGGCCGACGATATTCGGCGACGGCGAGCAGAGCAGGGACTTTACCTTCGTGGAGGACTGTCTTCAGGCCAACATAAAGGCGTGCTTCGCGCCTGACGCCGCCGGGGGCGCGTACAATATCGGCTACGGCGGCAGGACCACCATAAACGATCTCTTCAGGAAGATACGGAAGTGGGCCGGCAAGGAGGATATAGAGCCCCTCTACGCCCCTGGGAGAAAAGGGGACGTTAAACATTCACACGCCGATATAACGAGCGCGAGAAAACTCCTTTCCTATGAGCCCTCGTTTGACATCAACGCAGGGACCGAGAGGACCGTCAGGTGGTACATGGAAAATTATACGAACCGTTAACCAAAGGCTGATACAGGCCAGCCCCCTTTTTTTTCAGGATAGGGGCGGGCCTGTTGAATTGTATCGTAAGACGATTCAAAAACCCCTTTCCCGTCTCCTCGTCGTTGTCTTGCCCTGATATCCGTCCTCAACCCGTGTTTATTCATGCGCGTATTTATTTCGAAACTGTCAATTTTCTTTACAGATAGTTTTTGGGACAGGTCTTTTAATCAGCTGAAAAACATGGTGTTTTGGTTATCGCTTCGCAGTCTTTGAGAATAGTGCCTCTTTACTGTCCATTCTTTTTACACTATTTGCACGACAGGGATGTTACGCATCAAAAAAACATATAAAAATGGCAGGGTTGGGTGCCTGTATGGTAAAGGCACATTTTTTGCATTATTAAACATCATGGATAAACAGATAAAGAAAGGTCGTATGACGATGATCAAGGGGTTCCTCCCTGTCATGGCAGGGACTATGGGCATTATGGCAATTGTGGCCTTTGTTCCTCAGCCTGTATGGGCGTTAAGTACAGGCGGCACAAAGGTGATTATCATAGACGGAAACCAGGACGGAGGGACAACCGTAGACATCCTCAGCATGGGAGGCACGGAGACTTATTTATACGGTTACTACCTCAATTCAAGCGCGGTTTTCAATATTTTGAGCCCTGTGGATTTCACCACCTTTAACGGAGGGGATATCGTGGATTTTGCCCTCTATGACGGGTTGAATTACCTCAGGGCCTCCGAGCTCGGAGGGTCCGTTCTTATGACGTTCGACAGCCCCGTCTCAGGCCCTTCGGAACAGCCGGTTGGCTGGAGTGGAGGCTATTATCTCAATCTGAACATCACCTGGAACATTACCGGGGACCAGTCCTCTACTGTAAACACAAATGAGACGACGATGAACTCGGTAAACGGAAATGACGGGATAGCCCCAGTGCCGGAGCCCTCGACGCTGTTGCTCCTTGGCGCCGGTCTTGTAAGCGCCGGGTTAATGCTCCGGAGAAAGCGGACCGCTTAGGCTTTTCAGCCTTTTAATAGTAAAAAAACCTTAAAAAGCGGGATTGAAATTCATGGCAAATAAAAGGAATAACGCTCTTCTCGTCGTCTCCGCCTTCTGTGTCTCTGCGGTGGCGCTATACCCGGGGTCCGCCTCGGCGCTTACAATGGGCGGCACCGAAGTGGTGATGGTGGATGGAGACACTGACGCGAACCTTACGGTAAGGCTTCTCAGCTCAGGGAACACAGCCCCCTATACCTACGGATATTTTCTCAACTCAGGCCTGTCCTTCCAGGCCTTGAGCTCGGTCGATGCCAGGTACTTCAACAACGGGGACATAATCGATTTTGCGCTCTACGACGGCACAAGGTATTATACCCTTTCAGGGGACGAGGCGTCCGCCGATTACAGCGTGACGATGAGCTTCAACAACCCCGTGACCATAGGCGCGCCTCAGTTACCAGGCGACTCAGGGGCCTACTATTATAACCTGAATATCGTCTGGAACCTGCCTTTTAGCACAGTGGTCAGCACCAACGAGTATGCGCTGAACTTCATAAACTACGGCAACGACGGGATCGCCCCTGTCCCCGAGCCTTCCATGATATTACTCCTGGGTAGCGGCATCCTGGGGGCTGGGTTATGGCTTAAGAGAAAAAGGGCGTAAGTACAAAAGCCTGCTAAAAACAGAAAGCCCCTTGGCGACAAGGGGCTTTCTGTTTTTTTAATTTCAGATAATCGGCGTATACAGGGTAATCATTATATATGGGATAGGGGGTATCGCGGCTTGACGCGGGAATCCGGGTTACGGCTCTGTGCGGGCGTCGCGCAAATAAGATGAGAGGGTCTTAATGGTTGTATTTATCATGCCCGGCGAAACTTGAGGCCGGCCTTGGCGAGCGTGGGCCCGGACTTTTTTACCCAGACGACCTGCGCGTCGGATTCTATGTCAAAGAAGTCTATCTTGACGTTGACTATGGCGCCTGTGTAGAAAGGGAATTCATGTTCCATGGTGATGCCTACGCCTGACTCTGATATGTCGGTTGTGTGCGCGAATACCTGCTCTCCGCTCTCGAAGAGGGCGCATATCTTTTGTATGGAATGCCTCTCCGAGCCTCTCGCCTCATGCTCCGTGCATTTGACGAGGAACCCGCAGTACGGGCAATTTATGTCCGCGCAGGTGACGGCGGTATAGAATTTGTTCTCGCATCTCGGACAAGTGTTGACTAGCACTTTTTATCCTATCCCCGGCTTGTGCGGGGCCGGTTAATCGATTTTGCCGCCGCGAATATTCCTTGTCCGTCTGAGCGCCGCAAGCCCTAAAAGGCCGGATGACAAAAGCAACAGTGTCCCGGGCTCCGGCACTGAATGCGTTGTCTCCGCATCGTGCGAGAACGGGGCGAACTGCGTTACGTCAATGTCTCCGCCGGACTTAAGCGCTGTATTGTAAAGGTCGAAGTGTACGCTGTACTCGGCGTCGAGCGAAGACGTGTCGATCGTAAACGCGGCATAGAACATGTCGCCCGAGGAGTTGATGGTAAGGTCTATCGGGGTCTCGTCGATCGCCCTGTCCTGTGTGTTATAGGCGCTTATCTCGTTCAAGGACGAGAAGCTGAACTCGTATTCGTAGAAATAAGTCGGGTATATCCCGTGCTTCGGGAGGTCTCCCTTGTCCCATCCCTGCAGGGACGCGATATCCTCAAGCGGCGGTATGCCGTATGTCATGTCTGAAGTGACATCAACCGTCATACCATTTATAATGAGGGTCCCAAGGTCCTGGCTTGTGCTGGTCGCGGGTATAAGCGCGACCGAGATATAGTAGGTGTCGCTCAGGCTGTTTTTGCAGTTTTCTATGAGATACGCGTAGAGAGTGAAGCTATCGCTTGAGGTTATTATTGTGCTCGTATCGTATTCATACGTGCCGTCCGATATATCGAGTTGCAGGGTAGGGATGGCGTAACTGTTTGTGCCTGTCAGAGACAGGAAAATGGCGGCAACTGCGCCTATTGCGATAATTTTCAAATAACGGCCAATTTTAGTCATAAGTTTGCCTCCACTTTTGTATATTGCAAATATAGTGCCAGTGCCCAGTATGAATGTCCTATTTTTGTAACTATGCAATTTATAAGGTTTTTCAAGTGCCTCTCCATGCCTTGAATTGTTCTGTGCCATATATATATTGTAAAAAAAATGAACAGTTAATGGCTCCGCAGGTGGGCTAAGCCGGCATGGGGCCTATTTATCTATTAATTTCGAGATGTTACATCGTTTTTGACGATATGCGTTGTGTAAAGGAAATGGACACCCGATTTACGGCCCCTGTCGGCAACGGCCGGTGAATTCCAAATTGACTTTTAATGGATACTTACATAGAATCAAACTTACTTCCGGCTAATACTGATAAGGGGCGGTATGCGAATTAGAATTTTGAAGTCTTTTAAGGTGATCATCCCGCTGTTGTTTTTCTTGCCGTTTTTCCTGGGGTGTGGCCAGAGTCCGGAGAAGAAGTTCGAGACGCACATGTCCAAGGGGCAGGAGTACCTCAAGGCCTCGAACTTCAAGGAGGCCTCGATAGAGTTTAAAAACGCCGTCCAGACAGATAAAATGAATGCCTTGGGACACTATAATCTCGGCCTCGCGTATCTGGGGATGGGCGGGGCGGCGGGCTTGCAGAACGCCTTCAGGGAATTAGCCCAGGCAACGGAATTAAGGCCGGACCTTGTGGACGCCCAACTTAAGATGGGCGAGCTGTTAGTCCTCTCCAGGGACTTCGTCAACGCCAGAAAAAAGGCTGAAGATGTCCTTGTCAAGGCCCCGGGCAATACAGACGCCCGGGTGTTGCTGGCGGCCGCGCTTGCGGGACAGAAGAATTTTTCAAGGGCTCTTCAGGTCATCAATGAGGCGTTGAAGGCCGATCCGGAAAATCTGAAGGTCCACATGGCGGCGGCTGGCATTCACCTGGCGAATGGCGACTTTAAATCGGCTGAGGGGCGGCTCAGGCAGGCGATAGTTCTCAAGCCCGACTCAGTTGACGCGCGCCTCCAGCTCTCGAACATATACGTATTCCAGGGCAGGATAGCGGAGGCTGAGGGAGAGATTAAAAAGGCCGCCGAGGCTCAACCGAAGAGCCCGGCCCCGCTCGTTGCGCTCGCGAACCTGTATATGAGGACAAAGAGGACGGAGCTTGCCGAAAAGACCCTCATGGCCATGGTGGAATTGACCCCGGAGAGGCCAGAGCCTTATATGATGCTCGCCAAGTTCCATCTGTCGGTAGGAAGGCCTGAAGAGGCCATAAAGGTATATAAGGCGGGCATAGAAAAGATAACCGAGGGCGCGGCGCTCCGAAAGGCACTCGCCGAGCTCCTCCTCGACACGAACAACGTAAAAGACGCCTCCGAGCAGATAGACGGGATTCTCGGCAAAAACCAGAACGACCCACACGGGCTCTACCTGAGGGGGCGTCTGCGCCTCAAGGAAAAGAAGGCGACGGAAGCGGCAGAGGACCTTAAGCAGTTTGTCAAGGCGGAGCCCGCTTCCCCGTTCGGCCGCTATTACCTCGGCCTTGCCCACGAGGCTACGGGGAACCCGGAGTCCGCCAGGTCGGAGTTCAGCGAGGCGATAAAGCTATTCCCCGGGTTTGACGGCGCAAGGCTCGCGCTTGCGGCCCACCTGATGGCGTTGGGGGATTTGAAGCTCGCGATGGAAGAGACCGCGAAGGTGCTCGAAAAGAACAGGCGGAACCCGGCGGCGAACCTCATCGCCGGCGACATAAGCTTAAGGCTCCGGAAGCCCCGGGAGGCGAAGGGGTTTTTCGATAACATCGTAAGGGTTGCGCCAAAAGACCCTCGAGGCTATTCAAGGCTCGCCCTCGTCTACCAGATGCAGGGCGACTGGAAAAGGGCTGTCGCGGAACTTGAAAAATCCCTCGCGATAGAGCCTGGACAGCCGGAGGCGCTCGCTTTGATCGTCTCACTGGAGATTTCGCGAAAAGAGGGAAAAAAGGCCATAGGGCGCGTAATCGACTACATGGGCAAGTACCCCGACAACCCGGCCTACCCGCTCCTCCTCGGGAGGATACATATGCTCTCAAGGAACCTGGACGAGGCCGAGGCGGCCTTCAAGAAGGCGATCGAGATAAAGGACGATATCCCTCAGGCGTACTTTGACCTTGGAAACCTGTATTACGGCAGGGGCTCGTTTGAGGAGGCGATAAGGCGGTACAACGAGGCCATACGGAAAGACCCCAGGCAGTCTGCGCCGCACATGATGCTCGGGGTCCTTTACGAAAAGCAGGGGGACTCAAAGGAGGCGGAGGCCCATTACAAGAAGGTCCTTGAGATAAACCCCAGGTTCGCGCCCGCCCTCAATAACCTCGCGTGGCTATACTGTGAGAACAACGGCAACATCGACGTAGCCCTAAGTCTCGCGGAGACAGCCAAAGGGCAGAGACCCGAAGACCCTTATGTATCGGATACCCTCGGCTGGATATATTACAAGAAAAAGGCGTACCTGAAGGCCGTATCTCTATTGAGGGAGAGCCTTGAGAAGGCGCCGGATAACCCACAGATACGGTATCATCTCGGCATGGCTTACCTGGGAAAGGGAGACAAGAGGCTCGCGAGACAAGAACTTTCAAGGTCGCTCGAGATTAACGCCAAATATCCGGGGGCTGACGAGGCGAGGGCGGCCCTGAAAGAGATGAAATAAAAGGAGAACATTTTTTAACGAGGGCCGGTCTTGATGACCGGCCTTTTTTTTGTGTTGGGGGTGCAGTTTGGGCTTCAGGCCCTGGATGCCTTTTTTCTGAGGATTGCCAGGAGTGCCGCAACGAGCGTTGACAAAAAGATGGCCGCCATGTACGGGTGCTCGACCGCGTATACGACAGGAGCAAGGCCCGCCCGCACTATCATTTTAAGCGCTTCATGCCTCGATATCACCTCTGCTATCGGCGGCGACGCCCAGTAGTAGAGGCTTACGAATACCCTCCCAGCCGGATTGTTAACGAGATACCTGTCTCTGAAACCCCGGAGCGACGCGACATGCTGATCGAGCGGGCTCCCGAAGGCGGCTGTGGCGATGAAACAGCCGCCGCCTCCGGCAACGGCTGAGGCCCCCACGCTTACGGTCGAAGTAACCGTCACGTCCGTGTCAGCCGAGTCGGTGGCGTCAAAGTCGTCGGTAACGCGCACCCTTGCGCTGTATGTGCCGGCGGTCTCATAGGTATAGGCCGTCGGGCTCGATGTAGTGGTGGCGTCGAATGTCCCGTTGCCGTCAAAGTCCCACTCGTAGGAGGTCAGGTAGCTGTCCTCATCGGTGATGACCGAGAATGTCACCGCAAGCGGGGGTGCGCCCGACGACGGGGTTGCCGTAAAGGAAAGTATGGTCGGAGCCAGGTTTGTCGCGGCCGTCTCGATATAGACGGTGACCGCGCTCGATACGGCGGTGCCGCCTGAATTATCCGTTACGCGGACCCTGGCGCCGTAGGTTCCGGCTGACGCATAGGCGTGGCTGGCGCTCGCCGTCGACCCTGTCTCGCTGTCGTAGACCCCGTCCCCGTCAAAGTCCCATTCATAGTTCGAGATGACCCCGTCGGGGTCGGACGCCGCGGCGTAGAAGGAGAGCGTATAGCCCGGCTGGGTCCTTGTGGTACTTGAGTAGAAAGAGCTTATCGCAGGCGCAGTGTTTGAAAGCCTCAATGTGCGGCTCGCGCTGCTGGCGGCGTTGCCGGAGGAATCGCTTGAGTTGACCCTGAAGTAATACGTGGTTGTGTTTGAAAGCCCTGAGAGCGTGACTGAGTGGTTCGTGACCAGGGTCGCGTCGCTTGTCGTCGTCCCGTACGACTGCGTCGCCCCGTATTCAACTTCGGAGGTAGAGGCCTCGTTTGTCAGCCATGAGATATTTACGGTGGACGCCGTCGCGCCTGAGGCGAGTATGTTGGAGATGATTGGCGCCGTGGTATCTGTGGAGGACGCTGTGGTGAAGTTATAGAAGCCGCCGCCATCCTCGCCCAGGTTCCCCGCGGCGTCCCTGCTCATCACCTTGTAGTAGTATTTGGTCGAATGTGTGAGCCCGGAGAGCGTCCTGGTATGAGAGGTGGAGAGCGTGGAGTCGAGGGCCGAGGTCTTCCCGTACGCGGTGGTCGTGCCGTACGCGGCCTGGGAGTCGGACGCCTCGTCGGTAGCCCAGCTTATGGTCGCGCCGGTCTGAGTGACGCCCGTTGAATACACGCCGGAGATGACCGGCGCCGTCGAATCCACTATGGTCTTGGTTACAGTGAGTGAGAGAGGGCTTTCCTTGCCGGCTGAATAGGCGGTGACCGAAATATAATAAGTCCCTGGGGAAAGGGGGAGATAGGCAGGGTCCGTATTGGAGGTCTTGCCCCCCGCGCATATGCCCGTTGTCGTGCTCGTTGCCGGTATGTCGCTGAACTGCGTGAAGTTTGACGGGTTTAATGCCGAGGTCGATGGGATGGAATAGAACCTGTACCCGTCTATCGATGAGAGAGCGGACCCGTCCATCGTCTGAGTCGGAGGCGTCCAGCATAACGTGATTGTGTCTCCGGTGGAAATAGACGGCCAGCCAAGCAAACAGGAGAACACAAACGAATAGAAAGCGATTATCTTATATATTTTAAGGTTTTTCATGGCACACATGCACCTGAGTCACTTTATGCGAGGTCGAGATGATTTTAACAAAAATCGGGTATTTTATCTGTGACCTTATGCACAGTCTAAAGCGCATAGGGATGCGGATCAGATTGCATTTTAACGCATGGTATACTATATACCCTATTCACGTGAAAAAATCCATTCATGTCGCGTCTGCAAATTGAGGGCATTATCACCCCGCCCTTAGAGCGTCGACTATCTTCATGCGCGACGCCTTTATCGCCGGCAGGAGCCCGCCTGAGAGCCCCATGACTACGGCGGAGAGGAGCGCCTCAATCGCTATCTCCGGCGTGAGCGTGAAGGTGAAGGCGAGCTCGGAAAACGTCTGAAAGTTCAGCGTCGAGACCGTAAAGAACTGCAAGAAGGAGGCGAGCGCGAGCCCGGCTACCCCTCCCATGACGCCGATTGTGAGCGATTCCGCGAGGAAGGCGGTGAGTATGGCGCCCCTGCCGAACCCGAGCGCGCGAAGCGTCCCTATCTCTCCTATCCTGTTCGCGACGGACGAGTACATGGTTATCATCGCGCCGATGACCGCGCCGATGGAAAAGATGATTGTCAGCGACGTCCCGAGGACCCGGAGGAACTTCGCCATCACCTCTGACTGGTCCGCGTAATATCTCGTCTCGCGTTTTACTTCAAGCATGAGGCGCGGGTCCGATTCTATCCCGGCCTTTATGGCGTCGAACGAGGCCGGGTCCTTGAGCTTGAAGACGACGACAGAGTGGACCGGCCTCCTGAACGCCTGCATGAGGACCTCGGAATCCCCCCAAATCTCGGAATTGAACCCCGTAGCCCCGGCGTCGAAGAGCCCGACGACCTTCCATTCCCGCATGGCGAACCCAAGCGTCTCGCCTATGCCCGCGCCCTGGAACCTCCTCGCGATCGACGTGCCGGCTATTATCTCCGTCGTGCCATGCCTCGGGAGCCTGCCTGAGACAAGCCTCACCTGCGGGCGTAAATTCATGGACTCCCCTGAGGCACCCCGGATTATCACGTTCGAAGGCTTGTCGGTCCCGCGTTTTTTAAGCGATATTAGCACGACGATTTCTCTGGCCGCGAACTTCTTTCCGTCAGGGCCTATCGCGACCTCGGGGAGCGACTCGACGACCGCGGCCTGTGAGCGCGCCACCGAGCTCTGTATCTCGGAGGTAGAGCCCTTCCTGTACGCGACCACGTTGTCGTATGACCCGGTATCGACAAGCGTCCTCTCCAGCCCCTCGGCGAGCATGGAGATGGAGGCGAAGACGAAGACGACGAGCGCCATGCCTGCGGCGGTCAGCGCCGTAGTGAGCTTCCTCGTCAGCGCCGACCTTAAACTGTAATAAATGGGGATAGCCAATTGAGCCCCTCCTATCCGGTTTTACGGAGAGCGTCGATGATAGAGACGGTAGCCGCCCTGTATGACGGGATTACCGCCGCCACAACGGCGACAATAACCGCGGCCCCGATGTCCATGTATATCGTTGAGGTCTTTACGATGAATACCGGGAAGAACTCTCCGAGCTCGGATTTAAAGTAGCCTGCCGCCGGGTAGGTGAGGAGGACGCCGAGCGCGCCCCCGGCTGTCGTTATTACAAAGGACTCGCCTAAAATGAGCGCGGTTATGAATAAAGGGCCGAAGCCGAGGGTCTTGAATACCGCGTACTCGCCCATACGCTCCCTAACCGACATCGCCATGGTATTAGCCATGACCGCCATTATGATGACGATGACGACAAAGGAGACGAGCTGTATAGCCGTCATTATAGCCTCTGTCATGGATACGAAGCCCATCTGGAAGGCGCGCTCGGTTTCAGTAAGCGTCTCGGCGAGCGAGTTCCTGAAGATGGAATCTATCTCTACCGCAATTTCGGCGGCCCTGTCCGGGTCGGCTATCTTTATGAAAAAGAACCCGGCCTGGTCGGCCCGCAAGGGTTCGGTCTCCTTTACCCTCTCGTTCAGGTAGTCCCAGTGGAAGAAGAACTGGGACTCGTCCGTATCAGGGGCCCGGCCCCGGTATATGCCGCGGATGGTGAAGTCCCAGTCGCCCGGAAAAATAGTCCCCCGGAGTGTAACCGGGTCGCCGACCTTCCACCCGAACCTCTCGGCGAGCTTAACGCCTATTACAGCCGCCTTCCTGTCCTTCAGGACCGCGGTCTTTTCACCTGGGGAGAGGATGTATTCGGGGTAAACGTCCAGAAAGGTCCTGGGCTCGACGGCGAAGTTGGCGAAAAAGTTCTTCTCGCTGATGTAGACGCCGGCGAACCAGTTGCCTGAGGCTACTTCCTCTACGCCATCTACGGCCTTTATCTTCTCCTTGTACGAGATGGGAAGGGAAAAAACGAGCGAGATGGAGTTCCGGGTGATCAACCTGTCCGCGGCAGAGGCCTCCACACCCGCGTACCACGCGTCGACTACGGTCCTGAGGAGGCCGAACGCGAGTATCGCGACGGTCATGCCGAGTATGGTGAGGTACGTACGGAGTTTGTGGCGGAAGGCGTTCCTTATGAGGAGCTTAAGCGCGATCATTAAGGTAACCCTTTTCAAGGCGCCTTATGACATGGGCCTTTTCAGCGGCCCTGGGGTCGTGGGTAACCATGATGATGACCTTTTTGAACTCTTCGTTCAGACGCGCCATGAGGCCCAGGACTTCCTCAGCCGAGGCCCTGTCGAGGTCTCCGGTAGGCTCGTCGGCGACGAGTATCGTGGGGTCTGTTACGAGCGCGCGGGCGATAGCGACCCTCTGTTGCTGGCCTCCGGAGAGTTGCCCCGGGTAGTGGTCGAGGCGGTCTGAGAGCCCGACGAGGTCAAGGACGAGCTCGGCGTGGCTGTGCCTCTCTTTCTTGGAGAGGTCTTTCAAGAGCAACGGGAGCTCAACGTTTTCAAAGGCCGTCAGCACGGGTATGAGGTTATAGAACTGGAAGATGAAGCCGACGTGCGCGGCCCTCCAGAGGGCAAGCTCGGTTTCGGTGAGGTTCGTGATGTCTACGCCGCCTATCTCGATTGAGCCGCTCTCCGCCTTGTCTATCCCGGCGAGGAGGTTTAAGAGCGTAGACTTTCCGGAGCCGGAGGGGCCCATGAGCGCGATGAATTCGCCCTCGTTGATGTCGAGGTCTATGCCGCTTAAGACCTGGATGACCTCCGCGCCCCTCCTGTAAGACTTGTATAAGCCCCGCACCCTTACTATGGGGTTGTTTTCCGGTCCCATTATTTTTCGAGCGCCTTTATTTTTGACCCGTCCTTAAGCCTCCTGGACGGGGCGAGGACGACCTTTTCACCGGCCTTGAGGCCGGACTTTACTTCGATCGCCGCGCCCATCTTTTCTCCTAAGGCGACCTCTGTCTCGGCGGCCGTCCCGTCGCCCCTTATGACAAAGACGATGTTCTTTCCTCCTTCAGCGACTATCGCCGAGGGGTCGATGACGAGGCGCGGAGCGCGCTCGTCATCATTGAGCTCGCGGGAGAGGAAAGAGACCTTCGCGCTCATCTCAGGTAGTATCCTCGCGTCCTTTTCCCTGAACCGCACCTTGACGAGGATAGAGGCCTTGGACCTCTCGGCCGTCGGGACTATCATGTGGACCTCTCCCTTGAAGCGCGCCTCAGGAAGCGCGTCGAGCTCTATTTCGCAGGGTTGCCTTAAGAGGACCTTCCCTATGTTGGATTCCGAGACATCGGCCTCGACCTGGAGCGAATCCATATCGGCGATCGTAACTACCGCGGCCTTGGCGTTCGCCGCGGCCCCCAGAGGCGTTATGATGTCTCCGATGTCGGCGTTCTTTGTGAGCACCACGGCGTCGAACGGCGCGCGTATGAGCGTATACTCAACAGAGACGTCCGCGGCCTTAAGGGCCGCCTTGGCCGCGTTTATCGAGGCCTTTGCCGCCTCTACCGAGGCATGCGCCTTTTTATACCTCGCGTCTCCCGCGTCGTATTCGCTCTTTGATACTATGCCTTCGGCAAGGAGGGCCTTGTTCCTCTCAAAATTAAGGGAGGCGTCCTTTTGCTCGGCCTTTGCCTGGTCGAGGCCGCGCTCCGCGACCACGAGGTTGGCAACGGCCCCTGCCTTTGCCGCCTCGACGTCCTCGTTCTCAAGCCTCGCTATGACCGCGCCTTTCAAAACATCGCTCCCTTCCTCGACGCCGATCCAGACGAGCCTGCCGGTAGTCTTTGACGCGACCGAAGCCTTCCTCTGGGCTACGACGTAGCCGGAGGCGTTAAGGAGCGTTAACTCCTCAGACGGATAGGCGAGAGAGACGGTCGAGGCGCTGACCTCGACAGAGGGGCTGAATACCCCGCCCAGGGCGAGCGCGGCGATGACTGTGGCGGCGATTATTACAGCCGCCCAGACGCCCCTCCGCCGTCTCTTCAGCCCCGCCCTTCCGACGGGTTTTTCCAACCTTAGTTTTGAGAGGTCGTGGCCTTCCATCCCCATCCCTTACATTAAGACTATTTTTACGCTGGCGGTTTCCGGTTACCGTATGACCTGGTTGAGCTCGAATATCGGGAGCAGTATCGCGAGCACGATGAAGCCGACTATTGCGCCCATGGCCAGCACCATCATCGGCTCAATGAGCGTTAAGGCCCTCGCCACGCCGGACTCGAACTCCTTCTCGTATGCGTCGGCGGTCTTTATGAGGAGGGCAGGGAGCTCTCCGCTCCTTTCTCCGGTCGTGACCATGTGGACGAGTGTGGGCGGGAAGACGGACGAGGCCTTGAGGCTTACGGATAACGGAGAGCCTTCGGTCAGGTCCCTTACCGCCTTTGAGAGCGCGGTCTCGATTACGGTGTTCCCGATCACCTTTGAGGTCATGTTGAGCGCGCCTATTATCGGCACGCCGCTTGAAAGTAGCGACCCGAGCGTGCGCGCGAACGAGGCCATCTGAAACTTGAAGTAGAGCCTGCCTATGACAGGTCCGCGCAGAAGAAACGAGTCCCGCGCCGTTTTGCCATTCAAGGTCCTCAAGTACCTGCGCGCCGATATGAAGAAAAGCGCGGCTATTGCGATGAGGGCGTGCCACCAGCCTGTGAGCACCCCTACGAAGAAGAGCAAGGCCTTTGTAATAAGCGGGAGCGACTGTCCGGAGTCCTCGAAGATAGCCGTTATCCTCGGTATCACGAATATGAAGAGGAAGGAGAGGACGAGCGCGCCGACGATGGCCATGAGCGCCGGATACAGGAGCGCGGAGCGGACCCTGTCTTCTATCCTGCCGCGCGCATCGAGAAAGTCAGAGAGCCTTAAGAGGACCTTATCAAGCGTGCCTCCGTGCTCTCCGGCCTCAACCGTCCTTATAAATAGCTCCGGGAAGATAACCTTCTGCGCCTCAAGCGCCCTTGAGAGCGTCGAGCCTCCTGATATCTCCTCCCGGATACTGATGAGCGCGGCCTTGATCTCGGCGTTTTCCTCCTCATCGGATAAGAGCCGGAGCGCGTCGAAGAGCGCGCACCCGGCGCCGATGAGGGTAGAGAGCCTCCTTGTGAGAGAGGCGAGTTCGTTAACGGAGACCTTCTTTCTACGGAAACCCTTTCGAGCGGAGGGCAAGGCTATCTCCCTCGGGAAAAGCCCGTCGCGCTTGAGCACTGAAGCGGCCTCAGCGACGCTCTCCGCCTCGACGGACCCCCGGACCTCTTTTTCAGAGGCGGTGTAGGCTGTGTAATGGAATATTGGCATAGTGATTTGCAGGCTGCTGAAAAAGTCCATCTGCTTTGTTGTTTTCGTCGCTCGTCACTGCGGCGTACAAAAGAGTACGCCTCCCTCCTCGCTCCTCGACGCCTCGCATCTGGAGCTTTTTGAGCAACCTGGACAAACTTCGGGTTTTTCAGAACCTGTTCCTATCTACTCCTCCTCTGTCACCCGTATCACCTCTTCGAGGCTTGTCATGCCTGAGGCCGCCTTAAGGAGGCCGTCCTCTCTTAATGTTTTCATGCCTTTAGAGACGGCGTGGGCTGAGATGGTCGTTGAGTCCGGGCTCCTGAGTATAAGCGTCTTGAGGTCGTTGTCGACCTCGAGGAATTCGAATATGCCGGTCTGCCCAGAGTAGCCTGTCTTAAGGCACGCGTCGCACCCAGTGGGCTTGAAGACGCTCTTTGGCGGCTCGGCAAAGAGCGCGGCCTCCTTGTCTGTTATCACGTCTTCCTTTTTGCACTTATCACAGAGTACTCGCACGAGCCTCTGTGCGATGACTGACGCGAGGGATGAAGACAGGAGATACGCCTGCACCCCCATGTCAACTAGCCTCGTGACGGCGGAAGGCGCGTTATTGGTGTGGAGGGTGGATAGCACCAGGTGGCCCGTAAGGGACGCCTGTATCGCCATCTCGGCCGTCTCGATGTCGCGTATCTCTCCGACCATGATGATGTCCGGGTCCTGCCTGAGTATGGAGCGCAGGCCCGAAGCGAAGGTGAGGCCGATCTTCGAATTTACCTGAATTTGCCCGACGCCCCGGAGCTGGTATTCGACCGGGTCTTCAATCGTGATTATGTTCCGCGCTTCGGTATTGATCCGGTTCAGCGCGGCGTATAGTGTGGTGGTCTTGCCGGAGCCTGTGGGGCCGGTAGATAATATTATGCCGTTATTCCTGTTAAGGAGCCTCTCCAGGGTGTCTGCCTGTTTTGTTGAGAGGCCGAGGTCAAAGAGCCTTAAGCTCCCGGTCTTCCTGTCCAGGAGCCTTAAGACCGCGCGTTCGCCGAAAGAGGTAGGGACGACCGAGACCCTGACGTCAATGTCCTTTCCGGCTACAAGCAACCTTATGCGCCCGTCCTGGGGGAGCCGCCTTTCGGCGATGTCGAGGCCCGACATTATCTTAACGCGCGATATGAGCGCCTCATGCACGACCTTCGGTGGAGAGATGACGGTGGAGAGCACCCCGTCCCTTCTGAACCTCACGTCCACGTCTTTTTCGAACGGCTCTATGTGTATGTCGCTCGCCCGCTCTTTTACGGCCTGGAAGAGGAGCGAATTGAGGAGCTTTATGACAGGGGCCTCGTCGGTCAGGTCAAGGAGGTCCTTCGGCTCCTCGAAACTGGACGCGATGGCCTCCAGGCTCTCCTCCTGCAGGCCAGCGACGACCTCTTCGGCGGAACCCGAGAGCCTCTCGTAAAAACGGTGTATCGCGCCGAGGAGCGCTTCGCGCGGGACGATTACGGGGGAGACGGGGAGCCCGCAGGCGCGCACGATTTCATCGAGCGCGTATAAGGCCCTGGGTCCGGTGACGGCGACGAGGAGGCGGCCATCGCATTCCCTTAAGGGGAAGACGAGGTTCCGTTTGACGAAGGCGAGCGGGAGCCTGCCGATGAAGGCCGTGTCAACGTCTTTTTCTTCTATCCGTTCCTTGAACGGGACTCCGTCGAGGGGTTCCATCGCGTGTTTTCAGGGAAGAGGTCAGTTGACCGGCGCCTCTTCCTTCTCACCCTTTTCTTCTTTCTCGTCCGGGTCTTTAGAGGAGGCGCCGAACTCGTCCCTCTTGGCCTTCGTGACGGCGTCGAGGTCGTCGAGGTCTTTTATTATGCGGGGGGTTATGTAGACGAGGAGGTTTATCTTCTCCTTTTCGGAGTCGTCGGACTTGAACAGCCAGCCGATGATGGGGATATCGCCGAGGAAGGGCATCTTGGAGGTGTTCTTAGTCTTCCGGTCCTGTATGAGGCCGCCTATGACTACCGTCTGCCTGTCCTTTACGACGACTGAGGTCTTTGCAGAGCGTTTGGTGGTTATGATGTCGGAGGCCTCCTGGGCGGTGGACGAGAGGGCGGAGATCTCCTGGTATATGTCGAGCCTTATATAGTCCCCTTCGCTTATCTGCGGCTTTATGCGCAAGGTTATTCCGATGTCCTTTCTCTCTATCGACTGCAGGAGGTCCCCGCTTGTAGACGACGAGTCCCGTTCGAGCTTGGAGAGGAACGGCACGTTCTCTCCGACGATTATCTCGGCCTCCTTGTTGTCGCTCGTAAGGATGTGCGGGGTAGACAGCACCTCGATCGCGTCCTTGAACTCGGAGAGAGAGAAGAGCGCGGCGAAGCCGGGTATCGAAAGCTCCGTAACGGTCCCGTCGGACTGCGTAACCGGTACGCTCAGGAAGTTAGCGACCCCGCCTATCGAGAAACCGGCCATGCCGCTTACTATGTCTGTAAGCGAGGACGAGTCTATGGTGCCGACCCCTCCTATTACGACGGGGTTCCCGCTCGAGGTCCCGGAGGCCCTCCACTTGGTGCCGAGCTCAAGGGACTTGTTTATCGAGACCTCGGTTATCATCGCCTCGACGAATACCTGCTTCGGGCGCCTGTCGAGCTTTTTTATCACCTGGACGAGGTTCTGGTAGTCCTCCGGGGTAGCCATTATGATGACCGAGTTTGTGTCCTTGTCAGGCGTGACCGCGATCTTCGTTTCAGTCCCCGGCTGGGCCGGCGACTGCTGCTTTATGAGCCCCTCGAGGACCTTGGCGACGGAGGTAGAGTCGGCGTTCTCCAGGTAATATACGTTTATCCTGGAGTTGACCTCGGGGGAGGGGACGTCGAGGACGGCGATGAGCCTCCTGTTCTCCTCGTTCTCCTCAGTTGTCCCGAAGAGGATTATGGCGTTAAGCCTCTTGTCCGCTATTACCGAGGCCTCTGTCTGGGCGGAGTCCTTCTTGGCCTTCGCGCCAGTCCTGTACTGCGCGAGCGACTGCGAGATGGTCTCCGAGTGCGCGTTCTTAAGATAAATTACCTCCGGGGCGTTCCGTTTGGTCTCGGTGTCGGCGAGGCGCGCAATTGAGAGTATCTTCTCGATATTGAGGGCGTTATCGACGACAAGGAGCGAGTTGCCCTTGCCGAAGGCCGATATGTAGCCCTCCTTGGAGACCAGGGGCTGGAGTACGGGAAGGATGTCCTGCGCCTGGACATGGGCGAGAGGGACGAGGCGCGCGATATAGGACTCGTTAACCCTTGCCGCGCGCGCCGGGTCGTAGACCTCAACCGGCCCCTGCCTTATCTCAGCCGACGGGACGATCTTCATGGCCCTGCCGGTGTTGATGATCGTGTAGCCCTTGAGCTTCAAGACCGATACGAATAGGTCGTAGGCCTCATCCGGGTCGAGCTTCGATGGGGCGACGATAGTGACCTTGCCCGAGAGCCCCTCGTCGAATATGAAGTTCCTGCCCGTCAGCTTGCTTATGAAGTTGGCGACCGTCGGGAGGTCCACGTCGACGAAGTTGATGAGCACCTTGTCCGTCTTGTGTGTAGCCTCCTTAGCCCTCGCCTCCGCTGAGGAGAGGGTGAGGAAGACAAGGGCCGGAAGGATCAGGGCGATTGTCAGGAGTTTCGCTATCGACGGCTTACCAACGGGTCTCATGGGTGTCGGTTACCTTATCTGATAATTGAGTTTTTGGGGGGCGCCGCCCCGGATGATGTCGAGGGAGACGCTCGTCTCCCCCCTTAAGCCGTTCAAGAGCTGGACGCCTTTTTCAGGCGAGTCTATATTGAAGTCGTTGACTTTAAGGAGTATGTCGCCGTTTTTAAGACCCATGACGCCGAATACGCCGGCGGGCTTTACTTCAGAGAGCTTGAAACCGGCCACTTTTCCATTGTCACTATAAGGCAGGAGTCTCGCGTCTGTCAATACCTTACCCATGTTCCCTAGGACGCCCTGAAGCGCCCGCTGGTCTATTACCCATTCGTTCCCGGACCTCTGCGTAACGGCGTTCTGGACTGGCAGGGACTGCCCATTTTGCGCTTCCTGGGCGGACGCGCCTGGGCCAGAAGGAGGGGCCTCCCTCCTTATCTCGTGCGGCATGAGGAGCGTAAGCGTCCGGCCCCCGGCGTTCACGAGGACCCGGTCCTCTTCTATCGCGGTTATGACGCCGAGGTCAAAGGCCTTTTCTCCTTTGGCGAAGAGTTCCTGCCTCTTCGCGCCTTTCTTCTGGAGGACGGCGAAGCTTCCGCCAAAGGGCCCGCTTACGGTGCCCGCGAGGACGACGTCGGAGGGCGCAAACGCCGCTCCGTCCCCTCCGGGCCTTCCGGCCGTTTCGATAAGAAGGAAAGGGCTTGCGCCAAATGCGCCGCTCCCGGCTATCATCTCAAGGTCGGAGACGGATACGGACGGAGCCGGCGAAGGAGCGGTCTCCACGGCCTTCGCGCGGCCTTTGCCCGCGGGTTTCATCTTGAGGACCGCCGATTCGCGCGCTATGAGCGCGAGGCAGACGATGACAGAGAGCCCCAATATTATATTTACGGCCTTTATGGCCCGCCTGATCATCTCGACCCCGCCTCTGAAAGGGCCGGGCTTGAGACAGGCCCCTTAACGCGCATGGTGAAGTAATTAGCCGATTTTTTGTAGCTACTCAACATAAGGCCCATTGTCTCGCCCAAGGCGCCCCTTGTCGTAAGCTCTACAACGAGGTCGATCTCACTCTGACCGTCCATGAAGCGCGCGTCCCCGTATGCCCTCGCCGAGAGGTCCTTGCCTTCAACGGAGAGCGACCGCACCCTCGTTGAGCAGTCCTTAATCCCGGCAAGGAGCGCAACACTTACCCCGTCCCTGAACAGGATGAGCGGGTCGAGCCTGCCCTTAAGCCGGAGCCCCTCGGAGCGCGCCTCTATCTCCCCTTCCGGACACCCTTTAAATTTGCTTATCCGCGCGTTCGCGGAAAATACCCCGCCCTCCGCAAGGCCAGAGGACGATATGAACGGGAGGCTTCCCCCATCCACGCCGTCGGCCTTGATGAGAAGCTCCGCAGACGGCCATAAGGCCGCGCGCCCTTCCACGTCGCCCGCCCCGATAGTCCCTGAAAACGAGAGGCCCAGGGAGCGCGGCAACGATGAGAGGGCAGGGCTTAAATTTAAATTGTCCATCTCCGCGACCAATGCGCCGTCTTTCCTTAATAGCCTGATTGATGACGCCCTGAATGAGAAGGGGAGCGTCTTTCGGAGCCTCAAGACCTCGACGCGGTACAAGGTCTTCTCCTCGACGGAGTTTTTGATGTAGCCCTCATACGCCTTGTCAGGCACGAGATAGAAGGCGACGACAACTGAGAGCGCGGCGCCTGCCGCAAAAAGCGCCGCGTATGCAACGGCGCGCCTTGTCCTATCCATTCTCTTTTGTCACGAGTACGACCTGCAGGGTGACGTCGTTAAGCCCCGCTGACCCGAAGCGCGTCTTTAAGGCGAAGTCCTTTACAAGGAGGAGGTTCGCATGGTTCTCCATACGGTAGATGAGGTTTAAGAGCTCATTCAACGTTATCCCCTCTATCTTTACCTCGACCCCGCTCTTCCTGAAACCCTTTGAGGCAGGCTCGGCAAAGGGCTTCAGGGCGCTAAGGTTCTTTTTTATCCCGGCCTCTGACGCGGCCTCCTGCACGGCCTCTGACGCGGACGCTACGGGGGCGAGGAGCTTCCTTTCATAGGGCTCAAGGGTTGAGCGGATTGATTCGTATTCGGCGCGGGCGGAATCGAACGAGGCGGCTTCGTTTTGAAGGGACTTGAGCCTCTGCCCGGTTTTACCGTTGACAGCGAGGGTGAGTCCCATGAATACAAGAAGGGCGATGACGGCCGCCCCCAACTTTACGTGGAGGGGTTTAAGCCTTGCCATCCCAGCCATCTTCGACAGGCCTGTCATCTCTCCTCCTTTGTGGAGGCGTCAAAATTGAAAGTAACCCCGCCGGCAACGGAGGCCTTAAGGTCCGTTATTGCGACCCCGTTGAAGAAGTCTCCGGAAAGAGAGCTTCTGAACGCCTCGGCCCTTTCGAATGACGGCGCCTCGGCGCGCGCCGTAAGCCTGCCATTGGCGGCCTTAAGCTCGTGGACGCGTATGTCGAGCCCTGCGGACGCCTTTGCGACGGCCTTGAGCGCACCTGTGAGGTCCACACCCTCGTTTATTATCCCGCCCTCATCTTTAAGGGACTTTGACCGTCCAAGGAGCTGGCGAGACGGGTCAACGAGCCTCGTTTCGCCGGGGAAGAGTTCGGAATATGACTCCCGGAGCCCGCTCCGCAAGGAGGCCGCCTCCAGGCTCATGGACCTGTATCGCAAGGCCGAGTACCCGGCCCAGAGGACGGCGACGGCGGCAAGGAGCGCGAATGAAATTTTTATCTGCCGCCTTTCCGGCGAGGGACCGGAGGACTCAAGGAGTTCGTCGCGGAGAAAGTTTATCGAGTCTTTAAGGCCTTGTCCGTACTGCTCGGCCATTGCAAGGAGAGAGGCGTCCGCCGTTATCCCGGCAACAGGCTTAAGCGGCTTCCCGCTTGAGGCGAGCGCGTCCCTGAAGGCGTCATTCATAATATAGAACTCGTCAGGTTCGATCCCGTCCTCTTTCATGGCAAAGAGCGCCATCTTAAGGTCTACTGCTTGTTTAAGCGTCTTGAAGAAGACGGGCCGCCCGCCGGCGGAAGCGGTTATTGACCTGTCGTCTACGAGCGCGGCCCTGCCGTTCGTGAGTTTATTGAGTATTATGGCCTTTGAGAAGAGGGACGAGCCTATCCATGAGGGCTCAACGCCGAGCGCGCGTAAGGCCGCTACGCGCGCCTTTACCGCGGCGAGGCCGGTCGCCGCGACGAGCGCGCGTCCTTCTCCCAAGGGGAGCCCTTCGAGTATGAGGTCCTCCGTATCCCCGGCAAAGAGGTCCTTTGCCTCAAAGGCGAGGGTCGCGTCGAGTTTTCGTTTGTCCGTTATCGGGACGTTCACGGAGCTCATCCGTATCTCTGAGGGCGGGAGCGAGACGATGACCGTTGAAAACGACCTGAAGCGGGGGCGGAGAGCCTCGAAGACCTTCACAAAAGAAGCCAACGGGTCTGCGCCTGCAGGGACCGTGACAGAGGCCAACTCATCGAGCGACGAGAAGACAGCGGCCCTTATGGACGTCATCCCTTCTTCGATTACGAGGACTGTTTTCGCCATCTTATCTGGACCTCCTGTAGAGGACCTTTGAGGAGCTTACGTCCACTATGGACTCCACCTCCCGCGCGCCTTCAGCGTACTCGCCGCGCGAGATGATCCTGAAGATATCGCTCTTGACGGTAATCCTCCCCTGGAGGCTGAAACCGAGCGTTTCGAAGCCAACGACCTTCCTTATCTCCGCCGTGTCCGCGAACGGCGTACGCTCCCTGTGAGCGATGACGCGCCCGGCCATCTCATCCGTTATCTCGTCGGACAGGGCGCGCAAGACTTCCTTCGGTGCCGTGTTGATGTTGACGAGCCCGTCGGTGTGCGCGGTCACGAAAGGGGAGAGTCTTTTCATAACTGACGGCGTGTAGCCTTTTACGAGCATCAGCTCGTCAACGGAATCCAACGGGCCGTTCTTGGCCTCATACGGCGGGTCGAGCCTTCCATACCAGCCGTTAGTCTCTCCCCCGAGCGCTCTGGAGGCGTCGTCAGAGTCTATCCAGTCCGAGAGAGCCTCCGGGAGTCCTTTCGCGAGTCCGAGCCTGTCTGTGAGCCTCTCGTAAGGTCCGTAGAGGCCCTCGTTCAGCTCGCCGTTCTTGTATGCTATGGAGAGCGAGAGCTTCGAGTGTTCGTCTTCGACCCGGACAATCAACGCGCCGTCCCCGGCGGGTATAACCCTCTCGGAGTCGGCCGGGGACAGGTAAGTATACCCCTCCCCGTCGTTCAGCGCCTTCAGGGCCTTTCCGGCGAGCCCAGCGCCGCCGTCCGCGAGGATTGCGCCCCGCAGGGTATCCCTTGCCGAGGCCGCGTTAAGCGCGCCCGAGTGGACCGAGTAGACGGCCTCGGCTATTACCGCGACGAGGATTGCGGTAATAAGGAGCGTCAGTATGAGGGCGAACCCCTTGTCTCCGCGCATTTGTGCCAAGCCTATCTTATCACAACCCTTGGGATCGCCCTGTACTCAGCGATAGCGCCGGTCTCTTTTATGGAGACGACCGCCTTTATCGCGGCGGGGAGTTTTTTTTCAAGGGACGTGTCCCAGGCCTTTGCCCAGCCGTTGCCGCTTAAGAAACTCACCTCGAACCCCTCAATGTCTTCGATGACCGGGAGTTTGATCGAGAGCCTGTCCCCCCTGTACGCGTCCCACGCCTCTTTATATAAGGTCATCTTCCCGTCCTCGCCTGTCTCCGTAAAGTACCTTATCGCGAGGAGGTCGCCGCCGGCCCCCCCCTCCCTCATGACCGGGTACGTGAACGCAGTAAAAACGAGAGCGCTTGCTGGCCTCCCTCTGGAGTCCTTGTTCTCGCCCTTAAGTAGAGAGGCCTTGTTGCCGTCTTTATAGAAGGCCGAGGAGGCCTCTTTCGAGAACGCGTCGAGGAAGCGGCCGACCTCCCGGGAGCGTTCTAACGACGCGCCTATTGAGTCGCGCCCCTTGAGGACTGAAAAGAAGCTCCCGTAGAGCGCCGCGATTATCGCGGAGACGAGGGCGAGGGCCACGAGGACCTCTATCAGGGTAAAACCGCCTCTTCCGCGTACTCCGCTGTATTCGAGCCTCGTGCGCCTCATCGGGCCTCGCTCCAGCTATTCATCAAGCCTGTATGTCTCGACAGATACGGCCTCTGCGCCGGACGTGACGTCGAGCTTGAGCTTCTTGACGCCCTCAATGGACATGTCTTCCATGTCGAGCCGCCACCTGTATCCAGGCCTCGTTGTGAAGGCGCCCTCGCGGATATCCGGGACCCCGGACGTGTCCATCTCCTGAAAGAACTCCCTTGCGAGGTTCGTGGCAATAGATATGGTTTTGAGGCGCTCCGTGGCCTTGAGGTTGTAGTTTATCGAATAGATGATCGTTACGATGACGCCGGAGAGTATGGCGAGCGATATAATCGCTTCAAGGAGCGTGAACCCGTCCTCTCCGTGAAGGGTACGCGGCTTATTCATCGGCCCTGACCGTCACCTTGCCTGAAAACGGGTTGTAGCTAACAGAGGCCCTTCTGCCCCCCTCTTCGAGGAGGAATTCCATCGGAGGGCCGCCGGATGCGGGGTGGAAGACTACGGCAACCTCTCCGGCGGTTTTCCCGAGCCCCTGGACAGTAAGGGAACTCAAGAGCACGCCGCCGCTTAACTCGAACCCGCCGGATTCATCGGAATATTCAAGCCCGTCGTTGGAAGACGAAATCGAGATGGTCCCTTTGGAAGGGACGACCCGGGCCTTGATGTAGAGCCTCTTTGACGATGACTCCCTTTCAAGCTCACGGAGGAGCGAGGAGAGCCTGCGCGCCTCGGTTTCGAGCCTTAAGTCCGTCAGGGATGAGAGCCTGGGGTATGCTATGAGGAGCGCGCCTCCGAGTATGGCGAGGACGACGACGAGCTCTATGAGTGTGAGCCCCGGCGTCCCACGCTCAAGCCGCCTATGCGGCCCCTTCGGGCTTAAGAAGCGCGCGGCCCTTGGGTCAGTCCAGGTCCCAGCTCTCGATGTCGGCATCGAATTTTTCCCCGCCTTTCGCGCCGTCCGCCCCGTATGAGATGATGTCGTAGTCGTCATTCAAGCCAGGCGATACATAGACGAACTGGTTTCCCCACGGGTCTGTTGGGACCTTTTTCTTCTCAAGGTATCCGCCCTGCCGCCAGTTCTTTGGGACGATACCTGTCGCGGGTTTTTCCACGAGCGCGGCAATCCCCTGTTCGGTTGAGGGGTACGCGCCGTTGTCGAGCTTGTACATCTTGAGCGCGGTCTCGAGGTTCCTTATCTGTACCTTCGCCTCCGTGACCTTCGCCTCGTCCGCCCTGCCTATGACCTTGGGCGCGATTATCGCCGCGAGTATCCCGAGTATGGCTATGACAACGAGGAGCTCAATGAGCGTAAACCCGCTCGCGCCGCGCAACGCGCGCGCGGTGTTTTTTAAAGCGTTTGTCGCCATTAAAGTAGACCCCCTGACCTGATTTTTATATCAAGGATGTGGGTTTTAAGCAACTTCTATTCGTTTGCGCGGGCGCCCGTCCGCCGGGCCGAATGGGGCGCCTTTCGAAAAAGGACCCCGGATTTGACAAAAAAAGTCCGCTCCGATATGTTTTATATGTTTTCCCCAGAAAGAAAGGCTTTGTTATGAAAAAAATCACCATGGCAATCCTTTTAATCCTCCCGCTTCTTTTCATCGCTGCGGCGTGGGACGCGGCTTATGCCACCCCGCTCATCGCCATGCAGGCGGCAGAGAGGTGCGACACATGCCACGAGGAGCCGGACAGGAAAGACCCCAAGTGGATAGAGGAGAACTATAAGATATCAGAGAGGAAGTGCAGGCTCACCTGCAATGTCTGTCACGTGAACCCCTCTGGCGGGATGCTCCGGAACGGGACAGGGTACGTCTACGGGACGAAGTCGCTCTCCCTTGTAACGGACATCCCGGATGATGTCGCCCGCTACATCGAGGCAATAAGGGAGAACGGGTTCCTGACAATAGGCGGGGACTTCAGGTTCATGGCTATCCGCGGGGACTCAACGGACGTCGACCCGCTGTACTTTCCGATGCAGGCGGATCTGTACCTGAACGCCCGCGTCCAGAAGCATGTCTCGCTCTTTACACAATTCGGGCTTGAGCGCGCCGGGAACCCGGCCGTCAGGGAGGCCTTCGGGCTCGTCGATAACTTCCCGTACAACGCCTATGTGAAGTTCGGGCGGTTCATACCGCCGTACGGCCTCAGGCTCGACGACCATACGGCCTTCATAAGGACTAAGCTCGAGCTTTCGCAAGCCCAGAGTGACGCGTATTTCTCAGGCGTAGAGGCAGGGGCCGAGCCGACGCTCTTTTTCGCGCGCGCCTCGCACTTTAACTCTGACACCACGCCCTCAGGGTCGAGCGGGCTTACCCCCACCGGGTATTCGGCGACCGCCGGGTGGGCCGGCACCTGGCTCCACTTGTCTCTGTCATATATCGGGATAAACGACCTCGACGCGACGACATTAGGCTCGACCGAGCGGAGCGCATACGGCGCGGCCGGGGCCCTGCGGTACAAGACGCTCACGTACCTCTTCGAGTTCGACCGGAAAAATGACGACGTGGCCTCGGGCGGCTCAGTATCGACCGAGGACGCCGACATCACGTTCAGCGAGCTCGACTGGAAGGCCGTGCAGGGCGTTAACCTGAAGGCCAGGTATGAGACCTATTCGCCGGAGGCGTCGACCGGAGAGGCGGACCAAAAGAGATACGTCGCGGGAGTGGACTTTTATCCCTGGCCGTTTACCGAGATAAACGCGCAGTACCGGGTAACGGACTCAGAGCCGGGAGATACATCGAACGATTTTTTTGTAATTGGGCACATATGGTTTTAAAAAAGGAGATCATATGAAAAAGGGTTTCAGGCTTTTATCACTCGCATTACTTTCCATTGGCGTCATTTCCTGCGGGGGCGGCGGAGATTCCGGGGGAGGAACCACCACCACTCCTACGGCTGTTAGCTTTTCCGGGTCTGTCCAGCCGATCTTCACGACGAATTGCGTGAGTTGTCACTCGCCTGGAGGTGTTGCGGCGTTCATGAGCCTTGCCTCCGGGTCATCCTACGCGAATCTCGTCGGAGTGGCGGCGACCGTGACCGGGACGCCACCGTCAGGCACGCGCGTAGTGGCGGGCGACCACGGCTCAAGCGTCCTGTATCAGAGGATAAGCGGGAATGGGCTCGCCACGGGGGAGCAGACCATGCCGCAGGGGTTGCCGCTCCTGAGCAGTACTGACCAGGACACGATAGAGAACTGGATAGACGAGGGCGCCCTGAACAACTGACAATCAGGCGTACAAGGGGGTCGGGACTGAAGTCCCGGCCCCCTTTTTTTGCCTTGAAGCCTGAAAACATGGGCGTTTTTGCGCGCAAGTGCGCGGGATCGCCAGCTTGCGGCAGTTTTCCTTTTATAGCTAAAGTTCTCGCCGGTTTGTCCGATATTTTAGTTATGTAAATATCATTCCGGGGTCCGCGCCATACGGTTCCCCGGCGGAAAAGGAAGCCATGTTCCCGATAATAGGCATCGTAGTAGTATTCGGCTCCATCATAGCGGGATACCTCCTTGAGGACGGGAACCTCCATGTCCTACTCCAGCCCGCCGAGCTCGTCATACTCGGGGGCGCGGCCATAGGCTCGCTCGTCATCATGTCCCCGCCCAAGACGCTCATGCAGATACTTAAGAGTTTTCCCAAGCTCATGGCCGGCAGTCCGTATAACAAGACGTCCTACGTCTCAGTCATGTCCCTCCTCTACACCATGTTCATGAAGATAAAAAAGGACGGCCTACTTGCCGTCGAAAAGGACATAGAGGAGCCGCAGAAGAGCCCGCTCTTCAAGGCCTACCCGGACATATTGAAGAACCACCACACCATCGACTTCATCTGCGACAACCTCCGGGTCTTCGTCGTCGGCGTCGACCCCTATGAGATGGAGTCGATGATGGACGTGGAGATGGACACGCACCACCAGGAGTCGGCGGTCGCCCCGGCGGTCATAACCAAGGTCGCGGACTCGCTCCCCGGCTTCGGAATAGTCGCGGCGGTCCTCGGCGTCGTCATCACCATGGGCAAGATGAGCGAGTCTCCGGAGGTCATCGGCCACAGCGTGGCCGCCGCTCTCGTCGGTACGTTTCTGGGCATCCTCCTCTGCTACGGGTTCCTCGGTCCCATAGGGACCAACCTCGAGCAGAGGGCGGCTGAAGAGTCCAAGTACCTCGAGGCGATAAAGGTCGGCATACTCGCCTTTGCCAAGGGGAGCGCCCCGCAGATAGCGATTGAGGCCGCGAGGCGCTCGCTCTTCAGCGACTCGAAGCCGAGCTTCAAGGAGCTCGACGCGGCCCTTAGAAAGAAGAAGGCCGCATAACATGGGAATGGAAGAGGCGAACGCAGGGGCGGAAAACCGCCCGATTATAATAAAGAAGATCAAGAAGCGCGGGCACGGAGGCCATCACGGCGGCGCGTGGAAGGTCGCCTACGCGGACTTCGTCACAGCCATGATGGCCCTCTTCATGGTCCTCTGGCTCGTCGCCGTCATGTCCATAGACGCCAAGAAGGCGGTAGCCGAGTACTTCAGGTCCTACACCATCTTCAAGGGCACCGAGGCCGGAGGCGGCAAGGGCATGTCGATACTCGCCGGGAACCCGATACAGGTAACGCTCTCCGACCAGTCCACCGACTTCGATGGCAAGGAAAAGCCGAGCGCTAACCTCGCGCTCGAGTTCGGGAAGATCATAGACGGCTCTCTCTACGAGATGAAGGACCACGTCCTCATATTCACGACCGACGAGGGCGTGCGCATAGAGATAGTGGACAAGGGCGAGTCCTCGATGTTCGAGAGCGGGAGGACGACGCTTCTGCCGAACGGGCAGAAGGTCCTCGCTGTGCTCGCCGAGGCGTTCAAGGACATCCCGTACAAGCTGACTATTGAAGGCCACACCGACAGCGGCAAATACCAGAGGCAGGACTACTCGAACTGGGAGCTCGCCGCCGACAGGGCGAACGCCGCCCGGAGGGAGCTCGTCAAGAACGGCCTCGACCCGGCGAGGGTCACCAAGGTGACGAGCTTCGCCGACGCGGTTTTATTCAACCCGAACGACCCGCTCGACTCCACTAACAGGAGGGTCTCCATACTCATAGAGACGAAGAAGGACGGGTTCAACGACGACCTCGAGTTCCAGGCGGTGACGCACGACGCCGGGGCGAGGCCGGCTACGCCGAGCGCGCCGTCCGCGAAGTAGGCACGCGCAATACATAATCAGCCCTGAGGGTGCGGCATATATGCCGCACCCTTTTTGTTTTGCACCCACTGTATACCCCGCGGAAGCGTATCCTGTTTTTTCTTGACACCTCCCTGCACAGCTGTAATAATATGCCAGGCCCGCTTTTTCCCGTGATTTCACCGGGTCCTAATGCGATCGTTTGTAATGTGAAGGCATCGAGGAAGGTTCAGGGGAACCGCGGTGCTCCCCGCCGGGGCGTTAATGGTTCTGGAACAATGGGCTTATTATAAAAACCGAGGCAACACCGGCAAAAGTCGGCCTTCGGGAGTAACGAAGGCCGATATTATTTTTAAAGGCTGCCGCTAAAAATTAGGAATTTTTAGCGGCAGCCTAAAGACTAATATCCGGATAAGGGAAATGGACGAAGGCGAAACAGTTCCTGAATACTCATTGCGCCGGGTGTCAAGCTTATCTGGCCCGGCTTGCAAGGCATCCTTTTCAAGGGCCGGGGCCCGAGGGGGAGCGGCGTGCTGAACCTCGACCCGCTCGGCCTTGTTGCGCTCTCGGTCCTCGTCTTTCTCGCGCTCGCCTCCCTCGCCCCGTTCCTCGCGTCCCGGCAGAAGACGCTCCTCGCGATGACCTTTCTCGGCTCGGCCCTCGCCTCTCTCATCGCGCTCTCCGGAGGGTTCCTCTCGGTCTATCAGGCTTCGACTACTTCAATGATAATGCCGGTCGGGCTCCCGGACCTCCCGTTTTACCTGAGGCTCGATCCGCTCTCCGGCTTTTTCGCGGCGGTCGTCGCGCTCCTCGGCTTTCTGGTGTCCATATATTCCCTGGGCTATGTCAAGTCGTTCGTGGGCGTAAGGTCCATAACGCCGCTCGCGGTCTTCTATAACCTCTTCCTTGCCGGGATGCTCCTCGTGCTCGTCGCCGACGACGCGTACTCGTTCATGGTCTCGTGGGAGCTCATGGCCGCGGCCTCTTTCTTCCTCGTCGCCTTCGAGGACGAGAACGCGAAGGCGAGGAAGGCGGCCTTCATCTACATACTCATCGCCCACATAGGCGCAATCCTTATACTCCTGTCGTTCGGCGTCATGTCCGGGTCCGCCTCCGGGTTCGAGAGCTTCGGCTCTTACACATTTTCGTCCATGCGAATGAACGCGGCCTCGGGCCACATAACCCCCGCGTGGGCGGCCGCCGCGTTCCTCCTCGCGCTCTTCGGCTTCGGCGCGAAGGCGGGGATAATACCGCTCCACGTATGGCTCCCCGAGGCGCACCCCGCGGCCCCGTCGAACGTCTCAGCGCTCATGAGCGGCGCGATGCTCAAAATCGCCGTCTACGGGATTATCCGAGTTTCCTTCGACCTCCTCGGGGTCACGCAGTGGTGGTGGGGCGGGCTCGTCCTCGTCATAGGGCTCGTCTCGGCGCTCATCGGCATACTCTTCGCGCTCCTGCAGGTCGACCTTAAAAGGCTGCTCGCGTACTCATCCGTTGAGAACATCGGCGTGATACTCATTTCATTGGGCCTGTCCATGATATTCGCCTCTTTCAAAATGGGCGCCCTCGCGGCGCTCGCCATGATCGCGGCCCTCTACCATATACTCAACCACGCGGTATTCAAGGGGCTCCTCTTCATGGGCGCGGGCTCGATACTCCACGGGGCTCGCGAGCGGAATATGGAGAGGATGGGCGGCCTCATTCACAAGATGCCGTGGACCGCGCCGCTCTTCCTCGTCGGGTGCCTATCCATCTCGTCGCTACCGCCGTTCAGCGGGTTCGCCTCCGAGTGGCTCGCGTTCCAGTCGTTCCTCTTGTCCCCGTCTCTGCCGAGCCCGATACTGAACCTGCTTATACCGCTCGGGGCCGCGGTGCTCGCGCTTACCGCGGCGCTTGCGGCGCGCTGTTTCGTGAAGGTCTTCGGCGTAACCTTCTTAGGCGCTTGGAGGGGCCCCTCTAACGCGCATGTGCACGAGGCAGGTTTTTTCATGAAGGCGTCCATGACCGGAGCGGCCATAGCGTCCCTCGCCCTCGGCATATTCCCCGCTTTTGTCATCGTCTGGATGGACTCGGTCCCGTCCATGCTCGTAAGCGGAACGGTCCAGGCGGAGTCGCCGTTCGGCTGGCTCTGGATAACGCCTGTGGCCCCGGAGCGCGCCTCGTACTCGGCGCCGGTCGTCTTTCTCGGCATACTCTCGTTCGTCGCTCTCGCGTACCTCCTCCTGCACGCGAGGAAGACCGCCATAAGGAGGGGGCCGATATGGGACTGCGGGTTTGAGAAGCTCACTAACAGGATGCAGTACAACTCGACGTCATTCGCCATGCCGCTACGCCGCATATTCGGCTTCCTCTTCAGCATAAAGGAGACGACGAGGGCGCATGGGAACCCGAACGCCTCGCCGATGTTCCAGGAGAGGTATATATATAACCTGAAGGTCAGGGACATGTTCTGGTACTCGCTTTACAAGCCGGTCTCCGACCTCTCGTTCTGGGCGTCGAAAAAGGTCGGCAGGCTCCAGCACGGTCGCATACAGATATATCTGCTCTACTCGTTTATAACTCTCATAGTGTTGCTGATGTTCTCATGAAAAACTTATATCCGATCCTGATAGAGGCATTGCAGGTCCTCATAGTGCTCGTTGCCTCGCCGGTCCTCGTCGGCTGGGTGAGGGCATTGAAGTGCCGGGCGCAGGGTAGGAGGTCCGCCGGGGTCTTCCAGCCATACAGGGACCTCCGGAAACTGTTCATGAAGGACATAGTGCTCGCCGAGAATGCCTCCTGGGTCTTCAGGTTCACGCCCTACGTCGTCTTCGGCTCTACCCTTTTGGCCGGCGCGATAATCCCGATAATCTCGGTAGACCTGCCGCTCGCGGCGACCGCCGACATCATAGCGCTCGTCGCGCTCTTCGCCATCGCGCGCTTCTTTACGGCGCTCGCCGGCATGGACGTCGGGACCGCCTTCGGCGGCATGGGCTCGTCAAGGGAGATGATGGTGGCCTCTCTCGCCGAGCCTGCCATGCTCATGTCGGTCTTCACCGTATCGCTTGCGAGCCACTCGACCTCTCTGTCCTTCATGGCACACTCGCTCCTTGAGACCTCCGTCGTGCTCCGCCCCTCGCTCGCCTTCGCGCTCATAGCCTTCGCGCTCATAGCCATAGCCGAGAACGGGAGGATCCCGGTGGACAACCCCTCGACCCACCTGGAGCTTACGATGATACACGAGGCGATGATACTTGAGTACTCAGGGAGGCATCTGGCGCTCATCGAGTGGGCCTCGATGATGAAGCTCTTCCTATTCTCGTCCCTCGGCGTCTCGCTCTTCTTCCCGTGGGGCATAGCCGGCCCCTCCGACCCCCTGATGCTCCCGCTGGCCTTCGTCGCGCTCGCGTGTAAGCTCGCGCTCGTCGGGGCCGCGATAGTCTTGATAGAAACGCGCCTCGCCAAGATGCGGATATTCAGGGTGCCGGAGTTCCTCGGCGCGGCGTTCTTATTGTCAACGCTCGGAATGCTCTCGTTCTTCATGCTGGAGTGATATGTCACAGCACCTTGCGGCAGAAATAAACAGCGTACTTTCGGCGCTCATACTCCTCTCGGCCTTCGGGCTCCTCGTCCAGAGGAGGATCTACGGGCTCCTCCACATATTCGCGTGGCAGGGTGTGTTTTTGTCGATATCGACCGCGGTCGTAGGGTACTCCGCGGGGCTCCACCACCTCTATATCTCCGCGATACTCACGCTCGCGTTGAAGGTCTTCGCGCTCCCGTACATACTCTACGTCCTCATACACAAGCTGAAGATAAAGAAAGAGGTCGAGGATGTCGTGAACGTCCCGACGACGATGCTCATAGGCATAGCCCTCGTCATATTCTCCTACCACCTCACCGCGCCCATAAGGGAGCTCTCGACGCTTGTCACGCGCTCGACTTTGGCCGTCGCGCTCGCCACCGTCATGCTCGGGCTCCTCATGATGATAACGAGGAAGAAGGCGGTCACGCAGATCATCGGCTTCCTCGCCCTTGAGAACGGCCTGTTTTTCGCCGCGACCTCGGCTACCTACGGCATGCCGCTTGTCGTGGAGCTGGGCGTCGCCCTCGACATACTCATAGCCGCCTTCATATTCGGGATATTCTTCTTTCAGATACGGACGACCTTCGACAGCCTGGACCTTAAAGAGATGGAAAAGCTCAAGGAGGAGGATTGAAGGCCTTTTGGATGCCGCAATCGGGGATGGGAGAAATGACGCTCATCGTTCTGCTCGTGGCGAGCCTTGTGGCCGCCGTCATACTCGCCTTTGTCGGCGACAGGAAGATCGCGCCCGCGATAAACATCCTCGGCTCGGCCGCGACCTTCGTCGCATCCGTCTTCCTCGCGTTAGAGGTCTATACGGGCGGCCCGATGATAACGGCCTCCGGCTACTTTTTCGTCGACGCCTTCAACGTGTATCTCTCGGTACTGACGGCGTTCGTCTCGATGACGACGGCGATATTCTCAAGGCGGTACATGAGGCGCGAGCGCGAGAAGGGGAAAGTCGGCAGGGCCGGGATGCGCTTTTACCACGCGATGTTCCAGCTCTTTATCTTCGCCATGCTCCTTGCGCTCCTTACGAACAACGTCGGCATACTCTGGATTTCCATGGAGCTTGCAACACTTTCGACCGTCCTTCTGGTGTCGCTCTACAGGACGCCCCCGGCGGTAGAGGCGGCGTGGAAGTACTTTATCCTCTGCGGCGTAGGCATCGCGCAGGCCCTCTTCGGCACGGTCCTCCTCTACTTTGCCGCCGAGAGGGTATTCGGTGCGGGCTCCGCCGCGCTCCTGTGGACCAACTTAAGCCAGTCGGCGGACAAGCTCGAGCCTACGGTCCTCTCCCTCGCGTTCGTATTCTTCATGGTCGGCTACGGTACCAAGGTCGGCCTCGTGCCGCTCCACAACTGGCTCCCGGACGCGCACAGCGAAGGGCCGACGCCGATCTCCGCCGTACTCTCCGGCTTGCTCCTGAACGTCGCCCTCTACGCGCTCGTCCGGTGCAAGGTCCTTGTGGACGGCGCGACAGGGAGCCACAAGGCCGGGTACATCATGATGGTCTTCGGGACGGTATCGATACTTGTCGCCGCTTTCACTATTCTGCGGCAAAAGGACGTAAAGAGGATGTTCGCGTATTCGTCGATTGAGCATATGGGCATAGCGACATTCGCCTTCGGGCTCGGGGGGCCTGTGGCGACCTTCGGCGCGCTCCTCCACATGCTCGTCCATTCGCTCACCAAATCTTCCATATTCTTTACCGTCGGTTACGCCTCTCAGATGCACTCGACCCAGGACATGGCCTCCATCAGGGGCCTCATCAGGGGGAACCCGTTTGTGGGCTGGGGGCTCATGGCAGGCGTGATGGCGATAGTCGGGATGCCTCCATTCGGGGTATTTACGAGCGAGTTCCTTATACTCACCGCCGCGATGAAGGACGCGCCGGTATTCGCGGTATTCTTCCTCGTCGGGCTCGCCATAGCCTTCGCCGGGCTCTTCAGGAAGGTCATACCGATGGTCTTCGGGCCGGCGCCCGATTACCAGGTGAAGATACGCGCGGCGCACACGCCGGTCCTGGTCCATATGGTCATCATCCTGATTCTCGGGCTCTATCTCCCGGTATTCCTGAGCGACTGGTTCCACGCCGCCTCAAAATTGTTGGTAAAATGAGCGATAAAGAGATGGAGATAACGGAGATATCCGGCGCGCCGGATGGTTCCCAGAGAGGGATAAGGGGCGTTGTTCTGCCACGCGCGGAGTTCGCGTCCAGAGCGAAGTCCTTGAAGGCCGATGGATGGAGGCTGATCGCCGAGTGGGCCGTTGACGAGCGCAGGGAGACGCGCTCGTTCGGGGTATACGCCGCGTATAATAAGGGAGAGGAGTATATACTCGTCAAGATCGAGGCCCCCGAGGACGACCCGACCTTCCCGACGCTCACGAAAAAATTCACCGCCGCGTACCGCTTCGAGAGGCAGATAAACAGCCTCATGGGCGTAACCCCTTTGAATCACCCGGATCTGCGCCCATGGATAAAGCACGAGGACTGGCCCGCGGACGCCTATCCTCTAAGGAAGGACTTCGACGCGAGAAAAAGTCTCCCGAGGGTCGAGGGCGACTACGAGTGGTTCAGGGCCGAGGGCGAAGGGGTATTCGAGATAGCGGTCGGGCCTGTTCACGCCGGCATCATAGAGCCGGGGCACTTCAGGTTCCAGGCCGTCGGCGAGGACATAATAAATTTAGAGACGAGGTTCGGCTACGTACACAAGGGGATAGAGAAGAGGTTCGAGGAGATGGACTATGCGGGCGCGGCAAGGCTCGCCGGGAGGGTCTCAGGGGACACGACCGTCGCCCACGCGCTCGCGTACTGCCGCGCTGTCGAGGCCGCCTCCGCCTGCGCGGTCCCCAGGCGGGCGCATTGGATTCGCGCGCTCCTCCTTGAGCTTGAGCGTATAGCTAACCACTTAGGCGACATCGGCGCCATATGCAACGACACGGCCTTTACTTTCATGCTATACCAGTGCGCGATACTCAGGGAAAGGGTCTTAAGGGCGACCAACGAGGTCTTCGGCCACAGGCTCGCCATGGACCGCGTCGTCCCCGGCGGCGTCACGCATGACGTCAACGCCGCGCATGCCGCGCTCATCCGGAAGGCCCTCGACGCCATCGCCCCGGAGTTCGAAAGGCTCGTGCGCATCTATGAAGATAACCCGTCGCTCGAAGACAGGCTCTACACGACCGGAGTCCTTAAGCCCGAGACCGCCAAAGAGATAGGCGCGGTCGGGATTGTCGGGAGGGCGAGCGGGCAGAGGCTGGACGCCAGAGTGCAGGACGTCTTTCCGCCGTATGATACTCTCGCGCCGAAACTTACGGTCCTTACCTCCGGCGACGTCCACGCGAGGGGCTGGGTGAGGATTGAAGAGGTGAGGGATTCCATAAGGCTCGTCAACGCCATACTCGATGCCATGCCCGAAGGCCTTATTAAAGCGGATTGCGCCGCGCCCTTGGCCGGGGCGGCCGGGTTCGCGACAGTCGAGGGGTGGAGGGGCGAGATAGTCTACTGGGTCCGTTTCGGCGTAGGGGGGGCGATAGAGAGGTGCGCGATAAGGGACCCGTCGAGCGTATGCTGGCTCTCGATAGAGCAGGCGATAAAGGGGAACATCGTGCCGGACTTTCCGCTTTGCAATAAGAGCTTTAATCAGTCGTACTCGGGGCACGACCTTTGATTATTATGATGAGGATGTCCGAGGGGAACCTTCTGTCAAGGCGTATTTGAAAGAGGTATTTAAAAAAACAGGGCATGGGTGCGCGAAGCCTAAGGGAGGCGGAGACGAGCGAGCCGAGGTAGATTAGACGCGAAGCGCTCCAAGGGGCGAGCGAGCAGGAGCAGGAGGGGGAGGGGGAAAGCAAGCGAACCCCATGCCCAAAAGCGCGCTGAGCGCGCAAAAGGGCCTTGGGCAAAAAACTCGAAGCGCCTGACAAGCGCATATAGAATCACGAATTAATGGTTCAGGTTGCAGGCCTGAACCCGCAAAGAGAATTTTTCGGAGAAAAACAAATGTTACGCATACTCCACCAGATATTCAGGACAGGCGTTGTGACAGAGGAGCTTGTCCCCTCTGAGGCGGGTTCCGTCGAACTCTCGGGCCGGAGGCTCGAAGAGGAGGTGAGGAGGCGTTTCGGGAAGTCACTTACCATAAGGTTCGTGGACGCGGGCTCGTGCAACGCCTGCGAATTGGAGCTCCAGGCCGTGAACAACCCCTTCTACGACAGCGAGCGCTTCGGCATCCATTTTACGGCCTCCCCCCGGTTCGCTGACATGCTCCTTGTGACCGGGCCGGTATCCCGGAATATGGAGATAGCGTTGCGACGCACATACGACGCTATGCCGGCGCCGAAGCTCGTAGTCGGGCTTGGAGACTGCTCGATAGACGGCGGCATATTCGGAAAGAGTTACGCCTCCCTTGGAGGGATAGACTCGGTCGTGCCTGTGGACGCCTGGGTGCGGGGCTGTCCGCCGACGCCTTCCGCCATATTGAACGGGATACTCAAGGCCGTTTCCTCGAAGTAACTGCCTGAAACGCGCGCCGATTAATGAGGCGCCTGACATCTTTTCTCAGAAGCCATGCAAGGTAAAGCGCGCCCCTCCAGGCCGTCTCGCCCCCCCCCAATTACTATTCCCATATCTCTGAGGACGCCATCCCCCTCAACAAGGCACAGGCCCTTGCCCCGGGGTATCAACCGAGGCCTTCGAGGGGTGTTATTAAATGGCTGGTAAAGTTTTTTATAAAAAATCCGAAAAGAAGTTGTGATGCGGTGTTGAAGCTTTAAACCCTCTTGTATGGATTCTTAAATCATCAGACGACCTGACGAGGACCTCATGTTGAAGGCCAGGGAAGACCCGGGTAGCGGCGTACAGTTGCCGGCGGATGGGGCTAAAAACGGCGTCGTCGGCGCAGGCAGGGATATAAACGACCTGAAGCGGGCGGGGCTCGAGGAGATAGTAAGGGAGAGGACCGTCGAGCTCGAAGAGGCGAACGCGAGGCTTGAAGAAGAGATAGCCACAAGGAAAAAGGCCGAGCAGGACCTACTGAAGCTCACCAAGGCGATTGAGCAGAGCGCGAACCTCGTCTGCATAACGGACGTGAACGGGTCGATCGAGTACGTGAACCCGATGTTCGAGAAGACGACGGGCTGGACAAAGGAAGAGGCGATGGGGCAGAACCCGCGCGTCATCGCCTGCGGCACGACGCCCAAGGAGACATACGAGGGGCTCTGGGCGACGATACTCTCCGGGAACGTCTGGAAGGGGACCTTCAGGAACAAGAGGAAGGACGGCGAGCCGTTCTGGGTGAGCGCCGTCATATCGCCGGTCTTCGGTGAGGATGGGAGGATAACGCACTTCCTCGCGGTCCACGAGGACATAACCGAGCAGAAGGTCTCGAAGGAGCAGATACAGTTTCTCTCGCATTACGACGGGCTTACCGGCCTCATCAACAGGTCCCGGTTCATCGAGCTCCTGACGGCATGGACAGGCGCGTCCAGGGACGGCTCGACCGGGGCGCTCTTCCTCCTCGATATCGACCAGTTCAAGTTCATAAGCGACGCCTACGGCCACGGCATGGGGGACGAGTTCCTCCGCAAGGTCGCGCGTCTCCTTACCGTGACTTTAAGGTACGCGGTCGCCAGGCTCTTCGGAGACCCGGCGAGGGAATCGTTCCTCTGCAGGCTCTCAGGCGACGAGTTCGCGGTATTTCTGCCGAAGACCAGCCGGGAGGAGTCCATGATCATGGCCGAGCACTTAAGGGCCGGGCTTGAGAGCTTCTACCATTCCGACGTCCCGTGCCACCTGACGGTAAGCATCGGAGTATCCCTTTATCCGGACCACGGATCCACGGCGTCTGAGCTCCTCACAAAGGCCGACGCGGCCATGTACAGGGCGAAGGAGCTCGGCAGGAACCGCGCGCATTTGTACACGCCCGAGGAGCTCGAAATTGAGCAGATGCATTTCAGGCTCAAGTGGAAAGAGGATATCGTAGCGGCGGTCCGCGAGGACAGGTTCGAGCCGTGGTATCAGCCGATACTCCGCCTCGGGGACGGGACAATAGGGACCTTCGAGGTGCTGGCGAGGATGCGGGACAAGGACGGCAGTATAATACTGCCTGGCCCGTTCATCGACATAGCCGAGAGGTTCGGGCTCGTCAGCTCGATCTCAAAGGTCATTTTCGAGAAGGCGATGATGCTCCAGGCCGAGAACCTCTCAAACGGGAGGCCGCTGTCGTTCTGCCTGAACCTCTCGGGCAAGGAGCTCGGGGACATGGACCTACTCGCCTTCCTTAAAACAAAGATAAATGAGACCGGCGCCGACCCGTCGCTCCTCGTCTTCGAGATAACGGAGACCTCGTCGATACCAGACCTCGGCGCGGCGCTGAAATTCATAAAGGAGTTGAAGTCGCTCGGCTGCGGGATATCGCTCGACGACTTCGGGATAGGCTTCACCTCGTTCCTTTATCTCCGGGAATTCCACGTGGACTACATAAAGATAGCCGGCTCTTTCATAAAGGGGCTGGACAAGAACCTGAACGACCGTCTCTTCGTAAAGGCCATAACCGACGTCGCCCGCGGCATGTCCATAAAGACCATAGCCGAGTTCGTGGAGACGGACGGGATAATTGATATCCTCAAGTCCTACGGGGTGGACTACGCCCAGGGATACCACATCGGGGTCCCGTCGCCTTTCCTGACCCCGGTAAAGGCCGGACTTCACGGGGGCCGGCAGAGAGAGGTTGAGGGCCCGCTATTGCCGCGCATTTAGAGGGGCTTTTGCGCCCCTGTATCGCTCGGCGCTGGGCCAATTCTCAGAAACGAGTCCTTTGTCATTTTGATCCCATCGCCGTCAGATTTGAGGTCTGCCCGTCCGGCGAGGACCGCTCGGCGCGGGGCCCAATTTCAAATCAGGCTACTCCAACTCCCTGAGGCAAAACCGCCGGATACGTGGCTGCCCGTCCGGCGAGGACCGCTCGGCGCGGGGCCCAATTTCAAACCAGGCTACTCCAACTCCCTGAGGCAAAACCGCCGGATACGTGGCTGCCCGTCTGGCGAGGACCCTTCTATGGGCTTGACAACAAATCTCCCAAAAGGTACACTGCGGTCTTGTTTTTTTAAAGGCCGCACCCCCCGCTCATCGGGTTAAAACCGGAAAATTCGAGTCTCTGATTCGGACGGGCTTTAAGGTTTTTCAGACTCAGGGCGAAGGTGTGTCCGTTTGCGTAAAGGCGTGCGAACCGAACTTTCGAAAAGGAGACATGGTTTAAGATGGACATTGCGTGGCTTACAATTCTCTTTGCTCTTGTTACAGCGGGCATAGGCATAATATACGCCGCATGGCTCGCCTTATGGGTAAGGGGGCTCGACGGCGGGACCCCTGAGATGAAAAAGATACAGGCGGCGATACATGAGGGCGCCTCAGCCTACATGGCCCGCCAGTACAAGACCGTCGCGGTTGTCGGCGCAGTCATCTTCATCCTGCTCTGGGGTGCCGGACACTGGTCCGTGCACTTCGGGTTCCTGACGGCCTGCGGGTTTGTTGTCGGCGGGGTCGCTTCCGCCATATCCGGCTACGTCGGCATGATGGTCGCGGTAAGGGCGAACGCCAAGACCGCCCAGGCCGCGCACAAGGGGCTTAACGCCGCGCTCCAGGTAGCCTTCAGGGGCGGCGCGGTAACAGGGCTCCTCCTCATAAGCCTCGGCCTCCTCTCCGTAACGGGCTTCTACGCGGTGGCGATAACCGTCGCCGGCGAGGGAAGAGCAGTAGCCTCCCTCCTCTCGCTCGGCCTCGGAGGCTCGCTCATTTCGCTCTTCGCGAGGGTCGGCGGCGGCATATACACCAAGGCCGCCGACGTCGGCGCGGACCTCGTCGGAAAGGTCGAGGCGGGCATCCCCGAGGACGACCCGAGGAACCCGGCCGTCATAGCGGACAACGTCGGAGACAACGTAGGCGACTGCGCCGGGATGGCCGCGGACTTGTTCGAGACCTACGCGGTCACGACCGTAGCGACGATGGCGCTCGCCCATCTCCTCTACCCCGAGTCCCGCATAGCGATGCTCTTCCCGCTCGTACTCGGAGGAGCGGCGATAATAATGACCATAATCGGGAGCTGGTTCGTAAGGATCGGCTCAGGCGGCGGCATTATGCCCGCCTTATATAAGGGCTTTATCGCCACAAGCGTGCTCTCCGCGATAGCTTTCTACCCCATAACCTATTACCTCATGGACGGCGTAGGCGGCATCCCCGCGATAAACTACTACTTAACCGCGCTAATTGGCCTCGGCGTTACTATTACGCTTGTCGCTATAACAGACTACTACACGGCAAAGCACTACGCGCCTGTGCGCGAGATAGCCGAGGCCTCGGTCTCCGGGCACGGGACCAACATCATAGCGGGCCTCGCCGTCGGCAAGCAGTCGACCGCGCCCCCGGTCCTCGTGATCTCCGCCGCGATACTCGGCAGTTACCACCTTGCCGGGCTCTTCGGCGTGGCGATAGCGGCCGAGGCGATGCTCACGATGGCGGGGATAGTCGTGGCCATAGACTCCTTCGGGCCCATAACGGACAACGCGGGCGGCATCGCGGAGATGGCGAACATGGGCTCATCCGTAAGGGACGTCACCGACCCGCTCGACGCCGTAGGCAACACCACCAAGGCCGTCACAAAGGGTTACGCCATAGGCTCGGCGGCCCTCGCCGCGATAGTCCTTTTTTCGGAGTACACGAGGTCGGTCTCCGTCGGCGGCGTTCAGATGGTATTTGACCTTTCCGACCCGCTCGTCCTCGTCGGCTTGTTCATAGGCGGGATGCTCCCGTTCCTCTTTGCGTCCTTCCTCCTTAAGGCCGTGGGTGACGCGGCCGGTGCCGTCGTCGAAGAGGTGAGGAGGCAGTTCAGGGAAATAAAGGGCATCATGGACGGGAGTGGCAAGCCCGAGTACGGCAAATGCGTGGATATCGTCACCACCGCCGCGATACGCAAGATGATAGTGCCGTCGCTCATCCCTGTCGTAGCCCCGATAGTCGTCGGCCTTACCCTCGGGCCGAAGGCCCTGGGCGGCGTGCTCGTCGGCGCCATCATAACCGGGTTGTTCGTAGCCATCAAGATGACCTCGGGCGGCGCGGCCTGGGACAATGCGAAGAAGTTCATTGAGGAAGGCCAGCACGGCGGCAAGCACAAGCCCGCGCACCAGGCGGCCGTCACCGGAGACACCGTCGGCGACCCGTACAAAGATACCGCCGGTCCGGCCATCAACCCGATGATCAAGGTCATAAACCTTGTCGCGGTCCTCTTCGGCGTACTCCTTTTCTCGTAGGGCCGGTTCATGGCGATGTGATTTTCAAGGCCGGGCCAACGGAGTTGGCCCGGCCTTTTTTTTAACCCCTCTTTTCTAAAGAGGGGTTGGGGGAGATTATCAAATCTTTTTAATCCCCCTCAATCCCCCTTTATTAAGGGGGAAGAGTTGTTAAAGGAGGCTCGCGATGGAGAGGCTGTACAAAGGAGTATTGAAGTTCCAGGAATCCTACTTCAAGAAGGAAGAGGAGTTCTTCAAGAGGCTCTCGAAGAGCCAGGACCCTGAGGTGCTCTTCATAACATGCTCGGATTCCCGCGTGGACCCGCACCTTGTGACGCAGTCCGGCCCCGGGGAGCTCTTCATTTTAAGGAACATCGGGAACATCATCCCGCCTTTTGACGCGCTGAAGGACAAAAATTCGACGGCCGCGGCCATAGAATACGCGGTGCAGGTCCTGAAGGTGACGGACATCATCGTCTGCGGACACTCGAACTGCGGGGCGATGAGGGCGCTCCTTCGGGATGAAAAGGAGCTTGAAGGGATGCCGCACTTAAGGGACTGGCTTAAACTCGCCGGGCCTGTTCGGGAGCATGTCCTCGGGGTCTTCGGGGGCTCCGAATCCGACGTCATCCAGCGCTACACGGAAAAGGAGAACATCCTTGAGCAGATCGAGAACATCGAGACATACCCGTTCGTGGACGAGGCGATAAAGGCGGGGAAATTATTCCTCCACGGGTGGTACTTCGACATAGGGACGGGGGAGATGTACGCATATGCGCCGGGGACGAACAGGTTTGAGGAGATTAAATGACTAAAAATTGTTATTTTTCCCGATCTCTGCGTCAGGTCGGAAATAAAAGTGCTCACATATAACACATATATGCTCCGCTTTTTATTTCCGCCCTTCCTTGACCTCAGAAAAAATTCCTAATTTTTAGAGTTAGCTTGGGTATATGTAAAAGACCTTTGGTGGGCGGAGCCCACCCTAAGCATTTAAACAAACTTGTTTAAGTTTTTCGGCTAATTTGGATGCAAGTTCATTTAAAACCTCCAAATCAGGTAAACCAGGATATCCATTTACTGTATTTAAAATTTCGAAGTATTCGAACTCTTTTTTTGCATAATAGGCATTTGTTTTTTCAACTTCCTTTTCCTCTTCAAGAGTAATTTCTACAATATCGTCAATGCCTAATAGCCTGGCTTTATTAAGAGCTTTCATCAGGTCATGGCCAAAAGTTTTTTTCTTTTTCAATTCTTCTTTAGAAATTCCTTTTGATAATAAGAATGCCTTAAGCAACAATTCAATAGCTCTTGAGTAAAGATAATACGGGACCGGTGAAAAACCTTCTTTCGCCTTGTTGAATGATCTTCCAGTCCTTAGAAACTCCGAACCATAATGGTGGAATCCCAAAGGACTTATTTTTATTTTGGCAACAGGGACTTCAATAATTATAGGTCCTGATTTCATTTATCCTCCAAATCACTCAACGCTATTTTGTCGGATGAATACCAGACGCAAACCGTTGGGCTTCGTTTCACTCAGCCCCCTCTACCCCTTCCTCTTGTGCTTTATGTATTCAATGACCCCCGGCAGGACCGAGAGCACGATTATCGCGAGTATCACGAGCGTGAAGTTCTTCTTCACCGCCGGCAGCCCGCCGAAGAAGTACCCCGCGAGCACGAAAGAACATATCCACAGGACCCCGCCGACGATGTTGTAAGCGATGAATTTGCCATAGCTCATCGCGCCGACTCCTGCGACGAACGGCGCGAAGGTGCGGACGATAGGCACGAACCTCGCGAAGATGATCGTCTTGCCGCCGTATTTCTCATAGAACCGGTGCGTCTTTTCCAGGTACTCCCTCTTGAATATCCTGCTGTTTGTCCTCTGAAAGACCCGCGGCCCCATGTAGTGGCCGATTCCGTAGTTGACGGTATCTCCCAAAATCGCGGCGACGCTGAGACCAATGAGGATGTACTCTATCCGCAAGGACCCCATAGCCGCGAAGTTGCCTATGGCGAAAAGGAGCGAGTCGCCGGGGAGTATCGGCGTCACCACGAGCCCGGTCTCGCAGAAGATGATGAGGAAGAGTATCGCGTAGGTGTATATGCCGTAGTCCTGGATGACGATGTTCAGGTGGCTGTCCAGGTGCAGGAATATGTCTATGAACGTCTTTATGAATTCCATCGTTTTCCTTTCGTGACTGATAATCAGGACACGACATATTAATTTAGTGTGTGCCGCAAGTCAATTACAGCTTGTGATGATGGGAGGGTAATGACAAAACGACCTCCCCTTGCCCCTCCTTGGTTAGGAGGGGAAGTTAGAACGCCTCCCCTTAACAAGGGGAGGCGGGAAGGGGTGGTTTTGCGGTGGTCCTGGGTTTTTTTGTTGGATTTCAATCGATTTATGCTAAAATCCGGCTTGTCCCCAAAAAACGGCGTATCCGGTATTTATGAAAGGTGTTTTCAGGTTACAGGACAATAGCGTGTTGTGTTGTGATATAATCAAATAAAGGGTGTCAGATGAAGACCAAAGACTTTGAGAACGAAATAAGGATACATATCGAGGCGAGGTACCCGATCCTCTGGCTCGTCTCCTTCGAGGAAAGAAGGGTCGAGCGGATAGTCGAGAACCTCGCGGAATCGATGAAATCCACATACTGGTCTTGGTCCGTGTCGAGGGGTCTCTACGGCGGCGAGAAAAAGAAACGGGAGCAGATGGGGAAGGAAAAGATCCTTACCACCATCGAAGAGAAGATAACAAAGGGCGAGAACACCAACAACATATTCCTCCTCAAAGACATAGCCAGCTACTTCAACTCCCACGAATTCCTTAGAAAGTTCAGGGACTTGCCGTCCATAATGGACGAGCGTCACACGCAGAACACCGTCTGCATACTCTCCCCGACCTTAAGCGAGATACCGCCGGAGCTCGAAGAGGACATGGTCGTCCTTGAACTATCGCTACCGGACTACGACGAGATAGCCGAGATGGTCTCCACGACCTACGGCCACCTTATCCCCGAGCAATGGCACGCCTCGACCCGCTCCATACTGTATAAGTCCCTCCAGGGCCTTTCGATGGATAACGTGAGGAGGGTCATAAGGAAGGCTATAAGCCTTAATAACGGCTTCCTTAACGAAGACTGCATCTCCTACATACAGGACGAGAAACAGCAGATAATAAAAAAGCAGAGGATACTCGACTACTACCCGCACAGGGAGACGATAGAGAACATCGGCGGCCTGTCTGAAATAAAGAAGTGGTTCGTCGAGAGGGAGCACGTATTCAGGCTCTCCAAGGACAAGATAGCGACACTCGGGCTCGACGTGCCCAAGGGGCTCCTTTTGATAGGCGTCCCCGGCTCCGGCAAAAGCTTATGCTGCAAGGCGCTCGCCGGCATCTGGAACCTGCCGCTCTTGAGGCTCGACGTGGGCCGCCTCTTCGGCTCCACGGTCGGAGAGTCCGAGAAGAACATAAGAAGGTCCATACAGCTTGCCGAGGCTGTGAGCCCCTGCATACTCTGGATAGACGAGATAGACAAGGCCTTCGGCGGCATCGGCGGCTACCAGGGCGACTCCGGCACGCAAATGAGGGTCTTCGGCACCTTCATAACATGGTTGCAGGAGAAGGAGAACCCGGTCTTCGTGATTTCCACCGCGAACGAGCCCAAGAACCTCCCCCCGGAGCTCTGGAGAAAGGGCCGGTACGACGAGGTCTTCTTCGTGGACCTACCGAGCCAGGAGGAGCGGGAGGAGATATACAGGATCCACCTCGAGAGGCGCATCCAGAACATGAACAGGCTGAATCTGCGCGAACTCGCGCAGAACAGCCAGGGCTTCACCGGCGCCGAGATCGAGCAGGCGGTAAAGGACGCCGTAGTGACGACCTTCAACAACCTCCACGGGGGGGAGTCCTCCAAGGAGGTCGAGGATATGATAGACGGGTTGCTGGCCCTTGACGTCACGCAGGAGGCGTTGCTTTCCGCCATAAGGCACATAACGCCCCTTTCGGTCTTGAAGAAAGAGGAGATAGAGGAGCTCCGCACATGGAGCCACCAGCGGGCGCGCCCGGCGTCGAAGTCCCTTTTCCTCCAGAGGGCCGAGACCCTGACCGATCACGAGAAGAGGAACATCGCCATACACGAGGCGGGCCACTGCATCCTCATGAAGCTGCACTTCAACAAGACCCCGGCCTTCGTCTCGATAGACAACTACAAGAACTTCAGCGCCTACATACCCCTTGACGAGGCGCTTCGCACCACCTTTACCAAGAAGGACCTCGAGAAGGAGATAGGCGTGATAATCGGCGGCATGGTCGCCGAGGAAGAGCTCATAGGCGGCGACTCCAAGACCGTCGGGGCGTCCCACGACCTCATACAGGCGACGAACATCGCCCGGAAGATGGTCGTCGAGTACGGCTTCGGAGAGATAATGAGGAACAAGTCGCTTATCGTACTCCAGGACTTCGCCCTCACATCCGGGAGCGAGGTGCTCGACGACATACAGAGGATACTGGACTCCGCCAAGGAGGTCTCGGCCGGGATAATATCGAGGAACAAGGACGTCCTCATGTCCTTCGTGGAGAGGCTCTCCAAGGACGTGTTAATGAACGGCGACTCAATCATGAAGTTTTTCAAGGAAAACCCGGTCGAGTAAGCGCGGGCTCGCCTCAAGGCGCATTGTATGCGCGGGTTTTGACTCAACGGCCCATAAACTCGATTATTCAAGACGAGGCACTCAAGGAGGTCTGTATGTCCTTCTATACGGTCATAAAGACGCAGTTGTCCAGCAAGAAGTACGTGATCGCGGCGCTCGAAGAGCTCAAAAAGCGGGGCGAGATAACGAACTTCGTCAAGAACGACAGGAAAGAAGAGATAGAGGTCGACAGGGACGGCGACATGATCACCCTGTCGATGGAAAAATCCGGCAACTACCAGGTCGGCGGCGACAACAGGGTCGTGAACAGGTTCTCCGACAGGCTTAAGCAGATATACGCCTACGAGTCGATAAAGGACAACCTCCCGCTCGATTTCGAGATATCGAAGGAGACCGAGACCTCCGGGGAAATACATATACTCCTCAAGGGTTGACAGCCGCCGAAAGGAGATGACCGATGGACAGGCAGATAAAGATAAGGATAACGGCCGACGGCAGGGTCGAGATAGATTCGACCATCTATAAGGACTGCAAGGACGTAGCCGACCACCTGACAAAGGTGCTTGGCGAGATAGAGAGTTTTACCGAAAAGGACGCGGTCTTCGAGAGGGAGATAAAGCTCAAGGTAGATTCCGACTGAAAAGGCCCGCCCACGGAAGACCCGTCATAACCTCAAAAATACCGCGATGAATACAAAGTTGAACATACACGCCGTCATCCCCTCGTCCCGCGTGAACGGGCCGGGGGCGCGCCTCGTCGTCTTTTTCCAGGGGTGCGGACGCGCCTGCCCGGGTTGCTTCAACCCGGAGACGCATTCCTTCGGGGAAAGGGAGGCGCTCTTGGTCGACGAGATATTCAAGCGGCTCCCGAAGGGGCAGGCAGAGGGGATAACCGTAAGCGGCGGAGAGCCGTTCGCCCAGAAGGAGGGGCTCTCTCTGCTCCTTAAGGGTGCGAGGGAGCGCGCCCTTTCAACCGTCGTATACACGGGTTTCACGATAGAGGAGTTGAACAAGGATGAGGCCGCGCGCGAGGCCCTGATATACATAGACGTACTCGTCGACGGCCCGTTTATAGAACAAGAGAAAGAGACGACGCTCCTTGCGAGGGGCTCAAGCAACCAGAGGCTCCATTTTCTCACCAACAGGTATACAGAAGAAGACTTCATCATGGAAGGCAAGGTAGAGGTGATAATAAAGGCGGACGGCGCGGTCGTAGAGACCGGGTTCAGCAGGGCGCCTCTACGGGCGGGTTTAGGGAGATGACTGATCTGGAGAAGGCAAGGCGGACGCTCTTTGCCATAAGGGACGGCTCGGCGCTCGACGAGTCCTTAAGGGGCGCCATTATGAAGGCGGTGAGGGAGTTGCCCAAGGACGCCTACGCCCTCGCGCTCTTCACCCTCGCCCTTGAACTGCTCGAAAAGATACATGACCCAACGGATAAGAGGGTGGCCATCCTCGATTACATGAAGGAGCTCCCCAAGACCGATCCCTTTCTCCCGTTATACGCAAACGCCGTGGAAGAAGCCATAACCGCGGCCGACGCCCTCGATGAGCACCATTACAGGACGACCGAGCTCCTGAAGCTCGCGAACGAGATGCCTAAGACAGCGGAGTTCGTTCATTCGCGCCTGCGCGCGTGGAGGCTCGCCCTCGGGCTCGCCGACAAGCCCAGGCTCAAGGACAGGGCCATAGAGCTCGTCGCCAAGGACCTGCCGAAGGCGAGCGACGAGGACTTTTACAGGAGGTACACGCTCCTTGGGATAATGAAGGGGATGCCCAAGGACGGAGTGTTCCTCGACCTTTACAGGCAAGGGGTCGCTCGCGCGATGGAGGCCGTCGGACGCCTGACCGAGCCGTATTACAGGAAGTACGCTATGCTCTTCATGGCCGAGGAGCTTAAATACGTCGATGGGTGCGCGGATCTCCGCCTGGAGGCGATGAAGGGCGCCTATAAGGCCGCAACCGACACCACCGACCCGTTCGCCAGGGAGTACGCCCTCCTTGAGATGATACAGGTCCTCCCCAAGACCCACGAGTTCTTCCCCATACTCAAGGACGCCATGGAGCAGTCGCTCGCCTTCTTTACCGTAAAGAAGTGGATGGGCGATGTGGAGGTGCTCGACGTCGTCGACTTCATCCTCTCGGCAGAGGAGCTCGGGATGAAGGAGTCGAAGCAGAAACGGTTCTCGAGGGAAAAGTACGCGGCGACACTCGCCAACGAGATTGAGAAGTTCGGACTGAAGATTAACGACACCCGCTTCATAGAGGCGTTGAAACCCTATACCCACGTCTGGGTCCAGCCCAAGGGGCTCCGCGACGCGGTAAAGAAGGTCGTCGACCACCTCGCCTCGCTCGAGAAGACCTACCACGGCCGGGAGATAGAAAGGCCCGTTTTTGTAAAGGAGCGGAACCCCTACGGGCAGGGGAGCTACATACAGAGGAAGGTCGAGCGCGCGGGCGATACCATCGCCATTGATCTGGGCGCCACGAACACTGTCATAATGAGGAGCAGGGCAGAGGGGAGAAGCGCCGTCCCCGAGTTCCTCCAGCTCCCGGTGATATCGAGGCGTTACAGCGACGGCACGCTTGTCGTGCCGTCGCTCTTAAGCGCCGAGACGAACAAGATAGGGGCCGAGGTGAACGAGGAAAACCCGATAGCCAATATGAAGCAGATGCTCCTCGAAGGGAGCCCGAGAGGCAGGGAGCAGATGGAGAGGTTCCTGAAACTCCTCTCACAGCACCTGAAGAAGGCGACTGCCGCCGGCGGCTGGTTCTCGTTCGGGGCGAAGATTGTCGCCGATACCGTCTACATCACCGTGCCGATCGGCTACATGGACTACAAGGCCGCTTTGTCCTCAATCGCCGGCCGCCACATGAAGGGCACGAAGGTCGAGTTCATCGAGGAGCCGCTCGCCGCGGCAGTCGGCTACCAGGTCGTCGAGGAGAGGGACAAGGTCGTCGCGCTCATTGACTTCGGCGGCTCGACCCTTAATACGATGGTTTTGAGACTTAACATGAAAGAGGTCCACGTGGTCTCCAAGCCCGAGCGCGCGCAATTATTGGGCGGGCACGACATCGACATATGGCTCGCGAGGCACCTCGCCGGGATGATAGGGCTGGAGGCCGAGAACCTCCCGTACAGGCTCATACACAAGGCGGAAGAGATAAAGATAGCGCTCTCGGAAAAGGACGATGTCCCGTTCGAGTGGGAAGGGGCCGAGGTGGCGCGCGTAACGAGGGCGGACCTTGAGGAGGTCCTCGAGAGGAACGAGTTCTTCAAGTTCATAGACAGGACCGTCTCGTACGTGCTCCGCAGAGCCGAGAAGGTCGGCGTCAAGAAGGACAGGATAGAGGCGGTCCTCCTTACAGGGGGCTCGTCGCAGATACCGTCCTTTAAGGCGAAGATAGGCGACCTCTTCCCGAGGCTCCGGCGGGAGAACGCGATATACGACCACAGCCCCTTGTCCGCCGTGGCCTCCGGCGCCGCGATCTACTCCACCAAGGACATAACCGACAGGCACCTCGGGATGGCGTACGCGGTAAGGTACGCGCCCGAGGGCAAGGACGAGACGCACTCCTTCTGCATAGTCCTTGAGAAGGGAGAGACGCTCCCTTTGGAGAAGACGTTCTCTGTATCGCCGGCGAGGAAGCTGGGGGAGCAGGATGAAATGACGCTTGAGATCTTCGAGGTCCCTGAGGGGCTCATCGCCAGGAGGTGGGCGATTGAAGGCGGCATAGAGTTCCTCAAGCAGGATATAAGGGAGACGGCAGGCTTGGGGCTTGAAGGCATGAAGACGGTCTCCCTCCCGTTCAATGGGACTATCCCGGATACGACCGAAATAACCCTGCTGGTGGATGAAGGCGGGCGTTTGAACGTCGTTTACGGCCCTGAGAACAAGGCCCTTGAGACAGGCATAAGGTTGCAGTAACCCCACCCATCAGATCACTCGGTTTGCCGCTTCAGTGACCTCCATCACATTAAATAAGAGGGCCCTTCAAGTATACTGTACCTGGGTTTAAGGCCGGGTCCCATAGCTACTTTATGGCCCTTTTCTACGTTTCCGCCTTTACCGCGCCTTGCGCCAGAGCATTCCCGGCATCTTACATGGGTATTTGTATCGCAGGATTTTTCTTAAGTTTTACGGTCAGGGCGTACCACTAAGGCAGGCGAAAAAACCAGGCAAACCAGGCAGGAGGTGCGGTACATGGAGACAAACGATCTTATCGAAAAAGGGATGGGGCTGGCCAGAGACGGGCGGTATCGGGAGTCGCTCAGGGTCTTTGACGAGGACTTATGCTTCACACAGCACCCGACGGCGATGTCTTACTATGCGTTGAGCCTCGCTAACGAAGAGGGGAATTACGACAAGGCGATTTCACTCTGCCTCATGGCGGCGGAAAAGGAGTTCTACAACCCGGAGATATACCTGAACCTCGGCAGGATATTCCTGCTTAACGGGCAGAAGTCCGTTGCAGTCCGCGCGTTCAGGAAGGGGCTTAAGTTCGACAACTCCAGCATGCCTCTGCTTATGGAGCTTAAGGGGCTGGGGTTCAGAAGGAAACCCGTGATAGGGTTCCTGCCGAGGCAGAGCGCCGTGAATAGATTCCTTGGGATGCTCGTGGTGCGGCTCGCCGCGTAGCGGATTTTATGAAAGCTGATGTATCAGGCCCCTGCCGCGTAAGCGGCAAGGGCCTTTATTTTTGAGGATATGGCTATTTTATTTTTCCCTTCACGAGAAGGCGGCAGTGGTGGCTTTGGGGTGTGGTCTTGTAAATTGGACTTAAGGCGTACCAACAGGAGTTCAGATTGCAGGGCTGAACCACGCTCTTGCGGGTTCAGGGTTCGCAACCTGAACCCGTTGGTTCGTACCCGATATGCGTTTATATGGCGGGTTGAATCTTTTTGCCAAAGGCCCT
>MGPQ01000016.1 GCA_001797465.1 Deltaproteobacteria bacterium GWB2_55_19 | reverse complement strand
GCGGCCTATTGTCATTTATTCTTTTTTGAGGCGGCTCAGGCTATGGCCGTTCACCTTTTCGAGGTGGGCGGCTTTTTTATTTGTCCCATGTAAAAACTCAAAAACTTGGGACAAACTTGGGACAAATACTCAAAAATTAAAAAGGGGCTACGGGCTAAAACCCGTAACCCCTTGATTTAACTGGTCGGGGCGAGAGGATTCGAACCTCCGACCACTAGCACCCCATGCTAGTGCGCTACCAGGCTGCGCTACGCCCCGATTCTCTGAAAATCGTTCTTTTTCCTAAACTCTGCATCAGGTCGTAAATAAAAATGCTCACATATTTACATATATGCTGCGCTTTTTATTTTTACCCTTCCTTGATTTTAGAAAAAATTCCTAATTTTTAGAAGTATCCTTCGTTATTTTTGAGTCTTAAAAGAACAGGCCGAGCATTGTATTTTACCCGGCCTCATTAGTCAATGAGTATTTTGGTATTATATACAATCGAGGTACGAATGGCAAAGAAAAGATTGGGTTGCCGCGCTCCGCACACAAAATAAACGGCGCTTACCGTCTTGTTGCTCAGGAGATTGCTTCGCTCCTCGCAATGACAGGATAGCGAGAACCCTTTCGCCCTCCCTTCCCCTCCCGTCAGGGGAAGGGAGGTTAAGACGACCCCACCCCACCTCCCCTTGTTAAGGGGAGGTGATAAAACCCGTACCTCCGGCCGGCCGTCCGTCTTTCAGCTCCCCTCCTTACCAAGGAGGGGCAAGGGGAGGTCGTATTTCCTTTTCAATCACCGAGGGCCCTTCACCTTCATCCCGTCAAGGGAGGGGCGGTTAGGGACAACTCGGAACCTCAATCCGCCAGGAGCTTTCTTATGCTTGTCAGCTCCTTCTTTATGGACTTCAACGCGCTCTGGTACTTGGCGTCGGTGAACGGAAAATCGAGCTGTTTGGACTTTTCCGACTGTATCTCCTTTATCCGCTTCTTCGCCCCTTCGAGCGTGAACTTCTCCTTGTACAACAGCCTCTTTATCTCAATTATCAGCTCCACGTCGCGCCTGTTGTAGACGCGCTGTTTGGTGAGCGACTTCCTCGGGCTTATTATCTTGAACTCGTTTTCCCAATACCGGAGGATGTACGGCTTTACCTTCGTAAGGTCGGCGACCTCGCCGATCTTGTAATAGAGCTTATCTGGTATCTCGGTGGTAGTCATAATAGGGCCGCCAATTACTACTGGTTAGACCTGCACAAAGGCTTTGTTTCAGGCTCAGGCCGTTGGGGAGCTGTTGATCGCCTTTTTGAGGAGCTGGCTCGCCTTGAAGGTCATGACCCGCCTCTGGTCTATCGTTATCTCGGTCCCGGTCTGGGGGTTCCTGCCCCTCCTTGCCCTCTTTTGCCTGATGGTGAAGTTGCCGAAGCCGGATATCTTGACCTTCTCGCCCTTCTCGAGCGTGTACTTGATAGTCTCGAAGATCTCCTCGATAACCGACCCGACGTCCTTCTTTGAAAAGCCGACCTTTTCGAATACTATCTCCACGATATCCGCTTTCGTCATAGTAAACCTCCTGTAAAATGTCGAATTATGCCGCCGGGTCCGTGTCCTTTTACTGCTCTCCCCTGACTTCCGCCCCAAACCTCTTCACTATCTCGTCCCTAACCCTGCCGTGTATCGCCTCTATCTCGTCGCTAACGAGCGTGCGCTCCATGGACCGATAAGTTATGCGCAGGGCCAAGCTCTTCTTAGACGGAGGTATAGTCCCGCCACAGTATACATCAAACAATTCAACCCTTTCAATAAGTTTCGTATCTAACGAGCTAATCACGCTTATTATTTCGTTGTATGGTGTCTGCACGTCCACGACAAAGGCGATGTCTCTCCCTGATTCCGGGAACTTCGGCAAAGGCCTGTACGCCTTTTTATTCGCCTGCAAATCCGACAAAAGACTCAAATCAGCGTCGAAAAGGTACGCGGGCCTCTTTAAATCGAGCTTGAGTTTAAGCTCCGGGTGAAGCTCCCCGAAGACGCCACCCCTCTTGCCGTTTATCATTATAGCGGCAGACTTGCCTGGGTGAAAAAGCCTTAAATCATCGATCGTTACCGGGCCTACCTCAAAGGAACCCTCAAGCCCGAGGCCTTCGAATATACCCTCGACTACGCCCTTAACATCATAAAAATCGACCCATTCCTTCGGCAGGTTCCATGCCTCGCCATTCCTGAGGCCGTACATGAGCCCAACGACCCGCCAGTCCTCCACCGGCAGTTTTCCGCCTGGGAGGAAGACCGGGGCGACCTCGAATACCCTTACCTCATCGTTCTTCTGAAGGAGGTTCCGCACGAGGTTATCGAGGAGCGACGGGATGAGGGACTGCCTCATCACAACCATCTCTTCGGTAAGGGGGTTCGAAAGCTGAACCCCGTCCTTGCCTCCGGCCATGTCGAATGCCTTTTGTGAGACAAAGCTGTAGTTCAAAACCTCGTTGAACCCGGCGCTGGTGAGTATGCCCTTTACCGCCCTCTTTATCCGGGTCGCCTTTCCGGCGTCCCCGGACTTTAGCAAGGCTGACGGAAGGGCCGCCGGTATATTGTCGTATCCGTTAAGACGCGCTATTTCTTCTATGAGGTCGATCTCTTCCTTCAGGTCGCTCCTGTACGGGGGCGGCGTCACGACGAGCGCGCCCTCGCCCGCTTCCTCCACGTCGAGGCCGAGCCTTTTCAGGTACCCTGCGGCCTTTGCCTCGACATCGACGCCGATGATGGCGTTAGCCCTCTCAAGCCTTAATTTTATAGGCGCGGGTACAAGCGTGTTCACATATACGTCGATGCGCTCCCTGGCAATCGTGCCTCCGGAGAGCTCCTTTATGAGATAAGCGGCGTAGTCGAGGGCGAGAGGGACTGACTCTATATCGACCCCGCGCTCGAACCTGTATGACGACTCGGACGAAAGGCCGGTCTTCCGGGCGGTTTTTCTCACGCTTGACGGCTCGAACCACGCTGACTCAAGGAGGATATTTTTAGTAGCTTCGGTCACTTCAGAATATTTTCCGCCCATGACGCCGGCTATGGCCGCCGGGCCGTTAGCGTCCGCTATGACGAGCATCGATGGGTCAAGCGCCCTCGCCTTGCCGTCTATGGTCTCTATCTTCTCATTCTCACCGGCGAGCCTCACATCAATAGACCGGCCTTCGATTTTATCGAGGTCGAACGCGTGGAGGGGCTGGCCCAATTCAAGAAGGACATAGTTCGTGACGTCGACGACATTGTTTATGGAGCGTATGCCGTGCGCTTCAAGCCTCTGCCTCATGTACTCGGGCGCGGCTCCGATAGCAACGCCTTCTATGACCCTCGCCATATACCGTTTGCAGGGCGCGCCGTCTTCAATCGAAACCGATACTATCTCTTCAGTCTCCCTGGCGCCTTCTACGACTGCGAAAGTCTTCTCCTTGAGACGCGCGTCTGTAACGGCGGAAGCCTCTCTCGCTATGCCGCGGACGGACAACAGGTCGGACCTGTTCGGCGTGACGCCTATCTCCATAAGCGCGTCACCGAGCGAGAGCGCGTCGTTTATATTGGCCCCTAACGGCGCGTCAGGAGAAAGTATCAGTATACCGTCAGATGTATCCTTAATGCCGAGCTCTACTTCAGAGCACATCATGCCCTGGGACTCGACCCCGCGAATCTTTGATTTTTTTATCTTTACGCCGCCGGGCAATTCCGCGCCTATGAGCGCAAGCGCGACCCTGTCCCCGGCCTTCATGTTGGAGGCGCCGCAGACGATGGAATATTTATCCGTCGCGGTCTTCACCTCGCAGAGCTTCAATCTGTCCGCGTTAGGGTGCTGGGAGCAGGAGACGATCTCGGCTACGACGACGTTATTAAGCGTTCCGCCGGACTCGACAAGCGACTCGACCTCTGTCCCGGTCATGGTAAGCGCGCGTGCAAGCTCCCTGGGAGCGGGCGCGGCGTCGAGGAATTCCTTCAACCAGTTATAACTGACCTTCATAAATAAAGACCTGCCTAGAAATTATAAGGGGATTTTATAAGTATCTTAAAACGACTGTCGTCGCGAGCGCGGCGAGGATATCACCTTTTGGGCAGTCCTGCCTTGAGATCGCTTCAATGTGAAAGCAAAATGCCAAAAAAGAATCCGCTTTTAGAAAAGATTTAAAATTGCTTAAGGAACCGGAGATCGTTCTCGAAGAGGAGCCTCAAATCATCTATGCCGAATTTGAGCATGGCGATGCGCTCGACCCCGAGCCCGAAGGCGAAACCCGTGACCGATTCAGGATCGTATTTGACGGCCCTGAAGACATTCGGGTGTATCATGCCCGCGCCAAGTATCTCGAGCCAGCCTGTCCCCTTGCAGACGCGGCAACCGGAGCCGCGGCATATGACACAGCCGATATCGACCTCGGCGCTCGGCTCGGTGAACGGGAAGAAACTCGGACGGAACCTCACGCCGGTCTTCGGCCCGAAGAGACTCTTCAAGAAGTGCGCGAGCGTGCCCTTAAGGTCGCTAAAGGTGATGCGGCTGTCCACCATGAAGCCCTCGACCTGGTGGAACATCGGCGAATGGGTTATATCGGAGTCCTTGCGGTATACGGTGCCGGGGGCGATTACGCGGAGCGGAGGCCTCGAAGCCTCCATCACCCTCGGCTGAACGGAAGATGTGTGGGTGCGGAGCAATACGTCTCCGCCGACGAAGAACGTATCCTGCATGTCTCTGGCCGGGTGGTCCGACGGGAAGTTAAGGGCCTCGAAGTTGTAGTAGTCGATCTCAACTTCGGGCCCCACGGCTATGTCGAAACCGAGACCGAGGAATATGTCCTCGATCTCGTCCATTACCTGAGTTACGGGGTGGAGCCTCCCGGAAACGATGCGCCTGCCGGGTAGCGTTATGTCGACGCGCTCCTTCTTGAGCTTCTCGTCCCTGTCGCTTGATTTGAAGCCATCGAGGAGGCGGTCTATCCCGGTCTCTATCTCGGCCTTGACCCTGTTTATCGCCTCTCCCGCGGACTTTCGCTCCTCGGGAGGCAGAGCCCCGAGTTCCTTTAAAAAAGAGGCAATCCCGCCCTTCCGGCCAACGTACTTTCCCTTGGCTTGAAGGACGAGGTCGGGCGTGGAGGCGGCTTTAAGCTCCTCCAGCGCCTCTTTTAAAAGTTCCTCGAGTCTTCGGATCATGCCGCAAGGCTGGTCTTGGCTACCGTTGCTATCTTCGAGAACCCTGCCGGGTCGTGTACCGCGAGATCGGCGAGCGCCTTCCGGTCGAGATCGACATGCGCCTTAAGAAGCCCGTTCACGAGCCTGCTGTAGCTGATGTCGTTCATCCTGGCGGCGGCGTTTATCCTCGCTATCCAGAGGGACCTTATCTCCCTCTTCTTCCGCTTCCTGTCCCCGAACGCGTAGGCGTTGGCCCTGTCGACGGCCTCTGTGGCTACGCGGTAGAGCTTGGACTTTCCGGCCCTGAAGCCCTTCGCGGCTTTAAGTACCTTCTTCCTCTTCTTTTTGGCGTTTACGCCTCTTTTTACCCTCGGCATATTACTGCTCCTTTTCTGATCTCGGCTCCACTGTCAATCTTAAAACAAATACAGCCCTACCCGTAAGGGATGAGCTTCTTAATCGAGGCCGCATGCGTGTCCGAAATAAGCCCGGACTTCCTGAGCACCCGCTTCGTCTTCTTGGCCTTGGAGGTGAGGATATGCCTCATCCCAGCCTTCATTCTCTTTACCTTGCCGGTGCCGGTAATCTTGAACCTCTTAGCGGCCCCTTTGTTGGTCTTAATCTTCGGCATCTTTCTTGTCCCCTTCGCGTTCAGGCTATTCAAAAAATTGTTATTTTTAGAATAGCCTTTTATTTATGATGGCTGCTTCGCCTGGAGAGGCGCGACAAGCATCGACATGTTCCTGCCCTCAAGCCTCGGAGACGACTCGACGGAGGCTATGTCCTTTATCTCCTCGGCGACCCTCTTGAGCATCGACATCCCAAGCTCGGTGTGCGTTATCTCCCTGCCCTTGAACATTATGCAGACCTTTACCTTGTCGCCTTCACCCAGAAACCGCCTGATGTTCCGGACCTTGAACTGGAAGTCGTGCTCCTCGGTCTTTCCGCGGAGCTTCATTTCCTTTACATGTATGACGGTCTGTTTCTTCTTTGCGTCCTTGGTCTTCTTGGACAACTGGTACTTGTACTTACCGTAGTCCATTATCCTGCAGACCGGCGGTGTAGCCGTAGCGGCTATCTCGACGAGGTCGAGCCCCTGGCCTTCTGCTGAAGCAAGCGCGTCTTTCGTGGCCATTACGCCAAGCTGGTTGCCTTCGGCGTCTATGACCCTCACCTGGGGCACCCTTATGTTCCTGTTTATCCTTACAGTTTCTTTAGCTATAAAAGCTCACCCCCTCACAGATTGTAGGTTGCTTTTCATTAAGGCCGGTTACGGCCGGTTCTCTCTCTTTGCGCGCTCGATGAACCCGTCAAGTGACTCTGGCGCAAGCGACTCACCTCCCCTTTGCCTTGGGGCGACCTTGCCATCTGCCTCTTCGCTGTCGCCTATTACAAGCTGGTAAGGTATCTTTTTAAGCTGAGCTTCCCTTATTTTATACCCGAGTTTTTCGTTCCTTATGTCGAGCTCTGCCCGTAATCCCTCTTCGCGGAGCCTCTTGTACACCGACCTCGCGTACTCGTCATTCCTCTGCGTGACGGTAAGGACCGTCACCTGCACAGGAGAGAGCCAGAACGGAAAGGCCCCCGCGTAGTGCTCCACGAGACAGCCGAAGAAACGCTCGAGAGAGCCCATGAGCGCCCTGTGTATCATAATGGGCCGGGCCTCATGGCCGCTTTCGTCCCTGTATGTAACGTCGAACCTCTCGGGGAGGTTGAAGTCCACCTGTATCGTCGAGCACTGCCACGAGCGCCCGATAACGTCCTTTATCTTTATGTCGATCTTGGGGCCGTAGAAGACGCCCTCGCCCGGGTCCACGGAATACTCAAGGCCGGTCGACTCAAGCGCGGCCTTAAGGGCGGATTCCGCCTTGGCCCAGTTCTCGAGCGCGCCGACGTACTTTTCAGGCCGCGTGGAGAGATAAATGTCGAACTCATTAAATCCAAAAGATTTGAGGATGTAAAGCGTAAAATTAAGTACGCCCTTTATCTCTTCCTCAAGCTGGTCCGGGGTCATGAAGATGTGGGCGTCGTCCTGCGTGAATCCCCTGACCCGCAGGAGGCCGTGCAATACCCCGGACCTTTCGTATCTGTAAACAGTGCCGAGTTCCGCGTACCTTACGGGCAGGTCCCTGTAACTGCGGAGGTGGGTCTTGTAAATCTGGATGTGGAACGGGCAGTTCATGGGTTTTACAATGTATTCCTGCCCCTCGACATCCATCGGGGAAAACAGGTTTTCCCTGTAAAAATCCCAGTGTCCGCTCGTCTTCCAGAGACCGACCTGGGCTATATGCGGCGTATAGACGATGCTGTAATCGCCCTTTACGTGCTCGCCCTTCCAGAAGTCCTCGATCACGCGCCTGACAGTCGAGCCGTTCGGGTGCCAGAGCACGAGCCCCGCGCCTATGTCTTCGCTTGTCGTAAAGAGGTCGAGCTCTCTGCCGAGCTTTCTGTGGTCGCGCTTCCTGGCCTCTTCGATCCGCGCGAGGTAATCCTCCAATGCCTTCCTGGAGGCAAAGGCCGTGCCGTACACCCGCTGGAGCATTTTGTTCTTCTCAGAACCTCTCCAGTAGGCCCCGGCCGTGCCGGTGAGCTTGAACGCCTTTATCCAGCCTGTCGAGGGGAGATGCGGCCCCCTGCAAAGGTCCGTGAAATCGGCCTGAGAGTATACGCTTACTTCGTCGCCCTCGAGCCCGGCGATTATCTCTTCCTTGTATATCTCGCCTTTGGCCTTGAAGAACTCGAGCGCCTCGGCCTTGCCTACGCTCTTGCCTATTATCGGGTGGTCTGCCTTGACTATCTCCTTCATACGGGCCTCGATCTTCTCAAGGTCCTCGGGGGTGAAGGGCCTTTCGGTATCGAAGTCGTAGTAGAAGCCGTCCTCTATGGCCGGGCCTATGGCTACCTTTACATTATCATAGAGCGACCTTACAGCCTCGGCCATGACATGGGCGGCCGAGTGGCGGCATATCTCGATCCCCTCTTTTGACTCGATATCAACAGGCTCGATAGTCGTGTCCGTCGAATCGAGCCTGGCCCTTAAATCCCGGAGAACGCCGTTGACTCTTACGGCGACGGTCTTTTTCAAAAGGCCTTTATCGAGGTCCTTGAGGACCTCGAAGAAGCTTACCCCTTCCGGGTATGCCTTTTCCTTTTCAGCGACTCTGACCTGGACCATCAAACAAAAATTTCCTTCCAAAATAAACAGCCGGACCGGGTTCGGGGTGAATGTTACGCCCCACCTTCGGCCCCTTTAATCAATAAAAGGCGCCATTCACACCAATAAAGACAAGCCCGGCACGGTGGAATGACACCTTCTTTTGGGCATGGTAGGCACGGGCGGTTTCGAACCGCCGACCTCTACCGTGTCAAGGTAGCGCTCTACCCCTGAGCTACGCGCCTGTACGATACATTCTAAGTGCTTGATTTTATGACAATAAATACGCGAGAGACTCCGTCCTCCCCGCGTATCCCATCGGCCCGTAAGGGTTTGATGCAAGCCCTTACCATACGACCCGAAGTATAAAACAGCATTGAATTTTACCATAACCTGATTGCATGTCAAGGATATTGTTAAGAAATATCAGCTGGATATTCGGGTGCCTTGAAGGGGTTGTCTTCGTCTCGCGCACGCGTCCTTTTTCGTTAAAGGCTGTCTCAAGGACTTGACCGCCATCTTTTTCCCCTTGAAAAAAAGGGGAAAAAATCATTAAATGGCCGGGATATGCGGAACAAAGACTGGATAATACTCGCCGTAATAATCGCCGCCGCCTTTCTGCTCCGCTTGAAGGTGATGGATATCCCGTTTGAGCGGGACGAAGGCGAGTACGCGTATGCCGCGCAACTCATGCTCGACGGTGTGCCTCCGTTCAGGGAGGCTTATAACATGAAGTTCCCCGGCATCTATGCCGTATACGCCGCCATCCTTTTCATCTTCGGGCAGACAGACTGGGGGGTGCGCCTGGCCCTTGCCTTAGTGAACGCGTGGACGATAGTCCTCGTGTACCTCATAGGCAGGAGGCTCTTTGACGGTTCCGCCGGGCTTGCCGCCGGGGCGTCTTTCGCCATGCTCTCATTCCTCCCGAGCGTCCACGGGATCATCGCAAACGCCGAGCACTTTGTGCTCGTATTCGCGCTCTCCGGAGCGCTTCTCGCCATGAAGTCCCTTGAAGACGGGGGCCTCTGGAAGCTTTTCGCAGGAGGCGCGCTCCTTGGCGCGGGCTATACCATAAAACAGCACGGGGCCGCCTTTATCCTCTTTTCATTTTTCATGGTAGCCCTCTACAACCTAAGGAACGGCTCAGACCTCAAAAGAACGGCACGCGACATATCCGTCCTCGCGCTCGGCGCAATAACGCCTTTCATGGCCATGTGCGGCACGCTCTATCTTGCGGGCGTATTCGACGGGTTCTGGTTCTGGACCTTCGCGTACGCCAGAGAGTATGTCTCCGTCGTCCCGTTCGAGGCGGGGCTTAAGGCCCTCAAGGCCGAGGGAGGGAGGATATTCCTTTCCGCCCCCCTCATCTGGGCGTTATGTCTAATAGGGACGGTCGCTCCGGTCTGGGACAGGGGGTTAAGGCGGGGGTGGCCGTTTCTCCTTGGCCTCCTCGCGTTCTCGGCGCTCGCAGTCCTGCCTGGCTTCTTCTTCAGGCCCCACTACTTCATCTATCTGTTGCCACCGGCCTCGCTCTTTTTCGGCGCCGCAATAAGGTCTTTAAACACCTTTCTCAACGGCAATAAAAGGGCGGTAGCAAAGGCCGGCCTCGTCGTTGCGCTCGCCGTATACTTCATATTCAGCCAGCGTACGGCGCTCGCATCGGCCCCTGAGGCGCTTTCAAGGTCTATGTACGGGTATAACCCGTTCCCCGAGTCCCGCGTCATAGCCGAATACGTCGCAAGGAACACCCGACCCGGGGACAGGGTCGCAATCCTTGGCTCCGAGCCGCAGATACTCTTTTACTCCAGACGACGCTCGGCGACCGGATACATATACGCTTATCCGCTCATGGAAAGGCAGAGGTTCGCACCTATGATGCAGAGGGAGATGATGGAGGAGATACGCCGGGCTGGACCTAAAGTCGTTGTCTTCGTCGATCTGAAGTTCTCGTGGGGCGCGAACCCGGGGTCGGTACTCGACATCTTCGGATGGCTGAAGGAATTCGTGGCAGAGGGCTACACGCTGAACGGGATGGTGGACCTCCTCGCCGTACCCGTTAAGTACAGCTGGGGCGATGATATCTCCGGAGCCCCCACTCCAGAATCAGGGTACGGCATATACATATACAGGAAGAACGCGCCTGCTACCCCTGAGGAAGGGTCTTAAGGGCCCGCCTCCCCCCCTCTCTCTAAAGGCCCCCTATCAGGGGAAAGATCAGGTCCTTATCGTAGAGGAGCGAGCTCTTTACACCTGCGGCAATCTCGAAAAGGATTGCGAGCGCCGCAACGACGATGATAAAGGCGTAGAGGCCTCTGCTGAAAGAAGGTTTAACCGTTTTCAACCTCTCAATCGCCTCAAAAAAGGCCGCTGAGAAAAGGATCACCGCTGGCGGAGCAACGAGTATCACGTAACGTATTACCTTCGAGTACCCCTTGAACCCCAATAAAACATGGAAGGCAAGGACCGTAATTATCCAGACCAGCAGGGCGAACCCCAGCCTTCTAACGGTTTTATTATTCCACGCGACAAAATAAAGGACGATTGCCGGCGCGATGGTCCAGGATATCCGAGGCAGGAGCGTCAGGTATATCCACGGCGAGCGCACGACCGTCAGGAAATGCACGTACCTGTTGCTCTCGATGAGCGTCTTTGAGGGCTTTCCAGCCCAGCCCGGGAACGGCGTGCCGAACTCGATCCATTGCCACACCTCCCAGGGCAGTTGGACAATGAATGCGGGTACGACCAGGCAAGCCGCAAAACGGATGAACGCGCCCTGCCTCGGCGGCTCAAGGAGAAACCAGGCCATGACGAGGACGCCGGGTATAACGAGGACCGCGGTAATCTTAATTAGGCTCGCGTACCCGAGGACCACCCCGGCGACAGTTGCCGAGACGAGGCTTTTGCGGACAACAGAGCGGATGAAAAGAGCGGCGGAGAACGTGCTGAAGGCGAGCAGGGGGCCGTCAAGCCAGTAGTTGGTAGCGACATGCGCCATTATCGGGTTGAAGGCTGAAAGCGCGCCAACGACGGCTATGGAGCGGCCCGTGAGGCCAAGGAGCCTCGCCAGGAGGACCATGGACCAGAAAAACAGCGCGTAAGATAAGACCTGTACTACGCCTATGCCCTTTGGCCCGATAAAATGATTGGAGAGCCAAAATAAGGCAATGCCGCCCGGCGGATGGAAAAAGAGCTTCCTGTCATACTGCTCCCTGTCGACGGCCCCGTATGTGACAAGCGGGGTCCCCTGCAGGGTGTAGCCGTTCCCATCCTCCAACTGCTCCACGAGGGCGGAGTATATCAGCTCATCGCCCTCGGCGTGCGGCTCAATGAATACGGTCAAACGGAAAAAAAGACCCAGAAGAAAGAAGACCGCGACGATCATCCATTGCGTTTTCATGGATAGGTCCTGAATAGAGAGCCTCCATCTATGGTCTTAAAGCTTTTCAGCGCGCATTATATCCGCAAAAAGCCGCCTGGCCAACTAAAAAAATATCCCGGTGTCCAGTAGGGGGCGGAGGGATTACCGCTTCGATTTCAGCTGATCGAGCCCATGGACAGGGCGCGGGAGGCGTCTTCAGGGTAACTGTTTCCGGTACATCCCACAATAACCGCCGAGGGAGAGCGTCTCTATGAAATTGTCTTCGGTGACAGGTCCGGGGAAGACGGTACAGCAGGCCCCGACCTCTTCAGGGCTATGGGAGTCGGACCCGCCGGTCGTGGGCATTCCGAGCGACTCTGCCGTTACGAGCGCCTGTCTGTTCTCTTCATCATTGTTGTGGCCGTTGAAGGCCTCGATTGCGGTAAAGTCGAATGTGGATAGGTCGGACCTGAAGAGCGCCCACTCCCTGAAGGGGTGCGCCGCGATGGCGGCGCCATTGGCCTCCCTGGCGGCCCTTATGACCTCGCTCGCCGGCGCGTAGCGTCCGAGCGCGCTTACGACCCTCTCGTCTATCCCGAAGAGGAGTATGTGCCCGTCGGAAGATGAGTACTCAACGCCCCGGAGTATCAGGATCCTCCCGCCGTACTTCTCCTTGAGCCTTTCAACCGGGTCGGACGCGGCAAACGAGTTGTGCTCGGTAAAGGCGATGCCGTCGAGGCCGAGGGCCAAGGCGCGCTCTATCGCCTCCTCCGGAGCTACCGTACTGTCGCCGCTGAAAGTCGTGTGGATATGGAGGTCAATACTAAATGGCATGGGAGAGGATTATACTGTTTTGACCCGCGTCTTACAAGGCCAATAAGGCGCGCTTGAGCGCGTGCCTCCGGTTCAAGGCGCCTGCCTTAAATGATTATCCCTCCGGCCACAGGGCGTCCGTCATGCTCGAGGACGAACCTGCCGAGCTCAGGGATATCCGAGAACCTCTCTATCGCCACTTCCGCGCTCAAGGTTATGTCGACTTCGGCCACCTCGGCCTGGCTGATGCTCACCGCGTCGGTCACGGCCTCCTTCTCTGAGGCCGGGTCGAAACTCCTTCTGATCCTCTCTATCTTCCCCCGCGCCTCCTGTGTCGCGCACTTGAAGGTGAGCGGGATCCCGAGCTTATAGTCCTTGTCTATCATCCAGAAGATGTTCGCGTGGACCGTTCTCGTGATCGTAGGTGAGAGGGTCTCAGAAAGTATGTCCCCTCTTTTTACGTCCACGCCTTCGAGGATGAGCCCGACGCACTCGCCTGTTTGCGCCTCTTTAAGGTCAGGCTCCAGATACTTCTTTATGCTCGCTACCTTCGCTTTCGTCTTTCCGGGGAGGACCCATAGCTCCTGGCCTTCTCTCAATCTGCCGGCCTCTATGCGGCCCGCGACTATCTTCTGCCCGCTTATCTCATAGGTGTCCTGTACAGGGAACCTCGCGCCCTTCTCCTCTATCTTCATCTCCTCGAAGTTGTCGAGCGCTTCAAGGACCGTCGGCCCCTTGTACCAGGAAAGCTTTTCGCTCGCCTTGGCCACGTTCTCCCCTTCCATGGCCGATATTGGGATTATGTACGAAGGCGTTATCCCGTACTTCATTGTTACCTCTTCTATCCGCTTTTTGAGGTCGAGGAAGGCGGCCTCAGAATACCCGACGAGGTCCATCTTGTTGACCGTAACAGCGACCTGCTTTATGCCGAGCAGGCTCAGTATATAGCAGTGGCGTAGCGTCTGCTCCTGGATGCCTCTCGTTATCTCCACGAGGAGTATCGCGGCCTCTGCCTGCGACGAGCCGCTGATCATGTTCTTCAAGAACTCCTTGTGCCCAGGGGCGTCGATTATCACGTACTTCCTCTTGGGTGTGGTGAAGAAGGTGTGCGCGATGTCGATCGTAATGCCCCTCGTCCTCTCCTCCTCGAGGTTGTCCATGACGTAGGCGAACTCAAGCGGCCTGCCAAGCTCCTCACATACCCTTTTGATCTCTGCGAGCTTCTCGGGCGGCAGAGACCCGGAATCAAAGAAGAGCCTGCCTATGAGGGTAGACTTTCCGTGGTCGACCGAGCCGACGATGACTATATGCAATGCCCTTTCTTCCATAACTCCCCCTTACATGTATCCTAAAGACCTTAGCTTCTGCATGGTGTACGCGTCTTCCTTGTCCTGCGCCCTTCCGGCGCGCTCGGAGGTGTGCGTGGACTCAAGCTCGGCTATTATCTCATCCACATTCGACGCGGTGGACTCTATCGGACTGCAACACGGCGCGCACCCGATGGAGCGGTATCTCTTGCCGTTCTTGCTCAAGTACAGCTCCGTCAAAGGGATCTTCTCCCTCTTCATGTACTTCCAGATGTCGAGCTCGGTCATGTGGAGGATCGGGTGGACCCTGAAGTGGTTGTCCTCGGCGGCGGTGGACTTGTACTGGTCCCATAGCTCCGCCGGCTGGTTCTCGTAGTCCCACTTGAAGTTCTCGTCCCTCGGGGAAAAGACCCTCTCCTTCGCCCTTATCCCGTGTTCGTCGCGCCTTATGCCGAGCAGGAGCGCCTTAAAGCCGTTCTTCTCGATTATCTGCTTCAGGGCATTCGTCTTCAACTCGTTACAGCAGTCGAGCTTCGTTCCCTTGCCCGGCCCCATGCCAGCCTCTACCTGCCCTTCGTTCCTGCCGACGATGAGGTTTAAGCCCCACTTCTTCGCGTACTCATCCCTGAACCTGTACATCTCAGGGAACTTATACGTCGTGTCGATGTGTATTATCGGGAAAGGGACCTCCCCGAAGAAGGCCTTTCTGACAAGCCAGAGGAGTGTCGTCGAGTCCTTGCCCACGGACCATAGCATGGCGATGTTCCGGAACCTGAAGTACGCCTCCCGTATGATGAATATCGATTTGTTCTCAAGAGCGGTAAGATGGTCCATGAGTCTCTCCTTAAATAAACCTCTCGAGTATGATGGACGCGATGTTTTCTATGTGCAGTCGTCCAAGGGGCGCTGTACCGGAGGGCATGACGCAGTGCGCGTCATGCCTCGTGTGCATGCCCCTGAAGTGCGAGGTCCCAAAGGCCTGCGGCTTTTTTATGTTGCCCTTTATGTCAAAACCGTCGTTGCCAACGGCTACGAGGTCGGGTGAGCGGGCGGATTCATCCCCGGAATATAACTCCGTCCCATCGTAGACCCTATTTATTACGGCGTTTCCATCGCTGTCCTTAAGATCGATAAGGATTGATTTTATCTCGTTTACAACAGAGGACCTGTCCCTCGCCGAGACAGCGCCGCCCGGGTATCTGCCTTCGAAGTTAATGTAGATCCTGCCGGGGTCCATGACAAAGGCCTTGGAGCCAGCTCCTATCTGCTCGAAGTACTCGCGAGCGGGGTCAAGCGTAAGCAGGCCCTTCTCGACAAAGAGCCTGTTGAGGTAGACCTCTTTCCTTATCGGCGCGAAACCGTGGTCCGACATGGTCATAAACAAGCCGCGTCCGTTGGTTGAGGCCATGAACCTCTCAAAAACCCTTCCGATTATATCATCCATTCTCGTGTAAAAAAAGACGAATCTCTCGTGGTATTTGTGGGTCTTGTCCCTTGCCGCGTCGAAGAAGAAGTGGTGGAGCCTGTCGGTCTCGGTGACGACTCCTATGAAGAGGTCCCACCTTTCATTGTCCATGAAGTGCAGGAAGGCCTCTGCCCTCTTGTTGAGCGCGAGCAGGGCTTCGTCGAAGAAGGCGTCGGGCTTATCTGAAGCGTTAGAGGCCTCGATATCCATAATATAGTTTATTGAGCGGAGGTACTCATAGGCGGATTCCGGATAGGTGCCTTTCTTGAGGTCCGGGCAGACGAACCCGGATGTAAGGACGCCGTTCAGGGCCGGGGCCGGGAATGTCTCCGGCATGTTGATGACGATAGAGCGAAGGTTATTCGGCACGCGACCTTTGAATTTGTCAGCAAGTGTTGAGGCCTTTATACCCGATGTCCCGCCTATGATGTCCCATAACGCAGGGGCCTTGACAGAGGCGTAATTAGGGAATGTCAGCCTGTACGTATTCGGGAGGAGCTCCATAAAGCCGTAGATGCCGTGCTCTCCGGGGTTGACGCCGGTCATGAACGAGGCCCACGAGGTCGATGAGACGTCCGGGATGGACGCGTCCATCTGTACGAGGTCGTAGCCTCCGGAGAGTATATTCTTGAGGTTCGGCATGACTCCCTGCTCCACATACTCAGCAAGGAGCGTCTCTGGCGCGCCGTCTATGCCGAGGACGAACACCTTTTTAGATAAATCCATCGTCAACTATTCTCCTTTTCCACCTTGCAGAGTAAGCCCCTTAATTGATAAGAGCCGAATGCGGGGTCGTACGGCGGCTTGTTGTTCGTAAGCACATTGGCGTTCGACTCGAATACGCCGAACTCGGGGCCGGGTTTCTCAGGAAACCACCACCCGTGCTCGACACTCACTACGCGCGTGTGTATATCGTCCGTAACGCGCGCCCTCATCCTTATCGCGCCGCGCGGGGACGATACTTTGACCCAGTCGCCGTTTGATATGCCGAGAGAGCGGGCGACTATGGTGTGCATCTCCGCTTCCGGGTCGGGCTTCAATTCGCGCAGTGCCCGGACCTGCCTGTGTTCGCTGTGAAAGAACTCAAGACGCCTCGCGCCTGTTATCAATATGTACGGGAACTCTTCGGCGAGGACCGGCGCGGAAACCGGGCCCTCAGGAGGCTCCTTGAATGTCGGCAGGCCGTCGTATCCCATCCGCTCAAGAGTCTTGCAGAAGAGCTCGACCTTCCTCGAAGGCGTCCTGAAGCCGGACTTCTCGAACCTCCTGTACTCATGCTTCGGGTGGGCGCAGACCGTCTTTACAAGGTCCGCGTATTTTATGCCCAAGGGCTCCAATTGATAATCCATGACCTCATCGAGCCCATCGCCCGCGCCGGGCAACTCCAGCTTCTTCGCGAGCTCGTCCATTATCCACTCGTCCTGCCTGCACTCGCCGGTCTGCGTTATCGCGGCCTGCGCCATGACCATGTTCTCGACGACGAGCGGATAGCCGATTACCTGTTTGATCTCTGTCCAGAACGCGGCCGGGAGGACATAGTCGGCGATAGCGGCCGTAGGCGTCATGAATAAATCCGTTACCACAAGGAGGTCGAGTGCCTTTAGAGATTCATAGACCTCTTTCGAGTTTGCGACTGTGGCAAGCGGGTTGTTACCGAATATGAGAAGCGCCCTTACCCTGTACGGGTCGCCTGTCCTCATGGCGGTAAAGAGCGCGGGTATATGGGCTGAGGGCATGAAGGCCCGCCAGCCTCCTAAAAGCTTGAACTCGTCTGCCCCAAGCCGCTTCTTCCCCATCCCCTCGGGGAGCTTGTCCTTTAAGGTAGGGTAGCTCCTTATGATGTTCATCCCGAGTATGTCGCCGCCTGGTACGTCGATATTCCCTGTTATGGCGCGGAGCAACGCTACCGCCCTTACGGTCTGGAGCGAATTGAAGTTCTGCTCCAACCCGAGCCCCCATTCAAGTATCGCCGGCTTGTTCGTCGCGTATGCGCGCGCGGCCTCCATTATGGAGCCGGCGGGGATGGTCGTAATCGGTTCCGCCCACGCGGGCGTGAAAGGCTCGACGTGTTTTTTTAATTCCTCGAACCCGACGGTCCATTTCTCGACGAACTCTTTGTCATGGAGCCCTTCGTTGATGATTGTGTTTATCATGGCCAGCGCGAGCGCCGCGTCCGTGCCAGGGCGAATCGCGAGCCACTGGCCGCACCTCTTCGCCGTCTCGCTCCTACGGGGGTCGATCGCAATCGATACGCAACCTTTGTCGAGCGCCCTCTTGACAGACGGCGCGAGCTCTCCGTCGGGGCCGGTTATAAGCGGGTTGTGCGCCCAGAATAATATGCACTTGGGCGCGACCTCGCCGTAATAATCGCCGACTACGAACCCGCCGTAAGTGAGGTTGCTTACGGTTATCCTCGGTATGAAGCACTGCGCGAGCCCCGGCTCGTACCAGTTCGGCGTGCCGAGCTGGTTTGCGAACCTGACTACATGCATGTAGTGGTGCCTGCCGGTGCCCTGACCGAGCGCGACGGATTCCGGCCCTGTCTCATTTCTTATCGCGCCGACCTTTGCCGCAATCTCGGAGAGCGCCTCTTCCCACGATATGCGTTCCCATTCTCCGGAGCCCCTCTCGCCCTTTCTCCTCAAGGGAGATTGGAGCCTCTCAGGGTGGTTCGCGATGTCAGGAGAGAAGACGCCCTTGGGGCACATCCAGCCCTGGTTCATTGGAGACGCCGGATCGCCCTTGACCTTGACGACCTTGCCGTCCTTCACATGGACGAGCACTCCGCAACCGCCGTGGCAGACCCTGCATACGCTCTTTATAATCGAGATGCCGTCGTTCATATCCTATCTCCTGATGGTCCCCCAGAGCGCTCCTGTGCCGATAGACACGGCGCGCAGAAACAACAGCGCCGGGGCAAAGGGCGCTACAAGCGGGTCCTTAAAAAGCGCAATCTTGAGGAACGGGAGGGTAGTCAGGAAAAAGAGGGCCAGAGCGGCTGTTAACAAAATCCCGCCCCAGGGCCTTATAAACAAAGAGAGAGGGAGCGAGAGCGCCGCAAGCAGGGAAAGGAGGGTCTGGAATTTGAGCGTCTGCGGCGTGTAGGTGTCCTTGAGCATCTTGTCCGGAAATTTTTTGTAGACGACCATCCGCCAGTAGCCGCGCCAGAACTTTATCCTCGCGTACCTCTTTATTGAGGCCGGGTGGTTAAGATGGCTCACAACGGCGTTGGGGTTGAATGCCATCTTAAAGCCCTTGGCCGACATCCTGTATGAGAGCTCGGTGTCCTCGTTGTTGGCGGCCGGGAAGCTCGTGTCAAACCCGCCCATCTTGTCGAAGATGTCCTTCCTGAAACCGGCGGAGTAGGTGTCTATCATGTCGATGGAGGAGGCCCTCCTCAACATCTCGAACCTTTCCTCGAACTCTATCTGGCAGAACCGCGCGACTATTTCCTTTTGTCCCGTCCTGTACGCGCCCTTGACCGCCGCGACGTCTTTATCGTCAAAGGGCCTCGCCATCTCCCTTATCCAGTTCTTCTCAGGGACGCAGTCGGCGTCGGTAAAGAGTATTATCTCGCCTGTGGCCTGCTCTACACCCTTATTCCGTGCGGTCGCAGGCCCCTTGTTCGTCTGCCAGAGGTATTTTACGCCGTGCTGTTTTATCACTTCGGCGGTAGAGTCTCTCGACCCGTCGTCGACGACTATCACCTCAAAAAGACGCAACGGATAGTCCTGGGCCTCTATCGCGGACAGGCACCTCCCGATGGTATTCTCCGAATTATAGGCTGGGACTATTACGGAGACGCGGGGAAGCATTTTTACGCGCTCGCCTTTTTTATGTCCGATCCCTTGAGGAGGTACTTGAAGAAGGTCCTCGCGGCCTTGACCGTCCTCCTTATATCGCTCGGCGAAGTAATGAGCTGTTTGAGCTTATACAGGATGTAGCCTGGCCTCAGATAAAATTCCCTCCTGGCGTCATCGCAGAACCTTACGAGGTCCTCGGCAGAGAGGTCCTCGGTCCTTATGACCGTATTGTGGAGCCCCTCCTGGGTTATCCAGCGCGAGAAGTCGGTGGACCGGATGAGCCCCTTCTGGCTGTACCAGTCGTATGCCTCTGTGCCGGGGTAGACCATCACCGGGTAGAACTGGACGGTATCGGGGCTTAAGTCCTTGGCGAGTTCAAGGGTCTCTTTTAAAGTCTCCTTCGTCTCTCCTGGGAGCCCGGCCATGAAACAGCCGTGGATAAGGAGCCCCGCCTTTCTCGCGTCCCGCATAAAGGCCTTCATCTCATCGGGCTTCGTCTTCTTCTTCATGCTGTCGAGTATCTTCTGGCTCCCGCTCTCGAACCCGACGCAGAGCGAGCGGCACCCGGCTTCCTTTATAGCCTTCATAGTCTCGTAGTCGATGCCGATGCGGGAGTTCGCCGTCCACGTGATCCTGACCCCCCTCTTTTTGATAAGCTCCGAGAGCGCCTTCAGCCTTTTTTTGTCCACAGTCAGGGTGTCGTCCTCGAAGAAGATCGACTTGGCGTGGGGGAAGTTCTTTATGATGTACTCCATCTCGTCTACGACGTTTTCCACAGACCTGCTTCTAAAACCCCTGCCCATGAGCGTCTGCGGGTAGACGCAGAAGGTGCACGGGAACGGGCATCCCCTCGAAGTCGTTATAGTCACCATGGGAAAAAGCGCGTTGGGGTTGAAGTAGTTCTCTATCTTTAAAAACCTCTTGTAGACCTTCGAGACGAACGGCAGTTCGTCGAGGTTCTCGATAAACGGACGCCTCTCGTTATGCGCGATATTGTCGCCGTCCCTCCAGCATATGCCCTTTACAGAGCCGAGCGGCCCGTTCTTTGAAAGTGTTTCGGCGAGGTCGAGGATGGTGAAGTCGTATTCGAACCTCGCAACCGCGTCAAGCCTCGCATCCATCTTCATGACATCATCCGGCAGGGCCGAGACGTGCGTACCTACGGCTATTATAAACGCGCCGGGCATGAGGTCTTTAAGCCGACCGACCATACCGATGTCGTTATTTATGGACGGGGTCGACGTGTCCATGACGATGAGGCCGGGGCCGAAGGCGAGGGCGCGGTTTTCCACGTCCTGAATGGTGAGCCCGTCGGCAGGGGCGTCGATAAAGTCTATTTCAAAGCCTTTCTCCATAACGACCGAGGCGGCGGAGGCGAGCCAGAGCGGAAAGTACAGGGTGCCGCTCTTCGTGACCGCCGGCGACCTCTGCGGCCTGGAGAATTTTTTCAAGAACGGGGGATTGAGGAACAATATCTTCATTATGCGATTTCCTTGGTTATCCTTTCGTATTGGCGTAGCTGTTCGGAGAGAAAACCCATGGAGCCCTTGAAACCTATGGCCCCCGACGGGCAGACGAGGAAGCAGTACTGGCACTCTATGCACCCGTTGTCCCTTGCCGTTACCACATCGGGGAGCTTGAGCCTCACAGGGCAATAGTCGGCGCACTTGGTGCAACCTTTGACGCACCTGGCCTTATCGAACGAGAAGCCCTTGAACTCCATCTCGGTCTTTATGAAGTTGTCCTGCCTGAGGCCGGTCTTGAAGAGGAGGTTTCCGAAAAACCGCGTGTTGCACAGATGGCTGAAGACCTTCGTGTTCCTCACCGCGAGAAAATACTTCTGCCTCTTGGGGCTGTGGATAAAAGAGGCGAAGGCGTTCGCCACCGGCTCCTTGAACTTCCTTTTTACGCCTGAGAGATCTATGGACGAGGCGAACCTGTGGTGGTCTTTCGTAAGGAGCCCGGCCGCTTCCGCGGCCTTCAAGGTACGGACCTTTTTGTAGTCGAAGTCGGCAAGACGGGCGCATACGAGGTCGATGAGATAAGGGTCAGTCCCGATGAGTACGACCCCTGTCCTGACAGGCGTGCCCCTTGTCGGCCCGAGCCCTTCCATTGAGATGAGGCCGTCTACTATGTGGAGGCCGGGCTTCACCCTCTTATTGATGTTCACGATATTTTTGGCGAGGTGGAGGTGCGTCTTCTTCTTGTTCTCCTGGCCGACAAGACAGCCCATTAGGTTTTTAAGGCACACGCTCATCCCAGCCTCGAAGTGGGTCTTCAGCTTCGGCATGTTTATGAGGAAGTCCGCCTCGACGCAATCTCTCGCGACACTCGCCTTTACGCCGTCCTCGAACCCTATTTCGACCTTCTTCGAGTAATTGAGGTCGATTACCTTTACGCCGTAGAACTTCGCGAGCTGGTCAAAGGAGAGCCTCGATATCACGCTTATCCCCGACCTGTAAAAGCCGGAGTTCGTCCCCTCGGCGATGGAAATATCCCCGTACCCGCAACCCTTGAGGAACTTTATTACGGCGGCGACGAGTCTTAAGTCCGTTGTATTGCCGGTAAGCGCGTTCATGTTGCTGTTCATGTTGGGCTTTATTACGATCTTAGCGGAAATGTCGCCTGGCAGAAGGTCGGAGTACCTCTTCAAGGCGTCCGCCACCTTCGCCTCAATTTCCGAGACCGAATACGCCTTTATTATATCAAGCCTGAACGCCATACCCTGCCCTTTTCGCGAGTTTGAATCTCTCTCTGCCGTTCTCATCACGCCGTCGAGCACTACGACGGTACACGGAAAATCCATCGGTATACCGCTCGAAAAAGGCGGCAAGTCAATCCCAATATTTTAAGATATTTCAACGGAAAATGGTAGAGAAATTAAGCGGGTTTAAAATCCGTGGAGGCCCGGCCCCAGTCGAGGCACAGAGTGTAAAAAAAACCTGATCATATCCTTCTCTTTATAAAACTCAGCAGGCGCGAGGCAACGGACAACACCCCGAAGGGAACGCCGTCTTTTTCAACGAGCGTTCCCCTGCAACGCCTCGTTGCCTCTTTCCCGGTCGCGACGTATTCGACCCTGAAGACCGCCTTTACAACGTCCTTGAGCCTCGGGTCCATATTCAGATGTATCTGCGGGTCGTCGGTCAGGAAAAAGAGTGCGCCATTTTCCTCGAACCCGTTAGTCGCGCAATCCCGCGCCCTTATCACCTTGCCGTCTGCGGTCCATAACTCTACCCTCTTGAGTTTTATGACGGCATAGCCGTTCAGGGGGTCGAACCTCAAGGCCTTAGCCCCCTTGAACGGCTTAAGGTCGAATTCGATTTCCTTGATACCGTCAAAGTCTCCGAGCGCCATTGCGACGGACGTACCTTCGCCGAACCCATTGCCAATATCCGCGAACAACTCCGCGAAGGGGGCCGTAAGAACGGTGACAGGTTTTTTTTTGCCGATAAGTCCCATATTCAAAGACCTCCGCCTGAAAAGACTGCCAGCTCACGGACCTTGTCGAATACCTCCGCGACCGTTACCATCCTCATGCACTCGAGCGTCCTGCAATCAGGGAAACTGCCGTGGGAATAACACGGGGAGCATTTAAGCCCCTGCCCCTTCCAGAAATAAAAACTGCCCCTTGTAAGCGGATGCTTCTCGCGCGGGTCGGTCGGGCCGAAGACCGATACGACGGGCCTGCCGACGGCGGCCGCAAGGTGCATGGGGCCGCTGTCGTTAGCCACAATCAGCGAGCAGTTTTCCATGAAGGCGGCGGTCTCCTCAAGGGTCGTTTTTCCGATGAGGTCGAGGACGCCATCCGGCAGAGCCCAGTTTTCAGTAAACCACCTGTCGCCTGAGGAGCCGAAAACGGCTACTCTGAACCCGGCCCTGGCCAGAAGCTCTGTCAAGGACTTGAAGTTCTCCTCCGGCCACCTTCTCGAATCCATTACCTCGTTTACATTCCTCGCGCCGCCAGGGGCGATACCGATGAGCCCTCCCGGCTTCATGCCGAGCGCCGCCAACCTATCTGAAGCGCCCTTCCTTACCCCGTCGCCTATGAAAAAATCCATATGGAGGCCGTCTTCACGCGCACCGGCGAGTTTTACGGCCTCGATGTAATGGATTATATGGTGTACCGGCGCCTCAAATGAGACCGACCCTGTAAGCAGAATGCCTGATGCAAAGCCCCTCTTAAGACCGTATAGCCTCTTGACGCCGCATAACCTCAAGAGTGCCCCGTACTTCCAGTCCCTGTGTAGGACGAACCCGGCGTCGAACCGCTCCTTCCTCATCTCCCTTACGAGGTCCCTTATGACCCCGGCCTTCTCCTTGACCGAGCCCTTGAAAAAAAGCCTGTCGTCTATCGCATGGACCTCGTCCACATACGGGTTCCTCTTGAGCGCGTCGCTTACCGAAGAGCCTACGAGCCATGTGACGGACGCGTCAGGGAAGGTCTTTTTGAGCGAGCGCGCCGCGGGCGTCGCCATGAGGACGTCGCCCATTCCGGCGAGCTTCATTATCAAAAACTTCCGGGGTCTCATAACAAATCAAAACCGATCAGCCGCCTTGATAAAAACGGCGAGCGCGCCGGGCGCGATTGCGTTGCCGCGGGACGCCCGCCGGACATTGAAAGTATTTCGGCGCATGAGAGTCTATCTCTCCATGACGGCCATGTAGGTCTTTAGCGTCTCTCTGGCCGTCTTTTCCCAGGAGAACTCCCGCGCGCGCGCGAAGCCCGCGGCGCGCAGCCTCCTCTTAAGGCCCTCGTCCTCCATGACGCTCTGCATGGCCTCCGAGATGCCGTCGGCGTCCATCGGCTCAACGAGCACCCCCGCGTCGCCTACGACCCCGGGGATAGCCGAACAGTTGGACGCTACGACCGGGCACCCGCAAGCCATCGCCTCGAGAGGCGGGAGGCCAAACCCCTCGTAAAGCGAGGGGTATACGAAGAGGTCGGCGAGCGTGTACATGGCCGGCAGGTCTTCATCAGGCACATATCCCGTAAATACCACGTCGCTGCCGATTTCAAGGTCCCCTATAAGCCTCTGTATCCTCTCATGCTCGCGCATCCATCCCTTCGCGCCGCAGATGACGAGCTTATGGCGCGTCTTTCCCCTCTGCCTCAACAACGAGTACGCTCGTATCAGGGACGGGATGTTTTTTCTCGGCTCTATGGAGCCTACCGTGAGTATGAAGCTTCCGGAGAGGCCGTACTTTCTTTTGACGGATTCGCACTCGGCCCTGGACGCGGGCCTGAACATACCTCTCGGGGCCTCAGGGATGACATGGAGGACCTCCGGGCTTACGTTCAGCAACCCCACGAGCTCGGATTTCACCGTCCTGGAAGGCACTATTATGGCGTCCGCCGAGAGGGACGCGAAACGGGTCATGAAGCGGCTGTAAAGGGTAAAGCCCCTGGGTTGCGTCTGCGGCGTTCTGAATGATACGAGGTCGTGGATCGTAACGACCTTCTTGAACCTGCCTGAGACGAAGGGGATATGGAAGGTCGGGGAATGGAAGACGTCCACCTTATTCCCCTTGAGGTACGCGGGCAGATAGAACTGCTCCCATAGATCCCCGAAGGGATGGCTCTCGATGCTTACGTTCGTCTGGACCGAGGAAAAGTTCCTAGAAAGTGACTTGAAGACGCCGTGGGAGAGCACCTTATATGCGCTTTTCTTGTCTATGGACGAGAGTGCTGAGAGGAGGCTCTCGGCATAGACCCCCACCCCGGATTTGCCGGCCCTTATGACCCTGCCGTCGAACGCTATCTGCAGAGCGGATCCAGCCAAACGGCCCCCCTTACGAAAATACATTAGACTGACGGGTACAAGAACAATCGGTTTCCGAGGATGGACCGCGCCGTAAAAGTCCGTTTTGCGAAAGCCCTTAAACTCCCCATTAGGCCGCCGGGTAAAAAACCGAACTCGGCGCCTCAGGCCATGCCTTTCCTTATCTTCTCCCTCCAGAACTCAAGGAGGTCCTTTAACCCCTTTTCCAGAGGATACTCCTGCTTCCAGCCGAGCGCCTTGAGGCGCCCGGCGTCCCCGTAAAGCGCCTGTACATCCGCCGGGCGGAGCTTCCCCGGGTCCTGCAGTATGTCTATCCGCTCCGTCGAAAACGAGACGAGGGCCTCTATTATCTCCCTGATTTTCACGGCCTTGCCGGAGCATATATTGTAGACGCCTCCGAACTCCCCTTTTTCGGCGAGGAGTTCGTAGGCTGAGATCACGTCCTTCACATAGAGGAAGTCCTTGGCGGCCTCCAGGTTCCCTACCATCACCCTCTTTTCAGCCCTTATCCCGGCCTCTATCTCCGCTATCTGCCTGGCGAGGTCCGAGCAGACAAAGACCTCCGACTGCCTCGGCCCGTAGTGGTTGAAAGGCCTGCACCTGACGGCCTTGAGCCCCTTGCTCTTCCAGTACTGGAACGCCAGCAGGTCCTGCGTCACCTTGCTGACGGCATAGGGGTTAAGGGGCCTGAGTTCCGCGGTCTCCTTTGCCGGGAGGTCTTTTTCAGCGACCTCTCCGTACTCATCCCCTGACCCGACATTCACTATGCGGCTCTCCGGCGAGCACTCGACTATGGCCTCGAAGAGGTTAAGGGTCGAGAAGATGTTGACCCTGAGCGTCTCGCCGGGGAACTTGAACGAGAGCGACGGCGCAGACTGCGCCGCCAGATGGAAGACCACGTCCGGGCGCACCCCGGCAATGACCTCCCTTAAAGCGGGAAAATCCAGCAGGTCGCATTTGACGAGGTTAAGCCCTGAGACGCCCGCAAGGTTCCCGATGGAATCGTCGATGGTGATGCCCCATACCTCAACACCCCTGGCGCGCAGACTCTCGGCAAGCTGGGAGCCGGCGAACCCGGCTATCCCGGTTATCAGGACCTTCCGCAAGGGCCGCCCCTTTGTTGAACTGAAACAAGGCCGATGGTCACGCCTGCACCGCCTTAAGCGTCCTTAAGTCTTCCTCGACCATCATGGCTACGAGCTCGGGGAAGCCCACCTTCGGGGACCAGCCGAGATTCTCTTTCGCCTTTTTCGGGCTCCCTATGAGGAGCTCTACCTCGGCGGGCCTTAAAAACTTCGGGTCGATTACGACGTACTTTTCCCAGTCGAGCCCCGCCGCCCTGAAAGCAAGCTCAACGAACTCTTTCACGCTGTGCGTCTCGCCGGTGGCGATGACGTAATCGTCAGGCTCGTCCTGCTGGAGCATCATCCACATCGCCTCCACGTAGTCCCCGGCGAAACCCCAGTCCCTTTTGGCGTCGAGGTTGCCGAGCCTGAGTTCGTTCGCAAGACCGAGCTTTATCCTGGCGACACTGCTTGTTATCTTCCTGGTCACGAACTCGAACCCCCTCCTCGGGGATTCGTGGTTGAAGAGGATGCCCGAACAGGCGAACATGTTATAGCTCTCGCGGTAGTTGACCGTTATGAAATGGGCGTAGACCTTGGCGACCCCGTACGGCGAGCGCGGGTGGAAGGGCGTAAGCTCGTCCTGGGGGACCTCTCTCACCTTGCCGAACATCTCACTCGATGATGCCTGGTAGAACCTCGCGTCGGGTTTTATCTTTCTTACGGACTCGAGGAGCCGGGTCGCGCCCATGCCCGTCACCTCTCCGGTAAGGGTAGGCTGGTTCCAGGAGGTGGGGACAAAAGACTGCGCGGCGAGGTTATAGACCTCATCCGGCATTATCGTCTTTACAGCCTCGTCGAGCGAGGACTGGTCTGTAAGGTCGCCCTGCACGAGGTGCATCCTGTCTTTTATATGCTCGATCCTTTCAAACCGCTCAACGGACGCCCTCCTGACCATCCCGTATACCTCATAGTCCTTTGAAAGCAGGAACTCGGAGAGATAGGAGCCGTCCTGTCCGGTAACTCCGGTGATAAAGGCTTTCTTCTTGGCCATTCCGTAAAAACTCCTTTTATTTTTTTAATTGACGAGGTCAGTCCACGAACCTGTATTTAAGGAGCGTCCACAGGGCCGAGATGCCGTCCTTCCATGTTATCTTCTTGCCTTCCGAGAACTCTCTCCCGGCGTAGGATATAGGTACCTCGTAGATCCTGAAGCCTTTTTTAAGCACCTTCGCGGTTATCTCAGGCTCGAAGTTGAACCTGTTGGACCTTATGTTGACTGACTTTATGATGTCGCTCCTGAAGAGCTTATAACACGTCTCCATGTCGCTTATGGTCGTATTGTACAACAGGTTGGTTACAAGGGTCAGGAATTTGTTGCCCACCCAGTGGTGGAAAAACATGTTCCTGTGCTCTCCTGTAAACCTCGACCCGTAGACCACCTCGGCCTTTCCCTTGAGTACCGGGGCTATAAGTTTGTGATAGTCCTCGGGGTCGTACTCGAGGTCCGCGTCCTGGACGATGCAGTAGTCTCCGGTCACGTGCGCAAAGCCCGTCCTTAAGGCCGCACCCTTGCCCATGTTCCTCTCGTGGAAGATGACGGTCTCGCCCTCTCCGGCGAGCTCCTTCAATATCTCCCTGGTGCCGTCTGTCGAACAGTCGTCGATAAGGATAATCTCCTTCTCGATTGCTACGGCCTTTACGCGCGAGAGGATGTCCTTAACGGTATTCTTTTCGTTGTAAACCGGGATGACTACGGATAATCTCATCTAAAATCTCAGGATGTTTTGCATTTTCATGCTGTCTTCCGCTCTATATATAAATATCTCATAAATCGGGTGAAAATTGGAAGCCACACGGCAATCCTGCGTTATCTTTACATACCTCGCCCTGGCCTTGTTCAGTGCGAAAATGAAGGAATTACCGTCTCCTTTGACGTCAATATGCGTGAGAGGCCGGGCCATTGTCCAGGCAAGGCCGTCATCGGATAGAAAAACGTTTACGGTTGCACCCGGGGATTTATCGAGCATGCCGATCAATGGGCCGAAATCGACCTTCAAAAAGCCTATCTCCGACACCGAGCCGGTATCGAGTATGTATTCGGCCCCGCCTGACGACTGGCGAGGGTCCCATCCGCTCCCCGGGTCTTTGTCAAAGGCCTTTTCGCAGTTTTCTGGGTCTGTGCCCGCCGAACACCTCCATCCAGCGGCCGAAACGGCGTCATTACCGATGTCTACAACTGCAAGGCCGTCAAAAATCCTGTAATTGCCCGCCTCCTTCTTCGTAAAACGTATCGAGTTATCCCTAAGAAAAGACTCGAAACGCTCTGAAGGCGTGCCCTGGAGGATATACGCATGCCTCTTTCTTTCCTTGATCATCTCAAGGTATCCGGGGTATCTGTTTACCGCAGTCTCTCCCCACGGTATGGCGAGGACATCTTCTTCGGTCTCGAAAGTAAGCCTGTATGCTACCCAGTAATCGGCGTAAGCGGCGTCTATTCCATCTTTTTTCAGAAGCTCGATCAGCCCTCCGTTCTCCCTTTCGACCCTGAGCCCGTTTGAGAAAGGGAGTTGGAGCTCCGGTTTTAAATTAAACGTACCGTAAAGATTTACAGCTACGAGTAGAGTAGCCGTTGCAGCGCCGGCCAACCTCGAATAATCAAAGATTTTTACGATAGGCCAGGCCACGATAAAAGTCAACACGGAATACATCGGCAGAAGGTAACGCGGCTCTATCGCGAAACCTCCTGCCTTGACGCTTAAAGCAAATAACACCGGGACCGACAAAAGGAACGCAACAGTCACCAGCGCGCCGCTCCCCTTCCTTTTGAGCGCATAATACAGGAGACAGCCCCCGTAGGCAGCTGAAAGCAACAACGTTGCTAAAGGGAAAAAATCAGTCCCGCTCCACGCCTGCCTCGCCCCCAAGATGACGGGGACCCCCTGCTGAAAAAAATTTTTGAGCGCCTGAAAAGACCCTTTAAACGAGGCCAGATCTCCTTTTTCGCCCGAATGAGCGGCCCTGTATATCCACATGGGAAGGCTTCCGATTAAAAAAGAGAGCCCGGCCACGGCCGCCAGCCTTAGCGCATTGTCTCTGCGAAACACTTTGAATAAGATCAGGGACACAGGGACGAAATAGTAAATGACAAGGTTATTCGTCCACCATGCCAGACCGGCTACGAAGCCCAGGAGGACAAACATCAGGGCCGGCGCGGAGCCGCGCGCCGAGCCCCTGATTTTAAGAGACAGGAGCATCAATAAGGACCCGAGGATCAGCGTCTCGATATACCCGCCCCTTGCCTTAAGGCCGTATACCGTCAGGAAAGGCGGCGGGATGCTTATGAGCAGGGTCGCAAAAAGCGCTGTGGCCTCATCCTCCATCGAGCGCGCGAGAAAATAAGTCACGGCCACAAAGGCCATGGAAAGCGCTATCATCAGGAGCTTGAGGCTCGATACCGATACGCCGAATAAGGCAAAGGCCCCAGCGGCCAGAAAGGCTTCGAGACTGCCCATGTAGCCCTGTCCGTAAAAATACGCCGGGTATTCACTGCCCTCGAGTATATGCTTGCCCATAAGGCCTATGACAGCCTCGTCGGAGTCGATGGTAACCCCGAGGTCGGCCTTTACCATGTAATAACGAAGGGCCGCTCCGGCGAGCATAATAAGAACAAAGCCTGCCGCATGGACCCTTTCCCTGCGTCCTGTCATAAAGGAAAACGCCTCACCCATGAGGTATTGTCTTCAGCCCGGTGCGGCGCATTCCTGCGCCTTGCGCCATGCAGACCGACTCAATCAGGGCCGCATACCTGCCTTCGACCGACTCCCAGCCATAGGTGGCCTCCGCGAACGCCCTGCCGGACTCGGCGAGCCTGCCCCTCTCGCGCTCATCCCCGAGGAGGCGGTCAATTGCGTCCCTGAATGCCTCATAACCGTCATAAGCCAGCCCGCCTCCGCTCCGCTCAACCTGCCCCCTCGTCACATCGCACCCGGCGTTCACGATGACAGGCCTCCCTGAGAACCACGCCTCTATAAGGACTATCGAAAGGCTCTCGAACCTGGACGGCATCAAAAGCATACTCGATGCGCATAGCGCGTCGAACTTGTCCTCCTCTGAAACAAAGCCGGCCTGTATGATATCCGGGTGCGCGGGCACGTCCATGAAGGCGCGTCCGATGAGGACGAGCTTCAGTCCGCCCGGTCTCTCCTCCTTGTACCTTGAAAAAAAGGCGAACATCTCGCCGCAGGCCTTGTCCGGCGTGATGCGTCCCACGTATACGATGAATTTGTCCGCTACGGCGAACTTCGCCCTGAACCTCTCCCCGTCGGACTCAACCGGCATGTCTATCCCGGTGCCTATGATATCGCTTGGCAGGCCCTCGTTCCCGAAAAGCCTGTTTACCAGCGCCTTCTCCTCCGGGGCGCAGTAGACTATCGCGCTCGGGGAGTTGAAGAGCCTTTTGAATATCCCGAGCCTTAGAGGCGGCGCGTCCTCGGCCGTAGGCACGAGCACGGCCTTTTCCCTTACGAGCGGGAGGCCGAAGAAGGTCGTGCAGTAGAGGTATGTGATGAATACAAAACAGTCGTAGCCGCCCTTTTCCTTCTCGATGAACTCGAAGAGGGCCGATGAGTAAGGCCCCTGGGCCTTCATCCAGCTCACCTCCAGCCGCTCCGGGTGTCTGCCGCCGAAGACGACCCTTGAAAGGAGGCCGAAGCGCATTTTTCTCCTCGGCCCATCCACAGGGAACCTCCTGACAGTGATCCCGTTCACCGTGTGAATGCCCGGCTTGTACTCGTTTTTCCAGGTCTGATAGTCGATTGCGCAGGTGGTAAGGACTTCAACGCTGAAACGCCTTGAGAGGCGCTCGGCGATCTTGCGGCAATACAGCTCTGCCCCGCCGTTGACCTCAAGGCCGTACCTCTGGACGACAAACGCGACCCTCATCTACCGCTCTTTCCGGGGTTCAAACCACACACTCCCCTGTCCGACTGAGCCCCCCGTATCGACTCCACAAACTCGATGAACTTCCCGCCTATGGAGGCCCTGTCGAAGTCCTTAAGCCTATCGGTCTGCGCCTCGACTATACCACGCCTCAATTCAGCGTCGCGGAGGATCAAGTCCGCGAGCTCTGCCACCTCCTCGACCTTTTTGTCGTTAAAGATGACACCGGCCCCTCCCATCGTCTCAGGGACCGCGCTCGAGCGGTATGCCACAACCGGGATTTTGAAGAACATGGCCTCAAGGAGCGGGGCGCAAAAACCCTCGTGCTCGCTCATGCAGAGGAAGAGATGCGAGAGCCTGTAATAGGCCCTTAACTCCTCAACCGTCACGTGTCCCGTAAAAACCACGTCCCTCACGCCGAGCCTTTTAACGAGACCCGAGAGGGCCGATCCGTACGCGGCCTCCTTGTTGGACCCCACGAGGAAGAGCCTCGAAGACGGGTTCAAAAAGCGCTGGTAAAAGCAGAAGGCCCTGATTATGTCTTCGATCCTCTTGTTGGGGGCTATGCGCCCGACGAATATGATGTTTGTGAAATCGCCCCCGTACCTCTCTACGACGGCCCTGTCGGAGTCGCCTTCAAGCCGCCTTAAGTCCGTCAGCAGGGGCAGGACCCCGACGTTCCTGTACCCGAGGGACTTAAGCTCCTCGGCGTTGAACGCCGAGTCCCCGAGCGCGAGGTCAGGGACCCGGGAGAACGCCTTCAACTCGTTCTTCCCCTTTTTAAGGAGATGAGACATGCGCCCGTTGAACGGCTCGTAGAAATGGTTCGGCGTTATGTTGTGATATATCATGATCTTTCCGTCCGGCAGGCCCTTGAAATATTCCGAGACCTCAGAGGCGATTGAATGATGGAATACGGCGATATTGGAGGCGGAGCTCCTTTTGGCGTGCTCCTTGAAGTACCGGCAATCCGAGGCCACCTTCGGGTGTATGTACCTGGCGTAGATGTTGGATACATAGCCTTTTTCCCGCAACACGTCCCTTAACGCGAGCGCGTTATCGCTGATCGCGTCGCCGTAATCGAGGTTGGACAGTAGCTGATGGACCTCAACCTTCTCCATTGCCCCCCCTGATAAAGGACGAGAGCCTCTCGGTCACTACGTCCCACGCGAAGTTCCTCCTGACGAAGGATGAACCTTTTTGCCCGAGACCCTTCCTCACGCCGTCGTTTTCGCACATAAAAAGCAGGCCCTCGGCGAACTCGGGATAATTGGAAAAATAGAGCCCGCCCCCGCTCTCAACGCAGAATTCCCTCGTCACCTCGCACCCCGCGTGGACAAGGGCCGGGGTAGAGCACGCCCATGCCTCCATCAGCACGATGGAAAAACTTTCGTTCACTGACGGCTGGCAAAGGCACAACGCCGCCCCGTACGCATCAAACTTATCCTGCGCCTCGATGAACCCGAGGTCGATTATCTCCTTTTTGTATCTCCCGGGTATGAGGACGTCACCGGGGCCGATGAGGACGAGCTTCATCGGGTTTGCCGGGTTGTCTGCCTTGAACCTCCGGAAGAAATCGACCAGCAGGGGGGTGTTCTTCCCCGCGTCCTTCCTACCGGCGTACAGGACGAACGGGCCTTGCATGGAATATTTATTCCTGAACCGCTCGGGCTCCGAGGTAAACTCCGTGTCCACCCCCGTCCCCAGGAGAACGCCGCCATCCAGTGCGCCGAAGAGCCTCCTGGCGAGCCTTTCTTCCGAGGACGAATTGAATATCACCCGCCTGGCGTTTCGGAACATCGCGTTGTATATGGACAAGTAGGCGTAGCTCTCGTCGTGAAGACAGGGGATGAGCGCCGCCTTGTCCCTTGCGGCCATTGAGCCGAAGTATGTCGTGCCGAACATATAGGGTATGAATATGAAGAGGTCGTACTCGCCGTACGACCTCACGATGTAGTCGTAGAGCGCGGGGCTGTTCACCGACTCTCTTATATACGTCTCTTCCTCATTGGGTGAGACAGGCGAAAACCCCGGCCTCGCTGAACGCATGGCCTTAAGCCGCCCCATGTCAGTATGCATGAGCCTCTTGTTTACAGCATCGAACGAGTGCGTGTCCCTCTTCCTTACTGGAAACCTCCTGACCCTGATGCCCTCTGCGACCTCAACACCTTCCTTGTGGAAATCAACGTTCCAGTCGCTCTGAAAATCCCTTACGCAGGTTGTAAGCACCTCCACGTCGAAGCGTCCCTTAAGATGGAGCGCAGTCTTTCTGCACTCGCTCTCGGCGCCTCCCGGTATCCCCTTTCCGTACCAGGGTATGACAAAGGCTATCTTCAATAAACAACCCGTTGAACATCCATATGGAATTGTATGTCGCGCGCCAGGGCTAAAGCCCCTGCTTGAAATCAGAAAATTATATCACAAATGGCCGCTGAGTGGAATTTTAAAGGCGTTTTTTCATTTCTGAAGGAAAGACCGGGCCTCGGATGGCATGCGTTTTTTAAAAAGGGACTTGATATGCTCTGTACGTGACTGGAGGGGCCGGGACCGTATCGTCCTTGACGCCGCTGGAGGCTGGATTAGCTTGTCCTTGCAATGGAAGACGGCAAAGGGACGCGACACCTCTGGACGGTCTTCCCTGCCTGGACAGGCGCATAACCATTCAAAAAAACATTCAAGTCCTTCGGTGTACGGGCCTCCTTAGCCGCCTGCCCCGTGCGTCTTTTTATCCTCAAGCCCGTCGAGCCTTTTCCTGAGGGCGGCGTTCTCGTCGTTCACCCTCTTTATCTCCTCAGACAATATTTCGAGCGCGCCGAGCACTCCGTAGTTGAAGCCTGCCTGCTTCTCCCACATGGCGCCGCCGAACCTGGTCAAAACGAAAAGGGTTATCCTCTTAATGGTTACTATAAGCCAGCCCTTAAAGGCCGACCTGTGGGACGTGGCCCTGGGGACGCTTGCGAGGTCGTAATCCTTTTTAAGGAGGTTTAGTTGAGCCGACAGGACGTCCCTTTCCATGCCAGGCTCGTCAAGGGCCGCCCCCGATACGTCTTTTATGTCTGCCTCGGAATAAACGCCGGAGTCGATCTTGCGGTTGACGTTCTCCCTTATGCGTCCCATTATTGCCTCTACGTCCATGAGCCCCTTATCGTCCGTTACGCCCTCAGTATCCACGTTTTACAAGGTCGCTGACTTCCATCCCGAGTTTTATGCTGTAATTGACCCCTCTGTCCTCAGGGTAGATGTGTGATGTGGATACCCAGTAGAGCCCTTCGACAGGGGTCTTGATCCCCGGCTTTATCGCCCCGTAACCGGCGGTTATGAATGGTTGCGCGTACATCGACCTGAAGACAAGCGCCTTCGTAACGTCTTTCTCCCCGTCGAAAAGAGGGTTGATCCTCTTTATGTGTCTGTAGAAAAGGCCGAGTATGTCCTTGTCCTTCGACTTATAGACCGGGTCGTCGGGCGAAAGGTATTTGGAGATGTATGTGATATGTCTTCCGCCGTAGTGCTCGGGGCCCCACAGGTTGGTATGCTCCACGACCGCGCCGAACGGGAACGAGTTGTCCCCGACGTTCAGCCAGTATATGCCGCTGACCGGCTTTTTCGCTATGAGCATCGCGCATATGACGGCCATGTGCTCCAGCTTATCGAGCCCTCCCCTGTATTCCGCGGGGAAATCGCAGAGTCCCTTCAGCACCCCGGGTGCAAAGGTAGCCACCACCTTGTCAAAGCGCGTTTTTGTCTTATTGTCCTCAACTACGAGGGCGTCCCCATCCCTTGATATCCTCGTAACATTCGCCCCTGTCCGTATCTCGCCGCCGTTGGACCTGATCCTCCCCGCAAGCGCGTCCGTGATCAGCCCGAAGCTCCCTTCCATGTAGGCGAGCGACTCCTGCCCGAGCTTTCTCGTCTCGCTCCTCTGCTGGACCTTTCTCGCTATGAACGTTATGCCTATCTTATCATACCTGGGGCCGAACTTCTGCACGAGGAGCGGCTTCCATATTACTTCATAGACCCTTTCCCCGGCATGGCGCCTGAGCCATTCGTCGGCTGTAAAGCCTTCGAGCTTGCCTAAGTCCCGCTCCGACTTAAGCTTCAGCGTGGACGTGATAAACCGTATCTTGTCGGCTATCCCGAGCGGCTTGAACTTGAGGAGCGAGGCGATCGTCCCGAACTGGTAGACCTTGCCGTCCGTAAGATAGCCCATCGGGCTCTTGAGCCAGCGTACCGAGCCGGAGAGACCGAGCTCGGCGCAGAGGCCCCAGAGCGCGGCGTCGCTACTGAATGCGTGGTGGTAATAGACGTCTATCGGGAACCCGTCGATGTTAATCGCCTTGGCAAGCCCCCCGAGCTCGCCGTCCCTCTCAAGGACAGTAACATCGAAACCGCTCTCCGAGAGCCTGTACGCGGCGGTGAGGCCCGCGAGGCCTCCGCCCAACACCCCTATGCGGGGCCTCTTTCCATCATGTTTCATCTTGATCTCAGGACCCCCCACTGCATGAGCCCCAAAACCTTTTTGAGCCTGACGGTCTCAAACGGGAGTTCCTCCAAGCGCACGAGGTGAGAGTGCGGCGAGGTCCTCTTCTGGTTCAGCCCGAAAAATTCCATTATACGAAGCACCCAGTCCATGGACGGGACCGGCGTCGTCGCGATAAAGAGCCCGCCGGGCTTGAGGAGCTTCTTCACGGGCTTTATGAGGTCCACGTGCTCTATCACCTCGAACGCGAGGATCACGTCGAACTGCCCCTGCTTGAAGCCGAGCTCCGCGTACCTGTTTATGTCGCCTACAACGTCCGCCGGCGGCGTCACGTCCAGCCCGACAACATCCACCCCTTTTTCCCGGAGCTTCTTTGTCACGTACATGTTCCCGCAACCTATCTCCAGTACCCTGTCGCCCTTATTGATGTACGGGAGGCAGAACTGGATGCGTTTTTCCCTTACGATGTTGCTCAAGAGACCCATTATCTATCTTCCTTTTTTTCGATCCCAACGAACTCTTTGGCTATGAATAGCGGACGGTTTTTCGTCTCATCGAATATCCTTCCTATATACTCGCCGAGTATCCCGAGCGCGAAGAGCTGAACGCCTCCGAAAAAAAGCACGGCGAGCATCAGCGACGCGTATCCTGGATAGTCCTGCGGGCTGTATCCGAGCATCTTAAAACCTATGACCCTGTGGGCGATCACGAATACCGACGCTATGAACGCTATGAACGCGACCGTCACGCCGAGGACCCCTATATAGTGGAGCGGGACGTGGCTGAAGCCTATGACGGCGTCCTTTGCGAGACGGAAGCTCTTTTTAAAAGTATACTTCGCCTTGCCGGAATGCCTCGCGTCCCTGTTTACGACGACCCCAGTCTGCCTGTACCCGATCCACGACCTTAAACCGCGCACGAACCGGTTGCGCTCCGGCATCGAGTTCAGGTGCTCCACGACGACCCTGTCCATGAGGCAGAAGTCCCCTGAATCGAGCGGTATGTCCATCGTGACCATCTTTGAAAACACCCTGTAAAAGGCCCACGACGTCCATTTCTTTATGATGCCTTCGTCCGCCCTCATCTGCCGTATGGCGTAGACCACCTGGTACCCCTCCCGCCACTTCGAGATGAACTCGCCGAGTGTTTCCGGACGGTCCTGCAGGTCGCCGTCTATGACTATCACGGCGTCCCCTCTGGAAAATCTCAGGCCCGCGCTTACCGCCACCTGATGGCCGAAGTTGCGCGAGAAGCTTACGGCCTTGACCCGAGGGTCCTTTTTGTTCAGGCCCTTTATAAGCTCTAGGCTACTGTCCCTGCTGCCATCGTCGACAAAGATGAACTCCATCTCGTCTTTGATCTCTTTCGCAACAGTCGAAAGCCGTTCATAGAGCTTCTCTACGTTCTTCCCCTCGTTAAATACAGGAATGATGATGGAAATCACGAAACCTCCGTCAATTTAAGAGCGCCCTCCCGTTATTCTCTATCCCGTCGAGCCACGCGCCGAGCGACCTGCCGTCCATACTGCCTTTTACGATATGGCTGGGCGCCCAACCATCGGCAAGGACGCGGAATGAGACGGGACCTCCGCCGGATACCGCAGACGCCGGGACCTCAATATCAAATACGGCGACCACGCCGGGAGAAACGGCCTTCGTGTGCCGTTTCCCGTTAAAGCCGAGCGTTATCTTCTGGGGACTGTCCTTGTCCCACGCCCTCAGCCTTACGACGAGCCTGCCCTTTTGAAGGCCGCTTATGTCGAACCTGGCCTCCTCGCCCCCGACGGTCCATCTGTCCGGGGTGAGCACCCCCGGGCTAACGGTCACGCCAGCCGCTTCGAGCCTCGTGTATATGTCAGTATCCGGCCCCGGATATATATAACTCCCGTTGTTAAACAGGCCTACAAGCTTAACGCCGAGGGTCCTCGGGTCCGGATTCGCGCCGTTTGTGGCCTCTACCGGGACCCAGGGCTCTGCCAGCAGATCCAGGTACACAAGATTCCTCACCCATCTTCTGGAATACTTCCGGATGTCATTTTCTGTAACCGGGACTATAATATTATTCACAATTCCAGGTTGAAGTAAATACGTAAATTCCTTCCTGCCGTTCAGAGTTACCCGCAGTTTTTGCGGCTCCTTTTTCCCCCACCCGAGGAGCCTGAAGGATACCTCCCCGCTTGATACGTCGTTCAAAAGCAGTTTTAAAGGCTCTCCCCCGAGCGTCCACGCGTCTCCCTTGAAATGCCTGTCGTCGTCCAACAGCGCGGCGCTCCGGCCCACCTTCCTGCTGAAGTGAAAGGCGACCTCCGGGTTGTCTTCCAGTCCAAAGACAAACCTCGCGGCCTTGTAGGGCAGGTACGTAAAATGCTCCCTCTTCGATACCTGCGGGGCCTGGGAATTGTGCACCGGGTTCATCACTACGCCGGCGATTACAAAAACCGAGATGGCGAGGAGCGCCTTGTTTACGCGGGTAAGCCTTATCTCGCCGACCATGAAAAGGAATACCGGGTAGACGAGCATCAGGTACCTGAGCCCCACCTGGTGGGAGTATATGTGGGCCGTCCCGTTCATCCCGGTCACTATGAGAACGGACGAGAACATTAAAAGGTAATTTTTTATGCTCCTCTCCATGTTGACGAGGCAGAGTACTACAAGGGGATAAAACCAGATGAGCCCGTAGAACGGGTCTATGAACGACCCGATTACGGTAGAAGGGGTTATGAACTGCATGGACGCGAACCCTTCCTTCACTATCGGGCTGAAAGACTTGAAGTGGTAGAAATTATACAGGAGCTGAGGCGAGGCGAAGACGGCGGTCACAACGAGCCCGAGCGCGGCCCTCCTGTACTCCCTTTTGGACGCGAGGTCGAACCAGAACGGCAGCAGGAGCGCGAGCATCGGGGTCTTTACGCCGGCCGCCACGCCCATTATCGCCGAGGCGGAGTAATACCACTTCCTCTGCCAGAGGAAGATAAACGCCGTCGTCAAAAAGAGCATGAAAACTTCCGAGTGTATCCAGAGGACGTAGGAGGCCGCGGCTGAAAAGAAGAAAAAGACCGCGGAGGCCGCAAGGGAGAGCCCCTCTGCGTTCTTCTCCCTGAGATAGAGGTACCCCATGAGGACGGAGAGGAAAAAGAGTATCGCGTTCAGGACATAAAAGCCGTAATGGGAAAAGGACTTTCCGAAGGACGAGAAGAAGAGGTAAAAAGGCGCTGAAGCGAGCGGATAGTAGAAGGAATGCGCGCCGAGCCGCACCTTCCCGCTCCTTGTGTTCTTCATGAGATATATCCCGGCGGGATCGTAGTCTATGGTCTCGGGCTTGCGCTCAAGGTGCCTCTTGAGGTCCACATGAGGCCTGTACACGAGGTCCCCGTCATATAAGAGGCTCTCCGTGGACATGATGTACTCGGTCTTGTCCCCTGTGCCGTATGGCGTATAGCTGAAGACCATGCCCATCAAGTAGAGGAATATGAAGGCGAGCGCCCATAGCGTATTTTTAGACCCGATACAGTCAAGCTTCATCCGGCGCTGATCTCCTTCAGTGGCGATTCATCGGTATCGCTTAAGACCGGCCTGAGGCCGGGACAAGACGGAACGGAAAGACCGCTCATCTCAAAAGACCCTCATCGCGGTAGAGACCGTTGCGCTTCCGTCTTCCCCGAACCATTTTATCATCTCGCATACCATGTCGAACTCGAGCGCGTATTCGCCGCCCTCGGAAGGGGCCCTTAAGAACATCACGGCGTCGAATCCGTCGCCGGGCATGATGTCGCGCGGGAGAAGGGCCCTGCCAAAGTCGTTGACGAGGAGCTTCCCGTCGGGCGTAAGAAGCCTTGCCGCGAAGGTCACGTACCCTCCGAACCTGGTCTGCTCGGAAAGCCAGATAGTATCCCCGGCGTTACGTATGGCCGCCTTGACGCATACCTCCGCCCCGGCGCTGGCCGAAGCCGGGGCCTCAAGTATCTCTATCACGGCGCTGAGCCTGCCCGGAGACTTACTGTCCGGGACCCTCTGCCTTGTCTTGGAAAGGGTAAAAATAAGGTTGGTCTTCTCTACGTAGTCGCAGAGCCTCTCCACATACTCCGCAACGCTCTTTTTGTTCCCGCCGGCGAGGTCCCGCCATTCCGAGTATGTAAAGTCTGTCTCCGTCGGCTGGAGATAAGGCTTTATGTGAAGCTCCTCAAAGCCGGCGGAGCGCGCCTTCTCGTAGATGTCGGAGAGCACTACGTTCTTTTCAAGTATGCCACCCTCCATCTCCTTGATGGAGGCCGGGGCCAGGGCGTGGTTGCTGCCTGGCTCGAAGAACGAGGCCTTGCCGTTTTGATTGAGCACTCTGTACATCTCATCGAGGACTGCCTGATAGTCCTGCATATGGTGGAGGGAGTTCATGCAGATTATCCCGTCGAACGCGCCGTCCCTGAAGGGCAGGCGCTCGTCTCCGGCGACGAAGTGCGCGCTTACCTCGCTTAAGTCTATCCTTTCGTCGCAGGACATGCGGCGCCTGCCGAAGCCGAGGAGCGTCGACGAGATATCGAGCGATACGGTCCTTATGCCGAGGCGGTTAAGCCACTCCGAGATCCATCCTGAGCCACAGGCGAAGTCAAGGACGATGTCCCCTGCCCTGGCTTCGAGCGCCGTTACGGCAACGCTGAAACCGAAGATATAGGGGAGGCTGTCGATGTATCTCTTATCCCACCTCCACGATAGCGGCAGTCTTATCGCTATCTGCTCGTCATAGGAATCCGCGAGATTGATCTGCGCCTTTTTGCAGGAATCTCCCTCATTCATAAAGACCAAGCTCCTCTTTAGCGGCCATGAGAAAACCCGCGTCCTTCTCTCCCTGGGCCCCTATCTCGGAAAGCTCCCTTTTAATTGCGCCCATGACGCCCCGCACGGCCTTCCGTTTGAGGACATCGTACATGAACTCGCTGTAAGCCAGGGCCGCGCCCTGAAGCGTGCACTCTCTCTCCACATATCCCCTCGCCCTGTCCCCCATGGACTTCCTTAATGAGGCGCTGGAGGCGAGCGCCTCGATGGCCTCGCGAAGGCGGACCACCTCACCCTCCCCCATGTCGATCTTTATGCAACACTCGTCCGGGAACTCCGCGAACTGCTTATAGTTCGAGGTGATGACGGGGACCCCGGCGCCCATGATCCTCAAGAGGCTCGCCGAGGTCTCCCCGGCGGTTGGATAACGGAGGTTTATCGCGAGGTCGGTCGCGTTTATATATTCCTTGAACCCGTCGTTGGTCACGAACCCGGTGACGATGACGCGGTCTTTGAGCCCGAGCGCGTCAATAAGCTCCACGACACCGCTCGAACTGGATATCTCTCCGACGATAAGGAAGACGGCCTTCGGAAAACGCTCCGTGACATCCTTGAAGGCCCTGAGCGACACATCCACTTTCTTTATGGGGAAGACGAAGCCGAAAGAGCCGACGACCAGCGCGTCGTATGGTATACCCATCCTCCGCTTCATCTCCTGCTTCGTGGCGGAAGATTGCGGGAGCGCTGGTATCCCCATGTTTATCCTCCGTACCGGCACCCTGGGGTTCGTGACTTCGACTTCCTCCCGCACATAGCCGCTGTGCACTATGACGCCGAGGCTCGAGTCTATCACCCGCTTGTTCAGCGGGAAAACAAAATTCTCCATCTCGGTCCATACGCCCTTCAGACGGAGCCTCGCGACCCGCTCCCCGGTCTCTCCGTTATTATACCTGAACTCCTCCACGTACCCTTCGGAATCGCCCTTTGCGAGGGTCAGCGCCGTAAAAAAATGGTGGAGCACGAAATCGTGCATGACCGTAATGCCCGGATACTTGAGCAGGTACGGATACATGTAAAAATGATACGGGTTATTTCCCATATGGTAGAGCACGATATCGTACGCATCATCGGAGTGCCTCTTTTCGAATTCGCCGTGCGGATATACCCTGAACCTCTCCTTAAGCGCCGCCTCGGGCTCATAATCGTCTATGAAGACGTCTATGCCCGCGTGCTCCGAGAGATACGGGAGCAGGTCCTCAGAGTATTCGGATATGCCCGATTGAACCGGGGACAACGGCGTAAAGAACGCTATTCTCATCACTCCAGTAGCCCCTCTATCACGTTATCCCAGCCTATCCCCTTTACCAATTCATAGCCGCGCTCGCCGAGCCTCGCGCATTCATCCCTGCTCGCGAAGAGCCGGTCTATCCTGTCAGCTATCTCCCTGGGGTCGTTTTTCGTCACGAACCCGCTCTCGCCGTCCTCGACGAACTCGAGCACCCCGCCGGAATCCTCCGTAGTAATGACAGGTTTTCTTGAAAGGAACGCCTCGACGGTCGTAAAACCGTAATCCTCGTCATATGGAGCGTAAAAGACCGCCCTCGCGTTGGCGTAGAGCCTTATCGCCTCATCGTCAGTCACGAAGCCGAGGAGCTTCACCCTGTCCCCGAGCCCAAGCTCCCTGACCCTGCCCTCGAGCGCGCCTCTCTCCTCTCCCGCTCCTGCTATGAGGCACCTTGAACCCGCACGCGCGAACCTGAAAGAGTCTATAAGCATATCGACCCGTTTGGCCTTGTTTAATCTGCCCATATAAAGCACATAATCCCCGTACCCTTCGTTATGGAACTTTTCCATGTTGGCGGGCGGCGGGTAAAGCGGTTCACTCTCGATGCCGTTGAAGCGCTTCAGGCGCCCGGATACGTTCCTTGATATGGTGCAGACCTTTTTTGCCTCAGAGATGGTCCTGTTGTCTATGTTGACGATCGCGTCCCTTACCAGCACGTCTTCCTTCTGGTAACCGAAGTCCCCGATCGCCGTTCCGTAGAGGTCATAGATGGCCCTGTGCTGATGCACAAGCCATATCCTTTTATTGGGGTGCTTTACGACGGTCGACGGGAACTTGGTCGCTATCACGGCGTCTATCCTCTCGCCGTTGCTTTCCGTAATGTCCAGCATCCTCCATATCATGCATTCCGTCACGAGCCTCGATGACGGATACCATTTAAAAGGGATGCTTATTACCTCGGCGCGCATGCCTCTTTTGACGATCTCCGCGTGGAGCGAGGCTACAAGCCGCTCGTTGCCTCCGTAAACGAAAGGCACCTGGGCCGTGCATATGGCGATCCTTCTGGGTCTCATGAACCTCTCACTTCGTGCCTATGACCGCGTAGTCCTGGAACCCGAAGAGGAGGGCGTTCAGCTTCTCCATGTTCGCGTCGCACCTCGCCGCAAGCCTCTCATCTTCCGGGAAAGGCGAGAGATATCTGATCTCTATCCCTGAAAAGCCCGCCGATTCCATGGCAAAGCTGATGGCCTGGGGGTGCACCGGCCTTACATGGGTCATGTCGATATGAAACGACCTCATCGCGGAGAGAGACTCCGGGTTTACGGTCTCGAATACGGCCATCCCGCCTTTCCTGACCTTGCTATGCGAGAGCCTCACGAACTCAAGGAGCGCCTCAGTCGGCAGATGCTCTATAAACTGGCACGAGACTATTCCAGCGAGGGAGCCGTCTTCGAGGCCCTTCAGATACGACAGGGCTTCGGAGGTCTCCGCATCGAGACCCCTTTCACGGCATATCTCGACCATCTCCTCGTTAAGGTCTACGCCGGTTGCGGGCACTCCGGCTTCCTTGAGGAGCTCAAGCAGTTCACCACGGCCGCAACCCACGTCAAGGATGGAGCACCCCCTGTGACGGCCGGAGAGCGCGCTTAGGAGCGGTACGTACGTCTGCATGCGTCCCTTTATGAGCTCCCTTGAGCCCCTGAACCTGTTCTCGAAATTTACGTACGAATGGTCATACAGGCGGGCGCGCTCGAAGTCTATCCTTTCGGCCCCAGCCGCCTCGGGCGCGGACTTGCCGCGGATCTCTCCCAGTATGACGTCAAGCCTTCTCTTATGGAGCGCTATCTCCCGCGAGAGGTCCTCAAGCGCAACGTCGGTATCCGCCACATCGTCCCTTGTAAGGAAGTGCCCGGAGAGCGCCTTTCTTTGTTGCCCGGTGAACTCCTCGGAAGAGATGTAGCTCAGAAGCTCCATGCGCGTCCTATCCCTCCCGGCCCTCAGCGCCTCTATCCTCTGGTCGAGGCTTGAGAATAGCGCGTCGGTGCGCTCCAGAAGGTCTCTCAAAAGCCCGGCAAACCTCGCGTCCAGGGCCCTGTCCCGCTCTTCGAGAAGACTCTTCAGGTAGGGCGAGATAATGCGCTTTACAAGCCGCTTGTAAGCGACTATCAGTTTTCCGATAACTGGCCGGTGAGAAGAGATAGAAACTTCGGTCGGTAAGGCCATCGACTCCTCCGTATTCGCGCCCTTCAATGTCCGAGAGGGGCTTGTCTGCTAAAGGCTGAAAAAAGAGAAACTCCAGGAAGGTCCGCGCGCATTCGAGGAGGCGGGTAGCCGAGTCCTCGCACGAAAGCGCTTTAAAGAGACACGGCTCGGCTCGCCGGAAGACGCATGTCGCCTTCGGCGCCTCTCAGGCCCCGTCCGTAGCCAGCAAGGCCTCCGGCAGTTCCCACCTGTGCCTGAGCCTGCAGACCCCTACGTCTTTTTCATCGTTCATTATCACCATCTGATGTATCTGGCTGTGATAGTCGTAGGCTACCCCGTCTTCGGTATGCACCGCCGCGTCTACGAAGTACTGACCTCCAAGGAGGTTTATCTCATCCACGACCACCTTTATCGTACCCTGCCCGCTCACCATGCCTATGCTTATGCCCTGCAAGGAGGTGTTCGTCCCGTAACACCGGACGCCGTCGCTTCTGAGAAGCGCGAACCCGAATACAGGCTTAAAAACGGTCTTGTGGGCGTCGTAATGCATGAGGATGGTTACGGGCTCGCCCATTGAGAAGACATACTTTTCCACGCCCTTGTGGTCGAAAAGCTTTACGGAGGTTATCTCGACCTCGCGGCTCCCCCACCGCCGCCCGGGCTCCCCACCGCCGTCCTGCGCCGCGGCCAATGCATCAGCAGACGGGGCTCCGCCGCCGGCGGCGCCTGTTGGGACGTCGTTCACGGCGTCTTCGAGCCCGGTATTCGTCTTTTCGCTCTCCATTATGAGCTTCATGTTCTCAAGGGCGAAAATCTCTCTTTTATATGAGTCGGAGACTTCTATGGAGCTCCCGGCCGCCCTGGTGACGCCGTATTCGAGCCACATCGCCTCGTCGCACCACTCCTCGACCGTCGGAAGGCTGTGGGTCACGAAGAGTATAGTCTTCCCCCTCTTCTTGAATTCGTCCATCTTGCCCTTGCATTTGTGGACGAACTCCTCGTCCCCCACGGCAAACACCTCGTCTATGAGGAGTATGTCCGGGTCAACGTTGACCGCGACGGCGAAACCGAGCTTCGAGTACATGCCTGAGGAATACGTCCTCACGGGCTCGTTGATGAAATCCCGCAGTCCGGCGAAATCGATTATATCGTCGATCCTCCTGCCTATCTCTTTTTTGGTCAGCCCGAGGAGCATGCCGTTGATGTAGATGTTCTCCCTGCCGGTGAACTCGGGGTGGAACCCGGCCCCGAGCTCGATGAGCGCGGATACCTTGCCGTTGACGCTCACCTTTCCCTCGTCGGGCCGCATGATGCCTGCTATGATCTTAAGGAGCGTGCTTTTACCCGAGCCGTTCTGCCCGATGACCGCGTAGGCGGCCCCTCTCATGACCTTGAGGTTCACTTCCTTGAGGGCCCAGACCGGGCCCTGTGGCTCTGGCCTTCTGTTCCAGAGCCCGCGGACGATATACTCCTTTATCGTGGTGGTATTGTTGCGCCTGAACCTCTTGGAGACGTTGCTTACGTCTATGGCGTGCATCAGACCTCTTCCGGAAAAGCGTCTTTGAGTTTGCTGAAGGTCAGCACCCCGAGCATGAAGATGGCGATGGAAACCGTTATCATGTTGGTAAACGCCTCGAAGGAAGGCGTCTTATTGTACAGGAATATGTCCTGGTACGACACGGCGAAATGTGAAAAGGGGTTGAGGTACAGGAATACCCTGTACTTCTCAGGCACTACGGTCTGGGGATACATTATCGGCGTAAGAAAATACCATATCTGTATGATGTTCGGTATCAGGTAGATGAAGTCCCTGAACTTTACGGTCACCGAGGATACGATAAGGGCCGCCCCGAAAGCGAATACGAACTGTATGAGGACGAGGACCGGAAAAAGCAGGATCGGCGCGCCGACCTGCACCTTCAATATGAAAAGCAGAGCAAGCAGTATCGGGATGCTGAAAAGAAAATTCATCAGGTTGGACGCGACGAAGACCAGCGGGAATATCTCCATCGGCATGGCTATCTTCTTGATGATCCCGCCGTTTGAGAGTATCGAGTTGGAGGCCTCGTTGACCGTCGAGGAAAACCATATCCACGGCAGCATGCCGCTTAACAGGAACACGCTGTAATTCTCCATCTGCACCTTCATGTAGATGGAGAAGACGAGGACATAGGTGAGCATCGCGATAAGGGGGTTAAAGAACGACCATAGAAAGCCGAAGAAAGTGCCCCTGTAGCGCGCCTTCAGCTCCTTTGCCACAAGCATCCAGATAAGGTTGCCGTAGCCGAATATCCTTGAAAAATCCTTGACGATATGAAATATGCTATGCATTTGCCGGCGGTCTGCTAACAAAGGTACGTGGTCACGGGTGTAAGGGCCTTAAAAATGGTCATTTCCTCTCGAAGTCGTCGTCAAAACGGACTATGTCCGCTTCCTCGACGTATTCCCCGTTCTGCACCTCGATTATCTCAAGAGGCGTGTCCGCGGGGTTCTCCAGCCTGTGCTTGACGCCCCTCGGGATGTATGTGGACTGGTTTATGGCTATGTCGACGACCTCCTCGCCCCTCTGCACCCTCGCGGTCCCGGTGATGACGACCCAGTGCTCGCTCCTGTGCTTGTGGAGCTGGAGGCTCAAGCGGCGGCCCGGCTCGACCCTTATCTTCTTTATCTTGTACCCCTCTCCCTGCTCAAGGAGGGTGTAAGAGCCCCAGGGCCGCTCGACAGTCCTGTGGTGCTCGTGCTCGATGTACTTCTTCGCCTTGAGGATATTGACGACGTCCTTGACCTCCTGGGCCCTGTCCTTCGGGCAGACGAGTGTAGCGTCAGGTGTGTCCACCAGTATGAAGTCCTTGAGTCCGATCGTCGCAACGGCCCTGTCACAGCCGAAGATGATCGAGTTCTCTGAGCCGATGTCCACGACCCGGCCCTTTATGATGTTGCCGTCGCTGTCGGGGTCGAGTATCTCGGAAAAAGACGACCACGTCCCCATGTCCGACCATGGAAAATCCGCCGGGATTACGACGACGTCCTTCGCCTTTTCGAGTATGCCGTGGTCTATGGAGACGTCCTTGAAGGAGAGATAGGCCTCAGCGACTTCCGCCGGGCTTGAGGCTGAGGAAAGGGCGTTATATACGTCCGGCAGGTAGGCCTTTATCTCTTCGAGTATCCTTCCGGCCTTCCAGAGGAATATGCCGCTGTTCCAGAAATAACTGCCGTCGGCGACATACTTCCTCGCCCTCTTTATGTCCGGTTTTTCGACGAACCTGTCCACGCGCTTGACCGTATGGCCGTTTATCCTGGAAACCGTTTTCTTCCCCGCCTTTATGTAGCCGTACCCGGTCTCGGGCGAGGTCGGCACGATCCCGAAGGTGACGAGGTGCCCTTCTGAGGCTACGGCTATCGCGGCCTTAAGCGCCGCCCTGAATGATTTCCCGTCCTTTATTATATGGTCGGCGGGGAGCACAGCCATCACCCCCTCGGGGTCTTTTCTCCAGACCTCGAAGGCCGCAAGGGCTATCGCCGCGGCCGTGTTCCTGCCCACCGGCTCGACTATGTAACCCGGCGACAGCGCTTTTCCATCGCCCCCGTATGAGAGGTGCAGTCTTATTATCTCGGCCTGCCTCGCGTTCGTCACGATGGAGACGCGCTCGGCCGGTATAAGCGGAGAGAGCCTCCTTATCGTGGACTTAAGCAGGCTCTCGTCCCCGACAACCTTTAGGAGCTGTTTCGGGGTCGTCTCCCTGGACAACGGCCAGAACCGGCTCCCTATGCCGCCGGCAAGTATGGCCGCGTACACCTCCTGGCCGGACCTTTTTCTCTTCGCGTTACCGGGGATTCCCATTAGACTTTTTCGCCTGAATTGGATTTGATATTCAAATACTTAGAAAATTCATGACTGACCTGAAAAACAATTTTACAGATTAACAGAAAAGAACCCCGAATTCAAACTAAAAAAAACAATACACTATTGATTTAAGCTTCTGTAATACGCCCTGCAAAGGCCAGTCGAATGGGGGTATGTCGAGTCGATTCCAAGTGGGAAAAGGACAGCTGTCTTTTTGCGGCGGAGGGCCGGGCAAGATAAAAAAAAGGGGGGCGATTATCCGCCCCCCCTTTTTAGACGCTTACGTTTAGCGTTTGAGGTTCACTATCTCGGCGAGTATCTCGTCGGTCGTGGTTATGACCTTGGAGTTCGCCTGAAAACCCCTCTGGGCCGTTATCATCGAGACAAACTCGGAGGCGATGTCTACGTTCGAGAGCTCGAGTGTGGATGACGCGACGGTGCCCCTGCCGGAACTGCCGGCCTCTCCCATGAGCGGCTGTCCCGAGGCGTAAGTCTCGGTATAGAGGTTCGAGCCCGCGCTCGCCAGCCCCCCGGTATTAGAGAAGTCCGCGAGTATCACCTCAGCGAGCGTCAATTCCTTGCCGTTCGAGAACGTACCGGATACGACTCCGTCGGCGTCTATGCTGATCGACTCGAGCGAGCCGGAAGAGTAGCCGTCCTGCGTGAGGGCGGATACGCCGGAGCTCGTCGCGTACTGCGTGGTGCCGTCGGTGCCGGTGCCGCCCTGGACGATGGAAGTGCCGAAGTCGAATGATATGACCTGGTCCTGCGCCGCGCCTCCGGTGAAGTCGAACCCGCCCACCGGGTACGTGGTCGATGACTCGGAATACAAGGAGCCGCTGGAATTGAAACTGACGGTGCCGCTCGCCTGGACCTCGGTAGTGCCGCTGTATGAGTCCGCCGCGTCGACTACCGCGTACCACTCCCAGTTGTTGCCGGTCGCGTCGAGCGAGGACTTCCTGAAGTACATGGTGACGACGTGAGAGTTGCCGAGTGAGTCGTAGACGGTCATGGGTGTAGAGAAGTTGGAGGTGTCTCCGGCCTTGCTGAGGGTGAACTCTCCGGCCGCGGCGGTTGAGGTCGAACCGGTCCCGGCGGCGAGCGCCGCGGTCGAGGCCGAATAACCGAGGACAGTCGAGGCGGTGGATACGGCGCTACCCCAGTCGAGGAGGAGCGTACTGGCGTTCCCGGTGTCGTTAGTTACCGTGAAGTACCCGGTCTGGTCGTCGTAGGTGACGGTGTAGGTGTCGGCGGAGCCGTTAGTCGCCTCTAACGAGGCCTGTATGGCGGCGGCGACTTCGTTGCCCGTATAGGCGTCGCCGGAGGCGAGCCCGCCGTCCGTCACAAGGTTAGCGCTTAAGTAAGTAGCGCCGCCGTCTATGCTGAACTGTAAAGTGTCGTTCGTGCCCGAGGTGAAGACGAACCCGGAGATCGACGAGTTGGAGTCCAGGTTCGCCGTGAGATCTGCGCTCGCTGTCGCGTTGGGGGCGATAGTCTTGGTCGTAAGGAGGAGGTCAGTAAGGGAGTTCTGGAGGTTGCCGGCGGTATCCGCCATGTAGCCCTGGAGCCTTAAGCCGTCCTGGTTCACTATGTATCCGTCCTTGTCGGTCTCAAACTGGCCGGCCCTCGTGTAATAAAGGGTGCCGAGCACCGGGTCCTCGACGACGAAGAAGCCGTTGCCGCTTATGGCCATGTCGAGCGTGTTGCCGGTCGTCTCGAAGTCGCCCTGCGTGAACATCTTCTGGATACTGCTCACGGTCACGCCGACGCCTATCTGGTTATTCGACCCGGTGAGCGTCTGGCTCAATATGTCCTCGAAGTTCACCCTGCTGGACTTGAACCCGACGGTGTTGACGTTAGCTATGTTGTTACCGATGACCGAGAGCTCCGACATGTTGGCGTTAAGGCCGCTTACTCCGGTGTAGAGTGATGACTGCATGTGTGCTACCTCCTTTTAATAGACTTCCAGGATATCGTCCTGAGTGAGTATTATGTTGCCCGCGTTTATCTCCGCGCCGTCCGAGCCGTAGGTGACGCTCGTTACCTTGCCGCTTACGTACGTCGAGGTGTCAACCGATGCGCCGCTTGAATCGACAGCGGTTATATTTATCGTGTAGGTCCCGCTGGCGGCTACTGCGCCTGCGGCGTCCGTGCCGTCCCACTGGAGCTCGTAGGTGCCGGAGTTCAGGGCCCCCGCGTCGACGGACTTTATAAGGTTGCCGCTCGCGTCGTATATGGAGACGTTCGCGCTCTCCGCGTTTGACCCGAGCGAGTATTCGATCGAGACCGGCTCCCCTGAGAAATCGAATGACGAACTCTCGAACTTCACGGTATTGTCGATAAGGTCGGATAAAGACCACTTCTGCATGTCGGATATGCCGTCAGCGACGGTCCCCATCGTCTCCTCCATGTTCTTTATGCCCTCAAGCGAGCTGAACTGCGCGAGCTGGGAGACGAACTCGGTGTTGTCCGTCGGGTTCAGCGGGTCCTGGTTCTGGAGCTGGGTCACAAGCAGGAGGAGGAAGTCGTCCTTCCCGAGTTCCTCAGTGGTACTTGTCGTACTGCTCGAATCGCTCATGCTGACTGTTGTAGCCGAGGATACGCCGTCTATCATCTTATGCCTCCTTTTTAAATGGTCAGTCCCGTTTGCCCTTGTCTCAGGCGAATATGTCTATGCCGCCATTTTTGGCGGAAGCCTCGATGCGGTTGCCGAACGCGGCCTCTACCTCGGCCTCTCCGGCCCATGGTTTCCTGCCGTATCCGTTCCCGCTGGATGAGTTCTCTTGAGACCAGTTGCCTCCGTAGCCGTTGCCCTCAGCCTTTCCGCGCATTGGATTCATGTCTACCTCTACAGTGTATTTGTCGAGAGTGAGCCCGTTGGAGTTGAATATTTCCTTAAGCCTTCCGGAGTCGGAATCGAGCAACGCCTTTACTTCCGCGCTCTCCACCCGTATCTCGGCTACTACTTTCGCGTCTTCGATCTTAAGCCTTATTTCCATCTCGCCCAGGTGCTCGGGGCTGAGTTCGAGCCTGACGCTCCCGTTCCCCCTGACGCTCATCCTGACGCCGGTGTCGAGCTTCTCGAAGAGCCCGTCTATATGCGTTTCCGCGTGCCCGGCTGAGGCGTCCGTTGCGCGTGCCGGGGAATCGATTGTCCGGTCAGGCCCGAAGGCCGCCTCAGTTGCGATCCCAGAGTGGTTGAGCGGGCCGTTTATCTGCCTCTGGTCATTTGAGGACGCGCCGGTGGATGGGGCGTATTCAACCTCGAAGGCCTCGTTGCCGTTGCCTTCGCCTTCGCTCGTGCGCCTTTCGGCCTTTACAACAGAAGCGCTCTCTTCCCCTCCTCCGTTGTGTTCTCCGCCTTCTTCCCCGCCCTCATGAGAGCCTTTCTCCTCAAGCGTAGCGCCTCTGGCCTCAACGCCGTCATCGGTCTTGCTTTCCGGGCCGGAATTCCCGGAGGGCTCGTTGGCCTCGACAGACTCCCATGCGCCCTCCTCCCTGACCGGCTTCTCCTCATAGGCCGCAACCGCTATCCTGGAGGCGTCGGCCATGTAGACGCCGTCTCTCGGATCGATTGTGCGGGAGAGAGAAACCGTCGCCATATCCGCGGCCAAGGCAGGCTCATTATAAAGCGCCGTGTTCGGGTTTACGGCAAACCCTGATACCTCCGTCTCATTGTCATGGGTAACCGGGGCTGTCTCGTCCCTGACATCAACATTTGCAGAGGCCTTCGTTTCTTCTCTCGCGCCAGCCGCAGTCACTTTCGTCGTCTGGATGACGGAGGCTGGTACAGGCGTTTCAGCCGGTTCTGTCTCAAAAGATTTAACAGTCGCTACTGTCTTTTGGTCTGCATCGGTTAAGACGCCCTCCACCAAGCCGTCCGCATATTGCCGCACAGGTTGAAAAGCGTCCTGAAGAACAGACGTTGCTCCGACAAGGGGCTCGTCGCTCGTCCCATCCGCTACGGGTTGAGGGGTCTCCATCATAGTCGTCATACCCCTGATATCAAGGCCCGCATCCAGCGAAGTCTCCTCTGCTACACCATCCGAAGGGGCGGAATCGTCTTCGACAATCTCATCTTCAGCAACAACGGCGTTGACGGCTGATCCGACAGCAAGGACCACAGGCGAGACGCCATCGGCCTCGGCCTTTACATCCTCACTGCCCCGGTCTCCCGCAATGACCGCGGAAAAAGACGCGACGAAGTCGTCAAAGGAGCCGTCCTGGGCCTCTCGGCCCTCTTCGACGCCCTTTGCCATCTGATTAACTTCCACCTGGGTTGCGGTAAAAAGCCTTATTTCCATATCTGCCTCTGAAAAAGGAATAAATGCTGCCCAGCCTAAAACGCAAAGAGCGTGCCAAGAGCCTTAAAACCGGAATACCCCATATAAATCAGGAAATAAGCCAATGCCGGCCTGATGGCCGCCCATAAGTCTCCGGGCATTTATTGCCCCCTGATGCGGAACAATTTTCTCCCCATGATCAAAAGAGACCTCGCGCCAGTTGCATTTCATGGCCCCCTGGGGCTTAAAAATAGGTTGCAATCCGTGCCGCAATAAAATAAGATTTAGCCGATCGATCTACTTTCCTTTAAAGACCGCAACCCGGCAGACAGTCCCCTCATCATTGACGAGTAATAACTGAAGGCGTCCTCTTTCAACTTTTGAACTCCTCACGACCTCAAGCACCGCGGTTCTTGTCCGTCTTAAACCGGCATAAAAAAGAGTTCAAGACATTACCGCGCCAGGCCGATAGATAAAGGTAAGTGAATACTCGCCAGAGGTGACCCTGCATGAAAAAACCGATTGTAGCTTTCTTACTCGTCTTTGCCGCGTTCCTTGCCGGTTGCGGCGGGTTGAACTTCAGCCAGGTGAGCCCTGAGGCGAAGGACTTCAGCCCCTCTACCATCGCGGTACTGCCCGCTACCGTCGGCGAATTCGAGTCGAGCAGGTCGGTCATAGACGACCTCGCATCGAGAAAACTCCTTGAGACCGGGATATTCGAAGAGGTAAAGGACAGCGCTACGATAAAAACCCAGGTCTCGGCCTCCGCCGAGACAGCCTCATTGATGGAGGGCTACATCCAGAGACTCAACACCCTCGGGATCTCGGACGCTCTCGTTTCGGCCAAGTTAAAGGAAACGCTCAACGCCGACGCGTTTTTCCTCGCCTATGTGACTTCGTGGGGTTACGGCAGGCAGGGCGGCGACAAGGTGGCGCGCGTCGGTCTCGGCATAAGGCTCATCAACCCGTCGAACGGCGTAATAGTATGGAAGGCGAACCACGAACTCGTGGAGGGATACTGGATGATAAAGCCGGACCTGGGGAAACTCGCGGACAAGCTCCTCTCCGAGATGTTCGAGGAACTGCCGCTGGTAAAGAGGGCGTCAAGGCCCGCCAGGCCAATGGATACAGCGCCGGCATTGACACCGGCCCCTGCGGCAGTCACGGCGCCTGAGGCCCCCCCGGCCATGGCTCCTCTTGCCGAGCCGTCCGCGCCCCCTGAACCGGCTATTGCCAAATAGTTTTTGCAGGCGGCTTGGACCGCCATTAAAGACGCACAACAGTCAAACACAGGAGGTTCCATATGGTTAGAAGATTCCTGAAACCCTTCCTCTATCTCCTCCCTGCGGCGCTCCTTGCCGCCACAGGGGCGGAAGCGAGGGAATGGACGGTCGTGGGACCCAGGGCGCTCGGCATGGGAGGCGCGAGCGTGGCCGTAGCCAACGACGCCTCTGCGAGCTACTGGAACCCGGCGGCCTACGGCTTTTTCAAGTCCAAGGACGGCGGCTATTACGGCGACAGGTCCTGGAGCGCAACGCTTGACGGCGGCTTCGGCATGCAGGTCCATGAGGACCTGGGAGAGCAACTCGACAATATATTTCAGATAGACTTCGGCCAGTTCGACAACGGCGTCATACAGGCCTCGGACGTCTCTGATTTCCTGCAAATAATAGATAACCTAAGAGAGTTCGACGCCAACGACGCGAGAGCGCTTACCGTGCGCATTAACGGGGGTCTGCGCGCGCAAGTTGGCAGGTTCGGCATCGGCGGGTACACTTTCAGCGAGATTTCTGCAAAGGGCGACCTCGACCTCGTAAACATTGCGCCGACGAGCCTTACGACGGACGTGGACGTAACCGCGCAGTTCGGCACGTCAACCAACTTCAACAACGGCTCCGCTGTCCCGGCCAACCAGGACTATTTTTCGTCCGCGGATGAAACCGCGCTCATAAGCCAGATAGGCGGCATGTCGGGCTGGACCACCGCCGAGGCGCAGAGCTTCGTCAATTCGGTTGAGTACGGCATCCTCCAGGCCCAGGCGAGCGGCGCAACCATTCCGTCGACGGCCGAAATAGTAACCCTCGTCACTTCTGCGGCCGAGGTCGCGAGCGTCGCCGACACCGGCGGCTCGCTCTCAGACAACGAGTCACAGCTCCTCTTCAAGGGCATTGCGCTCTTCGAGTTCCCGCTCACCTACGGGCACCCGATAACCGACGACTTCGCCGTGGGCGCGAACATCAAATACATGAAGGCCCGCGTATATAACACATCGGTCCGCGTCTTCGACACCGACTTCGCCGACGCCCTCTCTGAAGCGCAGGACGACTATCTGGACAGCTCGAACTTCGGCATCGACCTTGGCGCGCTATACAGGTTCGGCGACGACCTCCGGGTGGGCCTCGTAGCCAGGAACGTCAACTCTCCCGCGTTCGACATGAAACAGCTCCTCCCCGGAGACGAGGACAGCATGGAAGAGTCCGCGCAGGTGAGGGCCGGCATCGCCTGGATGCCCCTTGACTTCATAACGCTCGCGCTCGACTACGACCTCACCCAGAACGACACGACCGTCTCCGACAATTACAAATCTCAGAACCTCGGCGGCGGCGTGGAACTCGACGTACTGACGATCCTCCAGCTCCGGGCCGGGCTCTACCAGAACATGGCCGAGAGCGACATCGGCCCCGTCTACACGGCCGGGTTCGGCCTCAACCTCTGGGTCGTGAACCTGGACTTCGGCGCGTCCCTCTCACCGGACTCCACGACCATAGACGGCAACGACATCCCCAAGGAGTTCACCGCCGAGCTTGCGCTCTCGGCGCTTTTTTAAACGGTTTAAACCCTTGAACGAAAAGACAGGGCGCGCCTTTCAAGGCGCGCCCTGTCTTTTTTAAATGACAATCCGGTTACCGGGTTATAAAGAGCCCTGGAGAGAACTTGTCGAGGAAGTGCATGTAGCCGGGGTATTTCGTTACGTAGCGCTCGTAGCGCGAGATGAACTCCGAGACCATCGCCTCGGAGCCGCCTTCCCTCTTCTCTATCGGAGTCTCTATCACTATCCTGTAAAGTGACTTACCGTCGCCAGGCGTTATGAACATGGGTATGAGCTCCGCGCCGGTCTTTTCCGAAAGGAGCGCCGGGCCGAGCGGGAAAAGAACGGGTTGACCGCAGAACCGGAACGGCGAGTGCCTGCCTACCTTCCTCTCGGTGCCGGAGCCGTCGCCGGTTATCATGATGACGCCGTTCCCGGCGAGCCACTTGAACGCGCCCCTAAGGAACCCGTCCGCCATTATCACCTCAGCCGGCAAAAGGGACTCGTATTCAAGGCGGAGCCTGAAGGCGACGTTACGGCCTATCCAGCTCAAGCCCTCGTCAGAGGGCAGTCCTATCTGCTTCATCCCGTAGCCGAGCCGGGCAAGCGCTACAAGCGGCAGGTGCACTGGCCCGAAGTGGCCGTGAACAAGGATTGCGCCCCTGCCTTTCTTCAGGGCCCGGTCAAGGTTCTCGATCCCATCGATCTTGACGAGTCTCTCTATTTCTTTTTTTCCGAACCTCGGGAAGATGAAGATGAGGAGCCTGTCCGTATAATGGTTCCTGAAGTACTCCTTTACAGCCGCCTCAGCCATGTCATCCGTCATTGAGGGGTCTATGCGCCTTAAGTTCTCCTTAAGGAGCGCCTTCCTGCCTCTGGAGAATGCGTAGTGGAGGCCGCCCATAGTCTGCAACACCTTAAAACCCGCGGCTATCGGCAGGGCGAGTATCATCCACCTCAGCGGATACCATACGAAGAGACGAAGGACGTCGCGCGCTATGCTCTCTTTGACTACCATCCTCTACTGAACGCGCTCCCTGCCGCATATGCCGACATGGAACCGATAAAACAAAACCGGCTGGTACGGCTTGGGTCTGCGTTCATTTGCGCCCCTTACTTGTTTTTCCCGGCTGTTCGTTTGATCAGACCGGCATGGAACGCCGGTCATGCCTTGAACGGGGAAGGTTTTAAGTCCTTAATAATATCCTCCACCGCATGAAAAACGTCATCGACACTGATATCTTCCATGCAGGCGTGGTAGCGCGCGTTGTTGCAGGAGTTCTCGTCGCATAAGTCCCTGCACGGGAAAGGCTTCTCTATGATACGGTGCAGGTTCCCGTAAGGCGCGTCCCAGTAGGTCTTGGACGGCCCGTGTATGACGACGGTCGGCACGCGCATGGCGGCGGCAATGTGCATAGGTCCGCTGTTGTTGCAGATAAAGAGGCTTGATTCCGAGATTACCCCCGCAAGTTCCCTTATCGAGAGCCTCCCGGCGAGTGAGACCGGCTTATTCGCCATCTTCTCGACGACCTCCCGTACCACGTCCATCTCGTCAGGGGCGCCGAGCACCACGATAGCCGCCCCGTACCGCTCCGCTACCATGTCATAGAGCTTTGCGTACCTGTCCGCGCGCCACCTTCTGAGCGCGTGCCTCGCCCCTGGGTGCACGGCTATAAAAGGCCCTCTTATGCCGTTTTCACCGAGGATTTTTCTTACCGAACTTTTCTCTGCCCCGGTAAGATAGACGCCGGTTTCGAAACTGTTGGTGTCGCATCCGAGGTATCCGGCTATGTCGAGGTGGTACTCAAGCTTGTGCTTGACGCCTGTGTAAGGCACGGCGTGCGTCAGCAAAAACCCCCCGCCCCCGAAGGTAAACCCTATCTTATACCTGGCACGGAGCGGAAAGACCAGAAAAAGAAGGTCCCTTATGTCCGAGCGCGCCTCTATGAGAAGGTCATAGCGCCTTTTTCTGAAATCTCTTATGAACCGGAAGTACCCTGATTTTTTTGTCCCATAGAACCAGAACGGGTCGTAGGTGATTATCTCATCGAGATACGGGTTGTTTCTCAGCACCTCCGCCGCCGACTTCGAGGTCAAAAACGAGACCCTTGCCTCTGGGAATCTCTTTTTAAGGAGGCAGAGAACCGGTATGGTCATGACGACGTCGCCGAGATAGGCGGTGCGTATCACGAGTATCTCCCTAATCCCTTCGCCTTCGACAGGGCCGCCTCTGCGGAAGAGCCTGAAAGGGGCCCAGAGCAAATAGCCGGCAAGGTCCGCCGCCATCGTAAAGGCCTTTTTTTTTCTGTTGATTATCTTGTAGAACATGACCCCTCGCCGACGAGCCGCCTCTCCCTTCTTATGTACAGGATGAGCGCCGGACGCTTCCCCGCTAATGGCCAAGGGCCGCGTTTATCTCCGAAAGATACCTTATCATCTGCCCCTTGTGGTTGAGGCTTTCAGGGACCCATCTGTACTTGCCGGGGCTTTTCTCGTCAAAGACAGCGCCTTCCGGGTTGTCATTGCACCTCGTCCAGAGGGCGGTCCCCTTTTGGGCGTTCTTTATAAGCTCTATGGCGTGGTCTTTGTTTGCGCCCTGCATATGGTCGACCTCGGCCTGATACCTGAAATACCCGCATCTGATCCTGCCGATGAACCGGGCCGCCTCGCGCAAATCCCAGAACCCGTCATCTGACGTCGGGAACCCACGAAGCGGCTCGTGGGTATCGTTTCTGGTGGTATTGAACCTGTTGGACGGGCCTTCCCAGTCAAAAATATATTTGACGTCATCCATCGGGTAGTTCGCAAGCGCGCCGGAGGCGATTATGATGCCTATGGAAAAGGAGAGTATCCCGATCCTTTTGCGGTCTACCTCCTTAAGCCTTGAGAAAAAAGCGACGACGCTGGAGAGTTCCTCCTGATGGACCGGGCCCCAGTAGTCCTCCTGCCCCCCGCTCCTGCCGCGCCCGGACGGGTCGTAGTGCAGGACCACGAAGCCGCATGAGGCGACATCAGCGGCCCGGAGCCCCATGCCTCTGTCGTAATCCGTCCCGGCGCTGTTAGCCCCTGGCACAAAGACCACCCCGGGGTATGTTCCAGGAGCGGCCGGCTCGTGGATATGCGCGTACAGGCCGTAACCGCGGGGGGAGTCTATCCACGCCTCCCTGAAGGAGGTCTTAAGGGGCTCCGCGCCAGAGTAGCGGCTGAGACACATGCCGCTACGCCAATTCCTCAACTTGCTTATTATGTCCACTCTATTTTCTGTAATGCACTATCGTGTGCATCTTGAACTTCCGGAGGAACGGGATGTCCGTGAGCTTTTCATAGAAGAGTAGTATCGGGAATATGAGCCTTGAGAATATGAAAAACGACGCGTCCCCGACGTAACTGTCAAAGACCTTTGTAAAACCGATGCCTTCAAACACCTCTTCGCTCTTCGCGAGGGTATTGCAATTGTAATACGTGGGGAAGGTGTCCTCTTCTATCTCAGGCGGAAGGAGCCTTTTCTTTATCGCGTCCCTTATCTTCTCCGGGAAGACGGAGCTGAAGAACATGAGAGGGTTGTAGATGCTGTTCGTCACGACGATCACGCCGCCGCCCTTCTTGAGCACCCTGTAAAATTCCCTGAAGCAGACCGCCGGGTCTTCTATATGCTCAACTGCCCACTGCGAGATTATGATGTCAAAGGTCCCGTCGCGGAAGGGAAGGTCGCTCAGACTGGCCTGGGCATAGCTGTCAAGGGAATCGTTCATTTTTATGGCGGACAACGACAGGTCTATGCCGACTGAGTATTTAAACCGGCCCCTGTACTTGTTCATTATGCCCTTTTTGCCGCACCCGGCGTCAAGGAGCACGCTGTCCTTGCTGATGTAGGGGATAAGCTGGTCGTCGTACATGTCGTGTATAGTCGGTATATTGCGGAATAGCCTCTGGGCCCACTTAGGCTGCTCGGAGAGGCGCTTTTCCTTTTTTTCCCTGTCGCTTTCGTTGAAATACCTCATGCCACCCCCTTGAATCGGCCCCCGCCCTTGCAGGGACTGCGCATAACTTTTTGCCACTGGTTAAAAATATCGCTATTTGCCTTTGAGCTTCAGCATGAGATTGAATATCTTGTCTATATACGCGGTCCCGGGGTTCGTGTAATAGCGCGGGTAGAGGAGCGGCTCACCCTTTTTTATGACGCCCTCGCTTACGGCTATATCATATAGCTTCGTGTTAGGCTCCACGCGCATCGAGTTGAACTCGAAATGTACGCGCCTCCTGAGCCGGAGCTTGCCCCTTATGGTGAAAAAAATAACAGCAAGGAACGCCCCTAACGTCTGCCCAGGCGGGTTCTTGAAGAAATTGTAGCAGATCTCGAAACCGTCCATCCCGCAAAGGAGTTTGTAGGATTCGACGATATCCTTTTTGACGATGTTCTTCTCGAGCGCCTTCAGCACCCTGTCGGAAAAACCGTCCGGCGAGAGTATGACCTTTCTGCACCCGGCCTCTCTGGCAAGCCCCACGAATTCCCTTGTGAGATTCTTCTCGCTGAACCAGGCCGACCATTTGACCTTGATCCCTCTCTTTATTATTTCCCGGCATATCTCCTCGGCGTGCTTCTGCGGCACATTGAATACCGAATCGACGAAAGTGAAGCTGTCTATGCCGTGTACCTTCTGCAGGGCCTCTATCTCATCCACTATCTTCTCGGGCGACCTGAACCTGTACTTACGCCCGTTCAAAAACCCGTATATGCAGTAGACGCATTTGAGGGCGCATCCTCGTTTGGTCTCTATCCCGACAGCCTCGGGTATGTCCCTGTAATCCGAGACATGGTTCATGGACCTGTCCGGCGGCTCTACGCCGTCAAGGTCCACCTGAGGGGGTGCCCCGGTGAAAACAACCTTTCCGGAGCGCCTGTAAAAGATGCCTTTTACACGGTCCGGGTCGTCCAAGTTGTCAAGGAGCTTTTTAAACGTGACCTCTCCCTCAAGGAAGACCCCGAATTCTATCCCGGGCTCGTCTTCCATGATGGGTCTGGCGAACATGGAAAAACCGGACCCTCCGACGACGATCCTAGCCTTGCTCGCCTCTTTTATCTTTTCGATGGCCTTTTTGAAGTAGTCGTAATAAAAGACCACTTCCCGCTTGTTGGTCGAGTCGATGTTGCGTAGCGATATGCCGACGACGTCCGGAGAGAACGACCTTATCGCCTCGGCCATCTCATCAAGCGGCCGTTTCGAGGTATTGAGGTCGAGCCCGCGGACGTCGTGGCCGGCAAGGCCCGCCTTTACGCACGCAAGCCCCAAAGGGAAAACAGGCGGCTCAGCCCCGCCGAGGTATGATTGGACGAGGAAGACCTTCATGCAGTGGCTGCGCCCGTAAGCCGCTTGGCAAGCCTGAGGGAGGATTTCAGGGATATGAAGAGAAATTTAAAAAGCGGCTTCAGCGGCCTGCTGTTCAGTATGTCAACGGCCGGGGAACTGACGAGCATTTTCAATACCGGGGCCGGGAACCTGCCGTTCTTTGAGAGCGTTATGAGGAGGTTCAGGTAATTAGGGGCCCTCATCGTATAGCTCTTCTCGTATATCTGCCTCTTTTCGTCATGCAGAAGGCCGTCCTTCTTGGCCATCTCGTAGAGCTTTGTCCCCGGGTACAGTACGAGCGAGAAGGGCTGAAGGTGGAACGGCTTGGGGATGTCTGCGATGAGCTTCAAGCTCTCTATCTTGTCCGCGTCGGTCTCGTAAGGGACGTCGAGTATAAAATCGTAGCTCGGCGGAAACATCCTGTCCTTATACTTGTTGATTATGCCGAACGCCTTCCGGAGCCTTTCGTTGTCCATCTGCTTCCTGTTAAAGAGCTCCTGTATTTTCTTGCTGCCGCTCTCCACCCCCATCTGCAGATACACGAGCCCGGCGTCGACGAGCATGGACATCTTCTCTTCGGATATCGTCATCGGGCTTGCCAGACAACTGAAGGGAAGCCCGATTTTTTCCTTATACTGAAGGCAGAACTCTTCGAGGCTTTTTTTGTTCCTGGCGAAAAACGCGTCGTCCGAGATCCAGACGAACCCGACGTACGGCAGGTTCTCCCTGACCCAGACAAGCTCTTCCATGACATGTCCGGTCGAGCGCCAGCGCAGATAGTTCTCGTTGTTGTACATGCCTTTCAGGGTGTCGTTTATGCAGTACGTGCACTTGTGGGGACAACCGCGCCCGGTCATGGTCTGGTACCCGGTCTTCTTCAGATACCCCGAGACCGTCCCCTTCTCAAGGCAGGCCTTCATAAGCGCGTAGTCCATCTTCTGTATCCTGCCATCGAAGAGGACATGGGCGTCTTCCAGGCTGTAATCGGGCCTCGGGTAGACGTCGAGGTCGTGAGGGAGGGACCTCGGAGGATTTTTGTGGATCCGCCCTTTTTCCTTTACCCAGAGATTGCGAACATCGAGGAAAGGCTCTTTTTTTTCCATCCTGTCGGCAAGCTCGAGCGCGGCCTCCTCGCCGTCGCCTACGCATACGATGTCGGCGTACTCAAGCGACTCCTCGGGCCTGATGGTCGGGTGGATGCCTCCCCAGAGAACGGGGGCCTTGAGGCCGGACCTGAGCTTTTCCGTTATCTGCACGGCCCCCTCGAAAAAGTTCGTCATAAGGGTCAGGCCTATGAGATCGGAGTCCCTGCAAAGGGATATGAGGGAGTCGAGGACGCCGTCTTCGTACCTCTTCTTCCCGAAGACAAGGTTGTCGCCATAGGGGTCCGGAAGGAATATGAGCTGGGTCCTGTGGCCGTGCTTCTTCAGATAGGCCGATATGGTGCGTATCCCGAAAGCGGTGATATCGGGATACGGCGATATCAGGGTTATTTTCATATCAGGATGTCTTCGAGACCGTTCTTATGAAATATCTGTATATGCGCGTAAAGTCGCCGGTCAAAAGGGACTTGAGCCCCTTGTACAGGATTATGAGGAACTCGCCTTCCCTGTTGAGCCACGCATAAATCTTGTTAAGGTGCTTCCTGTCGAGGAGCTTGACGATAACGTCGTTGCACATCAACTTGATGACCCACCTGGGAAAACGCGAGAACCCTGTCAGGTACATGAGAAAATTAACGTAGGTGCCCTTCGGCATGTGGAGGTGCTTAGAGTATATCTCGCTCTGCTCGTCCTCCTCGTTCTTTATGATGCCGTCCTTTTTTGCCAGGTGGTAGAGCTCTGTCCCCGGGAAACAGACGAGCGAAGACCTTTTAAGCCAGAAGGGCGCCGGTATCTTCAATATCAGCCTGACGGTCTCCACAACATCCTGGGAGCTCTCCCAGGGGTTGTCAAGGATAACGTGGTAGCAGGGCGGGTATATCCTGCCCCTGTATTTATGAAAGATATTCGCCGCGCGAAGAATCGTATCGGCAGAGACCTTCCTTTTATAAAGCTCCTTGGCGGTGTTGCTCGTCGACTGTATGCCCATCTCTACAAATGCGAGACCGGCGTCCAGGAGCGCTTCCATCTTTTCCTCGTTCACCGTCCCTGGGCTCGCCTGTATGTGGAACGGCAGACCTACCATCTGTTTATATATGCGCGCGAACTCCTTAATCTCTTCCGTGGGCCTCCCCAGGAATGTGTCGTCGAAAAGGAATATGCTCTCGACAAAAGGCATCTCCTTTTTTACCCACTGGAGCTCCTCCATGACGTGCGCGGCGCTCCTCTTGCGAAGGTATTTTTGACCGCTGTACATGTCCGCCATGGCCTTCTCTGCGCAGAAGGTGCAGTGGTGCGGACATCCCCTTGTGGTCATGGTCTTGTACGAAAGCGTCCGCTTGTACGAATCGCTGAAGGACCCCTCGACATGCGGCTCCAGCGGGAACGCGCGCTTGAGGAGTTCCTTGCTCATCGGCTCCATGCGCCGCGTGACGTTGTCATAGATGTAGTGGTCCTCCATGACGAAATCGTAGTGCGGGAGGGTGTCGAGGTTGTGGATGAGCGGCCGGAGCGGGTTCCTGACGACCTTCCCGTCCTTTTTAACCCAGAGGTTCCCTATGTCCGTATAGTCTCTCTTCTGCTCAATCCTCTCGACGAGCTCAAGAAGCGCCTCTTCTCCCTCCCCGACGCAGACTATGTCGGCGAACTTAAGGCACTCCTCAGGCATGACCGACGGGTGTATGCCTCCGAGCACCAGAGGGGCCTTTACCTCGCCCTTGATGGCCTTGCTTAACTGCATCGCGCGGTCGAGGTAGTTGCTCATGAACGATATCCCGACAAGGTCAGACCCTTTACAGAGCTCCACCACCTGCCGGAGGATGTGCTCTTCGTATTGGTATCTGAACCCTACGGTGTGCTTGAACTTTTCCACCCCGCCGGGTATCAGCACAAGACGGACATCTTTACCGTGCCTTTTAAGATACGCGGACAACGCCCTTACGCCAAAAGCCGAAACATCCGGCGGGGTAGGCGCCACTAATGTAATCTTCATGGATATCTTTCCCTTAATTTTTTGTATGCTGAAATCAAGCCCGACACCCTGAAAACGCAGCTCACGGGAGGCTTCGGGCAAAATCGCCCCATACCGACAACGCCTGTATAAATGCTACCATAAATACGCGCACGAATCAAAAAAGGAACGGCGAAATCCCCTCTTTTAGCCTTCGATGAAGGTTATCCCGTCGATACCCAGCATGTAGGTCCTCAAGGCGAGAAAATTGAGGTAATGGCACGGGTACTTAGCGACGTACTCTTCAAGCCTTTTAACGAAGGCCGAGATATTGCCCCCTACGGCGTCTTCCGAGTCTCTTTTCATCTCGATCGGCTCCTCGATGATCATCCTGTGCGTGCCGTCCCCTTTCCTTATCATGAAAGTCGGTAGCACGACGCATCCGGTCCTCATGGCGATCTCAACGGAGCCTGTTGAAAAAAAGGCCTTTTTGCCGAAAAACTCCACCCCTGCCCTGGTCTTTCCGCCTCCCCCGTCTATGGCTATGCCGAGGACTTCGTTCCTCCTAAGGCACAGGAACGCCTCCTTCATGGTGCCGAACACATTAATATGCCTGACCGGCAAAGAGGCCTCGTTGCTCCACCTTATCTTCAGCCCGACCCTTGCCATGGCCGTTATCCTCTTATTAGTGAGTTTTTCTTCCCACACGGTGGACGGGGCGCTTATCTGGCTCATCTTGTAGCCCATATAGCCGATGGCCGGCATTACCATCTGGTTTGCGCCGAAGTGCGCGAAGAGAAGCATTACACCCTTGCCGCTCTCAAGCCCCCGCTCAAGATGCTTCAACCCCTCGTATTCCATAACCGACCCGATGCTCCCGGCGTCGAGCCTGGGGTAGAGAAAGGCCTCAAGCTCGGTCTGCATCTGGTTTACGAAAGTATTCCTGACGACACGGGCCGCCTTGTGTTGATCGATATCCGGAAAAAGCCCGTAAAGCTCGGACTCGAGCGCCGCCCTTTTTCCGCCGTTGATACTGTACGCCGCCTTCCCGGCAAGCCTCGCCAGGGAATATGTCCACTTGAAGGGCAACACGGAGACGAGCCCCCTGAGGGGGTAGAAATATACAAACCTTACCGCGTCCTTTATAAATTCCTTAAGGGTCATTTCGCAAGATCGCTGAAAAGGGGGTTATCCACGCCCCTTTTCGACCTGATATGCTCAAACATCATGTTGGCGGCGTAATGATGGGGAAACTTGAGGAGATACCGCTCGAATATCTTCAGGTATTTTTCAATCCCCTCATCCGGCGTCTTGAATTCAAGACGCTCCTCGATGACAAGGAGGTTCCTGCCTTCCTCGTTCCTGACCATAAATATCGGCAGGACAGGCGCGCCGGTGGAAAGGGCAAGCTTGAATATCCCGTTTGAAAGAAGCATCTGCCTGCCCAGAAACCCGAACCCTTTCGTGTTTTTGGCGACCCTGCCGTCTATGGCCGCCAGAAGGACCTTGTTCTCTTTCAGTACGGTATAGACCTTCTTGCTCATCTTGTTTGCGTGTATCATCCCGGCTGGCATCGCCTCGGCTATTTTTCTCCTCTTCCTTACGAGTATCCCCTGAAGGAACCCCTCTCCCCGGGTGGACCCTCCGCTGACACCCTGCTCCGCGAGCTGATAGATCGGATACCCCTTGTAGCCGAGGGCCGGGATTACCAGGAGATGATTGCCGAAGTGCATGAGGGAAAGTATCGCCCCCTTGCCGTCTTTCAGCGCGGAGTCCAGGTTATCCAGCCCCTTGAACTCGACGAGTGAGAGCACCTTTTTCTCCTTATCGAAAAAAAGCCTCTCAGCCTCTTCCATAATCAGGAACTTGAAGGCCTTTTCAATTGTCTCGCGGCAGAGATCCTCGGGCAGGCCGCTTATAAGGGCCTTTAGCTCCTCGCGCATGACCGTTGCGCGCCGGGCGCTCAAGCGCAAGGCGAGCCTCGCCGCCAGAGAGGACCCGAACGCTATCACGCATGAGGGCATGAAATAGATGACCGACCTCAGGGGATACCAGATGAATAAGAGCGCTATATATTTGAGCATCGCCTACTTTCGGCCCATAAGGGGTTTGCCACGGCCTTACTCGAGATAACCGAGGTTCTTCAGGGAATCCTCTATCATCTTTTGCTCATCCGACGAGAGGTGCTTCCCTGTTGAAGAAGTCCTTATGTCCTCGGAGCTTAAGGTTACCGGGTTAGACGCTACAAAATCCTTCTTGAAAACGGAATCGAGCACCCTGCCGTCCATCGCCTTGTTTATAGGCATGCCGTAGAGGTACAGTATCGTAGGCACTATATCTATGATCTCGGCGCCCTCGATACGCACCCCCTCATTGAAGACGGGGCCTGATGCCGCGAAAATCCCGTGCAGCTCATGGTCGCCGCGCCAGTAGATGGAGTCGGCTATGAACTCGTCCTTCAGGTGCCTGTCCTCTATCGACTTGATCCCCACGCCGTAGCCCTTCTTGAATATCGGGACCATATCCGGGGCGGACTCAAGCGCCTCGCCCGAGAATATGTCGTTTTTCCTGAGCACCTTCTCCACAAAGCCCAAGCCGGTCTTCGGGTCCTTAAGCATGAGGAGCTTTTCGGATATCTGGGAGCAGACTTTTTCGTAATCGGACGGGTCTACCGTGCCGCTCGGCTCCCTGCCCTTGAGATTGATGAAGACGCTCCCGGAGGAGGACCTCCCTGAAAAGGCCTTTGTCTCGTCCCACTTGATGCCTGAAAGGGAATTGTCCTCCTCATGGCCGAGAGACTTGAGTTTATCGAGAAACCGGTTCGTTGACTTTGAGGCAAGCAGGCCCTCGCTCTCAAGCCACCTGTCGACAAAGAACATCCTGTCCCTTCCGGTAAAACCGTGGTCTGACATCAGGATGATGTTTATATCCCTTCTCGAAAGCAGTCCGCCTATAAAGCGGTCGATCTTCTCGTAGACGTTGTATATGAAGTCCCTGTCATCCCAGAAAAAATGGGAGGCGATATCGGTCTCCCCGAAAAAGTACATATTGAAGTCCGAGAGATGGTTCTCGAAGAAATACGTGTTGAGCCTCGCCTTGTAGTCGATGAGCTCGTCTATCTCCTTTTTCATGGCGTCGGATATGTTCTTTATGTTCACGTTAGGCGTCAGCCGGTAACGCCCCACGTTCTTCTCTATCTCGGCCATGATGTCTTTAGGGTACGAGTAATCGCAGGCAGGCAGGCCTTTCCTGTTAGGGGTACCGAGCCCGGATATCATGCACCCGTTCACTTCATCCGGCGGGTAGGTGAGCGTACAGCCTACCACGCAGACCTTTTTGCCGGCCTCGCTCGCCAGCACCCAGAGCGGCTTCGACTTCCTGTCCATGGCGCTTGTGACCGAAAACCTGTATTCGTTTTTCACCTTGTTCACGAAGTCGTAAATCCCGTGCCTGCCGGGATTCATCCCGGTGGAAAAGGACGTCCACGCGGTCGCGCTGATCATGGGTATCGTCGATTTCAGCCTGCCGCTGACGCCCTTTTTCATTATTTCTGAGATATTAGGGAGCCTCCCTCTGGAAGAGAGCTCGTCTATGATATCGAATGTGGCTCCGTCTATCCCTACTACAATGACCTTCTCGGGGGTGAACATATATTATCCTCCATGTTTGTCGAACCTGGCGAGGAGCTTCCTCAGCCTGAAGAACTTCCTTCCGCTCTTTTTCTCAAGTATGTCGAGCATGATGAGATCGTATTTGTTGATCCCGCTGAAAAGTATCATAAAGGCCAGATAGCTGATCGAGTAAAAGACGAGAAAGAATGGGATCAGGCGGAGCCCGGCGTTAAAATATCCCAGCAACAGGTAAAAAAGCCCGAGGGAGATAAGCGCGGCGGCGATTGCCTTGAAATAATTTATCGAGAAAGGCTGTACCTTGGTGTGCCTGTACAGCACCAGAGAAACGAGCACGTTAAACGCCGTAAACGACAGGGCGGTGGCCAGCGCCGCGCCGTTAGAGCCGTACCTCGGGATCAAAAAGATGTTGAGGAGAAAGTTCAGGCCTATGGTCGCGGCGGAAAGCCACATCTGCACCATGGTTTTCCCGCTCGCCGTCAGGGCCACGTTGTTGATCCCGAGTATAAGGGAAGACAAATACCCGAGGACGATAATACGCAGGCACATCGCCCCGTCGATGTACCTCGCGCCGAAGAGCGTCGTAATAATGATCTCCGGAAAGAACATGAGGACCATGAAGATAGGGAGAGAAATTGAGAATATCCACTTGGTAAACATCTTGTAGAGGAACGCGAGCTCCGTAAAAGACTGCTTTGCGAAGTATTCAGTCGCCACCGGGAGGAACATGAACATGATCGGGGCCGCTATGGTATTAAAGACCCTGGCCAGCGAGACCGAGGCGTTGTATATGCCGACCTCGGCAGGGGCCTTGAAGTAGCCGAGCATCACCGTGTCCATGGTGCCGAGCACAAGCCACATTATCGGCATCATCATCAGCGGGAGCGAAAACATGATGATCTCTCTTTTTGGCAGTTGCGGAACCCGCTTGGAGAGCAGTCTGACGCCGTATTTTTTCGACATATAAAAATATGAAATGACGCTCGGCGCTATGACTGACGCGACATACGCGTAGACGAGCGTGCTGATGGAAATGCCGAACGGTATCGCCGCCAGTATCAGCAGGAAGAGCAGTCCGTTCTTTATCACGTCAAGAAAGTAGACCTTCGGTATTACGTCGCCGTGGCCTCTGGCGATCCCTATCGTAAGCTCAAGGAAGGAGTATAGCGGGACCGTAAGGAATATTACCTTAAGCAGATAGGAGAGGTTCTCGATCTTCGGAAAAAACCTGGCCGCGACGAAGTCCGAGGAAAAAAAGGCGGCTACGAAAAAAACAATACTTATCCCTGTGCCGGCGTTCAAGGCTACGATGGAAGCGTCCCTTGATTTGAGTTCTTCGTTCTTGCCCTTAAAGAACGGGATGTAGCGCGCGACCCCGATCGAGAGCCCGAGGTTAGAACCGATGTAGATGATCCCTACTATGGCGGTGCAGAGGGAGAAGAGCCCGAAGACCTCGGGGTCCGAGGCGCGGGTTATGACGAGCTTGCCGGCAAAGCCGAAAAAATTCCCGAGCACGGCGCCCAAAAGGGTGAACGCGCCACCCTTAAGCACCACACTCATTGATTTCTCTACGCGCTCAGACATGCGTATCCGCTCTTGCGAAGACCGTCACCCTCTCGAGCAGGCCTATGAGCATCCAGAAATGAAGGAACGAGTATTCCATCTCGACTATGCCGTGCACGAGGAAGGTCAAAAAGGCGCCCACCATGCAGTAAAGCGCGTGGCTCAGGAATTCACTTTTGCAGACCATGATCGCCTTCGTAAGGGCCGACGCCCTTACGGCGAGCATGAGCATAAATATCAGCAGGCCGATGATGCCGAGATCGAAAAGGATTGAGAAATAGAAGCTGTGCGCGCCGGGCCACGGGTCCACGTATCTTGCGAACCCTCCGATCCCGTCCCCTATCCAGCCGTTGTGCGACAGGGTCTCAAACCCCTTTTCCCAGAATTGCAGACGGTATGTCAGCGAGGCCTCTGAGACCTTCGAGGACGCGGTCAGCCTCTGCTCGGAGAACGCCACTACGTTAAAGAGATAAACTACGGCAAAGGAACTGAATATCGAAAATATCCAGACAAACGCGTTCTTTCTCATCTTCGGGCTTAAGACCACCGTCGCGATCATGCCGAGGAGGAGCGCGCCTACCGCCCCCTTGGAGCCTCCGAGGAGGACGTTGTCTATCATGAAGAGGCAGAGCAAAACGATTATGAACTTTCCCAACGGCCTTACGGTGTAAAAAAGGGAAAACACCAGGAACATGGCGACCGCCAGAGTATTTGAAGACGTCTGCGGAGGGGCGAAGCCGCCCACCCGTCTTTCCTGGATATAGACGTCGAACATTACGGAGACCTTGTTGAATATCTGCACGTTGAAGACCGTCCCGTTATACCACTGGGATATGAACATCAGGGTGCCCCAGAGGAGCGCCGCGAACGCCAGGTATTTATATACCTTTAAAAGATCCGCTTCGCTCCTTATGGTCCTCTGGAATATGTACATTATGAGGATGCCCGTCAAAAGCTCGAAAAAGACGTAAGAGCCGTGATATATATCATGAGTCCAGAAAAGCGTCGTCAAACTCCACATAAGGAATAGAAGGACGAGGACGTCGATATGCACCTTGTGCCTGCTGGAGGCGCGCGTCGCGAACAAATTAAAGCTCAGGGCGATATAGACCAGAAAAACCAGCAACGACCCCATCGAATATTTCTCGGACTGGGTCCTGTTGGGGTTGGGGACCAGCATATTGAAGGTCCTGACAGGTATGATGGGGATGACGGCGTAGAGCCCGTATATCGGCTTTATTATGACGAGAAGCATGATGACCAGCGCGATATAAAGCGCTACGGTCCCGTAAGGAGACAGCAGGAAGGCGATGCCAAGTCCGACAGAGACAAAGGTCAGGACAAAGACGGTGAGGTTTTCGGTTATGAGGGTCTTTAAAATTTCACCCAATCTCGATATTTGCATCTAATCAGTCGACCGTAATAATCAAGGGAGTCGCCCCGATCTCGAACTCGAAAACGCCTGACATGGCCTTCCCCTCGATTGTCCTGAACGCATTGGCGTAATCCCTGATTTCCGCCCCGGTCCCGGCGTCCGGGACCGCTTCGACAACAGTCACGCGCGCGCCGCGCGGAACCGAGAGCTTCTCCCTGACAACGGGGCCAAAGTCATTCCAGGCCACCCACACTGGCTTGCTGTCCCTTGAGAACCTGAAGACGTAGACCCCGTCATGTTTTATGGTCTCTACCCTGTTCACGTCAAATCCATCAAGCATGCTGACCATTTTCTTGTACGTGTAGTACGCGAGCTTCTTCTGTCCGTGAGAATCTATCAGGGTCGCCTTTTCGAGAGGGTCCTTGATGCCGGAGGTGCTCTGCGGCGGTTTTTCCGCAAGGCCTGACCAGAAGACCTTCCTTACCCCTACCGAGAACGCGTAGACGTACCTTTTGAAGAGGTCGATTGCGTGTGCCCTCTCCGGCGGAGGGTCTATGCCGGCCACCTCCATGGCCCAGAACGGGGCAGGCTCAAACCCGTACCGCTTTGACGCGGCCTTGACGTCTTCGACGTATCTGCCGATCTCCAGGTACTGTTTTTCAGGGTCGGCCGTCCTGCTCACTATCATCGAGTGCTGGTCGATCGTGTCCCATTTCCTGACCCTGCTCAGCCTGGCGAATTCGGAGAAGAAACCCTCCATGAATGCTTTTGGGTCGGCTTCGCCGAAGGCGTCGTACCCGCGCACCATCGCGAGTATCACGTTCGCTCCGCTGTCGGATTGCTTTATGGCGTCATAGGCGGCGTTAACGAGCCTTGCGTAGTCGGAAGGCGTGCCGTTGAAATATATCTTTGCCATGGCCTCGTCCTCTATCTTCCAGTTCTTTATCGGATAAAGAAGCCCCGGCTTGTCGTCCTTTCCGTCTCCGTCGTACCTCTCCACAAGCGCCCTGACAAAGCTCTGATATCCTTTCAGGTCCGCGGGAAGCGAGGGTGGCCGCCTCTGCCCCTGTTCCGCAAGCGGCTCCCTTGCGATTATTATCGCCGATATATGTATATTGTATGCCTGCGCATTTTCTATCAGCCTGTCATACCTGGCCCAATCGAAGGCCGTGTACGTGTTATCCCGGTTCTTCTTCTGCACCTGCTCCCAACTGAAGCCGAAGCTGGCGGCAGGCTCCATCCAATTGACCCCGAGGTCGTTCATCACCCTCCCGTAATCATCGTACCAGAGGAAGAGGTCTATTCGGGGCATAACCGCGTCTTTGAAGCCGAACTGTGAATCCCGCGACCTGTCCATATCCCTTTTACTGAAGTATGACACCTCCGGGACAGGCGGCATGGGAAGCCTGCTCCTTCCGGGCGCCTGTCCGGGCGCCTGCCCGGTTATCGGTCCGGGCGCCATGGCGGAGCGCGGGGTCTGGAGAATAATCTTGAAAATCCTCTCTGCCCCTCCTAAAAGCAACAGCTGGTCGCCGGCCTTTATCTCCTCCGGCGCGACGGGCGTCTCCTCGAATATCCTTCTGACCCCGGAGACATCTATCTGCTTTTCTCCCGAGGCGGTCGTGATCCTCAATGGGGAGGTCCCGACCACCTTTCCGGAGACGGGGCCCGCCTTCATCTCCCTCCCGCCGGGCATTTCCCTCCCGCCGGGAGGCATCGAGGCGCCCTTTGGCATAAGCCTGATCACTTCGGCCCTTATCGAGCCTCCGTCCATCGGGCCCACCACCATGATATCGGCGCCTGGACGCAGGTCCTCGGCGGTCATCGTCCTCTCCCTTGTTATATTCAAATAAGGCGATAGCGTTACGACCTGCCTTTGTCCGTCCCTCAAACTCAAGGTGATCTCGTTGCCCCGCACCTCGCTGACGACGCCGGTCCTGGGCTCCTGACCACCCTCCCCGGGGCGGCCTCTCTCCTCGGAGCCCCTTCCAAAAGGCGGCTGGGCAAGGAGGTCCCCGGGAATCAAGGCGAGGAAAAAAAGGACCGCCAAACATCTCTTCAGGTTGTCTGTCATATCAGGGTCCTCCCTTTCCTCAGCACCCGACGATCTTAGCGGGCATAGCCGAGCACATGTCCACGGCCTTTTCCCTTCCCACTATCCTTGCCAGTTTGGGGAAAGCCGCGGACAGGAACCTCCGCGTATCGGAGGCGTGGTGGATGTCGCTGGCCATCACATCCCCCAACCCGTTCGCCAGCATTTTTTTTACAGACTGCCTGGTCCTCTGTCCGTAGAGCCCCAGGAGGCTTCCGGAATTGAGCTGAAGCAGGACGCCGTTCGCCACGAACCTTCTTACGAACTCATGGTCTTCGGCTGTCTCAGCGCACCTCTCCGGATGGGCCCAGACAGGGATAACCCCGCTCGCAAGCAATTCGAAGACCACCTTCTCGGCAAATACGGGTATCCCGTACGCCGGCATCTCGACAAGCATATACCTGCCGTTGCCGCCGATTGTCAGACGCCTCTCTGTCTTTACCGCGTCGGCAAGCCCGAGTTCGAGAGAAACCTCGGCGCCAAGGACGACCTCTATCCCTATCCCCTCTTCCGCCAGCCTCTCTTTCAGTATCCCGAGCCTCTCGGAGGCCTCGTTCAGCAGATCCCCGGCCGAGGTTTCCGTGGAGACGTGCGGCGTGGCGACCATGCGCGTGACGCCGTCTTTCGCGGCCCGCCTGGCCATTTCGACCGACTCATCAAGGCTCTTTGCCCCGTCATCTATCCCATAGAGCAGATGGGAGTGGATGTCGGCGTAATCTATTTTTTCGGCTGAAAAAAACCTTGATAAGATGCTCATTGATAGTAGGCGTAATAAGAGCTCCCGTAGTCCTTGTCCTTATTAAGGACGACTCCGTAGAAGTCGATCTTGGATTTCTTGATGGTCTCGAAAAGGTCGTTCAACACCGCCTTGCTGAGGCGCGAGCTTTCTATGATCATCACGATGCCCTCGCCGAAGACCATGGCGTCGCTCGCCGGCAGTACCGGAGGGGCGTCTATTATCACGATATCGTAAATGTCTTTCATGTCGCTGATCAGCTGTTGCATCTTATGGGATTCGACCAGCTTTGCCGGGTCCGGCGGTATCGGCCCGGTGGTCATGATGCTCAGGCCGCTCACCCCTGTCTTTACCTGTATTTCCTCAATGGTAGCCTCGCCCACGAGAAAGTTGGTAAGCCCCTTGCTGTTAGGCTGGTCGAACTGTTTATGAAGGGCCGGCCTCCTCAAGTCGCCGTCGATTATGAGCACCTTTTTCCCTTCAAGCGCCAGGGATATCCCGATATTTGAGCTGAAAAAGGTCTTCCCCTCTCCGGCGGTGGCGCTGGTCACCACGAAGCTCTTTATCGGCTTATCGAGAGATACGAACTTTATGCTGTTCCTTATGGACCTGAACGTCTCCCTTAGCGGAGACTTCAGGTTCGCGCTGTCTATGGTCCTGCTATCTTTCTTCTTCAGCTTGAAGACGCTGCCGAGGAAGGTGATGTGCTGGAACGCCTTAAGGTCCTGGGACGTCTTCACGGTGACGTCAAAGTATTCGATGAGGAAGACCGCGGCGATACTGAAGGTGGAGCCGAGGAGCACCGCTATGATGGTGTTCAGGAAAAGCGAAGGGCTCTTATGCTTTGGGTCGTTCCTGGACGGCGCCTTGCCGTCTTCGACTATATAGATGTTCGAGAGGGCCATCGATTCGGCCATCCCCACCTGATACTGGGACTGGAGAAGCGAATTGTAGATATCCTGGGTTACGGTGACGTCGAGGGCGAGCTTGGAATAAGCGGAGACCTTCCCCGGCAGCTGCATCATCTCGGACTCGTATCTGGCGATGATTTTCGGCAATGTTTTCGCCTGGCTCTCGTAGCTGGCCTGGTCCGCGTAGTTCTCCGCGAGCTTGATTATAAGGTCCTGATAGACCGGGTCTATGCTGATCGTCTCTCCGCCGTAGACCTTGACCATCTCCTGCTCAAGCAGTTCCTTGTTCCTGGCTATCTTGTTCTCAAGGTCGATGACGTAGGGGTTTTCGCTCGTGTACTTCGACTTCGTTTCGGCGAGCGTCAAGTAAAGGTCGCGGAGCGTGATCTTTAAATTAACGACCATATCATTGTCCTTCATCTGTTCCGAGGACTTCTGATACTTCTGCAAGGATTTCAACTGGGATTCCATGTTGCGGATGGAAGAGGAGACCTTTACCAGGCTCAGCCTGTTATCGTCGACGTTCTTCTTTAGGTCCGATATTTTCTGCAGTAAAGAGGTCGATTCAGTGTCAAGGTTAATGCTCTTTTCCTTCTCCTTGAACTGTTTGACCACATTCAGGGATTCAAGGTACTCGTTCTTGGCCTTGGTGATGTTGCTGTCGACAAACACCTTCACCCCCCTGTAATCCTCGCTGACCCTTTTAAGCTCTTCGGTTATGAAGTATTTCGCCATGGCGTTGGCTATCCGCATGGCGTCGTCGGGGTCCGTGGAATAGGCCGTTATGTGTATGATGTCCGTGTCCTCATACTGCTCCAGGGCGACGTAGGGCCTCGGGAAGATGACGGAAAGCAGCGACTGGTCCAGAAGCGTTTCAGCCGTCATCGCCTCCAGCGTAGCGGTTACGTCCACGCCCAAAAGCCCGAACACCCACTTAAGGCCCGGCACGGCCTTCATGAGCCTGGACCTCGTCCTCTCCCTTTTAAGGTCCAGTTCCGCTATGACCTGGTCCGCGACAGGGCTTACGGCGGCAAGCGCCAGATAGTCCGCCCTGTCGGTGTCCCCAAGGGCCGCCTGGCTCTGAGAGCTCCCCTGGAGCCCGATGCTCGCGAGCATGGAGCTTGAGGCCGGCGATTTTCTCAGAAGCACCTTCGCGGTTGAATCGTATGAAGGGGTGACGACGAGGGTCCCGATGAATATGGTGAGGAAAACGGCGCCGAAGATATAGATGACGACCCATTTTCTTCTGAGTAATGTCTCGATTAACTGTCTAAGCTCCATTCAAACCCTCTCAAAATTTTTATATGCTGATTATCTGGCGGGTATCGACAGGGGTGTAGTGGAGGCCGACTCTCCGTAGAGTAAAACGTCCTGCGCCTGCGGCCAGAGGACTATGCCGCTCTCAAGGTTGACTATCGGCGATAGTATCTTTGAGAGGTGCCCGAAATACCAGCTTACGTTCGCTATCGTGAAGGCCGGGACATAGAGGATATCACCGCTCTGGAGGAACCTGTTATGCCGCCATTCCCCCTTTTTGATCACCGAGTCAAGGTCAAGCGTCGTGACCTCCCCCTTGCCGTTTACCCTCCGTATGAGGACCACGTTCGAGAGCTTCGCGTCAACCGTCATTCCGCCCGCTTTTGATATCGCATCCACCGCGCTCAGGCTGGAGTCGAGCGTCTGGACACCAGGGTTGTTGACCTCTCCGAGCACGATTATCTTCTGGCTCTGCACGGCGGTAACCGAGATGGTCACCTGCGGGTTTACTATGTAGCGCGCGAGCCTGTCGCGTATCTCGTCAGAGAGCTTGAATACGCTCCTTCCGGAGGCCTCTACGTCCCCTATGAGCGGGAACATGAGCCTTCCAGAGCTGTCGATCTTGTACGTCTTCTTGAGGTCGTCATGCCTGTATACCGTAACCTCTATGCTGTCGCCCACGCCGAGGATGAACTCCGATATCTGCACAGGCTTCGACTCAGGCTCGACCTCGGGCATCGGCGCCTGTTTACCGGAACAGCCGCCGATAAAGGCCAAAAACAGGGCCAGGCCAAGGGCCAGGGATGTCAATCTATTTTTCATATTTGCCTCACTGTTCATGTAATATCGGTTGCGCTATGTAAAAAAATGACCCCTGAGGGCTTCTCAGCCGATTTTAAACATAATATTCTCTACGATTGGCCGAAGCAGGACTTCCAGGCTAACGACGACGGCTTACAGACGGTCTACTGCGAGCCGCATAAACCCAATCCAAAAATACTAACAAAAATAATAGCTTATTTCAACAACTACTATTTCGCGACGCGGCCCCCTATAACCGTACGATCACCTTGCCGTTCTCCCTGTCGGATGAGGCGGCAAGCGCCTCTTTTACGCCCTTAAACGGGAACATCTTCGATATCATGGGAGAGATGTCTATCCTCTTTTTGGCTATGAGCCGTATGATGTTCGGGAATATGCCGTAGCCCGCGTGCCCGCGCGCGCCGACGACGCTGTTAGCGCCTGTCACAAGGGCGTCAAGGTGCATGGGCGTGGACGTCGCGGCCCTGCCGAGATAGACTATTTTGCCCTGGCTCGCAAGCGACCTCTCCATTTCAGGAACAGTCTTTGGCGCCGCGCCCGCGGCCTCGACCTGAACCTCGGCCCCCGCGCCTTTGGTAAGCTCAAGGACTATATCCGACGGCCTCCGCTCACCGAGTCCCTTTATATTGAAGGCGTGGTCCGCGCCCATCTCGCCCGCTATCCTTACCCTGCCCCCCGTAACATCGAACGCTATTACCATGTCCGCGCCCGCGGCCCTGGCGAGCGAGACCGCCCCAAGTCCGATAGGCCCGGCGCCGTAGACGACGACCGTCGAGCCTGGCTTGAAGCCGCCGGCCACGACGAACATGCCGTTGTACGCGCACCCGACGGGCTCGATAAGCGCTCCTATGTCAAAAAACTCCTCCCCGCCGTAGACTTCCGATAACGGGTCTATTTTCCAGCAGTACCTCTCGTTCACCGCGACGAACTCCGCCAACGCCCCGTCCCGGCTAAGACCCAGCAACTCCACGTTCCTGCACTGGTTCGGGTGCCCGCTCCTGCACGGGGTGCATATCCCGCACCACATGACGGACTCGACCGCTACGGTATCGCCCTTCTTTAAACCCCTTACGAGCCTCCCTGTCTCCTCGACGACGCCGGAGAACTCGTGTCCGATGACGCACGGGAGTTTCGTAAGGCCCGAAAAGATGATATAGCCGTCCTTGTCGGTCTCGTAGACATGGGTGTCCGAGCCGCAGACCCCGCACGATTTTACCCGTATCAATACCTCGTCTTCGAGGGGGCGCGGGGCCGGTATCTCTTTTATGTCGAACGAGGTGTTGCGCCAGACCTGGCTCCCGACAAGGGCGCGATGTTTTTCCTCTTCCTCGCGGACCGGCGTGTAGCCGGCCCGCGGGGCCCACTGGCCGTCCGCTACGAGCGCCTTCACAGCCCCTCCGTTTGCAACGCCTTCTTGTTTATCTTGCCGCTCGTTGTCTTCGGGAGCTCGTCGAGGAACTCGACGTGCCTCGGGACCTTGTAGTGCGCGAGCCTTTCCCTGCAGAACTTAAGCGCCTCTTTGGCAGTCAACACGGCGCCTTTTTTCAAAGCGATATACGCCTTCGGGACCTCGCCCCGGAGGTCGTCCTTAACGGAGATGACCGACGCCTCCCTTATTGACGGGTGTTCGAGAAGCGTCTTTTCTATCTCAGTCGGGTAGACCTTGAGCCCCGCGACCTTCATCATGCCCGACTTCCTCTCTACGAAGTAGAAGAAGCCGTCGGTGTCCTTTGTGGCGAGGTCTCCGCTATGGTACCAGCCTTCCCTGAAGACCGCAGAGCCGTTCGCCCCCTCGAAATACCCTGAGACCACGGCCGGGCCCCTGAATACAAGCTCCCCGACCTCTCCGGGGCCGGCGTCATCGCCCGCCTCATCTACTATCCTTACTTCGTAGTAAGGGCACGGCCTCCCGACAGACCCGGGCGGGATGACCGTCCCCGGGCGGTTGGCTATGGCTATGCCAGAGGTCTCGGTAGAGCCCCAGACCGGTATAATGGAAACCCCGAGGCAAGAAACAAACCTCTCCATGAGCTCGCCCCTCGTGTACATGCCTCCGCTCTCCGGGAGACGCAGCGAGCTTAAGTCGCAGGCCCTGTGCCCGATGAGCTCAATGAGGTTCTCGTACATGGGGGCAAGCCCCATCATGCAGGTGACTTTGTTTTTGGATATCGCCTCCGCTATCGCCTTGGGATAGATGGTATCCACGAGGACCATAGTCCCGCCGAGGAATAACGGGCGGGCGAGCAGCTCGTGCGGGTGCGCGAACGGGGCGAACATGCAGAGGTGGACGTCCTCTTCCCTGAGCCCCAGGGCCTCGACAGAGGCGAGCGTGTTCCAGTAGACGTTCGCGTGGGTCGTTATAGCGCCCTTGGGGTCCCCGGTCGAGCCGGATGTATAATTGAGATAGACGACGTCGTCCGAGTGGATGTCGATGCCGGGCCTCGTCGATGGGAACTTCAGGAACTCATCCCACGCTATCGCGCGGGCGTCCTCGTGGCCGATTGCGACGACGCCGGCCCCCGTGCCTTCGACGCCGGATAAGGCGTTTTCGAGGTGCGCCCCGGCAGATACGATGAACCTCGGGGAGAGCGTCTTTACAAGCGCCTTTATCCTTGAGAGCGGGAGCTCGAAGTTTATGGGGGCCGCGACGGCCCCTGCCTTCGCGGCCCCTAAAAAGGCAATGATGAGCTCTGGGACCCTCGGGAGCATAAGAGCGAGACGGTCGCCTTTCTTTACGCCTTCGGCTATGAGGGCGTTCGCGAACCTGTTGACCGTCGAATCGAGCTCAGAGTAGGTCAAAACGGTATCGTTGAATATAACGGCCGGCCTCGACGGGTGGTCCGCGGCGGCCTTTTCAAGCATTTCTACAAGCGTCATATGGCTCCCTATTTAATAAACAGCCTGATAGCTAATACGCCCCGCCCTTCCTGAACACCACCCCTACGGTCTTAAGGAGTATCTTGACATCGAGCCAGAGCGACTGGTTCTGCACGTAGTAGACGTCGTGCCTTATCCAGTCGTGGAATGAGGCCTCGCTCCTCCCCTGCACCTGCCAGAGGCCTGTGATGCCCGGCTTAACCTTCAGCCTGATAGACCTCCAGCTCTGGCTGAACTTCATCTCGTCCATGACGAGGGGGCGGGGCCCGACAAGGCTCATCTCGCCCTTCAGCACGTTCAACAGTTGCGGCAGCTCGTCAAGGCTGGTCTTTCTGAGGAACTGCCCTATGCGCGTTATCCTCGGGTCGTTAAGGAGCTTGAACATCGGGCCGTCGACGTTCTTCTGGTCGGTGAGCTTCTTCTGCTGGGCGTGGGCGTCCTTGACCATCGTCCTGAATTTAAGCATCTCGAAATCCACCCCGTCCTTGCCGCACCTCCTCTGCTTGAATACCGCGGGGCCGTCTGAATCGAGCTTCACGGCCACGGCGAGGGCGAGCATTACAGGGGAAAAAAGGATGAGGCACGCGAGCGAGACCGTGATGTCGAGGAGCCGCTTTAAGCCGAGGAAGGCCGCGTACTTGTACCCGCCCATCTTGAGCCCCATGGACTCGATAACCCCGTTGAACTCGTACCTCGACGGTATTAGGTTCACATCCGCCACCTTGAGGTTGTCGACGAGTATCTTGTTTGAGAACGAATCGCCTGAAAAAATCTTCACCCCGCGCCCGACGACGCAGTACTTGACGGACGCGTTGTCGTCCATGTCGAAGTCGCTCAGCATGATGGATTCGCGTATCCTCGCCCTTTTCCCTACGGTGCAGTTGTCGCCGATGACCGCGGGGCCTATGATCTGGACGTCGTCTGAAATGGTGCAGTTCCTGCCTATGAGGACGGGGCCCGCCATGTAGGCCTTGGGCGAAATGGAGATGTTCTCCCCCGCCCATACGCCGTCGGATATCTCGGTCAGCCCGGCCTTCGTAAAATTCCCGGTAAGGAGCGCCTCCCTGTGCAGGCCAAAGTAGTCCTCAATCGTCTCTATGGGCCTGCAGTAGCCCTCTATCTCGTGGGACTGCACATGGAGAGACGCCTTTTTAAGCGCCGGTATGAGCTGTTCCTTTATGTCGAAGTAGCCCTTCTCCTTTATGAAGCCGAATACCGAGTGGTCGGCGATGTAGACGCCGAGCGGGGTATAAGGCGACCTCCTGTCCCTGGAGGGGTGTATGACGGAGAAGCCTTCAACCGAGCCGTTCTTGTCGACGTATATGTCCTCGGTCGGGTACTTGCGGTTCTTCAAGACCCCTACGGTCAGGGAGGCCTTCGACTCGGCGTGCTCGGCCATGAACCTCTCAAGGTCGATATTTCCCATGTAGATGTTGCTCGCTATGACGAGGAAACTCTCCTCCCCCACGTGGTCCCGCATCGCGCGCAACGACCCGGCGGTCCCTATGTGCTTGTCCTCCTCGAAATGGCTTATCTCAAGGCGGCCCCTGAATGAGTGGCTCAGGTTCTCCATGTACTCGGCCGTATCGAATCCGTCGTCCTTTGGTATCGAGACGAGGACATTCCGTATGCCCTTGTTCCTCAGAAAATCCACGGTGTATTCGATGAGATGGCGGTTCAATACAGGGAGGGTGCATACAGGGGTGTCGCGTAGCAGAGGGTTCAAGTCCTCGTGGTGCCCCCCGCAGAGGAGTACAGCCGTCGTGACGGCGCCTTTTGTGAATATAAGACCCATTCTTAACCTCTTTGAATTGCTTCAGTGACCCTCAAGGCCCTTCTTAATCTTATCGGGTCTCCGGAAAAAAACTTTCGCTATCAGGCAACGAATCAGGCCAGCCCCGGCAAACCAATTTTCCGCTTTGAAGCGCGTGCGCCTGCGTGACCGGGCCCGGCCTTAACAACGAGTTCAAAAAAACAGGGTTGAGACAAGGGCAACGGACCGCTATAAGCCCCGCGCTATTTCACTCGCCTGCCGCCGTTTTCCAGAATCGGAAAGCGCCGCTCAACAAGGCCGCTTTGAAAGAAAAAACTCTTTAAAGTTAAGGATGTAAGCCACTATTTAAATATAAATCAGGCACCGGCCTTTTGTAAAGTGAATTATGGTAAATGGCGGAGATCCACAAGCGGAAAAAGGGGTTTTTGTCAAGTAAAAAGGCCCGCCTTGAGGGCGGGCCTTTTTAATGGATTGTTAAATCGCCTGCTTCTATTTTCCCCTGGGCCTTGCCGGCGCGACCGCTATTTTCCTGCCAGAGAGGATCGACTGGTGCATGAACTCTATTACCTTCTCGGCCGAGTCCCTCGGGACCTCGACGAAGGTAAAGGTCTCGAAGATGGACACTCCCTTTATCTCGTCCCTTGATATGCCGGCCTTCTTGGATATCGCGTTCACGATGTCCCCTGCCCTCACGCCCTGGTCCTTGCCTATGGTCACGAAGAGGCGCGCCATGCCGGAAGGGGCGCCGGTGTCGTCGAGCGAGACGTCTGACCTCTCCGCCGGCGGCGCCTCGAACCCCTGCAACTGGAACTTGATAAGCGCGGCGAGCGCCTCGACCGGGCTTAAGTCAACGGTCATCTCCTCGGCGAGCTTTAAGAACCTGTCGAAGGACTTGTCGTCTATGCACTCCTGTATGCGCTCCTTAAGGCTCGCCACGCGCGAACCCATGACCTCTTCCTTGGTCGGGAGCTTGCCCCTCTTGATATTCGCCTTGGATACGGACTTTATAAGGCGCAACTGCCTGTCTTCCCTCGGGGTGACGAAGGTGATCGCTATGCCTTCCTTCCCCGCCCTGCCGGTCCTGCCTATCCTGTGGACGTAGGACTCCGGGTCCTGCGGGATGGAGTAGTTGACGACGTGCGAGATGTCGCTTATGTCAAGGCCCCTGGCCGCGACGTCGGTGGCGACGAGCACGTCGATGCGCCCTTCCCTGAACTTCTTTAAGACCGACTCCCTCTGGGACTGCGTGTAGTCCCCGTGCATGGCGTCGGCGTCGTATCCGCGCAACTTCAATTGCGAGGCCGCTTCGTCTGCCTCCCGCTTCGTGTGGCAGAAGACGAGGAAGCGCCCGGAGTCGTCGGAATCGATAAGGCGCGAGAGCGCCTCCATCTTCTGGTCGTTCCTCACCTCATAAAATATCTGGTCTATCTTAGGGGCTGTGAGCGTGTCCGACGCTATCCTGATCTTATCGGGGTTCTTCATGTAGCGCTTGGATATCTTTACTATCTCATCGGCCATAGTGGCGGAAAAAAGGAGGGTCTGCCTTTCTTCCGGGGTCTCCTTGAGTATCCTGTTTATGTCGTCCAGAAACCCCATATCCAGCATCTCGTCGGCCTCGTCGAGCACTACGACCCTTACGCCCTTTAAAGAGAGGGTCTTCCTCTCGATGTGGTCAAGGACCCTGCCGGGTGTGCCGACTACGATATGGACGCCTCTGCTCAAGGCCTTTATCTGCCTCTCGATCGACGTGCCGCCGTAGACCGGGAGCGCGTGTAGCTTCTTGAACTTCCCGAGCTTGTTCATCTCCTCGGCGGCCTGTATGGCGAGCTCCCTCGTCGGCGCGAGTATGAGCGCCTGTACCCCGTTGGCCATGCGGTCTATACGCTCGACAATCGGTATGCCGAATGCGGCCGTCTTTCCGGTCCCTGTCTGCGCCTGCCCGATGACGTCCCTGCCGGTCATAAGCGCCGGGATGGTCTTCTCCTGTATGGGGGTCGGCACCTCAAAGCCCATCGCGGAGACGGCCTTGAGCACATCGCTTGAGAGGTTGAAATCATTAAACGTCATCTTGTCCTTCACACTTTCCAATTTCCAGCTTTCTCCTTTATCTGATATGGCTTAGCTCGTAATAATAACACGAAAAACGGATATGTGAAAGAAAAAGGTTGTCAAGGAGGGCCGGGGGGATGTCAAGCCTGTTTTAAAAACGGAAAAGCCTGGCCGGGAATATCCGGCCAGGCTTTATTTTCAATCGCCGCGGGGGTGCCTAAACGAATGTGACCTTTGAGATAATGGCCAGCGCGAGGACAAGGATTGCCAGCGCGGCGAAGAACTGCCCCAGGGGTATTATCCTTTCCATAAAGACCTCCTTAAGAGACCATGACATAGAGAAGGACGCCAGCCACGAAGTTGCCCGCGACTGTCAGTAGCTCGAACAAATAGCCCTTGCCTGTATTCTTATCCATATCCCTCTCCTTTCAGTTTCAGATTATGATCATCGATATGAGGAGCACCAGCGCGAGGATGGCGAAAGTTGCCATTATCTCGAAGAGTCCGCTTGACCTGTTCATCGTCCTTATCATGGATGCCTCCTTTTATGCCGGGTCCCGTTCTTTACGCACCCATTATAGTATGGCCTGAATTAAAGAATTATTAAAATGGAGCACCGGAAAACAAAAAAAGGCAGGTGAATTCCCGCGTCTTTTTTTGCCGGCTTAAGGCCGTACATTGCACGGTGACAGCGAGGGCATTACCGCAACGCGGATACGAGCAACGGCCATAGGAAAGTGCGGAAAGCAATAGAGAGTGAAAAGAAAAAAGGAGAGGGGGTGTTTGGCTATTTTCCTCAGATAAAAACAGCCGGGGCGCGAGGCCCCGGCCTTTTTCCTAATAGCCCTTTGTAAACGTGGTAAAGACCGAAAAAAACAGGACAGCCATTACCGTAAAACCGGCGATGATCTCGAAGAGATCCGATATGGTGCGTTTGTTTTTCATTTTGCCCTCCTTTTATTGAAGATACCGGGGCATGGTACACCATGAAGGATGTCTTAAGCAGTGAGTCAGGTTACACGCAGACTGTCTGGATAAAACGCCTTATATTTTGATACGTTTCAGACAGGAATAGTTCTTCAGAGGCCCTTCAAGCCTTATCTCCGGCCTTAAGGCTCTCACTGAAGTGGACATTTACATTGTCGAGGGCGCAGAAGCTCCCGCACATGGTGCAAGTGTCCGAGTCCTCAGGCGCCCTTGACGCCCTTATCTCGGACGCCCTCTCGCCAAAGAGGCCGAGCCTGGCCTGCTCATTCCAATTGAGGTCCCTCCGCGCCTTTGCCATCGACATGTCGCGCCCTTTCCTTCCGAGCTTTACCATGTCGCCTACGTGCGCGGCGACGCGCGCGGCCCGCACCCCTTCAACAACATCCTCCTTGTTGGGAAGCGCAAGGTGCTCTGCCGGAGTAACGTAGCAGATGAGGTCGGCGCCGTAGCGGGCCGCCTCTGCCGCGCCTATCGCCGCCGATATATGGTCGTAGCCTGCCGCGATGTCTGTCGTAAGCGGGCCGAGCACATAGAACGGCGCGTCTGCGCTCATCCTCTTCTGGAGTTTTACGTTCGCCTCTATGTCGTCGAGCGGCAGATGCCCCGGCCCTTCGCACATCATCTGGCAACCCATCTCCTGGCCGAGGTTGGCGAGCTCGCAGTTTATGAGCAGTTCCTGGACCTGCGCCCTGTCGAGTGAGTCGTGGACCGCCCCTGCGCGCAGGCCATTCCCGAGGCTCAAAACGCAGTCGTACTTCTTTAAAATCTCCACCACCTTGTCGAACCGCTCGTAGAGCGGGTTCTCCCTGTTGTTCCTGAGCATCCAGCCGACCATGTACGAGCCCCCGCGGGAGACCAGCCCGCCGTACCTGTAACCCTGCCTGTTCAGCCTCTCAATTGTGAGCCTGTTGAGCCCGCAGTGCACCGCCATGAATGAGATGCCGTCGGCGCACTGCCGCTCCAGGACATCGAAGAGCAGCTCTTCGGTCAATTTGTTCGGGTCGTGATATTTTTCTATCGCCTCTTTGAATGCCTGATATAAAGGGACGCTCCCGACGGACAAGGAGGTCGCGGACAGGACCTCTTTTCTTATTGAGTCGAGGTCGCCGCCGACCGAAAGCTCCATCAGCGTATCTGCCCCGGCTTTTTCTGCGGCGAGCGCCTTTTCGACCTCTGAGGCGGCGTCCACTATGTCAGAGGAGGTCCCTATGCTTGCGTTGACCTTGGTGCGGAGCCCCTTGCCTATGGCCACGAGCCGCGCCTTCCGGTTCTTATTATTCGGTATGACCGCCTTTCCCTCGGCGATCATCTGTCTTATGTATTCCGGGGATGCTTCTTCGCCTTTCGCGGCCTCCTCCATCTCATTTGTTATGATGCCTTTTCTTGCGGCCTCTATCTGGGTCATCTCGGTCTCCTTTGAAATATTATGATATGGCTAACTCTAAAAATTAGGAATTTTTTCTAAAATCAAGGAAGGGTGGAAATAAAAAGCGCAGCATATATGGTAATATGTGAGCATTTTTATTTTCGCCCTGACGCAGAATTTAGGAAAAATAACAATTTTTAGACAAAAAAAATCCTCGGAGCTTTTAAAGCCCCGAGGATTGCACCCTGTTCTTCACCCTCAATCGTTCCGAAGGTATTTCCTTCAGACGACCTTCCTGTCCGCGAGAAGGCCTTTCATGACGCCGGGCAGGTCTTCTGGCTCCCGGATCGGCCTACTCTCCAACCTTCCCGGGGTTATCCCCCAGTGGCTTCGTTGGTTTTCGTCCCCGGTTACAGCGGCGGGACCGCTCCCGATTCCCTGCTTCTGCAGGCCACGGGATTCCCTTTTATCTCCCGATGGAGATACCTGGCGTTTATGGCGTAACTTTATAGTTTTGGGAGCGGCAAGTCAAGGGATAATAAAATCGAGGCTGGCTCGGGTTGCGAACATGAACCCGCAAGAAGCTCTTATAAAAATACCATCTTACGCCCTGCCGGGCTTTTTTTCGGCATGGGGCTTCTGAAAAGCAAAAAAGATTTGTTCCGTTTCACCAAAACACAGGCGCAGGGCGGAGAAAGCCTGCGGGAGGGAGAGGCGAGCGCACCGGGGGAGATTAGACCGCTTACGCTCGGCGCGCGAGCGTGATGGGGAGGAAGAAAGCGTTAGGAGCCCCTGCGCGAAAAGCGCGCGGAGCGAGCAACAAGGCCTTTGGCAAAAGTGCCTTCTCCCCTCCTTACCAAGGAGGGGGCGGGGGAGGTCGTCCTTGCGTTCAAATCACCCCACCCTGCCTCCACTTGCTACGTGGAGGAGATTTTATTCCCCTGCGCAAAACGCACCCTCCTACCTCACCTCCACCCTTTTGACCCCCTCCGGCCTCCATGAAGGTGAGATGACGCCTGAGCCTTCGACCTGCGCGCCCTCATCGCATATCGAGGCCCAGGTTATAGTAAATGCCCCGATGTCCTTGTTTATCTCGTCTATCGCCTTTAAGAGCCGCTCGCGTTTGATACCGTCCTCGAAAAGGTCGAGTTGCCCCGTTTCTTTCGATATATCCGAAATGGCGACGCCTACGAGCCTTATGGCGGACTTGAGCCGGAGCGAATCAATTATCGAAGACGCGGCTGAGTATATGGCGCGGGTGTCGTTCGTGGGTATGGCGAGGGTTTTCTGCCTGCTGAATGTAAAAAAATCGTGGTAGCGGAGCGTGAGCGTGACCTTCCTCCCCTTAAGGCCGTACCTCCTTGCCCTCGCGCCGACCATCTCCGAGAGCTTCAGGATATGGCGCTTAATGACACCGCGCTCGCTTATGTCCCTCTTTAGCGTCGTCGAATGGCCGACACTTTTGGCCTCTCCTTCCTCTCCCGCCGGGATGACCGGGGAGGTGTCGATGCCCTGCCCCATTAGTGCAAGCCGCTCGCCTATTATCCCGAACCGCTCCCTTAAGATACTCACCGGAAAACGGGCGAGCTCCCCGCAGGTCGCTACCCCCAAAGAGGCCAAGTGAGCCGTTAGCTTAGGCCCTATGCCGAAGAGCTCTCCGACCGGGAGGGGTTCGAGGAGCGTGGCGACGTCCCCTTCCCTTATCTCCACAAGGCCGTCCGGCTTTTGCATGTCGGAAGCGAGCTTGGCGAGGAGCTTGTTCGGGGCTATACCGATTGAACAGGTCAGGCCCAACTCCCCCCTTATCCTCTCCTTTACCAGTGAGGCGAGTGTGGCCGGCTCTCCAAAAAGAGAGGACATGCCGGTTATCTCGACAAAGGCCTCGTCAATAGAATACGCCTCAACTTTCGGCGAGAAGTCCTTTAAAATATTGAGTATTCTAATAGATGTATCGATGTACTTGCGGTTGTCGCCTACTACGAATATGAGGCCGGGGCAGGCCCTCTTGGCTTCATACTTGTTCATCCCGGTCTTGACGCCGAATTTGCGCGCCTCGTATGAGGCGGTGGTGACGACCGTCCGGTGCGCAGAGCCTATGACGGCGATGGGTTTGCCCCGGAGACCGGGGTCGCACCTCTGCTCGACTGAGGCGAAAAAGGCGTTCATGTCCAGATGCATGATCGTCCTCATGCGTCCACCTTGTTCAAGGTCCACTCCAGCTCATTCTGGTTGTAGGCGAGCTCGAAGAGGGTCGCGCCGTCAGTGACCGAAAAATGGATTATGGGGGCCTCGCCTTCTTTCGAGGCCCAGGTATAGGTTATCTCCTTCACTGGATAGACCCGCCCCCTCCACTTGAACTTCACCGGCCTGACACCCTTTTCAAAGACGGCCATGACCTTTATCTTTTCCCCTATATCTGTCGCCATTTACTCAAGCCTCTTGATGACGGATATGACCTTTCCTATTATGGAAAACTCCCGGTCTTTGCCGATCTCTATCGGGTTCATGGAAGGGTTCTCGGGCTTTAGCATCACCCTCGCCCCGTCCCTGACAAACCTCTTGACCGTCGCTTCGTTATCGAGCATGGCGACGATGATGTCGTTTGGGTCCGCATGGCTCTGCGGCCTTACCATGACGAGGTCGCCTTGCTCAATTCCCGCGCCAGTCATGGAATCGCCCTCGATCTTCAAGAGAAACCCGTCCGGGCAGTTGAAGAGCCTCCCGTCTAACGCGACATGGCCGAGGATATCCTCTATCGCCAGATTAGGCGCGCCGGCCCGGACAGACCCGGCAATGGGCATGGAGACGATGCCGCTCATGGCGCGCCCAATCACCTCTATGGCCCTTGAGATGTTGGCGGACCTCTTTATAAAACCCTTTTTCTCAAGCGCCTCCAAATGTTTTCTGGCGTTCTTGGGGCCGTTTATACGGAGGCGCGCGCAAATCTCCCGCAAGGAAGGCGGAAACCCCCTCGCCTCGATGAAGCCCTCAAGAAATTCGAGCACCTCTTTTTGCCGTAATGTAAGTGTTTTATCCATATAGGCTACAAATGTTACCCCATTATAATGCGCCCATAGGGCGCTGTCAAAAGAAATCCAGCAATACCCTTAAGGTATTCAATCCCCGTCCGATAAATAGAAAAGCTGTTTTTTAAAAACCACCTCAGGAGAGAAAGTATGGCGCTCTTATGGAGAAAGGCCCTGGAGACAGGAGTAGACTGGCAGGACACACAGCACAAGGAGCTTTTCGAGAGGATAAACAGGCTCATGGACGCGATGCTCGCGAGAAAGGGCAAGGAGGAGATAGTAAACCTCGTCAAATTCCTCGACACCTATGTTGTGACCCACTTCGGGGCCGAAGACCAGGCGATGGCCAAACTCCAGTACAGCGGGAGGAATTCACATATCGCGGAGCACAAGAACTTCAAGGAACAGGTCGCGGGGATAAAAAAGGCTATCGAGGCGGGTGTCAGCCTGTCAGTCGTGATAGAGACCCAGCATAGCGCGGTCGAATGGCTCACGAACCACATAGGCGTTGTTGACAAAGAGTTAGGCAGATTCATCCTGGAGAAGACCGGCCAGGCGAAAAAATCGGCCTGAAATACTTTTTAAATCAGCGTATTACAAGAAACATTTAATATAAGATAGCAGGTGGGCCTGACTTCAGCCCCCGGCCTCTTTTTTTGCATCAATAGACTCGACGGGCTTTTCAGGGCCGGGAGGGACGGCCCCATCAACAGAGGTGGAGATGGAGCCGACGCCATCTGTCCCGCCCGCCACAACCTCCTCGTACTCAGGCACGACTATCCCGCGCCGCACCATTATGCTGTATATTATCTCCGCGCGTTTGGCTACATACTTCTGCTCGCCAGAGGCGTCGAGCCTCCGGGGGTTCGGCAGGACGGTCGCGAGCCTCGCGGCCTCCATCGCCGTAAGCTCGCTCGCGGATTTGCCGAAGTGGTGGCGGGAGGCGGCCTCTATGCCGTATATCCCCTCACCCCACTCGACGACATTCAGATAAATCTCGAGTATCCGCCGCTTAGATAAGGTCCGCTCTATCTTCCAGGCGATTATCGCCTCTTTTATCTTCCTCAAGGGGCTCTTCTTCGGGGTAAGATAGAGGTTCTTCGCCAACTGCTGGCTTATCGTAGACCCCCCGGCCTTGAATTTGCCTGCCTTCAGGTCCTTTTCGACCGCCTTCTGCATCGCCTCGAAGTCGAAACCCTCGTGGGACCAGAACTTGTCGTCCTCGGCTATGATGACCGCCTTGGCCATGTAGGGAGAGACCCTCGAAAAAGGCACCCAGACCTGGTATATCTGGCGCTTCTTGCCCTTGGCCTTCCACTCGGCCTCCCGGTACTCCATCATCGCCGTCTTCTTGGGGTTCTCTTTCTTGAGCTTCGAGACATCCGGGATATAGGCGTAGTAAAGAACGGCGAGGAGGACAACGAAGATGGATACTGCGTATAGGGATCTTTTCATTTACGGCTGGACTCTCTTTGGCTTAAAAACTTAAGAGCGGGACTTGGAGGTCCCGCCCGTTTATGAAGCCCAAACAATATAATCCCCCTTTTCTAAAGGGGGACTGAGGGGGATTATAAAGGTTCTGCAAGCCCCTTTCGTGTTACGTCCAACAACGACCCCTCCCAACCTCCCCTTGTAAAGGGGAGGAACAAGCATAATCTCCCCTGACCCCTCTTTAGAAAAGAGGAGGACTTCCTTATCTTGCGCCGGGGTTTATCTCCCCAGGTCGCAGACCTGTTCTGCTCTTCCGAAAAACTCCTGTATCATCGTCTCGCAGTCCTCGACGAGCCAGCCTGTCTCAGCGGCCTCCCTCTCGCAGAACTTGGCGATCCCCTTCTCCACCTGTTTGCCGCCCATAGTGCAGAGCGCGAACGGGACCGGGTCAGAAGTATGGGTCTTTATGGCCAAAGGGGTCGGGTGGTCCGGGAGGACCATCACCCTGTACTCCTTGAACTTCTCCATGCCTTTAAGTATCGGCCCGACTATCCTGGCGTCGAAATCCTCTATGGCGCGGAGCTTGTCCTTCAAGTTCCCGTTATGCCCTGCCTCATCCGGGGCCTCAACGTGGACGCAGACGAAGTCCTTCCGCTCAAGCACCGATAGCGCGGCCTCGGCCTTACCCTTGTAGTTGGTGTCTATGTAGCCGGTCGCGCCCGGGACCTTTATGACCTCGAGCCCGGCGTATATGCCTATGCCCTTCATAAGGTCGACGGCCGATATTATCGCGCCGTCCACCCCGAACCGCTCTTTAAGCGTCGGCATCTGCGGCGCCGACCCCTGCCCCCAGAGCCAGATGGAGGTGGCGGGCTTTTTGCCGTTGCCCATCCTTTTTCTGTTGACAGGGTGGTCTTTAAGTACGTCCCTTGAAAGGTCCATGAGCTCTATGAGTTTTTCAGCGCCAGCGCCCTTGGGCAGGTACTCGTCTATCTTCTTGTCCGATATATCGTGCGGCGGCGTCGTCTTGAACTTGCCCTGCGTAGACGATACCATCAGGTGCCTGTACGAGGTGCCGGTATAGAAGCGCACGCCCGAGCTCGAGAGCGCCTGGTCGAGCGACCTTATAAGAGAGTCGGCGTCTTCTGTCGTGATGTGCCCCGCGCTGTAATCGTCCATGACGAGAGAGCCGTCCTTTTGCGCGAGCGTTACGAGGTTGCACCTGAATGCGATCTCGGCGGGGGCCAATTTTACGCCGATGGAAGCCGCCTCCAACGGGGCCCTACCCGTGTAGTATTTCTTCGGGTCGTAGCCGAGGACGCTTAAATTGGCGACGTCGCTACCAGGCGGAAACCCCGGAGGCACTGTCCTGAAGAGTCCGAACTTGCCGGTCCCGGCAAGTGAGTCCATATTGGGGGTGTCGACGGATTCGAGCGGGGTCTTGCCGTCGAGCTCGTCCATTGCGTTGTCGGCCATCCCGTCGCCGATGAGTATTATATATTTCATAAGAGTTTCAGCTCCCGAAGAGGTTTCTTAATTATCCTATGGCGGGTGGTCCTTGTCAAATTCGCGGATTCGTCATCCCCGAGGTTTAAACCGGGGATCCAGTGTCTTTACGGAATAAAAAACTGGATTCCCGCTTGAGACACGCGGTAATGACGATCAGTGCGTGAGGGCCGAGGGGCAACGCCGTTATTTACAAGGCGCTCAGTCAGAGCGTCAGAACAAAACAGGCCAAGGCGCGACGAAGAACCGGCGCGAGGCGTACTTTTGGGTACGCCGCAGAGACTGGGCCGAGGAGCAACGCAGGTATGTGAAGTTCTGGCGCTCTGACCCCCTAAAACCCCATTATCTTCAAAATCTTCTTCACATCCGCCGCCACCTTCACGGGCTTTGGGGACGCGTTCATTGCGTTATCCGGGTCCTTAAGGCCGTGGCCCGTAAGCGTGCAAACGACGGTATCACCGTCGATAAGCACCCCGTCTTTCTTTAATTTTATCGCTCCGGCGAGTGAGGCGGCTGACGCCGGCTCGCAGAATACGCCTTCGCGCGAGGCAAGGAGTCTATATGCCTCGATTATCTCGTCATCCGACACCAGCCCTATCGTCCCGCCGCTCTCTTCCTTTGCCTTAAGCGCCCCTTCCCATGAGGCGGGGTTACCGATCTTTATGGCAGTAGCTATGGTATGAGGGTCCTCGACAGGATGGCCCAAAACAATAGGCGCCGCCCCCTCGGCCTGGAAACCCATCATCTTCGGGAGGTTCGAGATTATCCCTTCCTTGTAGTATTCCTTGTAGCCCTTCCAATACGCGGTGATGTTGCCGGCGTTCCCCACAGGGAGGAAGTGATAGGTCGGCGCGTGCCCCAAATGCTCCGAGACCTCAAAGGCCCCGGTCTTCTGCCCCTCTATCCTGTACGGGTTGATGGAGTTGACCATCTTCACCGGATAGTCCTTGGTGATGGCCTTGACGATGTTCAGCGCGTCATCGAAGTTGCCTTTAATTTGCAGCACCATCGCGCCGTGCATCATCGCCTGCGAGAGCTTGCCGAGCGCTATTCCTCCGTCCGGCACGAGGACATAGGCCTTCATGCCGGCCCTTGCGGCATACGCCGCGGCAGAGGCCGAGGTGTTTCCGGTAGAGGCGCAGATGACGGCCTTCGCGCCTTCCTCGCGCGCTTTCGATACCGCCATCGTCATGCCGCGGTCCTTGAAGGAGCCGGTCGGGTTAAGGCCTTCGTATTTGAGGAGCAGTCTTATGTCCCCGAATATGTCCTTAAGATTCACCGACTCTATAAGCGGGGTGTTCCCCTCAAGGAGCGTCGTTATCGCCTCATCCTTTATCTCAGGCAAAAAGTCCCTGAACTCCCTTATCAGACCCGCCCAAAGCCCTTTTCTAGTTAGCCGCACCAAGATTCTCCTCTATCCGTATATAGACGATTTTATCGTGTATTATATCCATGGACTGTATCTCTTCTATGGCTGAACGCAGTTCCCTCTCAAGCGCGTTATGAGTAAGAATTACCAGCGGCACCGCCCCGCCTATCTTCCTGTCCTTCTGTATAACAGACGATATGCTTATGTTATGAGCGCCGAGCACGCCTGAGATCTTCGAGAGCGCGCCGGGCTTGTCTACCGCGAGGAAGCGGATGTAGTACGGGATTTCGAGTGAGTCTATTGGCTTTAATGCCACGTCCTTTATCGCTTCAGCCGTGTACGCAAGCGGCGTGATCCTCTCTGAGATGCCCTTTCTCATGTTCCGCGCTATGTCCATGAGGTCAGCGACTACCGCGCTCGCCGTGGGCATCATCCCCGCGCCAAGGCCGTAGAGCATGACTGAGCCTACGGCGTTGCCCTCAAGGTGTATGGCGTTGTATACGCCGTCGACGGTTGCGAGCGGGTGCGAGGCAGGGACCATCGTCGGGTGGACGCGCGCCTCTATCTTCCCGTCGCCGGACTTCGCTATCGCGAGGAGCTTTATCCTGTATCCGAACTCCTTGGCAAACTTTATGTCGTGCTGGCTGATACTGCTTATGCCGGACGTGTAGATGTCGTTAACGTCGATGTAAGTCCCATAGGCGAGGTTTATGAGTATCGCGAGCTTGTGCGCCGTGTCAATGCCGTCCACGTCGTACGACGGGTCCGCCTCAGCGTAGCCCTTTTCCTGCGCGCGCCTTAAAACGTCCTCGAACTTGCCCCCCTCGTTAGTCATCTTTGAGAGTATATAGTTGGCGGTCCCGTTTATAATGCCGTAGATGGATTCTATTCTGTTGGCGGCGAGCCCCTCTCTTAAGGCCTTTATGACAGGGATGCCCCCGCCGACAGAGGCCTCGAATCCGATATCGAGCTTTTTTTCCGCCGCCCTCTGGAATATCTCTTTTCCGTGTGTCGAAAGGAGCGCCTTGTTCGCCGTGACGACGTGCTTGCCCGCGGAGAGCGCCTCCATGATGAAGGTCTTGGCGATCCCCGTGCCGCCGACGAGCTCGATGACAATCGATATCTCTGGATCGTTGATGATGTCCATGGCGTCCGTCGTCAAGACGCCGTCGTCGAGCTTGACGCCCCTGTCGCGCGAGACGTCTTTATCCGCCACCCGCTTAAGCACAAGCTCGCACCCGAGCCTGTCTTTAATTAGGGCGGCGTTATCCTTCAATACCTTGACGACACCGGTGCCGACGGTGCCGAAGCCTATGAGGCCCGCGTATATCCTATCAGCCTTCATGTGTGTCACGGATGGCGTACCTCTCTCCCCTGTCTGCATCTACGAGACCTTCATTACCGGCAACTCGAGCGCCTTCTTTATGCACTTGGCCGCCTGCCTTATCCTGTGCTCGTTCTCTACGAGCGCGAGCCTCACGTACTCGTCGCCATACTCGCCGAACCCGATGCCCGGAGAGACCGACACCTTTGCCTTATCCAAAAGGAACTTCGAGAACTCAAGGGACTTCAAGTGCCTCAAATGTTCGGGTATCTTCGCCCATACGAACATCGTCGCCTTCGGCTTCGTTATCTCCCAGCCGGCCTTGCCGAAGGACTCTATGAGGGCGTTCCTCCTGGACTCGTAGGTCTTGCATATCTCGGTGACGCAGTCCTGCGGGCCGTTTAAGGCGATGACGCTCGCTATCTGTATCGGCTGGAACATCCCGTAATCGAGGTAGCTCTTCATGCGCGTCAGAGCCGCTATGAGCTTTCTGTTCCCGACGGCGAAGCCGACCCTCCAGCCCGGCATGTTGTAGCTCTTTGATAATGTGAAGAACTCGACGCCTACGTCCTTCGCGCCGGGTATCTCCAGAAAACTCGGGGCCTTGTAGCCGTCGAAGACAATGTCCGCGTATGCGAGGTCGTGGACGACCATCATATTATGCTCTTTGGCGAAGTCGACAATTTTTGCGAAGAAGGACTTATCCACCACCTCGGTCGTCGGGTTATGCGGGAAGTTTATGACGAGGAGCTTAGGCTTCGGCCAGGTCTGCTTCGTCGCCTTAAGGAGCTCGTCGAAAAAGTCCACGCCCGGAAGGAGCGGGATAGAGCGGACGTCGCCTCCGGCGATGATTACCGAGTACGTGTGGATGGAATAAGTCGGGTTCGGGACGAATACTACGTCTCCGGGCTCTATTATCGCAAGCGCGAGGTGCGCAAGCCCCTCCTTTGAGCCTATCGTCCCAACGGCCTCGGTCTCGGGGTCGATGTCCACATCGTACCTTCTCTTGTACCAGTCCGATATGGCGAGCCGGAGCTTGTATATGCCCTTGGAGGCCGAATACCTGTGGTTTCTCGGGTTCTGGGCGGCCTCGATGAGCTTATCGACTATGTGTTTAGGAGTCGGCTGGTCCGGGTTGCCCATGCCGAAGTCTATGATATCCTCTCCGCGCTTCCTCGCCGCGACCTTTAGCTCGGTCACGATGTTGAATACATACGGCGGGAGCCTTTTTATCCTGTAGAATTCGTCCATTTATGCCTCTTAATATGTAAAATATAATCGGTAAAACGTCCTTTAAACAGTTATAAACCTACCCGTTCATAAGTTTTTCGGCATTATAAGAACTTCTTACGAACGGCCCGGAATAGACGTGTTTGAGGCCTATGCTCCTACCGTAATCCTCGTATTCCTTGAAGACCTCAGGGTCCACATACTCCTTTACCTCAAGGTTGTCTCTTGTGGGACGCAGGTACTGGCCTATGGTGACGGCGTCGCAGCCAGAGGCGAGTAAGTCTCTAAGCACCTCTTTTACCTCATCTTTTGTCTCACCGAGCCCGACCATTATCCCGGATTTTGTCATAACGCCGGAGGCCTTCGCGTCTTTTAAGACCTGCAACGACCTCCGATAGTCTGCCTGGGGCCTTACCTGCGAGTAGAGGGAGGGGACTGTCTCAAGGTTGTGGTTGAAGATATCGGGCCGGGCATCGAGGACCACCTTTAACGCCTCCTCGTCGCCCTCGAAATCCGGGGTAAGCACCTCTACCAAAATGCCGGAAATGTTATCCTTTATCGCCTTGATTGTCAAGGCAAATTGGCCTGCCCCGCCTCTCGGGAGGTCGTCGCGCGTAACCGACGTTATGACGACATGTTTGAGCCCGAGCTCCTTTGCCGTAAGGGCGATATTAGAGGGCTCGTGCAGGTCGACAGTCAGGGGGTCCCTGCCCTTATCTATCGAGCAGAAGCCGCACTTCCTCGTGCAGACGTCCCCTAATATCATGAAGGTCGCGGTGGGTTTTGTAAAACACTCGCCTATGTTCGGGCACCTTGCGGACTCGCAGACCGTATGCAGGTTCCTCTTCCTCAAGATGGACTTCATCTCGTGGAGGGAGCTTGCCGGCCCGAGAGGCTTCTTGGCCCAAGGCGGAAGTCTCTTCATTTTCTCTTAACCTTGCGTAAAATATCGGGTTTCAAACCAGCGTACAAGACATTAAAGATACCACCACAGGGAGAAAAACACAATAATGTATTATACGGCCTTCAGGGGAAAGAGGCAGGCCCTTTCCTCTTGACGGAATTTATCTTGATGGCCGCGGAATCCTTGTAGGAGCGGTACTGGTCCGGGGCCTTTTTAATGAAAAGCGTATAGCTCTCCACCGCCTCAACAGGCCGATTCAATCCCATGTACGCATCTCCGAGCGCGTAATATACCTCTGAGTACCCCGGGTCGGCCTTCAATGCGGCGAGATAATATATTACAGCCTCTTCCGGGAGCCCCTTTGCGCCGTACGTGAGCCCGGCGTTATAAAGCGCCAGGGCGTTCTGCGGGTCCCTCCTTATCGCCTCGCGGAACCCGGCTATGGCCTCGTCGAGCCTCCCGGTCTCCTGATAGAGTGTTGCGAGGTTCATGCGTGCGGAGTTGAAAGACGGGTCGAGCCGGACAGACTCCATGAACTCGCCTTCCGCCTCTTTAACGAGCCCTTTTTTGTAATAAGCGGCCCCGAGGTTCAGCCTCCCCAGCGGGCTCTCCGGGCTCTTCTCCACCACATCCGACCAGAGCGAGAAGGCGTCTTTCCAGACTACGTTCCTCTTGTGCGCGACGATACCGAGCGGGATCGCTATCAGAAAAGCGAGGGTATGACCGGGGCCGCCCTACCCTCGCTTTTACTCCCAAAAAAATAAAAAAACGCGGAGAAGAAGGCGAGGAACGCGCCGACGGACGGGAGATAGAGCCTGTGCTCGAAGATCACGTCCCGTATCGGTATGAGGGACGATTCGATTGAAAGGGTAAGGAAGAACCAGAGGACTCCTATGGCAAAGAGGACCCCGTAGGCGCTTTTGCCCTTAAGCGACCTGAAGAGTGTAAAGACCGAAAAGACGAAGACGGAAAGGAGGAATACGAACGAGGCCATGACCCCGGGCGCGAAAAACGACTTGTACGTCTTCATTTCATATAAGAGGTTCTGCTCGTACGGGAGCGCGAGGAGCCTTAAATACTTCACTATGACCCGGAACTGGGTGATCGCGTACTCGTATCTCGATAGCCCCGAGAGCTCCATCTTCTGGAGCGTAACGATGGAGTCCGATATCCCCATCCCGCCCTCAGCCTTATGGAGCGCGAAATAGAGAGGGATTATGAGGAGCGTAACGGCGAACGGGACTATCATCTTTATCCTCGCCCTCGCGTCTCCTTTCCCGAAAAGCGTCGCTTCCAGTAGCATGATCGCCAGCGGGAGCGTAAAACTTATCTCCTTTGTCCTCATCGCGAATACGGCAAGGATTATCGAAATGACATAGGGGAGCTTCCTTACCACGGCCCTTGCTCCTGGCCTGGCCTTCAGGTAAAACACAACGGACGCGAGGTAAAAAAGCGCGGCCAATGAGGCGTATCTCTGGGTGATATATGTGACAGACTCGGTCTGCACCGGGTGAACGGCGAAGACGAGGGACGTAAGTATCGCTATCGCCTCAGCCGACGCGCGCGGGATGGCTTCGAGCGCCGGGGTCTTTGTCAAGAGCCTTACGAGCGCATAGACGAGAAAGGAGTTTATTATGTGGATTACGATGTTTACGAGGTGGTAGCCCCGTGGGTCGAGCAGATGGAGGCGGTAGTTGAGCGCGAAGGAGAGGTTGCCTATGTACCTTGACCCGGTCGGCGGCCAGAAATTGGCGAGGCTCCGGAGCACTTCGTTATTTACGATATATATCTCGTCGTCGAAGAGGAACGGGGAGTCAAGCGTATTCGAATATACGAGCGCGACCGATATGATAGCGATGGCCAACGCGGCGAACGGGCCGTAAAGAGAGGCCCTGCCCCCCTGCCCATGCATATCAGCCCTCCACGAGTCCGAGCCTTAAGGAGGCCTCGAACGTCCTCGGCGCGGACCTTTTTTTTAGGAGCTTCAGGTCTTCCACAGTGTCTATATCGTGCCAGGGCTTGATGAGCTTGAATGAGAGAGCGCCTTTTATCTTTTCAAGCGTGTCGGATAAGACCGTGGCCGTCGACCACGCGACGCCTTCGAACGGAAGGCGCGTAGGCCTTTTCAGACCTATGAGGTAATAACCTCCGTCGAGCGCAGGGCCGAAGACGACGTCCGTGCCTCCCTTAAGCGCGGAGAATGCCTCTTTTATGCGTCCAATGGGCATGTCCGGGCTGTCCGAGCCTATCATCACGACCCTTTTGTATCCCCTGCCCAGAAGGTTTTCAAAGGCGTTGTACATCCGCTCTCCAAGGTCTGAGCCTGCCTGGGGAAAGCATTCCATGGACGGCGGAACGATCATGGCCGCCCTTTGACGCGCGGTTTCAGGCGTATAGACTACGTGGATATCGGCCCACCCAATACGTCCGAGCCTGTTGAATATATCGGAGAGAAAGGCCTCGTAGAGAGTAGCCGCCCCTTCATGGGTGAGCGGCGGTACGAGTCTGGTCTTTACGCTACCCGGCTCAGGCGCCCTCATCATGACGACAAGCGCCTTGTCCCTCACTTCTTCTGTTCGGCGCTGTCCTTCGTCCTCTCCTGGCGCTCCCGCTCCTTTTTCTCGGAGCAAACGATGCACGCGTACCTCTTCTCGTGCCGAACAGTGAGCCTGTCGTAGTCCTTGTCGATCGCCACCCTTACGACGAAGTCGGTCTCTACCCCGCAGAAATCACACTTTAACATACCCCTCTCCCTCCTTCCTGTAAGTGCTTTTGGGCCTGACCCCGCCGGATGCGAGGGCCTCCATCGCGGCGCCGAGGTCTTCTCCCTTTACCGATATCACGAGGTCGCAATACGGCTCAAGGGCCCTGGGCGCCGGGAGCAGTCTGAACGCTATGGAATATCCCCTCAAGACCTCCTCGGCCTTAAGCGCCCTGTGCGTGGAGCCGAAGGCCATCAGGTATTCCATCGGTAGAAGGTAACAGATTTCAGGGTGAATCTCAAGCGGGAGGTCCTCGCCGGACTGGCAAAGTTCACTTCTTAAAGACTTGAATTGTTCTCTGTCTCTTATTTCCCGAAGAACTTGAAACTTGCGCCGAGCGAATCATGATAAGACTTCCCCCTTTTCTAAAGGGGGAATGAGGGGGATTATTAATCGATGCTCATAATCTCCCCGTGACCCCCGCCAAAAAAAACGCGCCCGCCAAAGGCGGGCGCGTCGTTTGCCTAAAAAAATATGAGCGGTCAGGCAGGCGCGTTTATAAGCTTAGCGTAGAACGGGAACCGCACGCAGAGCTCTTTTACCTCCGCCTTTATCCCAGCGAGCTTTGTCTCGTCAGCCCTCGCCTTTATCGCCCTGTCGATGAAGGAGGCTATAACCTTCATTTCGCCCTCTTTCATGCCCTTGGTGGTGACAGCCGGGACGCCTATTCGGATGCCGCTTGTGACAAAGGGGCTCCGCGTCTCGAACGGAATGGTGTTCTTATTGACCGTGATGCCTGCCTTCACGAGCGCCTCTTCGGCCTCCTTGCCGGTGATATCCTGCTTCGTAAGGTCCACGAGCATCAGGTGGTTGTCTGTCCCGCCGGAGACGAGGTCGTAGCCGAGTTTCATGAGCTCATCGGACAATACCTTAGCGTTCTTCAGGACCTGCCTCTGGTACACGGTAAAGGACGGGTCGAGCGCTTCTTTAAAGGCAACGGCCTTTGCCGCGATTATATGCATGAGAGGCCCGCCCTGTATGCCGGGGAATATGAGCTTGTCTATCTGTTTCACGAACGCCTCCCGGCACATTATCATGCCGCTACGGGGGCCCCTTAAGGTCTTGTGCGTCGTCGTCGTAACAAACTCCGCGTGCGGGACCGGGGACGGATGGAGACCGGCGACGACAAGCCCGGCGATGTGCGCGATATCCACCATCACGACCGCGCCGACTTCGTCGGCTATCTCCCTGAACGCCTTAAAATCTATTATCCTCGGGTACGCGCTCGCGCCTACGACTATCATTTTCGGCCTGTGGGTCTTGGCAAGGGCCCTCACCTCATCCATGTCTATGCGCTGGTTGTCTCTGCGGACGCCGTAGGAGACGATGTTGTATAGTATGCCGGAAAAATTCACGGGACTGCCGTGCGTAAGGTGGCCGCCGTGCGAGAGGTTCATGCCGAGGACCGTCTCTCCGGGCTTTACGGCCGCCATATACACGGCCATGTTAGCCTGAGAGCCGGAGTGCGGCTGGACGTTCACGTGCTCGGCGCCGAAGAGCTTTTTTGCACGCTCTATCGCGAGCCTCTCGGCTATGTCAACGAACTCGCACCCGCCGTAGTAGCGCTTCCCGGGATACCCTTCCGCGTACTTGTTCGTCATTACGGAGCCCGAGGCCTCAAGGACCGCTTCGCTCACAAGGTTCTCGGAGGCGATTAGCTCAAGCTTGTACTCCTGCCGCTCGGTCTCAAGCCTTATGGACTCGTATATTTCGGGATCGAAGTTCTTCAACTCTGACATCTGTGCGGCCTCCGTTTATTAACCCCTCTTTTTCTCTACTTCTGTTATCTTGTCCAGCCTCTTCTGGTGCCTGCCGCCCTCGAACCTGGCATCCAGCCACGCCCTTACCATTTCTCTGGCGAGCCCCTTGCCCACGATGCGCCCGCCTATGACGAGGATGTTCGCGTCGTTGTGCTCCTTTGCCATACGCGCCGTGAAGACGTCGCTTACGAGCGCGGCGCGGACATTCGCGAACTTGTTAGCGAGTATCGACATCCCTATGCCGGTCCCGCAGACGAGTATCCCCAGCCGGGCCTCGCCCTTCGAGACCTTCTCGGCTACCGGTATCCCGTAGTCCGGGTAATCGACCGAGCCGTCGTTGTCGACGCCGAGGTCAATGAACTCGACGCCCAGCGATTTAAGAAATTCCTTTATGTCCTCTTTGATCTCGCGCCCGGCATGGTCGCTCGCTATGACTATCTTTTCCATTCCATCCATCAGCGCCCCTCGAACCGCTTGAAGGCGAGGACCGCGTTCGTGCCGCCGAAGCCGAAGGAGTTGGAGAGCGCGGCCTTTACCCTTGCCTCCCTCGCGGTGTTCGGCACGTAGTCGAGGTCGCATTCAGGGTCGGGTGTCGTATAGTTTATCGTCGGGGGAAGCACGCCTTCGTAGAGGGACATGGCGGTAAAAACAGCTTCGATCCCGCCGGCGGCCCCGAGCAGGTGGCCGGTCATGCCCTTGGTGGAACTGACGGCGAGCCTTTTGGCGTGGTCTCCGAATACCTTCTTTATGGCCATCGTCTCATATAAGTCGTTATAGTAGGTGGACGTCCCGTGCGCGTTTATGTACCCGATGTCTTCGGGGTTCAGCCCCGCGTTCTTTATGGCAAGCGCCATGCAACGGGCCGCGCCCTCGCCCTCGGGGGCCGGGGTCGTCATGTGGTGGGCGTCCGAGTTCATGCCGTAGCCGGAGACCTCGGCGTAAATCCTCGCGCCGCGCTTGATGGCGGATTCCATCTCCTCAAGGACGAGTATCCCCGAACCCTCGCCGACTACGAAGCCATCCCTCTCCTTATCGAACGGGCGGGAAGCGGTCGCGGGTGAGTCGTTCCGGTTGGAGAGCGCCTTCATGGCGTTAAAACCCGCGACGCACAGGGGCGTAATGGTGGATTCGGTACCTCCGGCTATCATGCAGTCCGCGTCCCCGTTCTGTATGAGCCTCATGGCGTCGCCTATCGAGTGCGTCCCCGTGGCGCAGGCAGTGACCGCACAGCTGTTCGGCCCCTTGGCCCCGGTCTTTATAGAGACCTGCCCTGAGGCGAGGTTTATAATGACCATCGGGATGAAGAAGGGCGTCACCCTATCGGGCCCCTTCTCCTTAAGCACGTTATGCCAGTATTCGATGGCCGGGAGCCCGCCGATGCCCGCGCCGATGTAGACACCGGTCTTTTCGGCGTTCTCTTCCGTCACTTGAAAGCCGGAGTCGTTGAAGGCCATCATCGCGGCGGATACCGCGTACTGGATGAAGAGGTCCATCTTCTTGACCTCTTTCTTCTCGATATGCTCGGTCGGCTCAAAGTCCGGGACCTCCCCGGCTATGCGGACGGGGAAGTCCTTTGCGTCGAACCGGGTTATCTCGCGTATACCACCGCGCCCTTCCTTCGCGGACTCCCAGGACTTTTTTAGACCTGTCCCGAGCGGGCTTATGATGCCTACGCCTGTTACGGCTACCCTTCTTTTCATCTTTTCCCGTCTTCTCTGTATTAAAGTCCTCAAAAAACCGTAAAGACCCTTGCGACCATCCAGGGCCTTGGGGGTCTTTACGGTCAAGCTATCCGGATATTGCGTGTGGTTGAACGGGTCGTCCGGGGCTGAACAGGACCTTGAACAAGGGGGCTCTTGCTACTTGCCGGCCTTCTTCTGGATGTACTCGACCGCGTCATGCACGGTCTTTATCTTCTCGGCGTCCTCGTCAGGTATCTCTATGGAGAACTCCTCCTCGAACGCCATGACCATCTCGACCGTATCGAGCGAATCCGCGCCCAGGTCGTCGACGAACGAGGCCTGAGAGGTTACCTCTTCCTCGGTCACGTCGAGCTGGTCGATGATGATCTTCTTAACCTTATTTTCAACTGAAGACATTGCGTTACCTCCTGAATGATGATTGATTATTCCCGCGAGTGTATCCCTTTTTGTATAACACCTAACAAGGGCGGTTGTCAATTTTTTATGGCAGGCCGGGCAAAACCGCGCCAGCCTGTGAAAAGACCCTATTTTAAAGCCGTTTCGCGCCCGATACTTCCCGCCCCGATCAACCCGTTGCCCATGGGCGCTCCCGCTTACATCGCCATGCCGCCGTTGATGTTCAGGACCTGGCCGGTTATGTAGTTCGAGGCGTTTGAGGCGAGGAATAAGACGCCTGTGGCTACGTCGCCCGCGCCGCCGAGCCGCCCGAGGGGTATCTTCGTCAGGAGCTCGGCCTTTACCTGTTCGGATAACGCGTCGGTCATCGCCGTCTCTATGAAGCCTGGTGCGACCGCGTTGCAGGTGATGTTCCTAGTCGCGAATTCCCTGGCCACCGATTTCGTTAGCCCTATGAGACCGGCCTTTGACGCCGCGTAGTTCGCCTGCCCGGCGTTGCCCATGACGCCGACGACCGAGGCGATGTTCACTATCCTGCCCCAGCGCGACTTGGTCATGTATTTAAGGGCCGCCTTGGTGCAGTTGAACGCGCCCTTCAGGTTTACGTCTATTACGGCGTCCCAGTCTTCTTCCTTCATGCGGAGGATAAGGCCATCCCTCGTTATCCCCGCGTTGTTGACGAGTATGTGGATGGCCTCCATCTCCTTGAAGACCTTCTCGGCCATCGCCTCGGTCTCCTCGGCGCTGACGACGTCGACCTTCAAGGCCATAGAGCGCCTGCCCATCCTCTTTATCCCCTCGGAGACTTCCGTTGCCTTCTCCAGGTTTACGTCGACTACCGCGATATCAGCCCCGTAGGAGGCGAGTTTTTCGGCTATCGCCCTTCCTATGCCCTGCCCGCCGCCCGTGACTATCGCAACCCTTCCGGATACGTTCATATATCCCTCCTCAACGGTTCATATCAAAGGCGAGCTTGTCGATGTCGCCCGCCTCGCTCAGATTATATGTCTTTATCTCTTTATCTATTCTCTTTACGAGCCCCGCAAGCACTTTGCCCGGGCCTATCTCTACTATCGTATCTATTCCGTCGCGCTTCATGCGCCTGATAATATCGACCCAGCGCACCGGGCTCGTAAGCTGGGCCTTGAGAAGCCCCCTTATCTCGCCAGCGTCCTTATACGGCTCGGCGCTTACATTAGTAATGACAGGGACCTTCGGCATTCTAAAGGCGATGTGCGCGAGTTCGCTGTCGAGCTTTTCCGCCGCCTTCTCCATTAAAGGCGAATGCGAAGGCGCGCTTACCTGCAGGGGCACTACCATCTTCGCGCCCCTCTCTTTAGCGTAAGAGGCGGCTATGTCGACGGCGGCCGCGTCGCCTGATATGACTATCTGCTCGGGACTGTTTATGTTTGCAGGCACTACTTGCGCCGCGCCCATTGAGGCGGATTCGCAGATGGTCGTGACATTTTCGAGATCAAGCCCGATTATCGCGCACATCTTGCCGGCCCCGGCAGGCACGCTCTCCTGCATGAACAGGCCCCTTAAATGCACGAGCTTCACCGCGTCCCGAAAGTCGATTGCGCCGGATGCGACAAGCGCCGTGTACTCTCCGAGGCTGTGCCCGGCAAGACAGGCGGGCTCTATCTTGATGCGCTCGTTCAAGGCCGTTAACGCGGCAATCGATGCCGTTAAGAGCGCGGGCTGGGTGTTCTCGGTCCTGTCGAGCCCTTCCTTCGGCCCCTCGAAGGAGAGCTTCCTGAGATCATACCCGAGGAGCGCGTTCGCCTCATCGTAGAGGCTTTTAGCGGACTCAAAAGAATCGTGAAAGCCCTTTCCCATGCCGACGGACTGGGAGCCCTGGCCGGGAAAGACAAATGCCATTTTCATTTTTCAATTTCCTTTAGGAGGAGTCAGAGCGAAAAATAAAATACCCTACCACCTCACCGCCGCTGAGGCCCAGGTGAGCCCGCCGCCGAAAGAGACGAAGAGCACGATGTCGTTCTCCTTCACCTTCCCGAGCCTTACGGCCTCGTCGAGCGCGAGCGGGATGGAACCCGCCGAGGTGTTGCCGAACCTCTCCAGGTTCGTGTAAACCTTATCCTCGGGAAGCCCGAGCCTCTGCCTTATAGCGTCGATAATGCGTAGGTTCGCCTGATGAGGGATAAGGAGCGCGACATCTTCGGGCTTGATGTTGTTGGCGTCCAGCGCCTCAGCGATGGCGCTGCCCATGGTGCGGACCGCGATCTTAAAGGTCTCGTTGCCGTTCATCTTCAAAAACTGGTCCGTCGCCTGCCGCTCTTCGAACGGCGACGGAGGGCACGGGGTGCCGGCGTAGAGCATCTCCCAGTGTCTGCCGTCCGAGTGTATGTGGCACGACAATACGCCCCTCTGGCCTTTCTCAGCGGACAATACTACGGCGCCCGCGCCGTCGCCGAAGAGCACGCAGGTCGCCCTGTCCTTCCAATCTATGAGCCTTGAGAACTGGTCGACCCCGATGACGAGCGCCTTATTCGCGGACCCGGACTTTACGTATTTATCGGCTATATCGAGGGCGTAGAGAAAACCCGAGCACGCGGCCGAAACATCGAACGCCGCGGCCCCGGCCCTGACTCCAAGGTGCCCCTGCACAAAACAGGCGGTCGACGGGAATGTCATGTCTGGCGTGACAGTGCCGACGACTATCAAGTCTATGTCTTTGGGGGAGATGCCCGCGGCCTTGAGCGCGGCCTTCGCCGCCTTCGCCGCCATCGCCGAAGGCGTGTCGTCTACGGCGATCCTCCGCTCCCTTATGCCGGTCCTCGTGGAAATCCACTCATCCGACGTCTCGACGAACCTGGCGAGGTCGTTGTTCGTAAGTACCTTCTTCGGCACGTACGAGCCGGTGCCTATGACCCTGGACCTTATCATATCTTATCTCCCGGCCGCCGCGTTCTCGCGTCCGATGCCGAGGTCATTCATCCTCTCGATCTCCTCGGAGAGGTGCGCGTTCACGTCTCCCTTGACGAACTCGTAGGCCCGGTGTATGGCGTTCTTCATGGCCTTGGGGGTGGACCTCCCGTGGCTTATGATGCACACGCCCTCTATGCCCAGAAGCGGCGCGCCGCCGTACTCGGCGTAGTCTATCTTTTTCTTAAGGTTCTTGAAGGCGCCCTTTGCCAGCAGGTATCCTATCTTCGACGGCACGCTCGCCATTATCTCGTTTTTAAGCATCGTGACGACAGCCTCGACGAGCCCTTCGCTGAGCTTCAATACCACGTTTCCGACGAACCCGTCGGCGACGACCACGTCGACGTCGCCTTTGTAGATGTCTCTCCCCTCGACGTATCCGAGGTAATTAAGCTGGGCCTTTTTGAGAAGGGCGTTTGTCTCCCTCGTAAGCTCGTTCCCCTTTGCCTCCTCCTCGCCGTTTGAGAGGAGGCCGACGGCCGGGCGGGCCTTCTTCAACACGTACCTCGCGTAGACCTCGCCCATTACCGCGAACTGGAAGAGGTGCGCGGGTTTGCAATCCACGTTGCCGCCGACGTCGAGGAGGACCGCCGGGCCCTTCATGGTGGGGACGGTGACGGCTATCGCCGGACGGTCCACCCCCTTTATCTTCCTCAGGAGCAGGATGCCCGCGGCCATCGCCGCGCCGGAGTTCCCGGCGGACACGACGGCGTCTGCCTCCCCGGCCTTGACGAGATCGAAGGCGACCTTCAAGGAAGAATCTTTCTTCTTCCTAATGGCCTGCGTCGGGGACTCGTCCATGGCGACGACTTCGGAGGCGTGCCGAACAGAGACGTTCTGCCCGTGTTTGTGTTTTTTAAGTTCGGCGGTTACCCTGTCGCGGTCTCCGACAAGGACAATGTGGGCGTCGAGGTCGTTCGAGGCAAGACAAGCCCCTTCGACCACGGCCTCGGGGGCGTAATCCCCTCCCATCGCATCTACGGCTATTTTCATATGATTGCAGGCATGAGTGTCCTTTAAGACGGCAGTCCTCCGGAGTACCGGATACGTATAACACAAAAGGACCTGGGCCTAAAAGGTCAAAAGGGGCCTGAAGGCCCCTTAGAGGGCTTCATCTTTCTTTATGACGGTCTTGCCCCTGTAGGTGCCGCAACTCGGGCACACGTAATGGGGGCGTTTTGCCTCCCCGCACTGCGGGCAGGTGGATACGGCCGGCGTGGTGAGGGCGTCGTGGCTCCTCCTCTGCATCCTTTTGCACCTTGAGTGTCTCTTCTTCGGATTCGGCATGGCTTACCTCACTTCTTTTGTCGTTGTAAAATCCCTGTTCCCCTACTTCTTTAAATCCTTGAGCTTGGCTAATCGCGGGTCAATCTTGTCGCCCTTGTCGCAGGCGCATTCTGTTATGTTAAGGTCAGCCCCGCATTTGGTACACAGGCCCTTGCAGTCTTCCTTGCAGAGCGGCTGAATCGGCACGTCGAGGGCGATCTGGCCGAGTATCATCGCCGTCGTGTCTATCTCAGTCCCTTCGAGGTAGCTTATGTCCATATCCTCGGGTTTGAGCTCTTTGTCCTTTTCCACTGCCCTTCCGGCGGTGAAGTAGTCGGAGAAGTAAAGCGAGATGTCGTGGTCGAATTCGTTCAGGCACCTGCCGCAGTTGAGCCTGATCTGCGCCTTTATCTCGCCGCTTACCTGGACGTTAGGGCCGGTCCTGGAGAACTCCAGATGGGCCTCGACCGGCGACGGGAACGAAAAATCGAGAGTGCCTCCTGCCGCCTCGCCGAGCGCGGTCCCTTCCTCTTTTAAGGAGAGCTCAAGACCGGCCTCCGGTATGTCATCTATCTTTATCTTCATTGTATCTGCCCTTAATATAAAGACTTTAAAGTATACAGGAACTAATACTGCGTTGTCAATAAAATTTGCTTGACTTGGATTTGACCCGATATTATATTTAGAAGACCTGATTTTCTGGTTTTCCACAACTGGGGGATCGTCTAACGGCAGGACAACGGGCTCTGAACTCGTTTATCCAGGTTCGAATCCTGGTCCCCCAGCCAAATAAAAACAAGGGGTTACGGGCTTTCAGCCTGTAGCCCCTTTTCTTTTAAGTGTGTTTGTACAACCCCTGTACAACCTGTTAAGCGCAAGGCAATAAAAAGGCCGCCCATCTTTTCATTAGGCTCCCTTCCGGGTCTAAAATTACTCTTTCTTGGACATCTACACCTCACTATGAACAAAATTTTTTCTTGATAAATCGTCTTCACGGCGATATAAAAGCGT
>MGPQ01000015.1 GCA_001797465.1 Deltaproteobacteria bacterium GWB2_55_19 | reverse complement strand
CTCCAGAAGGAGACCAGGAGCCCGAGCTTCTTGAGTTCCCTCCCGATTACGTATCTGGCGGCATTCACGGCTGCGGCGTCTTTCAAGGGAGTTTTTGTATGAGCCTGTATTCTTTCCAGCCGAGGCTTGTCGTCAGCCAAGAACTCCCGGATATCCCGATTACCCTTCTTCTTGTTACATTCCTCGCAAGCCAACGTAAGATTGCTTACCCTGTCGGATCCTCCTTTTGATCTGGGATGGATGTGCTCGGCTTCAAGGGGAATCCCCTCCGAATCACAATAAGCGCACTTGCGGCCCCACTTCTCAAGCAGGTATTCCCTGACTTCGTAGCCCTGCAATTCCCCTCGTTGATACTCGACTCCTGAAGTCTCGGGATTCTGCATGAGCTGCGTGTCGAACCGCACGGTCTCCACTGCTATGCGGTAAATGGGGACGAACCTTATTAGCTTCCGTGCCCAGGCCACCACATTATCCACCCTGGACATGAGAGAAGGAGGAAGCCAGCCTTGAGGACGAGTCCGATTGTCAAACCTTGGTGCCCTATACCTGGTCTTGCGGTTTCTCCTGCCCCTCCTCAAGCTCCTGCGTGATGCAAGCGCCATCCTGATGGCATCACCCCTGTGTTTCAGGTTCGTTCCCCAGATGGCTACTGCCCCCTTGGAGAACTTAGAGACAATGGCAAGGCCGGACACCTTGGAGCCGGGGTCTACCTTCAGCTCCACTGGTTGTACTTCACCGTCAACCCGATACTTCAGGATGATGGTGAAGGGATATTTACGGTAAACCGCCGCCTTCCCTTTCTTCAGAAGCTCCCTCGCCCTTGCAGGATGACAGGGCATGAGCGGCTTCTTCGTGGAACTCAAAACCAAGGCTCTTTGCATTTGAAAGCTACCTTTCTTCTCACTCGGCTTGCGCCGGTTAAGGTCTCCTCGCCAATGTTATGGGGTGGTTTTATGCAGGGAGCACTGTCCGTTTACCCGGTCCGTCCTGTTTAACCCCCTGCCGCAGAGTCCGGGACTGGAGAAGTATCCCGGAGTGCCTATGTATTCACCCCTAACGTAGCCCCGAAGGGCTGAGGTCTGGTTGAGTCTGACAAAACGCTGAATGAACAAGCACACGGATGTGCACAGGTCAGTCAGCGAGCCGGGGACTCAACTCTACTTGGTAAAAATCTGTAAAAAAACAACCCCGCCAGGTTTGGCGGGGTCACATGCCTCTCGCCGCGACAGCGAGGTTTTGAGGTTTTAGAAACCGAATTATTGTTCGACGGCTTCAACCGTTTTTTCGCCTTTATCAGACGGTATCGTCCGGATGTTAACCTGTCCCGGCGCAAGGAATTTGGCGATGTCGTAGGTGGCCTTAACTATGACGTCGCGGGAGACCTCTTCCATCGCCGTTCCCGAAAGGCTGCTCAACGCCCCTCCGAAGCCAACGCCGCGGGCGGCGCCAAAACCGCCGATGCCGTAGCTCGTCTTGCCCGAAGCCGCCGTGTATGTCTTGCTGAACGCGACCTCTCCGGTATTGACGTTGACAAGCCTCACGTCCATTCCGAGAGTCGCGGTCTGCTTGGAGCTGCTGATAGCCCCGACCACCGGGATAAGGCCGTAACCGATGGAACCGCTGGATTTTTCGAAGTTAACGGAAGTGATGGAGCCCATTACGATATAATCGGCGGACTCCATCTTTACTTCCCTGCCCGCCAGGGCCATCTCTTTTCTTATGCTTTCCATGGCCTCGCGGTCGAGGACCTTGAAGCACCCAACTTCGCGCAGGGATCCGGTGAACATGTCCTGCAAGCCCTGTCCTATACCCTCGAAGTTCGGGACGCCCGCAAACTGCATCAAGGCGAAGAGTCCCCCGCCCGACTGTGACGCGCCGTTAGACTTGCAGCCCGAGGCCTTGCAAGTCACCTCGCCGAGGGTTATCTTGATCCCGGAGTTCAGGTTGCAAGTAAGTATCTGTAGGCTCTTGCCGTCGCCGGTTGCCACGGCGGTCTGTCTTTCCTCTACCTTGACCGGCCCGCTCGTGGTGACGCAGCCCACGGCCACCGTCATCACGAAAAGGCAAAAAAATACTACATTCAGCTTTTTCATATTGTTTGTTTTTCCTTCCGTCAATTGCGAATTTTTAGTGAAGCCTGACTTTCAACTCTTTTGTCCTGCCCGGCTGAAGATACTCGAGATAGAGATCGTTGACCGAATGAACTTTGAAGCCGAAGTAATCCCTGATGAAACCGAACGAGAAGATATCTTCCTCCTCGTCGTTTTCGAACCATTCCCGGGCGCTGTTCCTGAGCTTATCGTCGCTCCCGTTAAGGTCGCGCAAGGAAACCCATAAGAGCTCCTTTGCGAGGTGCTCGTAATCCAGGGGATTCATCACCCCTGTCATCTCGCAGCCGCCGCCTGACCGGCCGCCTCTTCCAGCCCTGTGTCTCATGATATTCATGGCTGACCCTCCCTATATGCTAAATACTATTTTTAGCCTATAGCCAATATATAATATTATATTTAGTTTTTGTCAAGTTTTTTTTGTGTAGGAGGATTTAGGGAGAGTTTCCAAAAAAATCCCTGTTGTTGTGACAACAGGGATGCAAGGCGGCGACAGTATGATAGCTAGAAATTATGTTCGCAAACCATCAGGCGGTCGAGGTTGTCGATCGCCTGCATGATCAATAATTCTGTTGCGTTAGCCAAAAGGAAATTCTCCGATTTTCTGGAGATTTCGACCATCGCCTGTAAAGCGACAAGAATTCGATAAATTTCTCTGATAACTATTTTCTTATCGGTTTTGCGCAAAGAACTCATCTTACCCCCTTTTTAAAGTTAATTTTTGAAAGCATACATGCTATTTTCGACAAAATGTCTTAAAAACTTGAGTATATTTGTTTATAATAACCTGTTTTTTAAACTTTAAATGGTATGGATTGTCCGCTTAGCGGACAATCCATACCATTAATAGCGTTTACTACGCCCCAACCACACCAGATATGGTCTCTGGATGTAACAAGGTAGCCTTTCTTGCCGACTCCATGAAAAGCCGGCGCTCCTCGTCGGAAACGAGTTGCCTATAAATCGGAGCCGTCTCAGCCAGCACGTCCACCCTTCCGGCGGGGCCGACAGACCGAATGAACGAAAGCATTATGCTGAAAATCCATACCGGGACAGGCGCGGCGCTCAAAAGCGACTCCCTAAACCTGAGTGGGCCTTCAGCGGCTATAAGCTCCCCGGGGTCCTTAAAGCCTTTATAATTGTTCGCTACAAAAACCCTCTTTTTAAGTTTTTTTACCAGGTCCATCGCGCCGGCCTTTCCCCCGGCATCGTCGTCAAGGGCAAGTACGACAACCGGAGGACTCGCGCCGTTGATCATGGCGACGGCCCTCTCCGTCACGGAATGTCCGCAGAGAGCGATCGCTTTAACACCCTTCAATTCGCACCTGACATTTATCAGGATAGCATCCAGGGGCCCCTCCACTATGACGATCTTGTGGTTGGACGGCTGATTCGCCTCCTGAAATCCAAACGGAACGTCCAGGTTCATCCCGGTAAATCCGGCCGAATTTTTGTATTTCGGCAGATTTCCATCTACCGGCTCCAGTCCGGGATTGAGCCTGCCTATAAAACCTATACAGACTCCTTCCTCATCATAATGCGGCATGATGAGCCTGTATTCCTCTCCGAATTTAGCCGATGCTATTCCCGTTTCCCTCAAAAGCTCCTTCGTTATCCCGTTATTGAAGAGAGTCTTTATCATGCTCTCCCTTTCAACATACAGGATGCCGGAACGTTTTATGGTATCCCTGTCAAACCCTCTCATCAACATATAGGAGGCGAAAGAAGCGGGCATTTGAAGGGCGTTCCTGCGGCCGAGCTGGATTATGAAGTTCCTGGCATCCGCCAAAGTGGAGATGGCGGCGGCGCCGTTCGTCGTCTTTTCCGGAAGCGATACGCCGGCCAGCTCGGCAAGCTTGCAAAGAACATCCCTGTTGGTGGAAAGCCCGTAACGCTTCTTCGTGTATTCCCACCAGGACACTTTCGAGCCGCAGGTGCCTGCCTTGCACTTGCCGTAATGGCCGTCATGATAGCAAAAAAAGTGCTGCGCTCTGCCGCATACGGGGCAGTCGGCCACGATTCCCTTATCTTTGACCACGAGGTTCTCGAGGTCGGAGAAAATCACCCGTGCCGACAACTTCGGGTAAATAAGGTTATTAAGTAATTCACGTGTATCGGACATCTTTCCTCCTTTCAAAAAAGAAAGAGGCGGCAAACGGTTCACCGTCTGTCGCCTCTTGAGCTTTAAAGCCAAGCCGATAGGTATAACCCCCGGCTTCAATAAGCTTTATACTTTTTCCTTCATCTGTCTTAAAATTTCAGCTATACCTGATTGCAACCCAGGCAGCTCTTCCCTGATGACCTTCCAGACAATCATCAGATTGATCCCGAAGTAATCATGCGCGATTTTATCGCGCATTTTCGACATATCAGCCCATGGAATCGTTTTATATTTTAGCTTCACATCACGCGGCACATTTTTTGATGCCTCACCGATTATCTCAAGACGCCTTACAACAGCATCGGAGGTCTTGGTATCCTTACTAAATTTATCGTAATTCATCCCCGCGACAAATTCATCTATCTTTACGATGCTATCATGGATATCCCTGATATAGAGCTTATATTCGCGCTTCATATGAAAACAATTTCTTTTCCGATGGGCTTCTTGAGTTCATCCCTCAGGCTGCTCTTTTCAACCAGATCGACTTTCTTTTTTAAAATTCCCTCCAGGTATCTCTCGAGCCTTACAAACTCCAACAAGTTTGGTAGCTCACTATATTCCACCAGTATATCCACATCGCTGCCTCTTTTCTGTTCTCCCCTTACAAATGAGCCGAATAGGCCAATCTTTTTTACGTCAAACCTTTCAGCAATTTCCATCTTACATGACGTAAGCCTTCTTACCGCGTCATGAAAATTCCGTATCGCTTTATTCTGTTTTTTGTTTACCTTTGTCATAAAGCATGCCTCACGACTCAAACCCCCGGCTTCAACCGTGGGGTGAGTCAACTCCATCCTTTTCCGTCGATTATAGCAAAGATGCCTATAGCCTGCAATGGGGTTTCAATCCACGCCCCCTCGCTGGGGCTGCACAACGATTATCGCTATGCAGCCCCTATAGTCCTCCCGCCAACTGGCACTCTACTTCAGCTTATCGTTCTTCTCAACAAACTCCCTGATCTCGTCGATATACGCGAGTATGAGCTTCGCCTTGGTGACGCCGAAGGTAAACGGGAATTTTCCGTCGTCCCTCGTAGGAAGCGATATGGTGGGGCTTCCTTTGTATTCTCCGATTATAACCGGTTTTTTGTTAGTGTCTGACACGATATCCTCCTTTTTTATAGAACATCAATCTTCAACATAAAGTATGTTCACGCCTGATTTTACGGCCTTTTCTATCCTTGCGTCAACGCTGCCGTCTTCCTGCCTCACGTATTCAAAATGCGAGAACGGTAGCCACATAAAGTATCCCGGGGTCAATTTCGCCCCATTAATGAGCTTGGGGACAGTATAGACGGTCGAGCCGATGGTGCGCTTTAAGACCCCACTACTTTCCGTCTCCACGTCCTCCGGCTTAATGAAAAAGTAGAGGGGACCGATGCAGCGCTCCTTACTGGCAAAATGGAGGCTGTCGTTCTTCGGGCAATGCCTGGTAGGCGCCAGGGTATCCGCCACCGCCCGCGGGTGTATGAAGAGCATCTTTGTCTGGAACGGCTTGAAGTCTCGGAGGTCGAGCTCGCCTATCGGGATCCTTTTCGATACCCCGAAATAGCGCGCCTCCTCGATGAAATCCGGACAGTAGGGGTAGAATTTTTCCCCTACCCAGAAGATGAGATTGCTTCCCTCCACTATCGGGGCCCGGAAGGACTTGCCTTCATAAGGAACCGGCGGGTCTATCAGGAAGAACTCTATGAACTCGCCGTAGGGCGAGGTGGCGCAACAGGCGTAAAGACCTCCCTTGACCCTGCTTCCACATCCTCTTGCGATATTCGCGGTCATTGCCATCAACTCCTTCCTCCAAAATAGTCGCGCAGGGTCTTTATGGCCGTATCGACGTCCTCCGACAACTCGCCTTTTGATTTTGCGAGCGCGACAAGCTCCTCGAGCTTCAAGGAGAGCGAATCCGCCGGCAATTCGGCGGCGCGGCGGCCTATCTCGTCAAAGAGCCTTGACGCCCCCTCGAGATAACTTTTCCTTTTCGCATCCTTGGCCTTTTTGAGCGTCAACTTCCCTTCGGCCGCCAGCACCTGGGCCTGCCTTTCCCTCGAAAGCCTTGAAAGCACAAGGGCCGTATTGAACCCTATCCGTCCGCTGTTCAGGGCGCGCGCGGCCTCGTCGCCCAGGGACAGGAGCCTGAAAAGCCTCCTGAGCCTGAAAACAGGCATTCCAAGGGCCTCGGCGAGCTCCTTTTGCGTCATGCCCTTCTGCAACAGGCTCTTTATCCGGTCGACCTCTATGCCCGGGTTAGCCTCCCTCTGAAGGTTCATGGCGAGGGTTATGAGGTCGGTATCGACGTTGCAGACCTCCTCGCCGTTGAGTATCCTGGCGGGTATGGCGGCAAGCCCTATCATCCTTGCCGCGTCTATGCGCCTCCTGCCGTCGACCACGATAAACATCCCGTCCGCCGACTTTTCGAGAACCGGGGGCTGCTGTATGCCGATAGCCCTTATGTTCTCCACGAACCCCTTGCTCGGGGGCTGTGAATCCTCCCTCCTGATCTTCTCGAGGGGGACCATCGTGATCTTATAGTCCTCGCTATCGTCGTTTTTTCTTTCCGGTATGAAGCTAGGCGTGGTGTCCACGATGCCTCCTTCAGCAATTAAAACAGAGCTTTATTTCGCGCCTCGCCGACTCGGCGGAATCCGAGGCATGGACGACGTTACGCCTGATAACCGTCCTGTCGCCGAAATCCCCGCGTATGGTGCCTGCGCCGGCGGCGTTCGAGTCGGTCATTCCGTTGATGGCTCTGACCGTCTCTATACAATCCTTGCCTTCCAGCACCATGATAACGACCGGCCCGGAGGTCATGAAACCGCAAAGGTCCTGAAAAAAAGCCTTGCCACGGTGTTCGGCATAAAAAGACTCGACGAATCCCCCGGACAGAATGGTCATCTTCATGATAACCATTCGAAGCCCCGCAGTCTCGTATCTTTTAACAACCTCCCCAATCAGCCTCTTTTCAACGCCGTCCGGCTTGATTATGACCAGCGTCTGTTCGACCATCTGTTCTGTCATTGAAATCTCCTTTCCTGAGCAATGTCTCCACGGCCTTCCTTTCCAGCCGCGTTATTTCGTTAGTAAGTTCCAGGCCGCGCTCGCCTTCGTTAGCCCTTTTCTCGCAAAGAGCGAATATATTCCTTGCGACATCGACCGGGATCACGCTGCCGTCATCGCCGTCATGGACGAATTCGCCGTTGATCCTTTTCGGATACCTTACGACCCCGAGCTCAAGGGCCACCGTCAGATCGTCAGCGATGTCCATATAGGAGTCAAGAAGCGGCTCCCTGACGGCCTTTTCGCGCGCCCAGGCATCGATAAGCCTGTCCTCGCGCCCATTCTCGAAAACCGGGCACCTGTTCTTGACAAGCCACAGCTTCAAGGCATTTCTCATGCCGCATCCTATAAAAACCGCGCGGGAGGACTGTCTGCTTTAGCTGACAGGTGAAAGCGCGGCCAGCCCGACAGGGCTGCTCTTGGTTGCCCTCCCAAAATACTTGACTCTTACAATTTTTTCTGTTATCTTGTAGAACATGTTGATCAACAAAGCTTACGAGTTCAGGGTATACCCGACCAAAGAGCAGGCCGCTCAGCTTGCGGTGCATTTTGGGCAGGCCCGGTTCGTATACAACTTTTTTCTTCGCAAGCGCAT
>MGPQ01000014.1 GCA_001797465.1 Deltaproteobacteria bacterium GWB2_55_19 | reverse complement strand
TACCGCTCGCCTCATGCGTTCGAGCAGTCAAAAGTAGCTTAACTGTGTGTCCATTTTTTCGGGGGAAGATCAAGCTCAAAGGTTCGCTGGTTCAAGGGAATGGTCCTCTTCTCGCCATTCTTTGAGCGCACAACCGTTGAGGTCTTCCTGAAAAGGAAATTATCCTCATTTTTTTGTGAATTATGTTATTTTATATGAGATTAAAATTGTTTTCCTTCCGCAAGATATTAAAAAATATATTGGAATTTTGAAAATTTATGCTCTTTAATTCAGTTGGATTTATATTCTTTTTTCTACCCATCGCTTTATGCATTTATTTTTTTCTAAATCGGTGGAAGTTAGCTATTGCATCAAAAGCTTGGCTTGTAGCAGTTTCGTTGTTTTTTTATGGCTGGTGGAACCCCAAGTATTTGTTTTTACTTTTGGCAAGCATACTGCTCAATTACGCGGTCGGGAGTTCGATACACAAGACAAAAGGTCTGAAAAAGAAATCGTTATTGGCCTTTGGGTTATCTGCAAACATAGCAACACTGGGATATTTTAAATATGCGGATTTTTTTATTGTTAATGTAAACAGTATTTTTAGCGCTGAACTTGGGCTTCTTAATGTAATCTTGCCGCTTGGAATAAGTTTTTTCACATTTACTCAGATCGCCTACCTTGTCGATTCCTATAAAAGCAAGGCAAATGAATATGATCTACTGAATTACTGCCTTTTCGTCACGTTCTTTCCTCACCTCTTAGCTGGTCCGATACTTCATCATCATCAAATAATGCCACAATTTATGAGCGTAAGAACGAAAGCGTTAAGCTGGAGGAATGTTTCAGCGGGGGTTTTCATTTTTTGCGCGGGACTTTTTAAAAAAATAGCAATCGCCGATTCCTTCGCTGTCTGGGCGAATGCCGGGTTTGAATCAATGCATGCCTTGAGTTTTTTTGAGGCATGGGGTGCCAGCTTAAGCTATACCTTCCAACTCTACTATGACTTTTCAGGTTATACGGATATGGCGATAGGCGCATCACTACTGTTCAACATACACCTTCCCATAAACTTTAATTCACCATACAAGGCCAAAAACATTCGAGAGTTCTGGCAACGATGGCATATCACACTTTCCAATTGGTTGAGGGATTATGTCTACATCCCTCTCGGCGGCAATAGGGCCGGAAAATACCGGACTTATTTTAATATTCTCATCACCTTCCTGCTCGGAGGTCTATGGCATGGTGCAGGCTGGACATTTGTGGCATGGGGAGCCCTTCATGGCGTAGCGCTGGTCATACACAGGTTCTGGGATAGACAAGGGCTCAAGATGCCCGCTCTAACAGGCTGGTTTTGCACATTCATGTTCGTCAATGCCGCCTGGGTTTTCTTCAGGGCCACCACATTTAAGGGTGCGATAAGAATTCTCGAAGGCATGGCAGGCATAAATGGAATAAAAACACCGGCTGGGTTCGCTGATATCGGCAATTACCTTGCAAACTGGTCATTTCTTGCGTCTGATAGCGCTAAAGTAGCGCCTATGATGCCTGTTGACACCCTCGCTTATATCATTACATTCGGGTTTGTAGCTTTTCTTCTGCCGAATGCCGTGCAGATTATCCGGTTTATCCCGTACAAAGGGGCAATGATTTTCAAACCCAGGCTTATCTACGCGTTGTTAGTTGGGCTTATCCTTTTTTATGCGCTGGTATCGAACATTCAGAATGCTCCATCGCAGTTCCTTTATTTTAATTTTTAGAGCCATTCTTATGCGAAATAAAACATTTATTATATCGTGCGTTTCCGCATTATTGATATGCTGTGCTGTCTACTATATTGTAATAGACGGCATAGCCATACCGAACAGAACTGTGGATAGCTCATACAAACAATTTTTATTGAAGGCCTCCAGCAGATCCATTAACGGGAGAATTATTATATCAAGTGGTTCTAACTCTCAGTACAGCATAGACGCTGGTATGATGGAGGATCATTTTGGCAGGTTAGTTATCAACCTGGCCGACAACGGCGACTACCCATTAGAGCACAAAATATATAACTTAAGTAACTATGCCAATAATGGCGATATATTAATTTTTCCTTTGGAATGGGTCCATTTTAAGCGAATTGACGGGTTAACCGCATTTTATGTGAGATCAATTTTTAATGAAAAAGATGATTATTCATTCTATTACAGAGAGCTTCCATTTTTCGAGAAACTACTGTTTATTTTTAAACATGTGCCACTCTCTTTATCCCTAAGCAAAATGTTTAAACTTAATAATTTTTCATGGGATGATAATGTAAAACAAAACGATATAAACGCCATGAAATCTATTTACCATAATATTGAGCAACGCTATAGAGGGAGTGTTCTAGATGACATACAAGCGAGGCATGTTGACAAAGGTTCAGATACCTTGTCATGTGACGAATACATAGGTCTAACGAAGAATTTTTTTGTGTCCACTCGGTTTAAAAAGGATTTGAAACTTCTCCAAACACTAGTCAAAAAAAACAACACAAGGGTTTTCTTTACATGGCCCGCTGTCGTTGGCAAGACCGGCAATGAATGCTATACCTCTGAAGTAACGAAAAACAATCTTGACACATTCACAAGTAAAATTGTGGATGAGGTTAGTGCGCATGGATTCAGATTTATCGGGAATGTGTATGACAGCAGGTTTGACAGCTCGTGTTTCAGGGGTACTTATTACCATATCATGCATCATTGTGCTATCGATAGAACAACGCGATTGATCGAGCTACTGGAAAAAGAGGGCATAACAAAAAGAGATGGGTATTCTTCCGACGCTATCAAGGTGATACTTGATGATTTTGCGGCGAGAATAGAAATGTCACTTCTTGCAAACTACAAAGCAATACATCTTAATGTGCCGATAGAAAATGCAGACTTAACAAAATATCTTTATTTCGGGAAGGGCTGGAGTCGGCAGGAAGAACAGGGGATATGGTCTATCGGTAAATCTTCAACTATTATTGTCCCTAAACCTGAAAAACCATTTGATTTTGTAAAATTTAATGGCCAATATTTTAATGGAGATGAAAAGACTGGGGTCTGGATAAATGGCACATTCTTTGGTGATTTTATACTGACGGATCAGACTATTGGAATAAACACCAGTATTTTGTATGGTGAATATATAAAGATTACTCTTGAACATAAAAACCCTATTTCGGCGGCTGATCTTGGCGCAGATACTGATACGCGTAAGGTCAAATATGGTTTGCAAAGTATTGAGTTGATAACGAGCGAAGGGATTTAAGTCGATGGCACAAGAACGAGGCCAATATTTTACCCGGTGCCCCTGATATGGCAAGCGGAATATTGCGTCAAGAAATGCTTGAATAGTTCTTGAAAAAAAGACCCACATCAATGGAAGAGTTTTATGCATTTCCGATAGAACATAGACAGAAGACACAGGGTAAACAGCAGCAGTACCTTGACGACATATTTGAGATCATTCAGGAGTATTCGGATTAATTTTGACGATCAGAGGAAATAAGTCTAAAGGCTTTACTGAATAAGCAAAAACCTTTATGATTAAACAACACAGAAGGACTAAGCTGGAGTTATAACCTTATGGCCAAAGCGCATATAGATATTCCTAAAGAAAAGATCGCCGAGTTTTGCCGTCGGAATCATATCCACAAGCTGTCGCTCTTCGGCTCGGTTTTACGCGAGGACTTCGGCCCTGAAAGCGATGTGGACGTGCTTGTGGAGTTCGAGGAAGGGCATGTGCCGGGGCTTATTACGCTCTCTGGTATGGAGATAGAGCTCGGCGGAATCATTGGGCGCAAAGCTGATTTGAGGACTCCGGAGGATTTAAGCAGATACTTTCGCAATGAGGTTGTTGAGTCCGCCGAGGTGCAGTATGCCGCGTAATGAGGATGCCATACGCCTGCGCCACATGCTTGAAGCCGCAAGGGCCGCGCGCGGTTATGTGGGGAGCAAGACCAGAGAAGACTTTTTTAAAGACAACCAGTGCCGGGACGCAGTTGTGAGGTGCATCGAGGTTATAGGCGAAGCCGCCTCAAGATTGTCTCAGGAATGCCAGACCGAATTCCCGCAGATTCCGTGGAAGAACATAATAAGCATGAGGAACAGGCTGATACATGCCTATTACGATATCAATATTGATACTGTATGGAGCACCGTTACGGAAGATCTGCCGCCGCTTATTACGGAGCTTGAAAAGATACTGTAGCCCGAGAGAAAAAATGAGCGGTTTGACTGTTCTAAAATTGTAATAAAAACTTTTTAGGTTTCTTTTTTTGCGGGTTCAGGCAAAAAGCCTGAACCCTTTTTTTTGTAGATGCTCAGCCAGCCAGGATTCCAGCAAAAGATGTTGGGTTACGCTACGCTAACTTAACCTTGGCTGTTTACTCAATCTCAAATACCTTGAACCCTTCTTTTTTCCATCTGAAGTAGTCCGATAGTATTCTGGCGTGGTCGAAGGCGAGGTTTTTGGGGAGGTCCGTCTCGGAGAATACGCCGGCGTTCTTTGCGTCGTCCTCGGCGCGGGGGGCTCCGTCGGCCTCGGCGACGAAGACGACCGATACCGTATGGAAGCGCGGGTCCCTCTTCGGGTCAGAGTAGGCGTGCAACTGGCATTTAAGGCGGACGCTCAAGGAGGTCTCCTCCAGCGCCTCCCTTCGGGCCGCGTCCTCGAGCGTCTCTCCCTCGTCGACGAACCCTCCGGGGATGGCCCATCCCGCGGGCTGGTTTTTCCTCTCTATCAATACTACCCCGCCGTTCAGCTCGATTATTATATCGACGGTCGGCAGAGGGTTCCCGTGTCCGGCCATCAACGCGCCGTCTCCACGCGGACGGACCGCAGGAACTCGGCGCTCTTTTCCGGCACGACGGTGTTTATGAACATGCCGCTGCCGAGCTCGAAGCCGGCGGCCTTGGTGAGGCGGGGAACGACCGACAGGTACCAGTGGCAGTACTCGTTGCCGTCGTCCTGGGGGCGCCCGGACCTTATGACATAGTTGTATGCGGGGTCCTCCAGGCCGTAGTAGAACTTCGACAGGACGGCCTTCAGGTGTGAGGCTATCTCTTTGATCTCCTCGTCCGTTATTGTCGAGAACGCCGCCGAGTGCCTCTTGGGGAATATCCACGTATGGAAGGGCGAGAGCGCGGCGTAGGGGACGAAGGTGAGGAAGCGGTCGGTCTCCAGTACGACCCTCGCCCCCTCCTCGCGCTCCCTCTTTATCATCGAGCAGAGCATGCACTCCCCGGTGTCGTCGAAGAAGTGGAGGGCGGCCTGGACGCGGTCCCTTATCTGTATGGGGACTACCGGGACGGCGACGAGCTGGGAGTGCGTGTGCTCAATCGTCACCCCCGCGTCCTCGCCGTGGTTCTTGAACAGTATCGTGTGCTCGACCCTCGGGTCCTTGTGGGCCTCGATGAACCGCGCCCTGTATGTCCGGAATATGTCCTCTATCTCGGGGAGCGACATGAGCGCGGTCGTCTGGTTATGGACCGGGCTCTCGACGATCACCTCGTGTATGCCGACGCCCGATATCGAGCGCCGGAACCCGTCGGTGGAGAGTTTCTTCTCTCCTTTACTGAGCGCCGGGTACTTGTTGTCCACGGTCCTCACCTTCCAGGGGCCGTCGAGAGGTAGGCGCGAGCGCTCGGAGGGGGTCTTCGATTCGTTGCCGGGGCAGAAGGGGCAGGTCTTCAGGAACTCGGGGAGTACGCGTTTGTCGATCGAGTTCTTGAAGTCCATGGGCCTCCTGGCCCGCTCGGTCGCTATGATGACCCATTCCCGCGTGACGAGGTTAAGTCGGAGTTCGGGCATATCCGGTTACGCCTCCAGCGTGAGGAGGCCTTCTATCTCGCTCACGTGCGAGCGTTCCTCGTCGGCGAGCGCGTTGTACATGGACCTGCCCTCGGGGGTCTTCGACCTTTTTGAGAGGTCCTCGAAGTACCTGACCGAGTGGCGCTCTGAGGCGAGCGCGACGGTTAGCGCCTTTTTGGTGGTGTCGACGACCCTCAAGAGCTCCTCGACGTTTATGCGTTTCGTGAATATGTTGTCCGCGCCTATGCTGTGCAGGTAGTCCTCTATGACGATTTCCTCGTCGGTAACCTGTTCGCCGAACCCGGCCTCGGTAAAGTATTTGCCCTCGATTATCTTAAGGTGCTTCTTTTCGTCCTCCGCGAGTTTTTTAAATACCGTCTTCGCCCTGCCGCTCTCGGTCCGCTCGGCAAGGAGGGAGTAGAACCTGTGCCCGTTCACCTCTATGAGCGCCGCCCTCTTTACGGCCTCTTTCTCTTCCAGATGTTCGAATGTCATCTCGGTCCTCCGCGTATTAAGGGCTCGCCCTTTTTTGACACCTGTCCGGGTCTCTTCTGCAATTTTTTCAGGCACTTATGGACGAACTTTCTAAATTTACCAGAAAAGGGGGGCGTTGGCAAGCCCGCAGGAAAGTAGCTGTTGAATTGACGGGCTTTTAATGGTAGAGAAATGGGAATAGCGAAGAAAAATCGGTCTACTAAACGGAGGTTCCGATGGGGCTCTTGAACGGCAGAAAAGGCGTTATATTCGGGGTTGCCAATGAAAAATCGATAGCCTGGTACATAGCCCAGATACTTAAGAAAGAGGGGATGGAGCTCGCCTTCGCCTACGCCGGGGCGGCGTTGGAGTCCAGGGTCGTGCCCTTGGCCGAGTCCGTGGGTTCAAAGATAATAATGCCGTGCGACGTCACGAAGGACGAGGAGATAGAGGCGGTCTTCAAGAGGATCAGGGAGGAGTGGGGAGGGCTTGACGCCCTCGTCCACTCGCTCGCGTTCGCGAAGAAAGAGGAGCTTAAGGGCGAGTTCATGAACACCTCGCGGGAGGGCTGGAGGATAGCGATGGACGTCAGCGCCTTTTCGCTCGTTGCGCTCGCGAAGGCGGCCTCGCCGCTGATGGAAGGCAGGAACGGGGCTTTTGTGACCCTGAGCTACTACGGGGCGGAGAAGGTCATAGCCAACTACAACGTGATGGGTGTGGCCAAGGCCGCGCTTGAGGCCTGCGTAAAGTACCTCGCCGCGGACTTAGGCCCCAAGGGGATAAGGATCAACACGATCTCGGCCGGGCCGGTAAAGACGCTCGCCGCGATGGGGATAACCGGGTTCAAGCAGATACTGGACGTCGTGGAGGCGAAGTCGCCGCTACGCCGGAACGTATCGCAGGAGGAGGTGGCCAGGACCGCGCTCTACCTCTTGAGCGAACTCTCAAGCGGCGTCACCGGAGAGACTATCTACGTGGACTCCGGATTTAATATAATGGGACTGTAAGTGCGCCTCATCGCCGACCTCCACATACACAGCAAGCACTCGCGGGCGACGAGCAGGGATATGACCCTGCCGGTAATCGCCGAGTGGGCGCGGATAAAGGGGATAGACGTCGTCGGCACCGGGGACTTCACCCATCCCGCGCACTTTGCCGCTGTCCTTGAACTGCTTGAGCCTGCAGGGGACGGGCTCTTCTCGCTTAAGAAGGGCGGCGGCGCGCGTTTCATGCTCACCGCCGAGGTGAGCAACATATTCTCTCAGGGGGGGAGGGTGAGGAAGATGCACTCCCTCATCCTGGCGCCGTCAATCGATGCGGCGCGTAAGATGAACTCCGCTTTCGGGAGGCTCGGCAACGTAAAGTCCGACGGCAGGCCCATATTCGGTTTCAGCGCAAAAGACCTTTTGAAGATCGTCCTCGACGCGTCAAGCGAGGCGATGCTCATACCAGCGCACGCATGGACGCCGTGGTTCTCGATATTCGGGTCGAAGTCCGGGTTCGATTCGATAGAGGAGTGCTTCGGAGACCTCGCCGCGCATGTACGGGCGATCGAAACAGGGTTGTCTTCGAACCCTGAGATGAACCGGAGGCTCTCCGCGCTCGATGACATCACGCTCATATCGAATTCGGACGCGCACTCGCCCTCGAAGCTCGGCAGAGAAGCCAATGTCTTTGACTGCGCGCCCTCGTACCATGAGATAACGGAAATTATCAGGACAAAGGACGCGAAGCGTTTCCTCTATACCGTCGAGTTCTACCCCGAAGAGGGCAAGTACCACTACGACGGACACAGGGAATGCGGGGTTTTGTATTCTCCGGAAGAGACGCTAAAGGTGTCCAGGCTCTGTCCGGTCTGCCACAAGGGGCTGACCGTCGGCGTCATGTCCAGGGTAGAGGAACTCTCGGACAGGCCCGCGGGGTATAAGCCGCCGAACGCCGTACCCTCGCGAGCGATGGTGCCGCTTGACGAGATACTCTCTGAGGCCTTCGAGGTGGGCCCTTCGTCAAAAAAAGTCCAGAAGGAATACAGGAGGATGATTGCCGAGGCGGGGAGCGAGTTTGCCATACTCCTCGACATGGAGATTGCCGATATTGAAAGGCTTGCGGGAGAGCGGGTCGCGGAAGCCGTCTCAAAGGTGCGTAGCGGCGACATAGGCATAACCCCGGGGTTTGACGGAGTGTTCGGGAAGATAGATATATTCGGGAAGGCCGAGGACCCGGGGCTTGCTGTGTCAGGGCAGATAAGGCTGTTTTGAGAGAGACCCCACGTGAGCCTCTCCCTCAAGGAGACCATTGCATACCCGTATGTCTGCATGACCTCAGTTTTTTAGAGCTGGGTTTACGATAAAAGCCTCGGGAATGACATGTAAACCTATCTATCCCCTCCCGACTATCGGACCGGGGGAGGGGAGGTAAAAGAAGAGGCAATCTCAAGGGGTTGATTGTCAAAAGAGGGGGGGCGCTCGCTCGCAATGGCACGGGTGATGTGATGAAAGCGGGCTTTGCCCCGCTTTTTTTGTTCGCTGGAGTTGTGATAGGATATGGCGTATGTATAGAAAGATACTCTTCTGCCTTGATAACTCGGACTACGCCAACGCAGGCGTGGAGGCCGGGTTGACTATCGCCGACGCCTCGCGCTCAATCGTCGCGGGCTGTCACGTCTATGCGGCCCGTCTCCATAGCGAGAGGTTCAGGGAGATGGAAGACGGGCTCCCTCCCGAGTACAGGACGGAAGACAAGTTGAAGGGGCAGAGGGATGTGCACGAGGGGCTCATAGAACAGGGGCTCAAGATCATCTCGGACTCTTACCTCGCGCCGTTCCTCGCGCGGGCCGAAACCGCGGGGCTCGCGGCCGCTGGCGTCAGCAGGGAAGGCAAGAACTTCGAGGAGATTGTCAGGGAGGCGGAAGAGAACGCCTACGACCTCGTGGTAATGGGCGCGCACGGGCTCGGAAAGACCGATCTCTCCAGGATAGGGTCCGTTGTTGAGCGTGCGGCGAGGCGCATAAAGACCGACATACTCATAATGAAGGACGCGTCATACTCCGGGCTTTCGGGCGATATAATCGCCGCGATAGACGGGAGTGGAGCGTCCTTTGGGGCATTGAACGCGGCTATCCGTCTCTCGAAGGTCTTTAATACAGGTGTAGAGGCCCTGAGCGCGTTCGACCCCGACTTCCACAGGACCGCGTTCCGGTCCATAGCCGGGGTGTTATCCGATGAGGCGGGCAGAATCTTCCGCTTCAAAGAGCAGGAAAAGCTCCACGACGAGATAATAGACAAGGGGCTCGCCAGGATCTACGCAGGCCACCTTGAGAGCGCCGCGAAGATGGCCGGCGACGCGGGGGTAACCCTCAAGACGACACTCCTTTCAGGCAAGGCCTCAACAGAGATAATTAGGTATTGTCAGACAGAGAGCCCTTTTATCCTCGCGCTCGGTCGTACTGGCGTTCACGCGACGGAGGCGCTCGATATCGGGGCTACTACAGAGAACTGCTTGCGAGAGGCGCCGTGCAACATACTCATAACGTCGAGAGAGGCGGCGTTGCCTGAGGCCCTTGCCTCAGGGGCGGAGTGGGACGTTGAGGCTGAGAAGATACTCTCGTCCATCCCGTCTTTCGTGCGCGCCCTCGTCAAGAAGATGGCCGAGGACGCGGCGAAAAAGGAGGGTGTCGCGGTTATCACCCCTCAATTCATGAGGAAGGTCAGGGAGCGCCTCGGAAGATGATGGACGCATCCCAAAAACCCTTTCTCATCTCCTGGAACATCACTAAAAGGTGCAACCTTAAATGCGCCCACTGCTATCTCGACGCAGGGGAGCTCGATGGGAGAGACGACATCTCGACCGCCGAGGCCCGCGCGCTTGTCGATAAAATTGCAGTTGGCGCGCCGGGAGCGATGCTGATACTTACCGGCGGCGAGCCGCTCCTCCGGCCCGATATTTATGAGGTCGCGTCATACGCTTCCCGCAAGGGGCTTACGGTAGTTCTCGGCACCAACGGCACGCTCATAGATAGAGAGGCGGCAGGGCGTATCCGTGAGAGCGGCGTGAAGGGCGCGGGCGTAAGCGTCGATTCGATAGAGCCTGCCTTTCACGACGGATTCCGGGGCGTGCAAGGCGCGTGGCAAAAGACGATAGAAGGGCTCGGGTATCTGAAGGACGCCGGGATAGACTTTCAGCTTCACGCGACGGTCGTGAAGGAGAACCTCCGCGAGTTGCGCGAGATCGCCTCGTTCGGGACTCTTAAGGGCGCGCGCGCCGTCCACTTCTTCTTCCTCGTATGCACGGGGAGGGGGGAGCGGATGAGCGACATAAGCCCCTCCGAATACGAAGGGGCGCTGAAAGAGATTGTAGCGCTCTCCGGCGAAGGGGGTGCGGCGCGCGCGAGATGCGCCCCGCACATATTGAGGCTCGCCCCGCCTCAATCGGCGCTCTCAGCAGGGACTTCCGGGTGCGTAGCGGGAAAAGGATATTTGAGGATATCCCCGGAGGGTTTTGTGACCCCGTGCCCGTACATGCCTGTAACGGATCAATCGATGAACCTGAGGGATTTTTCCGTCGCCGAGATAATCGCGGGGGACGCGTCGTTTAAGCTCCTCGCCTCTCCTGCCCTTAAGGGCAGGTGCAAGGACTGCGAGTTCTCTGAAACATGCGGCGGTTGCAGGGCGCGCGCCCTCGCTGATACAGGGGACATCATGGGCGAGGACGCGTGGTGCTCGTATGAGCCGAATGGCAGGGCCGATTTGAATAAAGGTGAGCCTCTGTGGACCGAAGGGGCTGTCGAGAGGCTTTCAAAGGTCCCCGTGTTTTTAAGGCCGATGGTCAAGAAGGGCGTCGAGAGGTACGCAAGCGCTAAGGGGCTCTCAGAGATAACGCCGGAAGTGATGGCTGAGCTTAAGTCAAGGTACAGGGGATGAGGAGGAGAGGCGCGGGAAAGAAGTTTTTCGGGAGCGTGCTACTGGGGCTCGGGTTCCTTAACGCCCTTCTGGGGCTCAAGGCCGGGCTCGCCCCCGGCGTATTTCTCTTTGCGCTTTTTTTAGGCGGTGGGGCGTTGGTGTTGGCGGGGGTTTTTGAGTCGAGGAAGGGTTAAAAGGAAAAATTTTGTGTTTTTCAAAAATACCGGGCATGGGTGAGCGAAGCCTAAGGGAGGAAGAGGCGAGCGCGCCGGGGTAGATTAGACGCGAAGCGCTCAAGGGGCGCGCGAGCGGTCCTCGCCGGACGGGCAAAGTTCGTATCGAGACGATTCGTTTACTCTAACCTCAATAGCTTCCGAAGAACTCTGGCCCCGCGCATAGCGGGAGGGAGAGGGAGAAAGCGAGCGAATCCCATGCCCAAAAGAGCCCGGCAGGGCGCAAAGGGCTTTATGGAACCTGGAAAATAAGGCGGTGCTTGTTAGTCCAGCCTATCAATGGATTAAAAACCCAAAAGGCCCGGCTAAAGCCGGGCCTTTTGGGTTTTTAAAATCGAGAGACCTTTACTTATCGAGTTTTTCCTTGAGGAGCTTGTTTATCACCTGGGGGTTCGCCTGTCCCTTTGTCGCCTTCATCGTCTCGCCGACAAAGAACCCGAAGAGCTGTACTCTCCCGGCCTTGTACCTTGCGAAGTTATCCGGGTTCCGGGTGATGACATCGTCTATTATCCTTGAGAGCTCGTCTTCGTTCGATATCTGGGCCATGCCCGTGGACTTCACTATCTCCTGCGGCGTTTTCCCGGTCTTGTACATCGCCTCGAAGACCTCTTTTGCCATCTTGCCGCTTATCCCGCCATTTTTTATCATCTCGATCAGCCCGGCGATGGAAGCGGGGGTGACGGCGCAGTCTCTCACGTCACGCGCGTCTTCCTTGAGAAGGCGCAGCAGCTCGCCCATGACCCAGTTGGAGGAGACCTTCGGTTCATTGGTGGCCTTTACGACCTCTTCATAATAATTGGCGAGGTCCCTGGATGCCGTGAGCACGCCAGCGTCGTATGCCGGGATGGAGTAGTCCTTTATGAACCGTGTCCTTTTCGCCTCCGGGAGCTCGGGGAGGGTCTTTCTCTGCCCTTCAATCAGGTCATCGCTTACCACAAGCGGGAGGAGGTCGGGGTCAGGGAAGTAGCGGTAGTCGTGCGCCTCTTCCTTCGACCTCATGGACGCCGTTATGCCCTTGGCCGAATCAAAGAGGCGGGTCTCCTGCACGACCTTGCCGCCGGATTCGACTACGTCAATCTGCCGCTCTACCTCGTACTCTATCGCCTCTTTCACGAACTTGAAGGAGTTCATGTTCTTAAGCTCCGCCTTTGTGCCGAGTTTTTCGGCGCCGACGGGCCTGATGGAGACGTTCGCGTCGCAACGGAAGCTCCCCTCCTCCATGTTGCCGCTGCAAATTTCGAGGTAGACGATGATGTCGCGGAGCGATTTCAGATAGGCCTGCGCCTCGTCCGCCGAGCGCATGTCGGGCTCTGAGACTATCTCTATAAGAGGCACCCCGGCCCTGTTGAGGTCGACGAAGCTCGATCCGGAGTCCTCCGGCCCTTCGCCGTGGAGGAGCTTGCCCGCGTCCTCTTCCATGTGTATGCGGGTTATCCCTATCCTCTTGCCGCCGTTCGTGTCTATGTCGAGGTAGCCGCGCTCGGCGAGCGGCTCGGTGTACTGGGATATCTGGTAGCCCTTGGGCAGGTCCGGGTAGAAGTAGTTCTTCCTCGCGAATACGCTCTTCGCGTTAACGCTGCAGTTGACCGCAAGGGCCATCTTTACCGCGAACTCGACTGATTTTCCGTTCAATACCGGGAGGACTCCTGGCAGGCCCAGACAGACCGGGCAGACCTGAGTGTTGGGACCGGAGCCGAACTTCGTCGAGCAGGCGCAGAAGAGCTTGGACTCGGTAAGGAGCTGTGCGTGGACCTCAAGACCTATGACGGTTTCGTATTTCATCCCTTGATAATCCTCTTCTTGTTCTTTTTAGGGTAATATATTTATAGCCGAGGCATTTATCCCTGAAGGAGGCGGCACTTAAGAAGATTTCACCCTCCCCTCTATCCCCTCCCGATATTAAATATAAGGGGAGGGGAGGTAAAACGACAAAGAGACTAAAGCGCCGGGGCCTGTAACGTACAGCCTGCCGCGCGCTCGTAGGCGCGCGCGGCCCGGAGCACTGTCGTCTCATCGAGGGGCCTCCCGAGTATCTGAAGGCCTATGGGCAAGTTCTCTTTCGTGAACCCGCACGGAATAGAGACGCCGGGGATGCCCGCGAGGTTGCACGAAATAGTGAATATGTCGGAAAGATACATGGTGAGCGGGTCCGCGACCTTTTCCCCGAACCTGAAGGCGGGCGTCGGAGTCGTCGGCGTCGCGATAATGTCGCAGGCCTTGAACGCCGTCTCAAAATCGTTCTTTATGAGGGTGCGGACTTCAGACGCCTTCTTGTAGTACGCGTCATAGTAACCGGCGGAGAGCGAGTAGGTGCCGAGCATTATCCTCCGCTTCACCTCGCCACCGAAGCCGCTGTCCCTTGTTTTCTTGTACATGTCGAGGAGGTTGCCAGATTCGTTTACGCGGAGACCATACTTTACGCCGTCGAATCTCGCGAGGTTGCTCGAGGCCTCGGCGGTGGCTACAAGATAATAGACGGCGACGGCGTACTCGGTGTGCGGCAGAGAGACCGGAACGAGGACGGCGCCTTCCTTCTCGAGGATTTTAAGCGCTTCCCTGACGGAGGCCTCTACCTCCGCGTCCATCCCTTCGATAAAGTATTCCTTCGGTATGCCGATCTTGAGGCCTGCCACACCCTTTTCTATTTCAGAGAGATAGTCCGGCACAGGCGCGTCGATGGAGGTCGAGTCCCTTGGGTCAAAGCCAGCCATTGCCTTCAGCATGATGGCGGAGTCTATTGTATCCCTCGTGAACGGGCCGGCCTGGTCGAGGGACGACGCGAAGGCGATCATCCCGAACCTCGATACCCTCCCGTAGGTGGGCTTAAACCCAACGACCCCGCAGAGCGCCGCGGGTTGTCTTATCGAGCCGCCGGTGTCGGTGCCGACCGAGGCCGCGCATTCAAGCGCCGCAACCGACGCCGCGGAGCCGCCCGACGAGCCGCCGGGGACCCGGTCCAGCGCCCAGGGGTTCGCGGTCTTCTGGAACGCCGAGTTTTCAGTTGAGGAGCCCATAGCGAACTCGTCCATGTTGTTCTTGCCGAGTATGACCGCGCCCGCGTCCTTAAGCCTCGCGACGACGGTAGAGTCGTAAGGCGGGACAAAGCCAGCGAGGATTTTCGAGGCGCATGTGGTCCTTATTCCCTTTGTGCAGAATATGTCCTTTACGGAAATCGGGACGCCGGTCAGCGGCGTTATATTATTGTTTTGTGCGCGTCTCTTGTCGGCCTCTTCGGCCTGCTTTAACGCTTCGTCTGCGGTGACGATGAGGAACGCCTTGATTTTGTCGTCGACCGCGCCGATCCTTTCAAGGTACGCCTTTGTCGCCTCGACAGAGGAGACCTCTTTTTTCGAGAGCTTCTCCGAGAGCGCGTGTATGGTAAGAGAGTTGAGGTCCAATTGCAGGCTCCTTGGGATTCCTTATTCGATTATCCTGGGTACTTTAAAGCAGTCCTTGTCGGAGTCCGGCGCGTTCGAGAGCGCCTCCTCGTGCGGAAGAGACGGTCTGGATTCATCCGCGCGCATTACGGTCTTCAAAGGCACCGTGTAGGTCGTCGGTGCGATACCAGTCGTATCGAGCTCGGAGAGTTTTTCCACATAGTTGAGTATGCGCGAGAGCTGTTCCGTGTAGAGGTCCTGCTCCTCAGCTGTGAGCTCTAGTCGGGCGAGATCCGCCGCATGGAGTACGTCCTTTTTCGTGATAGACATGCTTCGCACCTCTTGCAATAAGAAATAATTTTTTCAAGTTAACATACAAACCCGTCTTCTGCAAGCGGGCAGTGCCGGAAAGGGTGATTTCGTATTGACACATTTTCGCATTAGTGATAAAAAAATATTGTAGTACAAGGGTTTTTGAACGGAATACAACCTTAAGGAGGAAACAATGGCAACCGCAAAGAAGCCTGTAAAGAAGAAGACGACGACGGCGGCAAAGAAGACCACCGCGAAGAAGACGACGAAGAAGTCGGGTTGCTGCCGCTAAGGGTTTCAACGGGCGGAGAGGGGAGCGAGCCTCCCCTCTCCTTGGTATAGTCGCGTAGCAGGTTGGGTTAGCGTGGCGTAACCCAACGTCATTTGCCCTTCTTCCTCGCCCCCTGCATGGTATTTTAAAATCCCCCTCAATCCCCCTTTAGAAAGGGGGAGCTAAAAGGTTCACACCCTCCCACCGAGGGAAGGTCAAGGTCGAGGCGCGTGATATGAAGATAGGTTTTCTGCAGACAAGGCCGGTTTTCGGCGACATAAGGAAGAACACCGAAGACGCGGCGGGTGAGATAGAAAAGCTCGATTGCGACCTCATCGTCCTGCCTGAGCTGTTCTCCACCGGATACCAGTTTCGTAACAAGGCCGAGCTACTCAAACTCTCCGAGGAGATAGACAACGGCTACGCAGTGGGGAGGCTGAGAGAACTCGCCAGAAAGAAGCGGATGCACATCGTGGCCGGGCTTGCCGAGAAGGAAGGCAAGAGGGCGTACAACTCATCCGTCCTCATAGGCCCGAAGGGTGTAGTCGGCCTATACAGGAAGGCGCACCTCTTCTGGGACGAGCGTAAGATATTCACGCCCGGCGACAGGCCCTTTTCCGTCCAGAAGGCGGGCAGGGCAAGGGTCGGGATGATGATATGCTTTGACTGGGTCTTTCCCGAGGTGGCAAGGACTCTCGCGCTCCTCGGCGCGGACATCATATGCCAGCCCTCGAACCTGGTGCTCCCGTACTGCCCGGAGGCGATGAAGACGCGCTCCCTTGAGAACAGGGTCTTTTCCATCACCGCCAACAGGGTGGGGAAAGAGGAGAGGGTGGCGGGCAAGCCCCTTAAGTTCATAGGCTCAAGCCAGATCGTAGCCCCGGACGGGGCCGTCCTTTACAGGGCCGGCGGGTGGAGGGCCGAGGCAAGGGTAATGGAAGTTGACCCTCAGGACGCACGCAAGAAGAGGATAACCCCGTTGAACGACATTATAAAGGACAGGAGGAGAGACCTTTTTAAGCTCTGATAACGATAGATTGTATTATAAAACAGCGAGTTACGGCCCAACGCACCCCTCTTTGGCGCATACCCGCACGCCCATTCACCTGAACTGTATACTGTATACATTTTCCCCTTGACAAATCCCTGTGGTTGTTTTATCTTGCCCTCTACCCTGGCCGATCTTATCGTAACAATTAGCACTTTTTACAATACTCCGTTGTAGAAACGACAAAGGGGCCTTACGATGCTGTTCTCTTATCTCCCTATCCTGGTGATGATCGGCATCGCGACCGTCATGGCAATCGGGGCCCTTTTCATGAGCTTCGTATTCCGCCCGTCCAACCCCTACAGGGAAAAACTTTCCCCGTGGGAGTGCGGCATGGAGCCCGTGGGGGACGCGAACACGGGCCACTTCAGGGTCCACTTCTTCATCATCGCCATACTCTTCATCGTCTTCGACGTCGAAACACTCTTCCTTTTTCCCTGGGCCGTGATACTCTCCGAAAAGGCCCTATCCGCGTTCATTTTTGTTGAGATGGTCGTATTCATCGCTATCCTCGCCGTCGGGCTCATATACGCCTGGGTAAAGGGCGCGCTCGAATGGGTTTAGCCCGGCGCTTTATTTGTATTATTTTTAAAAACAAGGACATTAATATATAAAGCAAGGCTCTCATGGACGAAAGAAACCCGCTCGAGGAATCGCTACTCTTCACGACCCTCGAGTCCATAGCGGACGTCATAAGGAACAACCCGCTCGTCAAGACGGTGAAGCACAACGCTGTCGTAGGCGACGTCGTCAACTGGGGGCGCTCCTCCGCCCTCTGGCCGATGACCTTCGGGCTCGCCTGTTGCGCGATCGAGATGATAGCGGCCGGGTGCTCGCGCTACGACACCGACCGCCTGGGCATTGTATTCAGGCCGTCTCCCCGGCAGTCTGACGTTATGGTCGTCGCCGGCACCATGACAAAGAAGATAGCCCCGGCTGTAAAGAAGCTCTACGACCAGATGCCGGAGCCGAGGTGGGTCATAGCCCAGGGCGGGTGCGCCTCCGCCGGGGGGCCGTACAACACCTACGCCGTCGTCCAGGGGACCGACCTCGTCGTCCCGGTGGACGTTTACATCCCCGGTTGCCCGCCGAGGCCGGACGCGCTCCTTTTCGGCTTTCTCCAGCTCATGGAGAAGATAAAGAAGGAAAACCCCTTCATACTTGAGGAGAGGAATATCTCGTTATGAAGCATGCCATAACCGAAGACCTCCTCATAAAGAAGGTCAAGGACAACTTCAGGCACGACATCATCGAGACGACCGTCTACAAGGGCGAGGTCACGCACCTCGTCGACATAAAGTCGCTCCGCGCGGTCTGCAACTTCCTGAAGACCGACCCTGACCTCAGGATGAACTTCCTCTGCGACGTCCTCGGCGTCGATTACTTCAGGGAGACCCCGAGGTTCGAGGTCGTCTATCACTTCTATTCCATACAGAGAAAACACCGTATAAGGGTAAAGGTCAGGGTCGCCGAGAATGAAGCGGTCCCGTCTGTGACGCACCTCTGGCCCGGAGCTGACTGGCCAGAGCGCGAGGTATACGACATGTTCGGGATAGTCTTCGAGGGACACCCGAACATGAAGAGGATTTATCTTGCCCACGACTGGGTGGGGCATCCGCTCCGGAAGGACTATCCGCTCCGGGGGTACAAGGACAGGTATAACCCCTACGGCGAGGAGAAGCCGGAGGAAATTTAACAGGCCTGCTGAAAAAGTCCATCTGCTTTGTCGGCCTCAAAGCTCGTCGTTGCGGCGTACGTAAAGCAGTACGCCTCGCTCCCCGATGCCTCGCATCTGGAGCTTTTTGAGCAGCCTGAACAAAATTAAGATTAAGGGTCCGCCTTTAGCGGGCGTTTAAAGAGGGGCGGAGTATTGGAGCCCCAAACAGATTGTTCTCGATAAAACATAGATTGATATTCTAAAATGACGGAACGCGAAGAGATAATAGCCACACGGGAAGTGACCCTGCACATGGGGCCGCAGCACCCGTCCACCCACGGGGTCCTTCACCTCATCCTCGACCTCCAGGGCGAAAAGATACTCAACGTGGAGCCGGATATCGGTTACCTCCACAGGGGGACCGAAAAGATAGCCGAGAACCTCCTATACCACCAGTTCGTCCCGTACACCGACAGGCTCGACTACATGTGCGCGATGTCCAATAACCTCGCGTACGTGATGGCGGTTGAAAAACTCCTCGGCATAGAGATAACCGAACGGGCCAAATACATAAGGGTCATCTCAGCCGAGCTATCGAGGATCGCGGGACACCTGCTCGCGCTCGGGGCGTGGGCGCTCGATCTCGGCGCCATGACCATACTCCTGTACGCGATGAGGGAACGGGAGATAGTCCTCGACATATTCGAGGAGATTTGCGGCGCGAGGATGACGCTCAGCTATCTTCGCGTCGGCGGCGTAAGGTACGACTTCACGGATTCCATCAAGGAGTCGATCAAGAGGCTCCTCGAACTCCTCCCGAAGAGGATGGACGAGTACGAGAAGATACTCCTCGGCAACAGGATATGGATACAGAGGAACAGGGGCGTCGGCGTTATTACCGGCGAGGACGCTATCGCCTTGGGCCTCAGCGGGCCGGCGCTACGCGCAAGCGGCGTCAAGTGGGACATAAGGAAGGACGAGCCGTATCTCGTCTACGACAGGTTCGACTTCGATACGCCTTTGGGAGAGAACGGCGACTGCCTCGACAGGTATAACGTCAGGTTCGAGGAGATAAAGCAGTCGATGAGGATAATAAAACAGGCCTTGAGGGACCTCCCCGAAGGCCCGTTCAACGTGGACATGCCGGGGCTCGTGCCTCCGCCCAAGCCCGACGTCTATAAGAACATGGAAAACCTCATTCACCACTTCAAATACGTCTCGCAGGGGTTCAAGGCCCCGAAGGGCGAGGTCTACTCCGCCATAGAGGCGCCGAAGGGCGAGCTCGGGGTATATATAGTGAGCGACGGGTCTGAAAAGCCATACAGGTTGAAGCTCCGCGTGCCGTCGTTCCACAACCTCCAGACCATAAACCACATGTCGAAGGGGAGATACCTGGCCGACGTCGTCGCGATAGTATCGAGCCTCGACCCGGTCTTCGGCGAGTGCGACAAGTAATAAGGAATAATAAATAAGGGCAAGGCCATGCTTTCAGAAGAAGCGAAAAAAGAGATAGAGAAGGCCCTCAGGAAGTACCCGAACAAACGCTCCGCTGTGATGGACGCGCTCCGTTCCGCACAGAAGGCGCGCGGGGGGCACCTCGAGAAGGCCGACATGGACGAGATAGCCGTTATCCTCGAGATGCAATCCGTCGAGGTCAACGCCGCCGCGGCCTTTTATACGATGTACAATATCGATAAGCCCGTGGGCAGGCACCATATACAGGTATGCAGGAACATCTCGTGCTCGCTCCTGGGCGCCGAGCACCTCATAAAGCACATGGAGCGGACGCTCAACATCAAGACAGGCGAGACGACGCCTGACAAGAGGATTACGCTCTCGACGGTCGAGTGTCTCGGCTCCTGCGGGACCGCGCCGATGATGCAGATAAACGACGATTTTCACGAGAACCTGACAGAGGCGAAGGTCGACGAGATATTAAAGGGCCTTAAATAACCGTAGAGCAAAGACGGAATGGAACAGATAATACTTAAAAACCTGGGCAAGCCCGATTCGCACAAGCTGGAGAACTATGCGGCCAGCGGCGGGTACAAGGCCATACAGTCGGCCTTGAAAATGAGGCCGGATAACATCGTCCAGATGGTCAAGGACTCGGGGTTGCGCGGCCGCGGGGGCGCGGGCTTCTCAACGGGCCTCAAGTGGTCCTTCATACCCAAGGACCCCACCATTCAGAAGTACCTCTGCTGTAACGCCGACGAGGGAGAGCCCGGGACCTTCAAGGACAGGGGGATAATGGACAACGACCCGCACCTCCTCCTCGAAGGCATGATGATAACGAGCTACGCGATAGGCGCGTCCGTCGCCTACATTTACATAAGGGGCGAGTTCGACTTCGGGGCCAGGAGGCTCGATGCCGCGATAGACGAGGCCTACGCCAAGGGGTATCTGGGGAAGAACATGTTCGGGTCGAACTTTTCGCTCGACATATACGTTCACAAGGGCTTCGGGGCATACATCTGCGGCGAGGAGACGGCGCTTCTCGAATCCATCGAGGGCCTCCGCGCGCAACCGAGGAAGAAGCCGCCGTTCCCGGCCTTAGCCGGGCTCTACGGGAAACCTACCGTCATAAACAACGTCGAGACGCTCGCCTGCATTCCGGCGATTATCGAGAAGGGGCCGGAGTGGTTTTCGAAGATCGGGACAGAGAAAAGCCCGGGGCCCAAGGTGTTCTGCGTGAGCGGGCACGTTAAGAAGCCCGGTCTCTACGAGCTCCCGATGGGAACGACCGTAAGGGATTTGATATTCAACCACTGCGGAGGAATGCTGACAGGGAGGCCGTTGAAGGCCGTGATACCGGGAGGCGTCAGCGCGCCGCTCCTGACGGCGAGGGAGCTGGACACGCCGCTCGACTTCGATTCCCTTGCCGCAAAGGGGTCGATGTTGGGCTCGGGCGCGGTCATCGTTATGGACGAGTCGGCCTGCATGGTAAAGTCGGCTTACATAATAAACAGGTTTTTCAGCCACGAGTCGTGCGGCAAATGCACCCCGTGCAGGGACGGCACGCCCTGGCTTACAAGGGTATTAAAGAGGATAGAGCACGGCGAGGGGAACCCCGGCGACATAGAGTTGCTTGAGAGCCTCTGTACGAACATCTTCGGCAGGACCTTCTGTCCGCTCGGCGACGGCGCGGTGATGGCCCTCCGGGGGCACCTTAAGAACTTCAGGGAAGAGTTCCAGTTCCACATAGACCACAAACGGTGCATGGCGTCGTAAGCAGGGATAAATGGTAACGGTAAAGATAAACGGAAAAGAGATAACGGTAGAGGATAATACGCTCATCCTCGACGCGGCGCGGCACGCCGGATACGAGATACCGACCTTCTGTTACCAGGCGGACCTCGTCGGCATTGGTTCCTGCAGGATGTGCCTCGTCGAGATAGAGGGGCAGAGGAAGCTCCAGCCCTCGTGCGTGACGCCCGTCCTCCACGGTATGGCCATAAACACCGAGACGCCGACGGTAATGTCCGCGCGCGCCTCGATGCTCGAATTTCTCCTTGCCAACCACGCCCTCGACTGCCCTGTGTGCGACAAGGGCGGCGAGTGCGAGCTCCAGGACATGGTCTACAAGTACGGCCCGCACAAGGGCAGGCACGCCGAACCCAAGTTCAAGTTCCAGGAAAAGGACTACGCCCTAAGCCCCGTCATAATAAAGAACTCGAACAGGTGCGTCCAGTGCCTGAAGTGCGTCCGCGTCTGCAGGGAGGTCGTCGGCGCCAACGTTTTGGGCGCGCTCGGCAGGGGCGACCACCAGGAGGAGACGAGTTTTTTCAGGCACTTCCTCGACTGCGACCAGGACGGCAACTGCATAGAGGTCTGCCCGGTCGGGTGTTTCATGAGGCTCCCGTACAGGTACAAGACCCGGCCCTGGGACCTTAAAGGGGCGGACACCATCTGCCAGTGGTGCGCCACGGGCTGCAGGATGGTTATCGAGGAGAGGGACGGCGTACTCATAAGGTCGAAGGCCCAGTTCGGGGTGGGGCTGAACAGCGAAACGCTCTGCGCGCGCGGAAGGTTCGGCAATGATTCCATGACGCGCGCCGAGAGGCTCAAAACCCCGCTCGTAAGAAGGTTCGGGAAGCTCGAGCCCGCCTCATGGCAGGAGGCGCTCGCCGTCATAAAGGATAACGTCCCGTCCGACGGCGAGAGGATCGGAGGTATCGCCTCTCCGAGGCTGACGAACGAAGAACTATACCTCTTTCAGAAGCTCTTCCGGAACGTATTCGGGAGCGCCAATATAGATTCGAGCGCGAGATGGGACCCAGACGCGGTCGAAGCGTTCATCAAGGCCGCCTCGATGGACGCAGGCGGCGTATCGGTCTTCGACTGCATGGAGTCCGAGACCGTAATCGTCATCGGCTCACAAGTGTCGGATGAGAACCCGGTAACGGATTATATAATAAGGCGGATAAGCGCAGGCAGGAGGATGAACCTCGTCATAGCCTCGCCCCGCGCCATGAAGCTCGACAGCTCGGCCAACTTGAAGATAAGGCATACGGCGGGGAAAGCCGGCGCTCTGCTTGAGTCCGTCATACTCTCTTTCAACTCGGCGAGGGTCGCCGGTACGGGAGGGCTTGAGGACATGGCGTCCGGAAGGCTCGCCTCCGTTACGTCCGAGGCCGGCGTGGACGGAGAGGCCGTTGAGTCGCTCGCAAGGAAGCTTAAGTCGTCCGGGTCCGTCGCCATAATGGCCGGTACGGACTTCCTGCGATTCCCGGAGGGGATCGCGAAGCTCGGTCTTTTAAAAGACCTGCTTAAGTCCTCGGGCAAGAAGGTATCGGTTCTTCCGCTCCTCGACAGGGCGAACCAGAGGGGGGCGTGGGAGATGGGCGTGCACCCCTCGCTCGGCCCGGCTTACGCGAGGGCCAAACAGAAGGGGCTCGGGACGGATGAGATGCTTGAGGCGGTCTCTAAGGGCGCGCTCGACTTCCTCTATATAGCCGGGTCGGACGTCGCCTCCATGTACCCTGACGAGGGCGTTGCGACGGCCGCCCTCGGAAGAGCCAGGTTCCTTGTGGTCCAGGACACCTTCATGACGGATACCGCGAAATTCGCTCACGTCGTGCTCCCGGGCGCGGCGTTCGGAGAAAAGGAAGGGACGTTCACGAACCAGGAGGGCAGGGCCCAGGCAATAAGGAGGCTCATGCACCCTCCCGGCAAGGCAAAGCCCGACCTCGACATAATAAGGGCGATAGGCGAGAGGTTCGACCCGTCCTTCGGCCCCAAGAACTTCGTGCTGGCGCTCGACGAGATACGGTCCGGAAACCGCATGTACTCCAATGTGTCGCTCGCCTTCAACAACAAGAAGAACAGCGACAACAGGCTCGACAGTAAAGAAGCGCTCGTGCAGGGAGCCGGCGCGTCCGATCTTGAGGCTAAGGAGTTTGCCCAAAAGCCTTCCGCTGAAAGCGCCGAGTACCCGTTCAGGTTGATCACCGGCAACCACCTCTTCCACTCCGGGAAAGGCACGATGAGGTCTGAAACCCTCTCCGGGCTCCTCAAAGCGGCTGTCGTCGAGATAAGCGAGGAGGACGCGGCCTCACTCGGGCTTAAGAACGGGGACAGGGTAAGGGTCAAATCAAAGGACTACGCGGCTGTCGTGACTTTGAGGACCGCGAGGGGCTCGAAGAACGCTCACGCCTTCCTCGCCGAGAACTTCGAGGACTGTCCGGTTAACAGGTTCCTCCGGCGCGGCGAAGGCCCGCCGATGGTTAGCATAACGAGGGCATGACCGGCGGCTTGCCGGGGGGCGGGGGGGGGCGGGTAAAACGGAGGCCCCCGGGTAGAGACAGGCGTTCAGGCCCGGCTCTCAGACGCATACGCGGCATTAAGGAAACTGAAGAGGCGGCTTGTCCGCCTAAATCGGAGGGACGATCATGGTAGACCCCAAGCTTTTGAGGGAGCTCGCTTTCTTCTCGGATCTTTCTGACACCGAGCTCACGATTGTCGCGAACGTCGTGAAAAAGAAGGACTTCAAGCTCGGAGACACGATATTCAAGGAGTCCGAGGACGGGGCGTCGATCTATGTGATAAAGAAGGGCGAGGTGAAGGCCTGCAAGACGGCCCCCGACGGGGAGCTCTTCACGCTCACCATAATGAAGGACGGGGACATATTCGGAGAGATGAGCTTCCTTGACGGCAGGCCCCGGTCGGCGACGATAGTGGCCGTCTCCGACATCGAGACCTACATGATGGAGAAGGCGGACTTCGAGACCCTCGTGGACGGGAACCCCAGAATAATATACAAGCTACTGAAGAACATCGTATTTACCATACACGCGATCGTGCGCGGCATGAACTCGCGCTACATAGAGATGGTCAACTACATGTGGGGCAGGAGAAGGTAGCGCGGCCTTAAAGAGGCCGCGACGCGGGGCAGGACGGAAAGACAAGACGCAACAGGGACCAAACCAGGGAACATGATGCCGGATACATCCACCATACTGGAATTCATACTCATAATAGTCAAGGCCTGGGTCATCGCCATGGTCCTCTTCGGCCTGCCGTTGCCCCTCACCTGGCTCGAGAGGAAGATAGCCGGGCACATACAGGTGAGGCTCGGCCCCTGGAGGGTCGGCCCGCACGGACTCCTTCAGCCGTTCGCAGACATGATCAAGCTCCTCATGAAGGAAGACATCGTCCCGTACAAGGCGGACAAGTTACTCTTCGTTATCGCGCCGCTCCTCGCGATGGTGCCGGCATTTGCCGTATTCGCGGCCATACCCTTCGGAGAGAAGGTATTGATACCGGGGCTCGACTACGAGCTTACGCTTTATCTCTCGGACATGAACGTCGGCATACTTTACATACTCGCGATGTCCGGGCTCGGCATATACGGCGTGATACTCGGCGGGTGGGCCTCAAATAGCAAGTACTCGCTCCTCGGCGGCCTCCGCTCGTCCGCCCAGATGATAAGCTATGAGATAGCGGTGAGCTTCGCGGTCATAGGCGTAGTCATGCTCGCCAACTCCCTAAGCCTCGTGGACATAGTGAGGGCGCAGGGCGGGAACATCCTCCACTGGAACATATTGTACCTCCCGGTCGGGCCGGTCTGGTTCTTCATATTCATGATAGGGTCGACCGCCGAGATAAACAGAGTGCCCTTTGACCTGCCCGAGGACGAGGGGACGCTCGCGGCCGGCTTCCACACCGAGTACAGCGGCATGAAGTTCGCCTTCTTCATGCTCGCGGAATACATAGCCATGGTGACGGTATCGGTCCTCGCGGTGATACTCTTCTTCGGCGGGTGGAACGCGCCCTTCAGCATCCCGCTCCCGATACCGCCGATATTCTGGTTCATGGCCAAGGTGGCGTTCTTCATCTACCTGTTCATGTGGATAAGGTTTACGCTCCCGAGGTACAGATACGACCAGCTGATGAACATAGGATGGAAGATACTTTTGCCGCTCTCGCTCGTTAACGTGCTCGCAACCGGCCTCATGAGGCTTTACCTTTAGGGACAGGCAAAATGGCAGAAGACAAGGGCCGCATACTTGAACTTATAAAAAGGGTCCTCTTTACGGATTTCGTGAAGGGCCTTACGGTCACGCTCGGGTACAACGTGTCGAAGTCGATCACGCACAAGTACCCGGACGAGGAGAAGTGGGTCCCGTACAGGCGTTTCAGGGGCGTCCACACGCTGAACAGGACCGAGACAGGCAAGGAGCTATGCGTGGCCTGCGAGCTATGCTCCAAGGCCTGCCCGACCCAGTGCATAACCGTCATCCCGATGGAGGACGACACCGGCAGGGGCATCGCCGACAGGGTTGCGAAGGTCTGGAAGGTAGACCTTGTCAGGTGCCTGTATTGCGGGTACTGCGAGGACGCGTGCCCGACGCGCGCGGTGCGCTTGAGCCGCGAATACGAGCTCGCCTGCACGGACTTGAGTTGCACGGTAAGGCAGAGGGAAGATCTCCTGAAACCCGTACAGGTCCCCGAGTCGTTCGAGGGCGGGGTGATAGCGAAGTCCGAGTTCCTCCGCTCCAAGAGGGGCATAAAGGTTAAGGTGGACCTCTCGAATACGAGGAAGAGGCCGCTTTAACGGTCGCAGGAACTGATTTTGTTCAGGTTGCGCAAAAAGCATCGGAGCGAGGCGTACTCTTTTGTACGCCGCAGTTACGAGCGCCGATGACAATAAAGCAGGTGGACTTCTTGTGCGGCCTGCCAAGGAAAGAGAAGGGTGATGGAGCAGTTTTTCTTCTACATGTTTGCCATAGCGGCGGTCGTTTCAGCGGTGCTGGTGATTTCCGTTAGGAACCCGGTCCACAGCGCCTTCTACCTGATCGTCTGCTTCCTGCAGGTCGCGGCGATATACATACTGCTCCGTTCGCCGTTCCTGGCCGCGGTGCAGCTCTTCATTTACGTAGGCGCGATAATGGTATTGTTCCTTTTCGCGGTCCTCGTCCTCGACATCGGGAGAGAGCAGTTCAGGGAGCGCTTCCACGGCCAGACGGTCCCTGCGCTTGCCGCCATAGCCGGGCTCTTCGTCGTCATGGGGATACTCGTAGTATCCGGAAAGATAACCGCGCCGCTCGGGCCTTTTGACGAGCCGGCGCTTATGAAAAACACCGAGGTCATAGGGAAGTCGCTCTACACGAGCTACATATTCCCGTTCGAGATAGTATCCATCCTGCTTTTGATAGCGCTTATCGGCGCGGTCGTCCTCGTCATGAGCGGGCAGGGCAAGGAGAACAAGGGCTGATGGCGCTTACACTCACACACTACCTGGTCCTGAGTTTCATCCTGTTCCTCGTGGGCATCGCCGGGGTGCTGCTCCGCAGGAACATCATCATAGTGCTCATGTCGCTCGAACTCATATTCAACTCCGTGAACATCAGCCTCGCGGCGTTCTCGTACTTCCTCCAGAACCTGAACGGGACGATATTCGTCGTATTCAGCATCACCATAGCGGCGGCCGAGGCGGCCATAGGCCTTGCCATACTCGTCGCCGTGTACCGGCGGCGCCAGACGGCCTACGTCGACGAGCTTGACGAGATGAGGGGTTAACGATGGAATTCGTATTCCTGATACCGCTCCTGCCGCTCCTGGGCGCGACCGTAAACGGGGTTATAGGGTCCAAGCTCCCGAAGAGGGCGGTGGGGCTCATCGCGTGCCTCGTCATGGCCGCGGCCTTCGTCGTGTCAATATGCACGTTCTATAAGCTCATGCTGTTGCCCGCGACCGAGAGGTCGGTCGTCGTTTCCTTCTTCTCCTGGATAGCGAGCGGGTCCTTCAGCGTGGACATGGCCTTCCTCATAGACCCGCTCTCGGCGCTCATGATCCTTATCGTAACCGGCGTCGGGTTCCTCATACACGTGTACTCGACCGGCTACATGCATGACGACAAGGCGTACTGGAGGTACATGTGCTACCTGAACCTCTTCGTCTTCTTCATGCTGATGCTGGTATTGGGCTCCAACTATCTTGTCATGTTCCTCGGTTGGGAGGGCGTGGGCCTGTGCTCATACCTCCTGATCGGCTTCTGGTACGAGAAAAAATCGGCCTCGGACGCCGGAAAGAAGGCGTTCGTCGTCAACAGGATAGGCGACTTCGGCTTCATCCTCGGACTGTTCCTCCTCTACTGGAGCTTGTCCGACTTGGGCGCGGGCTCTCTCGACTATAAGACCGTCTTCGAGAACATCCATAATATCGACCCGGCGATACTTACTATCATAGGGCTCCTCCTTTTCGTCGGCGCCGCCGGCAAGTCCGCCCAGGTGCCGCTCTACGTGTGGCTCCCGGACGCGATGGAGGGCCCTACACCCGTGAGCGCCCTCATACACGCCGCGACGATGGTCACCGCCGGCGTCTATATGGTGGCGAGGAACAACGCCCTTTATTCGCTTATCCCGCACGTCGGGAACATCATCGCCTCGGTCGGCATATTCACGGCGTTGTTCGCCGCGACCATGGGCCTCGTCCAGAACGACATTAAAAAGGTGCTCGCGTATTCCACAGTGAGCCAGCTCGGGTACATGTTCGCGGCCGTCGGCGTCGGGGCCTACGGCGCGGGGGTCTTCCACCTCATGACCCACGCCTTCTTCAAGGGGCTCATGTTCCTCGGCTCCGGCTCGGTCATACACGCGATGGGCGGAGAGCAGGACATGAGGAGGATGGGCGGGCTCCACTCGCACATGAAGATCACCTCCGTTACCTTTATAATAGGCGCTCTCGCCATAGCCGGAATGCCGCCCTTCAGCGGCTTCTGGTCAAAGGACGAGATACTATGGGAGGCCTTTGAGAAGGGGCACTTCGTGATATGGGCGGTCGGGCTACTGACCGCCGGCATGACGGCGTTTTACATGTTCAGGCAGGTCTTCATGACCTTTACCGGCGAGTGCAGGGCCGACGACCACACTAAACACCACCTGCATGAGTCGCCGTCCTCCATGACCATACCGCTCATAATACTCGCGATACTCTCGGCGGTCGGCGGCATAATCGGCATTCCGCTCTTCGAGGAGGGGACCGCCGCGCACCAGTTCCTTAACCCGGTATTCTCACACGGAGAGCAGGAGCTGCACTCGGAGGCCGTCCACGGGGGGCTCGAACTGATAATGATGGGCGTTTCCGTCGCGGTCGGGCTGACCGGCATATTCCTCGCGTCCCTTCTCTACTACGCGCCGATGAAGAAGTACGCGCCGTCGTTCTGGAGGCCGGAGGCGATAGCCTCAAGCTTCAAGGGGCTCCACAGGCTCCTCTTCAACAAGTACTACATCGACGAGATATACGACTACCTCGTCGTGAACCCCATAAAGAGGTTCTGCGACTGGTGTCTGTCCTTCGACCTCGGCGTAATAGACTGGTTCGTCAATTTCGCGGCGTGGGCGACGAGGCTCACGGCATGGGCGTCGCACAAATTTGACATCTATATAGTCGACGGGCTCGTCAACTCCATGTCCACACTCGTTACATATAACAGTTCAATCTGGCGGAGGCTCCAGACGGGATACCTCCAGAACTACGCCCTCGTCTTCGTCGTCGGCGTGCTTATAATAATAGTAAGGGTCCTACTCGGCTAAGGCATGATAGAAAACGCGCTCGGCATACCGATACTCTCGATACTGATACTCATCCCGCTCCTCGGCGCCGGAGCGCTCTTCTTCTTCCCCTCGGGGCAGAAGGAGGCGATTCGCTCGACCGCCTTCGGGGTCGCGCTCTTCAACTTCGTCATCTCGCTCATACTCCTTTTCTACTTCGACTCATCGACCTACAAGATGCAGTTCGTGGAAAAGGCGGCCTGGATACCTGGGATCGGGGTCGAGTACTTCCTCGGCATGGACGGGATAAGCCTCCTCCTCGTGCTCCTCACGACGTTTACGAGCGCCATAGCGATACTCGCGTCGTGGTCCGCGATAGATGAGCGGGTGAAAGAGTACATGATACACCTCATGATCCTCGAGGCCGGGATGATCGGCGTCTTCGTCGCGCTCGACATGATCCTCTTCTTCGTGTTCTGGGAGATAGGGCTTATCCCGATGTTCTTCCTCATAGGCGTCTGGGGAGGCCCGAGAAAGCTTTACGCTAACATCAAGTTCTTCCTGTACACGCTCTTCGGGTCGGTCTTCATGCTTGTCGGCATTCTCGCCCTCTACTACGCGCACGGGTCCGCTACCGGCGAGTACACATTCAATCTCCTTAAGCTCTACGAGGTCGCGTACCCGTACAACCTCCAGTGGTGGGTATTCCTCACGTTCTTCCTCGGGTTCGCCATAAAGGTGCCGGTATTCCCGTTCCATACGTGGCTCCCGGACGCGCACGTCGAGGCCCCGACCGCAGGCAGTGTAATACTTGCCGCTGTACTTTTGAAGATGGGAACCTACGGGTTCGTCAGGTTCAACCTCCCGTTGCTCGCGGACGCCAGCAGGGCCTTTACGCCCTTCATTCTCGTCCTTGCGGTAATAGGGATAGTCTACGGCGCCTTCCTCGCGATGGCGCAGAAGGACATAAAGAAGCTCGTCGCGTACTCGAGCGTGAGCCACCTCGGCGCGGTCATGGCCGGGCTCTTCGCGTTAAATCAGCAGGGCATCGACGGCGGCGTATTGCAGATGATAAACCACGGGGTATCGACCGGCGGGCTCTTCCTCGTCATAGGCATGATATACGAGAGGAGGCACACGAGGCTCATCTCCGACTTCGGGGGCATCGCCAGGGTGATGCCGGTCTACTCGGCACTCGTCCTCATCATAGTATTTTCCTCCATTGGCCTGCCCGGCACGAACGGCTTCGTAGGCGAGATTCTTATACTCATGGGCCTCTTCAAGACGAGCGTTACGGCGGCCGTATTCGCGGCCACAGGCGTGATACTCGGCGCGGCGTACATGCTCTGGATGACGCAGAGGGTGATATTCGGAAAGATAACCAGGAGGGAGAACCTTGTCCTCAAGGACATAAACGCGAGGGAGGTCCTGGTCCTTTTGCCGATAATCGGCCTCATACTCTGGATAGGCATCTACCCGAAGCACTTCCTCTCGCTCTCCGCGGCTTCCACCGCGCGCATAGCGGAGATAGTCGAGAGGAACGCCCCCAAGGTGGAGCGCGCTCCGCACGCGGCGGAAGCCGCCCGCCATGCGGAGCCGCATGAAACCGTCCACGCCGAAGCTCACGGAGGTACGCATTAAATGACCGGGCTTACTGGCTTTCCCATACTTTCGACGATAGCATTCCTCCCGGCGCTCGGCGCGCTCGTCATCATCCTGTTTTATAAGAAGGATTGGATTGACCTCATAAAGTGGACCGCGCTCGGCACCTCGGTCGCGACATTCGCTGTCTCGCTCTATCTGCCGCTTACCTTCGACATGGCCGACCCCGGCCTCCAGTGGGTCGAAAAGACCGTCTGGATAGAGAGGTTCGGGATATCCTACTACATGGGGGTCGATGGCATAAGCCTCCTCCTCGTGCTCCTTACGACCTTCATGACGATAATCTGCATCCTCGCCTCGTGGAGGGAGATAAACACGAAGCTCAAGGGCTACATGGCCCTTTTCCTCCTGACCGAGACATTCTCGCTCGGCATCTTCATGGCCATGGACCTCTTCCTATTCTACGTCTTCTGGGAAGCGGTACTAATCCCCATGGTCTTCATAATCGGGATATGGGGCGGCGCGAGGAAGTTCTACTCGGCGATCAAGTTCTTCATATTCACTTTCGCGGGCAGTTTATTTATGCTCCTCGGCATCCTTGCCGTCTATTTCTACCACGGCAAGGTCACAGGTGTGTATACCTTCGATTCTACGATACTCTCGCTTGCGCCAGTGGCGCCAGCGGTCCAGTTCTGGGTATTTATAGCGTTCTTCCTCGGGTTCGCGGTAAAGGTGCCGATGTTCCCGCTCCACACCTGGCTCCCGGACGCGCACACGGACGCGCCGACGGCCGGGTCTATCGTCCTTGCCGCGGTGCTCTTGAAGCTCGGCACATACGCCTTCGTCCGGTTCACGCTACCCATGCTCCCGAACGCCTCGATGCTGTTTGCGCCCCTCATGATAGGGGTCTCGCTCTTCGCGATCATCTACGGCGCGCTCGTAACTATCGCGCAGAAGGACATAAAGAAGCTCATCGCATATTCGAGCGTCAGCCACATGGGTTTCGTCATGCTCGGCATATTCGTATTCAACATAGAGGGGCTCAAAGGGAGCGTCCTGCAGATGCTCAATCACGGGATATCGACCGGAGCGCTCTTCCTCCTCGTCGGCATGATATACGAGAGGACGCACACGAGGACGATAGGCGATTACACGGGTCTCTTTAAGGAGCTCCCGGTATACGGGGTCTTTTTCCTGATAGTCGTCCTCTCCTCCATGGGCCTGCCGACCACCAACGGGTTCGTCGGGGAGCTCTTTATCCTCATAGGCGCGTTCAAGGCCCACTGGGTCTACGCGGTATTTGTCGCGTTCGGCGTCCTACTCGGCGCGGTATACCTCATATGGCTCTTCCAGAGGGTCTTCCTCGGGAACTTCCACTACGCCGGCGGGCACGGGCTCAAGGATCTGGGGCTACGCGAAATAATAGAGACGGCCCCTCTCATAATACTCATATTCTGGATAGGGCTCTACCCGAAGCCGTTCCTGAACGTCATGGACGCGTCCTTGACAAAGCTTGTGGAGCAGGTGGAGACGAACTACAGGAAGGGCAACGGCGAAGTTATTCCGCCGCAGGCCTCGCTCGGCGCCGCAGTTGTCGAAAGGAAGGTTGAGTGATGCCGGCCGGACTAAACATAAACTTCTACGCGGTCATGCCGGAGATACTCGTAACGGCGCTCGCGCTCATCGTGCTTGTCCTCGACTTATTTATAAGGAAGAACAAGGCCGCGCTCGGCTGGGTGTCCGTCATAGGGCTCATCTGCATCCTGCCCTTCGCGGCCTACACTAACGAGCCGTACCCGGTATTCGGCGGCACGATCATAGCCGACAGTTTCTCGGCGTTTTTCAACGTCATATTCATAATCGCGGCGATATTCACGATACTCATCTCGATGGACTATCTCAGGAAAATAGGCGTCGACAGGGGCGAGTACTACCATATAATCCTCTTCGCGACAGTCGGCATGATGGTAATGGGCGCGGCGAACGACCTTATTAACGTCTACGTCGGGCTCGAACTCATGGCGCTCTCCTTCTACATACTCGTCGCTTACAGGGTGAAGAGCTCAAGGTCCGTTGAAGGGGCGCTCAAGTACTTCGTCCTCGGCGCGCTGTCTTCAGGCATACTCCTCTACGGCATGTCATTCGCCTACGGCGCGGCGGGGTCCACCAACTTCATGGAGATAGCCGGAGAGCTCGGCAAGGGCGATAACACATACCTTACGCTCGGCATCATCCTCATGGCCGTTGGTTTCGGCTTCAAGATAGCGGCGGTGCCGTTCCACATGTGGTCGCCCGACGTATACGAGGGCGCGCCCACGCCGGTGACCGCATTGCTCTCGGTCGGCTCGAAGGCCGCGGCCTTCGCGGCCTTCCTAAGGGTCTTTACCGCGGCATTCCCGGCGTTCCAGGCGGACTGGTCCTCGATGCTATGGATCATCTCGGCGGCGACCATGATATTCGGGGCCGTCGTCGCCATATCGCAGAGAAACATCGTAAGGATGCTCGCGTACTCGTCGATCGCCCACGCCGGAATAATAATGATAGGCCTCATCGTCTTTAACGATACCGGGCTCGCGGGTGTCGCCTACTACCTCCTCGTATACGCCTTCATGAACATGGGCGCGTTCACGATAGTCGCGCTCTTCAGGAACAAGGGCAGGTTCGAGAACATCGACGAGTACAAGGGGCTCTCGACGACAAGGCCGCTCCTTGCGTTCCTCATGGCGCTCTTTCTCCTGTCCCTCGCCGGCATCCCTCCGACCGGAGGGTTTGCCGCGAAGTTCTTTATCCTGTCCGCCGCGATAGACGCGAAGTACTACTGGCTCGCGTCCATAGGTGTCGTGTCCACCGCGATATCGCTCTTCTTCTACGCGAAGGTCATATTCTACATGTACATGAAGGAACCGGACCCCGGCGCGGAGATAGCCCCCGCGTCCGGGGTTATTTATAATATAGTGCTCTTCTGCACGGCGGTAGGGACGGTCTTCCTCGGCGTATACCCCGCACCATTCATCGACATGGCTGTAAAGGCCGTAAGACCCTTATTAATGTAACGGAGCGCGATATGGCAGGCCACGACGACAACCACGGACACGGCGGGCACGGGGACGCCCACGACGACCTCCTTCTCCACGGAGGAGGCCACGACGAGCACGATTCCCACGCCCACGCCGACGACGCCCACGCAGAACCCACGGAGCCCCCGGATACCGGCAACAGGCAATGGTGGAGGCTCCCGTTCGACGCGACGACCAATTTTTCGCTCCTCGGGTTCTTCTTAGGAGGCGCGCGCTGGGAAAGCAACGAAAGAAAGCGCGTAGACTTCAAGCTGGATGAGTAGCCTCACCCTCTCTTCCCCGGCAAAGGTTAACCTATTCCTTAAAGTCCTCCGAAAAAGAAGCGACGGATACCACGACATCGCCACACTCATGCAGGCCGTCTCCCTCTATGACCGGGTGTCGGTCGAGACAGGCGAGGGCGAAGGCGTCACCCTCTGGTGCTCAGACCCCATGCTGCCAGATGGCTCCTCAAACCTCGCGTACAGGGCCGCGGACTTATATCTTAAGACAACCGGCGTAAGAAAAAAGGTCTCGATACGGATCGAGAAGAATATCCCCGTCGGCGCGGGGCTCGGCGGCGGGTCGTCGAACGCGGCGACGGTTTTGAAGGCCCTTGACGAGCTCGAAGGCGGGAGGCTCGGTCATGAGAGGTTGCTGGAGCTATCCGCCTCCCTCGGGTCCGACTGCCCGTTCTTTATTTCGGGAAAGCCGGCATACGCCGAGGGAAGGGGAGAACGGCTAAAGCCGGTTGATCTGCCCAAGTTCGCGTATATATTGATAAATCCTGGTTTTCAGGTCTCCACGGCCTGGGCCTACAGCAATTTGGACTTGACAAAAAATTGCGAAGATAATATTCTAACACATTCTGGAAAGACCCCCGCGAAGGCTGAAGACCTGAAAACGCTCCTCGTCAACGACCTTGAGGAGGTAACCCTCCGGGAGTATCCGGTGATCCTCGGCATTAAAAACGCCCTCGTCGAGTCAGGCGCGATAGCCTCGCTCATGTCCGGTAGCGGCCCTACTGTCTTTGGCGTCTTCAACGACAGGCGGGGCGCGGAGGCGGCGTTGACGCCTTTGAGAAAAAGGTTCCCGGATAATTTTTTCGTCTCCCTCGCAGAGGGGCTGAGTTGACGGGGCTGGTGAGTATAGGGGCTGAGTTGACGAGGCCGGGCGGTCAGAGGGTTCTGGGTAGTGATGTATGGAGTCAAAGGGCTGAGTTGACCAAGGTGCTGTTTGAGTCCCGTGCAGAGTAAATGGGCGCTCAGTTGAGTGCTTGCCGTATAGAGTCAAATGGCTGTGCTGACCAGAGGGGATTAAGGGCATTAGCTTGGCGTAACCGCAAATAGTGGAGCGGCATTCAATTAGGGTCCTCCGAATCTGATTGGGGCGTCGCCAAGCGGTAAGGCACGGGGTTTTGATCCCCGCACCCGGAGGTTCGAATCCTCCCGCCCCAGCCATAAAACGATAACCCGGAAGTGTTCTGATGGACAAGATAAAGGTATTTACAGGAAATTCAAACAGGGGGCTCGCGCTTGAGATATGCGAGCACCTGGGGATACAGCTCGGCAAATCCGAGGTGCGGAGCTTCAGCGACGGAGAGGTATTCGTCGACATACAGGAGAGCGTGCGCGGTGTCGAGGTGTACGTCGTGCAGTCGACGTGCATGCCCTGCAACAATAACCTGATGGAGCTCCTTATAATGCTCGACGCCTTCAAGAGGGCCTCGGCCTCCTCCGTCACAGCCGTCATCCCGTACTACGGCTACGCGAGGCAGGACAGGAAAGTAGCCCCGAGGACGCCGATAACGGCTAAACTCGTCGCGGACCTCATAACGGTGGCCGGCGCGACAAGGGTCGTGTGCGTGGACCTCCACGCCGGGCAGATACAGGGGTTCTTCAATATCCCGGTCGACCACCTCTACGCCACCCCGGTGCTCCTCAACTATATAAAGGAAAACTTCCAGGACGACGTCGTCGTCGTCTCCCCGGACGCCGGAGGCGTTGAGAGGGCGAGGGCGTTTGCAAAGAGGCTCTCGGCGAACCTCGCGATAATAGACAAGAGGCGTCCGCGCCCTAACGTCTCCGAGGTCATGAACATAATAGGCGAGATCGAGGGCAAGACGGCCATAATACTCGACGACATGATAGACACCGCCGGGACTATAACCCAGGCCGCCGAGGCGCTGAAACTGAACGGTGCTCGTCAGGTATACGCCTGCTGTACGCATGCGGTCCTCTCCGGCCCGGCCATAGAGAGGCTCGAGAAGTCGCCTATAAAGGAGCTCGTGGTGACGAACACGATACCCAAGAGGGACAGCGCGACGTCAGAGAAGGTCAAGAGGCTCTCGGTCGGACCGCTCCTCGGCGAGGCGATAAAGAGGATACACTTCGGGGAGTCGGTAAGCTCGCTCTTCGTTTAGGTTTACAGGTCGAGGCAGGACAAGGCAAAGATTTTAAAATATTAAATATCAGGGCGTCGGAACAGAGCAACGCAGGTATGCTTTAGTTTGACGCGCTGAGACATTACGGAGGAATGGAATACTATGGAACAGATAAGCCTTACGGCCCAGCCGAGGAACGAGATCGGGAAGGGGCATGCAGGGAGGATGAGGGCGGCGGGTTCGGTGCCGGCTATCCTTTACGGACCGAGCATAAAGGGCGCGGTCGCGCTTAAGCTGAACGGCAAGGAACTCGGCAAGGTGCTCCACACCGCCGCGGGAGGCAACGTCCTTGTGAGCCTGTTGATTGAGGGGGACAAGACGGCGAGGATGGCGATGTTCAAGGAGCTTACCCGCCACCCGCTCAAGGGCTCTATCGAGCACGTGGACCTCATGGAGATACTCATGGACCACAAGATCGTGGTCGAGGTCCCGTTGCACGTGATCGGCAAGGCCGTCGGGATCGCATACGGCGGCATAGTCACCCAGGAGCTCAGAAGGCTCAAGGTCGAGTGCCTGCCCACGCAGATACCGGACTCCATAGACGTGGATGTTACCCCGCTGAACGTGGGCTTCTCGCTCCACGTGAAGGATTTGATCCTCGCCGAGGGGCTGAAGGCCGTCGGCGATCTGGACGCTACTATTGTCTCAGTCGTAGCGCCGACCGACGAGGTCGCGCCGAAGACCGCTGAAGAGGTCGAGGCCGAGCTTGCCAAGTCCTTCGAGGAGAAGGAAGAGGCCGGGAAGAAGGAGGAGGAGAAGTAGCCTCCTTTGCCAGAGCGCCTCATGTACGGGCGCCAGGAATATCGCTATTCAAAAGAGGGGGGGATTCCCCCCTCTTTTTTTTTGCCGGGCGAGGCGGGTAAAAGAGTTTGAGGCGCCGGCTGTTTTTGTTTACTCTTGGGGTGTGAGGGCCTCGTGTTGAATCCAAGCCGTTTAAAGCCCCATCCCAATCGAGGGAGGGGAAGTTTAGACTTGCTACTGGGCAATTCATTCTATTTTCAGGAGATCCGGTATTGTTCCTTATAGTCGGTCTTGGAAATCCAGGCGCGGAGTACGAGGAGACCCGGCATAACGTCGGGTTCATGCTCGTCGACAGGGCGGCGCTCTCGTACGGCATAAGGTTTAAGAGGTCCGGGAAGGCGTTTTCAGGGAGAGGCTCGATAAAGGGCGTTGAGGCCGTGTTGTTAAAGCCCCTTACCTACATGAACCTCTGCGGAGAGGCGGTAAGGGCGTTCGTCGAGGCGAACGCCCTTACCGCCGAATCGATCATAGCGGTATACGACGACTGCGACCTGCCGCTCGGCAGGATGAGGCTCCGTAAGAACGGCGGGTCCGGCGGCCACAGGGGCGTGGAATCGATGGCCCATCACTTGGGGACAAAGGACTTTAAAAGGATACGTCTGGGCATCGGAAGGCGCGAGGGTGTTGATACGGCGGAGTATGTATTGAGCCCTTTCGCGCCCGACGAGAAGGGGGCACTCGATGAGATGCTGTCAAAGGCCATCGCCTCTCTTGAGGTCATAGTCGCAGAGGGGATCGACTCAGCCATGAACAGGTTCAACTCGCTCTGAGCGGCGTTTTTTTTCGTCTGGCCGCAGTCTCATGGATGGGTAGGCCCTGAGAGATAACCGGCGGTTTTACGGGCGGTATTCATTTGCCACTTCGGCTGTTTGCGGGTATAATTCCGTCAGTCCGTCCTATCGGACCGCACTCAGTCTACCCACCTTAAAGGAGGTCTTATGGACTTTCTCACCTCGGTCTCGCCGCTTGTCGGCCTTGGCGGGCTCGTAATGACTCTCCTCATCTATCTCCACGTAAGAAGATTACCCGATGGGAACGCCCGGATGATGGAGATAGCCTCTCTCATCCACCGGGGTTCTATGGTCTACTTGAAGAGGCAGTATTCCATCCTCGTGGTATTCGTCGCGGCGGCCGCTATCGCACTCTGGGCGTTCATAGGCCCGTACACCGCCCTTGCCTACATAGCCGGGGGGTTCTCCTCCATGCTCGCCGGTTTTATAGGCATGAAGGGCGCGACAAAGGCGAACGTGAGGACCGCCGAGGCGGCGCGCGCTCACAAGCCTTCGATGGCTGAGGCGCTCTCGACGGCGTTCTTCGGAGGCTCGATAATGGGGCTCGCTGTCGCAAGCATCGGGCTCGTCGGCGTCGGCGGGCTCTTCCTGATATTCGGGGACCCGGCGACGGCCTCGGTCATAAACGGCTACGCAATGGGCGCGTCGTCGATCGCGCTCTTCGCGAGGGTTGGAGGCGGCATATACACAAAGACCGCCGACGTCGGCGCGGACCTCGTCGGCAAGATCGAGGCCGGTATCCCGGAGGACGACCCGAGAAACCCGGGCGTCATAGCCGACAACGTCGGCGACAACGTCGGCGACGTGGCCGGGCTCGGCGCCGACATATTCGAATCCTACGTAGGGTCGGTCATCGCGACGATCGCGCTCGGCGCGACGGCCATATCCGGCGGCGCGATAGGCGCGCTCGGCCCGGCTGAGGCGCTCATGTCATATCCGATACTCCTTGTGACGGCCGGGCTCGTCTCGTCGATGACAGGGGTCTTTGTCCTCAGAATTCTCAAGGGGATCGGCCCGGCTGAGGCGCTCCGGTATACAACGCTCGCGACGACGGCCATATTCCTCGCCCTCGGCTACTTCGTAACGATAGCCACCGGCTTGAGCGTAAAGGTCTATCTGGCGGTCGTCGCCGGGTGCATAGGCGGGTCCCTCATTGGGCTTATTACGGAGTACTTTACATCCTCAGGGCCGGTAAAAAGGATAGCCGAGGCGTCCGAGACCGGGGCCGCTACCAACATAATCACCGGGCTCGCCGTGGGGCTCGAGTCCACCGCGCTGCCGCTCATATCTCTCTGTGCGGCGATATGGATCGCGAACTACGCGGCCGGCATCTACGGGATAGCCGTCGCGGCAGTCGGGATGCTGGCGACGACCGGCATCATAATGAGCGTGGACGCCTACGGCCCCATAGCCGACAACGCCGGGGGCATCAGCGAGATGAGCGGCCTTGGCCACGACGTGCGGGAGATAACGGACTCGCTCGACTCTCTCGGCAACACGACCGCGGCGATTGGCAAGGGGTTCGCCATAGGGTCGGCGGCGTTGACGGCGCTCGCGCTCTTTTCAGCCTTCGGGGAGACGATAAGCGTGGCTACGGGCAAGCCCTTTAGCGTCTCTCTTACGACCCCCGGCGTCGTCATAGGGATGCTCCTCGGCGGGGTCATCCCGTTCTTCATAGGGGCGCTTACCATGACGAGCGTTGGAAAGGCCGCCTTCAAGATGGTGCAGGAGATAAGGCGGCAGTTCAGGGAGATCCCCGGGCTATTGGAAGGCAGGGAAGGCGTTAAGCCGGACGTCGATAAATGCATAGACATAAGCACCAGGGCGGCGCTCCGGGAGATGATACTGCCGGGGGTCCTCGCGGTATCCGCTCCGGTGGTAGTAGGGTTCGTCCTCGGCCCCGAGGCGCTCGGCGGGATGCTCGCCGGCGCGACCGTTACGGGCGTCCTCCTCGCCATATTCATGGCCAACGCCGGGGGCGCATGGGACAACGCTAAAAAATACATAGAGAAGAGGCCAGGCGGCAAGGGATCCGATGCGCACAAGGCCGCAGTCGTCGGAGACACCGTCGGCGACCCCTTCAAGGACACGTCCGGGCCGGCGATGAACATACTTATAAAGCTCATGTCCATCGTCGCGCTCATAATCGCGCCTCTCATAATTTAGATTTATTATTCCGCATAAATATTGTATTATGCAAGACAAGGCAGGTACTTACCTGCCTTGTCTTTTTTTAGAGCTTGCACTGGGGAAAAACTTCACACTCCCGCTCGCCTTTCGTCTATCTGGCCCGGGGATGGGAGTTTTCTGGCAGGAGACCCCGCTGATTCCGCGGGGATTTTTATTAACTACGAAAGGAATTTGTTTAGAGATGGGATTCAACTGCGGGATCATAGGGCTTCCGAACGTCGGGAAGTCCACCATATTCAACGCCATGACGGCGGCCGGGGCCGAGGCGTCAAACTATCCGTTCTGCACCATAGACCCGAACATCGGGATGGTGCCTCTGCGCGACGAGAGGATGCAGAAACTCGCCGCTCTGGTAAAGCCGGAGCGGGTCTTGCCCACGGCCGTCGAGTTCGTGGACATCGCCGGTATCGTGAAAGGGGCGTCCAAGGGCGAGGGGCTCGGGAACCAGTTCCTCGGCAACATAAGGAGCGTCGATACCATCGTCCACGTCGTCAGGTGCTTCGAGGACCCGGGGATCGTCCACGTCGACGGAAGGATAGACCCCAAAGGCGACATTGAGGTAATAGAGACGGAGCTCATACTCGCGGACATGGACTCGGTCGATAAGAGGCTTGAAAAGGCCGCGCGCCTCGCCAAGACCGACAAGGCCATGGCAGAGGCCCTGCCCGTATACAATGAACTCAAGGCGGCCTTCGAGGCCGGACGCCCGGCGAGGACGGTCCTCTCAAAGGAGACGGCGGCCATAGTAAAAGACCTGAGCCTCCTTACGGCGAAGCCGATCATCTACGTCGCCAACGTCGGCGAGGACGACCTTGCCGGTAATTCAGCCGCGGCAGAGGCCGTAAGGGAGGTCGCGGAAAAAGAGGGCGCCGGATTCGTCGTGATATGCGGGAAGATTGAGTCCGAAATCGCTGAGCTCTCCGAGGAGGAGAGGGCCGAGTTCCTGAAAGGCCTCGGCCTTAAGGAGTCCGGCCTGGACAGGCTGGCCGTCGCGGCGTACTCGCTCCTCGGGCTCATTACCTACTTTACCGCCGGTAAAAAAGAGGTGCGGGCCTGGACGGTCGAGCGCGACTCGAAGGCCCCGAAGGCCGCAGGGGTGATACACAGCGACTTCGAGCGCGGTTTCATAAAGGCCGAGGTGATGGCCTACGAGGACTTCGTAAGATACGGGTCTGAGGCCGCCTGCCGCGAAAAAGGAGTGCTCCGGGTAGAGGGCAAGGACTACGTTGTCAAGGACGGAGACATAATGCACTTCAAGTTCAACGTCTGAAAAGCCGTTCCACCGGAGACCCTAAAGGGCAATTTTAAAGCCCCCCTGCCGACAGGCAGGGGGGCTTTTTTTGGTTCCTGCGGTCCCAGCGGCATCTTTTTACGGTGCCGATAATTGCGATTACCTTGACAGATATAAAACAATGATGTATAATATTATGTAAATTTTATATAATTATAAATCGTTTTTATCAAAATCTAAGCCGCTGTATTCACAAAGCAGCCCTCCAAGTATCCCTGCTCTGATAAAGTACATGACCCGGTCTAAAGCTGGACCGCAAGCGCCCACGCGGGCGTTAGGGTTTTCTGTTTTTTCAAGGGGGCTTAAAAAAGTGGAAAAGATAAGGATAGACCCGGACCAGTTCTACGGCGCTCTCAAGGGGAGCGGCGAGGAGGTAAGGCACCTTTTGTGGCCGCTTGTCGACCTTAGCCCCAGGGAGAGGTCCGTCTTTACGGAATACCATTACTGGAACACCCACATGAAGGTGATAGCTGAGAGCCACAGAATTTCACTCGGGAGGGCATATGAGATACTCTACAGGGCAGAGGAGAAGGTCGCGTCTTCAAGGGCACAGGAGGAGGAGAAGGACCTTTGAGGTGAAGGCTGAAAAAACTGGCGACAACAAGATGGACTGGCTCGAGTACAAGACCATGCGGCAGTACCAGTCGATGGGCGACTTGCTCGGGGAGATGAAGGTATACGGCTTCGGAGGAGGGGTCGAGAGCATGATAGAGAGAAAGGCCCTCTGGGCGACCGAGAACGGTTATGGCTGGCTTACCGAGGACCAGCAGGGAAATTGAGCGTCGCCTGTCAGAGGAGCCGCCGTGTCCGGGATTGGAAACAGTGATTGTCAATTAAGGTAGAGTATCTGATCTTATAAGCCCTTAGGTCACTATTTAGAAAAGGCTGGGTGTTTAAAAACTGATTTTTTTGAAATTGACAGGCCGGGCGATATGCCCGGCCTGTTTTTATTTCCGGCCCCGGCGCCAGAATAAAAAACCGGATTTCCTCCTTCAAAATCGTGAGGATTCCGCCGCAGGGGTAGAAAAAAGACCGTACTAAGTAAAATTACACCTGGAGGAGAGCGGCGATGGAGATGAGCCTTGGTTCCAAGTCGGCGGATTTCGGAAGGTGGACTGGCGGAGGGAGGGGGAGCCGGGTGCTTCTGCGCGAGCCGGAGCGCTGTGCGGAGTGCAACAGGGTGTACGTAAGCCTCTATCCCTTGAGGAGGTGCGAGGAGCACGAAGGGCTCGACGAAGTCTGAGAGGGGAGCCGGAGGAGACAAGGGCCGGGGGTGGGAAGTGGCGATAGACTGGAACGCGGTCAGGACCGGATATGAGGCAGGCATGGCGGTGCGGGGCCTTGCAGGATCCCACGGATGCCATGAGAGCACGATAAGAAGGCGGGCCGGGAAGGAGGGATGGGAGAGGGGGCAAGGCCCTCAAACGCTCCGGGATGAGACGGTACAAGGAGAGATACTCGTCGACCACAGGGACCTCTGGAAAGGCGTGAAGAAGAGGCTTGTAAGGGGCTTAAGCAACAACGACGCGAAGCTCGGGCTGGAAGAGCTTAAAGTGGCCAAGATTGCAGGAGAGGTGCTCTCGAGCGTGATAAGGGGCGAGCGCATGGCCTGGGGGCTTGAAGAAGGGCCGGAGGCGACGGATGACGCTACAGAGACTGCCGCGGAGATGGCACGGGTTACGGTTCAACAGGGAGCAGGCGAGGCTCCTTTCGGAGAATAAGAGGTTCGCGGTAGTGCCGGCGGGCAGGAGGAGCGGAAAGACGGAGATAGCCAAGCGCAGACTCGTCATGTCGCTCCCGATAAAAAGAAACTGGAGCGACCCGAGGTACTTCGCGGCCGCGCCTACGAGGGACCAGGCCAAACGCATATTCTGGAGGGACTTGAAGGCGCTCTCTCCACCGGGGTGGATCAGGAAGGTATACGAGACCGACCTCTGCCTTGTGACCGTCTTCGGGAGCGAGCTATGGGTTGTAGGGCTCGACAAGCCGCAGAGGATAGAGGGGACTCCCTGGGACGGCGGCGTACTCGACGAGTACGCGAACATGAGACCTGAGGCCTGGGCGGAAAACATCAGGCCCGCTCTCTCGGACAGGGGCGGCTGGTGCTGGTTCATAGGCGTCCCCGAAGGGCTCGGCCATTATAAGGAGCTCTATGACTACGCCAGGTTCAGCGCGGACGAGGACTGGGGGGCCTACACCTGGCGCTCATCCGAGATACTCCCGTCCGAGGAGGTAGAGGCGGCCAGAAGGGTGCTCGACCCCAGGACCTTCAGACAGGAGTACGAGGCGAGCTTCGAGGGGGCCACAGGCAGGGTCTACTACGCATACAGCGCCGAGGTCCACGAGGACGCGTCCGTCGCGATAGTACCGGGACTGCCCGTATCGATATGCTGTGACTTCAACGTAGACCCGTGCGTATGGGAGATAGCTCAGACAGACGGGAAAAGGGTGTGGGTCGCCGACGAGATAGTCTTGAAGGACACCAATACCGCGGAGATGGGGCGAGAGGCGCTAAAGAGGTACGGCCGCCACAAAGAAGGGGTAGTCATATACGGAGACGCGGCAGGCTCGGCGCGCTCGACCGCTGGGAAAAGCGATTACGCGATCCTCTTCGAGCTGGGGTTTAAGGAGCAGAGGTTAAAGCGCTCGAACCCGGCTGTAAGGGACAGGGTAAACGCCGTGAACGCGCTTTTAGGGAGCGCCGGGGGTGAAACGAGGCTCAGCCATCACCCGAGGTGCGCCGCCTTAAGGAAAGACCTTGAGACGATAGAATGGGCCGGTTCAAACGGGATGGATAAAACGAAAAAAGAACTTACCCACGCCTCCGACGCGCTTGGGTACTTCGTCGAGTATGAGTTCCCGCTGAGGATATTGAGGCGCGACCCGGCCTCGAGGTTTTACAAATAACAGGAGAAGAGATGACGAGAGAGGAGTTAGAGAAGAAGCACCCCAGCTATGAGGCGCTCGTCGACGAGTGGAGGTTCCACGTACGCTCGTACTTCGGGGGGAGGACGTACAGGGACGGCAACTATCTTTTGAAGCACCCCTTCGAGAGCGAGGCCAATTACGCGCGGAGGAAGGAAACGAGCTACTTCTACAACTATTGCGGCCCGATAGTGGACACATTCGTCTCTCACCTCTTCAGGAATGACGCGAGGCGTGAGTTCGGGTCTCTGGGCGCAAACCCGCTCTTCCGCGCGTTTTTGAAGGACGCTGACCTCGAAGGCAACACGTTCAGGCACTTCATGAGGGAGGCCCAGCGGTTCGCGTCCGTCTACGGCAGGGTGTCGATTGTCGTTGACAAGCCGAGGGGCAAGGCGACGACGAGGGCGGAGGCGGAGGCCTTCGGCGTAAGGCCGTATATCTCGCTCGTCACACCGGAGAACCTCCTCGACTGGTCGTATGGCAGGGACCCGTCGACGGGCAGGATGGCGCTTGAAACGATAAAGATAATGGAGGCCCCTGGCGCGTGCAGGATATGGACCAGGCAGGGTTGGGAGCTCTGGCAGGAGGGGAGCGACGGCGAGGCCGTCCTTGCGGACGCCGGCGAACACGGGCTGGGTGAAGTGCCGGTCGTGAACCTCTACAACAAACAGTCCGGGATAAGGATGATCGGCATATCGGACCTGAACGACATAGCCGACATCAACAGGAACATCTACTACCTCTGCTCCGACGCGAGAGAAATAATCGAGAACACGGCCTTTCCAATGCTCGCGATACCGTATTCGAGAGGGGCCGACCGCGGGGACAAGGAGGTCGGGCCGCACAATATACTGCAGTTCGATCCGGAGCTCCCGAACGGAAGGCCGTACTGGCTCGAGGCCCCGCACTCGTCCTTGACCGAGATAAGGGAGTGGGTGAGGAACGATATAGCCGAGATATACAGGACCGCGAGGATGGGAGGGGCGAGGGCTACGGAGGAATCCGCGCAGGCGCGCTCCGGCGCGGCGCTCGAAGTCGAACAGAGACAGCTCCACTCGGCCCTGAGCGAGAAGGCCGACAACCTCGAACAGGCCGAGACGAGGGTCATCGAGCTCTGGGCGAAGTGGGAGGGGAGGGCCTTTGACGGGACGATAGACTACCCGGACGACTTCTCGGTGCGCGATCTCGAAAACGACCTCGGCAGGGCGATAAGCGCGCAGACCGCGCGCGTGGACTCTGAGACGTTCAGGAAGGAGCTACAAAAGAAGATAGCGTTCGCGGTGCTCCCGAAGCTTGACGAGGGGGTGAAGTCCCTCATAAGCGAAGAGATAGCGAAGGCATGAGCGGGGAAGTCCGCTCAATAGACGGCAAGACCGCGGAATGGATAACGCGGCGAGTATTGTTTGAGGCGAGGAATTCGGTCATCGCGGCCATCGGGGCCGGCGAATGGATGAGGCTGACGAAAACCGAGAAGGCCGATATCTGCCGCGAGGTGACAAGGGGTCTTAATGATACGGAGATGATTAAGGCGCTTCTATCAGACGAGACGGATTGCCGTCATCTTTAAGGGCCCTAACCCCTGGGCGAAAAGCGGCAGGGAAACGCGGGGGAGGAGGGATTCAAAATGCAGGTTGACGAACTTAAAACGGTTTCAACGGACGGCTCGAGCGCGGGAGACGATGGCAGGGTGAGCTTTCAGCCGGAGCAACAGGCGAAGGTCCAGGAACTCATAGACGAGGCGTACAGGAAGGCGTACGCGAAGGCCTCGAAGCGTTCCTCAACGGAGGAGTTCGAGAGGCTCAAAACTGAGGTGGAGAGGCTCCGGGAGGAGAGGAAGGCGGCCGTGCTCCTGCGGTCGATCTCCAGGCACGGGGTCGTTGACGCCGAGGAGGTCGCCGAGCTCCTCAAGAGGCGTATAAGGCTCGGCGAAGGCAATGAGGCGTCGGTGACCAACGATTCGGGCGCGGCCATGGTGAACAGCATGGGAGGGCCGCTGTCGGTAGACGAGTTCGTCTCAGCCTGGCTCTCCGAGAGGCCACACCACCTGAGGCCCGCCGCTGGCGCCGGGGCTGGCTCCCTGGGCGCGAGGTTCTCATACGGCGAGCGCAGGCACAACCTCTCGGACCCGCTCTCATGGAGGAACATGCCGAGGGAAGAGCTCGACAGGCTCTTGAAAGACGGGGTGAACGTGCAGGGCTCTGCGGGCCAGAGCTACGGGTTCAGGGACGTAAAGAACCCGTTCCTCGAGGCGCGCAGACGCAAGTTCCAATCAGCGGTTTAAAACTTAGGAGGATCAGATGGCAAATGAAGTGACATCGGCTACGGCTTCCGCAGGGGAGCTAATAGCCGCGGAAATAGTATCAAGGCTCGTAATAGACGCCGCGTACGCGGAGGCGGTGATGCCGCCGCTCGTAAGGGTCGCGGACATAAGCGCTGACGGGAGCCTCTCGGTTGAGTTCCCGAAGTGGCCGCTCCTGTCCGCTTCCGACCTGACGGAAGCGACGGACATGTCGAATACCGCCGTCAACACGGCCTCAACCGTAGTCGTAGCGGACGAGGCCGGGATCATGATTACGGTAACGGACATGCTCATGAACGGAGCGGGGCTCGGCGGCCTTGAGCCCTTCGCGACCGAGCTTGGAAAGGCGCTCGCGAACAAGATAGACTCGGACCTCCTGTTGAGCGCGGCAACCCTTACGGGCTCGGTAGGCACGTCGGGCGCGGACATGACAGAGGCGAACTTCCTCTCGGCCATATATTCGCTCGAGCTGGGGAACGCCAAGGGGCCGTTCGTCGCCGTGCTCCATCCGTACCAGGTGAGCAATTTAAGGTCGTCCATAGCCGCGACGACCGGCGCGGTATGGGGCGGGCCCACGGCTCCGGCAAGGGACATAGGCTCGATGGGCACGCTCTACGGGGTGGACATCGTCCAGTCGACGAACTGTGCGTCCGTCAACGCCAACGCGGATAGACTCGGCGTCATGATGCCGCTTGGCAATCAGTCGGGGCTCGCGTACGTGTTGAAAACAGGCGCAAAGACCGAGTTCCAGAGGGACGCCTCACTCAGGGCGACCGAGATAATCGTAACCGCCGTATACGGCCACGGGTGCGTAAACACCGCGGCGAACGGCGGGGTAAAGATAATAACCAAACACGAGTAAGGCGGTAAAGGAGGGGCGTAAAAGCCCCTCCTGCCTTAAACCATAATTACAAACAAGGTAAGTCCGCGGCTATGCCGTGGCACGAGACTAATAAAGATGGCTATAAGCATAGGTTCGTATATTAAACGCGGGTACATCCCGCTTGCCGTCAACAGGTACGCCGGCATCGCCTGGCAGGGCGAGCCGCTCCAGGATTTTTGGATGTGGAACAGGCAGTTCATCGAGGAGGCGGGCGGCGGAAAGGTCTTGCAGACCGTCAGGGTCAATAACATCAAAGAGGCGGCTAAAAGGTATTATTGCGACGGGTGGGCGCCGATTAAGAAAATTGACAAGGCGTTTTTAAGGCGGATGGAGGCTGTGCTTAGAAGGTGTTCGAATTTAAGGGATAAACTCCCTCAAGGGGAGTTCCTTAAAGACCCAGAGGACCTGCCTGAGGAGTATTTGAGCACAGCATTGAAAACGATGATGAGAGGCGAGCGATGAGGGAGAGAAGGGCCGTAGAAAAGCTGGTGGAGAGGATATACAAGGACCGGCTCAAGAGGACTGGGAGGCTCCCATCGGACAAGGAGACGAGGGAGATAGAGGCAAAGGCTAAGAAGACCGCGATGGACGCGGAGAACAGGCATAACCGTAAATAGGGTTACACGCGAGGAAAGGGTTTCTAATGTTGCTTGAACCGATAGCCGGGGACGGGGCGGGTTCTTCCACCTTCACAGGGCTGACCGATACGCCCGACCCATACGCCGGGCAGAAGGGCAGGGAGTTTAAAATATGACAATGCAGTCCATAATCGGCGGGTTGACTATACCGCACCACGTTGAGGCTGTAATTGGGGCTCCGAATGACCTTACAGGGTATCTCATAGATGCTGCTGCTGAGAAGGTGGCATTTATATTTAAAATCCCCAAAAGCGGCACGATAACCGAGATAGGGTTTCGAACCGGCGCAGTAACGATTGCGGACACGCTTAAAATCGGGCTATACACGGTAGACACCTCGAACAACCCAACCACGACGGCATACGGGGGTATGGTGGCCGGGACGCAAGCGACACCCGCCGCAAATACCTGGTACAACGTGGCTCTTGGTACAAACTGCACTGCAACGGCAGATGATGCCGCCGCTGTGGTTATCGAGTTTAATTCCTATGTGGCAGGCAACCTCCGAATAGCCGCATTGGATGGCAGTAGTGGAAGTAGTGGGAACATATGCGGGTTCCCTGAATCGAAACAATACACGGCATCCTGGGCAAATATCGCGGCAAGGCCTGTATTCTCAATAAAATACAGCGACGGTTCGTATGGCTTTATCTACGGCTGTTACCCGGTGAGTGCGGTAACGGAGACTGCTTTCAACTCATCCTCAACGCCGGATGAGAGGGGGCTTAAATTTTCCATCCCGTTTCCGGCGAGGCTTTCCGGTTTCTGGCTGAATTATCGCGTTACCGGGGTTACGGGGTCGGCGGATGTGGTCTTGTACGACAGTGACGGGACCACGGTATTGCAGACTCACACCATAGATTTTCAAAAAGTAAACGCCGGGCCACGGATGTTTTATTTTCAGTTCGCAACGGCGCAAGCCTTGAGCAAGGACACATTCTATCGTCTTGTCGTAAAGCCGACGACTACCACGTCGAACTCATTCTACGATTTCACCGTCAATGCGGTTGCTATCATGGACTGTTTCGAGGGGGGGCAGAACTTTCATCTGACGACCCGGACAGACGCCTGGGCCTGGACAGATACCACGACAAAGCGTCCGTGGATGGGGCTGGTCCTTGACCAGTTCGACGACGGTGTAGGCGGCGGCGGGGGCGGCCTCTTACTTCATAATGGAATGACAGGGGGGATCAATGGCTAAGCTATCAAGAAAAAAAGGCACGACCTCTCAGATATTCCACGTCGTCATAAAGGATTCGACCTCCACGACAGGCGCGGGGAAAACGGGCCTCGCCTACAATACAGCCTCCCTTGTCTGTCGATACATTAACGCCGGGGGTACTCTGTCGGCCTCGATTACCCTTGAGGACATAACCACGCTCGGGACGTATGCGGCCCCGACCTCCAACGCCCATATGAGGTTTAAAGAGGTCTCCAACGCGGACCCGTCAAAAGGCTTGTATGAGATTCACGTGCACAACGACTGGATGAACCTGACAGGCGGGAGCCTCATCATAATGCTCGCCGGGGCCACGGGCATGGCTGATTGTCAGCTTGAGGTAGACTTGCAGGCCGACGTCAACGTGACGCATATCTCCGGCACAGCGCAGACCGCGAGGGACATCGGGGCGAGCGTACTGCTCTCGTCTGGCACGGGCGCGGGGCAAATCAGCCTGACCAGCGGACTGGTCACATTGGCTGGGGTAACGCACACAGGGGCGGTTATACCGACGGTTACAACCCTTACGGGGCATACACCGCAGACGGGAGACGCTTACGCGCGGCTTGGTGCGCCTGCCGGGGCCTCGATCTCCGTGGACATCGCCGGGGTGCAGTCAGATACGGATGACATCCAGTCAAGAATCCCTGCCGCGCTTGACGGTAGCGGCTACATCCAGGCTAACGCCGTCACCGTAACCGACAAGGCCGGGTACGCGCTCTCCTCTGCCGGGGTGCAGGCGATATGGGATTTTGTGGTGGAAGGGACGCTCAAGGCTAAGTCGCTCCTCCGTGTGCTCCTCTCATTCGCGGCGGGTAAGGCCTCTGGCGGGGGGACTACTACCAAGAGGTTCAGGGATAATGCGGATTTGAAGGACAGGATAGTGGCGACGACAGACACTAACAATAACCGCACAAGCATTACTATCGACGGAGAGTAAGATGGGGTACATACCTGATGGATACTTCCCGGACGCGGACGCGCCTACATGGTATAAAGCGGCGACCCTCTCCGAGATCGAGGGGTCGGCGGTGCTGGCGAAGGAGGCGACGGTGGGATTTTTAGAGAAGTGGGTCTTGAACAGGCTCTCTATCACGGTCAACAACGATGGCACCGAGACCGTCAGGCTTTTTGACAGCGACAGCGCTACGGTACTGAATACCTGGACATGGGACCCGGCCTCGAAGACGAGGGAAAAGGCGGTATGACAGGGGTCTGGAATTGGGGGTACAACGAAGGAGGCAAGTCCGCGGCGTTCTGGGGCTGGCTCTCTGAACTGGGAAAGCCTGTTCATTCATGGGCAAAGGCCGTAAGCGTTTGCAGGGCGTCAAGGATTGCGGATAACAGTATCGTATACAGGGGCGCTCAAAAAGGCATGGTTTGCCGGGTCAACACGGGGAGCGGGAGAAGAGGCGGGTTCGAAGAGCCGAAGCGGCGATCGAAGTGGTCTCAGCTCGCTCGGGCGTCAAAGGCCGGGCCCAGGACCGGGGAGGGTAGAAGCGTCCATGACGATGCAGGTCAAGGCGTAATAGCAGGCGCACTCCAGACGGCGCAGATGGTAGAGACCGGTACGGATACGGCAAAAGTCCTGATACGGAAGAACGGAGGCGTATGAAGCAACAGTTCATAGTCAACACCTTGGATACGTTCAAGACATGGATATACGAGAACAACAGGCGGGCAGTGCCTTCGTCCGCCCGGATCACGGTATACAGGCCGGGCGGAGACTTGAGGCTCGCAGACGACGAGGCGATGTCTATTGCCTCGGACGGGCTCCTTTCTTATAGCTTAAGCGCATCCCAGAACTCGGAGCCTGCCGAGAACTACAGGGCCGCCATAACATATGTACTTAACGGCGCGACCTCGTACGCTACGCTCTTCTACGACGTCGTGAAGACGAGGCTCGTGAAGGTCGTAACCGACGACGACCTCGCCGCCGAACTCCCGCAGTTGAAGGACCGCGGGTGGAGGGTGAGGGGGACGGCGGACTCCGGGACCGCAACGACGATCGTTGACGCTGAGCTTAAGAGGTACGAGGACGATTACTTTACCGGCGGGACTGCGTACTCCTTCGACAAGGATGAGACCCGGGAGGTGACGGCCTTCGCGCGGTCAACTGGGACGGTCACGGCTGAGGCGTTCTCATCAGCCATAGCAACAGGGGAGAAGTACCTCCTTACGCGTTCGTTCTCAAGGGAGATACAAAGGGCGTTTGAGAAGGCTGAAGAGAGGATAACGAGGCTCGGCAGGAGGCCGCACCTGATACTCGACCCGTATGACCTCCGTGAGGTACACATATACCAGTCGGTAGCCGAAGCCTGCAAGGGGCTCATAAATGAGAGCGAGTCCCTCTGGCAGGAGATGTGGAAGGAGTACGAGAAGAAGGCGGAGGACTCGTTCAGGAACATCAACTTCAAGTACGACTCCTCCGGTGACGGCCACATAGGCGCGAATGAGACCGACTCGGCGATGAGCGTCATAAGGACGGCGCGGGTATGAGCTTCGAAAACATCAGGGCAATAACGGAGAACATTAGGGCAACGCTCGAGTCCCTGGGGCTCAAATTTACCGTGGGAGCCGTTGACAAGGACAAGGCGACGGCGGCAAGCATGCTCCCGGCAGGGAGTATCTCCTACGAAGGAGAGACCTTCGAGCCTACGCATGGGGAGAGGCCTGGTTATTCGGACGCAGAGTTCGGGATAACGGTGGAGATACGGGCTGGAGACCCGGCAGAGGCTGTCAGAGAGGAGCAGAGGTGGGCTCACGCCGTAAGGGGTGCGCTCTCAGTCGATGCCTTGAACGCCGGAGGGCTCGCGGCGGGAAGGTCCGTCAGCAGGGTGAGGATTCCGAAGGCGAGTGTCGTGAACAACAAAGAGAGCGTTTCGCTCGTTGTTAAGGCCCTTGTGAGATACAGGGTGGATTAGAGGAGGGGATAAAAGATGGCCAACAACAAGATATACGTAGCAATAGGGGAAGAGGCGATAAGGGGGACGAAGGAAGCGGCGACAATCGGATTTGTCCCTGTTTTAAGCCCGTCAATCCCGAAGCTCGAGTTCGACGAGAAGAAGCGGACCGAGTTCAGGGGAGAGGATTCGGTAAAGGGCGCGTCGTCTTATGAGCGCATGGGGCAGAAGTGGAGCGCGTCCATTGAGATGCCCTTTTACACGGAATCAGGCTCGGCAAAGGGGATGACAGGAAAGATATTAAGGCACTTCTTCGGGAAGATTACCTCCGGGCAGAACGGGGCGACGGGGCAGTACTATCACATGGCGTACCCGGAGGCGGACCCGTTTTCGGACGCGAACCTCGGGACAAAGGCCCTTACCGTCAACTTCAACATAAACGAGGGAGCATCGACGAGGAACTGGCCGTTCGTCGGAGGCAGGGTCAAGGGGCTTTCGTTTGTTCAGGAGGCGGGCAGTCCCCTTAAGCTTACCTCCGAGCTGTTCGGGCAGAAGAGGGAGGCCCCTTCCGCCGAGGTCGGCAACCCTGTATTCGCGGGAGAAAATTTGAGGTGCGACTACAATAACCTCACCGTCTATACCGGGGCGATAACGAGGACAGGCCCCGCGCCTGACTTTACCGGATTTTCGTTCGGCTCCGCGACTATCATAAAGCCGGACAAGATAACGGTTAAGATCGAAAACGGGATGAAGGATGTTTTAAGGATCGCCGGCGTGGATTACCCTGACAAGACCCGGATGGGGCAGTTCAAGGTGACAGCGGAGCTCACGATAGACTGGGAGGACCCGGCATCTGGTTTTTCATCCGTTTCCGAGTTCAACGACTGGGCCGCGGGAGACAACTCAACGAACCTCTTTCTTAAGTGGGACACGGGCACTCAGGCCGGGACCGGGGATAACCACGGGTTGTTTATCGACCTCCCGGTTTTAAAGAGGCTCGGAGGCGCGCCGGAGTACGGGACTGACAAGGACCCGATGATAACGCTTAAGTACGAGGGGCTCTTGAGCGGGGAGGCCGGATACATAGCCGGGGTCATGTTCAAAAACACAGTGGGGGCTATATAGAGGGTAAAAAAACTTTTTTCCCCCCTTGCCTCAGTCCCCTCACATCGAGGGAGGGGAAGTAAAAGCAAAAAGGAGATACGGATGGCGATAATCTCATTCGATAAAGAGGCTCTGATAGATTATGTCCCGGCCTACGCCGGGAACAGGGAGAGCGCGGACCCGTGTGTAGTAAGGCTCAAGTTCTGCCCGTACTCGCGGGTGCAACATTACTCCCGCCTCATTGCCACGAGGGCCAAAGGCGCGGGCGATAACCTTAAGATCGCCGAGGTCGGCCAGGAGGTGCAAAAGAGGCAGTTCGTCGAGAATGTGGAGAGTGTCTCGAACTACTTCGTCGACGGCGCCGAGGCGCGCGACCCCGAGAGGTTATACGATACGGCGGACACCGACCTGATACTTGAAATAATAAAGGCGATGGAGTCAAGCTCCAAGCTCTCGGAGGGACAGATAAAAAACTGACAGCGGGCTTCCGCCTGAGTTTGCTGGCAACAAGGGACGGAAGCCCTTTCGATTGCGGGAGATGCGGCCCCAAGGACCGGGTCCAGAGAAATTGCGCTAATTCGCTCGGTCTGTCGGATGCGGCAAAGGCGGTCTTTAGATACACGGAAGGGGTCGCCGAGGAGCTCAAGGCAAAGGGGGCTCCGAAGGTCTTCAGCCTCCGGGGTTTGAGGCTATACGAGTGCCCCTTGAGCTTTATTACCTGGGAGACGCGGGAGATAGTAAGGGCGGTCTACCTGATGGAAGGCGGAAGGATGTTTTTCAGCGGCGGGTGGGGGGACCAGAGCGCGTGGCTCGTTGAGGCGTTCGAGATATTCAGGGCAGAAAATGCGGCGTTCAGGAAGGATATAGCGGATGGCGAAAAGGCAGGATAGTGTTGATAAGGATAGCGGATTGGACACGTCCACTGAGGCTATGCTCGGGTACGAGGCCGCGCTTGCGTCGGTGGAGGAGCGGTACTGGAGCCTGAGCGCATCGGCAAGCGAGTTCATGTCAGCCGTGAGCGAGTCAGGCGCGGCGCTGGAATTGTTCAAGGCCGAAGAGGGGTCGATATTCGGCTTTCTTGAGATAGGGGAGCGGTTCAAGGAGGAAGAGGAGTATTTCAAGGCAAGGATAGATCTCGAAAAAGAGAGTTTCACGGCACTTGACGGATACAGGAAACTACATGAGGCGGGTGTCAAATCCATGCAGTCAGTGGAGACTAAGGCGTATCAGGCGCTTGGCGACGAACTATTGAAGCTCGTTGAAATTCACAAGTTCTCGATAGGCGAATTCGCAAAGGCCATGGCAGAGCAGGTAAAGATAGAGCTTACGGGGCTTGCCGCGAAGGCCGCCATATGGGCGATCTACGAGACCGCGATGGGGCTTAAGGACCTGGCCGTGGGCTCGCCGGGAACGGCCGGGATGCACTTTGCGGCGGCTGAGGAGTTCGGGGTGATAGCCGGGGCTTCGCTTGCGGCCGCGGCAGGCGTGCAGGCGCTTGTGCCGGGGGACAGCGATGAGTCGTCATCGTCATCTTCATCGTCAGGGACCTCTTCTGCCCAGTCGTCTTCATCAGTTCAGGCATACGATTCGGGTTCAACAGGCGCGACACAGCAGGTGACCGTCAATATCTACAACCCCCTTTCAGAGCAAAACTGGCAGAAGATAGTGGAGGAGAGCATAGTGCCTGCGCTTAACAACGCGGCGGAGAAGAATATAACCATTTCAGTCAATAAATAAACTATTTATTGAATATATGTGCGTTTTATGATACATTCAGGGTGGCTATGTATAAAATGATTTTGAAAGCTGAGATGAAAAGTTTTTTTGATTTGTTTTCATCTCAGCGGATTTGAATAATTCATAGCAGAGGAGCCTTCAGATGAAAAGTTTTTTATTAAGCGCGGCTTTTTTGTTCATTCTCTGCTCATGCACATATATACCTACGCATAACTTCATGATAGGTGAGCGGTATGCGGCTATCGTGCCTGAGAAGGTCCTTTTCTTCAAGGAACCTGCAAATAATACAAAACCTTTTAGTATGGAGAAACCTGAAGAGTTTGTAATCGAAGAAGTGGAGTGCCCCATAAGGACGGAGAAAGGGGATTGTCCGTTCGATTTCAATATACGGGTGGGCATGCCGAATAACGCTTGCGATGTTTTCTACAGGGTCAGGCTTGAAGAGGGAGAGACGGCTTATTTAAGTGCTCTTTATATTTTCAACCAAAAAATATCAGGGTATCTGCTCCCGCTCGGACCAAAGAGGGAGCAGAGCATGGGAGAGGATACTTTCGAGGTAAGGGCGGGTTTTGATGAGATGTGGGATACTGTAATAAGGGCGGTTCACGACCTCGGATATACGATAGCCCAGATGAGAAAAGAGGATGGATATTTATCGACTCATACCCGGGACGAAGGTGAATTCAGGAGCCGCCTGGCTATCTGGCTTTCCATGAACGGAGATTACGCGAGGGTAGAGGTCAATGCCACATCGGAACAGCGATATCGGACGAAGGACAAGATTACCGGAGAGGTGTATGTTGCCTGGTACGGAGGAGGCAAGTCAAGGTACTATCAATATCAATTTCTGGATAGAATTCGTCAGAGTTTGTGGGAGTCTTATAAAAAGGCGAAGAAATGAAAATATCTCGGGGTGAATGATGGCTGTATGGGCGAAGGTAAAAATATATTACGACACGTTGCTTGGGCAGAGCGGGGCGGCGCTTACGGCCTCTACGGAGGCCTCGGAGGATTCACGCGTGGATAATATCTCCGGCATGATGGAGACGACGATGTGGAAGGCGGCGGACCTTACGGACCCGCACTTTATAACGCTCGATACCGGCCTCGGGTCTGTCCGGTCGTCCGCTGACTACCTTGCCGTCTACGGGCACAACCTCGGGACCGCGAGCGCGGAGGTCACGCTCCAGCACTCGGAAGACGGGGTGAATTACACGGACTCGTTCCAGGCTACGTGCGTGAGGTCGGACAAGGCCTTTCTTAAGGAGTTCACGAACCCAGGGGCCAGGAGGTACTGGAGGCTCAAGATCACCGGGCACAGGGTCGAGCCATGCATTTCGATATGCGCGTGGGGGGTGGCTACCGAACTCGATTACGCGAGCTCAAGCTACGACCCGAACGAGGAAGAGGCTGTCGCCGAGGTGAATTTGAGCTACGGTGGGCACGTCGCCGGGATACACACGAGGTATACGGAAAAGTCGATGTCGCTTAAGTTCGAGGACGTGGACGTGAGGCCAAGCGGGTACTTCGCGGACGGCTCGTACAGGGCCGACGGTGCGATTACGGCAAAGGGGTCTGATACGGTGACCCTGTACGAGAAGGTAAGGCGCTGGTGGGATATATCCGGCATGAGGAACTTCTTCGTCGGGTGGGAGACCTCCGGAAAGCCTGCCGAGGTATTTCTGATGAGGCCCGAGGGGAAGTTCAAAAACCCCTTAAAGGGCGGCGGGTGCTACAGGGACATCTCAATTAAACTCAAGGGGCGGAAGGAGTAGCACATGGCGGACCAGAGGATACAGTACACGGAAGAACTCGTAGGCTCGAACCACGCGACCAAAATCGACACCATAAACAGGCTCTCGCTCGTTGAGCACAATAACGACGGGACTCACAAGTCAGCGAACATCTATACCGACCTCATCACAAAGCGCCCCGTCGTAGACGTCCGGGCCTTCGGCGCAACAGGCGACGGAGCGACCGACGACACGACGGCCATACAGGACGCCATAAACTACGCGGCCACGAACGGCCTCAATGTCTACGCGCCAGAGGGCCATTACAAGTTCACGAGGCTATACCTTTACTACGACGCCACTCTCAATCCCGGATGGCCGCAGACGGCGGGTTACGAGGGCAAAATCAAATTTTTCGGCGATGGCGCGGTCGGAGGCTACAACTTCCTGTATTCCGTTTTTAATCGGACGGTCCTTGAATCTACCGACGCTACGGGGCCCGCGATAAAGTTGGACGGCACCGGAGTAAGCTCAAGGATGTCCAACTTTGTCATCGAGGATATGTCAATAATCGCGACCAACACGACTCAGGTACTGGATGTAGACATCGCCAATTACGGGTTTACGCTGAACAGGCTCCTTGTCGGGCAAAAAGGCTCGGGTGGCGGGATCCTTTATGAAGGGGGTTATGTTTGTACCTGGTCGGATGTATTGATTTACGGCGCGGGCAAGACCGTATCAGACACAGGGCTCATCGTCCGCACGCTCACTACGCAAAACGGGGGCGGCAACCTCACCTTCATAAATGTAAATACGGTCTCCTTCGACAAGGGATGGGAGCTGGGGCATAACACGTATGGCTCAGGCGCGATAATCACGACTATCAATTGCATAGGCTGTCAGGCTTCGACCCATAAGACTCACGGGGTCCTTGTGGGGAGCGGCGCGAAGAATGTCAACTGGTGGGGGTCTTATATCGAGGCCTGCCAGGACGGGGCTAACGGCGGTATAGGCATGATTATCCATAACCGGGCGCAGTTGACGAGCGTAAAGGGGGCATGGTTCTCGAACAACGACATAGCCCTTTCACTCGGCAAGAACGATGCCGACACGAGCATAGCTGGAATAGACAGGGCCACGATAGAGGACAACATCTTCGGAAACATCCTCGTGACGGGCATACAGGTTTGGGGAAGCCTGTATTCGTACGGCAAGGAGATTTTAAGGAATAAATTTTATAAATCCGCCTCTGCCCCGGGCACGACCATAGGGATTGATATTCAGGACGCCGTCCAGAGGGGCCTGCGTGTCGAGGGAAACGAGATGGACACCACTCTCACCACTACCATATCGAACCCGGCGAGGATAGACCTTTTCACCAAGTTTGATACGACTTATGGTTTGTCCTCGCAGAAGAGGGGGAACTTCGTATCCTTCACCTCCCTTGACGCGACGCCGAGTGTGGCCAGTGGAAGCCTCTTTAAAACCGCAAACGCCGGGGCGACGACTATTACCATGCTCGACGACGGCGTGACGGGGCAGGAGGTCTTAATCCTCTTCAACGACGCGAACACCACCGTTGACTTTACTGGGACGAACCTCAAGGGCAACGGCGGGACCGACTTTACGGCGTCCTCGGGAGATACCATGAGCGCGGTATTCGACGGGACTAACTGGTATTGCGCGGTATCCAACAACACATAGGGCGGGCCATGGGACTGACGGAGAGATACCTTAAGGAGCTAAAGGAGAATGTGAACGTGCCGAACGTCGTCCTTGAGCTCAATCTGGACTCAGGCGTAAGGAAGTTCGGTTTCCACACGGGCGGGTTTTTCGATATCGTCCCGTGCCTCAAGACCGTATCCTCGTTCCAGTCCAAGCTCGACACCAGGAAGGGCTACACGACGAGGGGGGAGATAACAGCGGTAATCACGGGCAGGGAGAACTTCCGGGAGTTTATTAAGGGAGAGTACGTCAAAAACCGCAGGGTGACGAGGAAGGACGGTTTTGTCTCGGAGGGATTTTGCTACGCGGATTATGCGGCGACGTATACGGGGATCGTCTCGGACTGGTCGAGGAAGGGCGACGAGCTTACCATTACAATATCCGACGACCTTATCGACGCTACGATTAAAATACCGGAGGAGACCGAGGAGAACACCCAGTACATAAGCTATCTCGGAGCGAACCCGGCTGACATCATGACGGACATCCTCGTAAACAGGCTCGGGGTGGCTCCGGAGTGCGTCGATACCGGAAAGTTCGCCACTGAGCGCGACCTGTGGCTTAACGGCTGGAAGTTCTCCCGCGTCATTACCGAGCCGGAGGCGGCTAACGAATATCTTAACGAGCTACAGGCCGAGACGAACTCGTTCATAATACACGACGGCGAGAGGATATCTCTCAAGGTCTACGCGCCGCCGCTCCCGGGCGAAACGGTCGAGGAGTGGACAGATAAGGAGATACTGGAGAAGAGCTTCTCGCAGAAGAGCGGGTACAGGGACAACTTTTACAACAGGGTCGTCGTCTACTACGACTACGACGAGTCGGGGAGCGACGGGACGGAAAATTTTGAGTCCGCCGTTATTGCCCTGGACGCGGCATCAGAGGACGAGTCCCAGTGGGACGAGGCCTCGACAAAGACCGTGAAGGCGAGATGGATAAGGTCTTATACGTTTTCCCAGGCCTCGACCATAACCGGGGTGGTAGTCTTTCACGCCTCGAAGTCGAACGGGGAGGGGAGCGGCGCCCTCGTCTACATTAAGGCCGATAACACGCTCCAATGGACCCCGCAGGGAGGTACGGCTGGCAGTGCCGTAGAGGTCGCGCAGAGCGGGAGGTACGACATAAGCGACGCGGACGGGTCTAAGTATTTAAGGGTCATAGTGGACGCGGGGGCGCTCCCTGCCGCAGACGCTACGGACTATATAACGGTCGAGCCATTGAACGGCCCGGTCCTCGCTTCGTCTGTGGCGAACAAGCTCCTGAACTTCTACCGCGACCCGTCGTCGACGGTCTCCTTCGAGGTGGACATCAACAACGGGACGACGAGCGGGCGTTTTTTAAGGCCGACGGACCTGTTGGACATAACAACCGACGAGGCCTCGGACAAGGGGGTCTCGAGTTGGCAGAGGGAGCGGGTGATGATAACGTCCGTAAGGCCCGATATCACGGCCGGGAAGACGGCTATCGAGGCGATGAGGGCGAAGATGATGCGGAACTATGGGTTCGTGGCGCCTCCGGATACCCCGGATTACGGCGCGGCCTCGAAGGAGACGCGCGCCTACGGTTTCGCGGCAAGGTCACACATCTGGTAGGAGGGGGAGATGGCTTATCCGAGCAAGACATTTACGGTAATAACAGATTCGGCGGTGGACGCGGACAGCCCCATAGACGTCTCCCTTATGACGTCGCTCCGGGACAACGACGTCCATCTGAGGGAGTGGCTCGGGGGAGACTACGCGGCGGAGTCGAACCACAGCCACGACGGCGTGAACAGCAGGTCCATCTCCGGCGGCCAGATACTCCTCATGGACAGGGACGCCATGACGATCTCGCTGTCGTTCGTGACAATAGACACGGTCATGCTCTACATACCGGCGGACTTGACCGCGCTCGCGTACTGCGCGAGGACAAAGGTGGAGTTCACGGGCCGCGCCGACATGAGGCTTAAGACAGGCGCGACGGACGGGACCACCGTGCAGGGGACGCCGGATGAGACGGTATACGCCTGGCACGGCCCCGGCACCATAGACGTTTCCGCCTTGAGCGGATGGCAGACGTTCGAGGTGCAGCTCTCGCACACCACCGGGAGCTATAACGCGTACATAGACAAGGCCGTCGGAAGGATGACTTAGCAGGCTGTTTTAAAACTCCATCTGCTTTGTTGTCTTAGGCGCTCGGAACTGTGGTGTACAAAAAAGTACGCCTCGTTCCTCTCTTCTCGACGCCTCGCATCTGGAGCTTTTAAAGCAACCTGGGCCAAGTTGAGTTTTTTGGCGAATTTTTACGGGGGAGTCAGATGGAAGAAAGACTCATCAGGGTGGAAGAGGGGCTCAAATCGGTCTCAGGGGACCTCTTCGAGATAAAGGAGGCGTTGAAAGACATCGCCGTGTCTTTAAAGACGCTCGCTGTCCTCGAAGAACGGCATAACGCCGTGACTGACGCGATCAAGCGCGCATTCAGGCTCATAAGAAAGAACGGCGAGCGGATAGAATCGGTTGAGAAGGCGCTACCGAACCTCGTAATGGCCTCGGGGTGGGTATTCAAGGCGGTAATCTATGTGATGGCGGCGCTCGGGCTCGGTGCAATGGGGACCATATTAAGCGGCGTGCTGAAGTACTGAGGGGGGTAATGCTGATAACCGATAACTTCAGCCTTGAAGAGCTGACGAGGACTGCAACGGGCCTGCCGAACAGGCCGGGTAAGACGGAGACGGAAAAGCTCCTCTTAACGGCGACATATCTCCTTGAGCCGGTTAGAAAAAAATGGGGGATGATAAGGGTGACGAGCGCGTTTAGGTCTGAAGCCGTAAACGCGCGCGTCAACGGCTCAGGCACGAGCCAGCACGTGAAAGGCGAGGCCGCTGACATCGTGCCCGTTGACGCGGATATAGACGAGGTCTTCGGCTGGATAGCGAAAGACGGATCAATATGCTTCGGGCAGGCGATAAGGGAGGCGAAGAACGGGGCTGACTGGATACATTTGTCGCTCCCGAGGATAAATGGGCCGAACCAGCAGAGGCTCGTATATGACGGCAGGGGTTACTCGCCGTATGTATAGGAGCCGTCAGTCTGGATAAGTCTCATGGGACGGGGGGCGCAGGGGCGGTTAGCGGACGAAACCAAGGAGGCAGGGGAGATGACGCCGGTCATAGGGGATCTGATAACTAATACAGTCGGCAAGGTAGTGGGGAAACTCGCGGATAAGTACCTGCCATCCACCTTGGGCGAGGTGGAAAAGGCCGAGTTCCAGAAGGAGGCGCAGAGGCTCGCCGTCGAGGAGTACAAGACCGCGACAGCGGACATGGCGACCGCGAGGGAGCTTGCCGGAAAGGAGTCCGACGGAGCACCCGGCTGGACGAAGATACTGACGGTGACGCACCGTCCGGCGTGGAGTTTCCTTGTGCTCGCGATATTCGCGTGGACCATAGCGGCGCCTTACGCTGGGTTCCCGGCCTTTCCACTCTCCGAGGTCCACAAGGACGTCATGCAGACGGTCATAATATTTTATTTCGGCGGCAGGTCGATAGAGAAGGCGGCGGGGATCGTCTGGGGGAAGTAGGGGAAAAAGCCGTGTTAACCGAAGGCCGGTTGGACTGGGAAGTCCCTCCTGTCGACTCGGTTCAAGAAATGGGAGGAGTGGGGGTTACCTCCTCGATTGACAGGCCGGCCTTCTTAATTTACAATCTGGATTGAAGTGGAGCGTTACGAATGGGCAGAAGCCTTATAATTATCGGGGTCATTATCGTAATAACAGGGGTGATCTTCACAATAGCCCCGAAGGTCCCGTTCCTCGGCAGGCTCCATGGAGATATCCTGATAAAGAGGGAGAACTTCGTATTCTACTTCCCGCTCGCGACCTCCATAATCGTCAGTATTATCCTCTCCCTGATATTTTACTTCTTTACGAGGCGCTGAGGCGGAGTCTGTTAGCCCGGATGTAATGGGTGGGTGTTGTAAAAAAGAGATTTAATCCCGTTTTGTTGTGTTAATAATACATATTTAAAGCCTACAAGATTTTATAACTCTTTGAATTGATTGGACTCTGGCTATGGCACACATATTGCTTAATATATCCGGTATGAATAGCATCAGGATGCAGAAGACGATAAAAAACAAGATAGAGTTCTCCGGCATAGGCCTCCACACCGGCCACGAGATAAGGGTGAGGATACTGCCCGCGAACGAGGATACCGGGATAGTATTCTTAAGGACTGACGTCCCTTCATCCCCTATCATAAGGGCCACGGCAGAGAACGTCGTGGCAACGAGCTACGCGACGACACTCGGCAGGAAGGGCGTAACGGTATCGACCGTCGAGCACCTCCTTGCCGCGTTTTACGGGCTTGGGGTAGATAACGCCCGTGTCGAGCTCGACGGCCCCGAGGTGCCGATAATGGACGGCTCGGCCTCTGAGTTCATCTCGATGATAGAATCCGCGGGCCTGAAGGAGCTTTCGGCGCCTAAAAAATATATCGTCATAAAAGAGCCGATAAGGGTGGCCGACCGCGACAAGTTTGTCGAGATAGCCCCTTCAGAGGACGACGAGTTCACGGTAGATTACTCCATAGACTTCGCCCATCCGTTCATCACCAAACAGTCGTTCTCAGGGCTTTTCTCCGGGGACGTCTTCAGGGACGGCGTCGGCAGGGCCAGGACCTTCGGGTTTTTGAGCGACTACGAGATGCTCAAGAAAAACGGGCTTGCCAAGGGCGGCTCCCTCGATAACGCCATAGTCATTGGAGACAACGAAATACTGAACGAAGAGGGTTTAAGATACCCGGACGAGTTCGTAAGGCACAAGGTATTGGACCTCATGGGCGACATCTCCCTCCTCGGTTTCACTGTGATAGGCCAGTTGAAGGCCCACAGATCCGGGCACGCCCTCAATTTCAAGCTCGTCCAGGAGATACTTAAGTGGCCAGAGAACTGGGTCCTCACGGAGGCCCCGTCGAAAGACGAGCCCGCAGTGGCGCACTGTCCCCTTGTCGAGAAGATGGCGACCGTCTGAGACACCGCTGATATTTGAATCAAAGCCCCTTTTCAGGGGCTTTTTTTATTTGGCGGGGCTGTTAGATGTTAGGGCGTTCGGGAGGCCGTAGCGGGAGGCCGGGGCTTAAACCATAAATTGCAAAACCCCCTGAAATATGTTAATATTTTAGGGCGTCATTATAAGGGTTGCTTCTAAAAATTCAAGGGTTTGCCTGAAAGCTCCGAACTGATCCCATGGCAAACAAGGTAAAACCGGATTTGGACAGTAACGGGAAGAAAAAGAAACAGGTAAACCTTGAGGACAACGCAATTGCCCTTCGGCTTTTCGGAGAGGGCGGCGAGAACTTAAGGAGGATTGAGAAAAAGCTCGGGATCGAGCTTAACACCAGGGGCTCTCTTGTGACCATATCCGGAGAGGGCGGGAATGTCGATCTCGCGGAAAGGACCCTGCTCGAGCTCTACGGCCTCATTAAAAAGGGCTATCCCCTATACCAGCACGACCTCGAATATGCCATACGCATGGTATCCGCCGACCCCTCCGTCCGCGTCGCCGACGTCTTCATGGACGCCGTCTATACATCATACAGGAAAAAGGTAATAGCCCCGAAGAGTGTTGCTCAGAAGAGATACGTGGACGCCATCCGGAGGCACGACGTAGTCTTCGGCATAGGCCCGGCAGGCACAGGAAAGACCTATCTTGCGATGGCCATGGCTGTGGCGGCGCTCACTTCAAAGGCCGTTGAGAGGATAATACTCACGCGCCCGGCGGTGGAGGCCGGAGAGAAGCTCGGGTTCCTCCCCGGAGACCTTGCCGCTAAGGTCGACCCGTACCTCAGGCCGCTCTACGACGCCCTCCACGACATGATAGACTACGAAAGGGCCGATAAGTACCTTGAGAGGGGCGCGATAGAAGTGGCGCCGCTCGCCTTCATGAGGGGCCGGACGCTGAACGATTCGTTCGTGATACTCGATGAGGCGCAGAACACCACGACCGAGCAGATGAAGATGTTTCTTACGCGCCTGGGTTTCGGCTCAAAGGCCGTCATCACCGGCGACATCACGCAGATAGACCTCCCGCTCGCCAAGCCCTCGGGGCTCGTCGAGGTCCAGAAGATACTTGCGGGGGTCGAGGGCATCGAGTTTGTCTTATTCTCCGAGGTGGATGTGGTCAGGCACCCTCTCGTCCAGAAGGTCGTAAAGGCATTCGAGAAGGCCGAGTCCAGAAAAAAAGCGACCATACTGGAGGAGGCTTGAAATGAGCGCGCGCCTCTCGGAATGGCTCTCTTTTTCCGGCAGGGAAGCCGGGATGCACACCATTTTCAAGAGGCTCGCCCTCCTCGCCTTTGTAAGCTTCTTCTCAACCATCCTCTTCTTTCCCTCCCTTTCGTTCGTTGGATATTCGTACGCCCCCGGTGACGTGGCGCTTAGTGACATCAAATCCCCGGTGGCGATAGACGCCGGAGACGTACGCATAAGGAAGGGCGAGATAGTCGTAAGGGACGGGCAGGTCATAACCGAAGGCGACCTCGCCAAAGTCGGGCTCATAAGCTCGGCCATGAAGGCAAAGTCCAGGTGGCTCCCGGCCGTCGGCTTTTTCGCTTTCACCGCGATATTCATATCCGCGTCCGTCTGGTTCGCCACGCGGAACATCAGGAAGTTTTCATCTGCCCCGAAGGACCTGCTCCTCATGTCCATGGTCCTCATGGGGGTACTGATACTGCTCAAGCTCTCGGACGCCGTCTCTCTCGTCTTGAAGGCGATGTCTCCCGGCTCGTCAGACGTCTACAAATACATCATCCCGGTCGCCGTGGGGCCGATGCTCATAAGGCTCCTTTTGAACTCCGAGATGGCGCTCGTATTCGCGGCCGTAAGCTCGGTCCTCGCCGGGTTCTACATGGGCGGGTCCCTGGACGCCGCGGCCTATACGCTCATAGGCGGGGTCGTAGCCGCGATGGGGGTCCGCCACTGCACGCACCGCTCGGTAGTCATAAAGGCTGGGCTTATACTCGGCGCGGTAAACGCGGCTGTAATATTGACGCTCATGGTATCGAGGTCCGCTCCAATAACGGGCGACGCCTTCCGCATGATAATAGTGGGGGTGTTGAACGGCATAGCGACTTCCGTCCTTGCCGTGGGCATAGCCCCGGCGCTCGAATCCGCCTTCCAGTACACGACGAACATAAAGTTGCTTGAGCTCTCGCGCATGGACCACCCGCTCTTAAAAGAGCTCGCCATGAGGGCGCCAGGGACGTACCACCACTCCATCGTCATAGGCACGCTCGTCGAGGCCGCCGCGGCGTCCATCAACGCGAACCCGCTCCTTGCGCGCGTCGCCGCGTACTACCACGACATCGGGAAGGTCAAGATGCCCGCGTACTTCATCGAGAACATAACGGAGGAGAACAGGCACGACAAGCTCGCGCCTTCGATGAGCGCGCTCATACTCGTCAATCACATAAAAGAGGGCGTTGAGCTCGCCGAAGAAGAGAGGCTCGGCGCCGAGATAATAGACATCATAAGAGAGCACCACGGGACCTCGCTCGTCACGTATTTCTATCAGAAGGCGAAGTCCGAGGCAGGGGACGCCGAGATCGACGAGGCGCAGTACAGGTACCCCGGCCCCAAGCCTCAGACAAAGGAGGCAGGGCTCGTGATGCTCGCCGACGCGATAGAGGCGGCCTCGAAGACGATACCCGACCCCACGCCCGATAAAATTCAGTGGCTGACGCAAAAGATAGTAAACAAGATATTCACCGACGGTCAGCTCGACGAGTGCGAGCTGACCTTGAAGGACCTCCACTCGATAACGAGGAGCTTCACCCGGGTCTTCGCGGGTATCTATCACCAGAGGATAGACTACCCGGAGCCGGCCTACATAGTTAAGGAGGAAAGTATTGAAGGTCCTGGTCGAGGCGAGGGTGCGTCTGCCGAAGGGGTTCCCGGCAAAGATAAGGAAGATATCAGAGAGCGCCTTAAGAGGCTTGGGATACGGTGATTGCGAGCTCTCAATACTTATAACGGGTAACGACGGGATAAGGGCGCTCAATAAAGAGTACAGGAAGATCGACAAGGCGACGGACGTACTGAGTTTTCCGATGGAAGATACGGAGATGCTCGGAGACATCGTCATCTCATATGAAAAGACCCTTTCTCAGGCAAAGGAGTTCGGTGTAACGGTCGATGAGGAGCTCGGCAGATTACTCGTACACGGGCTTCTTCACCTCCTCGGCTACGACCATGTAAAGGGCGGCAGACAGGCGCAATTGATGAGGAAGAAGGAGGGGGAGGTCTTGGGTATTTTGAAGGAAAAGAAGCTGGTTTGATCGGAATATTTTTTTTGACGGATACAGGGATATTCACCCCGCGTTTTTTTGAATTTGCTTACCTTGACGAAATCATTTAAAATTTCATAATGGACGAACAGAGAGAGGTCCCTAAGCCCAAGAGCTGGTTCGAGTCGCTGAACTACGCGATAGAGGGCGTCATATACGCCTTCAAGACCCAGAGGCACATAAGGTATCATTATGTGATAGCCGCCGCCGCGCTCATCCTGAGCCTCTTCCTCGAGCTCCCCATCGCCGAGTTCGTGATGTTCTCGCTCTCGGTCGTCATACTCCTCTTCGCCGAGATGATGAACACCGCGATAGAGGAGTCCGTGAACCTCATGGAGGATAAGTACAATATCTTCGCAAAGCGCGCCAAGGACGTATCGGCCGGGGCCGTGCTGGTATCCTCCATAGGCGTCGTCATCACGGTCTATATGATATTCACGAAGTACATCTATGAGCCCGCGGGGCTGGTCTTGAGGGAGGCTCGGGTATTTTCCGGCCACATCGCGATTATCGCGTTGCTCCTTTGCCTCATAGCCGTCGTTACGCTCAAGGCCAGGCTCGGAAAGGGCACGCCGCTCCACGGCGGCATGCCGAGCGGGCATTCCGCGGTGGCATTTTCTCTCTTTACGTCAATAACGCTCCTGACGCTCGACCCGCTCGTCATGATATTCTCTTTCGTAATGGCCGTCATGGTCTGCCAATCGAGGCTCGTTGGCGGCATACACACGAAGCTCGAGGTCTTTTTAGGCGGGCTTTTGGGCTTCGGGTTGACGCTCCTCGTCTTCCGGATATTCTTCGCGACCCTCAAATGATAAAACGGATAATACTCGCGATAGTCTCTGGCGCGCTCCTTGCGCTCGCCTTCCCGCCGTTCGACATGGGCTTTATCGCCTGGTTCGGGTATGTGCCCTTCCTTTACGCGCTTGATGACAAGGATGGCGGGAGACTCAAGGGGCTTATCACAGGCTTCGTCTTCGGCCTCTCGTTCTTCCTTGGCACCGTCTACTGGGTAATACATTCCATGTACTACTATGGCGGGGTGCCGTACACGACAAGCGCCCTCGTCATGCTCCTGCTCGTCGTTTACCTCTCGGTCTACCCGGCCGTCTTCGGCCTCGTCTTTTCCCTGACCGCCAGGCAGGACAAGGTCTTGAGGCTCATCGCGCTTCCGGCCCTGTGGGTCGCGCTCGAATACGGGAGGGGCTACATCTTTACCGGGCTACCCTGGGTCCTTACCGGTTATACGCAGGCGTCGTACATCCCGGTCGTTCAGATAGCGGACACTACCGGCGTCTGGGGCGTATCGTTTCTAATCCTCATCGTGAACGTGGCTGTTTTTTATAATATCGAATACCTGCTTAAAAAGACGCGCTCGCTCCCGTTTAAGGAGTCGGCCATAGCGCTTGCGCTCCTCGTCTCCGTCGTATCCTACGGCGTTATGCGAGTAAGGCAGGTCGACAATGAAGTCCGCCTCTGGAACACCATGAGGGTCGGCATAGCCCAGGGGTCGATCGACCAGTCGCTCAAATGGGATCCATTTTACCAGAGGGCGACGCTCGACATATACAGGGCATTAAGCTTGAGCGCCGGTAAGATGGGCGCCAGCCTCATCGTATGGCCCGAGGCCGCGATACCGTTCTACTTCGAGCCTGACAAGGTCAGGGATGGGCTGATAGGGGATATAACGAGGGAGACCGGGAGTTTCATATTGACCGGCAGTCCCTCTTACTCATATAATCCAACCACGGACAGGATCGATTACTTCAACAGCGCGTTTCTCCTTTCGCCCAAGGGCGAGTCCATAGGCAAGTACGACAAGGTGCACCTCGTCCCCTTCGGCGAGTACGTGCCGCTTAAGAAGTTCCTGCCGTTCGTAAAAAAACTTACGGCTGGCATCGGGGATTTCTCCGTTGGGCCGGGCCCTGTCCCGATAGACTTCGAGGGTGGCTCTATCGGCACGCTCGTCTGTTTCGAGTCGATCTTCCCGGAGCTTTCCGCGGGCTCGGTCAGGAACGGCGCGACGTTGCTCGTGAACATCACGAACGACGCGTGGTTCGGGACGACATCGGCCCCGTACCAGCACTTCCAGATGTCGATATTCCGGGCGGTCGAAAACAAGGTCTTTGTGCTCCGCTCGGCGAATACCGGGATAAGCGGCGTCATAGACCCGGTCGGCAGGGTCAGGCAGAAGACCGGGCTTTTCAAGAGGGACATAATAGTAGACACGATAGGGCTTAAAAGGTCCTTGCCGACGTTCTATACCGAGCGCGGGGACGTCTTCGCTTTCGGCTGTCTCGGCATGGCGGCGCTGTTTATAATATCGGCCGCAACTACACGGAGGAAATAAATGTTTGAAGAGATAAAGGAATCGCTCGGCACGGTCAAGGGGAAGTTCGACGATCTACGGAGTTTTCTTTGACCAGGATGCCAAGCTCAAGGAACTCAAGGAGATAGAGGAGAAGACCTCCCGCCCCGAGCTCTGGGCCGACCAGGCTGAGGCGCAAAAGCTCCTGAAGAGAAAGGCCGAGATATCCTCGTCGCTCGAAGGTGTAACGAAGATACTGGGCCTTATAGAAGAGGCGGAGATACACCTTGAGCTTGCCGAGGAGGCGCATGACGCGGCCTCGGCCAAAGAGGCCGAAGGCAAGCTCAATGAGGCGAAAGAGGCGATAAGGTCGGCTGAAGTCCAGAGGATGCTCGGCAAGGAGAACGACCGCTTGAACGCCATAGTCTCCATACACCCGGGCGCCGGTGGCACAGAGGCGCAGGACTGGGCGTCCATACTGCTCCGCATGTACCTCCGTTGGGCCGAGCGCAAGGGATACGTGACCGAGACCGCGGACTTCCTCCCCGGAGAGGAAGCGGGGCTCAAGAGCGTGACCTTCACGGTTACAGGAGAGTTCGCCTACGGGTATATGAAGGCCGAGATGGGCGTCCACAGGCTTGTGCGCATCTCCCCCTTTGACGCGAACAAGAGGCGGCATACGTCGTTTGCCTCCGTATTCGTCTACCCCGAGATAGACGATACCATAGAGGTCGAGATAGACGAGGCGGACTTGAAGATCGACACCTTCAGGTCATCGAGCGCGGGCGGCCAGCACGTAAACAAGACGGAGTCCGCGATACGCATAACGCACATGCCCACCGGCATAGTCGTCGGGTGCCAGAACGAGAGGAGCCAGCACAAGAACAAGGCGATGGCGATGAAGTTCCTTCGCGCCAGGCTCTATGAGCTCAAACTTAAGGAGCAGGAGGAAAAGATGCAGGTCTATCATAACGAGAAACGAGATATCGCCTGGGGGAGCCAGATCCGCTCCTATGTCCTCCAGCCGTACAGGCTCGCAAAGGACCACAGGACCGGCATCGAGATGGGGAACGTCGACGCGGTTTTGGACGGCGACATCGACGCCTTCATTGAAGGTTTCCTTTTGAGTACCAGACAGGGCAGGAAATAAAAGGGTTGGCAAGTCGGGCAAAATTCCGGCATAATGAGCGCGTCCCGAAAAGGCTCCTCTGCCGGACTCGCGGGATAAGCGCGTTCCAGGCCGGGAAACAATAAGCCTTGCGGCCTGGAAAAAGTAAGGAGATTGTCCGTCTGCCGCGGCCGTCTCCGGCGGGGCGGACCGGATTTTCGTAATTTTTTCCGATATCTCTCATCCTCTTGTCTTAAAAAAAGCCTTGACAAAATAGTGTGCGTGTTTTATATATTACAATTCAGTTCCTGCCGTCAGAGGGCGGTGGAGTCTGCCATTTTTTGTTTTTGGGATTTCCGCAGATTTTTCGCTGGCGTAGCTCAATGGTAGAGCAGCTGATTTGTAATCAGCAGGTTGCGGGTTCGAATCCCATCGCCAGCTCCAGTGTCTCGTCAGGCGCCGAGGCAGGGGCGAGATGGGTGTTGGCAATGGGGCGAAGGTGGTTTAGGGCCTTTCTCCTGTGTGTTTGTAGAGGCGGCGCCGGAATTTGCCGCGAGACCTGTTTCGTTGTGCCTGTAACAGCTTAATCCGTAGGCGCTACAAGGAATTTTATACGAATCCCTTTTACCCCCTCGAAGAGGCGGATAGATAAGGGGCGGGAATTTTTTTGTTTTGGTTTATGCACGGAGAGGTTCCCGAGCGGCCAAAGGGGGCAGACTGTAAATCTGCTGGCTCAGCCTTCGGAGGTTCGAATCCTCCCCTCTCCACCAGATTTTTATACTAATAGATCGATTCGAAACCGCCCGAACGCCGACCCTCGGGAGGATTAGGACGCAGGATGCGGCCGGAAGTGAGGGCGGCCGGTCGGAGTGAGGAGACAGGAGGTCGACGAACAAAGACCGAATCCTCCCCTCTCCACCAGTCTTTTAATATAATGAGCGGATTTGAAGCCGCCTCCGGTTTTATTTTTGCGGGTGTAGTTCAATGGTAGAACTCCAGCCTTCCAAGCTGGATGCGTGGGTTCGATTCCCATCACCCGCTCCATGTATAAAGCATATATGAAAAGCCGCGTTTTGCAACTGGCCCGGTGCAACGGGCAAAAGGCGGGGGCCGGCAGGCGCGGGCAACAGGCAGTCTTGTTAAAGCGGCGCAACAGGATAAAAGGCCCATGTAGCTCAGTCGGTAGAGCACTTCCTTGGTAAGGAAGAGGTCAGCGGTTCGATCCCGCTCATGGGCTCCAGATTCCGCCAATTAGATAAAAATAGATAAAAACAAAAATAAAAACATATAATCCCGGAGGAGGACATGAGCAAGGCTAAATTTGAGAGGGTGAAGCCGCACGTAAACGTGGGGACCATAGGACACGTGGACCACGGCAAGACCTCGCTGACCGC
>MGPQ01000013.1 GCA_001797465.1 Deltaproteobacteria bacterium GWB2_55_19 | reverse complement strand
AACGAAACGCCCGGGGAGAGGCGGTGCCGTAATGCCCCTCATCGAACCGGGAAGCCGCCTGCTTTAGCTGGCGGAGCCGTCACTTCAGACCTGTTTTTGATGATTATCTCGTCGATCTCGTCCGGCGTAAGGCTGTTCCAGAGGCATTCGTCGACGAAATCGAACCTGTAACGCCCGCCTGGGTTCGCACCGGACATGTATTCCTCGACCATCCCGGACATATATCGTTCCAGAAACCTTTCCCGGATTTTCCGGTCAACGGCGTCCCACAGACGCCTTTCGCCGTTTTTCAAATCGCTTCTTTTCAAATTGCCTCCGATATCGATAATAGAGGAAAAAAACCCTGCCTGACAATCCGGAAAAATAACGCATTGAAGCCGTATTTATCCCCGGGGATAACCCGCGGCAGACCTCTCCGTCGCTAGAACAGCGCGAATTGTGCCATCCGGCCCTCGCCAAGGACCTTGTCCAGATCCCCGTGCTTCACCTCGACGGTAGACTTTTTCCTGGTCTTGCCGCCGACGATAGTCACCCTGACGGTGACGTTCTCCATGATACTGGTCGTATCCGCCTTCTTCTCGGCCGTTCTTGCGGACCTCTTGGGCGCAGGAGCGGCCTGCGAGAAGATGGTTTCCTTTCCTCCGAGGCCTAACTGTGTCTCGATTTCCTTTTTCCTGAAGGCCGACCAGGCCTGCTCGGCCCCGAGATACGCGCCATTGTTGACAAGGGCCTTGCCCATCTCCTCCATGACGGAGCCCCCGGTCGAGCCGTACTCGGCGAGCCCTTCCGGCAGGTCCCCCTCGACCATCAGGGCCGTCTCGAGCTTCTTGGCCACGAGCGTGATGGCCATCTCCTGCATGGTATGCTCGTAGCACAGGAAGAAGACCCTCACCGGTTCCGTTTGCCCAATGCGCCATGACCTGCGCGCCGCCTGTCTCAGGGTGAAGATGTTGTATCCGGTCTGATAAAAAACGACCGTTGGAAAGTCGTACAGGTCGAGGCCGGTCTTGACGAGCTCGGCGTTCACCAGAAGGACATCGGCCTTGCCGGTGTTTTTCTCGATCCACGACTCCCTTTTCTTGGGGGACACCGAGGCCTCGAGCGTTACCACCGAAAAACCGTTGCGCTCCAGGACCTCCCTTATCCTCGGGCGTATATCCCTCGTGTTTGTGAAGGTCACGTAGCATAGAACCTTCCTGCCCTCAGCCTTCTCCTTTTTCACGATGGATATCAGCTCTTTTTCCTTCGGCAGGAGTCCTGACGCTGATAACAGAGGCGCCGTTATCGTGTCCACCACCTCGCCGTACTTGTTCTTGATCGATATTTCCTCCCCGAAAAGGACGCAGGAATCGGGGTATGAAAGAAGAGACTGGAACATGGCCGACATCGACCTTGTGCCATGAACACGGATGGCCCCCCTTAAGCTATCGCTTAAGGCTTTGTAATCCTCGGCCTGTTCTCCGAGCTTTATGTTCACCACGTTCTCCTCGTAGGGGGGAAGGCCCTCCATGACGTCGGCCAGACGGATGAAACAGGACTTGTCGAGGAGGTGTTTGCCGATGACTACCGGCGACACCCCGGGCTTCCTCCTGACAAGCTCTTTCGACCGCTTCCCTCGGCCGTAATAGGTGTCCTCTTCTTCGAGCTTTTTTACTGTCTCGAGGGTCCCGTAGGTTTCCAGCCACTTGTGCACGCCGTCATGGGAGAACCCGTCGCGCTTCAGCTGGTCCGGGGCCATCCTGAAAAGGAGATGAAAGAGGTCGTCCGCATATCCCCCGTTCAAAGTGCCGGTAAGGCAGAGGCACTTATCGGCCGCTGCCATAAGAGCGCCCATCGTCCTGCCCTGGAGAGAGTCTCCGGCCTTGAAATCCTGGATCTCGTCCAGGATAACGAGGTCGTAATATCCCTTGAGATACTTTTTAATATACTCGGCAGGGGCGTATCTCTTGAGAGAGCCGTCGGCGCGCCACAGCCGGCAGCCGCACTCCTGGCACTTGCATTTGCTGCGGGAAAGGGCCTCTACTGTGGCATAGGCGTCTTTTAGCATGATTCTCTGTCCGCAGTCCGGACAGTGCGGGGCCTTTGCCGGCCCCTTGGCCCATACGGCGGGCCTCCAGCCGTATCCGAGCTTCGCCTTTTCCTTCGACATCACGTGGATCTCGAAGGTTTTCGGGACCTGCCTTCCGCGCCTGAACTCCTCAAGGATGCTGATGACGCCCTTTACCGTCAGATCGACGGTGCTTACGTGGGGGATTATCTCCTTTGCCTCCCTTATCCACTTTTCGACGAGATGGGTCGGGCATATCGTCAATATCCTGAGCGGTTTGCCGGACATTGCGGCGGCGGAGATAGCGATCGTGGTCTTGCCCGTGCCCATCTCCCCGCATACGAAGAGATGTTTTCTGTTGTCGGCGTAAAGGGCCTTCGCAATACCCTTTACGACCTCTCCCTGAACCGGGAAGAGCTTTCTGTAAAGCCCTTTAATCCTGCCGTCATAGACATCTGCTCCGGCGGGAGGCGCCAGGGGGTTATAGACGGGAGTTATTTTCTCGTCTATCATCGACGAGAACTTTTCTCCGTATTTCTGAATAAACGTTTTTAAATCCATTTTCCCTCCAAAAGGAACAGGGGCGCGGTTTTAGCCGCGCCCCTGCATGTTGTTCCAGCGAATCCGGAGGTTCTAAGCCGCGTTGAACGCGAACACCTCCTTATCCGTGGTGACTTTGACCGTTTTGTTGCCCTCGCCGCCCTCGATCTCGATCCTCCTTATCGTATAAGGGTCAACCCGCACGTCACGGAACCCGTTCAGGAGTTTTAAGAGGGAATAACAGCCGGTTATATCGGTGATATCCCTTTCGATGTCGGCAACAAACGAATCCCGCTGCGTGTCGTAATCGTTCCCGTCCTCGCTGTAATAATGAGCCGAGAAGACGTTTTCAAGCTCATTCCAGGCGCCGGAAGGGTCCTGCGCATAGAAGACCCATTCGTTGCCGGAATAGCTGGACTCGGAATAGACCAGGCTATTTAGCGTCGAGCCGTCGTCCATCCTGAGCGTCGCCTTCTGCCACTTCATGGTGCCGTCATGGCAGGGGCCCTCTGTGACGATGGTAAGGGTTTTGTTAACCTCTTTCACCCTGACCCAACCCGGCAATTTCGATGGGATAAGGGCTCTCTTTATGACCCCGCTCGGCAGGAAAACACAGTATTCGAGGTCTTCATCCTCTTCCGTCATGACATCCGCGCCGTCCGGAAGGAAAAAGGCCGTTCCCTCGACGGAAAGCGTCTCGATCAAGATCTCCGGGTTTTTCCGCGACGCTACGGCGTATGTCACGTTGTAATCATCTCTAATGGAATTGGAATAAAAAGGTTCGTTAATTCTGACGACGAATCTTTCGAGCCGGTCTACGTCCTCCTGGACGCCGTGGTTGATGAGGACGTTTTGAAGGCCCAGGATGTCGTTCTTCCTGGTGACTGCTATCAGGGCATTCCCGGCGAATTCGGCGTACGCCTTGTCGTCGAGGGAATTCAGTCTGTTCAGGACGTACTCCGCCAGCTTCTTCTCGACGAAGGCATGAAACTTTTTCAACTTATCGTCGTTCTTCACCTCGCTCCTGTATGGAAGTACAGGCGTAAGCGGAGCGCCCTTTTTCACGTCGATGGCGACATCCCACGATCTCCAACCTCTTGGGTTTATGCCGAAGCCGTACCAGTTGACGAAGAGGCCCAGAGCGAACTGATCCTGTCCACCGATGTCTTTCGCCTTAATGTACACATCGTTGCCTTCGTAGGCGGTAACGATGTCATACTTCTCGGCGTCGATACTGTTCCTGGCGATTTTTTCGCCGTTAACCGTCACGTCGAGCGGGAACCACCCGAGGGACGCAGTGACGCTTTCCTTCAATATCCCGTCTCTGACCCCGCTTTTTATCTCGGCCCTTATGCTGAACCCCTCGGAGGCGGCCCCGGCGTCCACGGCTGCCAGGACGCCTTCTCTGTATGCGGCGTCCTTCAGGAACCTGTCGCAGTCCATTTTCAGGGTGCCGAACCTGCTGGTCAATTCGATGCTGTCCGACATGCAGTAGAGAAAAAACAACCCCCATCCTGCGGGGTTCTGGTCCTTTTCCACCTCGTCGGACCAGTCGGACTCGGCAAGGACGAGAAGAGACCTCGGGTCGGCTATGCCTGCCCCATTATCCTCTACCGTCAATATGCCGTTATCGTACGTTACGCCGAACCTCGATGCCCCGGCGCGCGTTGCGTTCTGGGCGAGTTCCTTAAGGACGCCTGACGGCTCCTTGAAGAAATACTCGATCAAGGAAAACAACCTCTGCTCGTTAATCATTGGCATTTCATATTCTCCTTTTTTTTGGATGTTTAAGAAAACCGGAGGGGGGCCGCAAGCCCCCTCTCAAAAACCCTACCTGCCTCTGGAGGTATTTTTTGGCTGTGCGAATCTGGGAAGGAAGCAGTTTTCAAGCTTCCCTGTCTTGCGGTCCAGATGACGCTGAATGCCAAACATGTCATGTGCAAAATTCAAGCTGTCTGCCTTTAAAAAGTCCTTGAGTCTGAGCGGACAGCCGTTGGCGTGGACGGCGCTTATGCCCATGCTCAAACTCAAGCGGACGATGATCCAGCCATGCTTTTCAGCGAGTTCTACGGCACGTTCAACGATTTGGTCGATGATGCGCTGGTCAACTTTTTTTGCGAATTTAACTGTGTTCAATGTAGCCTCCTCCTGATTAAGGGTGCTCGGCCTTTGCTGTCTACCTGCAAAATGAGAGCAGATTAGGGACTCTGGTACAGTCGTATTTGTCATCATCCACGACGTGCTCCTTGCCGTCGGCGGTCGTCAAGACGACCTTTCCGGCCTCGGACGGATGCGTTGAGGCCGAGACGATGAGGTCGGGGTGCTTTATCCGCCTCAACTCGTCCGTCCGCTTCATGGCGTCGTATTGGGCCGCTTCCTCCGGCATGGGGTTTATTGCCCTTGCCCGGAGATAATCGAGGTTCCACCTCGACAGGGACCGCAGAAGATGGTCCCAGGGGTCGATATTGCAATTTCTAAAAAGTTGCGGCCAGAGATGCTTTAGCTCGTAGGCGGCTATGCACCAGTTGCAGTCCTCCTCGTAGGCGAGATAAATGCCGCATGACATCCCGCGCTCCCGAGCCTCCGGGCTTAGATGCTTCTCCGCGTAAGTCCTGGTAATCATCAACCCGCCGTGGCTCGGCGTGCCAACCCGCAGCACTCCGGGCTCCAGCTGCTCCGTATAGTCGGATTGTCCCCAAGGGGTGAACATATGAATTCCTCCTTTCAAAAAACAAAGGGGCCGCGCCGGAATTCCCGGACGGCCCCTTTCAGTGGAATGGTTTTTTTGAAACTAAAGTCCCTGCACGATTTCATTGCACAGGTCGTCGTCCTCGAAGTCCAGCATATAACCTTCAAGACAGCCCCACCCGCCCAGCTTGCAGGCGTCCTTATCTTTTATGAGGGCCTTCTTGATGAACCCCAGGAAGCCGTCCTCATAGGGGACCTTCCTGCCGTCGAGGAAGGTCTTTAAAGCGGTCTTTTCGCCTTCCTTGCCTTCCTTTTTGAACCAGACGGCGGCATCCGTCTCTATGGAATCGTCCCATATGAGAAAATGCTGCTTGCCGTAGCCGATACCCGTTCCTCTGCCGTGGATGACCGATTGATGCGCCCTGCTTATCGTCATGCCGCCGGAAGCGACGCTTACGCAGTTAAAGGACGCTATGGCGGAAAAAATCGCCTTTACCTGCTGTGCGGTCCCGTATATCGAAAGAAGCATGAGATTATGATTGTCGTCGCGGCCTCTCTCGTAAAGGCAAAGGTCGGACTGGACGGCCACGCCCTTGTAATTCAGTTCCTTGATGTCGATGTCCACTTTTTCATTCCTTTTTCAAATTTTGTACGGCGTCAAACCACGTCGTACCATTTCCTCGCCTTCAGGTCGATGACGCGGATTCCGACCTGATAGGTATGCGTGGTGATTTCCCTTTCGTCTTCCTGGCGCGTATACTCGACCCTGTCCGAGTAACCCTTGATGATGATATCCTCGGAATCATCGCGTATCCGGCCGTTCAGGGCGCCTGCGGTTATCAGGGATACGAGATGTCCTTTTCGCAGGGGAAACAGAGGACTGAGCCTTGAATTCAGTCTTTTCTTTCTGAACAGGGAATCAAGCCTCGCCTCGAGTTCCGGCTGGAACTTCAGGATGTCTTCCCGCGTGATGGCGCTGCCGCACTGGAATGCGGTTATTTCCCTGGTTTCCGGTATCTCGTAGACGGGAATATCGGCGTCCTCGATGTCCTCGATGTGGACGTATGGAGGTCCGGAGAAGGATATGGGCGCGTCCACCCGTTCGGGCCTCTTCCTGGCGTAGAGAATCGCCTGCCTGAAAGCCGGGTAGTCGTTTTTGAGGACTCTTACCGCCAGACAATCGTAAAAGTGCTCGGATATCCACTTCCTTACCCCGTCGTCGTCGAACAGGGCCTCCGGCACTACGAATACCAGAACGCCATCCGGGCATAGCCACTTCACCGAGTGCTTGAGGAACAGCATCTCGTCGCGCTCGCCCTCCGTGTAATCGTAAGGAGGGTTGAGGTAGAGCAGCCCCGCGCTCCCAAGGGGGTTTATCCTCGCGTCGAATATGGATCCCTGGGATACGCTATTTAGCTTCCCGGCGGCCGCCGTAGCCCTCTCCACGTCCAACTCCACGCCGTAGGCGTACACGACGTTATACTTATTATAAATTTGGAGCATGCCATACAGATAATGAAGGGCGTCTCCCTCGCCGCAGCAGGGGTCCAGAAGATTGAACCGGTCTCCGTATCCGCTTTTCGTTGGTAAGCGGAGGAAGTCGGATATAAACCGAAGAGTGTCCATCGGCGTGGGATAGAACCCCATTTTTTCCCTTGAAGCCAGTCTTGCCATTTTATTCCGCCTCCTCTTCCATCAGGCAGTCGTTGCCTGGCACAAAAATCAGAAACGCTTTGTGCAAGAAAGTGCCGGCGATCCGTCCTTCGATGCTCCCGAGGAGCATGAAGAAAGCCGCCACGTACGGATGTTTTTCGGCGTCCAGCTCGCCGAGACGTCTGAACAGAAATCTCATAACCTTTCTCCTTCCTTAAAAGAAACCGGGGCCGCCCGGGTATATCCCGGACAGCCCCGAAAATGTTGAACCTCCGTTAAATCCTAATCCTTCTAACGGAATGTTATCTCGATGATGTTGTCCTGATCCGTCATCATCCTGTTTTCCATGATTAGACGAGTGCCGCATTCGCACACGGTTTCACCCCGTGGGATGAAGATGCCTTGCGGTGCTTTTGAGCTCGACCGAGTTCTTTTTCGCCCCGCACAGCGGGCAGTAGACTGACATTTTCAAGACTATAACCTCCCTTCCTTCTCGATCCTGATTGATCCAAACCTGCCGGCCTCCTGCACAAACAGGTCGCCCTCTTCATCATCGAGGATTATGTAGCCGTCCTTTCCCAGGTTGATCTCTTTCGAGGTCGCAATCGTCCCCCAGAAGTTAACGAAGACCCTTTTCTCGATAGTACACGGCGTCGCCCAATCGCAGTCCCCGTGGCGGAGCTCGTAGTAGTGGAGCTTCGGGTCCCTCGCTGCGTCAGGGATCCTCCTGTCTTCGCAAATCTCGATTATTCCTTTCATAAACACCTCCTTTCGATAAAAAAAGCCCCGCACTTTGGGAAACGATGCAGGGTTTCAAAAGAAAAAGGCCCATCGGTTATCCGATGGGCCTTTTATCCTTGCTTATATTCTGCTATTGTCCGCGCGCTTTCTCTTCACTGCCCAGATAATTCCTTAGCAAGGGGTTACGGCATTTGCTGTAGCCCCTCGCCCCTGAAAAGCACGACCTCTTCACTCTTGGCTCGCTTGAGCATCGCGCCGGTAAAGCCTTTCTTGCTGAAGAGACAAAAATACTCTTTTCTTTCTGGTCTTCCCCAGACTATCCTGCTCGCCTTGTCCTTCAACCCCTCGTAGATATCAATCCCAACGGGCTTTTCAGTCCATTTTATTTCAGCGAAGAGTATGGAATTGAGGTCGGGATTGATGCCGACGATGTCGATCTCTTCGTTCTTTTCCCACCACCTTCCGATCTTCGTGAATGGGAAGAGCCTGTCAGCATGCGCCAAAATGATCTCCATCGCCACTTTTTCGTAAACGGAGGCGAGGTGGTGCGGAAGCCCGTTCTTTATGTCATTAACGACGAGGTCAACCCTGTCCATCTCAAGCTCGCCTCTTCTCGGAAAAACAAACTTGAGCCAGAACTGGCAAAACTCATCGGTTATCCTGTAGAGGCCCTTTTTGCTTTTAAGCGGCTTTTCCTCGGTTACTGGAAGTTCCCTTTCAACAAGCTTCAAGTCAGAAAGCACACCAAGATATTTATTTGCGAGCGGCTGCGTAAGGCCGGTTGCATTGACTATCTCGGATAATTTCCTTTTGCCCTGCGCAATGGCCTGAAGAAGGGCCAGGTAATAGCGGGGCTCCCTCAGCTCTTCCCTTAAAAGGAACTCTACCTCCTCATAAAGTATTTGCCCCTTTTTTAGCACATGGTCCTTCATGTTCTTAAAGAAATCCTTGTCGTTTGGAAACTGGAGCCAGTAGGCCGGTATTCCACCAGCAATGGCGTAATGCATCAGCCTGTCCTCAAACGGTTTCCTTTTCCTGAAATTGCTTACGGCGGCAAAAGTCATGGGGTCAACTTTCCACTGCCCCGTTCTTCTTCCATAGAGGGGAGACCTGTAGCCCAGTACCTCGGTCTCCATCATGGCTATGCTCGACCCGAGGAGAATCAGGAAGATGTCGCTCTTTGACCAGTACTCGTCCCAAGCCTTCTGGAAAAGGCTTGGGATCGCCCGGTTCGACTCGATGAGATAGGGAAATTCGTCTACTACAAGTACAAACCGCTTTTTCTTATCCCGGATGTACCTGAAGGCCTCTTCCCATTCAGCGAAACCCCTTGTCTCAAGAAGCGGCTCCTCGAAGAACCGCCCAATGGCGGCAGAGAATTTTCTCAGCTGTTCAGGTTCATTGGTGCTCTCGGAGAGGAAATAGACGTGGGGCTTACCTTTCATGAACTGTTTTACGAGCTCGGTCTTTCCCACCCTGCGCTTTCCCCAGAGCACTATGTGCTGGGCCTTTGGCTCCCGCCACTTCTCTTCAAGAAAGGCCAGTTCTTTTTCTCTGTCGATGA
>MGPQ01000012.1:323862-397096 GCA_001797465.1 Deltaproteobacteria bacterium GWB2_55_19 | reverse complement strand
GCGACGCCGCTTGAGCTTTAAGAGCATCAAGGCCGCGATAATAGGTTGCGGCAGGGTCGCGTGGATGCTTGAAGACGACCCGCTGGATACGAAGCCCTGCACGCACATGGGGGCATACAGGTCGTTTGGCTCTGGCGTTGTCGAGGTCATAGCCGCCTCCGACACAAATAACGAAAGGCTTAAGGCCTTCGGCGAGAGATACGGAGTCGAGAGGCTCTACAACGATTATAAGGCGATGCTGAGGGATGAGGGGCCGGAGATAGTGAGCATATGCGCATGGGCGATTGACAGGCATCGCATGGCGCTGGATGCGATAGAGGCCGGCGTAAAAGGCATCTGGTGCGAAAAGGCGCTCGCAACATCGCTCGACGAGGCCCGGGAGATAGCCGAGGCCTCCGAAGCAAAGGGTGTGGCGATGATAGTATCGCACCTCCGGCGCTGGAGCGGCGAGTACAATAAGGCCAGGGAGATAATTGATAACAACGGCATAGGGACACTGCAATCTATCGTATGCCACTTTAGCGGCAGTCTGCTACACACAGGGACACACGCATTCGACATATTGTTGTGGTTCCTGGGGCCCGCCGAGTGGGTCATGGGAGAGATAGAAAAGGCGGCAGGCAAAAACGATTGGGACACCCCGGAGGACTCCGGCGGCAGGGCCTTTATAAAATTCAGGAACAACGCATACGCGACAATCCACGCCGAGGCAAGGTCATACTTCTTCTTCGAGTTCGATATCATCGGTTCGAATGGCAGGATTAGGATCGGGAACAACGGGGTGCTTGAATATTACATACCGAAGGTCAGCCATTATTATACGGGCCTTAAGGAGCTTTACGCGGAGACTTTCCCTGAGTTCGAGCAGAGGAACATCTGGACCGAGGCGCTCGGCAACCTTATAAACTCGGTAAACGGGATTGAGGCGAGCAGGAATACCCCAAGGGACGGGTACATGGCGCTTGAGCTCGCCTTAGCCATACACGAATCGTCAAGGTCAGGAGATAAGGTATATCTCCCGCTGAGGGAGAGCAAAATAAAGGTGAGGAGCAGGTAAATGAGGCCGGTAATAAATATCGGTAAGAGACAGATAGGCGCGGGCAGTCCAGCGTACATCATAGCCGAGATTGGCTCGAACCACGATGGAGGGCTGGAGAAGGCGAAGGAGCTCGTCAGGGCCTCCAGGTACGCGGGCGCCGACGCGGTAAAGATACAGTCGTTCACCGCCGAGGGGTTGCTGAACAGGCTTAAGCCCGATGAGAACGGCAGATGGGTCGCCCACCCGGCATACCCGGTAATCGAGCGGCTCTCAGTGCCGGACGACTGGCATTTCTCTCTTATGGAATACTCGAAGTCGCTGGGGATAACCTTTCTCTCAGCCCCGTTCGATATCGAGAGGGCCGAGCTCCTTGCAAGGGTGGGGGTTGAGGCCTACAAGATAGCCTCAGGCGAGCTTACTAACGAGCCGCTCCTTAAGGCGGTCGCGTCTTTCGGAAAACCCGTCATACTTTCCACCGGAGCGTCGTATCTGGAAGAGGTGAGAAAGGCGGTCGAGGTGATAGAGTCTTCAGGCAACTCGGAGATAGCGCTACTCCACTGCGCCTCGCTCTATCCGCCGTCATACAGGGACGTGAACATACGCGCAATGGCTACCCTTAAAGAGACCTTCAAATGCCCGGTCGGTTTCTCCGACCACACGCCGGGACACACCATACCTGTCGCGGCTATAACGCTTGGCGGCTCGATAATCGAAAAGCACATCACATTGGATAAGAACCTCAAGGGCCCCGACCACCCGTACGCGATGGAGGTCGAGGAGTTCAAGACAATGGCGCAGGAGATAAGGAACCTCGAAGAGGCGCTCGGTAGCGGCGTTAAGGAGCCCTCGGAGCGGGAGATGGGCGAGAGGATCGGCGCGCGCCGCTCCATATACGCGCGAATAGATATCGAAAAGGGCGTTCTGATAGACGAGACCATGCTTAAGGTCGTCCGGCACGCCTACGGCCTGCCGCCTTCAGACCTCAACGGGCTTGTCGGAAAAACGGCCTTGAGAAGCCTTTCCAGGGATATGCCGGTAAGGAGCGAGGACATATGCCGCTAAAGTCGGATATTTCGCCGGTAGTAGCGATAATACAGGCACGGATGAGCTCAACGAGGCTCCCATCGAAGGTGATGAAGCCGATATGCGGCAAGCCGATACTCTGGCACGTCGTCAACCGCCTGAAGGCCGCAAAATACCTTGACGAGGTGATGGTCGCTACGACTACGCATCCCTCTGACGATGTGATCGAAGAGTGGTGCTCGCTTACGGGCGTGCCTTCGTACAGGGGTAGCCTCGATGACGTGCTGGAGAGGTATTACGGCGCGGGCTCAAAGGCAGGGGCAAGGACAGTCGTCCGTATTACAGCCGACTGCCCCCTTATCGAGCCAGATCTGGTGGATAAGGCGGTGGAGAAGTTCTCAGAGGGGGTATACGACCACGTCGGGGTGGATTCGTCATTTCCCGACGGGCTCGACTGCGAGGTCTTTTCATTCGAGGCGCTGACTAAGGCGCGCAATGAGGCCAGGCTCGCCTCAGAACGGGAGCATGTAACGCCCTACATATGGAAGAACCCAGGCCTCTTCAGGCTCGGGGCGATAAAAAGCCCCGAGGACCTCTCTCACATGCGCTGGACCGTGGACGACGAGAAGGACTTAAAATTGGTCACCGAGATTTACGAGGCCCTTTACAGGGGGGATGACGTCTTCCACATGAGGGAGATACTGTCGTTCTTGAGCAGGAACAGCCGTCTCCTCGATATCAACTCCATGACCGTCAGGAACGAGGGGTACGCGAGATCCCTCAAAGAGGACAGGGTGGTAGATAAGGCCGTCTGATTATTACAATGAAAGAGGTGCATAAGATGAAGGTATTGACGAAAGGTTTTCCGGTATCCGATGAATTGTGGGAGAAGGCAAAAAGGCTCATACCCGCAGGCACTCAGACCTTGAGCAAGGGCCCTGACCAGTTCGTGAGGGGTGTGACGCCCAAGTACCTCAAGTCCGGCTCCGGTTGCCATGTATGGGACGCGGACGGTAACATCTACATAGACTACCCGCTCGCGCTCGGCCCGATACTTTTAGGATACGATTACAAGCCGGTAGTCGACGCCGTCATAAGGCAGGTGAGGGAAGGGACGACCTTTACGCTCATGCACCCGCTGGAGGTCGAGGTCGCCGAGATACTCACATCCGTCATCCCGTCCGCCGAGATGGTCAGGTTCGCCAAAAACGGAGCGGACGTAACAAGCGCCGCGATAAAGGTGGCCAGGGCCGCGACCGGCAGGGACCATATCGCCTACTCCGGCTACCACGGTTGCCAGGACTGGTACGCGGTGACGACGCCGAGGGACAAGGGCATACCGAAGGTCTTCAAGGAGTTCATGCACCCCTTCGAGTACAATAAGATCGCCACGCTTGAGGCGGCCTTTGCCGAGAACCCAGGCAAAATAGCCTGCGTCATAATGGAGGTCCCGGGGACCGACCCAATCATAGACCCGGCGAACGGCAAAAACTTCCTGCAAAGGGTAAAGGATCTCGCGCACGCTAACGGAGCCCTTTTCGTAATGGACGAGATAGTGACGGGCTTTCGGTATTCGATTGGCGGGGCCCAGAAGTTCTACAACGTCACCCCTGACCTCTCTTGCTTCGGCAAGGGAATGGCGAACGGGTTTGCGATCTCCGCGCTCGTCGGAAAGAGGGAGTTCATGAAGGAGCTCGACGAGGTCTTCTTCTCCATGACGTATTCGGGCGACACCATCGGGCTCGCCGCGGCAAAGGCTACGATAACAGAGCTCCTGAGCAAACCTGTACTCGACCACATCTGGTCTATGGGCGAGGCCCTGCATACGGAGGTCAACACCTTCGCCGAATCCGCTGGAGTGAATTTCAGGATCTCCGGCAAGCCGCCGAGGGCCGGGCTGTCGGTTAAGAACAGGAAGGGAGAAGACGACCTCTTGTTAAAGAGCCTGTTCCTCCAGGAGACCGTAAAGAGGGGCATACTCTTCGGCGGCCCGGTATTCATATGCTACTCCCATTCTCCGGAGGACATAGAAAAGACCGTCGAGGCCTCGTGCGCGGCTATAAGCGTCATCAAGGAGGCAGAGGAGAGCGGAGAGCCCGCCAGGTTCCTCGAAGGCGAGCCGGTCGGCGTGGTCTTCAGGCAGAGAACTTAATCAATATCTGAAAGGTGTCAACGATGATAGTAAACACGAAGGTGCTCGTAATCGGTTGCGGCTCGATCGGCAGAAGGCATATAAACAACCTCAAGTCGCTCGGCATTACGAGGTTCGTCCTCTGCGACACGAGCGCGGAGATGCTCAGGCGGGCCTCGGCTGGAATAGAGGGCGCGGCGCTCGTAACGGATTTAAAGGACGCCCTTAACGAGCGGCCGGACGCGGCGGTCATCTGCACGCCGTCCTCCATGCACCTCGAAATGGCGAGGGAGCTTGTCTCAAGGGGCGTACACTGCCTCATCGAGAAGCCTATCTCTCACACGATAGAGGGTTGCGAGGAGTTAGAGACGCTCGTCGAGGAAAAGGGCGTCGTCGCCATGATGGCGATGTGTTACAGGTTCCACCCTGCGTTCCAGCACATTAAGCGCCTGCTCGACGCCGACGCCATCGGCAGGGTATACCACGCCAACTACTACGGAGGACATTATCTCCCGGACTGGCACCCGCTCTCCGATTACAGGAAGGAGTACGCGGCTAAAAAGTCGCTCGGCGGCGGGGTGGTGCTGACATCCATACACGGGCTCGACAACGTGCGCTGGCTCTTTGGCGAAGTCGTTGAAGCGCACGCGTTCGTGGACAAGGTGAGTTCACTCGAAATGGATGTTGAGGACCTCGCGCTCGGCGTCTTCAGAATGGAAAACGGCTCTTACGTGAGCTGGCAGACCGATTTTCTCCAGAGGACTGGTCAGCACAGGCTCGTAATAGCGGGAGAGCTCGGCACCATAAGGGCGAACATGTCCGACGGGGAGATCGAGATATTCCACGTTGATACGGGAAGATGGACCTCCGAGAGGGTCCTCTTCGAGATAAACACCATGTACGTGAAGGAGATGAAGGAGTTTCTCGAGTGCGTCCATAAGAAGACGAGGCCGCGCTTGAATATCTCTGAAGGCATAAAGACGCTCAGGCTCGCCACAGGGCTCAAGGCATCAGGCGACAGGATGGCCGTCGTCAAAGGGGAGCTATGCGCGACGGCGTGACCATCTGGACAGAGGGCGGGGCTTATATAGGCATGGGCCATCTGGTCAGATGCATAAACATCGCAGGAGCGCTCGACGCGCTCGGCATCCCGGTCCGCTTTCTCGTAAACAGCGACAGGGCCGTTATTGAGAGGCTCGACGGCGCCGGATTCGCGCAGAGCGCTTGTCAAACAGGCTGGGAGCACGCTGAGGGCCTTACGCATGGGATAGTGCTCATCGACACCAGAAAGGACGTCACAACGCTGATATCAGCGCTCAAGGGCTCAGGAAAGAAGGTCGTCCTGCTCGACAATGCCGTATCGCTTGGGGCTGACCTCGTGATAGTCCCATCCGCGCTTTACAGGGAAAAGGCGGACAAAGTCAAGGGAGGAGGAGAGTTCGTGATAGTGAACGAGAAGTTTCGCTCGTACAAAGGCCCTGAGATAAGGCACGCGTCACCCTTGAAGGTGCTCGTCACAATGGGCGGCGCCGACCCGTTCAGGCTGACCGAGCTGGTATTGAAGTCGCTTAACGACATGGAAGGGGTGGAGGCGACGACCGTCATCGGCCCGGCATTCAGCCCCGAGAGGGACCTTAAGGCCCTCGTCAAATGGCGCCCGGGCTTCAGGTTCGCTGAGGGTATAAATGACCTGAGCCCGCTCATGACCGCGTCCCACGTGGCGATTACCGCCGTAGGGACTACGATATACGAGCTCGCCTGCATGGGCGTGCCATCCATCCTCATAGGCAACTACGAAAGCGATAAGTCCGACCTCAAGGGTTTCGAGCGGCTCGGGGCCTCAATAAGCCTCGGCCATTATAAGGACGCTACACCAGAGGCTATACGAAGCTCGGTTAAGAAGTTCCAGGACGAGGCGTTCTGGAGAAAGGCGTCCGAAAGGGCGCGCAAGCTCGTCGACGGCAGGGGAGCCGAAAGGATAGCCTCTCTCATAGAGGGTTTCAGCAACGAAAGACAGGCCAATAGAACGGAAGGCATACAGCATGCATAACGGCAGGCTCATAGACAAGGCTAACGGGTACGGGATAATCGAGTGCGAGACGTGCGGATTCATCCACACCGACCCGATCCCCTCGCCAGAGGAGCTGGAGCGCGTTTACAGTGACGAGTACTACAAGGACGAAAAGCCGCTCTACATCGAGCGTACCATTGAAGACCTCCGGTGGTGGGAGACCGTCTACGACGACCGCTACGAATTTATGGAAGATGAGCTTGGGGAGGGCAGGAGGTCGATACTCGACGTCGGCTCAGGCCCCGGATATTTTCTTAAGCGCGGGCTCGACAGGGACTGGACGGTATTGGGAATAGAGCCTTCCAAACAGGCCACGGCTCACGCGAGGACTTTAGGGGTCAAGGTTGAGAACGCCTTTCTTGACGCCCGGCTCGCCGCCTCCATCGGAAAACGTTTTGACGCCGTCCACTTATCAGAGGTCCTGGAGCACGTGCCGGACCCGGCGGAGATATTAAGGCTCGCGCACACTCTGCTTGAGGACGACGGCATAGTATGCTGTATCGCGCCTAACGACTTCAGCCCAGTGCAGAAGACCCTCTCCGAGAGGCTCAACTATGCGCATTACTGGCTCGCGCCTCCGCACCACATAAATTATTTCAACCATGCCACACTCTCGGCCCTCCTTAAGAGGTGCGGGTTCTCGGTCATCGGCTCCACGTCGATGTTCCCGATGGATTTCTTTCTCCTCATGGGCGACAACTACGTGGGGAACGACGAGGTCGGCAGGGCCAGCCATTTAAGGAGAAAGCGGCTCGACATAATGCTGAACGAGCCCGCGCTCAGGGAATTCAAGAAAGAGATGTACGGGATAATGGCCAAGCACGGAATCGGCCGCGAGGCCGTAATATTCGGAAAGAAGGAGAATAGATGATGGCAGGAAAGACGCTCGTAATGCTCCCGGAATCCTACCCCGTAGCCAGGCTACTTTGCGAGTACGTCTTCAGGGAGGAGTCTTCGCGCCCCGACCTCCTGATACTCAAGAAACAGAGGGCAGGCTTCGAGAGGATAATTTCGGAGTTCGCCTTCGGCAAGGTCCATGAGATAGACGAGGACTACTACGGGAGGATCACGAAGGCGGAGTCGGCGGACTTTCTCCGCGAGACGATGCGGTCGCCGTATGACGTCGCCTTCTTCCCCTTCAACACGTTCAGGGCGAACGCCTTCCTCTTCGGGTCTTTGCTCGCGAAAGAGGTGAAGGCCGTAAATTCCTCGCTCTACCATAAAAAGCAACTCCCGGTCGTGAGCTTCAGGCTCGGCGAGGAGAGGCGGCTTGCCGCGAACACCCCCTGGGCCCCGATAATGGACGAGGTCCTCCGGACCAAGGACAGGATAGTCGATATCCTCAAGGAGAAAGGCGACAAGTTCGAGGTCTCCGGCGAGAGGCCGACCTTCGGCATACTCCACGGCTTCGCGCACGACCTTGAAATTTTCTGCAAGTACGCGCTCGGCGCGCTCTACGCTACTGACAAGCGTGTACTCGACATAGGCGGCGGGCTCGGCTTCGGCTCGTTCCTCCTGTCGCGCTTCGCGGACAAGGCATTTTTCGTAGACAGGTCCAAGGACGCCGTCCGGTTCGTCGAGGAGATGTGGGTGGAGAGCGCCCCTAACCTCGTCCCTATCTGCGGGGACGCCGACGCGCTTGAGAACGGCGAGGGCTCGTTCGACTGCATATTCCTGATGGACGTCATAGAGCATGTCCCGGACCCGCTCGACTTTTTAAACAAGGCGCGGAGGCTCCTTAAAAACGACGGCACGCTGATCGTTACGACCCCGGAGGAGGACTACTACCCTTACAGCGTCTGCCCGCCGGAGCGCTGGAGCGATCCGGAGGAGAAGCTCATAGGCGAGGCCATATGGCCGTGGCACATACAGGCGCTGGGCGAGGAAAAGCTGTTGCCGCTCCTTAAGGCCGCCTCCTTCGAAGTGGCCGAGAAGAGTTATACGACATATATCAAGGGCTACGAGTTCAGCGGCGACCTGAAAGAGGCGAGGGCGCGCGGTGACGTAGAGTCCGCCATAGGGTCTTTGAACGACCTCACCAAATGGGACATCCGCGACTTCGGGCTCACGTACGAGCGCGACCCGTACTTCTCCGCCGCCTCCTACAATATCATCGCGAGAAAGGCGGCCTGAGGTGACAAGGACAAGGGCCGCGATACTGGAATCCAGGAACGCGCCATTGAGCGTCAGGGAGGTTTCTCTATCGGAGCCAAGGGAGAGGGAGGTCCTCGTGAAGATGGAGATGGCTGGCCTCTGCAGGAGCGACCTCAACGCGATAGTCGGCCACACACGCTACGACATGCCGCTTGTCCTCGGCCACGAGGGCGCGGGGACCGTCGTCCGCGCAGGCAGGAATGTCACGTCTCTTAAAGAGGGCGACCGCGTAGTTTTGAGCTGGGCGGCGTTTTGCGGGGACTGCTTCTTCTGCAACAAGGGGCTTAACCACCAGTGCCACACCGTCGCCTGGCCGCGCGGCAAGGGGCTCCTTCCGGACTGGACGACACGTTTCAGCGAAGGAGATAAGCCTATATTCCACTTCAACGGGGTCTCGTCCTTCAGCGAATACACGGTCGTCTACGAGACCGGGTGCGTGAAGGTCGATGACGATATCCCCTTCGAGGTGGCTTCCGTCGTCGGCTGTTCTGTCGTGACAGGCATAGGTGCTGTATATAACAGCGCGGGTGTGGAGAAAGGCTCGACCGCGCTCGTCGTGGGCGGAGGCAACGTCGGCATATCCGTCATCCAGGCCCTTAAGATAAAGGGCGCCGCGCTCATCATAGCAGTCGACCCGAAGGCGGAGAAGCATACATTGATAAAAGACGCGGGCGCGGATATCGTACTCTCGGATATTTCAATTGATGAAATAAGGAAGGCGACCGGAGGCTTCGGCGTCGATTACGCCTTTGACGGGGTAGCGACGGAGGAGACGCTGAACGCCTCTTTGGCCGCTGTAAGGAGGGCAGGGATCGTCGTTATGGTCGGCTACCCGCACCCGCTCGCGAAGTACTCGGTCCAGCCGATTGAGTTCCACCTTGAGAAGAGGATCGTAGGCTCGCTATACGGGTCTTCAAACCCGGTGCGCGACATACCGAGGCTCCTTGACTTCTACAAGCAGGGGAGGCTCAAGCTCGACGGCTTCAGCTCCGGCAGTTACCGGCTCGAAGAGATAAATGAGGCCATAAAGGCGCTTGAGAACAACGGCGGCAAATATACCATCACATTCAATTAACCTAAGGAGGGTTTGATGAACATCTTTCTGGACACCGCTAACATCGAGGAGATAAAAAAGGCTAAGAGGTGGGGGGTATTGAAGGGGCTTACGACGAACCCATCGATTGTAGCGAGGGAAGGGAAGGACTTCGTCAAACTCGCCAAGGAGCTCTGCGATCTCGTTCACCCGTACCCTGTAAGCCTTGAGGTCGTCGACAGGACCGGCGAGGGGATGGCCGAGCAGGCCCGCACGATTTCCGAGCTCGGCAGGAACGTCGTCGTGAAGCTCCCGACGAACCCCGAAGGCCTCGCGGCCTTGAACCTCCTTAAGGGCGAGAACATAAAGACGAACCTGACGCTCGTATTCTCGACGTCCCAGGCGCTCCTCGCGATGAGCGCGGGCGCAACGTACGTAAGCCCCTTTATCGGCAGGCTCGAGGACAGGGGCTACGAGGGGATAGGGCTTGTCCGCGACATCATGCACATACATAACGCCTACAAGTTCAAGACCGAGATCATAGCGGCGTCGATACGCGACCCGCACCAGGTGATCGAGGCCGCGAAGACCGGCGCCCACATCATCACGATGCCGTTCGCTGTCCTTGAGAAGATGCTCCTCAATACCATGACGGACACGGACCTCGAAAAATTCCTCTCCGACTGGGAAAAGGTCCCCGGCAGGGGAGAGGCTTTCTCGAGAAGGAGGGTCGAAAACGTTGGCTAACCGATTCAAGGCGGCCTTGTTCAAAGGCCCCGGAGAGCTTGAGGTAAGGGAGGTGTCCGCGCCGGACTTGAACCCCGGAGAGGTCCTCGTAAGGGTGCGCGCATGCGGCATCTGCGGGAGCGACTTGAACATCTTCAGGAGAGACCCGCCCATCCCGAAGTACTGGGGCGGCCATGAGATAAGCGGAGAGATAGAGGAGATTGGCCCCGGTGTCGAGGGTTTGAACGCGGGAGAGCGCGTGAGTGTCGCGCCGCTTATCCCATGCGGCAAATGCGAGTTATGCAGGGCAGGGCTTGAAAACATATGCCCGGACTGCGTATTCATTAGCTTCAACGCGCGAGGCGGCTTTTCCGAGTTCGTCGTAGCGCCTCGGGAGAACATATACAGGCTACCAGATAAAATGGGTTTTGACGAGGCGGTCTTGTTAGAGCCGCTCGCCGATGTCCTGCACTCTTTCAAGAGGGCCGGCGATATTGCCGGGAAAATGATAGTGGTAGTCGGTTGCGGCACCATTGGGCTTCTGACCGTCGTTGCGGCAAAGGCGCTCGGTGCGCAAAAAATCATAGCCATCGGCAAGTACGGCCACCAGAGGAGGCTCTCGACCCTGCTCGGGGCAGACGCGGCCCTCGGTTCAGCCGACCCCGGAATTGAGAGACTTGTTATTGAGGCGCTCAAAGGCGCGAAGGCCGACCTAGTATTCGAGACCGTCGGCGGGTACGAGAGCGAATCGATTGCGCAGTCTTTGAATATCCTCAGGCCAGGCGGGACGCTCATGCTCTCGGGCGTACACTACAAGACGCCAAACATGAACCTTAAGTTCCTGACCGAGAGGGAGATAGAGATAAAGGGGACGCAGAGGTACCGGAGGGAGGACTACGCCGCAGCCATTGACCTCTACGCAAAGGGCGCGATAAACGGCTCCCTCCTCGTCACCCACAGGGTGAGCCTTGAAGACATCATGAAAGGATATTCCATCGCGTTCGACAAGGACGCCAACAGCGCGGTAAAGGTGGTCGTATGCCCGTAAAAGGTAAGACGATTCTCATCATCTCAGGCGGCGTGGAGGCTGTCCCTATAATTGAGAGGGCGAAGGCCTTGGGGCTTAAGGTCGCGGTCTCGGACGGAAATGCGGACGCACCGGGCTTCAGGATGGCTGACTTTAAGATCATCGCAAGCACGTATGACGAAAAGAAGACGGCTGAACTCGCCTTCGAGTTGAACGAGGCCGAGAGGATAGACGGCGTCATGGCCGCGGCGGCGGACGTGCCTTTGACGGTCGCCGCTGTCGCCGAAAGGCTAAAACTACCCGGCATAAGCGTAAATTCGGCCAGGATAGTGGCGGATAAGCTCCTTATGAAGGGGACCTTTTCCTCCTCAGGGGTCCCGGTGCCGTGGTTCTCGCAGGTGAGGAGCGCGGAACACCTTGAAAAATTATTGAGGGAGAAAAAGACGCTTGTTATAAAGCCCGTGGACAGCCGCGGCGCAAGAGGGGTCGTTCGCCTCGTCGAGGGCGTGGACATCGCCTGGGCGTTCGACGAGGCTATGAAAAACTCGCCCTCCAGCAGAGTCATGGCAGAGGAGTGGATAAACGGAAGGCAGATAAGCACCGAATCTATTATAACACCCGATGGAGTAATTACCCCTGGGCTCTCCGACAGGAACTACGAACAGCTTGAGCGGTTCGCTCCTTTTGTAATAGAGGACGGCGGGGACCTCCCCGCGATTTTAACAGAGGATGAAAGGGTAGAGATAGACCGGATAATAGGCAAGGTCGCTCGCGCCATAGGCATGAAGAGCGGGACGATAAAGGGCGATATAGTGATAGGGGAGTCCGGCCCAATCGTCATAGAGGTCGCGGCGCGCTTAAGCGGCGGGTATTTTTGCAGTCACACGATACCGCTCTCAACGGGCACGGACTTTGTTGGGGCGGCGATACTCCTCGCCCTTGGCGAGGAGATAGGGTTGAACGATTTCAGGCCGAGTGCCGCGAAGGCCGTCTGCCAGAGGTTCCTTTTTCCTGAGCCGGGAATAGTAAGGAAGGTATCCGTCCCGGAGATGCAGGAGGAGTCGCTTGCCATGCTCAAGGTCTATGTGAAGGTAGGCGACGAGGTAAAGAGGATCACGAGCCACCCGTGCAGGGCGGGCATGGCGGTCACGACCGGAGATACGCGCGAAGGGGCGAGGGCCGCCATAAAGAGGGTCTTTGACAGGGTTACTGTCGTTGTAGAGCCGGGGATACCCGTTTGAATAACGAGGGGACAAAGATGAAAAAGATACTTCTCGTCCAGCCTAACATGAAGGTCGCCACCTCCGGGCAGAGGATAGTCTATCCTCCGATCGGTATCATGTACCTCGCCTCTGTCCTTGAGAAAAAGGGCTATGAGGTAGAGATACTCGACTGCCAGACCGAGGGGTTGGATAAGGGCGCGGAGGTCATAGACGGATACGTGGAAGTTGGCATACCAATCGATGAGATAGCCGGGAGGATAACGGCCTCAAGGCCGGACCTCGTAGGCATTACCTGCAACTTCTCAGTCATGGTCCCGCACATGATGGAGGCGTCGCGGCTTGTTAAAAAGCTCTTTCCCTCAGTGCCGGTCGTCGCAGGGGGCAACCACCCGACGTCGCTTCCGGAAGAGGTGATGGGAGAGGGGGCAATCGACTACGTCATCATGGGCGAGGGCGAGATCTCTTTTCCCAGGCTGATAGAGGCGATTGTGGAAGGCAAGGGCTTCGAGTCCGTCCCAGGCCTCGTCTGGAGGAGGGACGGGGCGATTATAAAAAACAAGACGGGCGCCTTGATACACGACCTCGACAGCCTCCCGTACCCGGCGTGGCACCTCTTCCCTTATGAGAAGTACAGCAGGCACTACAAGCCCCGCGCAGTCACCTGGGGGGAGGCGCAGGCTATGCCTTCGGTGCTGACGACCCGGGGGTGCGCCGGAGGGTGCGTCTTCTGCTCGGTCCACAAGACCATGGGGAGCAAGTTCAGGGCGAGGAAGCTCGACGACGTCTTCAAGGAGATACGCTTCCTTGTGGATACCTACAAGATAAAGAAGCTCATGATAATCGACGACAACTTCACGCACAATAAGAACCGGGCCAAGGAGTTCTGCGACGAGTTCAAGAGGCAGGGGCTCGATATTGAACTGCACTTCATGGTGCTCGCGCTCTGGTGCATGGACGAGGAGTTGATCGACAAGCTCAAATCCATCGGGTGCGCCTCGATGGGCTTCGCGATCGAGTCCGGCGTGCAGGACATACTCACTAATGTCGTAAAGAAACCCCTGAAGCTCGTCCGCGCGATGGAGCTCCTGAAATACGCTCGCTCGCAAGGCATACACCTTACAGGGACTTTTGTAATAGGGTTCCCTGGCGAGACGAAGCGGGATATAAGGAGGAGCCTGTACATGGCCAACTACTCGGGGCTTTTTGACAGCAGGGAGATATACATAGCCACCCCGCTCCCTGGCTCCGCGCTCTTCGAGCAGTGCGTGCGGGAAGGGCTCCTTGCCGAGGGCTTTTCGTACTCGAAGGTCGAGGTCGTTAAGCCGAATATAAAGACAAAGGACTTTTCTCCGGACTTCATAACGACGATACTTGAGGCCGACAGGACGCACCACCTCATAAAGACCAATCCCAGGAGGACGCTGAGGCTCGTAAGGGACGTCTGGAGGAGGAGGCGCGAGCACTTCCTGCCTGTCTTATACGAGACCTCGAAGATGTTCGTCAAATACGACTTTCTGAAGATCAGGGAGGTGTATCCCTGATGTCGCGCCTGCACCTTTATACGGCCTTTCACTGCAACCTCGCCTTTTCGACGATTGAGCGCGGGGCCTTCCCCGCTGTCATCGAGAGGTGCTACTGGCCAATCCTCCGGCTCGCGGAAGACGGGTTCCCGGTCGCCATTGAGATGACCGCATGGACCCTCCGGGAGGTCAAGGCTATCGACCCGGCGTTCGTTCTGAGGCTCACGGAGCTTTTGTACGCGAAGAAGATCGAGTTCATCGGCTCGGGATTTTCGCAGGCTATATTTCCGCTCATCCCGACTGAAGTCAACCGATGGAACCTTGAGTCCGGGATGAGGCATTATACGGAGATACTCGGCAGACGCCCGGAAGTCGCGCTCGTGAACGAGCAGACGTTTTCACGCGGCCTCGTAGACCTTTATAAGGCCGCGGGCTACAAGTCTGTCATAATGGACTGGAACAACTCCCATAAATACAATAATTTTCCGAAGGAGCACGTCTACTTCCCGCAGATAGCAAAGGGGCTTTCAGCCGACATCGAGGTCGTCTGGAGCCACTCCATCGCCTTCCAGAAGTTCCAGAGGCTCATACACGGCGGCGTATCTGTCGAAGAGTACATGGACTTTCTCTCTACCCACCATTCTAATGACGAGGAGAGGTCCTTTGTGCTTTACACCAACGACGCCGAGGTCTTTGATTACAGGCCCGGAGGCGAGGAGGTCAAAAAGGCCGAATGGGCGCGCATACGCGAGGTGCTCTCCCGCATACGCGAGGACGAGAGGTTCAGCCTCTCGACACCCGGGGGGGTGAGCGAGCTTTTTAAAGGAAACCCGAAGGCGGGACACAGGCTCTCGCTTGAGTCAACTGAGACGCCGGTCGTATGCAAGAAGCAGGATAAATATAACCCCGCGCGTTGGGCTGTCGCCGGGAGGGACAGCGTCCACATTAATACCGAGTGTTACAGGGTTTACAATAATATTTCAAGGCTGATAGAGGCGGGCGCGCTCTCGCCGGACGAGGCCGAGGAGTACAAGGAGCTCATCTCCGACCTCTGGGGGAGCGATTTCAGATCTAATACGATCGACGAGAAGTTCCAGTACTTCCAGAACAGGCTTGGGTGGCTCAAAACCGAGACGGAGCGGCTCCTCAAGAGGACGCCGGTTATCGCCGGAGGCGCTTTGTCTCCAGCGTTTCAAACAGGAGAGCCTTTAGTACACGGGGCCGGGAGGCCCGCAAAAAGAGGGGCCGTGATAACAAGGGCGGAAAACTCGCTCCTCATATCGACCGGGACAGTCGAGGCCGAGTTCCTCCCCTCAAGGGGCTTCGCCATTAAAAAGACCGCCTTCCCGGGGGTCTTCGACAAGCCTCTCATAGGCACCATCCCGCACGGTTACTATGAAGACATAAGGCTCGGCGCAGACTTCTTCACCGGCCACCTTATCCACGTTGCGAGGGACGGGAAAAAGACGACGGACCTTAAACCCGCCTCGGCGGAAATAACTGAAAACGACGCATCCGTCGTGCTTGAGGCGAAGATGCCTCTGGACATAGGGTTCCTGACGAAGACTTACGAGATATCGAAGACCGAGCCGTCGATATCCTTGAGCCTCAAGCTCAAGGTCAACGGCCTCCTCGCCTCCTCCTTGAGGCTTGGGATATTCACGTTCATGCCGGGCTCTTTCGACGCTGATACCCTCTGGTATGAATCGATAAACGGCGGTGCGGGCCCTGAGAGGTTTTACCTCAAGGGGAAAACCCTCTCCCATGACGAGCCCGTCAGCCAGTCGGTCACTGCCTCAAGCTGTCTCGGCGCTACCGACGGGAGAGTTCGGATAGGGGACGCCTGCAAGGCGCTTGAGATATCGACGGATAAGTCGAAGCTCTTTTCGGTCCCTCTGCTCAAGCACATGGAGCTTGCCGAGGAGGGTAAGTCATTCCTCCGGCTCCAGCATTCCGTCGGAGAGGTCGACGATACCGCGTGGTGGGTGTGGCGCGGGGTCAACGAGATAACCTTCAAGATAAAGGCCCTCAAGGGGGACGGCAAATGACGGTATTTGAGAAGAACCTCCGCAATATCGCCTCAAAAGACCCCGCTATTTTCGAAGGGCTTGAAAATTGCCAGGGTGTGGAAATAGAGGAGGCGAAGGCTGGCGGAGCCACCTTCAGATACAAGGGCATATACTTCCACAGCAGATACAACCCCGCAACTGAAGCCGACGTTCAGGCAGTGGAGATGGCGGGCAAAAAGCCGGACTGGGTATTTCTCTTCGGGCTTGGTTGCGGGCACCTCTTAAGCGCGCTCGTTCAGAAGGGGTTTAAAAAGGTCATCGTCTTCGAGCCGTCAACGGAGATATTAAAGGGCGCGCTTGAAAATATCGACCTCTCGCCGGTCTTCGATGAGGAGAAGGTCTTTCTGGCAGTCGATATGCACTCGGCGATAGAGAGGCTCCGCGGAGAGACCGAAGGCTTCGACAACCTCCTTGTCTACTCTACGGCCCCGTACAAGTCCGTCTTCCCGAAAGAGCTCTCGGACTTCACGAACAGGATACACAACGCGCACATTACGAACCAGGTCGGCATAAAGACGGATATGAAGTCCAGGAGCGCCTGGATAGATAACTACCTCTCGAACCTGAAGTCGCTGCCTTTTGCCCCGCCGATCGACGTCCTCCGTGATAGGTTCAAGGGCGTGCCCATGATAATCGCCGGGGCCGGGCCGTCGCTTAGGAAGAACGGAGAGCTCCTCAGGGAATTCAAGGGCAAGGCGCTTATAGTCGCGGCGATCACCTCGTATAAGCCGCTCCTTAAGCTCGGCGTAGTCCCGGACTTTGTAATAGCCTCCGAGATGGTCGACCTGCCGGAGTACTTTACCTTCGGGGAGGACGATAAAAAGACGAGGCTCATCCTGGGAGAGCTTTCGCACCCCGGGATGTTCGAGAGGGATGTAAAGGGCAAGTTCGTTTTTTTCAGCCCATACCTTTCGTTGAGTGCCACTCATGCAGGGCTCTGGGGGAGCTCGTACTTCCCGGCCATCGGGGGGTCTGTAACGACAGCGGCGCTCGACATGGGGATAATGTTCGGCTGCAACCCGATAACCTTCGTCGGGCAGGACCTCTCCTTCGGAGAAAACGAGACACACGCCCCGGGCGGCGTCTATGTGGCGCAGAACGTGAGGATAGACAAGGAAAACGGGCTGATCTCGGTCGAGGACGAGTACATAAACGATAAGCAGACATACACCTACAAGCTCCAGTGGTTGAAGGGCCTTTCTGGAAAACCAGTGCCTTCCAAGTACGATTGGGCGACCTTCCACCAGTGGTTTGAGAACTACATGCACTATCTTAAAAAGGAAAGGCCCGGTGTAAGGGTCATAAACGCGACCGAGGGCGGGGCGTACATAGAGGGGATGGAACATACGACATTAAGGCGCGTGCTCGAAACCTGCGTGAACAAGGAACTGCCCCTTGACGCGGCTATCGACGGGGCGGTTGCGTCGAGGCCGAGGATAGATTATACTTCTCTCGAAGCGTCTTTCAGGGATACAGCCGCGGTCTTGAGCCGGGTCAACAGGCTCGCCGCCTCAATTCTCAAGGAGGCGGCTGAGGCGAAGAATATCTACGCTAAAAAGGGGCTCACCTCCGCGCTAAAGGGGAATATCGACAGGATCAAGAGGCTTGAAGAATCGATATTCGATGAATCTGACCGCGCAAAGTTCATATGGGAGGCGCTCATCAACAATACCTATGCCCTTAAGGAGTACCTCAAGGAGGATATGGATGACAGCGCAGGTGAGGGCGGCCAATTCCTCCGGGACCTCGAGGCCGTAATAGGCTCCTACAAGTCGATGACAGCGGTCTGCCTGAGGTTCGCTAAAAGGTTTGATGAGGCGGCCGCATCCATAAGGGCAGCCCGGGGCAGTGAAGAGAATAGGGGTATTGCTGCCGGGCTATGACTGGAAGTATGAAGTTTGTTTTAAAAGCCGTTGTTCTTAAATGGTTTTTCAGGAGATTTGGATGCCAAAGGTCTATCTCGACAACATGCAGATCGATTACGAGGACACCGGCAAGGACTCAACGATCCGGGAACTTGTTAGCGCCCTTGACAAGGAACTGGGCTCTCTCAAGCGCTTCATCTTTGAGATAGCCGTGGACGGGACAGACGCGCCACACGGATGGAGGGGAGGGGAGGTGTCGGGGAGAAAGCTCTCTGAGTGCGCTGAGATCCGGCTTACGACCACATCCGTCGAAGACATGGCGATAGTTGGGCTCGATACCGTGCGCGAGTATATAAATGTCATCGGCGAGACGATAGAGGCCTGCGTGAAGGACTTGAGGATCGGGTCTCCTTCCGCAGAGGCGGCCTTCTCGACGGTATTCGAGGGCGTAATTGAGGTAGTAAAGACCATGGACGCCCTCTCACAGGGGACGATCCGCTATAATATGAAGCTTTTCAAAAAGAAGCCGGAGGAGTACTTCAGCCCCCTCCACCAGAAGCTTGAAACCATTACAAATGTCAAGAAAAGCGGGGACACCGTCCTCCTCGCGGACGTATTGGAGTATGAGCTCAAGCCTCTTTTGGAGGAGATAAAAGAAGAGGTCTTCCATTAGCAGGCTACTGAAAAAGTCCACCTGCTTCGTTGTCTTCGGCGCGTGGCACTGCGGCGTATAGAAAAGTACGCCTCGTTCCCCTTGTCAACGCCTCTCATCTGGAGCTTTTTGAGCAACCGGACAATTTTATGGTTTTTCAGCGGATTGGCAGGCTAAAAAAAGTTAAAGAAAAAAAACTCACCGCCGATATAGATATTAAGAGGAGATAGGCGAGTAAGGCCGAAAAGGAGGGTGGACTTAAGGCCGGCTGAAGACCTCACCACAAAACACGGCAAGGATGCCGATGTAAAACACTAAGGAGGGTACACCATGTCATTAGTCATCAACACAAACGTCGCCGCACTCGTAGCCCAGCAGAACCTCGCCACTTCGAACTCCCAGCTGAAAGTAAGCGTACAGAGACTCTCATCCGGCTTCAGGATCAACAGCTCTGCGGACGACGCCGCGGGCCTTGGCCGCGCCGACCAGCTTAAATCACAGTCGAGGATGATCCAGGCCTCCATAAGGAACGTCAACGACGGCGTGAGCGCCATGGAAATAAGCGACAAGGTCGCCGAGCAGATCACGAACATCGTCACAAGGATGGGCGAACTGGCCGCAAGCGCCGCGCAGGGCACCCTGGACACCACCAACAGGACCTACTACAGCGACGAGTTCGACAAGCTCAAGAGCGAAATCGACAGAATCGCGAACACCACCGAGTTCGGCGGCTACAAGCTCATCAACGGCGACACGTCCTATCTTACGATGTACATAGGCTTCAAGAACTCCACGAACGACCAGCTCTCTGTATCGCTAAAGGTCTTGACCACCGGCGCCAGCGGCCTTAACCTCTCGAGCGGCATACTCGGCTCCATCACAGGCGCCCTCTCCGCCCTCGATTCCGTGAGCGCGGCTTTGAAGACCATCAACGACGCAAGAGCCATCTACGGCGCATCCTCCAACAGGCTGACCGCGGCACTTTCGAACCTCCAGGTGACCTTCACGAACTACCAGGCCGCCGAATCGAGGATAAGGGACGCTGACTTCGCCTACGAGACCGCGCAGTACACAAAGAACCAGATAATGGTCCAGGCCGGCACCTCGGTGCTCGCCCAGGCCAACACACTGCCGCAGAACGCGCTTTCGCTCCTCAGGTAGTTAAAGATTTAAGCCTTGATCTGGCGGGGAGGCTTTGTCTCCCCGCCAAGTCCAGGGAGGGCATATGAGCATAGAATTCGCGATAAAGGACATTTCAAGGGCCGCAACTGAAAGGCCTGGCGAGGCATCCGGCAAGACCGCCGTAGCTAAAAAGGCCGAGGTGCGCTCGGGCGTAATCACGGACGCGGCCGAGGCCAAAAAGGACCTGCCCCCGAAGGAAGTCGAGGAGATAGCCTCCGACGTCCAGATCCACCTGAAGAGGCTCAACACCGAGCTCAGGTTCGAGGTCGACAATGAATCGGATGAAATGATCATAAAGATCATCGACCCCGAGACCAAGCAGGTGATAAGGCAGATACCGTCTGAAGAGCTCCTTGCCATAAGGGAGCGGATGAAAGACCTTATCGGGGTCCTTTACAACGCCAGGTCCTGAAACGACCGGAGAACTCCATCTATATAGGAGCACCGAGCCATGGCCATTTCCGCGACCTCAGGGGTCGTCAGCAACATAGACTATCAAACTCTCATCTCCCAGCTCGTCGGCATAAGAAGGCAGTCGATTACACAGCTTTCGGAAGATAAGAAGACTCTCGAGAAGACCAACAGCGCCTACTCCAACCTGAACTCCAAGGTCGACGAGTTAAAGAGCGCGGCTGACGCCCTCAGGAACATGTCCGCCTTCAAGGTGTTCAAGACGACGGTTAGCGATGAGACGATACTCGGCGGCACTGCGTCATCGACCGCGTCAAAGGGGAGCTATTCGATCGTTGTCACGAACATCGCCAAGGCGCACAAGATAGCGGCCGACGGGTTCGCCGCCGAGACCTCGACAATCGCCGGAGCGGCGGGCTCCTTCAAGTTCACGGTAGGCGCGGGGGCCGAGCAGACGGTCGCGGTAGACGCCACGACGACGCTCGCCGGTCTCCGGGACTCGATAAACGCGCTCGGCGCGGGGGTCACGGCCTCGATCGTGAACGACGGAAGCGCGACACCTTACAGGCTGATACTCACGAGCTCATCGACAGGAGCTTCAAACGGCGTCACCGTCACGCAGAACGACACAACGGTTGCGTTCAACACGACCCTCCAGGCCGCGCAGGACGCCTCGTTCACAGTCGACACCATGGCCTTCACGAGGGCGTCGAACACCATAACTGACGTCATAACCGGCGTCACCCTCGATCTTAAAAGCGGGGACGCGGCCAAGACAGTAACGCTCTCCGTGGACAGGGACTCCGACAAGATCGCGGAAAAGGTCACGGAGCTGCTCGACAAGTACAATTCCGTGGTCTCGTACATAAAGGCGAACAACCGCTACGACAGCGAGACGAAGGTCGCCGGCGCGTTTTTCGGGGACACCGTGGCCAGGTCCATCTGGGACGACTTGAGAAAGGTCATGTCAGGGGCGGTAGCCGGCCTGCCCGACACGATGAGCAGGCTCCTCCACATAGGCGTTACGAGCAGTACGGACGGCGTATACTCCCTCGACTCATCCAAGCTCAAGACTGCGCTTTCGTCGAACTTCGACGACGTCGTCGCCCTCTTCGAGGACGGGACCACGACCGACGGTTTCGGCGCGCTCATGTATAATTCCGCCTCGTATATAACAGACACCGCGGACGGCAGGATAAAGGGAAGGCAGGACGGCCTCCAGGACAATATTAAAAAAATAGATGACGACATAAGGAACAAGGAGTACACGCTTTCGCTCTACGAGGACCAGCTCCGCGCGCAGTTCATGGGACTTGAGTCGATGCTCGCGAGCCTTAAGACCCAGTCCAGCTTCCTTTCTAATTTATAGGAGATTCTATGAACAGGGTGGCGCAGTACCAGAATATACAGGTGATGACAGCGGACAAGGTCCGCATAATAATAATGCTGTACGACGGGGTATTGCGTTTCAACAGGTGCGCCCAGAAGGCCATAGCGGAGAAGAAAATCGAGTCCCGTAGCCTCTACATAAACAAGTCGCTGGCGATCATAAGCGAGCTCGCCAACTCCCTCAATATGGAGGAGGGCGGTGAAGTCGCCATGAACCTCGCGAGGCTTTACGACTTCGCGCAGTCGAGCCTCACAAAGGCGAACCTCACTAACGACGCGTCCGCCATAGACGGGGTCAACAGGGTGATGGCCGAGCTCAAGGCCGGATGGGAGGCGATAGCGCACTCTTCGAGCGCCACTGCCGCGGAGCCGCGGCGCGAGGGAGCGGGGGTGAGCTATGGGGGCTGAGAGGCGCCTCGATATTCTCCGGGCCGTGCTTGAGACCTCTGTCCTGCAGAGGAGGCTCTTCGACGAGAAGAGGTTCGAGGAGCTTGTGCTTAAGCAGAAGGAGAGAGAGGCGCTATTCGCCGAACTCGCAACGCTCGGACCTATGGACGTTGTCCGGAAGGAGGCCGAAGCGCTCGTAAAGGGGATACTGGAGAGCGACAGGGTCCTGACCCTCTCCATGGAGTCCGCGAAGGCCGATATCACCGGCAAGCTCGGCAGGATAAGTAAAGGCGCCATAATGATGAAGGCATACGGCTCTGCCAGCCGTTAGCCAAAATATTTTTTTGTTGTAATCCGCAGTGTTGCATGATTTTCTTCAGTCCGTTTGATAAGCCGCCGCAATCCGCGAAGCCTTCTTTCCCGAACCCCGAAAAACCCTGAAAAAAAACTAAAGCAAAAGGCATCTTCCGCCGATATAAGAAGTGACCGTAAATAAAATTGGGGGAGGGGCCAAATGTTAAAGATAGACACGCTCCCGGGACAGAACCTGGCGCTCTCAGACAAGTATTCAAACAATAACGCGAGGGGCCGCCAGGAAGACGCAAGGCCCTCCGAGGGGGATTCGGTTGTTATCTCCGAGGAAGGCAAGAAAAAGCACATCATGGGCCAGCTCATGGCGCGGATATCCGACCATAACGGCGCCAAGAAACCCTGAAAATCGCGTATTGACAGGCGCCGCGCCGCAATTGTATATTTCAACTGCGGCTGTTAACGCACTAAGAAACGGGTCCCACAGTGGCGAATGACAACTTCAAGATACTCATAACGGACGACGACGGCGATCTCCGGGAGCTCTTGACCGAGGCGGTCAAGAACTGGGGCTATACGGTCTCAGTCGCAAAGGACGGGGAAGAGGCCTTGAGGAAGCTCCGCATGGAGAGGTACGATATCGTCATCACCGACCTGATGATGCCGGTGATGGACGGGCTCGCGCTCTTGAAAAGGATTAAGGAGCTCGACGGCGAGATACTCGTGATAATCATCACGGGATACGCTACGATCGAGACCGCGGTAAAGGCCATCGAGGCCGGCGCCTACGACTACATAGCCAAGCCCTTCAGGCTCGACGAGCTGATGATTGTCATAAAGAACGCGTGCGAGAGGCTCCGCCTGATGCTCCAGAACAAGGGGCTCCTTGACGAACTGCGGACCGCTTACGGCGAGATATCGGTATTGAAGAGCGCGCTCGCCCAGCAGAACGGCCCGAGGGACCAGAATGATTCAGGCGCGTCCTTCCCGGCGGTGCAGAAGGATGCGCCCCCGCCTCAGAAGCAACAGGAGTACCTGAAGGAAGCGGACCGCTTCATAAGGACAAAACCGGCGCTCAAGTCGAATTGAGAGGGTCGCGTCAGGGAAGACATGATGGAACTACAGACTGCGGTAGCGATACCTGATCAGTTCAGGATAATGTTCATCGACGACGACGATTCGGTCAGAGAGTCGGTGAGCGAGATACTCGAGCGCAAGGGATGGCAGGTGGACGCGTTCTCGAACGCCGAAGGGGCGCTCTCGGCGCTCCGAGGCGGACAATACGACTGCGTGCTCGCCGACATAAACATGCCGGGTTTGAGCGGCATGAATTTCCTGTTGATGGCCAGGGAGTCCGCGCCCGACGTGCCGGTCGTGATGGTGACCGGGTATCCCTCGATAGACCTCGCCGTCGAGGCGATGAAGATAGGCGCCGTCGACTTCCTCGCCAAACCCTTCAAGACGCAGGAACTCGAGATAATCGTCAGGAAGGCCGTGAGCGAGGCACGGGTCGTCCGGGTACACGAGGAGGCCAAGCCGGAAGCCGGCAGGACGATAGTCCATCTCCCGGAGCTCGCCAGAAGGAGGCTCGAGGACAAGATAAAGGAGCTCTCGATCCTGCACACCATAAGCGAGACGCTCGACGAGGTGAGCGAGAAGGAAGACATATTCAGGAAGACGATGGACATCGCCCAGATCATAACCGACGCAGGCAGGGCGTTCATTATGGTGGTGGAGAGTGACGGAGCGGCCCTTGTGGTCCGCGCCGCATCCGGTTACGACGGCGACATCGTCGGCCTCGCTTTCCCGGCCTCTGAGGAGCCTTTCAGCGGCGTCATTAAAAATAAATGCTACTCGCACGTCCTCGTGGACGGCCGCGACCTCTCGCCGCTCATCGCAGGCTCGTTCGGCCCGGGCAAGAGGCCTTCGCTCCTCCTCGCGCCACTCACTATAAACAGGGAGGTCGTCGTCATCCTCGGGCTCGCCGGGATGGACGGCATGGTCGAGTTTACGAACGACGCGTTGACGCTGCTTCTGAACCTCACGGCGAAGGCGTCTCTCAAGCTCGAGAATATCGCGCTCTCGGAGAACATATTCACCTCCATCGTCGCGGGGCTCAATTCGCTCATAAACGCGCTTGACGCGCGCGACACCTACACCAAGGACCACTCGAACAGGGTGACCAGGTACGCGGTGCAGATAGCCAAAGCCCTTGAGTGCAGGCAGGACATAGTCGACAGCATAAGCTTCGCCGGCCCGCTCCACGACATAGGCAAGATCGCCATAAGGGACGATATCCTCCTCAAACAGGGGCAGTTCTCGATAGACGAGAGGGAGATAATGAAGTCGCACGTCGTCAGGGGCGAGGAGATATTGAAGCCCCTTAACCTGCTCGCGCTGGAGAGGGCTGTCGTCCTCTACCACCACGAGAGATGGGACGGAGGCGGTTATCCGAAGGGGCTCTCCAGGGGCGACATCCCGATCGTAGCGCGCATATTCAGCGTGGCTGACACCTTTGACGCGATGACCTCGACTCGTCCGTACAGGAAGGCCCTTCCCTTTGAGGTTGCGAAGGACGAGATAGTCAGGTGCGCCGGCACGCAGTTCGACCCGGAGGTGGTTGACGGCTTCCTCCACTCCGGGATCCTTAAGGAGGGCCAATGACGGACTTCAGGGAAGGGGTGTCGACTGAAGGAAAGCGCGAGTTTGTAAGGACCAGCGACAATATCCCCGTCTACTACGAGCTTCTCTCCGGGGAGGCCCCTGGGGGCGCGCAACCGGACTGGGAGCTCCTCTTCGACGACATCGACCCGAAGCCCGAGGAGAACCCCAGGCTCTACGAGCTCCTCTTCGACATCAACCAGAAGCTCAACATACTCCTGAACCACATGTCAGGGCAAAGCGGCTTCAACATGCCAGAGGCGAGAGACGTGAACATCAGCGGCGGGGGTTTGCGGTTCTTCAGCGCCGAGCGTTTCAACCCCGGAGACAGGCTCTTCTTAAAGACCTTTCTCCCCACGCACGCACACATCATAAAGATAAAGTGCGAGGTCGTCCGCTCCGCTCCAACTGGCAATGATAAGTACGAGACGGCCGTCAAGTACGTCGACATGGACGAGACGACCCGCGACAAGATCATAAGATACATCTTCGCCAAGCAGAGGAAACTGCTCCGCGGCGAGAAGACCGCCGAAAAGTAGCATTCACCTGCTCCCTTGTAATCCCCCCTCATAATAAAGTATAATGGAATCCATTGAATCGGGCCTTTTTCTGAAAAAAGGCCTTTTCGCGCTTCTTCTTCTATCCATGATCGAAAAAACCTTCAGGAATACGATAAAGAGGCTCGGACTTCTCAGGAAGGGCGACGCGGTCCTCGCGGCGGTCTCAGGCGGCGCTGACTCTATCGTCATGCTCCGCCTCCTCAGTACCGTAAAAGACGAGCTTGGACTTAAGCTCTCCGTCTGCCACTTGAACCACAACATGAGGGGGGCGGAATCCATGCGCGACCTCGAGTTCGTCAAAAAGACGGCCCGCGGCCTGGGCCTTAAGTTCATCGGAAAGACGCTCGGTAAAGGCGCCCTCGTCCTGAAGGGCAAGTCTCTCCAGGAGGCCGCGCGCGAGGAGCGCTACGCGTTTTTTGAGGACGCCGCGAAAAAGACCGGGGCCGACAGGATCGCCCTCGGACACACGCTCGACGACCAGGCAGAGACCGTGCTTTTGAGGCTCTTGAAGGGCGCGTCCTTGAGCGGCCTCTCTGGGATTCCGCCCGTCCGCGCGCCTTTCATAAGGCCCTTGATTGAAGTTAAGAGGGAGGAGATAGAGAGGTACGCGGCGGATGAAGGCATCGACTTTGTAATCGACTCGACTAACAATACCCCCAAGTACCTGAGGAACAGCGTAAGGCTCGCCCTCATCCCTTTCCTCGAGAAAAACTATAATTGCTCCGTAAAAGAGACGCTCGCGAGGACAGCGCGCGTCCTCGCCTTTGACGACGCCTTTATAGATGGCGCGGCTGATGAGGCCTTTCCCGCGCTCATAGAGCGCGGAAAAGGCTATTTAGCGCTCGACAGGCTGAAAATCCTCTCCCTCCACAGGGCCGTCTCGTCGCGGGTCTTCCTTAAGGCATTGGGGAGCTTCGACCCCGCATCCGCCTCTGACCTCTCATCCGCCCATGTCGAGGCCTTCCATGCGATTGTGGACGGGCGGTCTCCATCGGCCTCGATCAAGCTCCCCTGCGGAATCGTCCTAAGGCGCGAGTATGACAGAGTGATAATTGCGCGAGGCACTCCCGTTAAAAGGAAGCCATTCGAGAAAATACTCAAAGTCCCGGGGAGGACCGTAATCCCCGGCTGTGGGGCCTTTGTGGCCGAGGTTTCAAATAAGAGACCAAAGTCCATCGTGACCGGGGTGGATACCATATATCTCGACCTCGACGAGGCCGGAGACGGCCTTTTTTTAAGGCCCTTCATCCCCGGAGACAGGATCGTCCCTTTCGGCATGACAGGGCACAAGAAGATAAAGGATATCTTAATCGACGCGAAGGCCCCGAGGCATACCCGCCAGTCCATCCCATTACTTTTAAGGGGAGGGGATGTCATATGGGTCGCTGGGGTAAAGAGGTCGGACCTCTTCAGGGTCACCGGCAAGACCGCCAGAGTCCTCAAGGTGGAATGGGTGGGGCGAGGCGGCTAAAAATCGCTTTAATTCGTCCATGAAAAGTTATAGAATTAACAGTTCAAATCCATGCCGTGCGTAACTGGCTCAAAAGGCATCGAAACTGAAGTCATACTCAACGGGGGATAGCCCATAATGATAATGCCTTACAAGGGGATAAACCCCCGTATCCACGAGACGGCCTTCGTAGTCGATAACGCGTCCATCATAGGGGACGTCGAGATAGGCGAACACTCGAGCGTCTGGTTCAATGCGGTAGTTCGCGGCGACGTCCACTACATCCGCATAGGCAAGAGGACCAATGTACAGGACAATTGCACCCTACATGTCACGAAAGACACCTACCCGCTCATAATAGGCGACGACATAACCATAGGGCACAACGTCATACTCCACGGGTGTATTGTCAGGGACAGGTGTCTCATAGGCATGGGCTCGATAATACTCGACAACGCGGAAGTGGGCGAGGACTCGATAATCGGCGCGGGCGCGCTCGTGACCGAAGGCATGAAGGTCCCGCCGCGGTCACTTGTTTTGGGCGTCCCCGGCAAGGTAAAGAGGGCGCTTACGGACGAAGAGGTCGCGCGCATCCTTAAGTCCGCCGGGAACTATATGGAGTATTCGAGGAACTATCTCGAATACAGGGGAGCTTAGGTGTTCGGAGGGCTTTCCTTCATAGGGCTCATTTCAAAGGGCGGGGTTACGGTCATCGTCCTCGGGTTGCTTTCGGTATTGTCCGTCGCTATCATGCTTGAGAGGGCGTGGGCCTTTAGAAAGTTCAGGAGGGGGATCGCCGACCTCATCGGACCGCTAAAAAAGACGCTTGGCAGTAGCGGCCTCTCTGTTGCGGCCGGTTACTCGGGCGTGGCGGAATCCCCCCTTGGAAGGGTGTTCCTCGCAGGTTACGAGAAGCGTGGCAGAAAGAAGGATGTTATAGAAGGGGCGATGGAGCTCGCCGGGAGGCGTGAGGTACAAAAGCTGGAGCGGTTCCTGGGTGTCATCGGGACGATCGGCTCGACAGCCCCGTTCATCGGCCTCTTTGGCACGGTACTCGGCATCATAAGGGCCTTTAGCGACATGGCGCTCACTCAAGGGGCGTCCCCCTCAGCCGTTGCCGACGGCATAGCCGAGGCGCTCGTTGCGACAGCCGCCGGGCTTTTCGTCGCTATACCGGCGGTCGCGGCGTACAACTACTTTGTAAGGACCGTTTCGAAGTACTCGCTCGAGCTCGAGGCCTCGGCCTCGGAGTTAACGGAGGCTTTTATATCCGATGGCATGGAAGATAAACGATAATAAAGAGCGGATGATGGCCGAGATAAACATCACGCCGTTGACCGACGTGATGCTCGTCCTCCTCGTCATATTCATGGTGACGACGCCGCTCATCATGACCGAGTCCTTCAAGATAAAGCTCCCGAGGGCGTCGACCTCCGACGCCGAGCCTGGCAAAGGGGCCATAGTCGCGGTGAGCTCTGACGGGGTCATAAACCTGAACGGCAGGCCTGTAACCCTTGCCGGCCTCTCAGGTGAATTAAGGACCGGATTTGAGGCGGGCAAGGACAGGACCGTCGTCGTCAAGGCCGACGGCGACGCCCGCCACAGCCTGATAGTAAGGATACTCGATACCGCGAAGCTCGCCGGCGCCGAGAGGCTATCCATCGCAACCGAGAGGGAGTAGCTTACGCAGGAGATGAGATACGCGTCCATCGATATCGGCACGAACACCCTGAGGCTGTTAATAGCCGAGCCGTCCACGGACAAAGGTCTTAAACCCATCTTGTACAAGAGGGCGATAACGAGGCTCGGCGGCGGTTACTCGGATGAGTTGGGGATGTCGGATGAGGCGATGAGACGCACCATAAAGGCGCTTGAGGGCTTTAAGAAGGAGATAGACTCAAACGGGGTTACCAAGGTCCTCGCATTCGCCACAAGTGTGGTGAGGCGCGCCCAAAACAGTTCGGCATTCAGAAAAGAGGTATTGGAAAAGACCGGGATAGATGTAACCGTCATAACAGGCGACGAGGAGGCCCGGCTGTCGCTTCAGGGCGTCATGTCGGTCATAAAGGACGGGTCCCCGGAAAGGCTCGTCATCGACATAGGCGGCGGCTCAACGGAATTCATATTCACGGATAAAGACGGTGTCGCGCTCGAGTGGTCAATGGAGATGGGTGTCGTACACCTGACCGAGAGGCACCTGAAAAGCGACCCTCCCGTGGCGAAAGAGATAGCCGCCCTTGAGGCAGAGATAGGGTCTGTAATAGGAGAGTTAAGGAAGCGCGTATCCAGGGCCGGGGTCGATCTGGAAAGATACTCCGGCAAAGGCGGCGCGATATTCGTAGGCACCGCCGGGACCATCACGACGCTCGCCGCGCTCGACCAGGACCTTGCTGTCTATGATAGAGGCCGCATAAACAATTACGTCCTTAAGAAGGCTAATGTAGAGCGGATGTACAGGTGGCTCCTTCCCATGAGCCTTAAGGAGCGCGAGAAGGTATTGTCGCTGGAAAAGGGCAGGGAAGACCTGATCATCCCCGGGTCCGCCATTACGCTCCTTACCATGGAGGCCTTTGGCTTCTCTTCCATTACGGTCGTTGACGCCGGGCTCCTCGAAGGCATAATATTGAACGAGATAAATAAGACCGTCTTATAACGGGAGGTTCGACGCATGGATTATCTTAAGATAAAGAACGCACTGACCTTTGACGACGTGCTCCTGGAGCCGTCGTTCTCGAAGGTGCTTCCGAGGGACGCAGATATCTCAACGAGGCTCACTAACGAGATAAGGCTGAATATCCCGCTCATGAGCGCGGCGATGGACACTGTGACCGAGTCCCGCATGGCAATAGCCATAGCGCAGGCCGGGGGCATCGGCATCATACACAAGAACCTTACGATAGACGAGCAGGCGGCGATGGTCGACAAGGTCAAGAAGTACGAGTCCGTCATAATCTCAAAACCCATGACTTTGAGCCCCGAGCAGAAGGTCGAGGACGCGCTCGATATAATGAGGAGGGAGCAGATATCGGGCTTCCCGATCGTCAAGGACGGCGTCCTCGTCGGCATACTCACCAACAGGGACTTGAGGTTCGAGACGAACCATTTAAGGAAAATATCCGAGATTATGACTACGAAGGTCATAACCGTCCCTTGCGGGACGTCCATTGAAAAGGCCAAGGAGATGCTCCACAAGCACAGGATAGAGAAGCTCCCGGTGGTGGATAAAAAGAACAGGCTTAAGGGCCTCATCACCGTAACCGACATCGAGAAGAGGGAGAAGTACCCGGACTCCTGCAAGGACGATCTCGGCAGGCTCCGCGTGGGCGCGGCCGTCGGGGTGTCCTTTGACAGGGAGGCGCGTATTGAGGCCCTCATTAAGGCTGGCGCGGACTGCATCATCATCGATACCGCTCACGGCCACAGTAGCGGCGTAATCGACGCGGTAAGGTCCACGAAGAAGAGCTTCAACTGCCAGTTGATAGCAGGCAATATCGCGACCGCGCAGGCGGCTGAAGCGCTCATCAAGGCCGGGGTAGACGCCATAAAAGTCGGCGTGGGGCCAGGCTCCATCTGCACGACCAGGATAGTCACCGGCATAGGGGTGCCGCAGATAACCGCGGTGAGCGATTGCGTGGCCGTAGCGCGGAAAAAGAACATCCCGGTCATTTCCGACGGCGGAATAAAGTATTCCGGCGACATCACAAAGGCGCTCGCGGCAGGGGCAGACTCCATAATGATAGGCGGCCTGTTTGCCGGGACGGACGAGTCCCCCGGAGAGACGATCCTTTATCAGGGCCGCACCTTCAAGGTTTACAGGGGCATGGGCTCTATTGAAGCGATGAAGAAGGGGTCGAAGGACAGGTACTTTCAGGAGGACGTGGAGAGCGAGCTTAAACTCGTGCCCGAAGGCATAGAGGGGAGGGTCCCGCACAAGGGCCCCATCGCCTCTACCATCTTCCAGCTCATAGGCGGCCTCCGTGCCGGGATGGGCTACTGCGGCTCAAGGACGATACCAGAGCTCCACGAGAAGGCGCGGTTCGTAAAGATAACGTCGTCGGGGTTGAGAGAGAGCCACGTCCACGACGTAACGATAACCAAAGAGGCCCCGAACTACAAGCAGGAGGCGTAAGGGCGGAGGAGACCCCGTCATTTAATCGATATGGACATACACTCAGAAAAGGTACTTATACTCGACTTCGGCTCCCAGTACACCCAGCTCATCGCCCGGAGGGTCAGGGAGGCGAAGGTCTACTGCGAGATACATCCCTTTAATTCGGGGCTTGCGTCCGTAAAGGCGTTTAAACCCAAGGGCATCATACTCTCGGGAGGCCCGTCCTCGGTCTATGACAAGGGCGCGCCGATGATAGGCAGGGAGATTTTTGGTCTCGGCGTACCGGTGCTCGGCATCTGCTACGGTATGCAGCTTATTGCCAAGCTCCTCGGCGGCAAGGTCGAGAGGTCGAATAAACGCGAGTACGGGGGCGCCGACATCGTCATAGAAAACGCCGGAGACCTCTTCAATGGGCTGGGTTCCGGCCCTATGAAGGTCTGGATGAGCCACGGCGACAGGGTTGAGGCCCTGCCGCCGGGATTCAAGACCATCGCGAGGTCAGACAACTCCGCAATCTGCGCGATGGGGGACGCAAAACGTAAAATATACGGAGTCCAGTTCCACCCCGAGGTCGTACATACCCCTAAGGGGGATAAGATACTCAAGAACTTCCTCTTCCAGGTATGCGCGTTGAAGCCTGCGTGGACCATGAAGTCGTTCATCGAGACGTCAATTGAAGACATCAGGGCAAGGGCCGGTGAAGACCGCGTCGTCTGCGGCATAAGCGGCGGGGTCGACTCCGCCGTAGCCGCGCTCCTCGTCCACAAGGCGATAGGCGCGCGCCTCACCTGCATATTCGTCGATAACGGCGTCTTGAGAAAAAATGAGGCAGACAAGGTCGAGGCGACCTTGAAAAAGAGCTTCCACATGAACATCCGCCGTGTCAACGCCTCGGCCAGGTTCCTTAAGAAGCTCAAGGGTGTAGAGGACCCCGAGAGGAAGAGGAAGATAATAGGCGGGGAGTTCGTCCGGGTCTTCGAGGCGGAGGCGAAGAAGATAAAGAACGTAAAGTTCCTTGCGCAGGGCACTTTATATCCCGACGTCATCGAGAGCGTATCCTTCAAGGGGCCCTCGGCTACGATAAAGAGCCACCACAACGTCGGCGGTTTGCTCAAGAAGATGAAGCTCAAGCTCGTGGAGCCGCTCCGCGAACTCTTCAAGGACGAGGTGAGGGCCTTGGGCAGGGAGATGGGGATGCCGGACGAGATAATCGACCGCCAGCCGTTCCCCGGCCCCGGCCTCGCCATAAGGATTATAGGTGAAGTAACGAAGAAAAGGTGCGATATATTAAGAGAGGCCGATGCGATAGTCCTTGAGGAGATAAAGTCAGCCGGGTTGTATAAGAAGATCTGGCAGTCGTTTGCGGTGCTCCTGCCCATACGGACCGTCGGGGTCATGGGGGACGAGAGGACATACGAGAACACCATCGCGCTCCGCGCCGTTGAGAGCGTGGACGGCATGACCGCGGACTGGGTGAAGCTCCCCTACGAGGTTATGGAGAACATATCGAGGCGCGTCATAAACGAGGTAAGAGGCGTAAACAGGGTTGTATACGACATAAGCTCTAAACCACCATCAACTATAGAATGGGAGTAGCTCAGGACATGGTAGAGGACCTCAAGGGCAAGGAGACTTGGCGGCTTTTCAGGATCATGAGCGAATTCATCGAGGGGTTCGACGAGCTCTCGGACATGGGCCCGGCGGTCTCGATTTTCGGCTCGGCGAGGATAAACCAGAACAACAAGTATTATAAGAAGACCGAGGAGATAGCGGCACTCCTTTCTAAAAACGGGTATGCGATAATAACAGGCGGCGGCCCGGGCATCATGGAGGCGGCGAACAAGGGCGCCTGCAAAAACGGCGGGGCGTCGGTTGGTCTCAATATCACGCTCCCGCAGGAGCAGAGGCCGAACAGGTACCAGTCCAAGGCGCTCCACTTCAAGTACTTCTTCGCCAGAAAGGTGATGTTCGTCAAGTACGCCATCGGGTACGTCTGCATGCCCGGAGGCTTCGGCACGCTGGACGAGTTCTTCGAGGCGTTGACGCTCATCCAGACCCACAAGATACACCCGTTCCCGCTCATACTCTTCGGGAGAGAGTACTGGGCCCCGCTCCTCGACTTCATGAAAAAGACGATGATCAAGTACAAGACGATCACGCCCGAGGACCTTAACTTCATCGACGTCACCGACGACCCCAAAGAGGTCCTCCGCATCATCAACAGGCACATGAAATGGAAGAAGAAGCTCATAAAGTCCTCCTCAGGGAAAATGAGTGCGAAGGCGCGGACCAGGGTCGTGAAAAAAAAGCTCGTTCCTTAAAAGGGGATTTTAAATGGATGACCACGGTCACGCGGAGGAGAAACTCAAAAAAGTCACTATCTCGCTCGAAGACGAGCAGATAGATATGCTCAAGGAGCTTGCCGAAGAGTACAAAGGCAAGCTCGGCCAGAGGTGGACGCTTAGCGCCATGGTAAGGGTCGCGGTCGGCGACTTCCTCACGAAGATGGGGAAGATGAGCTAGTCCTTGCCGGACGGGCAAATCCGTAACCGTCGTTCGTGCTTAATAAACACCAATTGGGCTCATTTTGAACTCTGGCCCTGTGCCGAACAGGGCCTGCTTAAACTCCGCGGGAACGACATCATGCCGTGGTATTGACCGCCTCCCCGGGCCCGCCGGTACGAATGTATCCAGGGGTTTTAATGCTCTCTAACCACATCACGGCCGTAAGGGGCCGCGTCGATTCCCGCAAGGACGTCACCGTCGAAGAGAGGAACTCGCTCGTCGCGCTTGCCGAGGCGAGGCTCTCCGAAGGTTTCGAGACCTATCACTGGAACGCCAACATCCACGGCATTGTCATCCGCTTATACACGAATTCCGCCCACCTATACGACTTCTGGGTGGAGAACTGGTTCCCCGGCCCGAGGACCCAGAATGTGCTCCCGCACGGGGTCATTTACGCGGTAACGGGTGTCGCGGGGATGGACCCGCACGCCTACTACAACCACGAGACGAGGACCGCCGTATTCATAAACACCGAATACTACGGCCAGTGCAAGTCGTGGGCCCTCGGCATGGCCGCTGACATACTCGAGACACAGCACAACATCCACTCCATACACGGCTCGTGCGCGGTTTTGCACGGCAAGGGGGTCGTCATAATAGCGCCGACCGGCACCGGGAAATCCACGCACACGTGGGGGCTCATGCAACTGCCGGACGGAAAGATCCATTCCGACGACTGGGTCTTCCTCCAGTACAAGAAGGGGCTCGCTATGGCGGATATTTCCGAGAGGAAGTTCTACCTCCGCACAGACATGGTAAGGAGCTTCCCCGGGCTTACGCGCCTCCTTGAACGCTGCAAGTGCGAGAACGTCCCGGACAACGACTTCGTCGCGTTCGCTAATTCGAGGGCGATACTCGACCCGGAGTGGATAGGCGGAGCCGACAAGTTCGTCGAGAGGGCTGTCGTAAAGTCTGTTATACTTCTGCGGAGGGACGCTGACTCGCCTGCTGAGGCGAGGCTTAATGCGGCCGAGGCGATAGCCGTTCTCGAAGAGGGGAGAATACAGGTACTCGCGGGCGCTGGCGCGGACGTCGGGTCTTTCAAATACGAGTCGTTCTATAACCCATACCTCCTTGTGAGGAGGAACGAGGCCCAGAGGGCCTTCTTCTCCTCCCTCTTCGAATCGGCTACGTGTCACGTATTGAATACGGGTGTAGAGACGGTCGAAGAGACGCAGGCGAGGATAAGGCGGATAATAAAGGAGGCTTGAAGCGCCATGATGACGGCCTTGAGACTTATCTTTCTCTTGTCGATTTTTCTGAGCGGGTGCGTAGTCATTACGCTGCCCACGGCCGAGCCTCTCATTGAAAAGGTCATAGGTGGCGAGGGCGACGCCAAGGTCCTCTTGATCGACATATCCGGCATCATAACCGATAGCGACAGGAAAGACGCTGTCTTCTCGACGAAGCAGAACATGACCGCCCGGATAAGGGAGGAGCTTGACAAGGCATCCGTTGACGAGGACGTAAGGGCAGTGGTCCTGCGGATAGACTCTCCGGGCGGGGCTGTTACGACATCCGACATCATCGCCCACGAGATAAAGAAGTTCAGGGAGAAGAAAAAGGTCCCCGTAATAGCCGAGCTCATGGACGTCGCCGCCTCAGGCGGCTACTATATCGCGGCGGCCTCCGACAGGATAATAGCCCACCCGACTACGGTAACAGGCTCCATAGGGGTCGTCGCCTTCAGCGTAAACGCCTCAGGGCTCCTTGAGAAGGTAGGGATAACCAACCAAACGATAAAGTCCGGGGATAAGAAAGACATAGGCTCGTTGCTCCGCCCCATGACGGGTGACGAAAGAATCATAATCCAGTCGATCATAGACGACCTCTACGAGAGGTTCCTTGATATTGTTATGGACGGGAGAAAGGGCTCTTTCACGCGCGATGAGCTTAAGAAAATCGCCGACGGCAGGGTATATACCGCACGGCAGGCGCTTGACTTGAAGCTCATCGACGAGATAGGCTATTTGGACGACGCGGTTGAGGCCGCCAAATCAAAGGCGGGTATAAAAGAGGCGCGCCTCATCACATATGCCCCTCCGCGCTCGTACAGGAACAACATTTATTCGAGTCTCGAGGACCTGCCGGTCTCCATTAACCTCGTCAATATCGACGCGGGCTCGTTCACAGGGAGGCTCGGCATGAGTTTTATGTACCTCTGGATGCAGTAAGGAGCTGATTGAAGTTCTGCCTTAAAGACATATACAGGCTCGGGTTTGCGCTTGGCCTATCAAGCCTCATCGTATTCGCTTTAGGGCATGTCGGCCTCATTACGCCGCCTTTTCTCCTCCTCTCCATATTCATTCCAGCGGCTCTTCTATCATTCTTTGCATGGCGCGCGAAAAGGACGCGGATGCCCCAGGAATGGACCCTAAAGCACAAGCTCCTTATTGGGGCCGTCCTGGTCTCTATTATCATAATAGTACCGCTCGCTCTCATCCCTCCGATTGTCCGCGACGAGCTCATCTCCCACCTCGCGATCCCGAAGCTCTACCTCCAAAAAGGCGCGATACATGAGATACCTTTCATGAATTATTCGTACCTGCCGCAGAACATCGACCTCTTATACATGATTTCGCTCGGGCTCGGCAGCGACGTCGTCCCAAAACTCATCCATCTCGGCTTCGCCGTAGCGACCGGGCTCGTCATATACTTCTATCTCGCGCGCGCGTCAGGCAGGGCGACGGGCCTTGTCGGGATGCTCCTTTACCTTACCGTCCCTCTCGTTTCGAACCTCTCAAGGACCGCGTACATAGACAACGGCGCGGCCTTCTACTCGACACTCGCGGTCGTAGCGGCCCTCCGGTGGAAGGATAACGATGAGTTCAAATGGTTTGTACTCTCGTCCATATCCATGGGACTCGCGATGTCGGCGAAGTACAATACAATACTCTCGTTCGCCCTCGTCTCTGGTTTTGTTTTCATTACATGCCTCAACAAAAAGAGGTACGCGCTCGCGCTCGTAAATACCGCCGCTTATGCCGCTATCGCCATCGCCGTACTCTCACCCTGGCTTCTCCGGAATTATTTCTGGACCGGGTCCCCGCTCTATCCGCTTTACGAGAGCGCGGCCTCGTCAGTTGGAAAAGGAGAAGGCGTGCATGTGACTACGGAGCTTGCGCCGATCGCCAAAAGGATCGTCCTCTACAATGAAGGCGTGCTCGATATCGTCCTCATACCAATAAGGATATTCATCGGGGGAGAGGATAATTCGATTCAAAAGTTCGACGGCGTATTGAACCCGCTCTTCCTCGTCCTCATGCCGCTCGCGTTTATAAAAAGGCGGGGAGGGGAGATAAAGTACCTCGCGCTCTTCGCCGGGCTCTTTATAGCGATGGCGATACTCTCGGTCGACCTCGTTTCAAGGTATCTCATGCCTGTCGTCCCGCTTTTTGCGATATTCGCCGCGCTCGGCTTAAGGAACCTCTATGGTACAAGGCTTAAATGGCTCGCAATCGCGCTCGCGGTCGCTACGGTCGGCTGCGGCTTCGCTTACGAAAAGGGGCTTTATGACAAATACAGGCCGCTCTCGTATCTCTTCGGGAATGACACCAGGGAGGCGTACCTTGAAAGGATGCTCCCGGATTACAAGGCCGTATCATACGCCAACAGCCGCATCCCTGAAGGCTCCAGGGTATTCCTCTTATTTTCAGGCGACAGGGGTTATTACTGGGAGAGGGACTACTTTTACGGCGACAGGATGGGTAAGCTCCTGAAAGTCATGGTGCTCTCATCAAAAAACGCGGAGGAATTCGAGGCGAGGCTCCGCGACATTGGGATAACCCACCTGTTTTTTAACGACGAGATATTTGAGAGGTTTTTGAACGACAACTTCGAGGGAGACGGCCTCAAGCGCGTCGCGGAGTTTTTCAACGTTCACGCGAAGAGGCTCTTTGACGCGAACGGGTATTCGATATATGAGATAAAATAAGGGGCGTCCTGAGTGGGGATGCGCGGATTCATGCACAGGCGGCCCTTTCGGGCCGCCTGTGCCTTTTTTACGGCTTCGGTTCCGATTCAGCCTTGTTGCCGTTCGGCCCTACAATCGAAGTGACATAAGAGTCGAGCGTTATGTACTTTCGCGCTATCCTCAATACGTCCTCAACGGTAACAGCCTCGATCTTTCCCGGATACTCCTTGCTGAACTCGTAGCCCAGGCCGTATAGCTCGTTATTCGCCATGTCGGAGGCCTGGCTCGATACCTCCTGGAGGCCTATTTCGTATGAGCCGATGAGCGACCTCCTGGCGCGGTTCAGCTCATCGCTCGTAACAGGGTTCGTCCTTATCTCTTCGAGCTCCTTCATGAGCGCAGACAAGGCCTGGTCTTTCTTATCCGGCGCCGAGGCTATGTAGACGCCGAATATGCCGGGGTCCGCGCCCTCACGCTCAACGGCGCTTACGCTGTACGCGAGAGAGAGCCTGTCCCTCAGGTTTATAAAGAGCCTCCCGCCCTGGCCGGAGAGTATCTCGCTTAAGACCCTTAACGCATAACTGTCCTCGTTGCCTATGGTGGTGCCGGGGAAGGCGATCGCCATGTGGGTCTGCTCCTTATCCTTCACCTCTCCGGTCTTTACTATGCCGGAGGGCGGCGAGTCGAGCAAAGGGCGCGCAAGCGCCTTCCCGGTATTCTTGAAGTCCTTGAAGGCCGCCTTTACCTTCTCTATCGCGTAATCGGTCTTCACGTCTCCGACTATCGTCAGTATCATCCGATCAGGCGCAAAGAACGCCTCGTGGTGGGCGGCCATGTCGTTGCGCTTGAAATTAGCGACAGTCTCCCTGGTGCCTATTGCAGGCATGCCGTAAGGGTGGACCCTGAACATCTCTTTATACAAGAGCTTGAAGGTATAGCCCGGGAGGTTGTCCTCCTGCCTGTTGATCCCGGCGAGCGTGTCTTTCCGGAGTTTTTCTATCTCGTCCTCGGGGAATACCGGGTTTAAAAGGATGTCGGCGAATATCCCGAGCCCCTTGTCGAAGAAAGACGACAAGAACTTGCCGGAAGCCCCGGTGGAGTTCCAGCCGGAAAAGCCTGATACGCCCCCGGCCATCTCATCGACCTCGCGGGAGAGTTCCTCCCGCGTCCTCTTTGCAGTGCCCCTCGCGAGCATCGCTCCGGTGAAGTTCCCTATGCCGTTCTTTTCTGCTGTCTCAAACCTGAGGCCGCCGGGGAACGCACCGTAAAACGCTACCGTCGGGTTCGAGTGGACCTCCTTTACGATGAGCGTGATGCCGTTTTCAAGCCTCACCTTCGTTGTCTTCGTATCTGACGCGGCATTTACCGGCTTGGAAGAGGCCGCCTTGAGGGACGCGGCTATTGTTCCGGCGATTGCGTCCCTTGAAATGGGAGGGGCGTCCTTCGGGAGGAGCGCTGAGACGGTCATCGCCTCCGGGTTCAAGTACTTCGCGAGCACGCGCCGTATGTCGTCCGAACCCACCCTCCTTATCCCCTCGATGTATTTTTTTTCATAGTTGACGTCCCCGAGGTTCGTCTCAAAGTACCCGAGCTTTCCGGCTATCCCGTCCATTGTCTCCCGCGAGTAGACGAAGTCGCTTTCGATGTTGAACTTCGCCCTTCCGAGCTCCTCGTGGTCAGGACCCTCGTGTTTGAGCCTCTCAAGCTCTGAGATGGCCTCGGAAATCACGGGGCCGATGTTCCCGGGCTCAAGGACCGCGGTTATAAAGAAGAGACCTGGGTCCTTAAGAGACATGCCGTATGAGGAGATCCCGTGGACGAGGGACTTTTCCAGCTTGAGTTTTTTATAGAGCCGCGATGTCTCACCGCCTCCGAGTATCACCTCCGCCACGTCGAGCGCGTATACGTCCGGGTCCTTAAGAGAAGGGATGTGGAAGGCGAGCCCCAGGTGCGCGTCCTTTATAGGCCTTGAGAGTATCTCGGTCTTAAGCCCTCTCTGCGCTGGCTCAACGGGCCTCTTTTTGTGCGGGTCTTCGGCCTTTTTAAAGCCCCTGAAGGCCTTTTTGACCTCTGAGAGCGCGGCAGAGCCGTCCACGTCGCCGGAGATCACAAGAGTCATGTTGTTGGGGACGTACCATTGCCTGAAGAAGCCCAATATCTGAGCCCTCGTGAACGAGCTTACCGTCTCCTGATACCCGATGACCGGCCTCCTGTAAGGATGTGTCGTGTACGCGTTCCTCAATATCGACTTGTACATCGTCCTGCCGGGGCTGTCCTCGTTCATCCGTATCTCTTCAAGGACGACCTCGAGCTCCTTTTTGAGCTCATCGGGATCGAAGGAAGAGTTCTGTATAGCGTCCGCTATGACGTCGAGGCCGGTAGCGAAGTGCCTGCTTGGCACGGTCAGGTGGTAGACGGTATTGTCAAAGGAGGTGTACGCATTTATGTCGCCGCCGACGGACTCAATCATCGAGGCGAGCTCTCCGACCGTCCTCTTGCCAGTCCCCTTGAATAACATGTGCTCGAATACATGGGAGATGCCGGCCTCTTTGTCGGTCTCGTCCGCGCTCCCGACCCTTACCCACATCTGGACCGAAACGACAGGGGCCGAATGGGCCTCCTCTATGATTACCGTAAGGCCGTTAGGGAGCCTGTGCCGCTGGACCACGTCGATGGCCTGAGAGTCTGCCGCGAATAGCGTTAGTACGACCGTGAAAATGGCCGCGTATAAGACCATCCTTGCTCTTAACATCGTATAAAACCTCCGTTTTCAATTCCGAATAGATAAGGATAGACCAAAACCTCACCATTTTCAACCCCTCTGCCTTGACACAAAAGGAAAATCCGATATTATTTTTCTGACGGGCCGGTTATCGGCCTGGAGTCTTGTATAATTGAAGGCCAGAGGAGGGGCCGATGGAGGGAGCGGGGCGATGAAGAATAGTAGCGCTCTCGTCATAGTCGACCTCCAGAACGACTTCTGCCCCGGAGGGGCGTTACCAATACCCGAGGGCGACGGGATAGTCCCGGTTGTAAAAAGGTACCTGGACCTTTTCATGGCCGCCGGGGTCCCGGTCTTCTTTACAAGGGACTGGCACCCGGCAAGGACTGTCCACTTTAAGGAATTCGGCGGCTTGTGGCCTCCGCACTGCATACAGGAGACAGAGGGCGCGCGATTCCATCCGGGGCTGAAGATTCCAGCTGACGCGGTAATAATCACAAAGGGCGAATCTCCCGAAGGGGACAGCTACTCAGGTTTCGACGGCCACGACGCTGTTGGGCTGGACTTCGAGGATTCTCTAAAGGGGAGGGGTATAACGCACATCTATATAGGCGGGCTCGCCACCGACTACTGCGTAAAGGCGACCGCGTTGGACGGACTTGGCAGAGGCTTCAAGGTGACGGTCCTGCTCGACGCCATAAGGGGCGTTGACGCCAACCCCGGCGATTCAGAGACGGCCCTTGAGGATATGATGGCAAAAGGCGCCGATACATCTACGGTAGACGAGATAGAGTTCGCATAAAAAGGACGGATTATGGACGCGCCAAGGATAAAAAGGGAAGAGCTCAAGAGTAAGATGGATTCCGGGGAGGACCTCACGATACTCGACGTCCGTAACACGACCGATTACGCGGCCTCCTCAAAGAGGTTGCCAAAGGCGATACGGATACCTTTAAAAGAGCTCGAGTCAAGGTTAGGCGAGCTCGATAAGGAAAAAGAGGCCGTAGCGTATTGCACCTGAACGGACGAGCATTCGAGCGCCGGTGCGGCGCTCATCCTCTTGAACAACGGGTTTAAAAAGGCGAGCGCGCTCCTCGGCGGCTTCAACGCGTGGCAGGCTTCCGCACTGCCGCTTGACGATAAGTAGTTGCTACCTCTAAAAATTGTTCTTTTCCCGGATTAGTGTCCTGAAGTGAGTTTCAGCCCGGCTATGCCGGCGATAATGAGGACGATGCAGGCGAGTCTTAAAATATCACGGGGTTCGTTGAAGAGGATGATACCGGCTATGGCTGTCCCGATCACTCCTATGCCTGTCCATACGGCGTAGGCGGTCCCTATCGGGATGTTCCGGAGGGCGAGCGAGAGGAATACGAAGCTGAACGCCATCGCTCCTATGGTCAGGACCGACGGCAGGAGGCGGGTGAAGCCTGCGGTGTATTTGAGGCCGAGCGCCCAGACTATCTCGAACGCGCCGGCAAAGAGGAGGTATATCCAGTCCATTATCCCTTCCGGAACCTCTTTAAGTCCGCGGGGCCCGTTATGAGGGCCGGGTCCATGAGCCTGTCCCATTCCTTTCCCGTCATTATGCCTTTCCCGATAACAATGTCCTTTATCGTCTCTCCGGTACGAAGGGCCTCCTTTGCGACAGAGGCCGCTTTGTCGTAACCGATAAACGTGTTGAGGAGTGTTGCAAGCCCGGCAGAGCGCTCGAAAAGCATTGCGCACCTCTTCGCGTCCGCCTTTATACCTGCCACACACTTATCCGTAAACGCGGCAATCGCGGAGCCGAGTATCTCCATAGACTGGAGGATATTGTAGTTTACGACCGGCCCCATCACGTTTAATTCCAGCTGTCCGGCCTGGACAGCCAGGGCTACGGCCGCGTCGTTGCCGACGACCTGAAAGCAGACCATAGAGAGCATCTCGGCCATCACCGGGTTGACCTTACCCGGCATAATGGAAGAGCCGGGCTGGAGAGGAGGGAGCCTTATCTCAGAGAGCCCGGTATTAGGGCCTGAGCTCAAAAGCCGGAGGTCGTTCGAGATCCGTATGAGCTCAAGGGAGAGGTTCCGGAGCTCGCCTGAGAAAGAGGCAAAGTCCGCCATGCTGTTTAAGGCCTCGAACGGGTCCTTTGCCTTGACAAAGCGAACCCCGGAGACTTTAGAGAGCTCTTTCGTGACCGTATCCCTGTACAACGGGTGCGTATTCATGCCAGTGCCGACGGCTGTCCCGCCGAGGCCCGTCGTCTTCATGCGCTCGAGCGCCTGCTTAAGGCGTAGCCCCGAGTTTTTAACGGCTGAGGCGTATGAGCCGAACTCATCTCCGAGTGTCACGGGTACGGCGTCCTGGAGGTGGGTCCTCCCGGATTTAATGACGGAGGAGAACTCCCTTGATTTTTTCCTGAGCGTGGACTCAAAAGAGGCGAGGGGGGCCAACAGGGTCTCTGAGGAAATGAGGATAGCAAGGCGCAGAGCCGTCGGCATCGCGTCGTTCGTCGACTGGCTCCTGTTGACGTGGTCGTTCGGGTGTACGAGCGAGTAGTCGCCTTTTTTTCCGCCGAGGAGCTCTATCGCCCTGTTGGCGATGACCTCGTTCGCGTTCATGTTGTGCGACGTCCCGGCCCCTGCCTGGTATACGTCCACTATGAACTCTTCGTCGAAAAGGCCTTCGGCGGCCTCAGTGGAGGCCTTCATTATGGCGGAGGCTGTCTTTTTATCGAGGAGGCCGAGCAACATGTTCGCGGAAGCAGAGGCGTGTTTCACAAGTGCGGTAGCCCTTATGAACGCCCGTTTTGGCCGGATGCCGCTCGCTTGAAAGTTCTCGCGCGCGCGGAGCGTCTGTATCCCGTAATAGGCATCTTTTGGGACCATCCGCTCGCCGAGCGAGTCTTTTTCCTGTCTGAAGCTTTCAGGCATTTTTTTAGGTGTTTATTCCCTTATTATCTTTCTGTCCGGTTTGAGCGGCTGGCTTATGTCTATATGCCCCTTCAATGTCTCCGCCTTCCTGCCCTCTATGAGTATCTGGACCTCTTCGATCTCCGGGAAGTTGAGGGCGATTGTGTTCACAATTGAGTATACCGTTAAAATCTCGCCTGTGGAGCCGCCGGGGTGGTCCTCTGAGACCTCCTTGCTGAGATCGACTGAGGCGGAGCGTTGTTTTATGTTGACCCGGAGCACCCTTGTGGACTCCGGGATGGTGCCTTCGCCGTCCCTGATCGCCGTCCTTAGGGCTTCGCGCACCTCGCTCTCCACGGACCCATCCGGTATCAGCGTCTTTTTTGGCGCGAGGCGCACCCCTTCATCATCGGCGATATATACGAGGATCTCTTTCGCGGGCCTCTCCCAGGGGGCTCTTCCGCCGTATACGGATATGAGTATGAGCCCGGCCACTATGGTAATGACCGCCGCGATGGCTACCGTAAGCGCGCCAGAGCCTTTGCCGGACCGTTTCTTCTTCGGCCTCGGTCTGTCTTTTCCTTTTTCAGGTCCCTTTTTCTTAGCCATGTCAGGTTTTAGAGGCCTTCAATGTTGGCAAGCTCAGCGCGCTCAAGGCCCTCTCCGTAGAACCTCCTGCCGACCGCGAGGAACCTTTCGGGAGAGTCGGTCACGAAGAAGCTGTGCGAGGTATTTGCGCCGCTATTCAAGAGCGCCTTTTCCGAGAGTATGCGTTTTACCTCAACGGCGGTCGCCTCTGCCGAGTCTATCAGGCGTACGGACGCGCCCATGACCTTTGAGATGATATCTTTAAGGAGCGGGTAATGCGTGCAACCGAGGACGAGCGTGTCGACTTCAGCGGCCTTCAGGCCGTTCAGATACCGCTCGGCAACAAGCATGGTCACATCGTCTTCGTTCCAGCCTTCCTCGACGAGCGGCACGAAGAGAGGGCATGCCCTTACGAACGTCTCGACGGACGGGTCTATCATTTTTATCGCGGAGGCGTAAGCCCCGCTCCTGATAGTGCCTTCGGTCCCGATGACCCCTATGCGCTTATTCCTCGTAGCCGAAACAGCCGCCTTTGCGCCGGGCTCGATGACGCCGAGGACCGGGATGCCGAGCTTTAGCGTGAGCTTCGGCACCGCGAGCGCGGAGGCCGTGTTGCACGCCGCCACGAGGAATTTTATGTCGTGCCTCATGAGGAACGAGGCGACCTCGAATGAGTACCGCTCTATCGTCTCCTTCGACTTCGACCCGTATGGGACGCGTGCGGTGTCGCCGAGATAAATGGTGTTCTCTCCGGGCAGGAGCCTCGTTATCTCCCTGAGGACCGTCAGGCCCCCGATGCCGGAATCGAATACCCCTATGGGGTTTTTCATCATCTTGAAGTGATCCGAGTGGACTTTTGCAATACTTGAGTGTATGTAATTACCGGGTGCGATGTCAACCTTTTCGCAGGAGACGGAAAAACCCGTTTATTATATAATTAAAGCATGAAAACTGCAAAGGAAAGGGAGAGGCCGTGGAGAACCCTGAGATAGCGCGCGTGTTCCATGAGATAGCCGACCTCCTTGAGATAAAGGGCGGGGATTTATTCAGGGTCCGCTCATACAGGAACGCCGCGTTAATTATTGACGGCCTCGAAGATCCGCTTCGCTCGCTCTATGGGAAAAACGGCGTGGAAGGCCTGAAACACATACCCGGCATAGGGGAATCGACCCGCTCAAAGGTCGTCGAGATGCTCACAACCGGCTCTTGCGCCTTTCACGACGAGCTCCTGAGGGAGATACCGGCCGGGGTGCTGGAGATGATAAGGGTCGCGTCACTCGGCCCAAAGAAGGCGGCTATGCTCCATAAGGAGCTCGGCATATCATCGATTGACGAGCTTGAGAAGGCGGCAAGGGAAGAGCGGATACGTGACCTCCCCGGCTTCGGGGAAGTCACCGAGAGAAAAATACTGAAGGGGATAGAGGCACTGAGATTGATATCGGGCAAGTGGAAGATATCTACCTCCCTCCGCTACGGAGAGGTATTCAGCGACTATATAAAGACCGTACCCGGCGTATACGAGATTGTCTTGTCAGGGAGCCTGCGGAGGTGGAAGGAGGAGGTCGGAGACCTCGATATACTCGCTACCTGCAGGGACCCGAAGGCGGTGATGGAGAGGTTTCTCTCGCACCCGGAGATACGGGACGTGCTCGCGAAAGGCGAGACAAAGTCGACGGTGGTGCTTAAGTCAGGCCTTCAGGTTGATCTCCGCGCGCTGGATAGACAGTCCTTCGGCGCGGCTCTGCAGTATTTTACAGGGTCGAAGGCGCATAACGTCGCCATCCGCGACAGGGCAAAGAGGATGGGGCTCAAGGTAAGCGAGTACGGGGTATTCGATTCCGCGACCGGCAAGCGGGTCGCGGGAAGTAACGAAGAGGAGGTCTATAAGGCCGTTGGGCTGCCGTGGATCCCGCCGGAACTCCGGGAGATGAGGGGCGAGATAGAGGCCGCGGAAGCAGGGAGGCTCCCTGTACAATTGAAAACAGAGGACATTAAAGGCGACCTCCATGTCCACACAAATGAGAGCGACGGCGGCTTTACTCTTGAGGCTATGGCAGAGGGGGCTATAAAGATGGGCTACGAGTATATCGCCGTAACCGACCACTCTAAGGCCGTAGTCATAGCCCACGGGCTCGACGAGGCGCGAATACTCGCGCAGATGGCGTATGTCGATGACTTCAACAGACGCCTTCAGAAGAAAGGCGAACGGTTCAGGGTCTTAAAGGGGAGCGAGGTCGACATAAGGGCGGACGGGACGCTCGACCATTCGGAAAAGGTGCTTTGCGCCCTCGACTGCGTCGTAGCGGCCGTCCATTCAGGCTTCGGGATGAAGAAGGAGGAGATGACCGCGAGGATTATAAAGGCTATTCAAACCGGCCTCGTGAACATCGTCGCCCACCCGACCGGGAGGCTCTTAGGAGAGAGGCCGCCGTATGAGGTCGACATGGCCGCCGTAATGGATGAGGCGAAAAAACACAATGTCGCCCTTGAACTCAACTCCTGTCCGGAGAGGCTCGACCTTAACGACATGCATTTGCGGCTCGCAAAGGACAAGGGCGTCAAGATCGCCATTTCCACCGACGCCCACTCGATAAACCATCTTCAGAATATCGTCTACGGCATACACACGGCGAGAAGGGGGTGGATAGAGAAGAAGGACGTGATAAACACGATGCCCTTGAAGGGACTGATGAGGTTCCTTAAGAAGGGGTAGGGACGCATTCCTCGACTCTTCATCCCTTACGCTTCGTTCATCTATGCCGCGCGTTCAAAAGCGCCATCGCTCAATCGTCTATGCCGTCGCTATGGTCGTCGTCTTCTTTGGGCTTTCCAACGACTCGACCTTGACCTTGATTATGCGGTTCAGCTCCACGTCCACTATCGTGAACCTCTGGCCCTGGTAGATGACGAATTCGCCGCCCCTCGGTATCCTCTGGAGTTTCGCGAGCATGAACCCAGCGAGCGTGTGGTACTCCTCCTCGGTCTCCTCGTCTATTACGACGCCGAGGTCCTCGAGGTCCCTGATGGAGGCCGAGGCGTCTATGACCATCGTGCCGTCGCGTAGCTTCTCCACAAGCCCGCCCTTGTCGATATCGTACTCGTCCTCTATCTCTCCGACTATCTCTTCCAATATGTCTTCGATAGTCACGAGCCCGTCTACGTCGCCGTGCTCGTCAACGACGACGGCCATGTGGACTTTCCGCCTCTGCATCTCGCGGAGCAACCTGCTTATCATGATCGAGTTAGGGACAAAGTACGGGGTGCGCAGGAGGTCCTTTAGCACTATGGGCCTGCCCTGCTCCATTGCCCTGAAGAGGTCCTTGTTGTAGAGGATGCCCACTACCCGCTCAAGCGTCTCCATGTAGACCGGGTACCTCGAAAACCCCGTCTCCGAGATGTACTTCAACGCCTGCTCCGGAGGCATGTTCACCTCAATCGCGCTGAACTTGTGTTTCGGGACCATGACTTCCTTTACGGTCGTGTCGGCGAACTCGAATACGCCGTGGAGGAGGTCGGCCTCGGTCTCCTCGAATATGCCTGTCTCCCTGCCTTCCTGTATGAAGAACTTTATCTCCTCTTCCGAGATAAATACCCGTTTGTCCGGCTCCTTTACGTTAAGGAGCTTCAGTACCCCCCTGTTCGAGGCCGTGAGTAACTTTATGAAGAAGGACGAGAATCGCGACAAGAGGTGCAGGGGGCGCGCGGAAAAGCAGGCTATCCTCTCGGCGTAGCGCAGCGCCAAAGACTTCGGCACGAGCTCGCCGATTACGAGGGTCGCGTACGATATCACTACGACCACGACGCCGAGTGATACGAACTCCGAGAACTCCTGCAACGGCCCGAAGGGAATAGCCGCGAAGACGGGTTTTAAGTGATAGGCCGCGGTGTAGCCGCCTATGACAGAGGCGAGCGTGCTTACGACGGTTACGCCCACCTGGACGGTCGCGAGAAACCTGTCCGGGTCGTCCTTCATCCGGTTTACGACCCCGGCGGAGATGTTGCCGTCTTTTGCGAGTTTTTCAAGCGCCGACCTCTTGGCGGAGATTATCGCAATCTCTGCGCCTGAGAAAAAGCCGTTCAGGAGTATTAAAACAACAATGATTATAACCTCGAATATAAGGCCTTCCAAAGATACCAGTCCTCCAGGGCGCGGGCTAAATACCCGTGCGCACCCTAAAATTTATAATGTGATTTAAAATTGAAAGTTTATTGGAAAAGGCCTGGGTATAAGGTATGGGATTATCTCGTCGCATGGATAAAGAAGTATATCACAAAAGGACTCTCTTAATCAACAGGTGAGGAGAGCAGGTTGCCCTCCTCCGGAGGGCAACCTGCTGATTTAATTAGTTTTTAGACCCTTTTTGCCTTGAAGGCGGAGACCCCGGGGTACTGCGCGACAGGGCCAAGTTCCTCCTCTATCCTCAATAACTGGTTGTACTTTGCCGTCCTGTCGGTACGCGATGCCGAGCCGGTCTTTATCTGTCCGGCGTTTGTGGCGACACTTATGTCGGCGATAGTCGCGTCTTCGGTCTCGCCGCTCCTGTGTGAGATAACGGCCGTGTATCCGGCCCTCTTGGCCATCTCCACGGCATCGAGCGTTTCGGTAAGCGTCCCTATCTGGTTGACCTTCACAAGTATGGAGTTACCTACCTCCTCCAGGATGCCCCTTGAGAGTTTAGCTACGTTCGTCACAAAGAGGTCGTCTCCAACGAGCTGGACCCTGTGGCCGAGCCTCTTCGTTAAAAGCCTCCAGCCCTTCCAGTCCTCCTCGGAGAGCCCGTCCTCGACGGAGACGACGGGGTAGTCCTTCACTATCCCTTCGAGGTACTCTACCATCTCGTCAGACGATATTTCCTTGCCTTCGAGCGTGTAGTCGCCTTCCTTGTAGAGCTCGCTTGACGCGCAGTCGAGCGCGATGAAGATGTCTTTCCCGGCCTTGTACCCGGCGGCGTCGATGGCCTTTATGATGACCTCTATCGCCTCCCTGTTCGATTTCAATTCCGGGGCGAAGCCGCCTTCGTCGCCGACGGCGGTAGACAGGCCCCGTTTCTTAAGTATCGCCTTCAGGGTATGGAATATCTCAACGCCTGCGCGGAGCGACTCCTTAAACGACGGGAACCCCGCGGGCACGGCCATGAACTCCTGGATGTCGAGGTTGTTGTTCGCGTGGGCCCCGCCGTTTATGATGTTCATCATTGGCACGGGAAGGACCCGCGCGTTCGCGCCTCCGATGTATCTGTAGAGCGGGAGCATCGCGGCTTCAGAAGCGGCCTTTGCGCACGCCATGGAGACGCCGAGTATCGCGTTCGCGCCGAGCTTGCCTTTATTGTCGGTCCCGTCGAGGTCTATCATCGTCTTATCAATGAGGACCTGGTCGGAAGCGTCCAGGCCGAGGAGTTCCTTGGCTATCTTCTCCTCCACGTTCCTTACGGCCTTCAGGACGCCCTTGCCGAGATACCTCTTCTTGTCATTGTCCCGGAGCTCCACGGCCTCGTACTTGCCTGTTGAGGCGCCTGAGGGAACCGCGGCGCGCCCCCGGAAACCGCCGTCGAGCGTGACCTCCACCTCGACCGTCGGGTTGCCCCTGGAATCAAGTATCTCCCTTGCGGAAATGTCTACTATCGTGGTCATTAACCCTCCTCGATCATCGCTGGAATTTAGCGGAAAATCAGATACTGAAAGGACATAAGACGCTTAATTATACTTTTGAAGCTGAAAAATGCAAGGCAAAACGCGCGGCCCTGAAAAAAACGGCAGGAACCGCGCGCAGGGCCAACGAGAACGCAAGGAATCCCTTGCGGAAACCCGGCACAAGGGATATCATTGATTTGCCGCATGTTTTTCCTTATAAGAGCGCGGGATTCCGCCGAAATACATACCGGGGGCCATGTCCACCTTATCAATATTAAGTCTCTTCGGCGGAGTTATGCTCATCCTCTACGGGATGAGGCTTGCGGGCGAGGGCCTTCAGAGGGCCGCGGGAGCGCGCCTCCGCAGTTTTCTCATTACAGCCACCTCCAACCGCTTTAAAAGTCTCGGCGCAGGCGCGGCTATAACCGCGCTCTTGCAGTCATCGAGCGCTACAACCGTCATGCTCGTCGGCTTCGTCGGCTCAGGCCTGCTCGGTCTTGGAGAGACGATGGGCGTCATTCTCGGCGCCGACATCGGCACGACCCTTACAGTCCAGATAATCGCCTTCAGGGTCTACGACTACGCGATAGCAGTAATCGGCGTCGGCATACTCATGAAGTATATCGGCAGGCGCGGCCCGGCAAAGGACCTGGGGCAGGCGATACTCGGCTTCGGGTTCGTGTTTTTCGCGCTAAAGACCCTCACCGAGACCTTCGAACCTATAGCCAGAAACCCCCTCTGGACCGAGATACTCTTAAGCCTTAGCCGGGACCCCTTCGCCGGGATAATAGTGACCGCGCTCTTAACGGCCCTCCTCCATTCGAGCGCCGCGACCCTCGGTCTTGCCATCACGTTCGCGCACGCCGGGTTATTGACGCTGGACTCCGCCATGCCGATAGTATTGGGGGCGAACATCGGCACGAGCGTGAGCGCCATAGTCTCGTCCTTCGGGGCTAACATCGACGCCAGAAGGGTCGCGATAGCCCATATCCTTTTCAAGGTGCTGGGGGTCGTCATAGTGATACCCTTCCTTGGTGTATTCACAGACCTCGTCGGCCTTTCCACGCCGGATCTCGCCAGACAGATAGCGAACGCGCACACCTTTTTTAATATCGCCATCGCGCTCTTATTCCTCCCCTTCACCGGGCCTTTCACCGACTTCATAAAGATACTCCTTCCCGAGAGGGAGGAGCATAAACGGTTCGGGCCCAAGTACCTTGACCCAATGGTCCTCGCTTCACCCACGCTCGCGCTCGTACAGGCATCGAGGGAGGCTCTGCGGGCCTCCGACATAGTCGGCGAGATGCTCAAAAAATCCATTGAGGTGTTCGAGAGGAATGACCTCGACCTCCTTGAGTCGATCGAAGAGAGGGACGACGACGTCGACCTCCTTGACAGGGAGGTGAAGCTTTATCTCACAAAGCTCTCCAAAGAGAGCCTCTCGGATGAGCAGGCGAGGAGGGAGCTCGAGATAATGCTCTTCTCCGACAACATCGAGAACATAGGCGACGTGATAGATAAGAACATCATGGACCTCGCCCGTAAAAAGATAAAGGGTGGGCTCTCTTTCTCGAAGGAAGGGATGGACGAGATACGCCTCCTCCACCAGAAGGTCATGGAGAACTTCGAGACAGGGGTAGCGGCGTTCGCCGGGGGCGACGGGGAGCTTGCGAGGAAGCTTTTGAGCCACAAGGCGAAGATATCCGAGCTCGAAAGGGAGCTCCGGCAGGCCCACATAAACAGGCTCCACTTGGGGCTCAAGGAATCTATCGACACGAGCGCCATACACCTGGATGTCCTCACGAACCTCAAGAGGATAAACTCCTACATCTCCAACGCGGCATATCCTATCCTTGAAAAAGAGAGGGAATAAGCCGTCAGGTTGCAAATCCGGCGGATGAGGATATAATCCGTCAGATATTTTATGCATGTTGTTTTAATCAATGAATCTCCCGCAAGAGGCTTTATGAAGAGATACGATTGCCTTGTCATAGGCTCTGGCCCCGGCGGCCAGAAGGCGGCGATACAGGCGGCCAAGCTCGGCAAAAAGGTCGCGATAGTCGAGCGGTCCCCCTACATCGGCGGCGCGGGCCTCCACACCGGGACTCTGCCGTCGAAGACGCTACGCGAGACCGCGCTCTTCTTAACCGGCTTTAAGCAGAGGGCGGTCTTCGGCTTTCAGTTCACGCTCGGAAGGGATGTGACGCTCACCGAGCTCATGTACAAGAAGACCGAGGTCATAAGGAAGCAGATGGGGGTCATAATCGACCAGTTCAACAGGAACAACGTCGAGATAATCTACGGGGACGCCTCTTTCGCCGACGGACACACGCTTCTCGTTAAGGGGAGGACCGGAGCGGGAGAGGAGATCACAAGCGATTTTATCATAATAGCGACGGGTTCGAGACCCTCTCGCCCCTCTGACATACCCTTTGATTCCGAATATGTCTATGACAGCGACACGATCTTGAGCCTCGACGCCATCCCGAGGAGCCTTACGATTGTCGGCGGCGGGATAATCGGGTGCGAGTACGCCTGCATCTTCGCCTCCCTCGGCGTCTCGGTGAACCTCGTTGAGAGGAAGGAGAGGCTCCTCGCATTCGCCGACGAGGAGATAGTAAACAGCCTCATATACTGGATGAGGCACTCGGGCGTGACCTTGAGGCTCAAGGAAGAGGTCGTGAAGATAGCGACAGACGGCGAAAGGGTAGCCACGCACCTTAAAAGCGGAAAGCTCATATTGTCTGAAAAGCTCCTCTATACAATGGGAAGGGTAGGGAATACCGATACCCTTAACCTGGAAGCCATAGGCATAAAGGCGGGGGCGAGGGGGCTTCTTACGGTGGACAACGGTTTCAGGACCGCAGTCCCTCACATATACGCCATAGGCGACGTGATAGGGTTCCCCTCGCTCGCCTCGACCTCGATGGAGCAGGGCAGGCGCGCCGTATGCCACGCCTTCGAAAAGGAAGGGCTTACCTGCGCGATCGCCGGGCACCTGCCCTTCGGGATATACACCATACCTGAGATATCGATGGTAGGCGAGACCGAGGACAGCCTATCTGAAAAGAGAGTCGCCTACGAGACTGGTTGCGCGTACTTTCACGAGGTCGCGCGCGGGCAGATAATAGGGGACGTCCACGGTATGCTTAAGCTCCTCTTTGACAGGGATACGAGGAGGCTTCTGGGGGTCCACATAATAGGGGAAAAGGCCTCAGAGCTCATCCATATAGGCCAGGCGGTGCTTAACTTCGGCGGGCCGATAGACTACTTCAAGGACGTCGTCTTCAATTACCCGACGCTCTCGGAGGCTTATAAAGAGGCCGCGCTGAACGGCCTCAATAAACTTTGAAAGAATCCATTTGCAAAGGAGGCATGAAATGAAGGTGAATGTAATATTCCACAGCGTTTACGGGCACGTCTGGAAGATGGCCGAGGCGATAGCGGCGGGCGCGAAGGAGGCCGGGGCGGATGTCTTGGTGCTCCAGGTAAAGGAGACGCTCACAGACGATATCATCGCCAGTATGAGGGCGACCGAGGCGAAGAAGGCCTTCGCCCATGTGCCTGAGGCGACGCTCGATCATCTTAGCGAGCCCGACGCCATCATATTCGGCACGCCTACGCGCTTCGGGAACATGTCCGCGCAGATGAGGGCATTTCTGGATTCTACCGGCGGCCTCTGGATGAAGGGGGCGTTAATCGGCAAGGTCGGCTCCGTCTTCGCCTCGACTGCTACACAGCACGGCGGGCAGGAGTCTACCATATTGAGCTTCCATACGACCCTTCTCCATCACGGCATGATCATAGTCGGGCTCCCGTACTCGGAGCAGAGGCAGATGACGATGAGTGAAATAAGCGGCGGAAGCCCATATGGGGCGACGACCATAGCCTCGCCCGCGGGAGACAGAACGCCGTCGGAAAACGAGCTCGCAATGGCCCGCTTCCAGGGCAAACACGTCGCGGGTATCGCAGGGAGGCTCTTCAGGTAGAGTTTTGCATACAATATGGTTCTTAATCGGGCAGGGGACAACCCTGCCCTTTTTTTATGCGCACTCCGGCGGCGCGGCGCGCCGCATGGAGCGCCGTGAATGTTTGAATGGATAAATATAGAATAAAAACAAATGGTTAGCCGGGCCATTGACATCGCTGGAATGTAAGGCAATACTTAGGCAAGAGATAAAGACCTCTATTCATACAACCCCTAAGAGGAGCCGACGATGAGGCTTGTAAACTCTTCAGAGCAGATTGTCTTCATAGAGGCTGGAAAGGTGAGGCTCGAAGGCTCGCTCGTTGTGCCGGAAGGCGCGGAAGGTGTAGTGCTTTTTGCGCATGGCAGCGGGTCTTCACGCCACAGCCCGAGGAATAACTTCGTGGCGCAGGTCTTAAGGAAGTCGGGGATGGGTACGCTCCTCATGGACCTCCTTACGAGGGAAGAGGACATGGACTATGACGCGAGGTTCGATATAGAATTGCTTTCCGGCAGGCTGGAGACAACTACATATTGGCTTAAGGACGAGATGCCTGGGTCGAGTATCGGGTACTTCGGGGCCTCGACCGGCGCGGCGGCGGCCTTGAAGGCCGCGGTCAGCATGGGGGAGACCATAGGCGCCGTCGTCTCGCGCGGCGGGAGGCCAGACCTCGCCTTTGACTCCCTGCCCAAGGTCAAGGCGCCTACGCTTCTTATTGTCGGCGGCAGGGACGATGTTGTAATTGATCTTAACAGGAAGGCTTACGCGAAGCTTAAGTGCGACAAGGAGCTTGTCATAGTACCTGGGGCGACTCATCTCTTCGAGGAGCCAGGTGCGCTTGAGGAGGTCGCAAGACTCGCGGCTTTCTGGTTTAAGGAGAGGTTGAAGCCGGCAGAGGCTCGGATATAGCCTTAAAAATATTAGCTGAGATTAAGGCCTGTTGCGCCCTGCCGGGCTTTTTTGCGGTGCGCGCAAAAAAGCCTTGGGCAAAAAGACTCAAATAACCATATAAGCGCAAATCGGGTCACGAATTAAAGGGTTCAGGTTACAAACCTGAACCCGCAAATAGTCCCGTCCGTATGAACCATCTAAGAGCTCTTTTTGAAGAAGCAGACCGAGAGCGGCGGCAATGTGAGCCGTAAAGAATACGGCCTCTTGTGCGACGTTGCGTGGTCCGCATGGACGCCGCCGAGGTTGCCTTTGCCTCCTCCGCCGTATTCTACCGCGTCGCTGTTCAAGAGCTCCTTCCAGTAGCCGTCAACAGGCACGCCTACGCGGTACTCGGTCCTGAAAACGGGCGTGAGATTGCAGACGACAAGTATGATGTCATTGGCGTCGCGCCCCTTTCTTATGAAGCTTATGACGCTGTCTTCCCAGTCGTGGAAGTCTATCCACTCGAACCCGGCGTTCTCGAAGTCAGCCTGGTGGAGCGCGGTCTCTGACCTGTATATCCTGTTAAGGTCCTTGACCCACGTCTGCATGCCGCGGTGTCTCGGGTACTGGAGGACGTGCCATTCGAGGCTCTCGTCGTGCGCCCATTCTTTCACCTGCCCCCATTCGCAACCCATGAAGAGGAGCTTTTTGCCGGGGTGGCCGTACATGTACCCGTAGAGGAGCCTTAGGTTAGCGAACCTCTGCCACTCGTCCCCCGACATCTTGCCGAGGAGCGAACCCTTTCCGTGGACGACCTCATCGTGGGAGAGCGGCAACAGGAAGTTCTCGGTAAAGGCGTACCAGATGCTGAAGGTGAGCTGGTTGTGGTAATACTTCCTGTGTATGGGGTCCTTGGAGAAGTACTTGAGAGTGTCGTGCATCCAGCCCATGTTCCACTTCATGGAAAAACCGAGGCCCCCGATGTGCGTCGGTTTCGAGACCATAGGCCAGGCCGTCGACTCCTCGGCGAACATCTGTATGTCCGGGTACTCCTGGTAGAGCGCCTCGTTCATCCTTTTGAGGAAGCTTATGGCGTCGATATTCTCTCTTCCGCCGTACTCGTTTGGTATCCACTCGCCCTCTTTCCTCGAATAGTCGAGATATAACATCGAGGCTACGGCGTCGACCCGGAGGCCGTCTATATGGTATTTGTCCAGCCAGTGCATCGCAGAGCTTATGAGAAAAGACCTCACTTCGTTCCTGCCGTAGTTGAATATGTTGCTACCCCAGTCGGGGTGGAAGCCCTTTTTCGGGTCTGAGTGCTCGAAGAGGTGCGTGCCGTCGAAGTAGGCGAGCCCGTATTCGTCTGACGGGAAGTGCGAAGGCACCCAGTCGAGGATTACCCCTATGCCGTTCTGATGGAGGTGGTCGACGAGGTACATGAAGTCCTGCGGCGTGCCGTACCTGCTTGTCGGCGCGAAGTAGCCGAGCGTCTGGTACCCCCACGAGCCGTAGAACGGGTGCTCCATTATAGGCAGGAGCTCAACATGGGTAAAGCCCATCTCCTTGACGTAATCAGAGAGCTGGTGGGCGAACTCCCGGTAATTGAGATGCCGGTTGTTCTCCTCGGGGACGCGCCTCCAGGAGCCTATGTGCACCTCATAAATGGATATCGGGCCCTTGAGGGAATTCCGGTGGAGGCGGCCCTCCATCCAATCGAGATCGTTCCACTTATAATCCAAGTCCCAGACCATCGAGGCGGTCCTGGGCGGGACCTCCCAGCGGATAGCGAACGGGTCGCCCTTCTGGACGCAATAGCCGTGGTACCTTGATTTGATGTGGTACTTGTAAAGCGTGCCGGCGCCGAGCCCGGGCATGAACCCCTCCCATATCCCGGACCAGTCGTCCCTTACAGAGAGCTTGTGCGTATCGGTCTTCCAGGAATTGAATTCGCCGATGACCGAGACCTCCTCGGCGTTCGGGGCCCATACGGCGAAGTGCACGCCCTTTACTCCGTTGACCTCGGTTAAGTGCGAACCGAGCTTGTTGTAGAGCTTGAAGTGGTTGCCTTCCTTGAAAAAGTAGACGTCGTGGTCGGTGATATGACTCGCGCCGTGGATTATCGCGTCCTGCGTCTGCATCGGGTTCACTCCTCTGAAAGATGTGTGAAGCAATAAATATACCATAAAAGTCCGATTTTGTAGCCAGTTTGTGAAAACCAGGCCATTGGCCCGAAGGCGCTGTCCTGAAAAAAAGCCGCACGAAGGCGGAGAAAGGGTTTTAACAATTGAATTTTCCCCGATATTCCATTATATTGTCCACAACCGATTGTTCAGGAAAAGAGGCTTGATTGGCTGAAAAAACCGAGAAAAAAATAATACTCGTATCGAACGACGACGGCGTCCGCTCCGAAGGGATATTGAAGCTCGCAAGCGCGCTCAAAAAGGCTGGGACCGTCTATATCGTCGCCCCGGACAGGGAGAGGAGCGCGGCGAGCCACTCTCTTACGCTCCACAGGCCCCTCCGGGTCGAGGAGGTGGGCAAAAGGATGTACGCCGTAGACGGCACGCCGACCGACTGCGTGACGCTCGCGGTGAACGGGATACTGCCGGTCCGCCCCGATATAGTGGTATCCGGCATAAACAAGGGCGGGAACCTCGGAGAGGACGTCTCGTACTCAGGCACGGTATCAGCCGCTATGGAAGGCACGCTCCTCGGCATACCGTCGATTGCGTTCTCACTCGCCAAAAGGGAGGCGTTCGACTTCAGACCCGCCTCCGAGTTCGCGTTGAGGCTCGTCAGATTCGTATTCAAGAAAGGGTTGCCGAAAGACACCCTCCTTAACGTCAACATCCCCCCGGCAAAGAGGATAAAGGGATACAGGATCACCAGACAGGGCAAGCGCTTTTTCAGCGACGTGGTCGTCGAGAAGGTAGACCCCAGGGGAAAGAAGTACTACTGGATAGGCGGGTCTATGGAGAGGTGGGAGGGCGGAGAGGACACCGATTATTTTGCCATAAGCAAGGGGTACGTCTCCATTACGCCGATACACCTCGACATGACGAATGTGAGCTCCATGCAGGAATTAAGAAAGTGGACGATAAAATAGCCCTCCCTGTGGGCCTCGCGACCGTAATCCCCCTCAATCCCCCTCTAAAAAGGGGGAGGTGAACAACTGACATGACCATCCGCGTAAAAAGGGACATATACGAAAGACAGCGTCAGCAGATGCTGGACAACCACCTCATCCCGAGGGGTATAAGCCAGTTGCAGGTCCTCCACGCCATGCTTACGGTCCCACGCCACATCTTCGTAGAAGAGGCGCTCTATTCCCAGGCATACAACGATTGCCCGCTCCCAATAGGCGAGAAGCAGACCATATCACAGCCCTATACCGTCGCACTGATGACAGAGGCGTTGAAGCTCGACGGCAACGAACGGGTCCTTGAGATAGGCACCGGCTCAGGCTACCAGACGGCGGTACTCTCCATGCTCGCGTACAAGGTCTATACGGTTGAAAGGCTTTCTACCATCGCCTCGCGCGCGTTAAAGATACTCGACGGCCTCTTGTGTTCGAACGTCATAGTAAGGGTCGCCGACGGCACTACCGGATGGCCCGACGAGGCGCCGTTCGACGCCATAATAACGACCGCCGGCTCCCCGCAGGTCCCGGCGGCATACGTCGAACAGCTCAAACCCGGTGGCCGCCTCGTAATACCAGTCGGCCCTGAAGACTCCCAGGAACTGCTCCGCATCACCAAAAAGGCGGACGGCTCCACAGTGAGCGAAACACTCGGCAATTGCAGGTTCGTAAAACTCATCGGCAAACACGGCTGGTCCAAGAGTTGATCGAGGACCACCCCCCAGCCCTTGCGGCTCGTTTCAGGTCCCTTATGGCTAAGGTCCTCAATATTCCCTCCCTTCGCTTCCCTGTTTTTCTTTCCCTTTTAATATTTTTCAGCGGTTGTTTCGCCGGAGGCGGCGTTTACCATACCATCCACAAGGGAGAAACGCTTTACAGGATATCCAAGACCTACAATGTCGATATCCAGGACGTCGCCGAGCTCAATAACATCAAGGACCCAACTGAAATAAAGGCCGGCAAGAGGATATTCATACCCGGGGCAAGGAGGGTCAAAAAGGTCAAGCCGTATGTACCGGGTAGCAACGAGAAGGAGCCCGAACCAGAGGGAAAGATAGTCATTGAGAAGGACAGGTTCTCCTGGCCTGTCCACGGTTTAATCGAGTCCCCCTTCGGGCCGAGGAACGGCGGGCGTCACGATGGCATTGATATCGCGGCCAGGGAGGGTACGCCCGTGAAGGCGGCCGAGAACGGAGAGGCGGTATATGTCAGTTCAAGTCTCCGCGGGTACGGCAATATTATAATACTTAAACACAAGGATGACTTTTATACAGTGTACGCGCACAACGAGAAAAACCTTGTAAAAACAGGTGAATCCGTAAAAAAAGGCGAGGTAATCGCTAACGTCGGCTCCACCGGCAACGCAACCGGCGCCCACCTCCACTTCGAGGTCAGACAGGGCAAGACCGTCAGAAATCCGCTTTTTTTCTTGCCATAGCCCGTTTTTTATAGTAGAAACAGTATTATATGGAATAACCATCAAACCGCATCTCGGGTATGCTTCTCGTTCAAAATGAGGCGCGATATGAGAAGAACGAACGAAAGCGTAAAAGGCACGTTCATCCCGAGGCTCAATGAGCAGAGGGAGCCCGTCCAGGGCCCGTCAACAGATTCTTTAAACATCTTCTTCAGCTCAATAAAGAAGTACCCCCTCCTCACATCCAGGGAAGAAAAAGACCTCGCCAGGAAGATATCCAAGGGAGACCCGAAGGCCCGCCACCGGATGATAGAGTCGAACCTACGGCTCGTCGTCAACATCGCAAAAAAATACATGAACAGGGGGTTCCCGCTCCAGGACTTGATAGAGGAGGGGAACATCGGGCTCATAAAGTCCGTCGAGAGGTTCAGGGCCGCCAAGGGGTGCAAGTTTTCTACATACGCCACCTATTGGATACGGCAGTCTATTGAGAGGGCGCTCGCGAACCAGTCGAACGTCGTCCGGCTCCCGATACACATCTCCGCCGATATAGCCAAGTTGAGCAGGGCTACACACGAGCTCACGATGTCCCTTAACAGGGAACCTGACGCGCGGGAGCTCGCCGAGAGGACGGGTTTTTCCGGCAGATACGTGAAAAAACTTGACATCGTCTCAAAAAAAAGTTATTCACTCGAGGCGTCCCTCCCGGACGGGAGTGACCAGACGTTGCTGGATAAGCTCGAGGACCTGTCCGCCACGCCACAGCTGGAGACCCTCGATATGGCCCGGAAGGCGCGTAAGATAGAGGCCTGGCTCTCGCTCTTAAGCGACCCAGAGAGGCGGATAATAAGGCTCAGGTTCGGCCTCGACTTCGCCGGCCCCCAGACGCTTGAGGAGATAGGCAAGGCATTCGGCATTACAAGGGAGCGGGTCAGGCAGATAGAGGTAAAGGCGCTTACGAAACTCAAGAAGATTATAGTCGAGAGGCACCATATAGCGACGCTCGACGCGGTTTAATAATACATATTAAAGGCAACAAGGAGAAGGAAATGGTCGAAGATCTCAAGAAATCCATACGCGATGTCCCTGACTTTCCGAAAAAAGGGATACTCTTCAAGGACATAACGACGCTTTGCAAGGAACCCGCGCTGTTCCAGCGCATGGTCGACCTCCTCGGCCACCGCTACGTCGGCAAAAGGATAGACCTCGTCGTGGGCATAGAGGCGAGGGGGTTTATCATCGGCGCGGCGCTCGCCTACAAGCTCGGGGCCGGGATCGTGCTAGTTAGAAAGCCCGGAAAGCTCCCGCACAAGACCCACAAGGCGAGCTACACGCTCGAGTACGGCAAGGATTCCCTTGAGATACACCAGGACGCGATAGAGAAGGGGCAGAACGTCGTAATAGCCGACGACCTGCTTGCGACCGGCGGCACCGCTGGCGCGGTAACCAGCCTCGTTAAGGATATGGGCGGAAACATAGTCGAGTGCGCCTTCATCGTCGAGCTCGAGGAGTTGAACGGCAGGGAGAAGTTGAGCCCGCACCCGGTATTTTCGCTGATAAGGTATTAACAGGCAGGTTGGACGGCTGATTGCCGCCGCAAGGCGGAAGGGGCTGGCCTTTTAAGGGTGTTTGCGGCGCCCGGCGTTGATGGCTGTTGAGACCGCCTCGCACAATTCCTGCACCCTGTATGGTTTTACGACTACGCCGATGAAGCCGTAGCGCTCGTACTCGGCCATTATAGGGTCGTCCGAGTAGCCGCTTGATACTATCGCCTTTATTGCGGGGTCTATCTCTTTAAGCATTTGTATCGCCTCTTTTCCTCCCATGCCGCCGGGTATCGTAAGGTCCATTATGACTACGTCGAAAGGACTTCCGGCCTCAAAGGCCTTTTGGTACATCTTTATCGCCTCCTCGCCCGAGGAGGCCGAGCGCGCCTCATAGCCTGATGTTTCGAGTATCTCCAGCGCGATATCCCTTATCATCTCCTCGTCGTCCATGACGAGTAACCTGCCGTGGTGTCCCTGGGTAATGGCGGCGTCAGGTCCAGCCGGACCCGCCGGAGACTCCGCTACGGACTCATTCGATGCCGGCAGGTATATGTGGAATACGGTGCCAACTCCGGGCGTGGAATCGAACGAGACATGGCCGTTATGTCTGGCGATGATGGAGTAGACGCTTGCGAGCCCTAATCCGTTGCCCTCGTTCTTGGTGGTAAAATAGGGGTCGAATACCTTGTGCCTTATCTCCTCGGGTATGCCGGGGCCGTTGTCCTCAATGGAAATCCTCACATAAGACCCGTCCTTGAACGGCAGGCGTTTATCCGTCCAGGCGTCCGCATTCCCGGCGCTCACCTTGACCACGCCGCCCTCAGGCATCGCCTGTTTAGCGTTCAAGATGATATTGCTTATGACCTGGCTGATCTGCCCAGGGTCTACCGCCGCAGTTTTGAGGCTGTCCGCGAATGAGAACTCGCACCTGACGTTCGAGCCCCTGAGCATGAACTCCGCGCTCGTCCGTACTATCTCGCTCACAACCGCAGTCTTTTTTATGGGAGAGCCGCCTCTCGCAAATGTAAGGAGCTGTCCGGTCAGCTCCTTTGCGTGCATGGCCGCCTTCTCCGCTTCGTTTAAGGCCTGCTCCCGCCTGTCCTTATCCAGCGACTCCCTTGCGAAGTAGATGTTCCCGATAATGCCCGTGAGGACGTTGTTGAAGTCGTGGGCTATGCCGCCGGCGAGGATCCCGAGGGACTCGAGCTTCTCCATCTTCAAGAGCTCTTCGTCCATTTTCCTCCGCTCGGTTATGTCCTGGACCGTGCCGACCGAGCGCGCCGGACTACCGTCCGGCGCATACTCCGTGAAGCCCTTTTCTATCACATGTTTCACGGTGTCGTTTTTAAGAAGGAGCCTGTGGGCGATCTCATAAGGGCGGCCGCTTTTGACCGATTCCATATAGGCGCTGTCAACAAGAGCCCTATCGTCGGGGTGGACCGCCGAGAGGAACGCCTCGTAAGAGGCCTCGAACTCCTGAGGGCTTATCTCGAATATGTTGTATATCTCCTTTGACCAGTGGAGCCTGTTGGCGGGAATGTCCAGCTCCCAGTGGCCGAGCCTCGCCATGTGTTGAGCGTACTCGAGGCTCGATTCGTTCCTTCTGAGGGCATCCTCCGCCTTTTCCTTCAGCTTGTCGATGTTATGCGCCTCGACGATGTTGGCGCAGGTGGTGAGGAGCGGATCGAGATAATTGACATGTACCTCGTCGTAGCCGCCCGGGCGGTTGGCGAGCCCTACCATTCCGACGAGCTTGTCTCCGCTGTAAAACGGGATGCCGAGGAAGGCGTTTAGCGGCGGGTGGCCTTCGGGGATGCCGTAGCCCCTCGGGTCAGTCGACGGGCTGTTGGAGATAACTGCCTTGCCGGTCGTGAGCGCCGCGCCGTAGAGTGTGTTGAGTTTGCGGAACTCCAGCCCTGTCTTTGAATGTTTTTCGAGGAGCGCGCGCGTTGCGTCGTCCCAGGCGATGTTCGTGATGGCGTGTGTCTTGAGATAAGGCGTGCCAGTGGAGTCGAAGAAGACCTCTCCGATGAAGCCGTATTCGCTTTCCGTAAGGGTGAGGAGGGTCCCGAGGAGCTCGCCGAAAAGGACGCGGGTGTCTACATTCGCTATGAACTGCGAGTGCGCCCTGCTGATGGCCTTCAGCAGATTGTTCGTCTTCTGGAACTTCCGCTCGCTCTCAATGCAATCGAGAGAGGCGTTCTCCCCGTAGAGGGCTATTTTTTTTCTGCACTCCGATATCCTTGCGTCGAGCCCGGCAAGAAGATCGCTGTCCCTGTCTTTCATGTCGCCTTCTTGCGCTATCCGCCTATGAGGCTCATCGTCCTCGAGCACTTCTTGAATATGTTCTCGTTTATGTGGTGGCGCTCAGGCTTTTCAGCTACGGCCTTGAAGAGCAGGCGCTCGATTTCCTCGTCGTTTGACCCGTCCCTCAAGGCCTTTCTTATATCTATCTCGCTGTCCGAAAACAGGCAGACCCTGAGCTTGCCGTCGGAGGTGAGGCGGAGCCTGTTGCACGAGCCGCAGAAGTGCTCCGAGACCGGGCTTATGAAGCCGACCTCTCCGGGGGCGTCCTTCCAGCGGTATCTGCGCGCCGGGCCTGCCCCGCCTTTGGGGTCCTTTATCGGCTCAAGTGGGCCGAGCCTGTCTTCTATAATGGATTTAAGTTCCTTCATGGTGAGGCACTTGTCCTTCTGCCACCCCTCCTGTGTGTTGAAGGGCATGTATTCGATGAACCTTACGTGATAGGGCTTTGTCTTTGACATCAGGGCGAAGTCCAGCACCTCGTCGTCGTTGAAGCCCTTGATGACGACCATGTTTATCTTTACGGGCGTGAGCCCGGCCTTCTCAGCCTCATCGAGCCCGTCGAGTACGTCCTGGAGGTTGTCCCCGCGCGTCATCTTCTGGAACCTCTCGCGCTGTAATGAATCGAGGCTTACGTTCACCCTCTTTAGCCCGGCGTCTTTGAGCCTCTGCGCGTAGTCCTTAAGCAGTACTCCGTTGGTCGTGAGGCTCAAATCCTCTATGCCGGGGATTTCCGCGAGCGAGGCGAGGAACTCTATGATGCCTTTCCTTACAAGAGGTTCTCCGCCGGTAATCCTTATCTTCGAGACCCCGTGCGCCGCGGCTATCCTCGCTATGCGGTGGAACTCCTCGTACCTGAGGATGTTGCCGGCCTCCGTTAAATCGATGCCCTCAGGCGGCATGCAGTAGACGCACCTTAGGTTACAGCGGTCTGTTACTGATATGCGGAGATAATCGATCTTCCGTTCGTATGAGTCGACGAGCATTGTCATGGTTTTCTTTAGTCCTCAGGCTCCAGCGGCTCCGCCTTTTTGGTCTTTGGTCTTCCGCCGGTGTCCATCATGAAGAAGTCTGGCGACGAATCCCTCGCCGCGCCAACGGATACTTCCTTAGGCGCGGTCCCTGCCTTGAATACCTCGAATACCGGGTCTTCGGTGGCCGATGAGGCGAGAAGGCCCGTATCAGGGTCTATCCGCGCGAATTCAATCCCCTCGGGCGCCGGGAAGCTCCTTATCGGCGTACCGGCCGTCGCCCCCTGCATGAAGCGGAGCCAGATGGGCAGAGCCGCCCTTCCGCCGGTCTCGCCCCTGCCGAGCTCCCTCTCTTCATCGTACCCTAACCAGGACCCGGCCGCAAGCCCCGGGACATAACCCATGAACCAGGCATCGTTCAGGTTGTTGGTGGTGCCGGTCTTGCCTGCGGCGGGCCTGCCAAGCGCCCTTGCCCTCATGCCGGTGCCGCGCTCGATGACGCTTTGCAGGAGGCTCGTCATTATATAAGCTGTCTCAGGACTTATTACCGGCGTTGAGAAGGGCTGGTCTTCCTCAAGCACCGTGCCTGACCGGTCCGCGACCTTCGTTATATACATCGTCTCGGATCTGACCCCCATGTTGGCGAGGGTCGCGAAGGCCGTAGTCATCTCCTCGAGCGTTACGGCGGAAGAGCCCAACGCCAGCGATAAGTCGCGCGCGAGCGGTGAGTTAATACCCAGGAGCCGCGCGTAGTTGAGGACGTGGTCTATGCCGATGTCCTTTAATACCTTTATGGTTATGATGTTCCGTGAGCGGGCGAGGGCCTCCCTGACGGTCGTTGGCCCTTCGAACTGCTCGTCGTAGTTCCTCGGCCTCCACTGAGTCTCCTTTATGGTCTCGTCGAATACGAGCGGCGAGTCCATTACGATGGTGGCCGGGGTGTAATTTTTGTCGATAGCCGCGGTGTAGATGATGGGCTTGAACGACGACCCCGGCTGTCTTAACGCCTGGGTCGCCCTGTTGAACTGGCTTTTTGAGAAGTCCGCGCCGCCGACCATCGCCCTTATCGCGCCGGTTTCGGGCTCTATGGCGAGGAGGGCGGCCTGCGCGACAGGCTCCTGTTCGAGCTTTAAAGGCAGTATCATCGAGCCCTGCGGCGGCAGATACTTTACCATCACTTCGACGACGTCGCCTGCGTGGAATATCTTTGATATGTCGGGTTCGGGTCTTCCGCCGTTAGGGGTGTTCGAGGGGTTGTAGAGCTTCGCCCATTCGAGGTCCGCGCCTGTTACTACCCCGTGCCTCGACCCGATGTCGACCATGATCGCGGGGTTTCTGGAGTTTACGGCCGTTATAAGACCCTTGTATATCTCGCCGTCTTTGAGCGGATCGTAGAGCATCTTTTTATCTGCCTCGGCCCTGAAGGCGTCCGCCTCTTCTTTAGCCTTGATGGCGCCCTCAGGCCCCCTGTAACCGTGCCTCTTGTCGTACTCCCTTAAACCGTCCCTTACGGCGATGTTGGCGGCCTTCTGCGCCTCCACATCGAGCGTCGTGTGCACCTCGAGCCCGCCCTTGTAGAGAGCCTCCTGCCCGTACTTCTCTTCGAGATAGATGCGGATATTCTCAGTGAAGTACGGGGCGATGCCGAGGCTCTCCGTTTTCCGGGGCCTTAGTTTCAGTTTTTTGGACGCCGCCTTCTGCGCGTCTTCAGCCGTTATGAAGCCCTCCTCGACCATCCTCTCAAGGACAAACTCCTGCCTCTTCCTCGCAAGCTCCATCGAGGCGTAGGGCGAGTACTTTGAAGGCGCCTTGGGAAGGCCAGCGAGGAGCGCGGCCTCGGCGAGGTCGAGGTCATGGACGTTTTTTCCGAAGTACGACTCAGCCGCGGTCTGGACGCCGTACGCGCCGTTGCCGAAGTATATCTGGTTAAGATAAAGGGTGAGTATCTCATCTTTCGTGAGGTGCTTTTCTATCCTGTAAGCGAGGATTGCCTCACGGACCTTCCGGGAGAGCTTCCTTTCGGAGCTTAAAAAGCTCTTGGCGAGCTGTTGGGTTATCGTGGAGCCGCCCTGGACGACCTTTCCCGCCAACATGTTCTTGAACATGGCGCGGAGGATGGAAATGTAGTTTATCCCCTCGTGCTCGAAGAACCTCGTGTCCTCCGCGGCCAAAAAGGCTGTTATGAGGTGCGCAGGGATCTTGCTCAAGGGTACGACGACGCGCCTCTCTATATAGAACTCTCCTATGATCCTTCCGTCGTGGGAGTAGACATTTGTGACGAGGTTGGGGTGGTATTCTTCAAGTGTGGCGAGCGAGGGGAGGTCTCTCGTAAAATAGAAGTAAGCGCCGGATATGGATAATATTATCCCGGCGATGAGAACAAGAAGTATCTTCAGAAGACGCATTCGGAAATGATAGCAAAAACACGGGGGTAAAGCAAGGTAAACGCCTTGAAGGGGCCCCAGAAAGATGAGAACTCAGTGTGGTTTTTTTTAATTCATTGTATCTGCGTCAAGCGGACCTATGCCATGCACCCATGTAAAATCTGCGGATTCCGGCGAGACCGGCTATGCCGCTCCCCAGTAAGAACAGCGTCGAGGGCTCAGGCACCGCTGACCCCCCGCCTGTGTTGCTCGCCAGGTTGATGAGCTGGCCGTTGAAGTAAGAGCCTCCGAGGTCGGTAAGGCTGTAGTAATAGAGGCTGAACCCGTTAAGGTCAAGGGAAGAGCCCGCGCTCAAAATGAGGTTGTCCACGTACAGGGAGGCGCCGGCGCCGCCGTTAAGGAATATCGACCCTCCGTCGCCGAGTTCGAGCGTGTCCCATGAAAAGCTCATGCTTGACGCGCTGTCCCATCCGGCAAGATAAAACTCGTGGAGGGTCGCGCCTGTAAACCCGAGGTAGGAGTCTGCCGTATACCAGAGGGACGTCTCAACGCTGTAGTTCATGAGGTCGCCGGAGATGAAGAAGTTGTCGCCGGTCCCGCCGATGAGGTATCCGGTCGGGTTGATGATGAGGTCGTCGAAATAGCTCGACGATGGGTCGCTAAAGTATTCGCCGTTATTGACAAAGGTGCCGTTAAAGGTGATATCGGTGTTGACGGCGTTCACCGTGCCGTTATTCGTGACGTTTCCGGTTATGGTCTTTGCGCCCGCGCCGCTGATGTTCAGGGTGCCGTTGTTTTCGAAGGTCGTCGCGTTGGGGTCATAGTTTCCGCAGTATGTGCATATATTGCCGCCTGTGGCGTTGAGCGAGACATATCCGCCGGAATAGTTGATGGTGCCGTTGTTTACGATGGTCCCGGTGTCGAGGAAGATATAATATCCGGCGTCCGGGGAGTTGCTCAGGTTGTATTGCCCGTTGGCGCCGATGGTCAGGGTGCCGGAGACATGGTTGTTACCGCCGGTCTGATTGAAGACCCCGAGGCCTGTGCCGACGCCGATGTCCTCGTTTGAGGCGTTAAGGTAGCCCCCGCTCAAGTTATATTCGCCCGTGCCTGCGCCGGAGCCGACAATAAGGTTGGTGCTTACGATGTTCCACCCGCCTGATTGGTTGAAGACGCCGTGGCCGTCATTGCCTACAACCTCGGCCCCTGCCGAGAGCACGGAGGTCCAGCCGCCGCTCAAGTTGTATGTGCCTGTGCCTGAACCCCCATAGCCGAGGTAAAGCGCGCCTGAGACGGTATTTGTCCCGCTATTTTGCGTAAAGGCGCCTACGCCCCCGCTTTGATAGCCTATATATTCGTTTACGGCAGTAATTGAGCCGCCCTCCTGGGTGAATGTGCCGTTTCCGCCTTTTCCGACATACACATTATTGCCTACGGTGAGCGTTGGGTCGCCTCCGAGGACGCCCATCATTGAATATTCACCGCTTGAGCCGCTAAATGCGCCTATGGTCAGATCGCCTGAGACGCTATTGAGCCCGTCCCATTGTGTAAATGTGCCGTCGCCTTGGTCGCCTATGGACTCGGACCCTGCCGTCAGCCACCCGCCCATCATGGTATATGTGCCAATGCCACTGTTATCATACCCAAGGTAAAGTTCGTTAGTAGTGTTATATGAGTTTAGCGGCGAGGTCTGGATGAACTCCCCGGTTCCAGAATAGCCTATGTATTGAATATCCGATGTAAGCTCCCCGGCCCCGAGGTTATAGGTGCCGTTTGAGCCTGTCTTGTATCCGAGATACAATGTAGTGGCGTCATTGGTTGTGTTACTGAAGCCTGTCGCTCCGTCATGGGTAAATACGCCGGAGCCGTAATGTCCGATGGTTTCGGTTGTCGCGTAGAGGCTCCCGCCTGTGAGCGTATATGAGCCGCTGTCGTCGTTCCCTAAACCGAGGACAAGGGAGTCAGAGCCGACTGTCCCGGCCTCCTGCACGACAGCGCCGGAGCCAGCCCCCGCCCAGTAACCGCTCCCTGCACCTACACTAAAATTTACGGTATCTATAGAGGCGAATGGGGCCGTGATCTCGAGCGTGACGATCCCGGGCGACCCTTCTCCGACCTTCATATCTTCAAGGGTGATGTTGGAGTTGCTGTCGTAGGTTACCGTGTAGCCGCCGGTTATTAGGCCAGGTCTCAGATAAACACTATCCCCGCTTGCAGGCTGACCAGTACCTGACCAGCAAGCGTCTGCAGTCGTCCATGAACCACCCGAGCCGCAAAGTCCGGAATCCCAGTGCTTGGGTTCCGCATGCGCTATGGAAAAAGGCGTTGCCGAAAGGAACAGTACGGAGAGCGTCAAAAGCATCTTTCTTTTCATGGGATTCCTCTTCTGTTCAACATGGTTTTAATGCAAAATCGGTAAAACCTACTTGCCTGTACCAGCGCCCTTTGAGGCCGCCTCTTTTATGAGCTCGCCCACCTTGGAGCCGGGGGATACCGGCTCGATGAGGGTGACGTGCTTAGAGTTCACGAACATCCTGTCCGGGCCGTGCCACTCCTGCCCCCTCTTGATGAGCACGCTCCTTACTTCCTTCGTCTCCTTATTCGTCTCGCTCCTGACATAGAAGATATCCATAAGCTCGATAAAATCGGAGGATGGCGCCTTGAGCCTTCCAAAGAAAACCTGGCCGTTGTCAAGGAAGACGGCGTGGTAGTCAGCCGTGAGCTTCTGGGGGAGCGTGCCGTCCCCTGGGCCCTTGTCGCACCCCTCGGCAGTCATTATGAAAAAGGCCGCAAGCAGGGCCAGAAACGCGGCCTTGATCTCCCTGGTTTTCATTTTATCTCGACCCCTCTTTAAATTTTTGCTGATAAAGGCTTTATATTTAATGCAAAAAACGAACCAGTTTTTTAAATTTTTAACTTATTGATTTAATTGAAAAATCCAACTTTAAAAGGTATTTAAATTCTGTAAAGTGTAAAGGATATTATGGGTCGTTTATTGAGCGAATGGGCGGCCTGCAAAAAACCAAAAAGAATCAAATAGTTATCATATTCTTAAGGTTGTAAAATAAGTGGACACCTCAATAAGACGTTGTCTATTGAAAAGTCCCTGTTTTTGCGCTAAATTGGTTAGATATGGTCAGGTTAGAGGAAATCCTTGAAAAAGTTGTAGCATACAACCCGTCCGCTGACCTCGATGTCATAAAGAAGGCCTATGTCTTCTCCGGGGTCGTCCATCAGGGGCAGACGAGGGTCTCCGGAGAGCCTTACCTCAACCACCCCCTTGAAGTAGCCAATATCCTTACGAGCCTTAAAATGGACGCCGCGTCCATCGCCACAGGCCTCCTCCACGACACAGTCGAGGACACGCACACCACAATTGAGAAGATAGAGGAGGTCTTCGGGGCAGAGGTTGCGAACCTCGTCGACGGGCTCACCAAATTGAGCCGGATGACCTTCGAGAAGAAAGAGGACCAGGAGGCCGAGAACTTCCGCAAGATGATACTGGCCATGGGCCGGGACATCCGCGTAATACTCATAAAGCTCTGCGACAGGCTCCACAACATGCGGACATTGGGCGCGCTCGACCCGGCCAAACAGAAAAAGATAGCCCGGGAGACGCTTGACATCTACGCGCCGCTAGCGAACAGGCTCGGCATCGGGTGGATGAAGTTCGAGCTCGAGGACCTCGCCTTCATGTACCTTGAGCCGGAAAAATACGCATGGCTGAAAGACAGGCTCGCGAAGGAGAGGCTCCAGAGAGAGAGCTACCTTGAAGAGGTAAAGGGCATAATCGAGGAAAAACTCAAGGAGCACGGGGTCTCGGGCGAGGTCACGGGCAGGTTCAAGCAGATATACAGCATATACAAGAAGATGAGCGACCAGGACGTGGACCTCGAAAACATCCACGACATCATCGCTTTCAGGGTCGTCGTAAAGGAGATAAAGGACTGCTACGAGGTCTTAGGGCTCGTCCACTCCATCTGGAAGCCGGTGCCCGGGCGTTTCAAGGACTACATCGCGATACCAAAGCTCAATCTCTACCAGTCCCTGCACACGACCGTAGTCGGGCCTTACGGGATAAGGATGGAGGTCCAGATACGGACCGATGAGATGCACAGGATAGCCGAGTACGGGATCGCCGCGCACTGGAAGTACAAGGAAGGGGTCGCGCACGGGGGCAAAGACGACAAGAGCTTTGCCTGGCTCCGGCAACTCCTCGAATGGCAGAAAGACCTCAAGGACTCCGATGAGTTCATGGAGTCGCTCAAAATAGACCTCTTCCCCGAGGAGGTCTTTGTATTCACCCCCAAGGGCGCGGTAAAGGAGTTCCCGGTCGGCGCGACCCCGGTTGACTTCGCGTTTGCCATCCACACCGACATAGGCAACAGGTGCGCCGGCGCCAAGGTCAACGGGCGCATGGTGCCTTTGAAGTACAAGCTCAGGAACGGCGACGTCGTCGAGATAACTACCGCGCAGTCGCACCACCCGTCGAAGGACTGGCTGAAGTTCGCTGTCAGCTCCAAGGCCAAGGCGCGCATCAGGCAGTGGATAAAGACCGAGGAGAGGGAAAAGTCCATCGACCTCGGAAAAGAGATTTGCGAGAAGGAGTTCCTGAAACACGGGGTCGAGTACGCCAGGATACTCAAGGCCGGGGACCTCGAAAAGATATGCAGGGACCTGGGACTGAAGGACATCGACAGCCTCCTTGCCTCCATCGGCTACGGAAAGGTCTCCATACACCAGATACTCGGCAAGATCCTGCCGCCTGAAAAGCTCGAACAGAAGCAGAAGTTCTTTTTCAGAAAGGTACTCGACAAGTTCAAGTCCAAGCCGGTAAGGAACGCGGTCGTAGTCAAGGGGGTCGAGGACGTGATGGTCCGGTTCGCCAAATGCTGTAACCCGCTCCCGGGCGACGAGATAGCCGGGTTCATCACCCACGGACAGGGGGTGGCGATACACGCGATGGGGTGCTCGAACCTTATGAACATAGACAGCGAAAGAAAGATCGACGTCGAGTGGGACAAAAAGGCGCGGACTACGAGGCCCGCGAAGATTGAGGTCCTCTGCCGTAACGAAAAGGGTTTGCTCGCCGAGATGACCAACGCCATAAAGGCCGCCGACGCGAACATCTCGAGCGCGGACATAAGGACTAACCAGGATAACAAGGCGGTCTGCACCTTTGAAGTCGAGGTAAACGACCTCCAGCACCTTAAGTCAATAATGGCCGGGCTTCAGAAGATAAAGAAGGTCATAAAGGTGGAGAGGCTCCGTGGCGTCACAAAGGACTCGGAGGGGGCGGTCTGAGTGGGGGGGCGAGCCAGTTCGCCCAATGAATGATTTTCCGGGCCCCTTTTTTATAAAGAGGGGCGAGGGGAGGTTAGCTTCAATAACTTATTTTATAATCCCCCCTTAGTCCCCTTTAAAAAAGGGGAAAATATTTTGATTCAGGATTACAGGGCTCCCATTTTTTTGATTCTAAATTTGCCCGTCCGGCAAGGACCAGGAGGCTTGATGCAGAGAAAAGAGATAAAGACCGACAGGGCTCCGCGGGCCATAGGGCCGTACTCACAGGCGGTGCAGATAGGCCGTCAGATTTACCTCTCAGGCCAGATACCGATAGAGCCGATGACGGGCGAGGTCGTGCCGGGGGATATAAAGATACAGACGAGGCAGGTCTTGAGAAATCTGCAGATGGTCCTCTCCGAAGCCGGCGCCGGGCTCAAAGACATCGTGAAGACGACGGTCTTCCTAAAGGACTTATCCAGGTTCGCCGAAATGAACGGCGTATACGGAGAGTTCTTCATGCCGCCTTACCCGGCGAGGGCGACGGTCGAGGTCAGCGGACTACCGAAGGGGGTCGAGATAGAGATAGACGCGATTGCGGTAATAGATGACGATGCTTAGGGCAGAGGGAAGGGCGGCGCGGCCCCGTGAAAAGTACCAAGTGATGAAAACCCGCAAACAAAAGACCCGCCTTGCGGCGGGTCTTTAATCTGAAAGTGTTGGGGCGGATCAGACTGCCTTGGTCACGGACCCTGAGCGGATGCACCTGCTGCATACCCGGATCTTCTTTACCTGGCCGTTCTGGATCGCACGGACGGACTGGAGGTTTGGGTTCCATCTCCTCCTGGTCTTGTTATGGGCGTGGCTGACGTTGTTGCCGAATGTCGGGCCCTTTTTGCATATGTCGCATGTGGCTGCCATCTGGTTCTCCTCCATGAAAATTGTAATCTAAAAAAAATAGCATAAAAGACCGGGCTACGCAAGGGATTTTTGAAGTATAATGAATAATAAGACAAATGACCGGGGGCTCGCGCTCGTCGCGGCCCTCATAGCATCATACATCATATATCTCTTCTCCGGCTTCATCGGGGACGTGAGGGAGACAGGCTACGAGGCCAGCGGCAAGGCCGATGCGATAGTCGTGCTCACCGGCGGGCTCGGCAGGGCCGAGGTGGGGCTAAACCTCCTCTCCGTTGGCACGGCAGGGGTGATGATATTAAGCGGGGTCCATGAGGACGCCGACCTTGGTGCCATATTTTTCAATAAAAAGCTTAATGAAAATGATAAGTTAAGGATAATACTTGAGAAAAAGTCTCGTAGCACCATCGAGAACGCCATAGAGGTGAGGCGCATATTCGAGGAAAAGGGCTTCAGGTCCATGGTGCTCATCACCTCAGGCTATCACATGAAGAGGGCGCTCTACATATTCAGGCGCGTCATGCCTGGCGATTACATCATAATGCCTTACAGCGTGGAATCGCCGAATTTCGATGAGACGAGGTGGTGGGGGTCGACTTCTCTTGGCCTCCTTACAGCCGAGTTCCTCAAATTTTACTGGTATGCGGCCGGGTTCGGGCTCGGGGTGTACGACTAAAAATTGCCATTTTTAGAGGTAGCTAAAGGAGGTCTCATGAACAGGACGCTTTCGTATACAAAGCCGGTTTTTCTGTTTGTTTCGTTAATCCTCTTGATAGCAACCCTTGGGTTTGACTACCCGGCGCGGAAGATCCTGGCATTGAAGGACGCAACAGGCCAGCGGGCCAGCGGGGAGGTGACTATTGAAAAAATAGGCATCACCTACGGCCAACGGTCAATCGGCATAGATTTATCCGGCCTCAAGCCCGGCGCGGTCTATACGGTATGGCTTGAGACGAAGGAGCCGAGGGAATTAAAACCCCTCGGTGTGGACGAGCACCACTTCAAGACCCGAGCGGACGGAAGTGCGCGGTACGTGACTCAGTCGTCCGAGTACGATATAGACAACTTCCGCTGGGACTATATTACCATCTATATTCACCCGGACGGAGACCCCGGGAACA
>MGPQ01000012.1:295012-323843 GCA_001797465.1 Deltaproteobacteria bacterium GWB2_55_19 | reverse complement strand
GGGGGGGGGAGGCCCCGCCGTTTTTTTTGCATTTGACAGGCGCGGGCTTAAAGTCTACCTCACCTGGCCCCTCCTTGTAAAGGAGGGGAGCCCTTTTATTCCTCCCCTTTACAAGGGGAGGAATAAAAGGGGTAGATTGAGGTTTATAAGGCAAGTCGTCAGACCTCCAGCGTCTCTCCAGGCTTCAATATCTCCACCCTTACCTGTTTTCCCGCAAGCCCGCGTCTAAACGCCTCAGGGTCCTGCTTTATGAGATCGAATGTGTTGTAGTGCATGGGGACTGCGATCCTGGGTTTGAGCATCCCGACGGCCCTTATTGCGTCGTCTACTCCCATCGTGAAGTTGTCGCCTATGGGTACGAGCGCGCAGTCGATAGAGTTCGTCTCTCCTATCAAGGCCATGTCGGAGAAAAGCCCTGTGTCTCCTGCGTGGTAGACGGTCTTGCCGTCGATCGTAATGAGAAATCCGCACGGGTTTCCGGTCGCGGCCGTGTCAATCGAGGAGCCGTGGTGGGCGATTGTTAATTTCACCCTCCCGAACGGGAAGTTGTGGCCGCCGCCTATGTGCATGGCATGGCCGGTTGCGCCCTTTGCGAGACAATAGTTCACAAGCTCGAATGTGCCTATGATTGGCGCGTTGTTCTTCTTCGATATCTCGACGGCATCACCCAAATGGTCGCCGTGCCCGTGCGTGACGAGTACCGCGTTAACGGTCACATCCTTGGGTGTGATCTTCGCGAGCGGGTTGCCGTTAAGGAACGGGTCTATTATGATGGATTGACCTTTACACTCGACGATAAAGCATGAATGGCCCTGATAGGTGAGTTTCATTTGAGGATACCTCCGTCGCGGATTTCGCGGGCAGTAAATGATTCACCCTCCCCACAATCCCCTCCCATCAAGGGAGGGGAGAAAAAACTTTGCTAAAACCCCTTTATCTCCACTCCATCTTTTTTGAGTAGTGCGGCCGTCACGCCCAAGCCCTTCTCCTGCCCGCCTTTTTTAGAGATGAGCGCAACGCCGCATGAAGGGCTTTTTTCCTTCAGGAACGCCTCGCGCGCTCCTGTCAAGCGCGCTATCTCAAGCACCGCCAGAGCGCCCCTTATAAACTCAGCTGTGCAGTCGCGCCCTTTTTCGTCGACCACGCGTGAAGAGCCCTCAAGCACGGACGCACCATCGCCTTGGTCTATCTCGGCCTTCGGCCTCGGCGTCGGAAGTCCGCCGAGGACTTCGGGGCAGACAGGGATGGGGATAGCGCCATTGAGTTCTTTGAGGACTTCAGCGTTTAGCGCGTCATTGCCGTCGTACCTGGTCTTTAACCCCAGGAGGCAGGCGCTTACGATAACTGTTTTTGTCATTGGTAGACTATATCAGGGGCGGGTCTTGTCCGCAAATATGGAGACAGGCGGGTTTTCAAGGGAGCCCGTTGGCTCTGGGCCGTCTTTTAATACGACCCTCCTGCCAAGTACTTGAAGGCGTCCTTCTCCGATGAGGTGGATAGCCTCAGGGTAGATACGGTGCTCCTCATCCAGTATGCGCTTGCTTAGAGTTTCTACGGTGTCGTCGTCTTTTACAGGGACGACCGCCTGTATGATGATGGGGCCGCTGTCAACGCCATCGTCTACAAAATGGACTGTGCAACCGGAGAACTTTACGCCGTGCTCTATGGCCTTTTTCTGTACATCGAGGCCCGGGAATGACGGCAGAAGGGCAGGGTGAATGTTCACTATACGCATGGGAAAGGCTTCCAGCATGGTCCGTGTGATTATCCGCATGAATCCGGCAAGCGCCACTAGACCTACGCCGTGCTTCCTGAGTCTGCCCGCAAGCTCCGTGTCGTAAGCCTCGCGGGTCGGGAAGTCTTCTTTTTTGATGACTTCTGTCGCTATGCCGTGCTTCTCGGCGCGTTTGAGCGCATAGGCGTCGGGTCTATTCGATATAACGACCTTTATCCTCGCCGAGCACCTCCTTGCCTCTATCGAATCGATGATCGATTGCAAGTTCGTGCCGTTGCCTGAGACGAGGACACCGATTTCTATCATTAATTTTCTCCGAGAGGAGGACCGGTGAGCTCGACGTCTTTTTCACGGCGTCCTCTTGAGGCGATCCTGCCGATGAGATATGGGGATTCGCCGAAGTCCTTAAGCGTCTTAATAGTGCCTTCCGCGTCTTTTTTCCTTACCACGAGGACAAGCCCTATGCCGCAGTTGAATGTCCGGAACATCTCCTCTTCATCTATGGGCCCGCCCTTTCTTATGAGCTCGAATATGGGAGGAATGGGCCAGGCGCCTTTTTCTATCACGGCCTTTACAGTCTTTGGCAGGACGCGCGGGATGTTGTCGAGAAAACCGCCGCCCGTTATGTGGGCCATGCCGAGGACGGTGTATTTCTTGAGGAGCTTTAATACGGGCTTTACATATATGCGCGTCGGCGCGAGCAGGGTAGCGCCTATGTCTTTTTTGAATCCAACGGGCTTGTCATTGACCTTAAGTCCAAGCCGTTCGAACACGACCTTTCTCGCGAGCGAATATCCGTTGGAGTGGAGGCCGCTTGAGGAGAGGCCAATAATAGCGTCGCCTGGCCTTATCTTCGACCCGTTGATTATTTTTTTTCTGTCCACTACGCCTACCGCGAAACCCGCGAGATCGTACTCGCCAGGCTTGTACAACCCCGGCATCTCGGCTGTCTCGCCGCCGATGAGCGCGCACCCGGCGTCCTTGCATCCCTTTGCTATCCCTTTAACGACATCGGAAGCGCGCCTTGCGTCGAGCCTGCCGGTTGCGAAGTAGTCGAGGAAGAAGAGGGGTTCCGCGCCGCTCACCAGTATATCGTTTACGCTCATCGCGACGAGGTCTATGCCGACGGTTGAGTGTCTGTCGGCCATGAAGGCTACCATCAGCTTTGTGCCGACGCCGTCGGTAGAGGATACGAGGACAGGGTCATTAAGCCCCTTGAACCTCGCGGAGAAGAGCGCGCCGAACGCGCCGATGTCCCCGATGACTTCCTTTCTGTAGCTCGACCGTACATGCGGCTTTATGAGGTCAACAAGCCGCATCCCTTCGTCGATGTCGACCCCGGCGTCTCTGTAAGAAATGGGTTTTTTCATTGCCGTATAGCTTAATCTAAACTATTTTCAAAGTCAATGAAAGTCGGCAAGGCAACTCTCGCCATACGCTCAATTTAAAGCCCAGTGTCCTTAATGGAGGGTCCGATGGCTTTGGACGTGCGCACAAGTTTCTGTGCTTTATTGAACAGAAACTTATCCATTGCTATTCATGCCATATTTAAACAATAAGTCAAATACTTTCAATTATATTGATGTTTTTAAAACATTGATTGTTGGCATTGCAATTGCACTACATAAAAGAACAAGTCCAAAAAAAACGGGGAGGGCGTGGGTTCGTCAATTATCCGGTCAGGGTGCGGGTTTAGTATGTATTTTCCGCGCGCGCCTTTTGACAGTCTTGAGACGTCTCAGGCATGAAGCCCTATCAACCAGTCAAACAAAAGGAGGTAGACGATGCGTATCACGGAGATCAAGGTCCTGCCGGTGGACGGTGACGAGAAGCTCAAGGCCTATGTGAGTATCAAGCTCGACGACTGTTTTGTGGTAAGGGACATGAAGGTCATCAAAGGCACGACAGGCTACTTCGTCGCCATGCCGGCCAAGAAGATGAAGGACGGGACCTACCGTGACCTCGTGCACCCGCTCGATAAGCCTACCCGCCAGAAGCTTGAGGAGCTCGTCCTCGACGAGTTCCTCAAGGTACAGAAGGAAGACGGAAGGACCTCCCTCCGGGATGTCCATTAGAAGTTTCTTTTTTCGCACCCTGGTCCCGCCTATCCCGTCCGCCACGTACGTGAGTAAAAATCTACAACTACCATGCCGGCGGCCCAGTATGTTTATATTATAGAGGCTTAACCGAAAACGCGGCGGAATAACGTTATGGCGTGATTTTCAGAAATAGTTGACCTTTTTTGATTAATGTGTTGAAATACGCTGACTCAAAAGGCCCCTGGCTTGCAACGCCAAGGGCCTTTTGGCGTAAGAGGAGCTGGAACGGTTATGATTTATATGATATATTTTCGTTGCGCATATGAAAAGGGTTTTAGATTACCGTGGCGCAAATCTCGATAGTGCTGGAGCAACCGTGACATCATTGATCGATTTTTTTGGAGAGGTTTCCTGAAGGTAGCTCTTATACACGACTGGCTTACTGGTATGAGGGGGGGGGAGAAGGTCCTCGAAGTCCTTTGCGAAATATTCCCAGAGGCAGACCTCTACACCATAATCCATGTGCCGGGCTCGGTTTCTGGTATAATCGAGAAGAGGAAAATCACTACATCCTTTATCCAGAGGCTTCCTGGTGCGAGGTCGCGTTACAGGTCGTTCCTGCCCCTCTTTCCGATGGCCGTAGAGGGTTTCGATCTCTCAGGCTACGACCTCGTGGTATCGAGCAGTCACTGCGCGGCCAAAGGGGTGATACCGCCCTCGAACGCGCTCCACGTATCATACGTGCACACGCCCATGCGCTACGTATGGGACATGTACAACGACTACTTCGGCCCTGCAAGGACCGGCTTCTTGAAGAGGAAGGCGATAGGCGTATTCGCGCACTACCTCCGGATGTGGGACATCACATCGAGCGCGCGGGTCGACCACTACATAGCCAACTCCGCCCACGTCGCAAGGAGGATCGAGAAGTTTTACCGGAGGGATTCGGCGGTCATACACCCGCCGGTAGACTGTTCGAGGTTCAGCGCGTCCAATGGGGACGGGGGCTACTACCTCGTCGTTTCGGCGTTCGCCCCGTATAAGAGGATAGACATCGCGGTCGACGCCTTCAATATGCTCGGTAAAAGGCTCATTATCATCGGCTCGGGGCAGGACGAAAAGCTCCTCAAGTCGAAGGCCTCAAGCAACATAGAGTTCCTCGGCTGGAAAAGCGACGCGGAGCTCGCCGCATACTATTCCGGGTGCAGGGCGCTCATCTTTACCGGCGAGGAGGACTTCGGCATAGTCCCTCTCGAGGCGATGGCCTCCGGGAGGCCTGTCATCGCATTTGCCAGAGGCGGGGCGCTTGAGACGGTCGTGGCGCCGTCCTCGGCGGAAGAAGGGCCAACAGGGCTCTTCTTCAACGAGCAGACAGCGGGTTCGCTCATCGACGCGGTGAAGGCCTTCGAGGCCTCTGTTGGGGAGTTTGTCCCGGAGCGCGTAAGGAGACACGCGTTAAGGTTCGACAGGCCCATATTCAAGGAAAGGCTCAAGGAACATATCATCGGATTATATAACGGCCAGCGGGTGAAGGAGTGCGATGCTTAAGAAGCACAGCCAGCTTTTTGAGTCCCTGCTATTCATCTCGGATCTGCTCATCATAGCGTTTTCGTGGGTAGCCTCTTTCTACATAAGGTTCTATTCCGGGCTCCCCGTTGAAAAGGGCGTCCCCGACTTCTATCTGTACTGCCTCCTCCTCATCCCCATAGTCGTCATCTGGGGTTTCGCGTTCAAGGGCTTTGGCTTATATCGCCCGAAGAGGATAGGCTCGCACCTCTCCGAGGTCTTCGACATCACGAAGGCGTGCGTGATATCCGCCTTGATCCTCATCTCCATCACCTTCTTCTTCCGCCACTATGAGTTCTCCAGGCTAGTATTCCTGTTTTTCGTTGCGATCAACATCATCTCCTTGAGCCTCGCCAGATGGACGTTCAGGGAGGTCTTGAGGTATTTGAGGCGCAAGGGCCACAACATCCGGTTCGCCGTGATAATAGGCACCGGAGAGCCGGCCGTCGCCGTCGTTAAGAGCCTCGAGCGCCACCCCGAGGTCGGAATAAAGCTCCTTGGGGTCGTGGGCACAACGGAGGAGAGCGTAGGCACAAAGGTCGCAGGGGCCACGGTGCTCGACACCTACAAGAACCTGAGGAGCCTCATGATCAACAGGCGCATCGACCAGATCTTCATCGCGCTCACATGGGACGAGCACGCGAAGGTGGTAGAGGTGCTTTCTCTCATAGGCGACGAGGCCGTGGACATAAAGGTGATACCGGACCTCTTCGAGTTCATGACATTAAGGGGCGGCGTTGAGGAGTTCGACGGCATGCCGATATTGAACCTCCAGAACTCGCCGCTCTACGGATGGAACATGATACTTAAACGCTCGGCTGACGTACTTTTCGCCTCAGCCGCGCTCGTCGTCGTCTCTCCTCTCATGCTCGCGCTCTCCCTCCTCATAAAGCTCACATCCCCTGGCCCGGTACTCTTCAGGCAGGAGAGGATGGGCATCGGGGGCGACACCTTCCAGATACTCAAATTCCGCTCGATGAGGGCGGACGCCGAGGACGCTACCGGCGCCGTCTGGGCCTCCAAAGACGACCCGAGGAGGACCCGTCTCGGCACGTTGCTCCGCTCAACGAGCCTGGATGAGCTCCCGCAGTTATTCAACGTCCTTAGGGGTGACATGTCGCTTGTGGGCCCGCGCCCGGAGAGGCCTGTATTCATACGGGAGTTCAGGAAGAACATCCCCAATTACATGCTCCGCCACAAGATGAAGGCCGGCATCACCGGCTGGGCGCAGGTTAACGGATGGAGGGGAAATACCGACCTCGGCAAGAGGATAGAGCACGACCTCTACTACATCGAGAACTGGTCGCTCGTTTTCGACATCAAGATACTCTTCCTTACACTCTGGAAGGGCCTCGTAAACAGGAACGCATACTGATGAGGGGCGTGACTGTCTAATGATAAAGGCGCCTCTCCTCGGTCTCTTTTCCTTTTTACTCTTTCTCGCAGTCCATGTGGCGGTCTTCAGGGGCGTGGAGCTCAAGGAGCGCTTCCGCGCCCTCGAAATTATATTTTTCTCCATCATCCCCGTATATCTCATAGGCTATTGGCTCATCCCGTCAGGCTACATGGTGCTCGCCCCCTTAGGCCCCACCCCCGCGGACCAGTGGCTCTCCATCGGGACCGTCTACAAGCTCACATGGTGGGGCAACTTTCTCGCCGGGCTCGGCCTCTATGCCTTCCTCTTCCTCGGCTACTGCCAGTTCTATTTCATCGTGGACAGGTCCATTTCCGTCCGGATAATGATAGAGATAGAGAACACCGCGTCGAAGAAGATGAACTTCGAGGATATCAGGGGCGCGTATTCATTCGAGGGGATATTCAGAAGGAGGCTCGGCCACATGGTCGAGGGCGGATACCTGAAAGACGAGGGCGGGTTTTATTCGAACACTAAAAAGGGGCGCGCCGAGGCGTTACTCTTCAGGTTTTTGAAGGACTTTCTGAGGCTCGGAAAGGGCGGGTAGTCGTTACTCAAGCCCTTTGCTTATTTGCCGTTATATATATATAGCGATTGCATAAGCGCCGGGACTTTGGTATCTTTTCCAGGCGCTTCGGAGGCGGGTTTTTCGGGTGGGATGCCTGTGATTGCACGGGGTAGACGCCTTTTTACGACTAAAATGGGGCTTTTGCTTACAATAACGGAGGTTCTGGCTATATGAACATTTGCGTAATCGGCACAGGGTATGTGGGGCTCGTCACCGGGACATGCTTCGCCGACTTCGGCGTCAATGTAAGCTGTGTGGATAAGGACGTCGAAAAGATTGAGATGCTCCGGCGCGGCGAGATCCCGATATTCGAACCCGGATTGAAGGAGATCGTCGCCAAGAACATAAGCGAAAAGAGGCTCACCTTCACGACCGACTTGAGCGAGGCGATAAAGAAGTCCCTCGTCATTTTCATAGCCGTAGGCACGCCGCCCAAGGAAGACGGCTCCGCTGACCTCTCGTACATCGAGGAGGTCGCGCGCGCCATCGCGGAGAACCTGAACGGCTATAAGGTCATAGTGACCAAATCCACGGTCCCGGTCGGCACCGGGGCGCTTATAGAAAAGATAATATCTAGCGAGCAGAAGGGCGAGTTCAAGTTCGACGTAGCCTCAAACCCCGAGTTCCTTAGAGAGGGCTCGGCCGTCGAGGACTTCATGCGGCCTAACAGGGTCGTCATAGGCGCGAGGTCCCCTCAGGCCGTCGCCATAATGAAAGACCTCTATTCGCCGCTCTATCTCATCGAAACGCCTTTTATCGTCACGGACATAGAAACCTCCGAGCTTATAAAGTACGCCTCCAACGCCTTTCTCGCGACAAAGATCTCGTTCATAAACGAGATGGCGAACATCTGCGAGAGGGTAGGGGCCGACATTCATATGGTCGCCAAGGGCATGGGGCTCGACCACAGGATAGGGGGCAAGTTCCTCCACCCAGGACCCGGCTACGGCGGGTCCTGTTTCCCGAAGGACACTATGGCAATAACAAAGATAGCCAGGGCCCACGGATATACCTTCCGGATAGTAGAGGCGGTGATAGACGTCAACGACCGCCAGCGGGAAATAATGATAGAGAAGATAAGGACTCTTGCAGGCGGGATAAAGGGCAAGAAGTTCGGCGTCCTCGGGCTCGCCTTCAAGCCCAATACCGACGATATAAGGGATTCGCCAGCCATGGACATAGTCGAACGGCTCGTCTCAGAGGGGGCGACCGTAAAGGCCTACGACCCTGCCGGCATGGAGCACGCGAGAAAGGTCGTCAAGTCCGGGGTATCGTTTTGCAACGACTCCTACGAGGTCGCCGAGGGCTCGGACGCCCTTGTAATAATGACCGAATGGAACCAGTTCAGGAAGCTCGACCTCGCGCGGATAAAGACGCTCCTCAAGGCTCCGAGGGTCATAGACCTCCGGAATATCTACGAGCCCGCGGCCATGGCAAAGCTCGGGTTCGAGTACGTCTCGGTCGGCAGGCAGGACAGGCCCGTTGAGAAGACAGGCGCCCTGTCCGCGCCGATAGGTGAGAGGGTCTGAACCGAAGAATTTTATTGACTTGGGTCTTCCTCAGGTGGTATCAGTAGGAGGGTGAAGAGATTCGGCGGCGAAAGCGGTTTTTCAAGGATCAAGACGCTTTTCTGGCTTTCATTTTTCGGGCTCTCCATTTACGGGGCCTGGGTCGTAGCCCCTCCGTGGCTCGCGTACTGGATGCTGAAGACAGAGGTCGAGGAAGAGGCTAAGATCTCCCATATGTACACGAGCCAGGTCCTTGAAAAGCGCATCCTCACAAAGGCACATGCCTGGAACGTGCCCATAACCTCGGACAACCTCGAAATAGTCAGAGGCCGGGACTTCATCTCCATACAGGTCGATTACACCGTAACGTTTACCTTCTTCAACCAGTACGAGATGGCGCAGAGGTTCTACATAGACGTATCCAAGCCGCTAAAGGACGGGAGCGGCGTACTTTAACGAAAAAATTAATCAACCCTTTAAATTAATCCCGCGAGATTAAAAAGGGAGAGAACATTGAAGCCAATATGCACAAAAATCGGACCTTTGCGACCTGAAAACGGCGCGGAGGTTTTTTTATGCCCTGGAGGGACCTTGTGAAGACAAGGGCCGCGATGGACGGGATGGCGATAGAGAGGGCGATAGCGAGGATCGCCCACGAAATATTGGAGAGAAACAAGGGGACGGACAAGCTCGTCCTCCTCGGCATCCCGACGAGGGGCTACCACCTCGCGCTACGGCTCCAGAAAAAGATTGAAGAGATAGAAAAGGTCACGGTGCCCTCCGGCGCCGTCGACGCCACCTTATACCGCGACGACCTCGGCATAAAAAAGACACAGCCGTCCCTTAAAAAGATGGATATACCCATTTCCATTGACGGCAAGGTCATCGTAATGGTGGACGACGTGCTTTACACAGGACGCACCATCAGGGCCGCGATGAACGCCCTTATGGACTTCGGGAGGCCGCTAGCCATAAAGCTCGCCGTACTCGTCGACCGGGGGCACCGGGAGCTACCCATAAAGGCCGACTACATAGGCAAGAACATCCCGACCTCGGCCAGGGAGGGCGTAAAGCTCCATCTGGAAGAGGTCGACGGGGTAAACGAAGTCGTTGTCACTGAGGAGGACTAAGGCGAGCGGATGAGACTCAAACGCAAAGACCTCCTCGGCATCGAGGAGCTCGAAAAGAGCGAGATTGAGCAGTTGCTCAGTACGGCGGAGTCCTTCAAGGAGGTCTCGGCGAGGGAGATAAAAAAGGTCCCTACCTTAAGGGGCAAGACCGTCATAAACCTCTTCTACGAGCCTTCTACCAGGACTCGGACGTCTTTTGAGATAGCGGCAAAAAGGATGAGCGCGGACGCGGTCAATATCTCGGTATCGACAAGCTCCGTCTCCAAGGGCGAGACGCTCAAGGACACCGCAAAGAACCTCGAGGCTATGAGGCCCGACTGCATAGTCGTCAGGCACTCGTCATCCGGCACCCCTCAGATGTTATCAAAGTACGTCTCCTGCTCGGTCGTGAACGCCGGAGACGGCGCGCACGAGCACCCGAGCCAGGCGCTCCTCGACATGTTGACGGTTAAGGAGAAGAAGGGGCGTATCGACGGGCTCAAACTCTCGATAATAGGCGATATAACGCACTCGCGCGTCGCGCGCTCGAACATATACGGGTTTACGAAGCTCGGGGCGGAAGTGACCGTCTGCGGCCCGCCGACGATGATACCTCCTGGCATGGAAAGGCTCGGGTGCAGGGTTACTACCGACATGAATGAGGCGCTACGCGGGGCTGATGTAATAATGATGCTCCGCATACAGATGGAGAGGCAGAAGGAATCGCTCTTCCCGTCCGTACGAGAGTATTCGAGGCTCTACGGGCTCGATGACGCGAAGCTTAAAGGCGCGAAAGACGATGTTATCATCCTCCACCCCGGCCCCATAAACCGCGGGGTCGAGATATCGTCAGAGGTCGCCGACGGGCCGTATTCGCTCATACTCGACCAGGTGACGAACGGTGTGGCTGTACGCATGGCGATATTCTACATGCTCCTCGGGGGCACGAGGGAGGAGGCGCAACTCAAATGAACAGACTCGTTATAAAGGGCGGGCGTCTTATCGACCCGTCGGTAAATGTCGACGGGCTCTTTAACATCTACATCATGGGCGGCCGCGTCGGCACGATAAAACCCGCTGACAGGGATACGACAGAGCTTGTAGAAGGCGCGCCGGGGCTTGAGGTGATCGACGCTACGGGCCTTGTCGTCCTCCCGGGCTTTATAGACGCGCACACGCATTTAAGGGAGCCGGGCTTTGAATACAAAGAGACTATAAAGACGGGCACGCAGGCGGCCTCATCCGGCGGCTTCACCTCAGTCCTCTGCATGGCTAACACGAACCCGGTTAACGACAACGCGTCTGTAACAAGATACATATTGGACAAGGCAAAGGCCGAGGGCACCGCGTCCGTCCACCCGATAGGCGCGGTGACGGTCGGACAACTGGGCGAGCGCCTGACAGAGTTCGGCGATCTTAAGGCCGCCGGGTGCGTGGCGTTCTCCGACGACGGCGTCCCCATAACCGACGGCACCGTAATGAGGCGCGCCCTTGAGTACTCGAAGATATTCGGAGCGCCTGTTGTAAGCCACTCAGAGGACCCGAGGCTCGCCGGCGCGGGCGTCATGAACGAGGGCGCGGTCTCAACGCGCCTTGGCCTTAAGGGCATACCGAACGCGGCAGAGGACGCGATGGTTGCTCGGGACTTGTCTTTGGCCGAGCTCACCGGAGGCCGTCTCCATATAGCCCATGTGTCCACCAGGGGGGCGGTAGAGCTGATAAGGTCTGCGAAGGCACGCGGCGTGAACGTCACGGCTGAGACGACCCCGCACCACCTGACGCTAACGGATGAGGCGGTTGTCGGCTACGACACATTTACGAAGATGAACCCGCCTCTCAGGGCGCGGGAAGATGTCGACGCGCTCCGCGGCGGCCTTAAGGACGGCACTATCGACTGCATCGCGACAGACCATGCCCCGCAGTCGGCGATAGAAAAAGACGTCGAGTTCGACAAGGCGGCTAACGGCATCGTCGGGCTTGAGACGGCCTTTTCTCTCGCTTACGGGCTTGTCGAGGAGGGCGGTTTGACCCTGGACGCAATCATCCGCGCGCTCACGATTAACCCGTCAAGGGCGTTTTCTTTGAACAAAGGGAGCCTCAGGGTGGGGTCTCAGGCGGATATCGTTATCGTTGACTTGAACAGGACCTGGAAAGTAGACCCCAGCAGGCTTAAATCAAAATCAAAGAACACGCCTTACGGTGGCAGGACCCTCAAGGGCGTCGTTATAAAGACGGTTGTAAACGGAAGTGTCGTATACGATGCTACCAAAGAAAATTCGTAGAGAGGTAGACGATTGAGAAAGGCTATTTTGGCGCTCGCCGACGGCACGGTATTCGAAGGGAGCGCCTTCGGCGCGTATGGAGAGACTACGGGAGAGGTCGTTTTCAACACCTCGATGATGGGCTATCAGGAGGTCATTACAGACCCGTCCTATAACGGGCAGTTGGTCTGCATGACCTACTCTCAGCAGGGCAACTACGGCATCAACGAAGAGGACATAGAGTCGGCCGGCCCGTGGGTCGAGGGGTTCATTGTGAAAGAGGCCTGCATGTATCCCTCCAACTGGAGGTCAACGGACAGTCTGATGGGCTATCTCGCGCGCCACGGCATCGTCGGCATATCAGGCATAGACACAAGGGCGCTTACGCGCATCATAAGGGACAAGGGCGCGATGCAGGCTGTCATCTCGTCGACGGAATCGGATTACAGGAAGCTCGTCGAGAAGGCTCGCGCCTCCAAGGGGCTCGTAGGCGTCGACCTTGTAAAGGACGTAACCTGCAAGCGGCCCTACAGGTGGGAGGAAGAGCTCTGGAGGATAGACCGCGGATACCCGAGGGGGACGACCCAGAAGCGCTTTAAGGTCGTGGCTTACGACTTCGGCATAAAGAGAAATATTTTGAGGAACCTCGTTGAGGCCGGGTGCGACGTCGCAGTCGTGCCGGCGTCCACACCGGCGGAATCCGTACTCGAATCTAACCCGGACGGGATATTCCTGTCGAACGGCCCCGGAGACCCGGACGCGGTCACTTACGCGAAGGAGAATGTCGCGAAGCTCATCGGCAAAAAGCCTATCTTCGGGATATGCCTCGGCCACCAGATATTGTCGCTCGCGCTCGGCGGAAAGACCTTCAAGATGAAATTCGGCCACAGGGGCGGGAACCAGCCGGTTCAGGATTTAACGACCGGCAAGGTAGAGATAACCTCCCAGAACCACGGTTTCGCCGTCGATATAGAGTCGTTAATAGGCGTCGCCGACATAACGCATATCAACCTGAACGACAGGACGGTAGAGGGGCTAACGCATAAGGAACTGCCGTTATTCTCCGTCCAGTACCACCCGGAGGCCTCTCCGGGCCCGCACGATTCGCAGTACCTCTTCAAGAGGTTCGTGGATATGATGGAGGCGGCGAAGGGGTAAGGAATGGAGGTAACACAATGGCTATACCCGATTTCCAATCTGTAATGTTACCTTTTCTTAAAATAGCAGGAGACCAAAAGGAACACGAAATTGGTGAAACGCGAGACGCGCTTTTAGATTATTTTTCTTTATCCACTGAAGAGATAAATGAGCTTTTGCCGAGTGGGCGGCAGAAAATTTTTGATAATAGGATTGGATGGGCAAGAACTTATTTAAAAAAATCGGGCCTTATTGAGTACACAAAGCGAGGCGTATTTAGAATAACAGGTAAGGGATTGGATGTTTTAAAGCAGAATCCTTCCGAGATTAATATCGATTTTCTGATGCAATTTCCGGAATTTATTGAATTTAGAGAGGCAAAAAGAGATAAAGAAGACTCAAAATTAATAAGTGAAGCTCAAGATATAAACACTCCAGAAGAATCTTTTGAATATGGTTATCAGAGATTACGACACGATTTGGCTCAAGAATTGCTTAGCAGAATTAAAGACTTATCGCCTGCTTTTTTTGAAAAACTTGTTGTGGAGCTTTTAGTAAAAATGGGCTATGGCGGCTCGATTAAAGATGCAGGAAAAGCAATTGGAAAAAGCGGCGATGGTGGAATAGACGGCATTATAAAAGAAGATAAATTGGGTCTGGACATTATATACATACAAGCTAAAAGGTGGGATAGCAATACTGTTGGCCGCCCTGAGATACAGAAATTTGCAGGTGCTTTACAAGGGTATAGGGCAAAAAAAGGGGTCTTTATTACGACATCTAGTTTTTCAGATGAGGCTCTGAATTATGTTTCAAAGATTGATAATAAGATCGTACTTATTGATGGCGATCAATTAACGCAATTGATGATGGATTTTGACATAGGCGTTTCAAAGGTGGCGACATATGATTTAAAGAAAGTAGATTCTGACTACTTTACGGAAGAATAAAAACAAGGGTTAATGTGATTCTATGCCTAAGCGTACGGATATAAAAAAGATACTTATCATCGGCTCGGGGCCGATTATAATTGGGCAGGCGTGCGAGTTCGATTATTCCGGCACGCAGGCGTGCAAGGCGCTGAAAGATGACGGGTATGAGGTAGTGCTCGTCAACTCCAACCCGGCTACCATCATGACGGACCCGACGCTCGCGGACAGGACCTACATAGAGCCGATAACCGTTGAGATGGTAGAAAAGATTATCGAGCGCGAGAGGCCCGACGCATTGTTGCCCACAATGGGCGGACAGACCGCCTTGAACGTCTCGGTCAAGCTCGCGGAGGCCGGGATACTCGACAAGTACAATGTCGAGATGATAGGCGCGAAGCTGCATGCCATAAAAAAGGCCGAGGACAGGGAGCTATTCAAGCTCGCGATGCAAAAGATAGGGCTCGAAGTCCCGAGGTCGGGGAACGCCCGCACCTTCGCTCAGGCGATGGAGATAATCGAGCGCATGGACTTTCCAGTCATCATCAGGCCATCCTTTACGCTTGGCGGCACCGGCGGAGGCATCGCCTACAACAGGCAGGAATACGAGGAGATGGTCAAGTACGGGCTTGAGGCGTCCCCGATAAGCGAATTATTGATAGAAGAGTCCGTCATCGGCTGGAAGGAGTTCGAGCTTGAGGTGATGAGGGACAAAAACGACAACGTCGTCATCATCTGTTCCATAGAGAACTTCGACCCCATGGGCGTGCACACTGGCGACTCCATTACCGTCGCACCGGCTCAGACCTTGACCGACAAGGAATACCAGTTGCTCCGCGACGCTTCAATCAAGATAATACGCGAGATAGGCGTAGATACCGGCGGCTCGAACATCCAGTTTTCCATGAACCCCGAGAACGGGAAGATATATGTGATCGAGATGAACCCGCGCGTATCCCGCTCTTCCGCTCTCGCGTCCAAGGCAACGGGTTTTCCGATAGCCAAGATAGCGGCTAAGCTCGCCGTAGGCTACACGCTTGACGAGATCCCTAACGACATAACTAAAAAGACCCCCGCCTGTTTTGAGCCGACGATAGACTACGTCGTAGTGAAGATCCCGAGGTTCGCCTTCGAAAAATTCCCCAAGGCGGACCCGACGCTAACCGTCCAGATGAAGTCCGTGGGTGAGGCGATGGCGATGGGCAGGACTTTCAAGGAGTCCATCCAGAAGGCGGTGCGCTCGCTGGAGGTCGGGAGTTACGGGTTCGACTGGAAGGTCAGAAAGACCCGTGGCGAGGTCAACTTCAGGGCGACACCCGACGAGCAGGACAGCATAAAGAACAAGCTTAAGACCCCTCAACCCGAGAGGCTCTGGTATATAATGGAGGCCCTCCGGGTCGGGATGCACGTAGACGAGATTCACGAGTTAACTAATATCGACCGCTGGTTCCTGAATAATCTTCGCGAGATAGCGGAGCTCGAAGAGGGGATAGGCAGGGCCGCGGGCATTGGCGCATTGATACCGCCGGAGATGCTCAGACGCGCAAAGGAGAACGGCTTTTCCAACAGGACGCTTGCCACACTCCTTAATAAGACCGAGCACGAGATAATGGCCCTGCTTGAAGGCGCCGGGATAGAGCCGGTTTTCAAGACCGTTGATACCTGCGCCGCGGAGTTCGAGGCCTTCACCCCTTACCTCTACTCCACTTATGAGCGGCCGTTCTTCAACATCTCCGACGGGTCCAAGGAGCCCGAGTGCGAGGCCGCGCCGACGAATAATAAGAAGGTCATGATACTCGGCTCTGGCCCTAACAGGATAGGGCAGGGGATTGAGTTCGACTACTGTTGCGTCCACGCCTCGTTCGCTTTGAAGGAAGAGGGGTTCGAGTCCATCATGGTCAACTGCAACCCGGAGACTGTATCGACAGACTACGACACCTCGGACAGATTATACTTCGAGCCGCTTACATTCGAGGACGTCATGGCGATAGTACGGAAGGAAAGGCCTTACGGCGTTATCGTCCAGCTCGGCGGGCAGACGCCGCTGCGCCTTTCGGTCCCGCTTGAGAAGGCCGGGGTAAAGGTACTCGGCACTTCGTCGGACTCAATCGACATGGCTGAGGACAGGGAGCGGTTCGACGCGCTCCTTGGGAGGCTCGACCTTAAAAAGCCGGAGAGCGGCATTGCGCGCTCGATTGACGAGGCGATCAAAGTCGCCGGGACCGTCGGCTACCCTGTCATGGTGAGGCCCTCTTATGTGCTGGGCGGCAGGGCAATGGAGATAGTTTACGACGAGATGAGCCTTATAAATTACATGTCCCGCGCGGTCGAGGCGTCGCCTGAGCACCCGGTGCTCGTCGACAGCTTCCTCCAGAACGCGATAGAGGTCGACGTCGACTGCATAAGCGACGGGAAAACCGTCGTCATCGGCGGCATCATGGAGCATATAGAGGAGGCCGGGGTGCACTCAGGGGATTCCGCCTGCTCTATCCCGCCGTATTCGCTCGACACAGTGATACTCGACGAGATAAGGCGGCAGGCGAAGCTCATGGCAATGGAGCTTAAGGTCGTGGGGCTCATGAACGTCCAGTTCGCCGTAAAGGACGGAGAAATATACGTGCTGGAAGTGAATCCCAGGGCATCGAGGACGATACCCTTCGTCAGCAAGGCGATAGGAGCTCCGCTCGCCAAACTCGCAACAAAGCTCATGGTGGGCCGTACTTTGAAGGACCTCGGCTTCACCGAGGAGATAACGCCTTCGTATACGTCCGTTAAAGAGGCGGTATTCCCGTTCATAAAGTTCCCGGGCGTAGATACGCTCCTCGGCCCCGAGATGAAGTCCACCGGAGAGGTCATGGGCATAGGCGACGGCTTCGGCGTCGCGTTCGCGAAGGCCCAGTTAGCGGCCGGGAACAAACTCCCGCAAAAGGGCATGGTATTCATAAGTGTGAGAGACGCGGATAAGGCTGATATAGTGAATGTAGCCAAAGACCTCACTGACCTCGGGTTCAGGCTCATCGCCACCGGAGGCACGGCGCGCTACCTTAAGGAGCGCTCTATTGAGGTTGAGAGCGTATGCAAGGTGACTGAGGGCAGGCCCAACATAGTCGACAAGATAAAGAGCAGGGAGATAGCGATGGTAATAAACACGTCGTTTGGCGCCAAGAGTGTCGCGGACTCATATTCGATAAGGAGGTCGTCGATAGACCTCGGACTGCCGTATTTTACGACTGTCGCCGGCGCAAGGGCCGCGGCGCACGGCATAAGGGCGATGCTCAAGGGCGGGCTTGAAGTGAAGTCGGTGCAGGAGTATCATAAGGACCTCGACGGTTATTCCGCCGGCATACGAAGGATAGAAGTCCCTGGTCGCGCATAGATGCAGAAGATAATCAAATCGCTGGGCATAGTCTTCGGGGACATTGGCACCTCACCGATATATACCCTTACGGTCATATTCCTCCTGACCACTCCTACGCCTGAGAACGTAACAGCGATACTCTCGCTCATCGTCTGGACGCTTGTCACGCTCGTCACTGCGGAGTACGCCTGGCTCGCCACATCCCTCTCCCACAAGGGCGAGGGCGGCACCATAGTGCTTAAGGAGATACTCGTCCCGTATCTCAAGACCGGCAGGAGTGTAGCCTTCGTAACGCTCCTCTCCTTTCTCGGCATCTCTCTCCTCGTCGGCGACGGCGTCATAACCCCGGCGATAAGTATCCTGTCCGCCGTCGAGGGGTCGCTCCTCATCCCCGGCTTCGAGGACGTAAGCCAGGGGAAACTCATACTCGTCGCCGCGATGATAGCCGTCCTGCTTTTCGTCTTCCAGAAGAGGGGGACCGAGAAGGTCGCGTTCGTCTTCGGGCCTTTGATGCTCATATGGTTCGGAGCGCTCGCCTTGTCCGGGATAGCCTCGATATATTATTCCCCGTCGGTCCTCTGGGCCTTGAGCCCCTACTACGGAATAAAGTTTCTTTTGACCAACGGCCTTGCCGGTTTCATAGTCCTCTCCGAGGTCATACTCTGCGCCACCGGAGGCGAGGCGCTCTACGCCGACATGGGGCACCTCGGCAGGTGGCCGATAGTCAAGGCCTGGTACATCGTCTTCGTCGTTCTTATCATCAACTACCTCGGACAGGGCGCGTTCGTGATGAGGAACCCCGATACCCATAACGTCCTCTTCGAGATGATATTCAGCCAGGCGCGCCTGCTCTACGTACCGTTCCTCCTCCTTAGCATTTGCGCGACGATAATAGCATCGCAGGCGATGATTAGCGGCATGTTCTCGGTCGTATACCAGGGCATCACCACGCACATAATGCCTCTTTTCAAGGTGGACTACACCTCTACCGAGATGAGGAGCCAGATATACATACCGTTCGTCAACTGGTTTCTCCTCGCATGCGTCATATTCATCATGTACGAGTTCAGGGAGTCCCACAACCTCGCCGCGGCCTACGGCCTTGCCGTCACCGGCACCATGAGCTTGACCGGCATCATGATGACGTGGATATTCTATATCCGGCGGAACTTCCTCCGCGCCCTTGTCGCGGCCCTGGTGACGGTTATCAACTTCGTTTTCCTCTTCGCCAACCTCTTCAAGATCCCGCACGGCGGGTACTGGTCGATAATAATCGCCGCGCTCCCGTTCGCGCTCATCCTCATCTATACTATCGGCCAGAAGAGGCTCTACAGGTCGCTCCGCCCGCTTAACCTCGACGCCTTCCTCATAAGCTACAACCAGATATATAAGGCCCTGCCGAAGATAAGGGGAATGGCGCTTTTTTTCGCAAAGGACGCCAATGACATAGCCCCGTACATAGTCCACACGATGTTCAAGAACAACATCATATACGAGGATAACGTCATCGTCTCCATAGTCAGGTCTGACGAGCCCTTCGGCTCGAATTACTTCTTCAGGGACCCGCTCGCGCCGGGCCTCCGCGCCTTCGAAATACAGGCCGGCTACATGGAGGTCATCGATGTCGAGGCCGTGCTGAAGGAGGCGGGCCTCGTCGAGAAGACGATATTCTACGGGGTCGAGGAGATAACGACCTCGAACGTCGTATGGAAGATATTCTCTCTTATCAAGAAACTCACTCCGACATTCCTCATCTTCTACAAGCTCCCGACGAACAAGCTCCACGGCGTTGTAACCCGCGTGGAGATGTGACCCAGTGGGGACGCGAGAGGGCGGAAACGTAACGCTCGCCAGTATAATCGAATCCCTCATGAAGCCGCTCGGCTTCGCCTCTAAAGACAACTTCTCTAAAATTGAATCGCTGAAGTGCATAGAGCCGCTCGTCAACAAGCTCGTTGACGAAGCGATAGGGGCCGGAGGCCCTGCCAGCATGTCAGGGCTCAAGGAGGCCTTCAGGGGTTTTGACGCGCTATTAAAGGGCGAAAAGATCGAGAGGGTAAAAAAGGCCCTCGCTCTCGCCTCATCCATCTTGAGCCCGTCGCGCAAGAGGCCAGTCCTCACGGCATTGGAGGCGCGGGAGTCCTTGAAGACCTTGAAGGCCCCGCTGTCATCCGTAAAAGGCATAGGCCCGAAGCTCTCTGAGCTTTTCGCCAAAAAGGGGCTCTCGACGATCGAGGACGTCCTTTACTTCCTCCCCATCCGGTACGAGGACAGGCGGAACATAAAACGGATAAAGGAGCTTTTACCAGGTGAACACGGGCTTACGACAGGGGAGGTGCTTGCCTCGGGCGAGGCGCGCTACGGTAAAAGGCGCGTATTCGAAGCGGCGCTCGGCGACGGGTCGGCGATACTAAAACTGAAGTGGTTCAACTACCGCCCGGTCTACATGAGGAACAGGTTCAAGAACGGACAAAGGCTCATCGTCTTCGGCCCTGTCTCTGCCTTCGGCGGACACAAAGAGATAGTACATCCCGACATAGAGCTTTTTGACGAAGAGGACGCCTCACAGGCCCCCGGCATAGTCCCGATATATTCCCAGATAGAGCGGTTCCATCAGAAGACCGTAAGGAAGATCGTGAAGGACATAGCCGAGAGGTATTCGGCCTATGCCGTAAGCGGCGCGCCAGACTCCGTCATGGACGCGCTCGACCTCCCGGACTTATCCGACGCCTTCCGCGCCCTCCACAAGACCTCGGGCTTTGAAGACGATTCGAACACGGCAAAGGCCCGCCGGGCGCTCGTCTTCGACGAGCTCTTTGTATTGGAGCTTATGCTTGGACTTAAAAAGAGAGGCGCTAAAAAGGAAGAGGGGATTGCGTTAGCCGGAAAGTCTGTTTTGGAAGGGCGGCTCCGAGGGCTCGTCCCGTTCAATCTCACGCGCGCGCAGGAGAAGGTCTTAAGCGAGATAAAGGCGGACATGGCCTCCAGTCATCCGATGAACAGGCTCATACAGGGTGACGTCGGCTCTGGCAAGACAGTAGTGAGTTTTGTTGCCGCGCTGACCGCGGTGGAGGCTGGCTTTCAGGCCGCCATAATGGCCCCGACCGAGATACTCGCCGAACAGCACTATCTTAACATCCACAGGTACGCCGAGGCGCTGGGCATAAGGGCGATGCTCCTTAAGGGCGGGATGGGGAGGGCTGAGAGGAGGGAAGCGCTCTCAGCGGTGAAAGAAGGGAGGGCTGACCTCGTCGTAGGCACGCACGCGCTCATTCAAAAGGACGTAGAGTTCGCAAAACTCGGTCTTGCCGTAATCGACGAACAGCACCGCTTCGGGGTCGTCCAGAGGGCTATATTAAAGAAAAAAGGCGCTCGCTCAGGCGATGGTGTCTCTCCTGACATACTTATCATGACGGCGACACCCATACCGAGGACGCTATCAATGACCGTATTCGGCGACCTCGATGTCTCTATTATCGACGAGCTCCCGCCTGGGAGAAAGCCTGTCTCAACGCGGATATTAAGGGAAAAGGACAGGAGAGAGGCCTACGATATAATAAGGCGGGAACTTGCCGGCGGCTCACAGTGCTACATCGTTTATCCGCTCGTCGAGGAATCCGAGGAACTGAGCCTTAAAGACGCGACAAACATGAGCGAGCACCTGCAAAGGGACATATTCCCGGTCCACAGGGTCGGCCTCCTCCACGGCAGGATGGGAGCAACTGAAAAAGAGGCGGTCATGGACGCCTTCAAGAAAAAGAGGCTCGACATACTGGTCTCGACTACCGTCGTTGAGGTCGGCGTTGACGTGCCTAACGCGACGGTCATGCTCATCGAGCACGCCGAGAGGTTCGGGCTCGCTCAACTCCATCAGTTGAGGGGGAGGGTCGGGAGGGGCGAGAAACGTTCCGTCTGTCTGCTCCTTGCCGCGTGGACACAGTCTGAGGATACATACAAGCGGCTTAAGGTGATGGAGGAGACGAACGACGGCTTCAGGATAGCGGAGGAAGACCTGAATATACGCGGCCCCGGTGACTTTGTCGGAACGAGGCAGTCTGGACTGCCGGATTTCAGGATGTCCGAGGCCCTGACTGACGCAGGGCTCCTTAAGACCGCTCGCGAGGAGGCGTTTCGGTTCCTGGATAAAGACCCGTCGCTCTCCGGCCCCGAAGGAGTGCGGATAAAAGAAGTGTTAAAGGCACGGTGGGAGGGAAGGCTGGAGCTTGCGGAGATAGGGTGAGGAACCGCTTCATCGCAAGTTGCAGGTATTGACCAAATCTTCCCCCTTTTCTAAAGGGGGAATGAGGGGGATTAGGAAAGAGTTTTTTTAGATAATCTCCCCAAACCCCTCTTTAAAAAAAAGAGGGGTTATATCTCGTATAAAAGATATTCCTTTAATCAAAAAACGCCCATAATGCATATTGTTACAAGTATTATCTAATACTTTTTTGAGAAAGAGATACGTCCCTGTCAGTCCTTTTCCCATTGACTTACGCCTCGCGGAAATAGTAAATTTATAAGTTCCAATCGACTTAATCCTACTTAAATGACGGGAGTTACACTATGGCCGACATAATGCCTTTTCAGGGAGTGCTGTACAACGCGGACAAGGTGGGGGACCTCAACAAGGTCATGGCCCCGCCTTATGACGTCATCCCGCCGAAGAAGCAGGACGACTTTTACGCGAGGCACCCGCAGAACATCATAAGGCTCATCTTGAGCAAGGGAGCGCCAGAGGACACCGAGGGAAACGACAGGTACTCCCGCGCCGCAACAGACCTCAAAAAGTGGCTCTCTGACGGCACGCTAACAAGGGACGATAAGCCGGCCATCTACTACTACACGCAGACTTATGCATTAAAGAGCGGCAAGAAGCAGACCCGGAAGGGCTTCATAGCGCTCGCCAAACTCGTTGACTTCGGCAAAGGCATACACCCGCATGAAAAGACACTCTCCGGCCCCAAGGCCGACAGGTTAAAGCTCATGCAGGCCTGCAATGTGAACTTGAGCTGTATATTCTCTCTCTACTCCGAGCCGTCACTCGCCATAAACAGAGAGCTCGACGCCTCTGCAAAGGGTCCGGCGTTGATAGACGTCGTTGACGACGACGGGATAGAGAACCGCCTCTGGAGGGTTAACGACCCCGGGACCGTAAATAAGGTCGTCGAAGCCATGAAGGGCAAACCGCTCTTTATAGCGGACGGCCACCACAGGTACGAGACAGCCCTCAATTACAGGAACATGATGAGGGAGAAGGAGACGAACCCCACTGGGCTCGAACCTTACAACTATGTGATGATGTATTTCTCCAACATGGACGACGAGGGCATGACGATATGGCCGACGCACAGGGTCATACACAGCCTCCCTTCCTTCGACCCGGCAAGTTTTCTCGCCGAGTGCGCCAAACACTTCGATATAGAGGAGTTCGCGTATAACAAGGCGAACGAGCCTTCGGCCAGGGCGGCGTTCCTGAAGAAGCACGAGGAGGCTGGAAAAAAGGGGATAGCCCTCGGCCTCCACATAAGGGCGAAGGACGTCTATTATGTCTTTACCCTCAAATCAAAAGAGGTAATGGACAAGGTCTTCGGGACGACTATCCCGGAGCAGTTCAAGTCACTTGATGTCACTGTCCTCCACTCGCTGATATTCAACCGCATCCTCGGCATCACGCAGGAGGCGCAGGAGAAGCAGACGAACCTCCTGTACGTCAAGAGCTACGACGAGGCGCTCTCCGCCATGCAGAAGGACGAAAACCAGCTCGTCTTCTTACTCAACCCCACGAGGATAGAGCAGGTAAAGACCGTCGCCGAGGCCGGGCTCGTCATGCCGCAAAAGTCGACCTACTTCTACCCGAAGCTCCTCTCCGGGCTCGTCATTAACCAGCTTGGAGCCAATACCGCAACGGCAAAGGCGTAGAGGGGAATATATATATAGACCCATCTTTTTTAAAGAGGGGTCTGGGGAGATTATCCGATAACGCTTTTTAATCCCCTTTGGTCCCCCTTTAGAAAAGGGGGATTTTTTTTGAGTGCGTATGATCCATAAAAAGGTAGCGATAGAAAAGATAGGCCCGTACTCATTTATTCAGGGGAGCGGCCAGAAGGTCACGAACGACCCGCTCCTTCTTGTCGATTTTGTCTTGCCTTTAAATGACAACGACCGGGTGATAGACCTGGGGACTGGCGCAGGCATAATACCCTTCCTCCTTGCCTCGAAGTCGCCTGTTAAACAGATTACAGGCGTTGAGATAGACAGGGAGGCCTGTTCGTTCTTTGAAAGGAACATCGCTGAGAACGGACTTGAGCACAGGGTAGAGGCGGTCTTTGCTGATTACAGGGGACTGAAGTCAATCTACACGGAAGGCTCGTTCTCGCTCGTCGTCGCGAACCCGCCTTACATAAAGGCCGGTGCCGGGCGCGTAAGCCCTGAAAAGCAAAGGGCAGTGGCGAGGTCAGAGGTAAAGGGGACGCTCAAGGAGCTTATTGATATCTCAAAATATCTCGTTGGGAAGAAAGGCAGGATAGCCTTCGTCTTTCCAGTAGCCCGTCTATTCGAGATGTTGGGAGAGGCGAGGGTGGCTGGGCTTAAGGTGAGAAGGCTCAGGTTCGTTCATACGCATCACATGAAACCAGCGAAGCTTTTTCTTATAGAGGCGGGGCAGGATGGGGAGCTTGTGATAGAGGAGCCGGTGAATTTAATCTGATTCCTCCCCCCTCGCTTTCTCCATAATCCTTTTAAGGATATCCTGAAGCTTTTTATCCTTTATCCCTTTAGTCGCCTCTTCTATCTTTTCCATCTCATCCCCGGTGAGTTCGCGTTTGATGGAGGGTAGAGGCGGCGGCGCAAGAGGCCCCGCCTGAACGACCTCCCCGACCCGGAGTATGATCTCCTTGACCGCGCTCTCGCCGAGCGTCCTGTTCAGGCGCTCGATTATCTCTCTCTTCTGATAATTGAGCTCGGTCATCCAGGGTGAAGACGACACGGCGCAATAGAGCGTACCGCCTATAAGCCTCGTAGGCGCCGCCCTTTTAGCGATATTCGGCCCGACGCACTCCTTCCAGGCCTTTAAGAGCTTGTATTCTTTTAGTTTTGCCGCGATGCCGAGGTTGGGGAAAGATGCGGCGAGGATGGAGTCTACCTTCAAGGCAGGGTCTTTTTTCGACTGTCCCTTCCGCCGCCCGCCCGGGCCGCGCCCAGTCATGCTCAGGAAACCCTTGATCTGTTGAGCCTTCCGCCGATCATCTGGCCGAGTACTGCGCCGACGATGATTATCGGGATAACCTTTGCGCTGAAGCCGGCCGCTGTCCTCAAAAGAAAGATGGCGGGTATGGGGAGGTGGATATAGAGGAACCACGCCAATGAGAACTTCTTCGTCTTTACCCTCAAATATCCGAAAGGAAGGTTCAGGACAAGCGCCGCTAAGACAATGAGAGATAGGAGACTTACAGTATTCCAGGTAATCATGGCTCCTTATAAGGTAACAGATTGAGAGTCATTGTGTCAACTCCTCGCCGGAGGGGCAGATCCGTAACAAGCGCGAGTGCGTAATGCACACCTTTAGTTCCGAATGGTTCATTAGCTGGTCATGCCCTCCTCGCCGGAGGGGCAGATTCATAATAACGCTTGTACCACATATTCCTTATGGCCCCGAAAGGTTCTTTTGCTGTCCTGGCCTCTCCTCGCCGGACGGGCTCCTTTCAAGGGAGGGGAGGTTAACAGGCGCAAGTTATTTGGATGCCACTGCCGATAGCTTGTCCATTCGGTCCTCCGGAAGGGCACCCTGTTCCCCCGATCCTCCCTCATCGGCCATTTTCGGCCAGGAATTAAATGCCTTGACACTGGCTACGTTTATCTTATATTATTATATAATTTGCGTAGTTCCGCGACGCTGATAATTATCAAAAGGCCGTTACTTTAAGCGGATAATTGATATTCGGGCTATAATCGATTTGACAGGTCCATCGGGGGTAGAAGTGGGGCAAACCTCTGAGGGGCTGTTTTTTCCTTAAGGAATATAGATAGTTATGCTTGAGTCTTTATCGGATAAGTTCAGGAAGATACTCCGCGACGTGAGGGGGCAGGGGTCTCTCTCGGAGGCAAACATCCAGGAGGCGCTTAAAGAAGTCAGGCTCGCGCTCTTGGAGGCCGACGTCAACTTCGCGGTCGTAAAGGACTTCGTCAGCTCCGTAAAGGAAAAGGCGATGGGCAAGGACGTCCTTGAGAGCCTCACCCCAGGCCAGCAGTTCACTAAGGTCGTCCATGACGAGCTTACGAGCCTCCTCGGGGGCGAGGACTCGTCCCTTGAGCTCAAGGGCAAGCCCTCTGTCATAATGCTCGTCGGGCTCCAGGGCTCAGGCAAGACGACTACCACCGCCAAGCTCGCCCTGCACCTTAAGGGCAAGGGGAGGAACCCCTATATAGTACCGGCGGACCTCTTCAGATTAGCGGCCGTGTTACAGCTCAAGAAGCTCTCCCAGGAGATTAAGGTAGACTGTTTTGACAGCGACGATTACAAGGACCCTGAGGAAATATGCAAGGAAGCGCTGAGGGTTGCGTCACTTAAGGGCTACGACATACTCCTTGTAGACACCGCCGGACGCCTCCACATAGACGACACGCTCATGCACCAGCTCGGGTCCTTGAAAGCGATACTCAAGCCGAGCGAGATATTGTTCGTGGCCGACTCCATGACAGGTCAAGACGCGGTCAATACCGCCAAGGGCTTTAACGAGTCTGTCGGCATAACCGGCGTCATACTCACAAAGTTCGACGGCGACGCCAGAGGCGGCGCGGCGCTCTCGATGAGGATGGCTACGGGCAAGCCCATCAAGTTCATCGGCACCGGAGAGAAGGTCGACTGCATCGAGGTATTCCACCCGTCCAGGCTCGCGGGCAGGATACTCGACATGGGCGACATACTGACGCTCGTTGAGAAGGCCCAGGCGACTTTCGACGAGAAGGAGACCCAGGAGCTTCAGAAGAAGCTCAAGAAGGACACCTTCACGCTCGACGACTTCAAGTCCCAGCTCCAGCAGATAAAGAAGCTCGGTTCGATGGACTCCATCCTCTCCATGATACCGGGCTTCAGCGCCATGAAACAGGCGAAGGACATAAAGATAGACGAGAAAGAGATATCGAGGATTGAGGCTATCATAAACTCCATGACGACCAGGGAGAAGGCCGACCCCGGCGTGCTTAACGCTTCAAGGCGGATGAGGATAGCCAAAGGCTCAGGCACTAAGGTGCAGGACGTGAACAAGCTCATAAATCAGTACCAGGATATGCGGAAGATGATAAAAAAGCTCAAGGCCGCCGGGCCAAAGGGCATAAAGGGTCTTTTCCAGAAGTTCATGTAGGGTCGCATAGTAAGAAAAACAAACGGAGGTAAGGCTTAAATGGCAGTAAAGATCAGGCTCACAAGGCAGGGTGGCAAGAAGAAACCGTTCTATCGCATAGTCGTCGCGGACTCAGAGGCCCCGAGGGACGGCAGTTTCCTCGAGGTCGTCGGCACATACAACCCGATGTTGAACCCGCCGAAGGTGGATTTGAAGAGCGAGAGGGTTTCGTTCTGGCTCGGTAAAGGCGCCACTCCGACCGACACAGTAAGGCAGATCATCAAGAAGGCCCAGAAAAGCGAAATAGCGGCCTGACGCCCCAGCCGTTGACACGAGTGACATTGAGCAAGGACGGACTCGTCCCCATAGGGAAAATAATCGGCGTCCACGGCCTCAAGGGAGAGGTTAAGGTATTCCCCTACGGGGACCTCGACGACTTCGAACTGAAGGCCGTGCTCGTCTCGGCCAAAGAGACGGTAAAGTCTTTTATGGTCACGCGCTCGCGCAAACACAGGGAGCTCTATATCCTTGATCTCGAGGGCGTCTCTGAAAGGACCGACGCCGAGGCGCTCATTGGCGCCGAGGTGAGCGTCCCCGAAGACGAGCTACCCGAGCTCGATGAGGACGAGTACTATTACATGGACCTAGTCGGCATGGAAGTCGTGACCGACGAGGGCAAGCGCCTCGGGTCGATATCGAACGTCATCTCGACCGGCAGTAACGACGTCCTCGAGGTAGACGGGCCTTTAGGCCCGGTCCTTATTCCGGCCCTTGATAATGTTATAATCGAGGTTGACGCGGCCGCCAAAAAGGTTACGGTCCGACTCATGGAGGGGTTGCTGCCGGGGGAGACCGAGCAATGAGGTTCGACATACTCACGCTCTTTCCGGGGTTCTTCGACTCACCCCTTAAGCAGAGTATCATGGGGAAGGCGGTAGAAAAGGGGCTCTTAACCGTCAAGACCCGCGATATCAGGGACTATACGACGGACAAGCACAGGACAGCCGACGATTACCCCTACGGCGGCGGCCACGGGATGGTAATGAAGGTAGAGCCCGTGGCAAGGGCCCTTGAGGCCGTAAAGGCCGAGGTCAACGGCAACGGGGAGGCCAACGGCGGAGTTGTCAAAGAGGCACTTCGTGCGCCAAGGGTCATTCTCACGTCCCCTCAGGGCGTGCCTTTGAGCCATTCGCTCTCCCGCGAGCTTTCGAAAGAAGAGAGGCTCGTCATAATCTGCGGCAGGTACGAAGGGGTTGACGAGCGCGTAATGGAGTTTGTGGACCTGGAGGTTTCGACCGGCGATTATATACTGACGGGCGGCGAGATTCCGGCGCTGGCCATCATCGACGCGGTTTGCAGGTTCATCCCGGGCGTGCTCGGGGATGAGGCGTCTTCCGAATTCGATTCGTTCTCTGACGGGCTCCTTGAATACCCGCAATATACGAGGCCTGAGGAGTGGCAAGGGCTGAAAGTCCCGGAGGTCCTTTTATCCGGCAACCACGCCGAGATAGCGAAGTGGAGGAGGAGCGCGTCAATACGGCAGACTTGCCTTAAAAGGCCCGACCTCCTCAAAAATGCGGCGCTTGCCCCTGATGAGGAACGGATGGTTGCGGTACTCGAAAACGCCATAAAGCGTCCAATTCTCTAAAGTGTGATTGAGGGGGATTATAGACGGGCTTTACAAGACAGCCCTCTCTTTGCGGTCCAATGGGACGGCCTGGGCTATATAATTCTAAAAATGGTTGGCTTTTTTTCTGACTTTGGCTTAATATCTACGAACGAACAAAAACGGAGGGTTTTATGGGCGTAATACAGGAGATCGACAGGCAGTTCATAAGGACGGATATCCCGGAGTTCAACCCCGGCGAT
>MGPQ01000012.1:241698-295002 GCA_001797465.1 Deltaproteobacteria bacterium GWB2_55_19 | reverse complement strand
GAGACGTGGTAGCGGCATGAGGGCGACCTTCACGCTCCGCAAGGTCTCCTACGGGGTGGGTGTAGAGAGGATATTCCCCCTGAACTCCCCGGCGATCGAGTCGATAAAGGTCCTTGGCAGCGGAAAGGTCAGGAGGGCGAAGCTCTACTTCCTGCGCGACCTCAAGGGCAAGGCCGCGAGACTCAAAGCAAAGTAAAGGCCGATGGCCGGCGGGTTTTTGCGTCTGCCGATGTATTGAGCAGTTTCTCCGGCGCGCGCGGTCTCCGCGCGCGCCGGTCTTTTCTTACCCCTTTCAAGCTATGGACTTCCACGAAAACGAGGCCCGCTCAAAAGGTAAGAGGCTCATCGCCGGCATAGATGAGGCCGGAAGGGGCCCGCTTGCCGGGCCCGTCGCGGCAGCCGCTGTAATATTTAATCGCCCGCTCCCCCTTGACCTCGGAATACGCGACTCAAAGACCCTGTCCCCCGCAAAACGCGCTTCGCTCATCCTCGATATTTATCTGAACGCCATTTCAGTCGGCGTCGGCCTCGTCTGGCCCGCAGAGATAGACGCGATCAACATACACAGGGCGTCCCTGCTGGCTATGGAGAGGGCCGTAGCGGCCTTAAGCGTCAAGCCCGATGCGCTCCTCATAGACGGGTCTTTTGGCATCGCGAGCGCAATCGATCAGAAGGCGATCGTCTCAGGCGACGCCTTGAGCGTCTCGATCGCCGCGGCCTCGATTATCGCAAAGACCGCGAGGGACCGGATAATGGAAGCCTACCACCGCATTTATCCCGTTTATAATTTTTCATCCCACAAGGGCTATCCGACGAGGGAGCACTTGTCCGCGCTCTCGGCCTTTGGCCCTTCGCCTATCCACAGGCGCACATTCAGGGGGGTAGTAAGATGAGGCCGATAAAGGGCATACTGAGGCTCCTGACAGGGGAGCGCGGCGAGGAGAGGGCGGAGGCGCTCCTTAAAAAAAACGGTTACAGGATAATAGAGAGGAACTACCGTTGCCCTCGCGGCGAGATAGACATCGTCGCCAGAGACGGCGGGACGATAGCGTTCGTCGAGGTGAAGACCCGGTCCTCGGAGGCCTTCGGGTCCCCCAAATACAGCGTCGATCAGAGGAAGCAGAAAAAGCTGACCGAGGTCGCAGTCCACTACATCGCCGAGCGCGGTGTACGGGAGACCGATCTTCGGTTCGATGTCGTGAGCATCGTAGTAAAGGACGGCTCTTACACGACAGAGCTTATAAAGGACGCCTTCGAGGCGGTGGAATAGATTGGCTGATGTGCTTAACGGTTCAGTCTGCAAACCTGGCTTCGCAAAAAGGGTGGTAGCGATTCAAAAGCGCCTTCTCCCCACCTTACCAAGGAGGGGCGGGGGGAGGTCGTCTTGAAATCACCCCACCCGGCCTCCCCTTGTAAAGGGGAGGAGATTAACTCCTGCGCAAAAAGGCTTCTGGCAGAGGATTCGAACCGCCGATACGGGCGTATATTCGATTTACAAATTAAAGGACGCAGGTTGCAACCTGAACCCGCAAAAAGTCGTTCCCGATGTTTTAATCGGGAATCCAGTCCTGACCTCTCCTCACCTGTACCATATGTCAGCCGCGCCGTCTTTGTCTTCGCGCGGGCGGTCAATTGACGGCACTGGAGGGCCTTCGGGGCCTTTCAAGACCTCCTGTTTGTGGACAGCGTCAATCCTTGACAGCCCTTCCGTCTTTGACGCCTTGAGCCTCCTGGCAGTTGACCGGACTTCGTCGCTGTCCGCTCCGGTAGCCCCTTCCAGTATGGCGAGGACCGCGTCCATGTAGACTGTGACCGCGTCTTTGAGGTTATTGTACCTCGCCACACCGGGCCTTTGAGAAAGGTTTATACCCTCTATTTCCTTAATCGCCTTGTCCTTCAGGCCGTTCATTCGCTCAAGCGTTACAGGGCTAACGAATTCGTTTACCATGCCTTCGGCCTCGTCGTGGAAATCCTCCACCACCTCTGTCGCCGTCTTTGCGCTGTTGATCTCTCCCGCCTTTACGCTCGCCGGAAGGAAAGAGATAAAGGTGAAGCTTAGTGCGAGTATGAGTGTTTTCATCCCCTTAGTATATATGAAATCGAATTCGTGTCAAAGCCGGGCGTTTTTTGTTTGAAACGGCCGCCTTATTCTGTAATATTGGGGAAATGGAAAACGGTATGAACAAAGAACGGAAAAAAGTTTTTATAATAGACGGCAGTTACCTCATATACAGGGCATTTCACGCGGTCCCCTCGACGTTCACGACCTCGGCGGGGCTCCCGACGAACGCAGTATTCGGCTTCACCCAGTCGCTCCGGAAGATTTTGAACGACTTTAAACCCGAGTACATAGGGATGGCCTTCGACGTCAAGGGCCCTTCATTCAGGCACGAGATGTTCACGGGCTACAAGGCCGAGAGGAAGCCGATGCCGGACCTCCTCTCGGTACAGATACCCTATATAAAGAGGATGGCCCGCGCCTTCAACATCCCGTCGCTCGAGATGATCTCGTTTGAGGCCGACGACATTATCGCGACTATCGTAAAAAGGCTCGAAGGCGAGGGCGTGAAGACCGCAATCATCACGGGCGACAAGGACATGTACCAGCTCGTCGACGACAACACCGTCATACTCGATTACCTCTCCGGCAAGGAGCACGGGCTTAGGGAGGTGATCGAGAAGTTCGGGGTCGAGCCGGGCCGCATAAAGGACCTCCTGGCCCTCGCGGGCGACTCCTCAGACTCCATCCCTGGTGTCACTGGCATTGGGTTTAAGACAGCGGCGAAACTCTTGAAGGAATTCGGCTCTCTTGAAGGTATTTTTGACGGTTTAGAGGGGATTTCCAAGGATAAGTTAAGAGAGAGCTTGAAATCATCACGAGACCTGGCTTATCTCTCCAGGGACCTTGCCACACTCCACCCCGAGGTGCCTATTGAGTGCGGCCTGGAGACGCTAAAGTACCAGGGGCCGGATTTCAATGAGCTCGAAACGCTCCTTAACGAGCTCGAATTCACGAAGCTCCTTAAGGAGATAGTCCCTGAGGGGGAGTCTCTCATTGACGAAGAGGGCGTGGATTGCAGTCTATTGACCGACGAGGCCGCCCTGAGACTGTCGCTTTCTCAGATAAAGGGGCGGGCGGCGATAACGGTATTTATCGAAGGGGACGGCCCGTCCGGGAGGCTCATCGGCGTCTCAGCGGCCGAATCCGCTGGGGCCGCCTTTTACGCGCCAGCGGATTCGATCCCCGAATCCGCCATTGCCTGGGCGCTCAAGGGCCTTTTTGAAAACAACGCGATAAGAAAGGACACCGACAACGCCAAGGCGCTCCATATTTTCTCGGCCCGGCATTCGATAAAGGCCGAGGGTATCTGCATAGACACCTCGCTCGCCTCCTACGTCATCAACCCATCGAAGCCCGGCCACTCGATAGGCGCGCTTGCGCGCGAGTACCTCGGCTCCCCGGTCATCGATGGGGATATCGCCGGGATGGCGCCTGAGGAGGCGGCCGCTTTCTCGTGCAGAAGGGCCTGCAAAGTCTTTATTGTATCTGAGATATTGCGGAAGGAGCTGGAGGATTCCGGGCTCTTCGGTCTCTATGATGAAATGGAACTGCCGCTCGCCGGGGTGCTCGCAAAAATGGAGACCGCCGGGATCAAGGTCGACAGGGACTTATTGTCCAACCTCTCAAAGGAGATGGAGATCGAGCTCGCCTCGATCGAGGCGCGGATATACGCCTCAGCCGGCATGGAGTTCAATATAAACTCCCCGAAACAGCTCTCAGAACTGCTCTTCGAGAAGTTGAAGCTCAAGCCCGTAAAGAAGACCAAGACCGGGTTTTCGACGGACGAGGAGGTGTTGACACAGCTTGCGGCCAGGCACGAGGTCCCTTCGCTCATCATCGGATTCAGACAGCTCTCGAAGCTCAAGTCCACTTATGTCGACGCGCTCCTTGAGCTAATCGACCCAACGACTGGCCGCGTCCATACCTCTTTCAACCAGACGGTCACGTCCACCGGGCGGCTCTCAAGCTCGCGCCCGAACCTCCAGAACATCCCGATAAGGAGCGCTTCGGCCTGGCGCATCCGCGAGGCGTTCGTGGCTGAAAAGGGTTTCAGGTTCTTATGCGCCGACTACTCGCAGATAGAGCTCCGGATAGTCGCCCACATGTCCGGCGACCCGGTCCTCATAGACGCGTTCACGAAGGGCGAGGACATACACTCAAGGACAGCATCCGAAGTCTTCGGGGTCCTGCCGGCGCTCGTCTCAAGCGAGATGAGGAGGAGGGCCAAGGCGATCAACTTCGGCATAATCTACGGCATGGGGCCTTACGGACTTTCCGCCGAGCTCGGGATATCGATGAAAGAGGCGCTCGAATACATTGAGAGATATTTCATTCATTACAGGTCGGTCAAGGAGCTGATAGACAGGACAGTGGCAGAGGCTTCCGAGCGCGGCTACACAATGACGCTCTTCGGCAGGCGCAGGTTCATACCCGAGCTCAAGAGCCCTATCGAGCAGACAATGCGGCTCGGCCAGAGGCTCGCGATAAACACGCCCATCCAGGGCACGGCCGCCGACATGATAAAGGCCGCGATGGTGACGATAGATAGGCGCCTTAGGGAAGAGGGGCGCGCGTCCCGGATGATCCTCCAGATACACGACGAGCTCATATTCGAGGTCATTGATGAGGAGTTCGAGGCAGTCGACGCGCTCGTAAGAGAAGAGATGGAAGGGGTGATAGAGCTTAAGGTCCCCGTTAAAGTCAACGTTAAATCAGGGATCAACTGGAACGCGGTTGAATGAACAGGGGTTTTTTGTCGCAATACGCCGGATTAATTGCTTTTTACCCTGCGCCTGTGCGGTGCGTGCGCGCAGGCGGCCCGCTCTCCATCGTTCAATCGTGCATTAAGAATAATAAAAAGCCCTTGACGATGTATTTCATTAAAGATATTATTAGAAATAGAAAAAATATAACCATGCCTTTTTATCACTGTACCGGCATTCAGCTACAAGTTTTTTTCCGGCACGCCTTACGCTTTTTATCCTTTATCCGTTTCTGCCCTTATGGACAACAAAAAACCATATACGACAGGTGAGATAGCGAGCATATGCCATGTCACCATAAACGCGGTCAAGAAGTGGATCGCCGCTGGCAAGCTCGGCGCCTTCAGGACGCCTGGCGGCCACTACAGGGTCAACCAGGGGAATTTCATGGACTTCCTTGGCAAGTACAAGCTTGACATAAAAGAGCAGGCGTTCCCGTACAGGAAAAAGGTGCTCATCATCGATGACGAGAAGAACATCATCGAGTTCATCAAGGGCGCGCTCGAGTCCATGGACGCCGGCTACCTCATAGAGACCGCCGGGGACGGGTACGAAGCGCTTATAAAGGTAGGCGACTTCAAGCCGGAGCTGATGGTATTGGACATAAGGATGCCGAAGATCGACGGCTTCGAGGTCTGCAGGAGAATCAAGACCGACGAGCACACGAAAGACATAAAGATCCTCGCCGTGACCGCGTACGGCCAGGATGACATAGACAGGATCATCCAGTGCGGCGCCGACTATTGCCTGCCCAAGCCCATTAAGCTAAAGGACTTCCAGAAAAACGTCCTCCGGCTCTTGAGCTAAAAGGGCCATTTCCTCCAGGGCGCTCTCCAGCGGGGTTTCAGCAGGTACAAAATGAAACTTAATTTCAGGCGCCTCTCCAATATACAGAAGCTCGTCCTCTCTCTCGCAGTCCTTTTCGCAATCGCGCTCTTAGACTACAGGTCGTTCACGTCCAGACACAGGAAGATCGAGATCTACGACGACTTGAACGCCCGGATCAGCTCCATAAGGGTCTCCATCACACAGCTTGAGTACCTCCTCGACATGTTCACCGTCGCCAGGAGGTTCGAGAACTCCTCGGTCGAGCTCATCAGGCACGACGTCGAGAGGCTCGACGAATCCATAGGCCTCGTCGTCAACGACCAGGGGTTCAAGGACGCGCTTGCCTCAAACGCCCAGCTCGCCGAGGCGCTCGGCGCCATATCCGAGGACTGGCGTACCATCAAGGCCGAGATACGGAGGCTTAACGACGCCCTCTCGCAGGACGAGATAATCCTCGTGCACAACGCGGTCGACGTGAACGCCGTACTCGTCATCGAGAAGACCGAACGGCTCATGGGGCAGATATCCTCCGAGAGGACGAAGGTCTTTGACGAGACGAGGTCTCTGGCGCGGACGAGTATCATAGGGTTCGTGCTCTTTATCCTGGCCGCGTCCTTCCTCGCGTACAGGCGCTATGTCCGCCCGCTCGAGCGCGCCGCGCTCGTTGCTCGGAGGCTCGCCTCAGGGGACTTGAGCGCGGGCTTCAGGGAGGATAGAAGCTCGCTCGGAGACCTCTCGATAGAGCTAAACAGGATGGTCGGCTCATTCAAGGAAGACGGCGAGCGCAAGGACCGGAGGAGGGCGGAAATAGAGGGGGAGCTCAAGATGGCCGGGATAGGGTTTGAGGCCGCCGGCTCGGTGCTTAAGTTAGCGGGACGTTCTCTCTCTCTCCCGGATGTCTTCATGGCCGCGGCGAGGGAATCCGCTTTCGTCTTCGGCAAAGGGGCCGTCGCGGTCTATGCGATGGAGGAAGGCGCGTTAAGGCTCAAGGCCTCCGAGGGCTTTGACGATAACTTCATGAGGCAGTGGGCGTCCGTGGACGCATCCGCTCTCGACGCGGGCGCCGGGCCTGCCGCGTTCAAGGGTATCGACCGCGTGAGGCCCTCAGGGCTTGCCGCGTATCTTACGGGGCGCGGCTTTACCGGGGTCGTGATCGCGCCGATAGAGTACGACGGCAAGCCTCTCGGAGTCCTCATCTCCGCCTTGAGGGAGGCCCCTGGCAACGCGGTAGCCTTCTACGGGTCGATAGCCGCCGCGCTCGGAGTCTCGGCGGGGCACGTCGGGCTACTGCAGGCGGAGATGGCGCAGAGAAAATTCCTTGAAAGGGTCGTGAACCAGGTCCCATTCGGGGTCGCGGTCTTCGGCAGGGACGGCTCATGCGTATTGATGAACTCGGTCCTTAAAAGGCTCCTCGGCGCCGACCCGAGGCCAGGCGCGCTCATCCATTACAGCGTATTTGAGGACGACATACTCTCGGCCCAGGGCATGCTCACCTCCATAAGGAAAGCGTACGAGGGGTACTCAACCGAGTTCATAATAAACTACAACCCCATCATGCTCTCGAGGTGCGGCTTCATGGGGGCCGCGAAGATGCTTAAAATCCGCTCCATCCCGCTCTATGACGCGGGCGGCGAGATATCGAACATTGCGCTCCTCTACGAGGACATGACCGACCAGGCAGAGACGCCGGAAGGCGGGGCCGGGTCCGGAGGCATCTCCTGATGAAAAGGTTATTCAACTCATTAAGCATTTCGAACAAACTCGCGGTCGTATTTCTCCTCCTGCTCTTCATGATGGGGGTGGGCGGCCTCGTAGGGCTCTATAACGCGGGCCAGCTCGCCAACCTCACTCGGAGGCTCTACTCTGATTCGTATAAGAGGGGAGAGACGCTCACAGCCGTTGAGAACGAGTTCTTGTCCGCCCGCCAGGAGCTATTCCTCCACACCATAACGAGCGACGTAGCCTCTAAGGCATACCTCGAGGGCTCCATAGGCGAGCACAAGTCCAAGATAGACAGGCTCCTTAACGAGTATAAGGCGCTCGGGATCAAGAGCGGTCACGCAAGGCTCTTTGAGGAACTGCATACCCACATCGAGCTCTACTGGTCGATACACTCTCGGATAGGCGGCAGGACGCGGGACGAGGCCTTGAGCATTATAAGGACCGAGGGGAACAAGACATTTACCGAGGCGATAAACGCGCTTAAACACCTCATAAAGGAAGAGCGCGACACGGCCTTTACCGCCTACCAGAAGAGCGACTTCTTCGCGTCCGTCATCATAGCGGTGACGCTCGCCTTCACGCTCCTTGCTATAATCACGGCAGGGGGCCTCTGGTTCGCCCTCACCCGGTCGATAGTCCGCCCGATACTCTCCATAGAAGAGTCGGCAAAAAAGATAGGGCAGGGGGACTTGAAGGAGCGGGTCCCGGTCATGACGGACGACGAGATAGGCAACCTCGCAATCGAGTTCAACAAGATGGCCGTCTCTATCGAGAACTATTACGCGACGCTTGAAAAGAAGGTCGAGGAGAGGACCGAGGCGCTGAAAGTGACGAACGAGGAGCTCTCGACCAAGAAGCAGGAGCTCGAGACCGCCAACTTAGAGCTCCTCGAGGCGAACAGAATGAAGAGCCAGTTCCTGGCGAACGTCTCGCACGAGCTCCGGACACCGCTTAACTCGATCATCGGGTTCTCCGAGCTCCTCCAGGAGAAGGCCTTCGGGGACTTGAACGAGCGCCAGCACCAGTACGTCGAGTACGTCCATTCGAGCGGAGCGCACCTCCTCCAACTCATAAACAACATACTCGACTTATCCCGCATAGAGGCGGGCAGGATGGAGCTCTCGTCTGAGGATTTTTCCATAATGGAGGTCCTGGGAGAGCTCCTCGGCAACGTGAGGCCTATGGCGCACGAGAGGAACATCTCGCTGGAGTGCAAGACCGTCCCGGCCTCTCCCAAGATCCACGCCGACAGGGCGAAGTTCAAGCAGATAATGACGAACCTCCTCTCCAACGCCGTAAAGTTCAACAACGACGGCGGCAGGGTCACGGTCGACTGGGACATATCGGAGGAGCCGCTCGGCATGAAGATGGAGCGGTTCGTCGTCTTCAGGATCATGGACACCGGCATCGGCATAAAGGAAGACGACAAGGGGAAGCTCTTCAAGGAGTTCGAACAGATCGATTCTTCCATCACGAGGGAGTACGGCGGCACGGGTTTAGGTCTCGTGCTGACTAAAAGGCTCGTTGAGCTCCACAAGGGGTCCATCCGGGTCGAGAGCGAGCCCGGCAAGGGCTCGACCTTCTTCGTAAAGCTCCCGCAGGGGACCGAGGAGATTGACCTGCCTGTAATGACCGGGAGGGTCTATGCCCCGCAGGGCAGGGTTAAAAAGCCGCTTGTCCTCATCGCGAGCGAGAGCCAGGACATAAACCACCTGCTTGAAATATACCTCGCCGGAGGCGCCTATGAGGTCTTTACGGCCTCCGACGGCCTGGACCTCCTCCGCAAGGCGCAGGAGCAAAAGCCGTTCGCGATAATCATGGGCATAGCGTTGCCTAAGAAAGACGGCTGGGAGGCCCTGAAAGAGTTGAAGGACAGCCCTGAGACGAGTTCCATACCGGTCGTCGTAATATCGTCGCTGGACAAGAAAGAGATGGGCTACGCGCTCGGCGCGATAGAATATATGGAAAAACCTATAAACAGGGAGAGGCTCTTAAGCGTCCTCGACAAACTCAACGGCTGATCCGCCATTCAGGAGAATCAACGGTGTCTCAAAAGATAAAGGTCCTCCTCGTCGAGGACAACTACATGAATAAGGTCCTCGTCCGCGAGATATTGACCCTTAACGGCTACGAGATAGTCGAGGCGAAGAGCGGGACAGAGGCGCTCGTAAAGGTCTCGGCCGACCGCCCGGACTTGATTCTTATGGACCTGCATCTGCCGGAGATGGACGGGATAACGGCGACGAGGATAATAAAGGCTGATGAAAAGAACAGGTCGATCCCGGTCCTCGCCCTTACCGCGTCTGCCATGAAGGGCGAGGAGGACAAGATATTGAGCAAGGGCTTCGACGGCTACGTGGCTAAGCCGATTGAAGTGAAAAAACTCCTTGAGGCAATAACGGTGAGCCTGGCAAAGAAAAACGATGGCGGGGAGAAGGTAGGGTAGTCATAATCCCCCTTTAGAAAAGGGGGAAGTTTTTTTAAGGATGGCTTTTTTTAACCCCTCTTTTCTAAAGAGGGGCGGGGGGAGATTATTTAGAAGAGTAGTGGCACGATGGTAGATCGAACAAGCCGCGTAGGGTGCGCCGTGCGCACCATAAAACATCCCTCAAGCGCTCCTCTTAAGCCTCCCCATCGCCGCGTCCACGCTTCCGCGCTCCGCCTCGGTTAATCTCCTTCCCCCGTATCTCTCGATGTGAAGGGCTGTTGTTATATCCTTCACTTCCGTTATCCCGGTCCTCTCCGCGAATTCGAGCGGGGTTTCCGCTGGCTTCCTCGAAAGACCTCTTCTCTTAAGCGTCCGCAACATCTCCGCGTAGAAACGGGGCGTCCGCGAGGGCGTCTTTTTGCGTGTGAAGAGCCTCCATACGATGAGCCCAACCACTATTACAACGACGACGGCCACGGGCGAGAACTTCGAGGCCGCGCCTCCGGTTTTTTTTTCCAAGAGCGCGTTCCGCAAGTTTTCAAATACCCCGGCCCCAACCCCCTCAAACCTCATCGCTATCTGTCTCTGGTCAGAGAAGGAGAACTGGATTATGTACCTGTTCCATCTCCAGCGGAGGAGGTCCATGTAGAGTGAAACTGGAGAGGGGCTGTATGAAACCACCCCTGCGGAAGGCGTAGGGTCGAACCTCACCCAGCCATCGTGCTCGATAAACGCCTCCACCCAGCTGTGCGCGTCCTGCTGTCTTACTATGTAGTACGACCCGAGCCCGTTCCACTCCCCGTTCAGAAAACCGGTGACAATGCGGGAAGGTATGCCTTTTGCGCGGAGGAGCGCCGCCATCGCCGTCGCGTAGTGCTCGCAGTAGCCCTGTCTTGACCCGAAGAGGAAGTCGTCGAGCGGGCTTAAGCCCGCGCTGGCATTGGGGTTAAGCGTGTATGAGTAACTGCTTTTAAGGTGCGCTTCGATAGCTTGAGCGATCTCTCTCGCCCCCAAAGCGCCGTCTGTCACGGACTCGGCGAGCGCCTTTATACGCGCCCCCTCGGGGCCTTCGTTAAGAAAAGAAGTATCGCTGTACTGCAAGAGCGGCATAGATAGGTCTTTTCTTACTGGTGAGAGGATTGATCTCGCCTTGTACTGGATACGCGAGTAGGGGGGCGAGGGGAGGCGTATCGTTCCGGACCGGTCGAACCAAATATTCTGAAAAGGCCCCTCGATCGATACCGGGTTCCCAGCCGCGAAGAGCACGTCGGTATCGAGCGGCTCAAGGAGGATCGACTGCTCGATTGCCCTGCCTTCGAGCCTCGTAAGGTTAAAGACCCCTCCGTCGTTCCGCCTGATGACAATCTCATCCTTGAGAGTTTTTGACCAGCCCTTGCCGTCATAACTATCGAGCGCCATGCCTCGGAAGTAGATGAGCCCGTCGGGCTTATCTATCGGGTTTATTCCGACCCGCATGATGATAGTGGGGTCTTCCTTGACCGGCCCTATGGTCCCTAAGTCGACACGGTCTGAAAAACCGGAGACCTTGACGGTATTCAGGGTTTTTCTCTGGAAAAAGCCGAATTCCATCCTCGGCATTATAAAGAAGATAATGAAGGTGACGACAATCGAGAAGGCGGACGCGCCAACGACATAGGCGAAGAAAGGCCCGCCAAAGGCGACCCTCGGGAATCCCTTTTCTGCCGGGTGTGCCTCCTGGTAGTCCCTCTTCATGTTGAAGAGTATCATCGCCCAGATAGCGCCGATTATGAAGAGCGAGAGTATGATGAGGAAAATGGGGCTCACGGTCGAGGCCGCGGCTGAGAGTATCTGGAAAAAGACTATTCCGTACGCTATGACGAAGTCGCGGTTGCGGGCGAGGTCGAAGAGCTTGAGCACGAGGAGTATCGTCAGGAACCTTCCGGCCGCGACGATGAGGCTACCTGAAAAGGCGAGGTAATCGGCGATGAAGAAGGCGAATACCACGGCGGCCAGGGGGTTCCATATCGCGCCGGGTATTATCCGCCTTCCTTTAAGGTTCAGCGCGAGCGTGAAAGCGGCGGCCCCGGCCATGGCGAGCGTGAAAGCGGCGCCAATTGACTCGACGAGCGAGATCGCCGCGAGCCCGAGGCCTGCCATGAGGTACGTCACAATTAGTGTGTAAGCGTTCAGGTTCATCTCAGTAGGCGAGCACCTTTACTCCGGGCGTCCCTTTTGACCGCGCCGGGGTGATGAGCGCGAGCGAGTATAATATCCTCTCCAACTGGTCTTTGCCCGCGCGCGGGGCGATCTCATAGGCCAGCGTCTTCAAACCCACCGCGTAGCCCTCATTAATGAGATAGTCGGCGTATGAGGCGGCCTCGTCGACCGCGTCCTCGAACGCGCCCTTTCTCAGCGCCTCAAGGTTCTCGAATACGATGACCGCCTTCCTCTCGCTCTCTTGCTCGAACTCCTTGACTGAGAGCTTGCCAGTTCTGGCGACAGACCTCCAGTATATGCGGCGGGAGTCGTCGGCGAAGGTGTAGTCGCGCAGTGCGTGAAACTCCGTGCCGTTGCCTTTGCCCTTTGCCCTTTCGGCCCCGTAAGCCGAATAGGCAGGCATGAGCGCGGGCCTTGCCTTAAGTTTAGTAGAGGGGTAGACGAGCACCTCATGCACTGAGGCCTCTTCGCGCCCCTTAAGAAACAACCCGAAAGGGAACCGTGTCGCCACCTTGAAGGCAGAGAGCCTGTGAACGCCCCTTTCCCCGAAGGTGTACTTCGCGGTCGTCTGAGCCTCTCCCAGGGGCTCGAGTTTGAGGAAGTACGCGGGCTCGGCTACAACCGAAGCTTCGGTCAGTTCCCTTACCGAAAAGGAGAAGGACGGGAAGGTACGCTTTCTGTTCCGGGCCTTAAGCCTCGCAACGACCGGGGCGCCCTTGAAGACCCGCTTGGGTAGCGTCCTCTCGACGGTTACGCCTTTTATGGTGGACTCCGACATGATCCCGGAGATGATTATGAGAGAAAGGAGTGTAGCTACTACGAGGTAGAGGAGGTTGTTGCCGGTGTTTATCGCGGCGACGCCGATAAAGAGGAGTATGCCTATGAACCACTTGCCCTCGCGCGTGATGGAGAGCGACCGGGGGAATTTCAAGAGTCTTTTTTTTACCCTGGGCTCCGCCACCTTTTTGCCGAAGACCTTGCCGAAGAGGATGATGAGCCAGGGGAGCGGCACCGAGATGGCGGGGCGCAGGTTCATGGTAAATTGTCCACTTGCATTAAAGAGATTAGGCATACAGAGCGTCAGAACACAGCAGACCAAGGCGCGACGAGGACCGGCGTGAGGCGTACTTTTGTGTACGCCTCAACGACTGGGCCGAGGAGCAACGCAGGTATGCGAAGTTATGACGCTCTGTCATATGGGAACTGCGATTCCCGATACTATCTCATCCATAACGGCCGTAGATGCCTCAGTTCCATCAAAGGCGCCGTGCTCGGCGGTTATTATCCTGTGGGCGAAGACAGGGACGCTCAACGCCTTTATGTCGTCCGGTATGCAGTAGTCGCGTCCCGAGACGAGGGCGCGCGCCTGCGCGGCCTTATACAACGTCATCGTCGCGCGCGGGCTTACGCCGAGCCTTATCGACCTGTGGTTCCTCGTGGCTTTAGCTATCGCCATTATGTAGCCTACGAGGTCCTCGTCGACCTTGACCTTATCGACAAGCGCCTGAAGCCTTTCGACATCGTCGGTAGTAAGCGCCGGAGAGAGGGCCTCTATCGACGAAGATGCAGAAGCGGATCGCGTTATTATCTCCCGCTCGTGGGACTCGTCCGGATATCCCATCTTTATGCACATCGTGAACCTGTCGAGCTGGGATTCAGGCAGGGGGAATGTCCCGGAGAACTCGAGAGGGTTCTGGGTTGCAAGGAGCATGAACGGGCGGGGGAGCCTGTATGTGGTCTTCTCGACCGATACCTGCCTGTCGTTCATGGCCTCAAGCAACGCGCTCTGCGTCTTCGGGGTCGCCCTGTTTATCTCGTCGGCGAGCACAATGTTAGCGAACAGCGGCCCCTCTCTGAACTCGAACGAGTGGAGGGCCTGGTTGTAGACGGTTACCCCTATGACGTCGGACGGCAGGAGGTCGCTCGTGAACTGTATCCGCTGGAACGAGCAGTTAATGGACTTTGCGAGCCCGTGGGCGAGCGTTGTTTTCCCCACCCCGGGGACGTCCTCTATAAGGAGGTGGCCGCGTGAGAGGAGCGCGGTTATGGCAAGGTCGATTATGCCGGGCTTTCCGCGTATTACCTTACCGAGGTTTTCCTTGAGTGACTTTATCTTTTGAAAGGCGTTAATTTCAGGCATTTTAAAATTCTATCAAGTGAAAGGCCCTGAGTCAATTACATCCGGGATTGTTTATCTCCCTATTTCATAAAGGTGGACTAATGGGGATTACAACAAAATCCATAATCTCCCCGGCCCCCATCTTTACGTGGCCAAAGTTAGTTGCGGTATCGGATGATATATTGTATCTTGTGGCCTTTCAGAAGGGGGCTCATGCGGGCGGTCATTTCCGCTGTTTTAACTGTCTTGTTTTTAATCCCGTCTTTAACGGCGCGCGCCGAAGGCGTCTTCGGCAGGCTCGATGCCGCTGGTACAAGGCTCTCCGGCGATTACAGGGCCTTTTATCTCGACAGCGGGTCGTACCTAAGGCTCGGGGGCTCGCTCGCCGTTGGTGGGGCGCTTGCCAATACCGGCGCGGATGCCGGGGTGCGGGATTTTTATCAGGAAAATATTCGCAACTCGGCAACCGACGTCCTCTCTGATATCACGCGCCTTCCCGGCGAGGCGCTCATTACGGTCCCGGCGCTCGCTCTATTTTATCTCTCAACCGACAATCTGTGGGCCGAGAGGTCGCTTCGGGCGTTATTTGTCGGCGGGCCTCTCGGTCTGTTCCTGAGGAGCGCGACAGGCGGGGGACGGCCGACAGAGGGTAGTTCCGACTGGAGCCCATTTTCAAACAACAATGGTCTCAGCGGCCACTCGTTCATTGGGGCTGTGCCGTTCATTACAGCCGCGAAGATGGAGGAGAGTCCCTCTGTAAGGTGGCTCCTCTACGGGGCCTCGACGCTTCCGGCGCTGTCCAGAATAAACGACGACGAGCACTTTTTCTCGCAGGCCGCGCTCGGCTGGTATCTCGCGTACTTAAGCGCGTCCGCCGTTGAAAAAGGCGGCGCGCCGCTTATTTCGGTATCTCCCTACAAGGACGGGGCCGTTGTCTCGTTCTCGCTGGTTTTTTAGGGGAGGAGGGGCAGGCGAGGGGATTTATCTATTGACAAAACCTCGATTTTTTCATATCTTAACGCACGAACTAAGAATACCGGCCCGAAATGGCGCGCCTCTCTATTTTTGCCAATCCGGCCTGAAAAAGAGCTAATCACCTGGTGACGAGACAACCCGTAAGCAACACTAAAACCCTCGCATTTTTAGTTATCGCCCTCGTAGCGCTCCTGAGCCTTCTTTCTTTCAGGACCTCGACTGCGGAAGAGCCTGAGAAGGTCTCGTCCTTCGAGGACTACGTCCGCCAAAGGGGGCCTGTAATACACCAGTTCGGCTACGACCTCTTCAGGGAATCCCCCTCGACATTCGCCCCTGTCGATTCCGTACCTGTCGGGCCCGGGTATATCCTTGGCCCCGGCGACGAGCTGCGGATAAGCCTCTGGGGCAAGCTGAACGCGGACTACGTTGTGCGCGTAGACCGCGAGGGCAAGATCCTTATCCCGCAGGTCGGCGCCCTTAACATATCGGGGCTTACTTTCTCCGACGCGAAGACGTCCCTTGAGAAGGAGTTCAGCCGCTACTACATCGCCTCTGAAGTGAAGATGAACATCAGCATGGGCGCGCTCCGCACGACGCGCGTTTTCGTCGTCGGCAAGGCACGGAGGCCCGGTAGCTACACACTCTCGTCGCTCTCTACGCTCGTGAACGCGCTCTTCGCGGCAGGAGGGCCGTCCAAGTCCGGCACAATGAGGGACATACAGGTCAAGAGGGACGGCAAGACGATAGTAAGCTTCGACCTATACGACCTCCTCATAAAGGGTGACAAGACCAAAGACATAAGGCTTATGCCGGAAGACGTCATATTCATACCCCCGACAGGGCCGCTCGCAGGCATATCCGGGGACGTGAGGACTCCGGCCATATACGAGCTCAAGGGCGACCTCGACATAGCCGGGCTCATCGATCTCGCCGGCGGCTTGAACGACATCGCTTTCAAGGGCAGGTTCCAGATAGAGCGGATCGAGAACGGCAAGGGCGGGGTATCCGAAGCGAACCTCGAAGACCCAATGATGCGGAAGATGCAGGTGCAGCAGGGCGACATAGTGCAGATATATACGGTCTCGCAGGACAGGCGTTTCGTAAAGCTCATGGGCGCGGTCCAGAGCCCCGGGGAGTACGGCATAGGCAAGGGGCTTAAGATCAGCGACCTTGTAAACCTCGCCGGAGGGCTCAAGTACTTCGCTCTGAAGGACGAAGCCGAACTTACGAGGGTCACCGCCACACCTGAGGGCCCGAAGACCGAGAAGATAATCATAAAACTTAAAAGGGCGCTCGAAGGGGACCCGTCGGCTGACCTGGCGCTTAAAGAAGACGACTTCCTCTTCATAAAGTCCGTACCCGAGTGGGAGAAGTTCAAGACCATCGACGTCGTAGGCGAGGTCAGGCACCCGGGCACCTACACGATAAAGAAGGGCGAGAGGCTTTCCTCGCTGATCGAGCGCACCGGCGGCTTCACGGAAAGGGCGTATCTCAAGGGCGCGGTCTTCGAGAGGGAATCGGTAAAGATACTCCAGCAGAGGCAGTTGAACGAGTCCATTGACAGGCTCGAGTTCCAGCTCATCTCGGAATCGGCCCAGTCGATAGAGGGCTCGCTAAGCTCGGAGGAGGTGGCGTTGCAGAGGGCAGGCGTTGAGCAGAGGAAGGCGCTCATAGCCAAGATGAGGGCCGCGAAGGCTAAGGGGAGGATATCGCTCCGCATAGAAGCGCCTTCGACTCTCAAGGGCACGCCATCCGATATCTTGCTCGAGCAGGGAGACGTCCTCTATATCCCTGAGAAGCCGTCCCAGGTCCAGGTCATAGGCGCGGTTTATAACCAGACCGCGTTTATACACGCCCCGAAGCTCTCGCTCTCCAATTACATACAGAAGGCCGGGGGCATGAGCAAGGACGCTGACAGGTCCGAGATATACATACTCAAGGTCGACGGCACAGCCGTGAGCGCCCACGAAAAGGGGTTCTTCAACTTCGGATGGGACTCGGACGAGAACCGCTGGGAAAGCGGCGGCTTTATGTCCACGAGGCTCGACCCGGGCGACACGATAGTAATACCCGAAAAAATCGAGAAGGTAAACTGGCTGAGGGAAGTAAAAGACATAACCCAGATACTCTATCAGATAGCCGTCACCGCCGGGGTCCTGATTGTGGCGTTTTAGCCTCATCATCGCCCTGATATCAGTTTTCGCCGTGCCCGCGCTCTCACACCCCGCCTCATCCGTCAATGTGGCATCCGGGTCCGCAATATACCGCGACCTTGACGCGCTCGAGGTCATGGGGCTCATCCCGTCCTCCCTTCTTTCCACCCGTCCGATATCGAGGCTTGAAGCCTTAAGGCTCCTTTTCGAGGCAGAGTACTGCCTTCAAACGCTCACCGGCAGAAAAAAAGAGAGGGCCTCTGCAGTGATAAAGAGGCTCGAGCGGGAGCTCAGCGGGGAGCTTGAGAAGACCGGCGCGTTCATCGTTAAGCCGGTTGACAGGGCCTACGCTCAATTCCTGTACGCGGGCTCCGCTCCGCATTTCCCGTCGGTCAACAACAACGGAGACGAGTTCAAAGAAGGTCCGAACGCAAGGGCCGGGTTCGCTTTCACGGCAGAGGCCTTGGGCGCGTTCTCCATTTATTTAAACCCCGAGTACAGGCTTGACGACGGCTCGCGCATCGAACTCAAGACCGGGTACGCAGAGGCCGACCTCTGGGGCCTTGAGGTCGAGGCCGGGCGCGATTCGCTCTGGTGGGGGCCGGGCTACCACGGCTCCCTCATACTTTCTGATAACGCCGAGCCCTTCGATATGCTCAAGGCCACCTCACAGCGCCCGTTTCTCCTCCCCTGGATATTCAGATCCCTCGGGCCGATGAGGCCGACCATTTTTCTCGCTACCCTTGAAGACGACCGCGACTTTCCGAACGCCAGCCTGTTCGGCATGAGGCTCGCCTTTAAGCCAGCCCCTGCCTTCGAGGTCGCCATTAGCCGTGTTCTCCTCTTCGGCGGCGATGGGCGGGAAGGGTTGGGGGCCGGCGACCTCATGGGCTTATTCATCGCCGCGGACGACGCAGAGCACTCGTCTTCATCCATCGACGGAGACCAGATAGCATCGATCGACTTCTCGTATATATTCACCGGGGAGAACGCCTTCCTGCCCTTCAGCTCCATGAAGCTCTACGGGGAGATTGGGGCAGAGGACTCATCCGGCGACACGAAGACGCCGACCTCCAAGGCCTATCTCGCCGGGGCCCTTGTGGATGAGCCTTTTTTGTTTGAGAATATGAGCCTGCGCGTCGAGTGGGCGCAGACCTCGCGGTGGGACAGGCTTGGAGACAGGGCCTGGTACCGCCACCATATCTACACGGACGGCTACACCTATAACGGGAGGGTCGCGGGCCACCACATGGGCTCTGACGCAATAGACCTGTTTTTGCGGGCCGAGTATAGATTCCAGGGCGGGACGATAATCGGTGTGGAAGCAGACTTCGAGCGCTCGGAAGTCCATACCTCTGACCAAAAGATGGCGTGGTACGCCGTTGATATTGAATATCAGGCCAAAGATAATATAATATTGAAGGCTGGCGTCGGAAGCGAGGAGAGCGACGAAGAAGGCGAGGGCGGGGTGGCAGGCTGGACCGGGATAGAATATTCGTTTTAGGGAATAAACAGAGGGGAATTCAGATGCCAAAAAAAATGCTGGTAACAGGCTCAAGCGGGCTCATCGGGAGCGAGGTCGTAGTCCACTTCTGCGAGAGCGGTTATGAGGTCTACGGCATAGACAGCAACATGAGGGCCGAGTTCTTCGGGGAAAAGGGCGACACCCGCTGGAACCAGAAAAGGCTTCTTGAGAAATACAAAAACTTCCGCCACATCGAGCTCGACATAAGGGACAGAGACGGCGTATTGAGGGAGATGGCCGCGTTGAAACCCGATTACATCGTCCACACCGCGGCCCAGCCGAGCCACGACCTCGCCGCCAGCAGGCCATTCGATGACTTCGACACGAACGCCGTAGGCACGCTGAACCTCCTGGAAGCGGCGCGCCGCTCGTGCCCGGAGGCGCCGTTTGTCCACATGTCGACGAACAAGGTCTACGGGGACGCGCCGAACGAGCTGAAGCTCCTGGAACTGCCCACCCGCTGGGATTACGCGGACCCCGCTTACAGGGACGGGATAAAGGAAGGGTTTAGAATTGACCAGTCCAAGCACTCGCTATTCGGGGCCTCGAAGGTCGCGGCCGACGTCATGGTGCAGGAGTACGGCAGGTACTTCAACATGCCTACGTGTTGTTTAAGGGGAGGGTGCCTTACCGGCCCCAACCACAGCGGTGTAGAGCTCCACGGGTTCCTGAGCTACCTCATCAAGTGCAACCTCGAAGGGCGCAAGTACCGGATATTCGGCTACAAGGGCAAGCAGGTGAGGGACAACATCCACTCTTACGACGTAGCGCAGTTCATATCCGAATTCATCTCCGCTCCGAGGGCCGCCGAGGTCTACAACATCGGCGGCGGCAGGGCGAACTCCATCTCCATTCTGGAGGCCTTCAAGCTCATAGAGTCGATCTCCGGTAAACCCATGTCCTCGGAGTACGTCGAGGAGAACCGCCAGGGCGACCATATATGCTACATCTCCGACCTCTCCAAGATGAAGGCCCACTACCCGAAGTGGACGATAACAAAGGACCTCTCCGCGACGTTCATAGAGATACACGACGCATGGGTGAGGCGGGAGAAATAGCCTCAAACAGGATGTTGAAAAAGTCCATCCATTGCTTTTTCAACTACGGCTTGGCCGAAGTGAATTCGGCCAGACCTTACAAATTGCCCGACTTTTCAAGTCTTGCAATCTGGCAATCCATCCATGGATCGCATAGCAGGGTGTTTTTCAACACCGTACTAAAATCCCATTATACACTTGACAGTCGCACACGTTATGATAAAATCGGTTTTCGTTTCGGCCTTCCATCTGCCGGCTGTACCGCAAGGAAGCCCTATTTAACGGAAACCAAACCACAATTCGTTTTAACGCGGGAGTAGCTCAGTTGGTAGAGCGCAACCTTGCCAAGGTTGAGGTCGCGGGTTCGAGCCCCGTCTCCCGCTCCATTATTTTTCAACCCCCGTACCCGTCCTATCGTTTGACCAAGGTGGCGCATGAAGGAGTTAAGCAAGACTGAGATCCTGAAATCCTACCTTGAGGCCAAGGGGCTCAAGTCCACGGCCCAGCGCGACTACATAGCCGACGTCTTTTTCAAGACCAACACCCACATAAGCCTCGAAGAGCTCCTTAAGAAAGTCAAGCGCAAGACCCCGAATATCGGCTACGCTACCGTTTACAGGACGATGAAGCTCCTGACAGAGTGCGGTCTGGCCATCTCAAGGCAGTTCGGCGACGGACAGACCCGGTACGAGAACCTCCCGGAGAACGGCCACCACGACCACATCATCTGCATAAAGTGCTCTAAGATAGCGGAGTTCCAGAACCAGAAGATAGAACAGCTCCAGGCCGAAGCGGCCAAAAAGCTCGGCTTCACCGTAGTGAACCATAAATTAGAGCTCTACGGCTACTGCTCGGAGTGCGTCTGAGGTAGACTAAAAAAAATTCTCTTGCAATTGAAAATGAATATTAATATCATAACGGCATGAACCACGGAGGCTCAAAGGCGCGGGAGCATGACAGCGGCGAGTGGCTGGTCCTCGTCGGGAACCCCAATGTAGGCAAAAGCGTCATCTTCGGCGCCTTAACCGGCAGGTACGCGACGGTCTCGAACTACCCGGGCACGACCGTCGAGGTATCGAGAGGCACCGCGCGCATAGGCGGCAGGAAGCAGGGGATAATCGACAGCCCCGGCGTCAACTCGCTCGTCCCCATGTCCGAGGACGAGAAGGTTACCCGCGACATACTCCTGAATGAAAACATCGGCTCCGCCCTCCAGGTGATGGACTCCAAGAACCTCCGGAGGAGCCTGCTCATTACCCTCCAGCTCGTCGAGATGAATCTCCCTGTAACGCTCGCCCTCAACATGTACGACGAGGCCGGCGAGCGCGGCATCTCCGTCGATATCGAAAAGCTCTCCAAAACGCTCGGCCTCTCAGTCATCCCCACGATAGCCACCCAGCGGTGGAACCTTGACAAGCTCTCCGACGCATTCCATCACAGGGCCCATTCTGAATCGGTCATCAAATACCCGGAGTTAATAGAGGACGGCATAAGGCGGATAGAGGCGCTCCTGCCTCAGGCGCGTATCTCCGCGCGCTCCATAGCCATCATGCTTCTCTCCGGCGACGCAACGCTCTCCGGTTGGGTCGATAAGAACGCACCCGGCAGGGCCGGGGAGATTGAGGATATCCGCTCGGGCGTTCAGACGAGGTTCACGGACCCGGTAGGATACATCATAAACAGGGTGAGGCTCAAAACCGTCGACGCTATCGTCTCTGACGTTGTTACGCAGGAGAAGCTCGGGAAATCGAAGCTCTCAACTGTCATAGGGTCGCTCTCCATGCACCCAGTATGGGGCATACCGATACTGCTTGCCGTGCTATTCCTCATGTACGAATTCGTCGGCGTCCTGGGCGCCGGGGTAAGCGTCAACTTCTTTGAGACCACCATATTCAAGGGGTTCGTGAACCCCTGGGCTGAGCGCGTCGTGGCGCTTGTATTCCCGTCGGGTCTCATGCACGACCTCATCGTAGGCCAGTACGGCATTGTGACAATGGCATTCACCTACGCCATAGCCATAGTCCTCCCCATAGTCGGGTTCTTTTTCATATTCTTCAGCTTCCTCGAGGACTCCGGGTATCTCCCGAGGCTCGCCGTAATGGTAGACAAGATTTTCAAGCTCATGGGCTTGAACGGCAAGGCGGTCCTTCCGATGGTACTGGGGCTCGGGTGCGACACCATGGCCACCATGACGACGCGCATCCTTGAGACTAAAAAGGAGAGGGTGATCGTGACGCTCCTCCTCGCGCTCGGCGTCCCGTGCTCCGCCCAGCTCGGCGTCATACTCGGTATGCTCGGCGCGGTCTCTTTCTACGCCACACTCTGGTGGGCGGGTGTCGTCGTCATCGTGATGTTCATAGTCGGCCTCCTCGCCTCAAAGGTCCTTCCGGGCGAGTCATCCGACTTCATCCTCGAGATACCTCCGATGAGGATGCCGCAGATGTCGAACATCGCGCTCAAGACGCTCGTGCGGGTCGAGTGGTATCTAAAAGAAGCGGTCCCGCTCTTCATACTCGGCACGCTCGTCCTTTTTACGCTTGATAAGACCCACGCGCTTAAGTACCTTGAGGCCGCGGGCTCTCCCATTATAGTCAACTTCCTGAACCTCCCGATAGAGTCCACGCAGGCCTTCATCATAGGGTTCTTAAGGAGAGACTACGGCGCCGCCGGGCTCCTTGTCCTTCAGAAGGACGGCATGCTGACGCCGGTCCAGACAGTCGTCGCGCTCGTCACCATGACGCTTTTCGTCCCGTGCATAGCGAATTTTTTCATGATGATAAAAGAGAGGGGGCTTAAGGCCGCCGTCCTCATGTCGCTTTTCATATTCCCGTTCGCGGTGCTCGTTGGCGGGGCCTTGAATTTCATATTTAAAGTCCTTAATGTCAGTTTTTGAGGAGGTTTGATGAAGCAGGATAAGGGAGTCGAAGAGGTCCTTGAGTTCGTCTGGTCGCAGAGGGAGCGGGGCTCGAACTCGATAAGGGAGCTCCTCGCCATAGAGGAGGTCGCCGAAGAGGCGGACATCGAAACACTCCGGCGCATGGCCGGCAACAACCTCATACGCATGGACGGCGACGCCGTCGTCCTCTCTTCGGACGGCGAGAAGCTCGCCGAGGCCGCGATACGCCGCCACAGGCTCGCCGAACGTCTGCTGACCGAGGTCCTGTCGATGGACGCTGAATCCATCGAGAAGAACGCCTGCAGTTTCGAGCACACGCTTTCACACGAGGTGACGGACTCCATATGCACGCTCCTTGGACACCCGCCCACGTGCCCGCACGGACTGCCTATTCCAAAGGGCGACTGTTGCAGGAAGACTGGCGGGGAATTAAAGCCGATCCTCCAGCAATTGAGCGCGCTCGACGTCGGGGAGACCGGCAGGATCGCCTTCATTGTCTCGAACGTCCATTCGCGACTCGATAAGCTCGGGACGCTCGGCATCGTCCCAGGTTCGTCGGTAAGAGTCCACCAGAAGCGCCCCGCCTTCGTCATCCAGATAGGAGAAACAACGCTCGCTCTCGACCCTGAGATAATAAAAGAGATATACGTGAAAAAGATTTTCTAAGGCCGCGGCCTCTTATTTTACGTTTTTTTCTTTTCCCCTCCCTTTCGCGGAAGTTTTTTTTAAAAGCGCCATTCAAAATGTATGTTTTATCCGGCAGGTATCAGGGCTCCTGTATTGTTACCTGGCGGCGCATTGGAATACATAGCTCATTTGTTTTTTTTAAAATGGCCGTGTTATCGTGCGAAAATACGAAATGGCTCAGGGATTAAAAAATGCAGGACAAGTCCCGCGCGTTCATCTATTACATATTGCTCATCTCCATTTTGTATGCGCCTGATAGGCGTAGCCTTCCTCGACACGAGGTCCCCACGGGGTTTCCTTGACAGGTACGACCCATTTACGCCCCCTCCCTACATCGAAGCACTTAAAGGCGCCGGCGGACACGGACGCGTAATGGGCGGCCACGGCGTTCTATTCCCGAACTACGCGTCAGCCGTGCGTATAGAGGACATAAGGTACATAAACTCTCTCTCTCCGGCCCCGTTACACGAGTTCAAGAACAGATACCTTGAGACAGAGGATGTCTATTACCACTCTTTGTGGTTCACCGGGAGCCGCTCCCGGGGCGTGGGCGCGATAGAGGAATCGATAATCAGAAATCTGAAATATTACTCGTTTCTCGGGGTTAAATACATTATCCTTCCGTCCGAGATAGACTTCAACCAGACAGCCGAACTTATATATCCGGATTGGGATGAAAGGCCGTTTTTCCCCTTGTCATACTCTGACAAAAGTGTTTCGATTTACCTGAACGAGTACGCGACGCCAAGGGCCTTTGTCGTTGACAAGGTGAGTTATGCCGCCTCTTACAAAGAGGCGCAGGAAGCCATATCATCCGGCGAGTTTGATGTCTCAAAAGAAGTCGTACTTGAGAAGCGTCTACCTATGAATATTGATTGGGCAGGGCAGGGCGCAGGCAATGCGGAGATAGTCGAGTATGGCGCGAACAGGGCCGTCATAAACGCGTCCGCGGAAGAAGACGGCGTTTTAGTGCTTACCGACACATTTTATCCGGGCTGGAAGGCGTATGTCGATGGGGAACCCACTGAGATATACCGTGTAAACGGCCTTGTGCGCGGGGTCTTTCTAAGGGGCGGGGACCATACGGTTGAATTCAGGTATTTCCCAGCTTCTTTCCTGGCGGGCCTTGCAATAAGCGGCGTCTCGATTTCGCTCATGGGCCTCTGTTTTATCTTCGGAAAAGGGCGCGGTACACAGGAGATATCAGAGAGGCTTACAAAGCCAGCTAAATCCACGACCAATAGAGGGTTATAAAGGCCCGCCCCAGACCCTCTTTCCCCTACCCAAAACCCCCGTTTTGTGTTAACATTCCCCATTATGCACCACGCCAATTTCGTACACCTCCACCTGCACACGCAGTACAGCCTCCTTGACGGCGCGATAAGGCCAGAGGCGCTCATTACGCTGGCCCGCGAGTACAAGATGCCAGCTGTCGCCATGACCGACCACGGCAACCTCTTCGGCGCCGTGGAATTCTACCAGAAGGCGATAAAGGCAGGAATAAAGCCCATTATCGGGTGCGAGGTCTATGTCGCGCCCGGTAGCCGGACGGACAAGACCCAGGCAAGGGGCGAGGCGGCCTTCCACCTCGTACTTCTCGTCAAGAACGCCAAGGGTTACCAGAACCTCTGCAAACTCCTCACAAAGGCCTACCTTGAGGGCTTCTACTACCGCCCGAGGGTGGATAAGGAACTGCTCCGGGAGATGAACGACGGGCTCATAGCTCTATCCGCCTGCCTCCACGGGGAAGTCGCGTTTAATTTAAACAGAGGGCAGAGGGACGCCGCCGAACGCGCGGCCTCCGAGTACAGGGAGATATTCGGCAACAGGCGTTTCTTCCTTGAGATCCAGCACAACGGGCTTGAGGAGCAGGAAAAGGTGAACAAGGGGCTCATAGAGTTAGGAAAAAAACTCGACATCCCGCTTGTCGCTACCAACGACTGCCACTACCTTAAAAAAGAAGACTCGCGCATCCACGACATACTCCTCTGCATACAGACTGGCGCGACCGTCAACACCCCCAACCGTATGCGCTTTACGACCGACGAGCTCTACGTAAAGTCGCCGGAGGAGATGAACGCGTCGTTTAAGGACACCCCTGAGGCGATCGAGGCAACGATTGAGATCGCTGAGCGGTGCAACTTCGAGATGAAACTCGGGGAGAACCACCTCCCGGAGTTCCCGGTGCCAAAGGGTGAGACGCTCGATTCCCTCATCGAAAAAAAGGCGCTCGAAGGGTTGGAAAAGAGGCTCTCGGCCATGTCAGGCAAGTCCATCGACGTCGATTCCGTAAGATGGCATTACCACGAGAGGCTCCAGAAGGAGCTGAAGGTTATAAAGGGGATGGGTTTCCCCGGCTACTTTCTCATAGTCAACGACTTCATCGAGCACGCGCGCTCAAGGGAGATACCTGTCGGGCCGGGGAGAGGCTCTGCCGCAGGCTCGCTTGTGGCGTACTCGCTCGGCATCACGAACCTCGACCCTATAAAGTACAACCTCCTCTTCGAAAGGTTCTTAAACCCCGACCGTATAAGCCTCCCTGATATAGATATCGACTTCTGCTTCGAGAAGAGGGATGAGGTCATAAAGTACGTGACGAACATGTACGGGGCCGACAACGTCACGCAGATAATCACCTTCGGACAGATGAAGGCGAAGGCGTGCATAAGGGACGTCGGGCGCGCGCTCGATGTGCCCTACGGAGACGTCGACAGGATCGCCAAGCTCGTCCCCAATACCCTTAACATCACCATAAGCGACGCCATAGAACAGGAGCCGAAGCTCAAAAAACTTGTTGAGGACGACCCGAGGGTAAGGGACCTGATCGAGGTCGCGATAGCTTTAGAGGGCCTGCCGCGCCACGCGTCCACGCACGCGGCGGGCGTCGTCATATCGAATAAGCCCCTTGTCGAGTACCTGCCGTTATATAAGAGCCAGAAGGAAGACGTCATCACGACCCAGTACCCGATGAAGGACGTCGAGAAGATCGGGCTCGTCAAATTCGACTTCCTGGGCCTGAAAACGCTGACCGTCATCGATAAGACGATAAGGCTCGTAAGAGAGAACAGGGGAGAGACACTCGACGTCGAAAACCTCTCGCTCGACGACGCCGCGACGTACGCGCGGATAGCCTCGGGTGACACGAACGGCATATTCCAGCTTGAGTCCTCGGGCCTTAAGGAGCTCCTACGGAAACTCAAGCCCGAGACGTTCGAGGACTTGATCGCCGCGGTAGCGCTCTACAGGCCGGGGCCGCTCCAGAGCGGCATGGTGGACGACTTTATAAACAGGAAGCACAAGAGGGTGCCGATAGTCTACGAAGTCCCGGAGCTTAAGGACATACTGGAGAACACATACGGCGTCATGGTCTACCAGGAGCAGGTCATGGAGATAGCCAAGGTGCTCGCCGGCTACACCCCTGGCGACGCCGACGTGCTCCGTAAGGCGATGGGTAAGAAGCTCGACGAGGTCATGGTCGTCGAGAGGACGAAGTTTTTGGACGGCGCAAAGAAAAAGAACATCCCGCCTAAAAAGGCCGAGAGGATATTCGACCTCATGGCCAAGTTCGCGGGGTACGGTTTCAACAAGAGCCACAGCGCCGCCTACGCGCTCATCGCCTACCAGACCGGGTATTTGAAGACCCACTACACCGTCGAGTTCACGGCCGCGCTCCTCGGCTCCGACATGGGAAATACCGACCAGGTCGTAAAATACATAAACGAATGCAAAGAGCGCTCAATACCCGTAGACCCGCCGGACCTCAACAGGTCCTCAAAGGAGTTCACGGTCTCGGGCAAGCGGATATGCTTCGGCCTCGCGGCGGTAAAGAACGTCGGCGACGCGGCGATAGACGAGATACTCGCTGTCAGGGCGTCAGGCCCGTTCACGTCCCTCATAGATTTCCTGAGCCGTCAGGACTCCCGCAAGGTAAACAAGAAGGTCGTCGAGTCGCTCATAAAGTGCGGGGCCTTCGACTTTACCGGGGAGAAGCGCTCGGCGCTCTTCGGCTCGCTCGACGCCGCCATGGAGATGGCCCAGGGCGTCCAAAGGGACAGGGACATCGGGCAGAAATCCATTTTCGACGTCCTGGGCAATGAGGCGGCCCCGGCATCGAAGGCGGTCGCCCTCGCCTCAGGGTCCTACCCTGACTGGACTGATAAAGAGACGCTCTCGTTCGAAAAGGAGACGCTCGGGTTTTTCTTCTCGTCACACCCGCTCGCGAACCTTAAGTCCGAGCTTGAGCTCTACACGACGGGGCCGATAGAAAACCTCACTGACAAGCAGAACGAGGCCGAAGTGACTATCGGCGGCATCGTGACCGAAGTAAAGGAGGTCACGACAAAGAAGGGCGACAGGATGGCCTTCCTCCGGGTCGAGGACCTCTCGGGGTCTGTCGAGATAGTCGTATTCGCCGAGCTTTACAGAAAGGCCCGCGAGGCCATCACGTCGGACAAGCCCCTCCTCATAATCGGCAGGCTGGACAAGGAAGGCGAGGACGTAAAGATAGTAGCCAATGACATCGCCCTCCTCGAAGACGCCGGGAAGATGGACAAGAAAGTCAAGACCCGTTCCATGCACGTACACGCCGACGGCGCGTCCATTACGGCGGATAAGCTCACGGCCCTTAAAACCGTATTCGAGGCCGCCAAAGGCGCCTCCCCCGTCATCCTCCACATGTACCTGCCCCCTGACCGCGAGGTGGTCCTGGGGCTCCCGGAGGAGCTTAAGGTAAACCCTTTGGATGAAACGATGAAGGCAAAACTAAAAGAGCTTATAGACGGCGCGGAGATTAAAATATTATAATTGCTTGAACTTCAAGGAGAGAAGACTTTAGATGGTATACAGACATTGGCTCGATTTTGAGAAACCTGTCGAAGAGATAGCCAAAAAGATAGAAGAGCTCAAGTCCTTTCAGGCTGAAGGCGCGACCCGCCACGCCGACGAGATAGCCAAGCTCGAAAAGAAGGCAAAGGGGCTTCTTAAGGACATCTACGCGAAGCTCACGCCATCTCAGGTGACGCTCGTAGCGCGGCACCCTGACAGGCCCTACACCCTCGACTACGTCCAGAACATTTTTGATGACTTCATCGAGCTCCACGGCGACAGGTGTTTCAGGGACGACCCGGCGATAGCCGGAGGTGTGGCCCGTCTCGACGGCGAGCCGGTCGTCGTCATCGGCCAGCAGAAGGGGCGGAACACCAAGGACAAGGTCTTAAGGAACTTCGGCATGCCGCACCCCGAAGGGTACAGGAAGGCGCTACGCCTGATGGAACTCGCCGAGAGGTTCGGGAAACCCGTATTCACCTTCATCGACACCCCCGGGGCGTACCCCGGCATAGGGGCGGAAGAGCGCGGACAGTCTGAGGCGATCGCTACAAACCTCCTCGTCATGTCGAGGCTCAAGGTCCCGGTCATCGCAACCGTCATAGGCGAGGGCGGCAGCGGCGGCGCGCTCGCCATAGGGGTAGCCGATAAAGTCATTATGCTCGAATTCTCCACCTACTCCGTCATATCCCCCGAAGGTTGCGCCGCTATACTCTGGAAGGACGGCTCAAAGGCGGATCTCGCGGCAAAGGCCTTAAAGATCGAGGCCGCGGAACTCCAGAAGCTTGGCGTAATCGACAAGATCGTAAAGGAACCAATCGGCGGCGCCCACAGGGAACCCGAGACCGCGTTCAGGAACCTCAAAGCCGCGCTCACATCCACCCTCAAGGAACTTAAATCCCTTGACAAGGAATCCCTGATTGAAGCCCGCTATAAAAAATTCCGCTCTATGGGGGTTTTCTCCGAACCTAAGATATATTAGCAGTAATGTAGGTTGGGTTAGCGGAGCGTAACCCAACGCAAGCGCATGATATGCGATTACAATCCTGCAAAACACGGGCTTGCGAGCACATAGATTGGGCTGAGGAACGAAGCCCAACAAAGTCTTTGTTTTATTTTTTTTTACTGCGAAAAACAATTTTGATGGGCTTCACTTTGTTCAGTAGGGTAGGGTGCGCCGTGCGCACCATTTCAAAATCCTTCACGATTCCCGCCGGTATGTTCTCCTGCCTCATCTCCATCCTCAAATAATCTATTGATTTTTATCAAATAATAAATTAATCTATCCCTTTGATTGTAAAAAGAAATCGTCTAATCGCAGAGGCAATGGACAAGACCGTTACGATAGAGGCGCTCCGGGAAAAGATAGATGAAGTCGACCTCGAAATACTGAACCTCCTGAACAAGAGGACGGGGTTCGTTATCGAGGTCGGCAAGGTCAAATCCAGGGAGCAGAGGGAGTATTACGCCCCTGAGCGGGAGAGGCAGATTTTGAAGCGTCTCGCTGACGCGAACACCGGGCCGTTCCCGACAGAGGCGCTAAGGAGCGTATTCAGGGAAATAATGAGCGCCTCGCTCTCGCTTGAAAAGCCGATAAAGATAGCGTTCCTCGGGCCGGTGGCGACGTTCACCCACCAGGCCTGCATGCAGCACTTCGGGCTCTCCGGCGAGTTCATACCCAAAAAAGACATCGCCGACGTCTTCGACGACGTAGAAAAGGGCAGGGCCGACTTCGGCGTGGTCCCCATAGAGAACACGACCGAAGGGGTCGTAAGCCACACGCTCGACATGTTCGTATCATCCTCTTTGAAGATTTCAGCTGAAGTGATGCTCGAGATCTCTCTCTCGCTCCTGAATAAGAGCGGGAAGCTCTCTGACGTCGCCAAGGTCTGCTCGCACCCGCACGCGCTCGCGCAATGCAAGTTCTGGCTGAAGAGCAACCTGCCGAACGCGCTCGTATTTGATGTTTCGTCAACCGCCATGGCGGCGCAGATGGCCTCGGAGGACCCCTCGACCGCGGCTGTGGCCTCTATCGCGGCGGCGAGCCTCTATGATCTGCGCGTGATCGAAAAGAAGATAGAGGACAACGCGAACAACTTCACGCGCTTCCTTGTCATAGGCAGGCAATCCGGAAGGAAGACCGGCGCAGACAAGACCTCCATCATGTTCGCGATAAAGGACGCGCCCGGCGCGCTCTACTCGATGTTGAAACCCTTTGCCGAGCGGACGATAAATTTAACGAAGATAGAATCGAGGCCGCTTAAGACCAAGGCGTGGGAGTATGTTTTTTTTGTCGACATGGACGGCCATATCTCGGATGAGTTTATAAAGACTGCGATAGACTCGCTTGAGGCGAATTGCTCGTTCTTGAAGGTGCTCGGCTCTTACTCGAAGTCACAGCAGTTCTAATTTTTTTCACAAGGCTACGAAAAATGCTGAAAGTGCGGAAACCCCTTAAGCTCACGGTCCCCGATAACATCGCTTCGCTCGTGCCGTATCCGCCGGGTAAGCCGATTGAGGAGCTTGAGAGGGAACTGGGTATTACCGGCTCCATAAAGCTCGCTTCGAACGAGAACCCGCTTGGCCCGTCGAAGAAGGCGCTCGATGCGGTCTCTAAGGCGCTTCCAAACCTCCACAGGTACCCGGACGGCTCGTGCTATTACCTGAAGGAAAAACTCTCGTCGAATATCGGCGTAGACCCCTCCATGCTCATATTCGGCAACGGGTCGAACGAGATAATAGAGTTGCTTGTAAGGGCGTTGCTTCGCCCGGGGGACGAGGCCGTCATGGGAGACCCGTCTTTCGCCGTCTATCCGATAGTCGTTAAGTGCATGGGCGGGGTCTCGAGGCTCGTGCCGCTCAATAATATGAAGCACGATTTACTCGCCATGGCGCGCGAGATCAACGAGAGGACGCGGATAGTATTTATAGCGAACCCCAACAACCCGACAGGCACGATAAACACGGCGTCCGAATTCTCCAGCTTCATGAGAGACGTACCCGACAACGTTATAGTCTGCGTGGACGAGGCGTACTTCGAGTTCGTAAGGTCCTCCGAGTTCCCGGAAAGCCTCGCTTATATCGCGGAAGGCAGGCCGGTCCTTGTGCTCCGGACCTTCTCAAAAATTTACGGGCTGGCCGGGTTACGGATAGGGTACGGCATAGCGCACCCGGAGCTCATAGGCTTCCTTAACAGGGTGCGCCAGCCTTTCAACGTAAACTCGCTCGCGCAGGTCGCGGCGATAGCCGCGCTCGATGACAGGGAGCACCTTAAGAGGACGAGGGAGAATAACGAAACAGGGCTCAAATTACTCTTCAAGGAGGTCCGCGCCCTTGGATGCGAGTGCGTCGAGACCGAGGCGAACTTCTTCCTCATAAAGGTCAACGACGGCAAGAAGGTGTATGAGGCGCTCCTTAAAAAGGGCGTCATAGTAAGGCCGATGGCGAGCTACAACCTCCCGGAGTACATCAGGGTCACGGTGGGGCTCCCTGAGGAGAATGAAAGGTTCTTGAAGACCTTTGCCGAATCCGTAAGATAAGGCATAGAACCCAAAAAAACATGAGGGGAGACTTTATGATAATAGTTTTAAAAAGAGACTCGACACAGGAAGTCGTCGATCACGTCGTCGAGAAGATAAAATCTGCGGGCCTCGCCGTCCACATATCGAAGGGCAAGGAGCGGACGATAATAGGCGCGATAGGGGACGAGACTCTCCTCGGGCAGATCTCGTTAGAGGCGCTTCCCGGCGTCGAGAATGTGATGCCGATACTTAAGCCATATAAGCTGGTAAGCCGGGAGTTCAGGAAGGAAGCCTCGGTCCTCAATATAAACGGCGTGCAGATCGGAGACACCGCAATACAGGTCATAGCCGGGCCATGCAGTGTCGAGGGCAGGGAACAGCTCGTAGATTGCGCGAAGAAGGTCAAGGCCGCCGGGGCCTCAATATTGCGCGGCGGCGCGTTCAAGCCGAGGACTTCGCCTTACGACTTCCAGGGGCTCGGTGTTGAAGGGTTGAAGCTCTTGAGAGAAGCCAAGAAAGAGACGGGCCTGCCCATAATAAGCGAGCTCATGGACCCGCGCGATACCGAGGTCGTCTGCGAATACGTGGACATCGTACAGATAGGCGCGAGAAACATGCAGAATTTCAGACTCTTGACCGAGGTCGGCAAGGCGAAGAAGCCGGTGCTCCTGAAACGCGGCCTGTCCGCCACCATAAAGGAGTTCCTCATGTCGGCAGAGTACATCGCGGCGCAGGGGAACTCTCAGATAATACTCTGCGAGCGCGGCATACGCACTTTCGAGACCGCTACACGGAACACGCTGGACTTGAGCGCGGTGCCGGTCCTGAAGGAAGAGACGCATCTCCCGGTATTCATCGACCCGAGCCACGCCGTGGGCAGATGGAACCTCGTCCTGCCGCTTGCGAGGGCGGCTGTGGCCGTCGGCGCCGACGGGCTTATGATAGAGGTCCACCCAGACCCGGAGAACGCCCTCTGCGATGGCGCGCAGTCGCTCAAACCGACAAAGTTCGCCAGCCTCATGGAGGAAGTGAGAAGGGTCGCGGTCTCAATAGGCAGGACATTATAACATCCGCTTTATCCCTGGAGGGCCTTTAAAGGCCCTCCAGGACTCTCTTCCAAAAAAACAGCCCTTCCGGAAAATGCCATGGCTTTTTACTTCAAAAAGATAACCGTAATCGGCGTCGGCCTCATCGGCGGCTCGCTCTCCATAATACTCAGAAGAAAAGGGCTCGCTGGCTCCATTACCGGCGTCGGCAGGGGGCTCGCCAATCTGGAGGCCGCCAAAAGGCTCGGCGTAGTCGACTCATTCACGCAGGACGTCGGCGAGGGCGTCAAAGACGCCGACTTCGTCCTCATCGCAACACCTGTTCTGAAAATAGGCGAGACAGTGAGAAAAGCCGCGCCGTTCTTGAAAAAGGGCGCGATAGTCACAGACGTCGGGTCAGTAAAAAAGGCTGTAATAGACGAGTGCGAGCCGCTTATTCCCAAGGGCGTCCATTTCGTGCCCGGCCACCCCATAGCCGGTACAGAGCATTCCGGCGTGGAGGCGGCCTTTCCTGACCTCTTCAAGGGGAGGAGATGCATACTCACGCCGACCGATAATACCGATGATAAGGCCCTCTCCACAGTCAAGGAGGTCTGGGAGGCGGCGGGGTCAGAGGTCGTCGTCATGGACCCCTCAAGGCACGACGCGATACTCGCGGCAGTAAGCCATCTGCCCCACATGATAGCCTACTCGCTCGTAAACACCGTCGGCGACATTGAAAAGTCGGGTGTGGACGCTCTATCATACTCCGCAGGCGGGTTCAGGGACTTTACGCGCATAGCGTCAAGCTCGCCTGAGATGTGGGCCGATATCTGCGCCATGAACAGCGACGCCATTTTAAAGACTATAAGCGATTTTGAAAAGAGGCTCGCGAATCTCAAGACGCTGATAGACGCCAACGACGTCGAGGGGCTCAAACACGACTTCGCGCGCGCCAAATCCATAAGGGACTCGCTCGTGAACAAGGCCGGAAAGCTCGCAGAGGACAAATGACCACATTCAAAAAAGACATATTCGGAGGCGCAATCATAGCCGTCCCCGGAAGAGGGCTTAAGGGAGAGATGACGGTCCCTGGGGACAAATCCATCTCCCACAGGGCCGTGATGCTCGGGTCTATCGCGAGCGGGATAACGGAAGTTACCGGCTTTCTCGAAGGCGAGGATAACTTATCGACCATAGGCGCGTTCAGGGCGATGGGCATAGGGATCGACCTTCAGAAGGACTCCCGCAGGGTCGTCATAAGGGGCAATGGGATGCGGGGGCTTACGGAGCCGGCGGACGTTATAGACGCCGGCAACTCCGGCACGACGACGAGGCTCATTACGGGGCTCCTTTCCGCCCAGCCGTTTTTCTCGGTCATCACCGGGGACGCGTCATTGAGAAAGAGGCCGATGAAGAGGGTCGTAGAGCCGCTCTCGCTCATGGGGGCTTCCATATCAGGCAGAAACAACGGCAACAACCTCCCGCTCGCCATATCCGGCCGCAAGCTCAAGGGGATAACCTGCAAGACGCCAATAGCCTCGGCACAGCTCAAGAGCGCGCTCATGCTCGCCGGGATCTACGCCGAAGGCGAGACGGTGATTGAAGAGCCTGAAAAGTCGAGGGACCATACCGAGCGCATGCTCTGTCTCTTCGGGGCCGACGTCAGAACAGATAAAAATTCCGTAAGCGTCAGATCGACAAACGAGCTGATCGGGTGTAAAATAGAAGTGCCAGGGGATATCTCCTCGGCCGCTTTTTTTGTCGTCGGCGCGATGATTTCACCCGCCTCAGCACTCCTTATAAGGGGCGTGGGCGTGAACTTGACGAGGACCGGCATAATAGACGTCCTCAGGAAGATGGGCGGCACAGTTGAAGTGCAAAACGAGAGGGTCGCTTCCGGTGAGCCGGTCGCCGACCTGCTCGTCAAGACCTCAAGGCTCAAGGGGACCGAGGTCTCCGGGGCCGAACTCCTCCCGGCCATAGACGAGTTCCCTATTATATGCGTAGCCGCCGCGTTCTCGGAAGGGACGACGCGTATAACCGGCGCAAGAGAGCTACGCGTAAAAGAGAGCGACAGGATAGCGGCAATGTCAGAGGCGCTCTCAAGGGTCGGCGTAAGGAACGCCGAGCTCCCTGACGGCATCGTCATCGAGGGCGTCGGGAGCGCGTCGATCAAGGGCGGAAAGATTGAGAGCCACGGCGACCACAGGATTGCGATGTCCTTGGCAATGGCGGCTTTAAGGTCGGATGAGGGCGTCGAGATAGACGGCGCGTCGTCCGTTGATGTGTCTTTCCCGGGGTTTTTCGACCAACTCAAAAGGGTCCGCGTCAGTTGACGAGGGGGCGGCCTGTCATAGCCATAGACGGGCCGAGCGGCGTCGGAAAGTCCACCGTCGCCCGCTCGCTCGCCGATAAGCTCGGCTTCAGGTACATAAACACCGGGGCGATGTACAGGGCGCTTGCGCTCGCCGCAGACGAGGCCGGGATAGACGTTGCCGATAACGAGTCCATGAAAGAGTTCTGCGCCTCCGTAAGGCTCGGGTTTGACAAGGCAAAGAACGCGATAATTATAAACAACGGGGATTTCTCCGCCGAGGTAAAGACCCAGAAGGCGGGCTCTCTCGCCTCGGTCTCGTCGGCAAACCCGTCTGTAAGGGAGTTGCTCGTCTCTTTCCAGAGGTCGCTCGGCAAAGACGGCGGCATAGTCATGGAGGGGAGGGACATCGGCACCGTGGTATTCCCGGACGCGGAGCTTAAGATATTTCTCGACGCGTCGCTTGAGGTGAGGGCAGAGAGACGCCACCTGGAACTAAAGGGAGAGAGAGAGACCAAGGCGGACGTGAGCGCCGAGATACAGGAGCGGGACAGGCGCGATACCGAGAGGAAGGAGTCGCCCCTTAAGATGGCCGAAGACGCCGTCCGCATAGACACGAGTGAGCTGGGGATATTTGATGTGGTGGAAATGGCGTTCGATTGCGCAAGGAAGGCCGGTCTCGTAGTTAAATAAATAGGGTAGGTAGAGTACGTTGGAGATATTGGTAGCAAAGTCGTCAGGCTTCTGTTTCGGCGTTAAAAGGGCGATAAACCTCGCCAACAAATGCGCGTCCGAGACGAGGGGGGAGATATATACCCTGGGGCCGATCATCCACAACCCGCAGGTCGTCAAAAGGCTCGAGGAGTCCCGCGTATACGCGAAGAAGGGCGTTGAGGATATAGCATCAGGGACCGTCATCATCAGGTCCCACGGCGCGAAGCTCGACGAGATAAAGTCGGCGAAGGACAAGGGGCTCAACATCGTCGACGCCACGTGCCCGTTCGTAAAGAAGGCGCAGGACCTCGTCTCGCTCTTAAGCTCTGAAGGTTATTCGGTGATAGTCGTCGGTGAAAAGGACCACCCAGAGGTAAAGGGGCTCATAAGCTACGGCTCCGAGGGGATAAGGGTCGCTGACTCGCCGGAGGGGCTCCAGGACCTCCCGAGACAGAAGAAGATAGGGATCATCGCCCAGACGACGCTCCCGATGGAAAAGCTCGATGCCGTTGTCTCCTTTTGTTTAAAAAAGGCCTCTGAATTAAAAGTTTTCAATACGATTTGTAACGCGACGTCGATCAGGCAGAAGGAGAGCGGGGACCTCGCCGAGACCGTCGACTGCATGATAATAGTCGGCGGCAGGAACAGCGCGAATACAAGGAGGCTCGCCGAGATATGCACCGGGATCCAGCCGAAGACACATCACATCGAAGTCGCGGAAGAACTTGACCCGGCGTGGTTCGCGTCCGCTCAAAAAGTCGGCGTTACATCCGGGGCTTCGACCCCGGACTGGGTCGTCGAAGAGGTAGTGCGCCGCATAGGGGCGCTGGCGATGAAATAATTTGCACTTTAGTTTCACTCTATGATATTGTTTTATCTCATAGAAAACGACAGGGGGAGGGTTTGGAATTAATGATAGGGAGAGAAGAAAAATCTTCAGGTGATGCCCCGAAGTCTGACTTCGAGATGCTTTTCGAATCAGAGGTAAAGGAACTGCAGGATGGGGATATCATCAAGGGGAAGGTCGTTCAGGTCACACAGGATTCCGTAATGGTGGACATCGGCTACAAGTCCGAGGGCCATGTGCCGCTCCGGGAGTTCCTCGACAAGGACGGGAACCCCACTGTCAAGGTAGGCGACGAGATAGCGGTCCTGCTTGAAAGGCGCGAGGACGACCGCGGCTACATAGTCCTCTCGAAGGCCAAGGCGGACCAGTTAAAGATATGGGACGTGATAATAGAGTCCCACGACAAGGGCACGCCCATCGACGGAATAATCACGCAGAGGATCAAGGGCGGCTTTTATGTCGACATAAAAGGGGTTACGGCCTTCCTGCCCGGATCTCAGGTGGATCTGAAGCCGGTAAGGAACCCGGACAAGCTCATAGGGCAGAGGTTCGCCTTCAGGGTGTTGAAGCACAACAGGCGCAAGAGCAACGTCATCGTCTCAAGGCGCAGCCTCCTTGAGGACGAGCGGGAGGTCCTTAAAAAGTCGACCCTCGAGACCCTCGCCGAAGGGTCCGTCATAGAGGGGCTCGTAAAGAACATCACAGACTACGGCGCGTTCGTCGACCTCGGCGGCATAGACGGCCTCATACACCTTACCGACCTTTCCTGGGGCAAGGTGACGCACCCGACCCAGGTGTTGAAGATAGGCGATACGGTCATGGTAAAGGTCCTGAAATACAACAAGGAAGACGGCAAAATTTCTCTTGGCCTCAAACAGACCAAGGAAGACCCCTGGCTTACCGTCAAGGACAGCTATCCATCAGGCACTAAGGTAGCGGGCATTGTCGTAAACATCACGGACTACGGCGCGTTCGTAGAGCTTGAGAGCGGCCTTGAGGGGCTCATCCACATTTCAGAGATGTCCTGGACGAAGCTCAAGCACCCGTCGCAGAAGGTGAAGATCGGCGACAACGTCGAGGTGGTGGTGCTCGACGCAGACCCCGCCGCCAAGCGCATTTCATTAGGTATGAAGCAGGTCGAGGCCAACCCGTGGATAGACGCCGAAAAACGCTACCCGAAGGGGACGCGCATCAAGGGCGCCGTTAAGAACATCACGGACTTCGGGGTCTTCGTCGGCATAGAGGACGGCATAGACGGGCTCGTCCACGTCTCGGACCTTACATGGAGGAAGATCAAGCACCCCTCTGAGACCGTGAAAAAGGGGCAGGAGATAGAGGCCGTCGTCCTTAATATCGACAGCGCGAACAAGCGTTTCTCCCTCTCCACAAAGCTCCTCGAGAAGAACCCCTGGGAGGGGGTCGGCGAGAGGTACAAGCCCGGGATGACGATAGACGGGAGGGTGACGAGTGTAGCTGACTTCGGCGCCTTCGTCGAGCTCGAGCCAGGTCTCGAAGGCCTCGTCCACGTCTCTGAGCTCTCGCGCGGCAAGAAAAAGGGCGCGGACATCCAGGTAGGCGATATCGTCGAGGTCGAGGTGTTGAACGTCGACCCTGACGACAACAAGATAGGGCTGTCCATAAGGACCATAAAAAAGGCTGAGGGCGCATAAAGCGCTATGGGAGAGAAGATCAAGACCCTGCTCGCGGCCGTAGGCGCGGTATTTGTAATAGTCCTCGTGCTTTCCATAGCGATTGCGGCCTTCACCGGCGGGGCCTTCAGCACCTCCGACAAGGTTGCGATAGTAGAGCTTGAAGGCATAATAATCGATCCGTCAGAGACCTTGAGGAGACTAAAGGTCCTCGAGGAAAGAGACGATGTAAAGGCCATAGTCGTCCGCATCGATTCTCCGGGAGGGGCCGTAGGGCCCTCGCAGGAGATACACGGGGAGATAAAGAGGCTCAGGGAAAAGAAAAAAGTCGTCGCCTCTATGGGCACGATAGCGGCGTCCGGCGGCTACTACACGGCTGTCGCGGCCGAGAGGATAGTCGCGAACCCCGGGACGATAACCGGCTCCATCGGCGTCATAGTCGAGTTCTTTAACGCCGAGGAGCTGCTTCAAAAGATCGGGCTTAAGGGTTATGTGGTAAAGAGCGGGAAGTTCAAGGACGTCGGCTCGCCGCTCCGTAAGATGGAGGACGAGGAGAGAAAGCTCCTCCAGGCGGTCATCGACGACGTCAACGACCAGTTCATAGAAGCGGTCGCCGAGGGCAGGGGCTTGAAACCCGAAGACGTCAGGGCCATAGCCGACGGCAGGATATTTACAGGGGCTCAGGCAAAGGAAAAGGGTCTTATAGACGAACTCGGGGGCCTATCTAGCGCGATAAAGCTATCTGCCGAGCTCGCCGGCATTGAAGGGGAGCCTGAGGTGATATATCCGGAGCGGAAGGATTTCGGGCTTCTCGGCAATATCCTCGGAAGGGCGTCCATAAACAATCTCACGGACCTCTTTTCGGGTTTGAGGGTCATGTACATGTTACCAAAACCAGAGTAGTGCAATTGAAGGAGGCTTAAGGGGTATGACCAAGAGTGAGCTTATCGAAATCGTGGCCTCAAAGGTCGGCAACTTCTCAAGAAAGGACATCGAGGTAATAGTCGACACCCTCTTCGATTCCATGTCCACGAGCCTTTCAAAGGGCGACAAAGTCGAAATCCGTGGTTTCGGTTCCTTCAAGATCAAGGAACGCGAAGGGCGCCAGGGGAGAAACCCCAAGTCCGGCGAGAATATTTTCATACAGTCGAAGAGGGTCCCGTTCTTCAAGGCAGGGAAGGAAATACGGGAAAGGATCAACACGGACAAACAGTCCTGACATGAAGCAGATATGGGCGCCATGGCGGCTTGAGTACATACATTCCGAAAAGCCTGACGAATGCATATTCTGCACGGCAGGCTCGAAAGACCCGAGAGAGTCTTTAGTCCTCTTCGCGGGCTCCGTCTCGGTTGTGATGCTTAACAAGTACCCATACAACGGCGGCCACCTCCTTATCGCCCCGGCAAGGCATGTAGCGAAGCTTGAGGAGATCACGCCTGAGGAATCGATAGACGCCTTCAGGCTCATGCGCCACTCGACAGCCGCCCTCACGAAGACAATGAAGCCGGACGGCTTCAACGTCGGTTTCAACCTCGGAAAGGCCGCCGGCGCGGGGATAGATGACCACCTCCACATCCATATAGTCCCGCGCTGGAACGGAGACTCCAACTTCATGCCGGTGCTCGCGGATATAAAGGTCATACCCGAGCACCTCCTCGATACCTACGACAAGCTCAAACCCTTCTTCGAAAGGCTCGACCTCCCCTGAGGCCGGATCGCGAAAAAGCCTTTTTTCCCGGTTTACGACGACAAATTCCCACTTGACAAAATAAGGCCTTTCCTGTACTATTTTTACGCTGAAAATAGAAGGCGCTAACGCGCCGGGACCTTCGCGACTGACGGAATCAAGGTGGCAACCACCGGGGAGCGGAGGCATAAGCAATAGCCGACCGTCTGGGCAAAAAACGATGGATAAATTCATCATTTTTTTGCGCACGGGCGGTTTTTTTTTGCCTTTATCGCTCTGTGCGGGGGCCAGCCGAGTGGTTAGCGGGCCGCACCCATAATAGCTCAGGAAACTTGACAAAATACCGAAATTCTGGTTTAGTCAAGCCTCAAATTATACGCCCAAATTCGTGTCGAGCAAACAAACAGGAGGGATGCATGTCCGTAAAGATTATCTATACCGCGATCGATGAAGCACCCATGCTGGCGACTTTTTCCCTGCTCCCTATCATAAAGGCGTTCACGGCACCTGCCGGCGTCGAGGTCGAGACGAGGGACATCTCTCTTGCCGGGAGGATCATCGCTAACTTCCCCGAAAACCTGACCGAGAAGCAGAGGATACCGGATGAGTTGACCGCTTTGGGCGAGCTCGCAAAGACCCCGGAGGCCAATATCATAAAGCTCCCGAACATCAGCGCATCCATCCCCCAGTTGAAGGCCGCCATAAAGGAACTGCAGTCGCAGGGCTATAAAGTCCCGGACTACCCGGAGGCCCCATTGACCGACGCCGAAAAGGACATAAAGACGAGATACGGCAAGGTCCTCGGGAGCGCCGTAAACCCGGTGCTCCGCGAAGGCAACTCCGACCGCAGGGCCGCGGTCTCCGTCAAGAATTACGCAAAAAAGAACCCGCACAAGATGGGCGCTTGGTCAGCTGACTCAAAGACCCATGTCTCGCACATGGACAACGGCGACTTCTACGGCTCTGAAAAGTCCGTGACCGTCGCTGAGGCCGGAAATGCGAGGATCGAGTTCGTCGGAGAAGACGGCAAGACGACTGTCCTCAAGGAAAAAACAGCCCTTAAGGCTGGCGAGGTCATAGACGCGGCCGTCATGAGCCGGCGCGCGCTCCGCAAATTCTTCGAGGTGCAGATAGAGGACGCTAAGGAGAAGGGCGTGCTCTTCTCGCTCCACCTCAAGGGTACGATGATGAAGGTCTCGGACCCGATCATGTTCGGACACGCCGTTACAGTCTTTTTCAAGGACGTATTCGAGAAGCACGCCGCTACGATAAAGGAGCTTGGGGTAGACCCCAACAACGGGCTCGGAGACCTTTACGCGAAGATTGCGAATCTGCCGGAGGCAAAGAGGGCCGAGATAGAGGCCGGCATAAAGGCATGTTATAAGAACCGCCCTGAAGTCGCGATGGTCAACTCGGACAAGGGCATTACCAACCTGCACGTGCCGAGCGACGTGATCGTAGACGCCTCCATGCCCGCCATGATACGCGAGTCCGGAAAAATGTGGGGGCCTGACGGCAAGCTCCGCGACACCAAGGCTGTGATACCGGACAGGTGCTACGCCGGCGTCTATCATGAAGTCATCGAGGACTGCAAGAAACACGGCGCCTACGACCCGAGGACGATGGGGACCGTCCCCAACGTCGGCCTCATGGCCCAAAAGGCCGAGGAGTACGGGTCGCACGACAAGACCTTCAAGGCCCCCGGAAACGGGACTATCCGCGTAGTTGACGCCTCAGGTAAGACCCTGCTTGAGCAGTCTGTCGAAGAAGGGGACATCTTCCGCGCTTGCCAGGTAAAGGACGCGCCCATACAGGACTGGGTAAAGCTCGCGGTAACGAGGGCGCGCGCGACCGGCGCTCCGGCCATTTTCTGGCTCGACAAGAACAGGGCGCACGACAGGGAGCTTATAGGGAAAGTTGAGAAATACCTCAAGGACCACGACACCAAGGGGCTCGACATCAGGATCATGACCCCGGTGGAGGCCACACGCCTATCACTTGAGCGCATAAGGGCGGGGAAAGACACTATCTCCGTAACCGGCAACGTGCTACGCGATTATCTGACAGACCTCTTCCCGATCCTCGAGCTCGGCACGTCCGCGAAGATGCTCTCAATCGTCCCCCTTATGGACGGGGGCGGTCTTTTTGAGACCGGCGCCGGGGGCTCGGCGCCAAAGCATGTACAGCAGTTCCTTGAGGAGGGGTACCTGAGGTGGGATTCCCTCGGCGAGTTCCTGGCCCTTGGAGTGTCTTTGGAGCACCTCGCCAGCATGTTTAAAAATAATAAGGCCCAGGTCCTTGCCGACGCGCTCGATCAGGCGAACGGCAGGATACTCGACAACAACAGGTCTCCGGCCCGCAAGGTCGGCGAGCTTGATAACCGCGGGAGCCACTTCTACCTCGCTTTATACTGGGCAGAGGCCCTGGCCGCCCAGACCAGGGACGCGGACCTCCAGAGGCGTTTCGCAAAGGCGGCGGCTGACCTTGCGGCGAACGAATCGAAGATCTTGGGAGAGCTCAACGGCGCCCAGGGAAGGCCCCAGGATATCGGCGGATATTTCCACCCGGACAGGGAGAAGACGGCAAAGGCGATGCGTCCGAGCGCGACCTTTAACGCGATAATTGACGCTATCAGGTAATAGGCGCTATCGGGAATTACCTGATGCTCCGCATCAGGTAATTCCGTTAACAGCTTGCTTTTATTGAAAAAGGATAACGGAGGTAGTTATGCAACTCACAGGCCTTCTCTGGGGACAAGAGCTGCTTAAGCGCGTCGAGTTCCCGACAGCCGAAGTGCTTGGCCCGGAGGCGAGCGTCGATGAAATAAAAGACCTTATAAAGAAGTGCGGTCAGGTCTTCATAAAGCCGGTATTCAAGGGCGGCGTTGGAAAAAAGGGTAAGGCCGGCCTCATCGGCAGGGCAAAGGACATAACGACGGCGCTCAAGGAAAAGGAGCGGCTCTACTTCATTGAGCACGCCTTCGGCAACTCCGTAGCCAAGGCAGACGGAGTCACCTTCGAGGGCGGCGTCCCGGCGGAGCACGAGGTCTACTTTTCGATCAGCGACTCCACCGTCTTCCGCGCCCCTACCATGACGATCACCCACCACGGCGGCATGGACATAGAGGAACTGCCGAAGGACAAGATAAAAGAGGTCCCGTTCGACGCGCTCACCGGCCTTAAATCATTCCACATATCGAACGCGCTGACCGAGCTCGGCGCTCCGAGCGAGATAATAAGCCCGCTCGTCCAGAACCTCCCGAAGCTCTGGACGCTCTACAACAACTACGGGATGGCCACCCTGGAATTGAACCCCATAAGGATGTCCCCGGACTCAAAGGGAAGGCTTACGCCAATCGCCTGCGACTTCAAGGGTTCGTTTGACCAGGACAACCCGGCGTGGAAGAGGCTTGGCCTCCCGGCCCACCTCTTCGCCTCCGACTACTCCGAATTCGAGCAGGAGATAAACCAGCTCCGCACCTACCAGGGTCAGAGCGACGTATTCGTCATGAACCCGCGCGGGACCATTACCGCCCCGACCTTCGGCGGCGGCGCGAACGCGCTTGTGACCGAGCTCCTCGGCGAGAGGGCGACGATCTCGTCCGACTTCGGAGGCAACCCGCCGTACGAGAAGATGTTCCAGATATCGAGAATAGTATTCAAGTACTGGCTGAAGCAGTCCAACGTCCTTTTCATCATAGGCGGCAAGGCGAACAACACCGACATATACGAGACATTCAGGGCGATGGCCGACGCGTTGAAGGACTTCTTCCACAAGAACGGCCCGACCCCGCTCTTCGTAGTCGTCGGCAGGGGCGGCCCGAACCTCATAAGGGGCATGGCCTACTTGAGGGACACGATCGAGAACTTGAAGCTCCCGTACAGGATATTCGGCCACGACTCCGCAATGAGCGAGGTCGTCAACTACGCCCTCTCGGTCGACAAGTGGATGGAGAGGGAGGGCAGGGGACTTTTCGCAGATGCGAACCCGGCCCTCGCGGCCTCCGCCAGGAAAAACGCCGGGGTTTAGCCACATAAAACTCACATACGAGGACGACTATGCATAAGGAAGGCGTCAAGAAGTTCCCGTACTACGTCGGGATAAACTCCCTCTCCGAGATAGCCACGAGGGAGGACAGGGTATGCGTCTTTAACATACTCGGAAACGAGTCCAGGACGGTTACTCCCGTAAGCCACATCTACTCGGGCGGCAATATCGTCTTCGGCACGAGCCCCGGAAGGTCCGGCCAGTTCCTCGAGACAAAGGCAGGGAACATCCCGGTCTTCAACTCGATAAAGGAAGGCATAAAGGCCGGGCTCAAGTTCAATACCGCCGTCATATACCTTCCCCCATCAGGGGTGAAGGACGGTGTCGCCGAGGCTGTAAGGCACAACCCTGACCTCAAGAAGGTCATCGTGCTTACCGAAAAAGTCTCGGTCAACGACGCAAGGGTCATAAGGGCGATCTGCCAGGCTAACGGCGTGGACGTCTTCGGCGGTAACTGCCTTGGCGTCGCCGACGCCTGGAACAAGGTGAGGATAGGCGGCGCGCTCGGGGGAAACAAGCCTGAGGAATCCCTCGTAAAGGGCTCTATCGCCTTGTTCTCTAACTCCGGCAACTTTACGACCACCATAGCCGTATACCTCCTTACAAAAGGGTGGGGAACGACGACTTCGATATCGAGCGGAAAAGACGTCTACATCCACTACGCACCGAAGGAGTTCTTCCACGCCCTCGATAACGACGACAGGTCGAAGGCCGCGGTCATCTACACCGAGCCCGGCGGGTACTACGAGCACGGTCTTGAGATAGGGAAACCCACGGTAGCCTGCGTCGTGGGCCGTTGGAAGGCGCGCCTCACAAAGGCCTGCGGCCACGCAGGGTCTCTTGCGGGCTCCGGCGACGACGCGAACGCCAAGGAAAAGTGGTACATGGACTACTTCGGCGTGAACGGCATATACACGCCGCAGACGCCGATAGCCTCGAAAAAGGGCGCGGTCGTAACGAACATCGCGTACATCCCCGAGGCGCTCACAAAGGTAATGGAGCTTAACGGCATAAAGCCCGACTTCGAGGCAAAGGGGGACCTCTCGCTTAAGTGCTGGTTCGCCTCCGACGCCTCCATACAGGTGCCCAAGGAGCTCGACTTCAAGGCGGTCAGGGCAGTCTCCCCGTACGACGAGCAGATAGACCACATAAACAGGCAGATAGGCGCGCAGTACCCGAGACAAACGATGAAGGACGCCTCAGGCGTTTCCATGATGGACCCGGCGACACAGGTGACGAAGCTCCACAACGTCTCTATCCTCGACGCCTCGAAGCGCTCTCTTGAGGAGAACCTCTTCTTCTCGCTTTTGAAGAAGTACCCTTCCGAGTACGAGCGGAGCCTTACAAACATCGCTTTCAACGCCTATCTCAACCACGACGGCGACGCCGCCGCGATCGCGGCTGACGCGGCCAGAGAGGCGGAGAGCTCCCCTAACACGGTCCTCTCCTCGGCTATTTCGATAATAGGCAGGGGGAGGGTAAAGGGCGCGCTTGACGCTATGAGCGCTCTCCTCGACCTCTTCCAGACCTCCGGGGTAGTCTCCCCGACAGAGGGGTTCGACCACTCGGCTATTCTGAAGTCCATGTCGGCTGATGCGAAGAAGGCGCTCGTCGCCTCAAAAGACGACAAGCTCGCGAAGCCCATGTTGAAGGCGATTGGCGCGCTTGACAAGAAGTCCGCCTTTATCGAGCTCGTTAAGGACGCCGCCAACGGCAACCCGTCTTCCGACGCCCTCATGGCGGGCCTCTGGATGACGCTCGGCTGGGAGCCGCTCGTCAGGAGGTCGATATCCAAAGTGACGCTCACGGCCCTGCCGTGGTACTCCCGCATATTCTCGTCCTTTGTCGGGTGCAGCGTGCCTGTCTCCAAACATACGAAGGACGCCTTCTGCGGCATAAAGAACGACGAACTGCTCAGCGGCTGGACCTTCACCGACGCGGCGTTCCTCGCCCTTATCGGCAGAAAGCCCGATGAGAAGGAGCGGTTCGAGTTCTCAATGTTGCTCGGCCTCATCATCTCGAACGGCCCCGGCACTATATCCGCGCAGGGTTGCAAGGGCGCCGTCAGCTCCGACGGCCCGGAGGACACGGCGAGGGTACAGATAAACAAGGCGTTCATAGGGTTCCTCACGCACACGGGGTTCGCGCACGGCGGCAACGGGTATGAGGCGATAGCCTTCCTCATCGAGAGGTTCGGGAAGACCGGCCTTAAAGACCCGTCCTCCAGGGTACACGGCCTTAACCTCAAGGCCATAGCGGATGAGTACGCGAAGTGGTACGCAAAGTACAAGGCCGAGCAGAAGGCCTTCGGGAACATCGAGTATCTTAAGATCCCCTGCGTCAACCACCCTGTATTCAAGGGCAGGGAGGTCAACTACGACCCGAGGGAGAGGTTCGTATCCGCTCTCTTCGAGGAGAAGGGGATATACAACGTGTTCCTCGACTTCTACCAGAACCTCGTCCACTCGCTCTTCGACGCCAAGGTGTCGTCGAACGTGTACTGCGTGAACGTCGACGCGGTAATCGCGGTCATCCTCTTGAAAGTCGTATGGGTGTCGTTCAACTCCGGAAAGATGACGGATAAGGAGGTCGAGTCCGCGGCATTCACGACCTTCCTCTTCGGCAGGATGATCGGATGCGCCTCAGAGATAGACGACCACATAAACAGGGGCCGCAACATGGACACAAGGACCGCGGCCTCGAAGTGCACGTTTGTGGGTTAGCCGGCAGGTACTACTGCCCGCAAGATGTTCAGACAAAAACAAAAAAACGCCCGCGGCATCGTGCCGCGGGCGTTTTTTTTTGGGGCCTTGGTCTCACTTAAAGGCCTTCCAGAAGCCGAGCAAACCGCCCCAGCCCCCGACCCTTTCGGCGCTGGAAAATCCCGCATTGATCATCATCTCTTTGATCCTGCCTTTAACCTGACCCTCTGTAAACGACCAGAAAAGGAGCGGCCACAGGACTATCCACCAGGCCGTGTTTGAGGGCCTGTCCACGTCGACAAGGACAAGGCGGCCTCCAGGCTTAAGCACGCGGAGCGCTTCTGATAGGCATTTAATCTTCAGGTCAGGGGGGAGGTGATGGAGCATCGCGCTTGAAAGGACGCAGTCAAAGCGGTTGTCCTCAAAATCAAGGTGTTCAGCGACCCCCGGTATGAACTCCGCCCGGCTACCCTCGGCAAGCCCGTTTTTTTTCGCGATCCCTATCATTTTTGCGGCGGGGTCTATGCCAGTAACACGCCCGGCAGGCCCGACATCATGGGCCGCAAGCCTCGTCAAAACACCTGTGCCGCAACCGATATCCAAAATGTACTCTCCCGCTCTCAGGCCGGCGTGCCGGAGCGTCTCCAGCCTGAACGCCCTTCCGAGACCTATTATCGGACAGTACCTGTCGTATATGGGCGCGAGGAGATCAAGCGGCATGCCGCGGGTATGGATGGTCTCTGGTGAAAACCCCCTGGGATGGCGGAACACCCTTACTATGCCGTAAAAGATAATACCGGGGCATACAAGGAGAAGGGCGATTAAGACCGCCGTCCATGGGGTAAACCCGAGGAGCGTGAATATCCACGCGGCGAGGGCCGCCATCAGGGGAGGGCAGAGCCATACAGCCTTTTTCACTCTTATTTCACCTCAATCTTAAACGTCTTTAAAGTAGCCGAGTTGGCTACGACAGAAAGAGAGCTCAAGGCCATAGCGGCCGCCGCGATTATGGGGTTCAAAAAACCGAGAGCCGCGATAGGTATGCCGATGGCGTTGTATATGAACGCCCAAAAAAGGTTCTGCTTGATTTTCCGCATGGTGGCCCTTGAGAGCCTTATCCCAGCGACAACGTCGCGGACATCATCCCGGACGAGTATTATGCCCCCAGTCTCCTTGGCGATGTCCGAGCCGCTCCCTATGGCTATGCCTATGTCCGCCTGGGCCAGCGCCGGGGCGTCGTTGATGCCGTCACCTACCATCGCGACAACCTTGCCAGAGGCCTGGAATCCCTTTACAACACCGGCCTTCTCGCCCGGGAGGACGTTAGCTATTACGTTCTCTATGCCGAGCTCGCCGGCTATGGCCCTGGCCGTCCTTTCATTGTCGCCTGTGAGCATGACCACTTCGATCCCTTCTTTCTTAAGGGCCGATACAGCGGATACTGAGCCCTCCTTCAGCGTATCCGCGACCCCGATGATGCCGATGACCCTCCCGCCATTCGCGATAAGCATCGCGGTCTTGCCCTGTGTCTCAAGCTCGCTTAACCTGACATCGATCGAATCTATCGGGATTTTGAATTTTTGCATGAGGCGTCTGTTGCCGAGGAGGACCGTCTCTTTATCGTAGAGGACCTTTACGCCGTGGCCCGGCATTGCCTCGAAGCCCTCGGGGTCGGGAATGTCCTGCCCCTTCATCCTTGCGGCCTTTATTATCGCCTCTCCGAGCGGGTGCTCCGAGCCCTTCTCGGCAATCGATGCGAGCTTAAGGACCGCGTCCTTATCGCCTTCGAGGCTTATGATGTCCGTAACCGACGGCTCGCCCTTCGTGAGCGTCCCTGTCTTGTCAAATACGACGGTATTGAGCTTCTGGGCCCTCTCGAGGTACTCGCCTCCGCGTATGAGTATCCCGGCCTCGGCCCCCTTTCCAACGCCCACCATGAGCGCGGCGGGCGTGGCTATGCCGAGGGCGCAGGGACAGGCGATGATAAGGACCGCTATGAAGCTCAAGAGCCCCTGGGGGAAGTTCCCGAGGGCCCACCACCCGAAAAAGGAAAGAAAGGCCACCGCTACAACGGAGACCACAAAGTATCCCGAGACCTGGTCGGCTATCCTCTGTATGGGGGCGCTTGAGGCCTGCGCCTCCTCGACCATCTTTATTATCTGGTTCAATGTGGTCTCAGAGCCGACCCTCTTTGCCCTGAATTTGAGGAGGCCGACCTTGTTGATGGTCGCCCCTATTACATCGTCCCCGGCCTTCTTCTCAACGGGGATGGATTCTCCGGTTATCATCTTCTCGTCTACCGCCGATGCGCCTTCGACGACCACGCCGTCCGCCGGTATCTTCTCTCCGGGCCTTACGACCACGATGTCGTCTATCTGCACCGTCTCGGCAGGGACCTCCATCTCGATGCCGTCCCTTATTACGCGCGCCGTCTGGGGTTTCAAGTCCATGAGCTTGCGCACGGCGGCAGAAGACCTCTTCTTTATTATTTCTTCCATATATTTGCCGAGTAGGACAAAGGCGATGATGACGGCCGAGACCTCGAAATAGACGTCCCGCTCCTCGACCTTGACCGGAAGCATGTCCGGCGCGAAGATGACGGCGACCGAGTAGAGGTACGCGACCGTTGTCCCGAGGGCGATGAGGAAGTCCATGTTTATCTGCTTGTTGCTGACCGCGTTGTAAGCCCCCTTGTAAAAACTCCAACCTCCGATGAACTGCACCGGGGTGACGAGGATAAAGAGCCACACGCCCCACGTGAACCAGGGGAGTTGGGGTATCGGCGCCCATGTGAGGATTGTGGCCCCGGCGGCGAGGCCGAGGAAGAAGGCGGCCCTCAAGAGGGCGAGTACGAGGACGCCGAAGAGGGCGATAGAGACCCTCCTTTTCATCTTCCTCAACTCCTCTTCAGGGGCGACGAACGTCTTCAGGCACCCGTCGCTACAAAAGTAGTAGGCCCTGCCCCCCATCTCTTTCTTGAGCGACTTGCGCTTCTCGACGACCATGCCGCAGACAGGGTCCTTGGCGGTATCCGTCGCGCCGCTGGATGCAGGCGTCATGCCCCTGTGCCCATGGGCGGCCTCTTTAATCTCCGCGCCGAGAAAAGACCCGGGATCGGAGTCGAACCGCTCCTTGCACTTGATAGAGCAGAAATAGACGGCCTCTCCCTTATATTCGCTTTTTCCGGCGGCCTTTGCCGCCTCCACCGTCATGCCGCAGACCGGGTCTTTTGCCATATGGCCCTCCTGCCATTGAGTTGAAGAGCTTACAACTGTAGTATATTCTACGAGTCGTAGAAAGTCAACCCAAGGGAAGACCCTTTGAATTTGTCCTGCTGTTGAATAACACGACACGACTTGAATGATTCAAGTCCTTAAGCCGGCTGACGATAAGTATGTATCTGTAAGCCCTTTTATTTTAAGGCGTTATGCAATATACTGTCTCTTAAGACAGCTCCCGAAACCCGTTGACAAGACGCGTAGTTTCGTATATGTTGCCGGAAAAGGCGCTACTAACAGGAATGGCAGGCAAGGGATGACCGTAGTAAAAAAGATCCAGCCTATGGGCGAGATCCTCAAATCCAAGGGGATCCTGACCGATACCCAGCTCGCAGAGGCCCTCAGCATCGGCAAAAGGACCAACACGAGGGTCGGCAGGGTCATCGTAAACCTGGGCTATGCGACAGAAGAAGATATCGCGAACGCCCTTGCCGAACAGTACCAGATCCCCGCAATCATCCTGTCCAACGCAATACTCGACCCCCAGATAATAAGGACCATACCCGAGGCGGTCGCCAGAAGGCACATGGTCGTCCCGTTCGCAGTCGAGGGCGACGACCTCAAGGTCGCCATGCTCGACCCCCTTAACGTCTTCGCCATAGACGAGATCAAGCGCATAGCGAGAAAGAACATCGTCCCTCTCGTCACGACCGAGACAGAGGTCTTGAAGGCCATAAACCAGTACTACGGCATGGAGACCTCACTCGATGATATGATAAAGAAGATACAGTCTTCTGGCCTCGAACTCCTTAAGGGCGAAGAGGACCTGCCGGAGAAACTCGAAAAAATCGCGGGGGAGACCTCCGTTGTACAGCTTGTGAACCTCCTCATCTCTCGCGCCGTAGTAGACAACGCCTCCGACATACATATAGAGCCTGACGAAGACACGCTGCGCGTACGGCTACGCATAGACGGCGTCCTGACAGAGACGATAAACCTGCCGATGAAGATTCATCCGGCGGTCATATCCCGCGTTAAAATACTCGGAGAGCTCGACATCGCGGAAAAGAGGCTCCCGCAAGACGGACGCTTCAAGGTCAAGCTCGGCAATCGAGACATAGACGTCAGGCTCTCAACGCTCCCGACTCTCTTCGGAGAGAAGGCCGTTCTCCGGCTTCTGGACAAGAGCGCCGTCATACTCGAGTTCGAGCACTTAACTCCCATGCCAGACGTCCTCGACGCGCTCCGGCGTATCATAAGACGGCCGTACGGCCTTATACTCATCACCGGCCCTACCGGGAGCGGCAAGACCACTACCGCCTATACGCTTTTAAGCCTCCTTAACACCATCGACAAAAACATAGTTACCGTCGAGGACCCGGTAGAGTACCACCTCAAAAGGGTCAACCAGGTCCAGGTAAATGTAAAAGTCGGCATAACATTCGCGAGCGCGCTCCGCCATATACTCCGTCAGGACCCGGACATAGTGATGATAGGAGAGATACGGGACAGGGAGACGGCTGAGATAGCCATACACGCCTCCCTCACGGGACACCTCGTCATATCAACGGTACACACAAACGACGCCGTGGGCACAATCTCACGGCTCATGGACATGGGCATAGAACCGTTCCTCATTTCCTCAGCCCTTACGTGCGTCGTCGGGCAGAGGCTGGTGAGGAAGGTCTGCAAGTCGTGCGCCGTCGCCTACGACCCGGACCCGCGCATGCTGACCGACCTGGGCGTTAATCTCACCGGGACCGCCCCACAGCTTTACAGGGGCGCGGGATGCCCTGCCTGCAAGGACACGGGCCTCAAAGGCAGGCTCGGCATCTATGAGGTTCTCCTTCTCGACGACGAGATAAGGTCCCTCATACTCGCCAAGGCTAACAGCAACCTCATCCTCGAGACCGCCAGAAAAAAAGGCTTCAAGACGCTACGCGTCCAGGGCGTACGGGCGGTGGCCGGAGGATATACCACGGTAGAGGAGGTGCTCCAGGCTACACAGTCGATAGACTGAGGCTTGTTCGTGCCTCAACCCGTCAACTGGGTAATCTCGAAGTATGCCTTCATTCCAGTACAGGGCAAGAGACAGGCAGGGCGTGCTTGTGGTAGGCAACATGGACGCCGCGAGCCGGACCGAGCTTGAGGCCTCGCTGGACAAGCTGGGGCTTATCCCATTAAGTGTCGTTGCCGGCGGGAGGAAGGCCGCGTTGCCTCCTTTTCTGGACGCGCTTTTTAAGGAAAAGGTCAATGACCGCGACGTCATACTCTTTTCCAGACAGCTTGCCACGCTTTTTGGGGCGGGCGTGCCGCTCACGAGGGCGCTATTCACCCTTGAGCGCCAGATACAGTCAAAGGAATTTGTCTCGGTAGTAAAACAGATACGGGAGGACGTAGAGGGCGGTTCGTCGTTCTCAGGCGCTATCTCCAGGCACCCCAAGGTCTTCGGCGAGCTCTACGCGAACATGATAGAGGCGGGAGAGGCGGGAGGCATACTCGATAACGTGCTTGAAAGGCTCGCCAGCATGTCCGAGAAGAACGCCGAGAACAGGGCGAAGGTCAAGGCCGCGACCCTCTATCCAAAGATAGTCCTGGGCGCGATAGCCATTGCTATCGTCATACTCATGAACTTCGTCATCCCCAAGTTCGCGAAGCTGTATGCGAGCTTCCAGGTAGAGTTGCCTTTGCCTACGAAGATACTCATCAAGGCCTCGAACGCCTTTACCTCTTACTGGTATCTTGCCATAGTGATCGTGGCGGCGGCCGTCCTCGGGTGGAAGACGTATGCCGCGACAAAGGAAGGGAGGCGTACCCTGGACGCCATCCGCCTCAAGGTCCCGATCTTCGGTCCGCTCCTCCTTAAATCAATGCTCTCGCGTTTTTCAAGGGTCCTGGGCGCGCTTTACAAGAGCGGGCTCCCGATATTGCAGTCCATAGACATAGTATCGCGAGCCGTCGAGAACACGGTCCTCGCCGTTGAGATAAAGAAGATAGAGGACGAGGTGAGGGCCGGCAAGGGGCTCGCTGAGCCTATGTCAAGGGCCGCGCATTTCCCGCCTATGGTCGTGCAGATGGTGACCGTCGGCGAGGACACTGGAAATCTTGACAATATGCTCGATAAGGTCGCCGAGTATTACGACGGCGAGGTGGACAACACCATAAGGAACCTGACCACCACGCTCGAACCCATCCTCCTCGCCTTCATATTCGTCATAGTCCTTTTTATCGCGCTCGCGATATTCCTCCCGATGTGGGACATATTGAAGATAGTGAGGCGGTAGGGTGAAAACCACGGCGCGCGTATTGCGGTCTGTTGAAGGCCGGTCGGCTATCGAGGCGCTCCTTGTGGCGGTCCT
>MGPQ01000012.1:152980-241666 GCA_001797465.1 Deltaproteobacteria bacterium GWB2_55_19 | reverse complement strand
GATACTATTCGTCAGTAAGGACCGTCAAGGAAACGGCGTTGCTCGTCGAGATGTCGAACTTAAGGAGCGCCCTCAGTTATTATCTAATGTTTAACGAAAAACTGCCGATATCGTTAAAAGAGATGGTTGACAGGGGCGTAGACGCCTCGAAACGGGGGATCGAAGGGGCCGATTACAGGATAGTCATATCCGGAAAGTACGTCGAGACGATGACCCTGGACCCCGAAGGCTTTCCAGTTGACCCGTTCGGAAACAGGTACAATTATGACGCGTCTTCGGGGATGATCAGGTCGTCGACTCGCGGTTACGAGAGATGGTAAGGCGTTTTTCTCCAAGTAAAACAAATATATTGACAGCTTTTTAGGGCTGTGTTATAGCTACAATCGTTCATATTCAATAACCAAAAGGAGGCAGGGATGAGAGGGAATAAAGGTTTTACGCTTATAGAGCTGGTTATGGTCATCGTCATTCTCGCGATACTCGCGGCAGTGGCGATTCCGAGGTTCGTGGACTTGCAGTCTGACGCGAGGCTCTCCACCGCAAAGGGCATAGGCGGGGCGATATCAGGGGCCACGAACATCCTACACTCGCAGTTCCTGGTGCGGGGCACGGCGTACCAGCTCGGCACCACTGCCGGCTTTGCAAGCACGACCGCCGTCCTTTATGACGCAAACATAGCCGGAGCTACCGTCACCGCCGCCGACAACGTCACCATGGCCGGCAACGCCGTCCTCATCACGATCGACATCGGCGGAAACCCTTACACCATGACCTTCACAGGCGGCAACACGACCCTCTCCCCGAGGGTACAGTACAATTTCTAACCTCATCTGAGACGCATTTAAACGGACCCGTTATCGCCCTCTTAAGGAGGGTGGTAACGGGTCCTTCACTTTAGGAAGGTAAAATCGACGCCGCGAGTGTCAGCGCGGCGTCCGGTCCCTCAATGTTTTTTTTTGCCGCCATATACCTTGCCGCGCTCGCGTCATTATACTTCTCTCAGGCGCTCGGCGGCGCGTTTCTCCTCACGGAAAGGGACTTAGGCGTCTATTTCCTGCCTCCGAGGCATCTCTGGGTCGAGATACTAAAGAACGGTGAATTCCCACTCTGGAACCCGTACTCGTACAGCGGCCACCCGCTCCTTGCGACGCTCCAGCCGGGCATATTCTATCCCGTAAATATAATACTGCTCATATTCCCGTTCGACCTCGCGTTCAACTTATCCATTGTCGTACACTTCTTCCTCGCCGGGATATTCACTTACGCGCTCGTCCGGGAGCTTAAGGGCGGAAAGTGGGGCTCTCTCGCCTCGGCGGTCGCGTTCATGCTCGGCGGGTATCTCTTTTCCGCGCACAACGTGATGTCCACGCTTTTTTCCGCCGCGTGGACGCCGCTTGCGGTATTCCTGTTCCTTAGGGCCTTGCGGCGCGCCTCGTCTGGCTACGCCGTTCTCACCGGCATAGTTATGACGGTTATGTTCACCGGCGGCGGGATTGAAGTCTTCCTCGGCACTTTCGGGCTCATATCCGTACTCGCTTTCTTCCCTGGCATCTTTGATTTTGACGGCGCTGTGCCGAGGGCGAGGCTTGTCAAAAGGGCCGCCCTGCTTATTATAACATCCGTTGTCTTCCTGTCATTAGGTGCTGTGCAGTTATTCCCATTCATCGAGCTCGCGCGCCATTCGACGAGGGCAGGGGGGCTATCCTTCTTTGAGGCGACGACGTGGTCGCTGGATGTCAAGGACTTCGTACAGTTCCTCATCCCCGACCCGTTCGGGTACGGCGTGAGCGAGGATAAATACTGGGCCAACCAGAGCTGGCTTAAGACCATATACACCGGGGCCGTGCCTTTCGTCCTCTCCATATTCTTTTTCATAAAGGCAAAGAGGAGGGCCGTGCCCTTCGCGCTCCTCGGCCTCGTTTTTTTGAGCCTCTCTATGGGACGCAACTTCTTCTTCTACCAGTACCTCCACGCATGGTCGCCTTTTTTTGACAAATTCAGGTATCCGGTAAAGTTCCTCTTCGCGCCGTTCCTCTTTATCTCCATCGCAACGGGGCTCGGCCTCGACGGGCTCGTCGAGGCCGCCGGAAAACAGCGGAAGTCCGCGTTGAAAGTCATTGTTTTCCTCCTTGCGGCCGCCACGCTCTCTGCCGCCGCATTCGGGTACCTGGGCTTCTCTGGCCCGGAGGTCAAGGCGTTCCTTGTGGAGCGGGGAATCGACTATCCCGAGTACAACAGGGCTGAGATAAATATTTTCAACACCAAGCGGCTACTCGCCTTCTTCATCGTATTCTCTATCGGCCTTTACTTCGCGTACAGGTCAAAGGCAACGAGGCTCCTGCCCTGGTTCGTCGTCGCAATGCTGTCAATAGACCTATTCTTCGCGCACGAGGGCTACTACTTCTCGACAAAGAGCGAGACCTATTACGACAAGGGCAACGTGATGGGGTTCATGACCGGGCGCATGGCGGAGGAGGAGAACGGGCTCTTCCGGGTATTCGTAACGCCGAAGACTATGGACGTGAGCGTCGAGGTGAAGGACGCGGAAAAATTCGACAGGGATATCTTAAAGAGGATGGACCTGCACAAGGAGCGGCTTACTGGCTACAACCTCCTCTTCCGAGTATTTGACATTAACGGGGTCGAGGTGATGAAACGCGGCGACTATGCGAGCCTCTACGACATAATGACCCGGCGGTCTTCGATAGACGCGACCAATATACCCTCTTTGCTGAACGTTAGATACGTGGTATCTATACCGGAGATAAGATCAAAGCGATACAGGCTCGTGAAGGTCATAGGCGCGCTTCCAGGCGCGACGGGCGTGGAGGCTGAGAGGGCCTTGAAGATTTATGAGAACCTCGACTTCGTGCCGCGCTTCAATCTGGCCGCTGATTACAGGGTGATTACGAAGTCCGACGAGTTCGCCTCAATTATTTCAGGCACCGGCTTCGACCCTAAAAAGACGGTCTTCCTCGAAGAGGTCCCGTGGCAGGGGGGCGGACAAGCGGATGGACGCCCCCTGCGGAACTGCAAAGTCGAAGTCGTAAGTTACAGGATGAACTCCGTAGAGCTCCATACCAACTGCTCTGAGAGGTCCGTGCTTGTTGCTTCAGAGTCCTGGTACCCGGGCTGGAAGGCCTTTGTGGACGGGAAAGAAGAGCGGATTTTAAAGGCCGACTACGTGCTCAGGGCCGTGCCGCTTGAGGGCGGGGCGCATGTCGTAAGGTTCGAGTACCGCCCCATGAGCTTTCGCGCGGGCGCGTGGGTGAGCTCAGCCGCCGCCCTGTCGCTCGCCGCATTCGGTATATTCCATTTTGGAATGAAGAGAAGGGACTGATGACTGACAAGAGACCGGGACTTAAGCTCTTCCTCATAAGCTTTTTGACGCTCTTCGGCGAGATGATGTTCATACGGTACGTCTCCTCGAACATATATCTGCTGTCGTACTACAAAAACGCGATTCTGATCGCCATATTCCTGGGGATCGGCATTGGTTTTCTCACGTCGAGGTCGAAGAGGAATTACATCGAGTTCATCCCCATAGCCTCGCTCGTCCTTGTCACCATCATCATCTACTTTAACGACTACCTCCGCATAGACCTCGACCACTCGCTCAAGGACGAGTCTATCTGGCCCGAGTTCTGGGCGAACACCAGGGCGCAGTCCGTCCCGATACTGGGCGTCCTCGTATTCTTCTACGCCGCAATAGCCATGTACTTCATCCCGCTCGGGCAAGAGACGATGAGGTCCATGTCCGCGTTCAGGCCTTTGCGCGCCTATTCCATAAACGTAGCAGGGGCGCTCGCCGGCATTGTCATCTTCGCCATCGCGGGGTGGCTCTGGACGACGCCGCTCGTCTGGTTCGCGGTCTTCCTCGTGCCGACGCTCTGGTTAAGCCGGAAGTATTCGAAGAGAGGGGTCTTTTATCTGAACGCCGCCTCGATAATCATAACCCTCTTCCTCGTCTTTTCGGCCCACTTCGGCGCCGAGGTATGGTCCCCGTACAGCAGGATCAAGGTCTATCCGTTCTCGGCGCAACCGGGCTCCGGCTTCATCTCTACGACGAACGGAAACCCGCAGGTCGGCTCCATGAACTTCGATCTCGTTTACAAGGGCCCGGAGGCGGCCCTTATCATGGAGTCCCGCCGCATCTACGAGATACCATATGATCTCGGCGCTCCAAAGACCGTCATGGTAGTCGGCGCGGGGGCCGGAAACGAGACGGCGATGGCGCTTAGAAAGGGCGCGTCGTACATAGACGCCGTCGAGATAGACCCGGTCTTCATCACGCTCGGCTCTCATTTGTCCCCGCACCGGCCGTTTTTGGACGAGAGGGTCTCTGTCCACGTTGACGACGCGAGGGCCTTCTTCCACAAGACTAAGAAAAAATATGACCTTGTCGTCATAGGCTTCCTCGACTCCCAGTACCATCTCACTCACATGTCGAACATAAGGACCGAAAACTTCGTCTACACCTACGAGAGCCTCAAGCAGACGAAAGAGCTCCTGACCGGCGACGGAGTCCTCCAGCTCAACTACAACGCGCCGAGACCTGACATGCGCGCGAAGCTCTATGAGATATTAAAAGACGTATACGGCGCCGACCTCGTAGTATACGCGCCGATCGACCCGGTCTCCGGCAACATCTCCTACGTCGCGGGCCCAGGCGTGAGGGGCAAAAACAAGACGATTGAGGGGCTCCAGGAGATATCTTTCGGGACAAAAGGGGCTCTGACGCTCCCCACCGACGACTGGCCGTTCCTCTATCTCGACGGGAAGAAGATACCGAGGGAATACTGGTCGATGCTCCTCCTGATACCAGTCATCTCTTTCGCGCTCATAAGGGTCGCGGCAGGGCGTCATGGGGCATTCAGCCTCAAATTCTTCATGCTCGGGCTCGGGTTCATGCTCCTTGAGACAAAATCAATAACATCATTTGCGCTCCTCTTCGGCTCGACGGTGACGGTCGTCTCCGTAGTCATCGCGGCGATACTCTCATCCGTCCTCCTCGCCAACTTCATAATACACAGGTGGTACATGGAGTCCGTCATTGTCCCGTACCTGCTTATATTCGCATCGCTCATCGTCCTCTATTTCCTGCCCTTGAGCCTTTTTATCGGGCTCAACTGGACCGCAAAACTCGCGGTATCGCTCCTCCTCATTTCGGCCCCGATCTTCTTCGCGTCGTTCGTCTTCGGCATATCGTTCGCCGGCTCGGAGAGGATGGACGTCGACATGGGCTCGAACATCTTCGGCGCGGTCGTCGGCGGGATGTCCGAGTACCTTTCGATGGCGATGGGCTTTAACGGGCTCTATGTCGTCAGCCTCATCGCTTACGCGATCGCCTTTATGATAGACATGAAAGGGAAAAAGGCTTGAGAGGGGAGGGGGGTTCAAAAACAGGCCTTATCACATGGGCCATAGCAGTCGGCCTCCTCTTGGTATTCTTCGCAACCGCTTCATCCGTCGCGCTTAAGAAGAACAACACATGGGACGAGTCCGCGCACATACTCTCCGGTTACGCCTATGTGAAAAAGGGGATGGACTGGCTCTCGCCGCTTAACCACCCGGTCCTGGGCAGAGCCATAACAGGCGCGCTCCCGGCCGCGCTTCTCGACCTCGACTTTGACGAAAAGGTCCGTCCAGAGGGCGCGCCTGACTCAAACTTCTTTCCGTATTCGCTTAAGTTCCTCTATGAGAACAGCGTCACCGGCGACACAATCCTTTTCTGGAGCAGGCTCGGCAACATTATCCTCGCTACACTACTCGGTATATTCGTATTTATCTGGTCGCGGGACCTCTGGGGGCAAAAGGGCGCGCTCCTCTCTATCTTTCTCTATGCGCTCTGTCCCAATATTATCGCGAACGCGTCCATCGCAACGACAGACCTCCCCATTACCGCCTTTTTCTTCATATCGCTCTACTTCTTCTACTGCCTTGACGCGAAAGGGGTTACGGCATGGAGGGCGATAGCCGCGGCAATCGCTATCGCCTTCGCGCTCGCCTCGAAGCATACGGCTCTGCTCCTTGCCCCTATTGCTATTGCGTCCTTCGCAATCGCACTCCGGCGGGAAGGCAAAAAGGCCCTGCCGTATTACGCGCTCCTGGTCATTACCGTCTATCTTTGCCTCTGGGCCATTTACGGGTTCAGGTTCCGGTCAGACAGCCCCAACTACGAGCCTCTCAATTGGTCAGTTTTCGCATCATCCTCACTAACGCCTTTCTTCGACTTCGCGAGGTCCTGGCGGCTCCTCCCAGAGGCGTACCTTTACAGTGTGGCCGGGGTAGTCATGGGGGCGTCCACAGGCAAAGCGGCCTTTCTCATGGGCGGGTATTCAAATACCGGCTGGTGGTATTACTTTATAGTCGCGTTCCTCATAAAGACGCCTATCCCGGCGCTGATACTCCTTATCGCCTCAGTACTCTACCTTTTAGCGGTCCGTGAAATCAGGAAGGGCCTGTGGCTCTTGGTTCCGGCGCTCATTATTTTTACGGCGATGTCGCTTCAGAAGGTCAACATCGGCATCCGCCATATACTGCCGGTCTACCCGTTCATATTCACGCTCGTCGGTTTTATCCCGCTGATAAATACAAAGAGCGCGAGGGCCGCAAAGCTTGTCTTCGCCCTATTGATAGCCTGGTACGCCTTTTCTGCGGCTTCGATTTATCCGCACCAGCTCGCTTACTTTAACGAGTTCATCGGAGGCCCCGGGAACGGCTACAAATATCTTGTGGATTCCAACCTCGACTGGGGCCAGGACTTGAAGGGCCTCAAGAAGTACATGGAAGATAACGATATCAAGCGGATAAAACTCGCGTACTTCGGCCTCTCTGACCCGAGGTATTTCGGCATCGACTACGAGTACCTGCCGAGCTACGCGATACTCGCGCCCGTGAACGTAAAGGACGCGGTCGCTCTCAAGGGCTCTTTCGCGATAAGCGCGACCATGCTCCAGGGCGTCTACCTCGCCGACAGGGACTATTACAGGTTCTTTAGGGAGATGAAGCCCTCCGGGAACGTCGGATACTCCATATATATCTATAACCTCGATAACTATTGAATGTTCTTCGCCAAAATACTATAATGCGCACCGTGAATAAGGGCTTTACCATGATAGAGCTCGTCCTTGTGATCACGCTTACAGCGATTGTCGCCGCCGTAGCGTATCCGATGATCTTTGGCGGGACCTCCGCCATCTCCGTCCCTGTCTTTACTAAGAAGGTCCAGGAGGACATCCGCTACGCACAGTCCTTAGCGCTCCTGCGCTCAAACCTCGACACCCCGAACGCCACAAACCCGACCTTCAGGTACCGCATAAGGATAAATATCGCGGACGCGAGCTGTCCCGGCTCTGCCCAATACACCATAGTAAACGACGCGGACAATAACGGCACATGGGGCGAAAACCCCAACGGCTCCGGAGCCGTGGAGAGCGCAAGGAACCCGTCGTCGGGCGACTCCTTTTTCTGCGTACGCATGGACACCGGCGACCTCAATGGTTTTCAGGTCTCGGCGGACTTCGGCGGCTCGACGCCCGGGATACTGGAGTTCGATACGATGGGCGTGCCTTACGACAGCGACGGAATGAGGCTTACGGCCTCTAAGACCGTAACTGTCGCAAAGGGCGCGATTACGGGGACAGTGTCAGTTACGCCGGTTACCGGCATGGCTACGGCCCAATGATAAAAAACGAACGGGGTTTTACCCTCATAGAGGTCGTAATGGTGATAGTGGTGCTGGCCATAGCCGGCACCGGTATCCTCATGTACTTCGCGGGCCTGTCCGGCAGGCCCGACGCGGTGACGCTCGCGCAGGCCGCCGCGCTCGCGCAGGAGAAGGTGGAGAGGTTGATAGCTGACAAAAAGGCGAACGGCTTTAATACGGTAGTCTCTGAAACCCCGGCGGCGCTACCCGCGCCGTTCGACAGGTTCACCCGCGAGGTCGAGGTCTTCTGCGTTCAGGAGGCCGATCTTGACACATCAAACGGCACTATGCCTAACTGCTCGGATTCCGACATAAACGCCAAAAGGGTGAGGGTGAATGTATCGTGGGGGGGCGGTTCTGCGGACTTTGTGACCGTCATGACAAGCCACTGATGATGACCGCTCCGTTCGATAAAAGGGGGTTCACGCTTATCGAGACGGTCATGGTCATCGTCCTCGTCGGCATCATCGGCACCGTCGTCTCCTCCATCCTCTTCCAGGGGGCGAAGTCGCTTGAAACCGGGGACGTACGGAAAGAGCTCTCGTCCCAGGGGAGGCTCGTTGTCGAGAGGGCTTCCCGCGAGATGCGCCTTATGCGCTGTACCACGGCCGGAAACTCCTGCACGCCGCAGGCCGCGGACGTAACGACATGGACCGCCACCGACTTGAAGTTCGTAACGACGAATTACGAGAGGGTGGGGCTAAGGTACGACGCCGGGACGCTGAAACTCAGCTATGGCACAGGAGCGGCCGCCGTCGACCCGGAGTACACGCTCGCCGACAACGTGGCAACCGCGTCTTTCGAATACCTTAAAAACGACGGGACCCCTGCGGCCGCAGTGAACGAGATATGGGTAATAATACTCAACATGACGCTTGGAAGCGGCGCCGAGTCCGTGCCGTTCAGGGCCTCGGTCCATCCGAGGAGCTTAAGATGAGGAGGCTGATATTAAACAGGCGCGGGGCGTCGATCATCGGCGTGATACTCGTCCTCGCGGTCCTGACCCTCTCGGGCGTGATATTCGTTTCCATATTTTCAACGGGCGTGGAGGAGTCCACCGGCGAAGTCTTATCCTCAAGAGCGCTTTTCGCGGCAGAGGGCGGGCTTGAGGCCGCCATAGGCCATCTTAAGAGAACGCCTATAAGCACTTACTGGCTATGGAAGGACGGATACCTCGCCAAACCCATCGGCGGAGGCACAATGGACGTTGAGGTGCTTGAATACGAGTCAAGGGACTCGACCCTTACGGCATCGAACAAATGCGAGCCGTTCGAGTCCGTGATATCTGTAACAGGCGCGAACCCCGCCCGGACGGTATACGTCTCTCTCGCGTGGTCGTCGGCGTCCAACATGGCGCTTGAGCTCTACGACAACAGCGTAGCGGACTGCAACAACCCCGCGGCCTCGGCTACACTCATAGCAAGCTCGGCTACGGCGAAGGTCCCCGAGACGGTCCGCTACCGGGTCCAGACCGCGCCTCCGGCGACCCTTACATACACCGCTCGCGTAACCGGCGCCATCGGGGACGTTTATAAGCTCAGGATAGCCCACCCGGATGAAACGAACTTCGGCACCGGCTCCACATGCGGTCAACCCGCCGGGCCTCCGTACGACTCCTGCATGAGGGCCGTGATATCATTGGGCAGGCATCAGAACGCGAGGAGAGAGGTCTTCTCCGGTTTCAGCAGAACGCCTTAAAGGAGCCAGTATGAGAGCACGCACAAACATCATTTTTGCGTTCGCCTTTGTTGTGGCGCTCCTCTTCAACTCGTTCGCAGGGGCCGCCGAGACTTTTTCAGTCACCGTCCCCGCGTCAACGGAAGTCACCATGCAGGACCCGAATGCCGTAATCCCATTTACCGTTACCAACAATACCGGCTCCACAAAGTACATACGTGAGATAACCTTCAGGATCGATGATACAAAATACAACTTCAGCACAGCTACCGTCCCTCCCTCAGGGTGGTGCATAAGGGAGGCGGAGCCAGACAGGATAACCTTTGCGCTCATGCAGGGCTCCGGCGCGTGCAGTAACGGCTCATCGGCGAGCCAGTTGGCCCCCGGCGGGAGCCTCGTCTTCAATATTACGATGTTGTCGCTCGCCGCCTCGGCGGACGTCGCCGGGGATACGCTTACGAGCGTTACCGTAGACACACAGGGCGGGTTCTCGCGATCGGGCGCCCTACCGACATGGACACGGAGGTCCTTTGAGCCGACACTCGTCGCCACACCTGAGTCCCTCGGCGTCGGAGGGACTATAACGCTCACCATGCAGGTTACGAACCGCTCTACCGCTACCCAATCGAATATAACATCTACCCCTACGCCGCCCACGCCATCGAGCGCGATTGCGACCCTATCCGAAGGCCCCTATTATGGCTCGACGGCACTCGACGGCAACCACTCTGCCTCGGCTACGGTTATAACCGTAGCGTCGACCACAGGCTTCACCTCTCCAGGGGCCATAAGGATCGACTCAGAGGACATCTGTTACACCGGGATGACCGCGACGACCTTTACCGGCGTGACGCGCGGGTGCAACCTGACGACAGCCGCCGCCCACACGACAGGCGCCGTCGTCTACGCGAAAACGCAGTACTCGCTCACGGCGGGGCAAACAGGGGTGATAATATGGTTGTATAGCGTCACCTCCACCGGGACGGTCTACTTTACGACGCGCGCGACAAACTCCGGGTCCACAGCAAATTCCGTACTCCTTAACTCGAATACAGTCCTCATCGGCAACTTCACCGCCTCTATCACCGTTACACCTGAGAGCGTAATAACGGGGCAGAGTGTTACAGTTGAGATGGAGGTCAAGAACAACGGGGCGTCGGCCCTTATAAATCTCGCGCCTTCAGCCCTGACCCAGTGCGCCGGAGGGGCGACCGAGACGCTCTTAAGCGGCCCGTCGCCGTCGTCCATCTCATCGCTCGGAAGCGGCTCAACAGGGGTATTCTCATGGACCTACACCATCACAGGGTCCATCGGTCAGGCTTACTGCCTCTCCGGTTACGGCACGGCCTCTGGGGGCGCGACAACGAACACGGCGACGTCTAATTCCGGCGCTATCTCCCAATACTCGGCGACGGTCGCTCCTTCGGTCATCGCGAGCGGGACCGCGAACAAGACCCTTACCTGGTCTGTCTATAACGGAGGCGCCTGTACCCTTAAGAAGATCGAGATATCTTTCCCGGGCGGCGGAGGCAACTGGACCTGCTCGTCTGTCGGCCCTCCGGCTGGATGGACAAGCTCGTGCAACGCTGACAAGGTGTCGTTCAAATCGAGCAGTTCCGCAAACGACATACCTTCGGGCGGCACAAAGTCATTTTCAATTACATACTCGACGACCGAGACGGTCATATCCGACAAGGTGGTCGCATTCCCTGTTATCCCTAGCCCCAGGAGCGGATGCAACGGCTCTGAGGCCGAGATAGGCACCTATGTGACGGTTACGGCCTACGGGCTCTCACTCGCGCACTCTCCGATCGGCCCGGTCTACGCCGACGGGAGCGCGACCTACACCATGACCGCGACACTCGTCTCAGGCGCCACGCCGGTTGCCGGAAAGACCGTGACCTTCTCCACGACGAGCGGCACGCTCTCCCCGGCTACGGCTGTGACCGACGCAAACGGCGAGGCAACGGTCGCGCTCATAGCCCCGAACAGCACCACAGACACCACGGCGACGGTCACGGCGTCATATTTGAACTCGTCAGGGACCGATATTGTCAGTTTTACCGGCTGGAACAAGGCGAATATACAGTACTGGGGGTCGCTCTCCCCGGCGTCCGCCTCCTGCGGCTCTACCGTCTCCTTTACCATGGTCCTTAAGAATATAAGCGCAACGACCTCCATGACGCCAAATACCGCCAGCTACTTCGCCTTCAACGACTCATCAGCCGGCGGCTCTAACGTCTTTCAGGCGTACCTGAATTCCGCCGTGACGCTCTCGGCAGGCGCGACGCAGACGCTCGTATTCGGCTCTCCTACGAGCTCTGGCGGAGGCGGAGGGGTGGCCATACCGTCATCGTTCCTTACCGGGACATATTCTCCGACGCTTAACTCTGCGCCGCCCCCGGCGAGCGGGCTCTTTTTGACCGATGGCGGGACAAACGACCAGTACCGGACGGTTACGGATACAGTGACCATCTCAGGTGACTGCGGGGCGGTCAACGTCTACATCATAGAGTGGCACGAATTCAGGTGAGATAATTTTCTTTCAAAAAGGTGTTGAACTGGATATAATCGCCTTAATTTTTAATAGGTTATTGAAAAAAGTGTTATAGATTTCCCCAAAACTGCCGATTTTTTAGTCATGTGGTGGCAAAGGCCACCTGAAATCCTGAGAAAAAGGCCTTTAATGTACGAGAAATTCTTTTTCCTCAAGGAAAAGCCCTTCCACATAACGCCGGACCCCAAGTGCCTCTACTTGAGCAAGAAGCACAGCGAGGCGATAGACTTACTTTCTTTCGGCATTGTGGAGAGAAAGGGGTTTATACTGCTTACCGGGGAGGTCGGCACGGGGAAAACGACGCTTTGCAGGGCGCTCCTTGAAAAACCGCCCGCACTTGCCGAGAGCGCGCTTATTTTAAACCCGGTCCTCTCTGAAGAGGACTTGTTGAAGACGATCACCGCGGACTTCGGCCTTAACCCCGAAAAGGACACCGTAAAGGACCACCTCGACGAGCTCAACAGGTTCCTTTTGCAAAAGGCGTCCTCGGGCGGCACGGCCGTCGTCATCATTGACGAGGCGCAGAACCTTAACCCCGCGACCCTCGAAATGGTCAGGCTCCTTTCCAACCTCGAAACGGAAAAAGAGAAGCTCCTCCAGATAGTCCTCGTCGGCCAGCCTGAGCTTCGGGAAAAGCTCTCTCTCCCGGAGCTTCGGCAACTCAATCAGAGGATCATCGTAAGATACCATCTGAACCCGCTCGACCTCCTGGAGACGAGGTCGTATATCGAAAACAGGCTGAAGGTCGCCGGCGGCGGAAAGGTCGAGTTCATGGAGGACGCCATGAGGCTCGTCTTCGACAAGAGCCAGGGGATTCCAAGGATGATAAATATAGTCTGCGACAGGGCCCTTACCGCGGCATTCATCGACGAGAAACGTACCATAGAGGCCGAGACCGTCAGGAAGGCGGTATCCGAACTCGAGTCTGACGGGTATCTGCAAAATAGAGGCACAACGGCGGTCGCCGGAGGCAAGACAGTCCCCTCATATGGCAGGTACATGGGAGCGATGGAAGTTGCGTTATCGGCCTTTGTCCTTGCCTTCATAGCCGGGCTCTTCATAGGCCTTGAGTTCTATAACTTCACGGTGCACCCATAGATGAGCCTAATACACCAGGCCCTTAAAAAAATCGAGGCCGCCAAATCAGCTTATAACCCCCCGGCTGAGTTTACGCCGCCTTCCGTGGTTAGAAGGCGGCCCAAGGCCCCGGTTATCGTTGCCGTTTTGCTCGCCGTTCTCCTCCCGGCCGGGTACGCGGCGTACTCGATCCTCTCTTCCGTTGAGAAGGTGGAGCGCGCCGCTAATGACGACCCCGGACTTGACGCGCTTAAGACCTCTATCGCCGCGCCGCAGAAACCGGGGGCGGAGGCGGACCCTTCGACGCATAACGCCAAAGGCGTTGAGCTGTTCAAGTCCATGCGGTACGAGGACGCGGAAAAGGAATTCAGGTCCGCACTCGCTCTAAGGCCTGTCGAGGCGGCATACTACAACAACCTCGCGCTCGCTCTCGCTCTCATTGGGCGGGAGGAAGAGGCCTTGACGCTCCTCAAGGAGGCGCTCGACTTGAACCCGCGCCTCATCGAAGCGCTCAATAACCTTGGCGCGCTCCTCGAGAGGCGTGGAGATGCCGCCTCAGCGGTCAGGAGGCTCAAAGAGGCTTTAAAGATAGACCCAGGCTACGCTGACGCACTTTTGAACCTTGGAGTGGCGCTGGAAAGGCAGGGCAGGACAAGGGAGGCGCTGGAGGCATACGAGCGCTTCCTTGAGAAAGACCGAACAGGCCCGCAGGGCGAAGAGGCGGCTAAAAAAGTCATGAGACTCAAATCCGGGCTCATAATAAAAGCGCGTAAGGGATGATGCTACCCGGCAAAAACAACCTCATAGGCGTTGACATCGGGTCGTATTCGGTGAAGGTCGTCTCTCTCGTTGGGGCTGAAGGCTCCTATACCCTCGCAGGCGCGGCCCTCTTCAGATTGCCGAGCGAGGGCGGAGAGGCCGCGCCTGTGACGCCTCCTTTTCTCTCCGGCATATTGCAGGCCAAACGGATAAAGGGCAGGAGGGCCGCGGCCCTTATGAACGGCCCCTCTCTCATATTCAAACACTTGAAACTCCCGATCATGCCGGAAAAGGACTTGAAGGAGGCGGTCCGCTGGGAGGTGCGGAAAGACCTCGCCATCGCGGTATCCCCAACAGACCTCATCCTCGATTACATGAGCGCCGCAAAGGCGGCTAAACCCGGGGACAATACCGTATCCATCGTCGCCTTCGCGGCGGTAAGGAGCGACGTGGAACGCACCATCGCCCTTTTCAGGGACGCGGGCCTCGAACTCCGTGTCCTCGAGGTCGTCCCTTCCGCGCTCCTCTTCTCATTCAACATCAACAACGCCTGGGAGCCGGGCGTCAACTACGCGATGCTCGATATCGGCGAGACCAAGTCTACGCTCGCGATCTTCAAAGACAAGAGGCTGTCCTTTACGCGCGAGATAGGGATGGGAGGCGCTGACTTCACGAAGTGCCTCGCCTCTGGGCTGGGTAAGCCCGAGGAGGACGCCGAGGATTACAAGATAGCCTTCGGCCTTATCGCCGAAGACAATGATGAGGACAAGGCGAAGAAGCTCCTCACCCAGGCCGTCGAAAGGCTCTGCACCGAGGTCCAGCGGTCGTTCGATTACTTCCAGGCGCAGTTCAGGGAGGGGAGCGTCGCCAAGCTCTTCATCTCCGGCGGCTCGTCAAGGCTGAAGGGCATAGAGGCGGTCATCTCGAGGATGATAGCGGTCCCTATATTCAAGGACGACCCATTGAGGTCCATACAGATACCGAAGGCGTTCGACAGGACGGAACTCGCCGAGATCGCCCCGTGCCTGACAGTAGCCGTAGGGCTCGCCGCGAGAAAGTCATGAAGGGCATAAACCTCATACCCGAGGAGATACAGCGGGGATGGCGCATAAGGAAGTGGCGGCTCGCTTTCATCGGGTCCTTTACCTGCTATCTCCTTTTCCTCACAGCGGTCTTCGCGCTCCAGCGAACGGAGATGAAGGGGCTTAAGGCCGTGGAGGCCGCGCTCATCTCCCAGAAAGACGCCCTCTCGCAGAGGAGCTCCGAGTACGCGCTCCTGACAAAAAAACTCTCGGATATACACGCGGCGGAAGGGGAGCTCAGCCAGAGGCTTGGAGTCGCCTCTGAGCTGAAGGACAGGAGGGTATCCTGGTCGTTCGTGCTCAAAAAGCTCAGCCACGAGGTGCCTAAGGGCGTGTGGCTCCGGTCCCTCTCCACATCCGACGTACAGGGCACGACTGACAAAAAGGTTAAGTTCCTCGGCTCGGCCACGAACAACAGGGCGATCGCCGACTTCATCTTCAAAATAGAGAACTCCGGCAGCTTCAGGGACGCGGCCCTCTCGTACTCGCAAAAAAGGGAGATGGGCGGCACATCCGTCTATGACTTCGAGGTCTACGCGACCTTGAGAAAGACAGGCGAGGTGATCTATGAATGGTGACGCGCTAAGGCGCTTGAAGGACGTGGACTTCTCTTTCCTGAAGTCGTTTAAGCGGGAGGCCCTCGCCGTCGGCGTCCTTGTCATACTCTCGCTCCTCTTCTACAAGTTCGGTTATAAGAGGAATATAGACGAGATGCATGCGCTGAGGTCGGGTAGCGAGGCCCTGAGGACAGAGATACAGATGGCGGAGGCCCAGTCGCGGGCGTCGGAAGGGCTGTCAAAGGCCGTCAGCGACGCCTCCGTAAACCTAAAGACCGTAGAGGGGGGGCTCAAAAGCCTCAAGGAACGGCTGCCGTCGGATAAGCAGGTCTCCAGGATACTCTCGGAGTTCTCCGAGAGCGATTTTTCGCGAGGCATAAGGATAGTCTCGATAAAGCCTTTGGAGCCCGAGGCAAAGGGCGAGCTCTCCAGGCTCCCGTTCCAGATAAAGATGGAGGCGAAGTTCCAGTCATTCGGGGATTACCTGGAGCGCATCGAGAGGCTCCCGAGGCTCATGATCGTCGATAACTTCGTAATAGAGGGCGGCGACGCCGCTGACCTTACGGCCGAAGTATATCTCAGCGCCTATATATTGAGCTACGGAAGATGAAGACCTCCATACCCATGCTATTAATAACAATATCCTTGCTGATCGCTCCCTTTGCCGGCGCGGCTGAAGAATCCCTCTCCTTACGGAACGCGCTCCCTGAGACAAAGGCAGAGCCTCTCGCGTGGGGAAGGGACCCGTTTGTCCCCGAGGTGCGCGTTGCCGGCCCTTCGACGGCCCCTCAGCAGGAGTTGAGGCTTAAGGCCGTCTTCTACAACGAGACGCGTCCGTCGGCTATCATCAACGAGCATATCGTCTACAAAGGGAGCCATATAGGCGGCCAAAAAATCGTTGATATAGGCCGGACTCATGTTATACTTCTTGGAGAAAACGGCTCGATAAGGCTCGAACTCACAGAGGTCCCGGAGCTTAAAAAATGAGGTCAAACATGCCTTCAGGACGCGCATTCGCGTCCTTCCTCCTCGTACTCTCCATCATTTTCATTATCCCTGCCCCCGCATCCTCCAGCCAGGCCGAGGATGCCTTGCGGAATGAAAAGAGGCTCTTTTCCATCGAGGTGAGGGAGGCCGACATTACAGACGTGCTCCGCGCGCTCGCGCAGCAGAGCGGGCTTAACATCATACTCGGCGAGGGTGTCTCCGGTAAGGTCTCGGTTAGTTTCAAGGACATCCCGTTCAGGGACGCCCTCGAGATCATCATCAAGGCGAACGGGCTCACATATACCATACAGAATAACGTCTTCTGGGTCGGGAAAAAGGTCGACTTCTCGGACGAGATGGCGATAGAGACGGTAAAACTCAACTACGCGGACCCGGCTATTGCCGTGCCCCAGCTGAAGGGCATATTGAGCGCCGACGGGGTCGCGTATTCGGACGCGAGGACGAATTCCGTCATCTTAAGGGACCTTCCGAAGAACATCATAAGGGCGCGCACCCTTTTAAAAAGCGTGGACGCCCCCGCGGCGCAGGTCTTGATAGAAGCGCGCATCGTCGAGGCGTCTTCTACCTTCTCCAAACAGCTCGGAATCCAGTGGGGAGGGGCGTACAACTCCGGGTCGGACTCCGTCACAGGGGGCCAGTCGCTCTCGACATCGACAGGCGGCAGGAGCTTCGCCGTCAACCTCCCCGTAGCGTCGCCGACATCAGGCATCGGCATCATCATCGGGTCGCTTTCGAGCAAGCTGACGCTCGACCTCGAGCTTACCGCCGCGGAATCCAAGGGGGACCTGAAAATCGTCTCGAGGCCTAGGATAGCCACCATAAACAACAAGGCCGCCAAGATCCACAGCGGGACGACATACAGGGTGAAGTCCTCAGAGACGACGTCCACGGATACCACGACTACGTCTTCGTCCGGCCTTGAGGAGATCTCCACGGGCATCGACCTTACCGTAACGCCCCAGATATCCGACGACGGGTTCGTCCTCCTGAACATATCGACTGAAAAGAGCGAGGCTGATTTTTCCAGGACCGTCGACGGGATACCCGGCGTGACGGAAAAGAGCGCGTCGACCTACGTGCTTGTCCGCGACGGCGACACCGTGGTCATAGGCGGGCTCTACAGGTCCGTTGAGAGCGGCACCGACTCTTCGGTCCCGTATCTCTCCGAGATACCTGTCATCGGCCCTATCCTCTTTAAATCGAAGTCGAAGGAGCTCCAGAACGAGGAGCTCCTCGTATTCATAACGCCAAGCATCCTAAAGCATGAAAAAACGGAGGCCTCGATTGGGAACGCCGCAAGGTAAGACTAAACTGAAAACCATCTCAGCCTTATCGATCGCCGCCTTTCTAATGGCCGTTATGCTCCTGCCGTCATGCAAGAAGGACGACACGACGGAAGAGGTCATATCCAGGCGAGTGAGGATAGGGCTCCAGGAAGAGGGCTCAAAGGCCGCTCCGTCAGAGAGGGGGCAGGGCGCTGACGTCCTTACGACTGAGGCGCGGAAGGCGGAGACAAAGCCCGCTGAGCCTGCGATGGAGACCGCGCCCTTGGCAAAGCCGTCCGACACTGTAAAGGCCCCCGAGGAGCCGCAGAAGCCTCAGCAAAAGGCCGTTTTGAAAAAGGCAGAGCCCGCCCCATCCATAGAAAAAAAAGCGGCTGAACCCCAAAAGACGGCCGTAAAAAAGACCGAACCCACGGCTGAACAGAAGTCCGGCAGTAAGGCAGAGCCGGTCAGGGCGCAGAGGCCTGAAGTAAAGGTCTCCAAGACGGAAAAGGCAAAAGACGCTCGAGAGAAGTGGCTTGATAAGGTGGCAAAGGCAGGCAAGGCCCTCGCCAAAAAGCCGTATGCGGTAAACGTCGCCTCTTTCCCGAGCTTGAAAGAGGCACACTCGCTCCTTAAGTCCCTCAAGGCATCCGGCTACACTGCGTACACGACCGAATTCACCAAGGAGGGCGTCAAGTGGTACAGGGTGAGGGTCGGCTTTTATAAATCGAGGGAAGAGGCCTCAAAGGTCGGGGACAGGCTCGAGTCCAGATACAACGTACAATCCCCCTGGATAGTAAAACCGCCGAAGGAAGAGGCGGCCGGTCTGATACAATAGCAGTTTAAAGCCTTTATAAAACAACAAGTTAATTAAAAAGGCCCTTGACTACCGAGTTCCAGGGGCCTTAAAATGAACTACCGGCGAATTACGTAAAAAATGGACCTTTTTGATAGATGGAGCAGAGCGCAGAAGGCGTAAAAAGGGTGTTCCTCGATACCTTCGGGTGTCAGATGAACGATAACGACTCAGAGAGGATACTTGGGTTCCTTAAAAATATTAACTATACACGCACCAGCAAGCCGACGGACGCCGACCTTATCATCCTGAACACCTGCTCTGTCCGGGACAAGGCGGAGCAGAAGGTCTACTCGGCGCTCGGCAGGTTCAAGGATTTGAAAGACGAGAGGCCTGGGCTCATCCTGTGTGTGGCTGGCTGTGTCGCCCAGCAGGAGGGTGAAAAACTCTTGAAGCGGGCCCCGTACCTCGACCTCGTCTTCGGGCCGCAGAATATTCACAGACTCCCCGACCTCATAGGCGAAATAAGTAAAAAGAGGGGACGGCTCGTAGCCGTTGAGCAGTCCGCGTCAATCGATGAGAGCGAGTACGGGCTCTCATCCGCCTCGGACAAGAGGGCCTTCGTCTCCATCATGCGCGGATGCGACAACTTCTGCGCCTACTGCATCGTCCCGTACACGAGGGGGAGAGAGGTAAGCAGGAGGAGCGCCGATATAATCGATGAGGTATCGCGGCTCGCCGAAGGCGGCGTAAAAGAGGTAACACTCCTCGGCCAGAACGTCAACTCCTACGGCGTGGGAGGCGCTGAAGTCTCCTTCCCGGAGTTGCTCCGCCTTGTAGCCCGCATAGACGGCATAAGGAGGGTGCGTTTCATAACCTCGCACCCAAAAGACATCTCCGTTGGGCTCATACGCCTCTTCGGAGAGGAGCCGAAGCTCGCGAGGCACATCCACCTGCCTGTCCAGTCCGGCTCGGACAGGGTGCTTAAGGCGATGGGCAGAGGCTACACGGCCTCGCATTACGCTTCGAAAGCAAGGCTCATCAAAAGTCTCCACCCGGATATCGCCGTCACGACCGACATAATCGTCGGCTTTCCTGGGGAGACTGAGGACGAGTTCGAGGAGACGATCGCGCTTCTTCGAGACTTGCGCTTCGACAACATCTTTTCGTTCATGTACTCGCCGAGGCCGCTAACGAAGGCCGCGGCGTTCGATGGCCAGGTCCCGGCGGACGTAAGGTCAAAGAGGCTTCAGAGGCTCCAGGACGCGCAGCGGCAGATAACCCTTGAGAGGAGCAGAGAGCTCGTAGGCAAAAGGGTCGAGGTCCTTTTGGAAGGCGCTCCGAAGCCCGGCGAATGCGAGTTTTCAGGCAGGACCTCGTGCAACAGGATAGTGCGTTTTTCGCATGACGGCGCTTTACCCGATTCCATCGTCGAGGTCGTCGTAACGGAGGCATATCCGAACTCGCTCCGCGCGGAGTTCCCCGTGCATGGAAAATAAAAAGGAGCAACAGATGCTGTTAAAAATGAAGGTCTCCGGGCTTACTATCGACCCGTTTACCAACGTCCCGATAGTCATATTGAAGGACATGGAGGAGAAGAACACGCTCCCGGTCTGGATAGGCGTGCTTGAGGCGAGCGCCATAGCCTCGGAGCTCGAAAAGATCCAGTTCTCAAGGCCGATGACGCACGACCTCCTGCGGGAAATACTTAAGTCCCTCGGAGCGGCCATAGAAAAGGTCGAGATAGTGGACCTCAGGGACAACGTCTACTACGCTCTCATACAGATGACTACGAAGGACGGCGGCTTTACAATCGACGCGAGGCCGAGCGACGCCATAGCCATCGCTCTTCGGGCCGGCGCGCCGATATTCGTCGAAGCGAAGGTCGTCGAAAAATCGAAGTCCATTGATCTGCGTGATGCCGGGAAGGATGGCCTGAAGGAAGGGGCCAAGAACTTTCTGGATTCCCTCGAGGACATGAGCCCGGGGGACTTCGGCAAATACAAGATGTAGGGCCTCCATCGCCTTCGGCAGAAGGGGCTATTAAGAAGCCCTGCATACGGTTGCAGGGACCTGATGAGAAGACTACGGAGTTTTTATTTTTGGAAAGCGAAGCGTTATCAGCCCTTGCGGGAAAACTCGTGCCGGGGAGGTTCTACGACGGTTTTTTCGTAAGCGAATACGGGCGGATTGAGGCCCTCCGTGCGGCGCGTTACAACAGCGCCTTCTCGGTAGTCATACTGACGATCGACCACGGCCCCGCAATTGACGAGGGCGCGGGCCTTGAGGCCCTCAAGGCTGCTGCCAGGGCCTGCGTGGACTCCATCAGGAACTGCGACGTAGCCGGGCTTACCGGCGACGGGCAGATAACCGTCATACTCCCGGAGACCGACTGGTTCGGGTCCCTCGCCGCGACGAGGAAGATCTCGAAGGCCGTTTCCGCAAACCTTCTGCGGGCAAGGGGCCAGCCCTCGGCCATACTCTCCAACGCGACTTTCCCAAAAGACGGCAGGGGATACGGAGAGGTCGTAAGCGCGGCCCTCAAAAGGGCCTCTGACCGCAAGGGGTCCCGCTGGGAGAAGGATGGCTTCAGAAACAAGCTCTTCTGGGAGATACTCGGAGACCTTACGGGCGCCGGGCAAAAGGGGGCCGGGTGCGCCACGTTCGACGCAGGCGCGAATCAGGATCTCAATGAATTCTTTCTCGACCAGATAAACGACTTCGTCGCCAAAGAGGTCTTGCGGTCGCCGCAGAGGCGCGGCATAGCGTACTTCGCGTTCAGGGACATCGACCCGGGGCTCCCGCTCCTTAAGTCCCTCAATTCCGCGGGGGCGCTCTCGGCAAAGGTCTTCCTCGTAGGCGAAGGCGGCTCCCGCTCGATCGAGGTCAAGAACGCGACCCCCATACTGCTTGACGACCCGAGGCTCCGTGAGACGTCCTTCACTTTTTATTTGAGCGAGGAATCGGGCTACGCCCTCGTCTGCAAGGAGAACTGGGGCGAGACGTTCTCGTGCTTTCATACGTCGGACGAGTTCCTCGTCGAGGGGCTCATAACGAAGTTCCAGAACGAATACTCTCTGCAGGAACAACTCGGCTGATGGATAGAAAGCACATCCTCCTCGCATTCAGGGACGAAGGCGAGATGAAAGAATTTTCAGACCATATCTCCGGGCTCGGCTTAGAGGTAGAGTCCGCCGGCGACGGCGCGCGCGCACTGGAGCTCTCCATTCAGGACCCGCCCTCGATGATAGTGGCGGACTTCGATCTCCCGGTCATAAGCGGCGAGCGGCTCTTCCAGATACTCAGGAATAACCCGCACACGGCGAAGGTCCCGTTCCTCTTCATATCCGACTGTGTCGCCGACATAAAGGGGTTCAGGACCGGCGTCGACATATTCCTCTTGAAACCCGTCAACCTCGAAGAGGTCTCCGTCAGGGTCAGGCAGTCGCTTTCGTCCGCGCCCTCAGGCATGGGCTCCAAGGAGCTCGAGGGCAGGCTCAATCACATGCCGCTCGCCGACATCCTCCAGTTCCTGCACCTGAACAGGAAGGAAGGAGAACTCCGGCTTAAATCCGGGGAGAGCTCAGGCGCCGTATTCGTAAAAGACGGCCACATACTAAACGCCGTCCTCGACGGTATAGAGAAGGAGAAGGCGCTCTTCAGGCTCCTCGCCTGGACGGACGGCAAGTTCGAGTTCATCCCGAAGGCCATAACCGCGCCGAGGAAGATACGCGGGAGCGCCGGGGGGATCCTCATGGAGGGGATGAGACAGCTCGACGAGTTCAGGAAGCGCGAGTCTGAGTTCCCCTCGAGGGACGCGGTGCTCCGGCCCCGCGCCGGGGCAGAGACGCTCCCAAGGGGGCTTCAGCCGATAGTCTACGAGGTTGTACAGATATCAAAGGCGCTCGGCAGGGTAGGGGAGATCGTCGAGAGGTCGTCGCACCCGGACTACGACGTCTATGTGACTATACAGGGGCTCCTTGCCCGGGGGGTCCTCGCTGAGGAGCCAGCCGGGACTTTTGCCCGCGACGAGGTCTTTCTTACGAACGACCAGATGATAAGCATAAGGGAAAAGATCATAAGCAGGTTCTCCGGGATTGGGAGCTTGAATTACGGGAGGGTCCTCATCCTTGCCACCTCCGGCAAGCTCGTTCAGGCGTTCCTTGCCCAGTGCAGGAGAATACCCGGACTGCATGTGGACGCGAGGTCGGCCTTCTCCCAGATGGATAACCCACTCGGGCCCGTTGCAACGCTTAAGCTCTACGGCGGGCTCGACCTTACCATCTTTTCAATACCTACGGTCAGGAACATGGGGCCGCTCTGGAGGGCGTTCTCATCGAACCTCGTCTCCATCGTCCTCCTCTGGGACAGGGAAGGGGCGGAGTCTTCGTTAAAAGACCTCGCCTCGGCAAAGAGGGAGATACTCCTTGGGAGACGGGTCCCGGTAGCGCATGTCTTCGTGGGGGTAGAGGGCGAAGAGGCCCGGTATAAGAAGGAGCTGGACCTTAAGTCGGACGAGCCGCTGTTCAGGATCGAGGAGAACGGAAAGGCCGTCGCGCAGGACGTTTTCTACAGCCTTTTCAGCAACCTTTTAAAGGAAGATTATGCCGCGATTTAAACACAGAGAGGGATTCCGATGATAGACCTCCACACGCACAGCCTTTTGAGCGATGGCGCCCTCATACCCACCGAGCTCGTAAGGAGGGCGCGCGTCGCCGGATACGCGGCGATGGCCATAACCGACCACGCGGACGCCTCCAACATCGAAGACGTCCTGAAAAAGCTAATCAAGGTCGCGAGGCAGTTGAACGCGGACAAGACCTTCAGGGTCATACCAGGAGTGGAGCTCACCCACATACCGCCGAGGCTCATACCATTGATGGTCAAGAAGGCGCGCTCACTCGGCGCGCGCGTCATTGTGGGACACGGAGAGACGCTCTCGGAGCCCGTGGAGCCCGGGACTAACAGGGCGTATATAGAGGCAAAAGTCGACATACTCGCGCACCCGGGGCTCATAACCGATGGGGACGCGAGGCTCGCCGCGAAAAACGGAGTGCACCTTGAGATAACTACAAGGGCCGGGCATTCGATCTCGAACGGCCACGTTGCCGCGCTCGGAAAAAGGTGCGGCGCTCTGTTGCTCCTGAATACCGACTCGCACGCCCCGGGGGACCTCGCAAGCGCAGAACGCGCGCTAAAGGTCGCGCTCGGCGCGGGTTTGACAGAAGACGACTTTAAAAAAATGCAGGATAATGCCAATGCCATCGTTAAGAAAATTCGCGTTTAGCGCCGTCCTCGGCGCGCTGATCTTCCAGGGTTGCGCGGCAGTCCCCACTATCGGGGAAAAGACCGCGTGGCAGACCTTCATGAGGTCGTATTCAAGGACTAACGTATCAGGAGACTCTCTCACCCTTCCGCTCGTCGTCGCGTGGGAGGACGACGTATCCGCCTCCACGGCCTTCAAGGGATATACGAAGGAACAGCCCTCGTCCCCGGTCTTCTACGACGGCTCTCTCTTCGTCTCGTCAACGGATGAGCGGATCTATTCATACGACGCGGGCTCCGGGAAAATAATATGGACGTTCAACGCCTCCTTTGCGCTCGAGGCTACGCCGACAATTTCCGGAGACCGCGTCTTCTTTGGCTCCGGAGACGGCGCAATGAGGTGCCTGGACAAGGCGACAGGCAACGCGATATGGAGCTACCAGACGCGCTCGGAGATACTCTCCTCCCCCATAGTAGTGGACGGGCGCGTAATATTCACGTCATCCGACGACAGGGTCCACGCGGTGGATGAGAAGACCGGGGAGAGGCTCTGGACCTTCGGACGCGCGACGTTCAGGGCCGTCCAGCCGAGGGTCAACGGCTCCCCGGCCTTCTCCGACGGCCGCGTCTTCGTTTTCTTTTCCGACGGCGCGCTCGCCGCGATTTCCGTCGAAAATGGCGCGGAGCTCTGGTCAAAGGCCGGAGTGGTCAGGGACTTCGATTCGCCGATAAAAACAAGAAGGACCCCGCTCGTCGACAACGGACTCGTCTATGTGATAGACGATAAGAACTCCATCCAGACGCTTTCCGCAGAGACAGGCGAGGCGAGGGGGGCTTTCGACCTCCTCAAGGCCTATGACTTTGTCCTGCCGGACGCGCGCTCAATGGTACTGCTCGGCGTTGACCAGATACTCGCGCTCGACAGGGTTACAGGCTCTATACTCTGGAAAAAGGACCTCCGGAACAGGCCGTCTTCGTCGATATTCGCCGTCAAGGGCGTTGTCTTCGTCCTTTCCAATAGCAAGACGAGCTTCCTTAATACCGGCTACTTTGAAAAGGACAACGGCTATATTGAGGCGCTGGACCTGAAAAACGGCGATACGCTATGGGGAGAGGGGTTGCAGTCCGGCATATCGTCAAACGGCTCCTCTGGACATTCGAGGATAGCCTTACTCACCGACAGCGGCGTCATAGAGGTATTCAGGGGCAGGTAACCAGCAAGCAAGGAAAGAGACGCCATGCCGAACAGGCTAAACATCGCTTTTATGTGGCACATGCACCAGCCCCTCTACAAGGACCCGGCCACGAACGAGTACACCATGCCGTGGGTCCTCTTCCACGCGACAAAAGACTACTACGACATGGTCGCGATACTGGACGAGTTCCCGGAGGTCCACCAGACCTTCAACCTCGTACCGTGCCTCATCGAACAGTTAAACGAGTACGCAAGCGGCAAAGCGCTCGACTCATACGGGAAGATAAGCGCCAGGACCGTAGCCGAGCTTACGAAGGAAGACAAGTCCTTCATGCTCCAGTACTTCTTCCAGGCGAACTGGGACCACATGATAAGGCCGGTCCCGAGATACCAGGAGCTCCTACGGAAGCGCGGGCTGAACAACACCAGGGAGGAGGTCCAGGCAGTCCTACGGTACTTCAGGGACGAGGACTACCTCGACCTCCAGGTGCTCTTCAACCTCGTCTGGATAGACCCGGTCTTCAGGCAGAAGGACCCGTTTCTGCGCGCCCTGTACGAAAAGGGCGGCGGATACACCGAGCAGGAAAAAAAGAAGCTCCTGCAAAGGCAGACCGCGATAGCCGGTATGGTAGTGCCCAAGTACGCGGAGATGATGAATAAGGGGATAATCGAGGTCTCGACTACGCCGTATTATCATCCGATACTCCCGCTCCTTTGCGACAGCCTTTCGGCAAGGGAGGCTATGCCCGGCGTGACGCTCCCGAAGGAGAGGTTTATCCACCCGGAGGACGCAGTTGTTCAGCTCAAGAGAGGTGTAGAGCTTTACGAGAAGACCTTTGGCAGAAGGCCGGCTGGTCTCTGGCCGTCCGAGGGTTCGGTGTCCATGGAGATGCTCCCGCTTGTAGCGGCCGAGGGTTTCAAGTGGCTTGCGACCGACGAAGAAATACTCTCAAACTCGCTCAAAAGGCCTTTACGGAGAGACAGCTCCGGCAACTGCTACGACCCGTTCCTGTACAAGGCATATTCGGTAGAGGCGGCCGGGGAGAGGTTGTCGATGGTATTCAGGGACCACGTCCTCTCGGACCTCATCGGGTTCGACTACTCGAAGCTCGACCCCGAGGCCGCGGCGAACGACATGGTCTCAAGGCTCGTACACATACACAACATGCTCGAGGAGCCAGGCAGGCACATCGTCCCCATCATACTCGACGGCGAGAACGCCTGGGAGCACTTCAGGAACGACGGAAGGGATTTTCTCGTCGCCCTGTATTCGAAGCTCGAGCGCCACACGAAGCTCAAATGCGTGACAATCAGCGAGTTCCTCACAAAAGAGACGCAGAGGGACGAGATCCAGTGGCTCTTCCCCGGCTCCTGGATAAGCCACAACTTCAGGATTTGGATAGGGCACCCCGAGGACAACGCGGCCTGGGACTTCATAGCGGATGCGAGGTCGGCGCTCGTCCAATACGAAAAGGCCCTTGCTCCGCAAGAGAGAGAAGATAAAAAAGACAACCTCGTTGCGGCGTGGGACGAGGTCTACGCCGCTGAGGGAAGCGACTGGTTCTGGTGGTACGGGGAGGAGCACTCGTCTTTGAGCGACGAGCACTTCGACAGCCTCTTCAGACGCCACATAAAGAGGATATACGCCCTTATCGACGCGGAGCCTCCGGACTCGCTCGACATCCCGATATCATCCGAGGTCAAGGGGTTCGTGCCATTGCTCACGCCGACCGCCCTTATAAAGCCTGTCATAGACGGGACGATATCCAACTACTTCGAGTGGCTCGCCGCCGGAAGGCTTGAGAGACAGTACTACGGCTCGGCCATGCACAGGGAATTGCAGAGCAATGGGTTGATCGAGTCCATCTCCTACGGCTTTTCAGAGGAAGAGCTTTTTTTTCGTTTCGATTACCTCGCTGAGGCCGCGTCTTTTGAGAAAGAGTGGTCTCTCTCCGTCAGCTTCATGCACCCGTTCGACGTAAAGCTCACGGCCGTCGTCAAGGGTGCGGAGTCCTCTGTGGCGGCGCAGGCCAAAAGGGACGGCAAGTGGGCCGAAGAGAAGGACCACGGCGCCCGCGTCGCAACTGATGCGGTAGTAGAGCTCTCGCTACCTCTCTCGCTCCTCGGCGGCCTCGACAAGGGCGCGGAGATACGGCTCGTAATAACCATCAACGCCGGAGAGCGCGGAATAGAGCGGTGGCCGGTCAAGGGGTTCGTCGTCTTCCACACGCCGTCCGAGGACTTCGAGGAGCAGAACTGGATAGTGTAAGACCGGAATCCGTCATTCCCGCGGTCTCTAAGCGGGGACCAGGGGTCTTTAGCGATAGGACGTAACAGCATGGGTTCCTGTCCACGCAGAAACCGTTAAGCGCATCTATTTTCCGGAAGTCTATAAACTGACATTTGTATCTGGCTACCTCTCATCCTATGAAAACCGTAACCCCTGCCATGCGGCAGTACCTCGATATCAAAGCCCTGCACAAGGACTCCATCCTGTTCTTCAGGATGGGTGACTTCTACGAGATGTTCTTTGAGGACGCCCTCCTCGCCTCGCGCGCGCTCGGCATAGCGCTCACGTCCAGAGACAAGGAACGCAAGGTCCCTATGTGCGGCGTGCCGTATCATGCGGCGGCCTCCTACATCGCGAGGCTCGTTAAAGACGGGCATAAGATCGCGATATGCGAACAGACGACCGCCCCAGTGGATGCGAAGGGCATCGTCGAGAGGGCCGTAGTCAAGGTCATCACGCCGGGTGTTGCGCTCGATGACGAGCTCCTCGACCCCAAGTCGAACAACTTCATCGCCTCAGCCTGTTTGAACGGCACAAGGGCGGGGTTCGCCTACATGGACGTCTCGACCGGAGAGTTCAGGGCGACACTGCTCTCGTCCTTATCCGCCGTCAATGAGGAGATCAAAAGGATAAGGCCGCTCGAACTGCTCGTTCATGAGGGCGCGGGCGTCTCTTTTGAAAATACGGACATCCATGTCAGGAAGGTAACCCAGCTACCCGCCTGCGAGTTCGACTTCGCTTCCGCCGCTGAGAGGCTCTCCACCCAATTCGGGACAAGGTCCCTGGACGGCTTCGGCCTCTCCGAGCTCTCGGACGGCGTGAGAGCCGCCGGGGCGCTCCTCGCCTACGTTAAAGAGACGCAGAAGGGCGCGCTTGGCCACGTCACGAGGTGCACGCCGTATTATACGGAAGACTACCTCGTCATGGACGCCTCCACCAGGAGGAACCTCGAGATAACCGAGAATCTAAGGGGGGGCGGAAGGGAGGCAACACTCCTTGAGCTACTCGACAGGACGCGGACCGCTATGGGGGGCAGGTGTCTCCGGTCCTGGCTCATCCACCCGCTAAAGGACATCGCTCCCATCCGCGACAGGCAGGAGGCGGTCTCCGAACTCCTGGACAAAAGAGAGGCGCGCTCGGCTCTGAGGGAATCTCTATCAAGGCTCTACGACCTCGAGAGGCTCTCAGTCAGGGCCTCTCTCGGGGCCGCGGGTCCGAGAGACCTTGTTGCCTTAAAGGACTCGCTCAAGGTCGTGCCAGAGCTTGTTGACGCGCTCTCCAGGTTCAATGGCGCGCTTTTGAAGGACGTCTCCGCCGCGTTGGACGCGGTGCCTGAGGCGTCCACGCTCATAGAGAGGGCGATAATCGATACGCCTCCGGTGAACGCGAGGGACGGCGGTTACATAAGGGCGGGCTTTGACGCGGCACTCGACGAGCTCCGCTCCATACGCTCCGGAGGCAAGGACTGGATAGCCGCGCTTGAGGCCTCCGAGAGGCTAAAGACAGGGATAAATTCGCTGAAGGTCGGTTACAACAGGGTCTTCGGCTACTATATAGAGGTTACGAAGTCCAACCTCTCCTCGGTACCGGCTGATTACATAAGAAAGCAGACGCTCGTCGGAGCGGAACGTTTCATAACCCCGGCGCTTAAGGACTGGGAGGAGAAAATACTCTCGGCCGAGGAGAGGTCCATCGCGCTCGAGGTGAGGCTTTTTTCAGATATACTCTCCGGGACCGCGCGCCACGCAGGGCGCGTGCGGAGGACCTCGGACGCCGTTGCGGTCCTCGATACGCTTACTTCTTTCGCGGACGCCGCCTCCGAAGGCGGCTACGCGAGGCCAATCGTAGACGATTCCGACTCAATCGACATAGAAGGCGGCAGGCACCCGGTCGTTGAGCGTCTCTCTAAGGACGGGTTCGTCTCGAACGACCTCGCGCTCGGGTCGGATACGAGGGTCATAATACTCACCGGCCCGAACATGGCCGGGAAATCCACTTATCTACGCCAGAACGCGCTTATCATACTCCTTGCGCAAATTGGGTCATTTGTCCCTGCCGCGCGCGCGCGCATAGGCGTCGTTGACAGGATATTCACGCGGGTCGGGGCCTCCGACGACCTCGCACGAGGGCATTCGACGTTCATGGTGGAGATGAACGAGACGGCGAACATACTGAATAACGCGACACCCAGGAGCTTCATTGTCCTTGACGAGATAGGCAGAGGGACATCGACCTTCGACGGCCTCTCCATAGCCTGGGCGGTCGTCGAGCACCTTCATGACAGAGAGACCGTCGCGGCAAAGACGCTCTTCGCCACGCATTACCACGAGCTCACCGACCTTTCCTTGACAAGGGAAAGGGTCAAAAATTATAATATGGCTGTAAAAGAATGGGGAGATAATATAATCTTTTTAAGGAAGGTGGTGCCCGGCGGCGCGTCCCGGAGCTACGGGATACAGGTCGCGAGGCTCGCGGGCCTGCCCGGGGAAGTGATAGCGCGCGCGCGGGAGATACTCAAGAACCTCGAATCCGGCGAGCTCAACTCGTCCGGAGTGCCGAGGATATCCGTTCAGGCGGAGAGGCGCGAAACGCGCCAGTTGAGCCTGCTCGGAGGCCGCGACGATGTGCGCGAACGGCTGAAAGAGATTGAGATTGAGCGTCTGACACCGCTTGACGCGCTCCTTGAGCTCAAAAACCTCAAAGACATGCTGGAGAACTGAAGACCTTGCGACCTTGCAGTCACGCCCTTAAGCGCCTTATGCCCATATTCCTTTTCGCCGCGCTCTTTTTGACGCCGCTTCACGCGCGCGCGGGAAAGAACGCTGACGTAACAGAGGTCAAGCACTGGTCCAACCCGAATTATACGAGGATAGTCATAAGCCTCGATAAGAAGGCCGCCTTCTCGCACAAGCTCCTTAACCCTGACCCGGCGATAAACATGGACTGGCGGCGGCTCTACGTCGATATAAAGGACGCTCATCTCGGAGAGGCCCTCAGCAAGAGCATACCCATAAACGACGGGTTGCTCAAGGTGGCGAGGGCGGGGCAGTTCGACAAGGACACGGTCCGTGTCGTCTTCGACATAGAATCCATTGACGACTTCAAAATATTCCCATTAAGCGACCCGTTCAGGATAGTTGTCGACGTTACGGGAAAGGGCGAAGCCCTCGCAAAGGCTGAGGAGGCCAAGCCCCCTGCAACAGAGCCTGAAAAGCCGCAATCTGTTATAGAGAAGCCCTCGGCCAGGAAGGCGCCTGAGATAAGGAGCGCCTCTCCGACGATAACACAGCAACTCGGCCTTAAGGTGAGGAAGATAGTCCTCGACCCCGGCCACGGCGGCAAGGACCCCGGCGCTGTCGGCAGGGGCGGCCTTAAGGAAAAAGACGTCACGCTGAGGCTCGGCAGGATGCTCCGTGAAACGCTCTCCGCCAGGCTCGAGTCAAAGATAGTGATGACGCGCTCTACCGACGTCTTTATCCCGCTCGAAGAGAGGACCGCCATAGCGAACAGCCAGGACGCCGACCTCTTCGTCTCCATACACATAAACGCCTCTCCCCGGCGCGCGGCCTCGGGCGTGGAGACATACACGCTCGGGCTCTCAAACAGCGAGGAGGCGAAACGGATCGCCGCGCGCGAGAACGCGACATCCACACGCTCGGTGAGCGACCTCGAATTTATCCTGAACGACCTCATCAAGACCGCGAAGACTAACGATTCGGTGAGGCTTGCCGCCTCCGTGCAGGACAGGCTCGTCTCTGTACTTAAGGCGAAATACAAATCGACAAAGTCCAACGGCGTCAAGGGCGCGCCATTCTACGTGCTCGTCGGAACGAAGATGCCCGCTATACTCATCGAGGTCTCCTACATCTCAAACCCAGATGAAGAAAAGAGGCTCAAGGACGATCGGTACCTGAAAGAGATCGTCGACGGCATCACATCCGGCCTGCTCAAATACATAAACGGCGGAGGCCAGTCGGTTTAAATGCACAACCAGGTGCTCGATAGCTTGAGAAAGAGCCCGCAGGCCGCGCCTGTCGTGAAGGACTTCCTCGCCAGGGGAGAGGAGGAGCTAAGACGCCTTCACCTCGGGAACCTCTCCGGCCGCGAAATATGCGGGGCGTACACGTCGCTCGTCGACGAAATACTTAAGGGGCTTTTCACCTTCAAGAAAGCGGAGCTCAAGTGCAACGACCCCATGACCCTCGTCGCCATTGGCGGCTATGGCAGGGGCGAGCTCAACATAAGGTCTGACATAGACCTCATGCTCCTCCACGGCAGGAAACTCACCCCCGCTATCGAGGACCTGACCCAGCAGATGCTTTACGTCCTCTGGGACACGGGGCTCGACCTCGCCTTCAGCATCCGCTCGCTCTCCGAATGCATCGCGCTCGCCAAAGACGACCTTAAGACCATGACGGCGGTCCTGGATTTGAGGTTCATCGACGGCGACGAGAAGCTCTTCCAGGCGCTCCATTCAGGCGCAAGGAAACACCTCTTCAACAAGGGGCGCGTAGGGGATTTCGTAAGGGACAAGGTCGAGGAGACGAGGCAGAGGCACGAGAGATACGGCGGCTCGGTCTACATCCTCGAGCCGAACGTAAAAGAGGGGGAGGGGGGGCTGCGCGACCTACACACCGCGATGTGGGTCGTGAAGGCCCGGAGCGGCAAGCTCCTGGAGCCTTTCTCGACGAGCCTCATATCCGACCATGACAGAAAGACGCTCGACGCCTCGCTCGACTGCCTCCTATGGGTGAGGAACGAACTCCACTTCGCCACCGGGAGGAAGAACGACCAGCTCACCTTCGACCACCAGGAGAGGATATCCTCTCTCCTCGGTTTCGAGTCGAATGAAAAGGCGCTCGCGGTAGAGCAGTTCATGCAGAAGTACTACAAGGACGCCTCGAACGTAAACCATTACTCGAACCTCATCCTCTCTCGCTCACTGCATACCGGGGACGAAAGGGTCTTCTCCTGGCCGAAGAAGAAGGTCCGCATAGACAAAAACTACTGCATAGCCGAGGGGATGCTCGCTTTAAAAGACAAGGGCGCGCCCTTCGACGACCCGTCTGTCGCCATAAAGGCATTCGAATACTCGCAGGCCTTCAACGTGGAGATACACCAGTCCACGAAGGACGCGGTCCTGCATTACCTCGACGGCGCCGGGGACGAGTTCAGACGCTCGCGTGACGTATCAGATTCGTTCCTGAAGATATTGAGGCACAGGGAGGTTTACAGGACCCTCCTTGAGATGCAGAGGCTCAAATTCCTCGAAAAATATATCCCCGAGTTCGGGGATATAAGCTGTCGCGTACAGCACGACCTCTATCACGTGTACACGGTCGACGCGCACACGCTCTTTGCCGTCCGGGAGCTTGAGAGGCTCCGCGGCCAGTACAAGACGGATTTTTCGCTCCTGTCGACCATCTTCGAAGAGATTCCTAACCCAGAGATACTCACCCTCGCAGTCCTCTTCCATGACATCGGAAAGGCGCACGGCAAGGGGCACGCCGAGAAGGGGGCCCACATAGTCCCCGCGATATGCGAGAGGCTCCATCTCGCGGAGGACGACACGAACCTCATAAAATTCCTCGTCAGGAACCACCTCATCCTCGCGGACACCGCCCAGTACAGGGACCTGCACGACGAGAACCTCGTAATAGAGTTCGCAAAGAAGATAGGCGACATGGAGAGGCTCAACCTCCTCTACCTCCTCACGTTCGCGGACGTCAGGGCAGTTGGGCCGGACGTCTGGAGCCAGTGGAAGGGCGCGCTCTTTCAGGAGCTCTACTTCAAGGTGCTTACCGTGCTTGAACGCGGGACGTTCGAGCCAGAGGACGCGGCTGTAAAAATAGCCGTTGTAAAGGAGAGAGTCTTTGAGGCGTTGAAGCCGGATTGCGTGGACAGGTACTGCGTGGACGAATACTTCGGGCTTCTCCCTCCGAGGTACTTCCTCTCGAACCGCCCTGATACTATCGCCGAGCACATAAAGACGCTCCGGGATTTTACGGGCAGGCCCTATGTGATGACAATCCGCCAGGACACGTTCAGAGAGTACACGGAGGTCCTCATCTGCACGCACGACGTGCACGGGCTTTTTTCGATGATAACAGGGGTGATGGCCGCCAACGCCGTCAACATACTGGGCGCGCAGATCAATACGCTCAAAAACGGCATAGTCCTCGACGTGTTGCAGGTGGTGAGCGCCACAGGCGAACTCATTACGGATGAGACCAAGCTTAAGAAGATAGAGCACGACCTCTCGGAGGTCATAACAGGCAGGGTGAAGGTGGCCGCGCTCGTCGGCAGGAGAAAACCTTCGATACTGGACAAGAAGGCGAAGCCGACGGTTAGAACCTCCGTCGAGATCGACAACGAGGTATCCGACGCCTACACCGTCATAGACATGCACGCGCAGAACAGGATCGGTCTCCTCTACGACATAACGAGCACATTAGCCCGCCTCGGCTTATATATCTACATAGCCAAGATATCCACCAAGGGAGACGCCGTTGCCGACATATTCTACGTGAAGGACATCTTCGGGCAGAAGATATTCTATAAGGAGAAGCTCCGGGAGATGGCCGACCTCCTCCACAAGGCGCTGACCGCACAACAGGACAGGGGAGGGGCTTAACGCATGGAGGGGCAAGAGCTCATAGACTCTTTCCTCGACTACATCGTCGTGGAAAAAGGCCTTGCCGAGAACACCAGGGCCTCATACTGCCGGGACCTCCTGCGGTTCAACGCCTATATCGTTCAAAAAGGCGCGGTCCTTGAAGCCGCCTCGCCTGAGGATATCTCAGGGTTTCTAAAGTGCCTGAAAGAGGCGGGGCTCTCGGTCGGGTCTTACACAAGAGGGCTCATCGCCCTGCGTTCCTTTTACAAGTTCCTCGTTAAAAAAGGGCATATAAAACTCTCCCCGTGTATTGCCATCGACATCCCCAAGGCCGTTAAAAAGCTCCCTGAGTTCCTTAAATTCGAAGAGGTTGAGAAGCTCCTTTCGACGCCGAAGACGGATAAGCCCCTCGGGGCAAGGGACAAGGCGATGATAGAAGTGCTCTACGCAACGGGGCTCAGGGTATCCGAGCTCGTGACGCTTAAACTCAACGACTTGAACCTTCAGGCCGGCTATCTTACGGCGTTCGGCAAGGGGTCAAAGGAGCGGATCGTGCCTCTGGGAGAGGCGGCGCTGATCTGGCTCAAAAGGTACATGGATGAGGCCCGGCCCGTGATACTCAAAAAGAGGCAGAACAAATTCCTTTTTGTGACGGCACGCGGCACGCGCATGACGCGCCAGAACTTCTGGGTCATCATAAAGAGAGCGGCTGTTGATGCCAAGATTGACAAGCAGAAGATCAAGCCTCACATCATACGGCATTCCTTCGCCACACACCTCCTTGAGGGAGGCGCCGACCTCCGGCTCGTGCAAGCAATGCTCGGCCACGCCGACATATCCACCACCCAGATATACACCCACATCACAAACGAACGCCTCAAGAACCTCCACAAATCGAAGCACCCGAGGGGATAGGGGGGCCAGAGGTCACACGAAGACATCCTATAAAAGGCTCGTGGCTGAGACCGTGGATCTCCCCTGGGTATAATTTGACATAATATCCATTATGCGACATTGTCTCAAGTGTGTTCGTAAAGTTTTACGCATTAATGTCGATAAGGAATTATCCAAATAACGTCTTATTCAGGACAATCGATGAGCACTAAAAGGGAAGAACTCTTAAGCAGGATATACGAGATCATAAAGATTTCTACTATCCCCTCAATTTTAAAGAAGATTATCGAGGTAACCGAGGACTCAAACTCCTCTGTGTCCGAGCTTGAGCGCGTGATCGAGCACGACCAGTCGATAGCCGCAAGGGTAGTCGGGATATCTAACTCCGTGTACTACGGTTTCCCGAGGAAGATAAACTCCATATCCCAGGCGATACTCGTACTCGGCTTTGAGATGGTAAAGGGGCTCGCGATATCGACTGCGGTCTTCGACGTCTTTGACAAGGGAAGGCGCCCTGACATAGTATCCCTCTGGCGGCACTCATTCGAAGTGGCCATGGGCTCAGTCCTACTCGCCGAAAAGTCCGGTGGCGTAGCCAAAGACAGCGCGTTTTTAGCCGGGCTCCTTCACGATATAGGAAGGCCGATTCTCTATCAGATATTCGGAAGACAGTACCTGGATGTATTAGTGTGCGACGCGATGGGCCTCCTGTCAATTGAGGAGGAGACTTTCGGGGCCGCGCACCCGGAGGCCGGCTCGTGGTTCGCCGACAGGTGCAAACTACCCGAGAGTTGCGTTAATTCGATAAGGTTCCACCACAACCCGGAGCTCTACCTCTCGACAGTAAAGACAGGGAAGCCTTCACCCCTCGTGCCGATGGTATATCTCGCGGACCTGATAATATCGGAAGGCAACGACTGTTCAGGGAAATGCACGATCATATCACCGCGACACTCGGACATTATGAAGGCCGCCTGCGTGGACAATATGGTCCTCCATGAGGTGGCTGAAACGGTCAAGCAGATGAGCGCACAGCTCGATGGGTACTTCAATTAGGGTTGCTTTTTAGTTAGCCCCCCTACTCTATTATCACGTTCGTAAGCGTCCTCTTCACATGGTTCACCGCCTGTATCCTGCTTATAACAACATCACCCAGTATCTTGAAGTTTGAGGCCTGGACAAGGGCAATGAGATCGTAAGGGCCTGTGACGATCCTGGCCACCTCAACGCCTGCGATCTTAAGGAGGCCTTCAAGGACCTCCTTTGACTTTGCGTGCTCGCACTCTATGAAGACATAGGCCTCGACTGACATGCTACCTCCATTATAATTGATGTTAACTTAGCCACATAACTGGTCAATTTTATTGAATTTTTACATCTCGCCAAGCCTGTTGCCACGCATCGCACCAAAAATCATCTCTCCACTATCCTATTCTCAGCGATACCCCTGTCAAGGTCCTCCTCAGGGACCCTCTTATGGAAGATGTTCTGATGGCAGTCGATGCAGGTCTTCCTGCCTCCCTTCATCTCCTCATGGAAGGGCCTGGCCCAATCGTTTTTAGGGACCGGGTTTCTGTGGCAGGTCCTACATGGAGAGCTGTCCCACTTTTTAAGCCTTATCCGTGCCTTGTGCGCGAACCCGGCCCTGTATCGGTCGAACTCCTCCTCGGTTTTGATATTATACCTGACCTCGTTCACGACGTCCTTTACGCCGTCGATGGCGTGGGTAGCCGCCCTCTCAAAAAAACTTGGCGGCAGGTGGCAGTCCCCGCACTCCGGCGCGAAACCGAGCGGGCCGAAGTGCGATGAGGCCCGTAGCTCTCTTTCCGGATAGGTCATGGAATGGCAGGAGACGCAGAACCGGGTTGAGCTGAAATACCCCTCGGTCCCCGCATATAGCCATGAGAGGACAAGGAGCAGGAGGGGTACAAATATCAGTATGTTTCTGGCGTATCTGGGAGGGGGCATTTTTATAATTGAGCTGGAAGATAAAAGCAAAAATGAAATCCACTCAATTTATATCAGAAAAATTGATTATTAACAAGGACGTCGCCTGCAACTAAGAAGTGGTTATACAGAGGCTGTACAAACACCCTTCAAAAGAAAAAGGGTTACAGGCTTAAAGCCCGTAACCCTTTGATTTTACTGGTGCCCCCGAGACGATTCGAACGTCCGACAAACAGATTAGGAATCTGCTGCTCTATCCATCTGAGCTACGGGGGCTTTATGTAAAATTTTCATGTGGTTAGAGCGGGGGGCTGGCATCTCCTGGTTCAATCCGCGCCCCACTCAGCCCACACTAAGTCAAATATATTCTCAAAATAAGGTTTTGATGTCAATATTTTTTTGTTCCTGACCTTCCGTCGTTTTGATCCCTCAGAAAATAGAAGAGGCCTCGATGCCAAAAACGGCGCCGCCTCCTTCTTCCCCGCTGGTAACGCCGGCGACACCCTTAACCGATAGGCCGCCGAATGACCGCGTTATGTCGGCGCCGAGCCATCTTGAGGTCTCAGGGCCCTCCCCATGAACGCCGGAGCGCTCGTAGTCGAACTCAATGCCGTAGCTCACGCCCTCTGAGGCGCGATACTCGGCCCGCGCAAAGAGGTCGCGCGCGTCTGCGCCCATGTGGTGGCCGATCTCTCTCCCCTTATACCTGTATCCGGTATAATATACCCCGTGCTCGTACCAGAGCGGGCCGTATCTTTCGCTATGCGCTGTGTCGGCCCACTCTAACCTCAGGTCGAGGCCGTCAATTGCTAGCCCCTTGAAAAACACCCCGAGTAGCGACGCCTGTCCGGTAGGCGTTTTTGTATCGCCAGAGGAGTCCTCGAAACCCCATTCGGTATAGAGCTTCATTGTGGTGAAGGGCAGGTATTTGGCTTTATTTAAATATATAAAAGAGGCGTCGATGGAGGCGAGCTGGTTTCCGTTAATTGGCGAATCCCCGTGGTCGACGCTGTCGGAGACGATGAAGACCTGTCCCCATTCGCTTAAGCTCAGGCCCCTTCTGCCGTCGCCTCCAAACATAAACACCCTGCTGAACCCAAGCTGAAAGGCCGGCGCGGGCCGTAAGTCCAGCCTCATGCCGAGGAGGGAGGCGCGTGGATAATCCCTCTCCTCTTCGAGGCGAGCGAGGAATACGGTGGGTTTTATGAGGCCGATGCGTTTTAAGACCCAGGGGAGGATGAAGGGCATCTCTGAAGTGATCCTGACGGACTCGAAAGGCTCCGCGTTGTCGCTCATAATGAGCGAGCCGTGAAAGGAGGACCCCCACCACATCGGGTCCCTCCCCGCCACTACTTCGATATTATACAGGCTTCCGACGATATAGGCCGACCTTGCCTCAACAGCGGATGAATCATTCGAGAGCCTGTACTCAGGGGAGAGATTGAAAGACAGATAATCAGAGCCTGCCATAAGATCGAGGCCGGCCCTCGCGTTCGCGCCATCCTTAAAAGTGTCCCCGCCCCTTGCCATATCCGGCGTGACAATGGCGCCGCTGGAGAGGTAGTAATACTTCACATACGGGTTTGCGATGGGCTTCACTGACATGGAGTCTTTACGCGGCATAAGGTTTTCAAGAACCGCTTCGAGCCTTCCCATTGCGATAGGAGCGGATACAAGGCGCGACCGCTCAGCCGCGTCGAGCCTATCCCACCTGGACTTCGCCTCAATGGTTAGACGCGCGGCCTCTTTATAGGTGAACGGCTTTGAGGCAAGGAATGCGGTCGTTACGAGCCCGTATGATTCAAGCGTCTCAATATCACTGTATGCCTGGCTTCCAATCGGGATGTTTATATGCCCCATGCCGGCTACGCAAATGCGTGAGGCAAGGAGGACGATAAACAGGGCGAGGGGCGCAAAAATTGCGTTTCTTTTTAATATCAATTCCGCTCCCCCTCCTCTTCCCCTTCACCGGGTCATATCTTAAACATCGCACGCGGTAGTTATCCTTCCATATCGCGCCCCACGCACTCCCACGCCGCAATCAGAAGGCGACGATAATGACGCCGGCGGTTACGGCTATCTGGTAGAGTATCTGTGTAAGGTCTTTGATCTCGCTCATCCAGGCTATGCTTTCTATCTCCTCCGGCACTACGATGGTATCGCCGGGGTCAAGCCTTGAGGTAAAAGAGAAAGCGTCCCATGTGTGGGACGCGGAGTTCCACTCGAAGTCGAATGACCCGAAGTATGGCGTTACAGAAGAGCCGTCGGCCTTGATCACATAGAGCCTGTCAATGTCGGCGGTCCGGGACGCGCCGCCTGCCTTTCCGACGTATTCTGTTATCCCGCTCCCGGGCTCGTAGATGAAAGAGGCCGGGTTGACGACAGAGCCGGAGACGTTTACGACAGCGGACCTCTCGGGGACGTAGAGGGTGTCGAGGGATTCGAGCGCGAGGTCGTGGGGAGAACCTTTAAGCCTATCAAGGGAAGCGAGTTTCACAACCACCCTGCCCCTTGGTTTAGCATCTCTTATTAAATTGACGAAGGCCCTTTTCTTTTCGGTCGCAAGGTCATTTTGCATTGAAGTCTCTGCTGAGAGCGATTTTTCGGCTTTGGACGCTGAACTCGATAAGAGCTCCGCCTCAAGCCTCCGCGTGTATTCATCGAGCCTTTCCTGCTGAACGGCCCTTACCGACTCTCGCGTGAAGACCGCGCCTTTCAGGTACGCCTTTTCAGTGAAGCCGCCGGCCCTCTCTATGACCGAGCTTAGAGGCTCGCCCTTGTTTATGGGGTACTTTCCGGGGAACCTGACCTCGCCGGAGACCGTAACGGACCTGTCAGCGCCCCAGTCTGGTATCTTTTTGACGAAGAGGCTGTCAAAAGGCAGCAGAGGCGCGTTATCCGGCCCATTGGTGAGTATATCCTTCAGGCTCACCTTTCTGACGCTTATTGCAGAGACCTCCCCCTTGACAACTACGTGGGAGGTGAGCTCGGCCTCATCCAGGTAGGCCGACCCGAGGAGACCGCCTCCAGCGAAGATGAGGTCGCTTATCTCCATGTTGACCGCATACTGGTACTTTCCGGGGTTCGTGACCTCGCCGTTTATCGTCGCGTAAGGCTTAAACTGCGTCTCCCATACCGAATGAACTACTACCCTGTCGGAGACTACAAGCTTTAAATTATCGGATGGCTCTCCGGCAAGCGCCTTCGAGAGGTTAAACTTAAGGAGCCTGACGTCTTTCGTGTCTTTGTCAGTCCTGTAGAGCTCGGCGTCTTTAAGAAAGGCGTTCCCGGTCAGGTCTCCGGCCTTTTTCACAAGGTCTTTGACGGTTAAGTTGTCTTCAAGGTCGAACGTCCCCGGCCTTCTTACCTCGCCCGCGATAGTGACGCGCGGTCTTTCCATGAACTCCCACCTGGAGTATACGACGATTGTATCTCTCGGCTTTAACGCGATATCGGCTTCACCCGAACCCTTGAAAAGCTCCCTTAGGCTGAACGGCAGGAGGGCTGTCTCGCCGCCCGGGCTCACGGGCCTTTTTACTACGCCGTAGTCGAGGTAGGTCTCATCGAGGAGGTCTGATAAATCCTTAATGACATCTTTAAGCGTCATCGAGGGTTTGAGCTCGTACTTGCCCGGACGCTTGAGACTGCCCTCTGCGTAGACGGCGTTCGTATCATTTTCCACAATGGAGAGGACCTTGACGAGGTCTGCGTCCTGGAGCTTGAAATCAAATTGACGGCCCTCCGAGGCGTTGACATCCACGACGACCCTCCGGACGTTCCCCTCGACCCTCTCGACCTGCACCTTCTGAGTGTACGCCGTGGGGATTATGCCGCCTGAGAGCTCAATGAGCGTTTCAAGGTCCGCCTTTTCACCAAGCTCGTAGACGGATGGCCTCCTGACGTTGCCGGCGATGGCCGCGAGCGGCCCGACAGTCGGCACGAAAACGACGTCGCCATTTGAGAGCCTCGAATCCCTCGACCTGTCGCCGGAGAGAAGGAGATCATAAAAGTCCATCCGTGCGACCGTCTTTCCGCCGCGCTTGAGCTCGGTCTTTCTTAGCGACCCTATCTCAGTAGGCCCGCCTGAAGCGAGGAGCGCGTTAGTGATCGTCGACATGGCGCTCAATGAATAAGTGCCGGGTTTTTTGACCTCGCCAAGCACAAATACCTGTATGGAGCGGAGCCTCCCCGCTGTTACGCTTATGTCAGTCCCGATGATGTTAGCGGACTGCCTCGACAAAAACCTTTTCATCTCGTCGAACGTCATTCCGGCCACGTTAAGCGGCCCTATATTGGGAAAGAGGATAGTCCCCTCCCGCGTGACGATGAGCGTGTGTTCTCCGTTGACCCTCCCCCAGAGGAGGACCGTTATCTCGTCGCCCGGGCCGATTATGTAATCTGATGAGACAGGGAGGTCCGAGGGCGGGATTAGCGTCGGGCCGCTGAAGAGGTCGTAGCCGAAAGGCTTGAGCGTTATCGCGGGCTCAGCCGGTGACGAGGCCGAAAGATATCTCTCGAAGAGAGAGACCGGAGCACTCGCTGGAGGCGGCGCTGATGTCGCGGGCGACGCCTTCGCCTCATTTGACGAGTCTGCCTTTACGAGAGACTCTCCGCCATCTGGCCCGCACCCTGCCTTTACCAGTATCTCAAGCGGGGCGCCCCCGGACTTGAGCGCGCCGCACTTGTCGTCGGCGATAGAGCGGCTGTTCAGTATAAAAACGCCTGTTAGAATGATAATCGCCCTTAATATCACTTGCATGTCGCGCTTCCCCCTTGTACCTTCTCGCGGGTGTCGTTGCGTCCGGCCTTTTTTGTTCTTGTTTACGCCTTCAGTCGCTCCCGGTCTCCTCGTCAACGGCTAATTCCGATGTTGCCCCGTCCCCTGCCGCCGCCTTTTGACTCGCCATAAGAAGCGAGGCGAACTCAAGGACAAGCGCCGCCAATACTCCGGCGAGGAGCGACAAGGCCGCGCCGGCCTCTACGATACGCGCCTTTCCCGGCCTCACGCGCCTGTCCGGGACCCTTGGAGGGTCTATGACCTTGAAGGCGAAGTTCTCCTTGACCTCGGACATCATATAGACTTCTATCTGCTGTGCGATGAGGTTATATATCTTTTGCCTGATAAACGGGTCGTTCGCGGCCCCAAGCTGTTCAACGAGGTACCGCTTGTTCGTCTGGGCGACCCGCTTCGCCTCGCCCGACATGTGCAGATTGAGGGTAGAGAGCAGTATCTCGATAACCCTTGAGGCAAAGGCCGGGTCCCGGTGCTCTGCGTATATGGCAATCGTGTTGTCTTTGGCGCTCGCCGATACCTTCACGATGTTATCGAGTTCACGGAGCCCGTCCCATAGCGAGGGGCCTCTGTTACTTCCGCCGTAGGCCTCAGCCGGGCTGGCTATGAAAAGCCGTTTAATCCGCCCGGTCAATCCGTTGTCTGGTACTTGCTTCCAGCCTTTCATCTCAGCGTCCCAGTTATCGCTGAATAGGAGAGGCAGGAGGTTATGCGTCTCTATGACCTTTTCTCTCAGTATGTTTGAGTTGAGGAGGCCTATTATCTCGGAAGACGGACGGGACGCCGGAAAAGTTATGCCTGATATCCCGCCAAGTTGCTGTGCGACCATCGACATCTCTCCCCCGCCAGTCTCCCTGCCGGCCGCCGGGGTTATTACGGCGGAGGCCCTGTAAATGTCGGTCATGAAAAAGGTGCCAATTGCGGAGAAGATCGTCCCTGCCGCGAAAAAGAGCGCCACGTACATCCGCCACTTCCAGATTATCAGCAGGTAAGCCATGACCCCTGCCTCTTTTTGCGTACTCGTCGCGCTCATGCGAGGGCTTCCTTTTCCTGCACCATGACTGACGGCCTCTCATCTTTCCTCGTCTCTCTTGGAGCAACGGCCGCTGTCTCCAAGCGCGGTTCTTCGAAGTGCCTTACGTACTTTTTCAAAAGGTCTTTTACGGCCTCAGGCTTCGGCCGCGCGTGGATAAGCGCGTCGAACTCACCCAATATTATCCTAATCTCCTCAACCGTGAACCTGTCGCTGTTCTTCGCAACGAAAATCTGCCTGTGGAGGCTCGCGGTGGTGCCCTCCTCGGCCGTGAGTATCTCCTCGAAGAGTTTCTCTCCCGGCCTCGGGTCGATGAACTCGATGTCTATGTCCTTGTGTGGCACAAGACCGTTTATGCGTATGAGCTCCTCGGCGAGATCAACGATCCTGACAGGCTCGCCCATGTCGAGGACGAGGACCTCTCCGCCCCTGCCTATGACCGACGCCTGGAGGACGAGCGAGACGGCCTCGGGTATGGTCATGAAGTATCTCTTCATCTCTCGGTGCGTGACAGTGAGCGGGCCCCCGTTCTTCAGCTGTTCCATGAAGAGCGGCAGTACGCTCCCTCGACTACCGAGGACGTTGCCGAACCTCACCGAGACGAACTCGGTCCCTCCTGCGCAATTCATGGCCCTGCAGACGTTCTCCGACATCCGTTTTGTAGCGCCCATGACGCTTGTGGGCATCACGGCCTTGTCAGTGGATATCATGACGAATTTTCGCGCCCCGCTCGAAACCGCGGCGAGCGCCACCGCGTGCGCCCCGAATATGTTCACCTTTACCGCCTCCGTCGGGTTATGCTCCATCATCGGAACGTGCTTGTAGGCGGCGGCGTGGAAGACTATGTCGGGCCTGACTGCGTCAAAGACCTCGTTAAGCCTCTGCGAGTCCCTTATGTCCGCGACTATGAACGAGACCTTTTCGGCGCCTCTCGAAGCGTCCTTGCTGAAATGCCGCGGGAACATGCGCTTCAACCTCATCTCCATGTTATGCAGTTCGGTTTCGTCTATATCGAGGAGCGCTACCCTTCCCGGAGCGGACGAGAGGACCTGCACGGTTATTTCAGACCCGATGGAGCCGCCGGCGCCGGTTATGAGGATGTTCTTGCCCTTAAGGAACTCGTTTATCGAGGCGTAATCGACCTCGACCGATTGTCTGCCGATCAAATCCTCTATGCGGATCGATTCGAGGTTTTTAAGGTTCACCTCGGGGCTTGTAAAGTCGTATATGCGAGGCACTATCTTTATAGTCTTGACCCCGGCCTCCGTAGCCACGGTATAGATGGCGCGGAGCACCTTCTGGTTCAGCGACGGGATGGCTATTATCACCGCCTCTATCCCCTTTCGGAGCACCATCGGCCTGAGCGTGTCGATGGCGCCCAGGACCTTTACGCCGTGCATGTATGTGCCGGTCTTGTTCTTGTCATCATCGAGGAGCCCTATGGGGTTAAAGCCAGCGAAGCCCTGCCGCGACATGTCTCTTATAATCATTTCACCAGCGTTCCCGGCGCCGACGACGATTGTTCTCATGCCGCCTCCGGTGGCCCCGTTTTTCTTTAAGACCTCGAGATAAAGCCTCTTGGATATCCGGAGCAGGAAGAGGAGTATGAGCGTGTTGGCGGCGTCTATGATAAAGACCGACCTCGGGAACCCGTAGAAGCGGACCCCGTCCACGCTGAGCATCGACAGTAAGCCATCTCCCGGCGTAGGAAGGTACACGAAGAGGACGAGGAGGGATTCCGAGACTATGATGGCGCCTGTCATGTTCACGAGGTCCTTAAGCCCGACGTACTTCCATGTGACCCTGCAGAGGTTGAACGTCGTGAATACGGCGAGCTTTATCGTGATGAAGAGCGGGAGTACGCCGTATATGAGCGCCTTCTGCGCCTCAAGGAGATTGAGATCGAACCTCAGGAGGAACGCGAGGTACAGGGACGCCGAGATCACGATGATGTCGGAAATAAAGAAGAACGCGTACCTCTTGAAATAAGTAGGGTACATGAGCTTTGATATGAATCCGTACATACTCTCCCGTTCCGTGTTTTTTTTGTCCGGGTGAGCTTTCGAGAAGAGATCGAGGGGCGTCCTGTCATGGAGTCGTCCGTTGTCATTTCATCGCGGCGTTTAAGTCAACTCTCGCACTTTTCCGCTATCGTCCGCGGGGGCCAGTCCGCCTTCGGCCTTAGTCCCTTTATCGACCTGTAAGCCGCAATGAATGCAAAAGAGAAGGCGACGGCAACGAAGCCCTGCCATAATATGCCTCCGTAATACGCGGCGAGCGAGGCCGCGCCTATAAGTATCTGGAGTATGCAATAGATGAGCGAGACGGCCCAGTGCGGATACCCGAGCTCGTTAGCGAGATACTGGTAAAGATGGCTCCTGTGAGCCGACGCTATGCGCTCTCCCATCCTGAAACGCAGGTACAGGGTCACAATCGCATCCGCGTAGAAAAGGCTCAAGAACATCCCCATGCAGATAAGGTCGTTGAGGCCGTTTGTCAGCCTGAACGCGAAGAGGGCGAAGAGAAAACCGAGGAACATGGAGCCCGCGTCGCCCATGAACGTCCGCGCCCTGGGCACGTTGAACGGCAGGAACCCGATGCAGGCCGCGGCGATTGAGAGGGAGAGGATGCTTATGGCATGGTCAGCGCCGGTGAGGAATGAAAAGACCGAGAGGAGCGTGAAGGCCGTTGCCCCGGTGAGCCCGGCAATGCCGTTTATCCCGTCCATAAAGTTATAGAAGTTCGCTGTCGCGGCCATGAATATCGTCCAGAAGACAAACAAAGCCGCGCCGTAGACGCTCAACTCCATGTAAGGCAGTACGACGACGGCGGACAGCAGGAGTTCGAAGGCGAGCCTCAAGGACGCAGAGAGGCTGAACGAGTCCTCGATGAAACCGAGCAACCCCATGCCGAAGCCGATGATGGTCTCAAAAAACGCTCCGGTGACTGATACGCCGACGATTAAAAAGGCGAGAACGATCCCTATGCCGCCACCCCTCGGCGTTGGCATGGTATGAGAGCTCCTTTCGGAGGGCTCGTCATACATGGCGAGTCTTCTACCCGATGCGCTTACAAAAGCCGCTCCAGCCGCTCCGACAAAAAAGCCCGTCAACACAAGCGCGGTATCCATCATTTGGCACCTCTTATGCCTTGATATTTATAATCCCCAGCCATCAGGCCCTGCCTGCCTTTTCCCACGCCGGTTTCTGCGCGCCAAGGACCGCCTTTATAAAGCCTATGAGGAGCGCGAGGTTCAGGTTGCATAGATAAAAAGGTATGTAGACAAAAAAGGGGAGCCTCCTTGCCCTTGACGCCGCGAGCCCCAGGAGGGCCGTAGAATAGAAAATTACCTGGATATAAAAAAGCGTCTCGAATAAGGCGTCATCGAGCAGGCGCATGTTGAGGAATATCAGCGCGACCATTATGAACGGGACCGCCCACCTGAGCACCCTGTGCGACCAGTATATAAACGAGCGCGCGCCGAGCGCCGGATTGAGGAGCGCCAGCAGATGGAGCATCGCGATATAGTGGCCGGCCCCGTCCCTCACGTGCCTCATGAACTCCCCCCCGGCGTCTTCCGCGACGTCCTCATAGGCCAGCGCCTCTTCCTCGTATATCGACAGCCAGCCTTTTTCCACGACCTTCATCGAGATGGTGAAATCGTCGTTTATCGCGGACTTCTTAAGCGGCTCGAAGAGCTCTCTACGAATGGCGTATATCGCGCCGTTCGCCCCGGCTACATACCCGATCCTCGATTCAAACCTCTTAAGCATCGCCTCGTACCTCCAGTACGCACCCTCGCCCCTGCCGCTTATATTTCCCGACGGGTTCCTGTATACGAGCCTCCCGGAGACGCACCCTACATCCGGGTCGAGAAATCGTCGGGAGAGCCTTTTGAGCGCGCCTCTTTCAAGCTCGGTGTTGGCGTCGGTAAAGACCGCGATGTCGGATGCCGCCTCGCGCATCGCGGCGTTTATCGCGCTGCCCTTCCCTGACCTCGGCAGGCTCAAGAGACGGACATTCCCGAACCTGCCGGCGTACCCGCTCACAATGCCATTGGTCGAGTCGCATGATCCGTCAGAGGCGACGATGACGGTAAGGAGCTCTTGCGGGTAGTCTAGCGAGAGAGAGTTCTCTATTTTTTTCGCTATTACAGCCTCTTCGTTGTACGCCGCGATGACGAGTGTAGCGGCAGGCAAGGCGCGAGCCGCTCCTTTTTCATGGGCTTTGCGCTCGGTCACGAGCCGCGCAAGAAGAAAAAGCGCAAGCGGGTAGATCGCATACGTATACGCGATCGTCGCGAGCCCCGCCCAGAAAACGACCTCAAGCATATTCGTCAGCCCTCCCTCAAAAGGTATTTTGCGAATACGCGGGCGGATTTGACGGTCTTTTTCATCTCCTCAGGCGATCTTAAGACCCTGAGGAGCTTACGCGCAAGGTACCTGGGCCCCAGGTAGTATTCCCTGCGGGCGCGTCCGCAGAACCTGACCAGGTCTTTTGACGAAAGCGCTGGTGTGGAAACGACGCAATTATGGAGGCCGTCAATGGTGAGCCAATTGCTGAAATCCGTAGTCTCAAGGTAGCCGTTCCTCCTTGCCCACTCGTAAGTCTCTGTCCCCGGATAAACCATCAATGGAAAGAACTGACAGGTATCGGCGTTTATTTCTCTCGCGAACGCAAGCGACTTAAGAAGCGTGTCTTTCGTCTCACCGGGGTTCCCGGCCATGAAGCAGGAATGGAGCATAACGCCCGCCTTCCTCGCGTCCTTGACAAAGGCCCTCATGCGCTCAACTGTAAGTCCTTTTTTTATATTCCTTAATATCCCGTCGTCCGCCGACTCGAAACCGACTACGATGAGCCTGCAACCGGCCCGCTTCATTGCCCGCATCGTTTCAAGACTCAGATTGGCACGGCACTCCACGGTCCAGGGGACCTTTACGCCCCTTTTTATCATCAGCTCGGAGAACTCGATCGTATGCCTTTCATTGAACGAGAACGTGTCGTCGTCTATCAGGACCTCCCTCACCCCCGGGAGCTCGCGCTCTATATACTCAAACTCGGAGACGATGCTTTCCGGGGATCTCTGCCTCTGCCTCCTCCCGAACATCTTCTCGGGGTATACGCAGTACGAGCATCGCGCGTTGCACCCTCGTGAAGTAAAGATGGACACGACCGGATACCTGCAGTGGGCGTAGAAGTAGTTCCTGATGTTCAGGTGTTTTTTGTAGACCTTTGATACGAACGGCAGGGAGTCGAGGTCTTCGATAAAGGCCCGTTCCGGGTTTGATATTATCGTTTCTCCGGCCCTGTATGTGAGGCCGTTGACGCTGTCAAGGCCTCCATTTTCCATGAGCCTATCCGCGAGCTCGGCTATGGTTAAGTCGTACTCGCCCCTTGCTACCGCATTGATGCGCCTGTCGAGGGAGAGAGATTCCTCCGGCAGCGCCGAGACATGAGGGCCTGTCAACACGACAAAGCACGACGGCAGGAGGTCTTTTATCTCTCCGGCGACAGAGCAGTCGTTGTAGATGCTCGGCGTTCCAGTGTAGACGACGGCTATTGCCGGGGAAAAGACGTTTATCGCCTTCAATGTCTCGCCCCTTGTGAGCCCTTCGGCTGGGGCGTCTACTATCTTCACCGTATGCCCTCTGTCCTCGAGCAACCCGGCGGCATAGGCGTGCCATATCGGATAATAGATCGTCCCGCTCCTCGTAACGGCCGGCGAGCGCGAGAACCTTGAGTACATCGGCAGGAACGGCGGGTTAAGGAAAAGCACCTTCATCGTGTCCCTCCCCTGAAACGGACCTTGTCGGATAGCTTCCTCAAGGTGTTGTTATTGAAGAAGAGCCTCTGGAAGGCCATCGTGGAGCCGATATACGAGAGCGGGTACTTAAGTAATCCGTACCTCTCAAAGACCCTCTCTATCCCTTTTTTCTGGATATTCAGCGTAACGTCTCGGAGCCTTTTCGCGAGCGCCTCCCTGTCCTCAAGGGATAGCTCGGGGGTAGTGAAGAAAGGTTTGCCTGTTTTCTTGGAGAACCGCAAGTTCTTGTCCATGCTGTCAAGGAGTTCGAGCGGGTCGGCGGTCCAAGCCTTTTTTCCCTCAACCCAGTCCCAGAGCGCGGTCCCCGGAAAGGGCATCAGGTTGTAAAAGTCAGCCTTGAATACCGGGTACTTCCGCGCTATTTTTATTGAGTCTTCTATGTCTTCGACGGTCTCCCCCGGAGTGCCGTATACGAAAAAGAGCGAGACCTCGAACCCGAGCTCACAGCTTAACTTTATCGCCGACTCTATCTCCGCCATCGTCTCGCCCTTTTTGAGGGTCTTAAGGACCTTGTCATTACCGGCCTCAACGCCAATGCCGAAGCTCTTGAAGCCGGCCTCCTTCATGCGCACAAGCATCTCCCGCTCGATCTTATCGGCCCTTATGCCGTTAGACGCCCTCAAGGTGATGCCCTTGAGCCCCCGCTTCTCTATCTCGTCGCAGAGGGCGAATACCCGTTCTCTATAAAAGGTAAAGTTGTCGTCGAGGAAGTTGAATATGCGCGTGCCCTTCGCGTACCAGAATTCGAGCTCAGAGCCTATGCCCTCTATCGACCTCGTCCTTATCTCTTTTCCGAGCGTGAGCCCGACCGAGCAGAATATGCACGAGTACGGGCACCCGCGGGACGTGATAACGCCCATCTCGTTCGCGTATTTATGAAGCTCGAATTTTTCATACCGTGGCCAGCCTATGGCGTCGAGGTCGCCGGGCCTCTCTAAAGGGTTAGCGCATACGCCCTTAGCCCCGTCCCTGTGCACGACGCCGGGTATGGAGGACGGCTCCTCGCCCTTGAGGTAACGGACGAGCGAGCGCTCGGCCTCTCCGGTGAACGCGATATCGACCTTCGGATATTCTTCAAGTATCTTAGCGCCGAGAATCGTCACATGAGGGCCGCCCGCGATGGTCGCGACACCGGGGCAAGCGTCCTTGATCGCGCCGAGGAGGCCGAAGAACCTCTTGTGCCCCACGGTGTATACGGTTGTCCCGACGCAGTCGTAGCCGCCTTTCCTTACCCTCTCGATCACGTCGTCTTCCGAGTAGCCGAGCTTCATGTCGATCACATCGTAATCGACACTCCCCTCACTCAGCGCCTCGGCGAGATAGCCGGTGCCTAGCGGCGGCCTGCTCGACCCGAGCTCATCGGAATAGACATTATAAAGTAGCAGTATCCTCTTCAATCGACGTCCCTCCCTTAAGCAGCGACTTCGCCTCAATGAAGACCTCTTCAGCGGTTATGTCGGAAATGCACCTGCCCGCGCCTCCTCCAGTATTGTGCACGCATGCGAATTGCCAGCACGGGGAGCAGGGATATGCCTTGTATACGACCCTTTCGCGGCCGGCTGATCTCGGCCCGAAGACCTCCGGCGACTGCGGCCCCATGAGCGCCACCACGGGGATGCCCGCAAAGGCCGCGATGTGCATCGGTCCGCTGTCAAGACCTATGAAAAGGGAGCCTTTCTCAAAGACCGCCTTCAGTCCGGCTATCTCGAAGGCCCCGCAGCCGTTTACCACGCGCCCTGCTGGGTGCTTGATGCGCGCCAAGACCCTTCCCGCCCTTTCGTAATCCGACTTTGCCCCGATAAGGGTAATGCTCAACTTTCCGTCGAGTTCAAGGAGCCTTTTGGATACTTCGGCGAACCTCTCCTCAGGCCATCTCCGGAGCTCCCCTCCTGAGCCGATATGGATGAATACCCTGTCGTCATGCCGCTCTCCCGTTGCCCGGTCTTTCAGGGCCGCCTTTGGAGAGAGTGCCTGTCCTTCCACTTCATGCCCATCGATCCCTCCTGACTCCATGAGCGAGTTAACGAAGTGCGGGTATGTCTTTCCATTACCGCGCTTGTTCATGCCTATCCGAATTTTGCCGATGGGCCCTCCGGCTCCATTTACAGGCGCCTTGCCTGGACGCCCGATCAGGGACATCCAGGAAGACCTCATGGGGTTCGGGAAGACGGCGACACTCCTTACAGGCACCCTGCCGGCGACAAGCCACCTGAATGTCCGCATGTCGCCACGTAGCCAGAGCGCGCAATTGAATGCATTGCCGGAAAGCGCCCTTGCCGGAAAGGCCGTTCTTTTTTGAGACCTGGAGTATTTTTCGGAGTCGTAGACGTATGTATTCTCTATCCCCTCGCAAGTTCGGGCGAGGTTTGAGTTTATCGAATCGATGAGGACTGAGACGCGTATGGAGTCTCCGTGTTTTTTCTTGAGGGCCTCTATGAGGCGAATGGTGAGCACAAAATCGCCTATCTGTCCGAGCTGGACGATAAGGAGATCGCCGTTCATAGCGGCGACCGGCATGAGCCGCTCGTATGCCCTGTGCAGGAGAGACTGCGCATATGAGCCGAGCGACAGCGCGATCGATCTTGAGATAAACGAATATCTGTGCAATGCGCCCCCGGATACGGCTTTGATTAACGCCAATGGACGGGTGAGACGGCTGTGCAAAAAAAACAGACGTCTGTCCCAGGGGACAAAGTTGTGTTTTCCAGGTGGTTGGCTTTAAGGCTCAGATGAAGGTCGAAGGTGTGAGTCGGGGAGTTTCAGGGAGATCGAGCGCCGGGGGTAGTTGAGAGACCCACCCGGCTTAACATTGAATTTCAATTAAGTCGATTATAGCATCCTTTATTAAAATGTAAAGTAAAATATTAAACTAAGATTTGCCATTTTTGAAGGCCATCATGCCAGCCACATACATGGCTATGAGAAGATTGAAGCATCCGATGTAGAATATCGACCCGTAGGAATTGGCCGAGATCGCAAGCGCAACGAGCGAGCCGCCGAATGAGAACCTGACGAAATCCGACTCTTTCGAGGACATTCCCTTTCCGAGAGAATAAATCCTTGATCCGGCGAAGACGAGGAGCGCGAGCCCTATGACGCCTGTCTCGGCGGTCCACTCGATGTACGAGTTGAGTATCGCCACCCTGAAGGCCTCGAAGTCAAGCGAATCGAAGTTTAAGTTTATGGACCCTGATACGGCCTTTGTAAGCAGAGGCGATTGGCCTATGCCAACGCCTGTAACCAGGTTGTCCGCTATCATCTCCATGCCTATCTTCCAGGTAAGGGTCCTGCTGTTAATGGTAAGCGCCTCGCTGATGAGCTTGCCGGTTATCGCCGAGCTTACGAACTCATGGAACGAGTATATGATGACACCTGTGAAAAGAGCGGCCTTGACGAGCGTCCTCCCCTTGACGCCTTTTCTGAATATCAGGAGGGCTGAAAGAACGCTCAATATCATCGATACCGAAAAAGTAAGGGCGAGCGCGATGGCCGTAAGCGAGAGTATGAGCTTTAGCGTCCGCTTGGAGTATCGGCAACCCTCGTAGCCGTACCGTATCGCGCCGATAACCGGAAATGTCATCGTAACGAGCAGGAGGCCGTAGGTCTGCGGCTCTCCGACGTATCCTCCTATCCTCAAAAAAGGGACTGTGATCACGCTCCCAAGCCTTACGCCCGCGGCCGCATATAAGATGAACTGCAACAGCCCGAAGCAGACGGCCGTTGCATGGAGCAGTATGGCAAAGTTGATGGCGGTAGCGATCCTCTTCCTGTCGCTCAGGGCCGATATGACGAAGTCGATTGCGAATATCGAAAGGAAGAGCCTTATGAGGAACGAAAACCCCCTGTACTCCGGGGAGTTGATGCCGACGGCCCAGGGCAGTGCGTAGGTCTCAGCCGGGAAGGCCTTCCCGGGGATGAGGCTCGATAGCATTAGGGAGATGGACGCCCATATGAATATGAGAAACAAAGGCGCCTGCAGCGGATGGGGCTTGGGGTCGAACGAGCCTTTTGCGAGCGCCTCGACGATGGATACCGCGAGCATGGCAACGGAAGTGAGGGATGCGGCGCTTATCGAGCCCAACTTCAGCGCATTGTCGTTCGACATAACGAAAGCTGAGGCTATGAAGACTAGGGTAAGAGCGAACCTGGGGTTTGCGCGGGAAGCACCCGTCAGGGGATAAAACAGCGTACCTTGGAAGCGGCCCGCCACGCTGTCTCCAAGCGCTCCAGTCGCCTGTTGGCTCGCCTCTCTTACCCCTTTAGCCACTTGCCTCTCCTCCAATGCCGAATTCGCCAAAAAGAACGCCGGCCGCCTTACCTCTTTCTGTATATCTGATAAGAACCAAGATCCATCACAGGCTCGAAGGCCAGGTCGATCTTCCGCACCTGATCAGGTGCGAGCCTCGCAAAATTGACCCTTCTCTCGATTATCCAGTCCCAATTGTTCAGATCGCTGGAAAGGGCCGTCAGGGACCCTGTCTTACTGAATTCCATCCCTGTGTAGTACATTATGTCGCCGGGGATGACTACCGCGTTCCAGGACGGGATTGCCGCCCTTACAAACCCTATCGTCTCTTTTGCGCCGGTCTCGCCGTACTGGACCCTTGTCTGGTACTGACCTGTCGCCTGTGACGCAAAGAGAGAGAGGAAGGATGCGATGGAGAGCGCGACAAGCGTGCTTCGAGCCGTCATTCCTGCGCGACATCCGCAAAAAAGGCGAGCCATTGCAAAGACCGCCGCGTTCATCGCCGTGTAGACAAGGAGATAAGAGGCGAGCCCCGTATAATCGCGGGCCCTGTAACGCAAAAGCGTTTCATACAGGGGGTCGTCCGCAATCATATAAAAGAGGACTGCTGAGACGGCAACGACAAGCAACGCCGGAGCGAAACGCATCTCAATTAATTCGCGCCTGAGGAAAATAAAAACAAAGAGGGCCGATAGCGGGTATATGGGGTAAAAATATTTAAGCTCTCCGAAGGGGTACGGGTGCAGGAGTAGATAAAAAAAGAATATTGAAGCTATGAGAATCAGGATGAGATTTTCCACGCCGCCGCGCCTCCATCCCGTAACGGAACTGATTGCGGCAATTACGAATAGCGCTACAAAAAAAGGGCTCAGCCAGAACGTCATCGCCATGATCTTCGTAAGCGGCGAGAAGAACGCCACGCCTGAGGCAAATAGCGGCGCGCCTTCTTGAGTTTTATTGAGGGCGATGAATTCGAAGGAGTTGGGGCCGTCTATGAAAAAATAGGCGTACGCGAGGTAAAACGGGACGAACGTGACAAGGGCTGACAACAGGGTGAGGGCCGAGTTCCTTAATGCCCTCTTGATATTGACGCCTGTTGACGCCTCATAGGCAAATATTGAGAAAACGAGGAGAAACGGGGTAAAAAAGTATTTTGCCCACATGGCGAGCCCCACGAGGAAACCTGCCTTGAGGTAAAAGGCCGCGTCTTTATTGTTTGTTGGCGCCCTTATGTAGTAGAGCAGAGCAACTAATAGAAGCGGGGTCAGCACAACCGGCTCCATCTCAAGGAGGAGCGAGCCGTGGACAAAGGGCGGCATAATGGCGATGAACGCGAGTGCAAAAGGCGCCACCCCGCCCATATCAAGCGCCTTCATGATCCTCCAGAGAAAAAAGAGGCTTAAGACCGCGGAAGCGGCCCCCAGGAAATAGAGCGAGAGAAAACTGTCTCCCAACAGGGTCCGTGCGGCTTTCCCCAGTAGCGCGTACAGCGGCGGGTGGCAATAGTAGGCGAGCGCCCTTCCCCAGCTCGCGGTGTCCCTGATGTGTATTACCTCCTCGTGCATCGGGAGCTGTAACAGGAAAGGCGACGCTAAGGCGAGATAAAGGGCGGCAGATATGGAAAGCGACCGGCATTTTGCGAATGGGAGAGTGCGCTCCGCTGTTTCATCCCAGCCCTTTTTGTCGTTCGCCGGTACTTTGTCTATTGGATTGCTCATGGATTTCATCACCCGCGTTGATTCACTTCCGCCTTTTCGCCTATTAAAGCAAACGCGCCGCCCCTGTTATGCCCACCCTAACACCCCCATCTGCCCATCAGCGATAGAGCCGCAGTCTCATGTCGTCTGTCAGGTCCGCGTCTTTGGCTTGTTCAAACCCGGACGTGCTCTCGATTATGTAGTTGGGCCTTTTTTTGTTCTCGTTATATATGCGTCCGATGTAGATACCGAGTATGCCGACGGTAAAAAGCTGTGTGCCGCCGAGGAAGAGCATGGTGGCCATTATCGCAGACCAGCCAGGGAGGTTCATGTCCATGAACTTCATTACGATGATCGCAACAAGGTACATGAACGCGCCGACTGATACGAGGAATCCTATGATGAGCGAGAGGCTCAATGGCGCGAGTGAGAAAGACGTGAGCCCTGAGGTGAACGCGCTTATCGGGCCGAGCCCGAAGAACGGGTAGTGTGTGTCACCCGCGAACCTCTTTTCCCTCGAATAGAACACCTGTACCTGCCTGAACCCTACCCACGAGACGAGCCCGCGCATGAAGGCGTCTTTTTCCTTGAGTTTCAGGACCTCTTTCACGACCCTCCTGTCGAGCAGTTTAAAATCTCCGGAGTCGACCGGAAGGTCTATTTCGGAGAAGAGCCTCAACACTCTGTACGCCTTCTTCGTTATCCACATCTTCAGGGGGTTCTCCCCGTCCCTCGCGACCCTTGTGGTGTATACTACGTCGGCCCCTTCCTTCCATTTGGAGACGAGCTCGGGTATGAGCTCCGGCGGGTCCTGGAGATCGGTGTCCATGTAGATGACCGCGTCACCCTTGGCAAGCCTCATCCCGGCGAGGACGCACGGGGTCGAGCCGAACCTCCTCGACATGTTGATTATCTTTATCGCGGCGTCGTTTTTCCTGAGTTCCATGAGGAGCCTCTGCGAGCCGTCCGTCGAGGCGTCGTTGACGAATATCAACTCATACGCGCACCCGGTCGCCTTAAGGGCCTTCTGTAACCTCCTTACGAGCTCCGGGATGTTCGCCTCCTCGTTCCTGAATGACAGCACAATGGAAATCAGCATCATGGCCTCCGTTTTAAGCGAAAAAGACCGCCTCGATTCAAGTAGTCACCGCTTTTCTCTTACGCCCTGGAGCTATCCACATGTATAGCTCCGCAAGCTCCGCGCATACGACGTCAGGGTCGTGCCTTGTAAAATCGTATCCGTATGAGAAGTCCGCATCCGCGGACTCCGCTTTTTTGATGAGCCCGGGCAATTCTTTAGCGGCATCCCTGAAGGTGAAGACCTCGGGGATGCACGGTATAGACCTCCTCACAGACTCGTGGCAGAGGATCATTCGGCTGGCATAGAGCGCCTCAAGGCAGACCCTCGGCATGCCTTCAGAGGCCGAGGGAAGCACAACGGCCTTGTATTCGAGTATCCGGTCCGGCACGTCCCCTGGCAACAGGTACCCGCGATACGCGGCACCTTCGATATGAGAAACCCTATCAGTGAAGACCGCACCCATCGCGTTGAACCCGTAGAAGTCGAGTTCGAGCGGGGTCTCTGAGGCCTTCCTGTACGCTACATAAGCGTCAAGCAATTCCAATACGCCTTTGTTCGCCGCGATCGTACCGAAGTACGCAAGCTTGCGCGCGGGCTCGACCGCGGACCTGAGGGGCTTCAGCGCAAGCGGCACCTGAATAACTACGGCGTTTTCTATCCAACCGTAAAACTCCCTTAAATCGTCCGAGCAGAATATGAAGTTATGTCCGAAGCCGAAGTTCCCGTAGAACCTGTCCCTTATGTCGATGACGACCTTTGAGGGAGACAAGAGCAACGCAAGCCAGATGAGCCGCCCTATGTACCTGCCGTATACGTATCTCGCGTGTATGTGGACGACGTTCGACCCTGAAAACAGCACCTCCCGGATGATCTTGAGATAATTAAGCGCCTGGCGAGCGCGCTTTTTTGTCGGGGCCGAGTCATAGTTCAAGAGGCTGTCGTCGTAGATGACCCCTTCTGCCTCTTTGGAGCACCCGCGCTCGGTCAGTACACGGATATCAAAATCCCTGTTGAAACCCGCCCCGAGGCGCTCAAGGATTATGCCGTAGTCCACTGCGGCCCCGCCCTGGTAAGGCGGCATTATCGAGACTATGCAGAGGACTTTGAGCCTCGTCTTTGGCATCTTTTCTCCTCTTTTTATTAAGCGCCTTCCTGCATCCGATGGAGAGGCCCTGCGAAAAGGCCGAAAGGAAGATGGCCGGACCGTACTGGAACATATTGGCGAACGACCCGAAGGCCGGGGCCAATTTAAGCTTAGAGAGCTGAAAAAGCATGAGTATCGCGAGCCTTATGACGTGGTTCTTCTTGAATACGGCGTCCCTGTGTATCACAGTGTCCCTCTGCGGGTGGGAAGAGCTGTCGAGCAGTATCAGAAGCTCTTCGACAAGCCTTGGAAAAAAGACTTCAGCCTCTAAGGTTAAAGCCTTGCTGAACGCGGCCTCGGCTATTCGGGTCCTGAGAGAATCGTTGGCGAGATAGTGCCTGACCTTTTCAAGGAGCGACCTTTCGTCATAAAAAACGCCTATCTCTTTTCCAGGGACAAAGGTCTCGCCAAGAGACGGAGAATGCTCGCTCAGGCAGAAGGACCTTGTGAGGGCGATTTCCATCGGACGCCCCTTATTCTGCCTTACGATATTCGTTAAAGAGTTCTCGCCGAGAAACCATGCAAGGGGTCCCGCGGAATCAACCTTAGTGAAGTTCAGGTTTATCTTCGAGCGTGAAAAGATGGACGGAATATCCTCCTTTTTCACAAACCCGTTCTCAGAGCCGTCCCCGAAGGTCTCAACCGATATACCGTATTTCCTCAGATATTCGATGCAGGCGGCCCTGCCGCCCTTGGCACAGTCACCTACGAAGCTTACGTCTATATCCTTTTTAATTTCAACTGGATGGAAGTCTTTCTTGAGATAGCTTGAGAAGTAATACATGGAAGGGACTCCGAGCTTCCGGTAGGCGAAGCATGCGTAGTAATCGGTCGTAACTACCGCGTCAAAGACCTGCGCGTAGTATTTCGAGAGGACGTCGAATATCATTTCATCGTCGAGCGCCCAGAGGACGAGCCTTGCGCCGGTCCGCTCCCGCAAGTCCCTGAAAAACTCGATTGATAACTCATAGCTGTCGCCGTTAGGCGCGAAGAAGACTGTATCGACTCCCTCGTCCTTGACAAGCCTCATTATCTCTCTCTCAGTCGACCTGATGCCTGTCTCTGCGGTCGAGTCGGAGAAATGGAATACCCTGCCTCCCCCAAAACCATCTATAAGGAGACGCGCGTTCTGGTCGGCGAAGTCGTTCATGGTCGAGGCGTCCTTCTTGTGGACGTTCAGGACGAGTATCCGTCGGGTCTGCTTCATTTTGCGGTCATACGCTCCACGAGGAGCCTCCTTCCCCTTACGTCTATCATCCCTAGGATGACGAGCGTCCCGATGACAGCCACGCCGTATGCCGCTACGGTTACAGGGAGCTTTACATAAGGGCTAAAGCCAGTTGCCGAATACGATAACCTCAATACAGAGAGGGCCCCTAAGAGCGGGAGGACGAACTCAAAGACCCTCGCGACTAACCTTTTATCCAGAAGCTCGACCCCGCAGTCCCTCACCTTTTTAATGAAATAAACCAATATAAGGCACTCAATCGCAGCAACGGATGCCGCGGCGCCCGTTGCTCCCCATAAATATATGGCCGCGCACCCTAATGTGGCGTTAAGGAGGGCCGCGTAGACTGATGGCCTCAAAATCTCTTTGTCCCTGTACATGGCGAGGAGCACCTGCATACCGAGTATCGAGCTTATATGTATCGTAATAAAGTTAAGCGACAGCAACCGTAACGGCAGGACAGCGGGGAGCGCCTCTGTTGAGAAAAAGACCGTCAATATCTCCTCTGTGAAGAACTGCGTAAAGAGAAACCCGGAGAGCGCCATTATCGATACCGCGAAGATTGATTCCCTGGCGGCCTCCCTCCCCTTAGAGAGGGAATCTGAAAAGGCCTGCATCGTCTGCGGCTGGTATACAGTCGATACCTTCCCCTGTATGTTGGAATAGGCGTAAGTCAGTTGGTCGGCGAGCGAGTAATAACCCACAGCCGCGTCGCCGGCGAATACCCCGAGGAATACGGCGGTAGCCCTCGTATACAGGATTATGAATATGTTCGAGACGAAAAAATTGAAGTTTACCCGCATCTTTTTCAGCACAGTCCTAAAACCCGGCAGGGAGAGCGAGATGTTGAACCGCACGCGCAGAAGCGCTATTGACGCGAGGTACGCTGTGACCCGCGGGAGGGTGAAGACGAGCGGCAAAAGCCTGTACCCGCTCTCGTCCCTTACAAGGGCAAAGAGGAGGACAATGACCACAATGTTCCCGACAAGGCTCATGTGCACGAAGTCCTTGAGCTTCTCTATGCCCTGATATACGAACGACGTGTCAAGGAATACGGCGACAAGCGTCAAAAGCGAATACATAAACAACTCAGGCTCGGATGAGAACCTCCTTAAAAATAGAAGAGGGAGCGCAATAATGACGGAGAACGCGAGTGCCATAAGCTTGGAAAACATTACCGCCGAATATTCTGAGTTAAGGCATTTAAGGTCCTCGCTCATGGATATGTCCCGGACCCCTGTCTGAACGAACCCGTAGCCCGCCACTACCGAAAGCAGGCCGGCTACGGCCTGGAAAAAAGCGTATTTGCCATAGTTTTCTATGCCTACGGTCTTAACCGTATAGGGGATAGTCACAAGCGGCAAGGCGTAGAGCCCGAGCTGGATAACGATGAGGTTAACCCCGGACTTGAGTTTGGAGTCATTTTTAATATCTGTTAGCATTTCGGAGACTCAGGTATATGGACTTGAGGTTAGGGAAGACCGAGAAGACGAAAAAGCCGACTGCCTTTCTCGCGTCGATCCTGCCGGTTTTCAGTATGGTCTCAATCTCTTCGAGTGCGTAACGCCATCTGCCGAGCGCGACAAACCTCGCGAGCATCCGCACCCTGAAGGTGGCGTAGTACCTCTCGAAGTGGCTGTCAACGCATACAGGAGAGAAACGACGGCGTCGCGCGTGCCTCCTTTCATCTATAAGGGCGACGAGCCTCGGTATCGCGGTCATCACGTCGTAGTCCCTGACCGCCCTTTCGTGCCCGGCCTCGGCTATCGCGGATCTCTCGGCGTTGTGCGCGAGATAGTATCTTATCTTTTCAACGAGTTCGTCCCTTGAATCGAATACCTCTACCTCTTTTCCAGGCTCGTATGCCTCCTCTATTCCCGGCACATATTCAGTAAGGACAAAGCCGCCGGAGAGGGCTATCTCGGATATCCTCCCCTTCACCTGGCGGAGCCTTGAGTTTATCGATGGCTCTCGTCTGAGGGCGTTTCTCCGGGATATGCGGGTAAAGTTCAGGTTGACCTTCGTCCTGTTGAATACCTCCACCATCTTTACGAGCGGCAGAGGCCCGTTTTTCGACCCTGTCCCGAAGGTCTCGACCATTATGCCGTTTTTAGCCGCATACTCGATGTACTCCTGTCTCTCAAGCTTGCCATTGAAGTCTCCGATGAACGATACGTCGATGTCTTTCCCTGTGGTATCGACCCTGTAATATTTCGAGGCGTCGAAGGAGCTGAAGAACGAGACCGCGTCTATCCCGTACTGCCGGAACCTGAACCGCGAGAGCGAATCATAGACAACAACAAGGTCGAAGCACTGGGCATAATATATATCCCTGATGTCGAAGTAATGGTCGCAGTCGCCGGCGGTCATGACCATGAAGGCCTTTTTGCGGAGCCTTTCGAGGAAACCGAGGCTGAAGTGAAAGTCGCTCGGCGACGATTGAAGTACAACGACCTCAGCCCCGATGGAATCGACCCTCTTCAATAGATAATCCTCCAGGCCACCCTTCCCGAGAGCCATATAGAGGTCGTCGTAGTCCAGGAACTCGGCGCCGCCCCGAACAAACTCCCTTATGTAGCCGAAGCCGAGGTCGTTGGAAAAATCGTCCCTCATCGTCGAGAGTATCATGTACTTTTTAGCGACCATATCATGCCGTATTGTTCAAAGGTTTAGCCGCATTAATCCCGGCGGCTTTTCAATCAGCGGCTTTCGCGGAGTATCGCCGTGGAGAGGTCGTCCTCGCGCGTATCTATCGCCATCTCCGAGTTGATCTTTCTAAGCGACTTGTTCACTTTCACAAACCTGCTCTCTTCTCCCGCAAATCCCTTTTGTATCTTCCGCGTTATTGTCGCAACGAGCCCCTTAACCCCGGAGTGTCTTGCAAGGAGCGCGTACTTAAGGGCGAACTTCCTGATAAACTTTGGCAGTACCGAATACGCGAGCCCTATCCTGTAAGGCCGCGTCCGCTTCTTTCTTAAGACCTTCAGGTACCCGTTCTTCCTGATGTACGCGGTTATCAGCTCCATTGAAATATAATACTTCCAGTACGCGAGCTCCTCTTTTTCGTAATCGGTGAAGTTGAGATAATGGCCTATCTCGTTGGCGTCGACGTCGTGTAGGCTTTCGATATACTTTTCCTCCTCGTCTATTGTGTTGCTTATAAACCCCATTTTCCTCGCGTACTCGTAAACAGGAGTGCCGGGGATGGCTTGAACGAAGTTCACATAGACCTCAAACGGAAAGTCGATGTCGTCGGGCACAACCGAAGAGAGGTTTTTGATCGTCTCCTCTATCGTCTCCTCAGTCTCTCCAGGCATCCCTATGACGAGCCCTATGACCGTAAAAAGCCTGTGCTTGAAGCATAGGCGTATCGCCTCAAGGTTCTCCTCGACCGTCGAGTTCTTTTCCATCACGTCGAGTATCTTCTGCGAGAGAGACTCGATGCCGAAGTTGACGTGCACGCACCCGGCCTCCTTCCATGACTTCAATATTTCCTCGTTCACCGACTTGACCCGCACCGCAGGAGCCGCCCAGTTGAGCCCTGAGGTTTTAAGGTACTCGACGAGCCTCGCGGTCGCCTTCCTGTGGTTGCCGAAGTTCTCTTCCGAGAAGAGCAGAAGGCCCGCGTTGTGGTCCGCCCTCAGCGCTTCGATGTACTCTATTACACCGCTGCCTCCGAGGACCTTGTACCCCTTGGTGAACCTGTGGCAGAAGGTGCACCTGTTGACGCAACCCTTGCTCGTAAAGACGGTCGCAAGGTTTTTATCCAAATTCTCAGGCCTGAAGAGGCTGAAGAGCCCGCTGATATCGCTGTTTGCGAGCCTTACCTTGAAGTACTGGCCGTCGACCCTGTGGATGTAGTTATCGAGTGCGGAGAAACGCGAGACGAGCCTGTAATTGAACTGCCTCGTCCCGGCATTCGAGTCCTCGGGCCCGTACCCTGTAAAAAAGGGCTTGTTGTCGCGGAGGAAAACAAGCCCCTTTATGTCAACGAATGGCGAGGCGTCCTTTATATCGAAGCCCGTCTCCATGAGTTTACCGATGAGAATGCTGAACGCGGGCTCGGATTCGCCAATGACGCAGAAGTTGATGCGCGTCTTCTTAAGTATTATGTTCGCTATGACGTTCATCTGGCCGCCGAGTATTTGTATTACCGAGGGGAAGCTCTCGCCTACGAAGTTTGAGAGCTTTTTAAGATACGCGTACGACGGAGTGAGCATCGCGCTTATGCCGATGATGTCGGGCGCGAAACGATCTATGGACTCCCTGATAGAATCAAATGATGGCCTGTATAGGTCGAGGTTCAAAAACGAGACCTCACACCCGAGGGACGGGTCTATCCCCTCCATGACCCTTGATATCGCGACAGGCGGATAATCCGAGGGAATGGGCCCTGCCGGTATGTTCATAAGGAGTATCTTCGTCATATCGGGATCAGACCGCGGCAAGGTCTCGTCCTTCGAGGAGCCTTCGCCTCAAGCGCACCTTTGTCATCGAAACGATGTGCTCCCGGACTTTCCTGCCGAACTTCCCCTCCACCATCGAGAGGTACGCTGTATTTTCGAAGTACCTGTGGAACGCCTCGTCCCTGAACCTCAACACATCTGCCGCGCCTATATATTTGGTCGGGAGCGGGTGCGTCTCATAGGAGTGCTGAGAATAGCCGTGCCACTGATACGGGAGCGGCCAACGGTCGCTTATCGCGTTATCGTATAGCCTGGAGCCGGGGTACGCCATCGCCGAGTAGAAGTTAGCCCACTCTGTATTCAGTTCGAGCGCGAGATCCAGCGTCTCCCTCATCGTCTCCATCGTATCGTCCGGGAGCCCAAAGATGTAGTTTGCGCCGACCCTGATACCCGCGTCCTGTATGCGTCTTACAACCTCGGCTATGTCCTTGCTTCTCATCCGTTTATTGGCCCCGTCGCGGACGACTGTCGAGGCCGATTCGATCCCGAGCCCGAGCCAGTTGACGCCGGCCCTCTTAAGGGCCTTCAGATTGTCGAAGTTGATGGTATCGACCCTCGCGTAGGCCCAGATATTGAGGTCAAAGCCGTTCTTCACTATCAGGTCAGCGATACCCATATAGTGGGCCTCGTTCAGTATGAAGAGCTCGTCCGCCATCTTTAGGTTCTTGACTCCGTAGTCCCTGACGAGCGCGCCTATTTCCCTTACGACCAGCTCAGGCGACCTGTACCGAATGCCGGGCTTTCCGAACGGCGCGTTTATACAGCAGAAGACGCATGAATACGGGCAACCGAGGGACGTATATATCGCGCCGTACGGCTCCCTGTCATCGATATTGTCAAAGCAGTGCCAATTGTGGGCGCGGTACCTGTCCATGGGGAGGAGGTCCCAGGCCGCGAGCGGGAGCCCCTCGTCGAGGTCCTTTATAAGAGGGGCCTTTTGCGTGGAGCGGACCTCGCCGCCGCAGTAGTACCAGAGCCCCGGGGCCTTCCGGAAATCGCCGCCTGATTTTATTTCCGTGAGGAGAGCCCTTAAGGTGAGCGGCCCCTCGCCTTCGATCACGAAGTCAACGTCCTCCTCCCTTAAAGTCCTTTCCGGGAGCGCGGAGGGATGGAGGCCGCCTATGGCGACCCTCGCCGCTGTATGCTCCTTGATGGCCGTGCAGATCTTCCCCGCTATCGTCATGTTCTGCGTCGAGGCCGATGGGTGGGAACCGTATACGATGACAGCCGCTACGTGCGGGTCGCATTCGCGGACGATCGCGGCGGTCTCATCAGGCGTTATGTTCTCTGCGTTCGCGTCTATGACCCGGACTCCAAAGCCGCAGTTTCTTAGGTAGGCGGCGATGACCGCTATCCAGAACGGAGGCTCTATGGCCGCAAGCTCTGTACCGAGGTCCTGGTATACCTGCTTTCTGTCCCCCGGGTTGATGAGTACAACGTCGATCGTCTCTTTCATCTGACCTCCTTAATAGATACGCTTCTCAGTGACTAGTACCGGACGACGCATCTCATTCCGCGTTAAAACGGCCGAATGGAGCACTTATGCAAAAAACGCTTTTTTCAATTAAATGACTGCGCTGATGAGTAATCGCGATGGAATGTCAGGGTGTGTTCTCTTGAAGCGGACCAATGGATGGATTTCAGCGCCTGCCCTTACGCGTCGTCGCAAAAAAAACTTTTCAGCTCCGTGATGCTCGTGAAAGTACGGTCGGCGAGCGCGAGCGCATCTTCGGGCAGTGTGGACGTTATTGCCACGCAATACATCCCTGCGCCCTTTGCCGACTTGATGCCCATTGGCGCGTTCTCGACAGCCGCGCATTCGGCGGGGGCGCACACGAGCGCCTTTGCGGCCGTCAGGTACGGTTCCGGGTGCGGCTTGCAGTTTATTACCCTGTCACCTGTGATAACCGCGTCAAAAAATGAGAGAAAGCCGCCCTTGACCGAGGCCTCGAGCCTTTTTGAGCTCGCGCCGGAGACGAGCGCGAGTTTAAGCCCGCAGGCCTTAAGCCTGCGAATGAGGTCTTCTACACCGTCGTAGAGCGAGAACGTTGCGTTCTCGGCATAATGCGTCTCCTTAAGTCCAATCAGCTCATCAATAAGCCCGTCATCTACCGCCGAATCACCCAGAAAGTGCTCGGCGACTCTTCTCGAATTGAAACCCTCTATGAGAAAGTACGGTTCTCTCTCAAACGGCAGGCCGCGCGTTGAGAAGGCGTGTACCCAGGCCCGGTAATTGTCCTCCATCGTCCTTCCGAGGACCCCGTCGAAGTCAAAGAGCACCGCTTTGATATTTTTCATAATGAAAGCTTCCCTGCCGACCATATCTGAAACGACCTCTTTTCCCATCGTTCGGCCCAGGTCTTCCTGCCGGAGGCGACCTCAACCATGAAGTCCGTGAGCCTGCCTGAGAGCTCATCAAGAGATACCGCGTCATCGATGACCGGCCCGGCGTCAAAGTCCATGTCTTCGTCCATTCTTTGGAATAGTCCGGTTGTCGAGGATATCTTTATTACCGGCGCGATGAGGTTGCCTTCGGTAGCGCCCATGCCCGTTGAAAAAAGGATGATATTGGCCCCTCCGGCGACAATGCCTGTCATTGACTCGAGGTCATTGCCCGGCCCGTTCATTAGCGAGAGCCCCTGCTCCTTAATACGCTCGCCGTAGTCGAGGAAAGAGGCTATCTCGGAGGCCCCGCCCTTCTGCACCGCGCCGAGGCTTTTAAGCGCCGCGTTCAGTAACCCGCCCTTCTCGTTACCGTAAACGAAGTTCCCGTCCATTGAGACGCCGAGGGCCTCGGCAAGGCCCCGGTAATACTCAATGCCTCTTACGAACCTTTCGACCGTCTCGGCGGCGTTCATCCTGGAGAGGAGGATCGCTTCGGCGCCGAGCATCTCCGGCACCTCCGAGAGTATCGCCGAGCCGCCGTCGGATACGAGCCTGTCGACGGTCCTTCCTATGAGCGGGTTGGCGGTCAGGCCCGAAAAAGTGTCCGAGGCGCCGCACTCGAGCCCCGCGGTTAACAAGCTTAAGGGCAATGGCCGCCTCTTTGCCGAAGATACCTCAGAGAGCCTGGAGAGAACGATTTTGCGCCCCTTTTCGACGGCCCTTCGCGTGCCGCCCGATGCCTGTATGGAAAGAGCGTCTACGGGCTTTCCGAGCGCCTCTATATCCCCAAGAGCGTTCTTGAGGTCATTGCCGTGGACCTTTTCGCACCCGAGGTCTACTATGAGCGCCCCGCCCACGTTGGGGTGCATGATAGTATTTTTAAGTATTGTTATCAACCTCTCTATTAGCTCTCCGTCGTTGCACCCGCACCCTTCCGTGTGTGCGGCGGCTACTACGCCGTCGAGATTCGGGATCCCACGCGCAACAGCCCCTGACGTATTAGCTATCTTTCCGGCGACATCGCTCGCGCAAAGTGACGCCGGGACTATTAGATAATAGTTTCGCGTCCCTGCCAGGCCGCCCTTCCTCAAATATCCGTCGAAAGTCCCCCCGGTGTCCGCAAACACCGGGGGGACAAACGTGCATACGCCCTTCAAGGTGTCGAGCCTTCTATCGGCTAGGTCCCGTATGTCCTCCAGGCGCCTTTTCATAAGACCGGGGCTGACGAGCTCCCCCATTCCTATCCCCCTTGATACGCCAAAAGGCCAGCCGTACTGGTTGAGGAGTTCTCCTTCCCCAATGTCCCTGATGGCGAACCTCTGCCCTGCCTGCATTTCCTGCATGACCCTTACCTCGAAACCGTTAAGACGCACTATCGAGCCGCGCTCAATCGGCTTTTTCGCAACAGCGACATTGTCTGAGCGCGCGATTATCGCGGCCTCGTTGTTTGAATGAAATGGCCAGTTTTCCATATCTATCCAATATGACGTATTGTCGAACTACCCACAATTTGCAAAAAAGGACCAGAGCGCCTTGTTACTCAAAACCTCTGCGGCCATTATCGCCTTTATCCACTCTCCCCACTCTCCCCACTCTCCCCACTCTCCCCACTCTCCCCACTCTCCCCACTCTCCCCCGGCCCACTACTCCCGCGTCATGGTCTTGAGTATTACGGCTTTACCAGGGATGCGTAACCCTCCAGCGCTTGTGAAGGCATTGGAGTTCTGTGTGTCGCCTGTATCGAGCACCGCAGAGCCGTTCCTGTCGAGGACCGTTCCCCTTAAGGCGGTATAGAGCTCGTTGTCGTGCGATCTGAAGTGCTTTTTGAACTCGCCGTCATCGGCGAAGACCTCAAAGGAAATGGAAAACTTTCCCTTTGAGAAGGAGTGCCGCTCGAATCTCTCAGGCTCGTCAAAAGAGAAGTAGTCGTATTTTTCGAGGTTTGTAGTCTGCATCTCAGAGATCCCCTCATAGCCTGAGCGTTCCCTCCCGTAGCGGTCCTCGAGCCGGAGGAGGTCGGTCTTGTCCGGCGGCGTCTCAATTTCAAGTATGCAGATACCTTCGCCTGAGAGGGCCTTTGTCGAATGGAAAACGCCCTTTTCCATTATGAGCGCGTCTCCGGCCTTTATGAACCTCCTGTTCCTGAAGGTGTTCGACATCGCCCTGCCGTTAAGCAATATGAGAGACGTCTTTTTCCTCGGGTGGCAGTGCATAGAGGTCGAATGGCCGCTCTTTATATACAGGAACCAGACCGCCGTGCAGTCGTTCTCGAACATGAGGAACTCGTGCCCCCAGGGCTTTATGACGACCGTGTTTTTGTATGTGGCGGGCTGGCCTGGGGTGCTAACCGGTTTTTTTCTCTCTCCGATTACGTCGGCGTCCTTGGGAGACGGCTCTATCTTGGAGACCTTAAGCGTCCTCACCTTCGACCTTTCCATCTCTTTAAGGAACGATTCGTACGTGAGGCTCGCGCCGTCAGCAAGCGCTGTCCTGTGGCTCCATCCGAGGGCGTGTATCTTCGATACGTCAAGGAGTTTTTTGGCCACACCGTCGGGCCTTGCCTTGTCGAAGGTTATCCTCCCCGTGTATCCGATCGCTCCCTTTATCGCATTGGTGAGCTCTCTTATGCTTGTGCCGGCGCCTGTGCCGATGTTGAAGACCTCGTTCCCGGTGTAATCGTTTACAAGGAACAGGGAGGCGTCCGCGACGTCGTCAGCGAAGAGAAAGTCCCTTACAGGCTCGCCGCTCCCCCAGATTGCGACCTCTTCGGCCCCTGTTGCCCTGGCTTCGTGAATCTTTTTTATGAGGGACGGCAGGACCTGCGAGTTCATGACGTCATAGCGCTGGTTCGGCCCGTATACGTTAGGCGGGATGACAACGACGAAGTCTGTCCCGTACTGCCTGTTGTACGATTCGCAAAGTTTTATCCCGGCGATCTTAGCTATTGCAAACGGCTCGCATGTCGATTCGAGGACACCGGACAGGAGGTACTCCTCTTTCGCAGGCTGTGGACACGCCCTTGGGTAGACGTCCGCCGAGGCGAAAAAAACGAGCTTTTTGACCTCGTTTATGAAGGCGTTATGTATGACGTTAGCCTCCATGAGGAGGTTCTCGTATATGAACTCCGCCCTGTATGTATTGTTAGCGAATATGCCGCCGATCCTAGCCGCGGCAAAGAAGACAAAGTCTATCTTCTCCTTCTCGAAGAAGGCCGAAACCTGCGACTGGTCCTTCAGATCAAGCTCCGCGCGGGTGCGCGTTATGACGTTAGGATACCCATCGCGCTCAAGCCTCCTTGCTATCGCAGAGCCGATCAGCCCCTGGTGGCCAGCGACGAATATGCGGTCTTGTTTATCCATTTAGCGTGTCAGCCTCTGCGAGCCTTACGGTCTCGCGCATCCAGTCGCCGTTGTACTTGTAATGGGGCGAGGTTACGAAGTTGCCGTCCACGACGACAGGCGCGTCCACGTACTCAGCCCCTGCGTTAACTATGTCATCCTTTATAGCGATATAACCGGTGACCTTCCTGCCGCGGACGATCTTCGCCGATATCATTATCCACGGACCGTGGCAGACGGATGAAACTATCTTCTTTTTATCGTCCATCGCCTTTACGAAGCTTAAGACCTCCTTCATCTGCCTCACCCTGTCCGGGGCCTCATGCCCTCCCGGGAGGACGACGATGTCGTAGTCCTCCTCCCTTAAGTCCTTGACGTCCACAGTCGGCCTTGCCGGGACGCCGTACTTGCCCCTTACCGGCTCCTTGTCCTTTACAGCGACGTCCACCTTGTAGCCCGCCTCCTGGAGCCGGTAGAACGGGTAGATGAACTCCTCATCCTGAAAATTCGGCCCTGTGATTATGACAGCTCTCTTCGTCATATATTCCCCTTCTGTGATTGTCTTCAGAACACGGCAGAAATACCATGCCGCATGGCTCAGGTGAATACGCGCCCGGCGCCTGCAAGCAGCTCTTTTGCGGCTTCAACGATCCTCCCGGCATCGGGCGCCCTGTTCTGGAGAGGCGGGCAGAGGCACTTGGTGCGGTCCTCAAGCCCCAGTGCCTTTACGGGGTAGCCGGTATTTATCATCATAGAATACGCTATCGATTCCGACGCCCCGGCTATCTCGTGCCCAGGGTCCACGACCAGCCCTATCCTGCTCTCTTTTAACGGCTCTGTGATTCTCTTTGTGAGTGTGAAGGGTTTCAGCCAGACTATGTTGACTACATTGCACCGCACACCATCGTTTTTAAGGAGCCTTGCCGCCTTTTTTGCCTCGAACCTGGTTGCGGATATAGCGTAGATGGTGATGTCCGCGCCTGCCATTATTTCATCAGTAAGCTCGTCTTTATTCGAGTATGACGCCCTGTGCTCGCTACATATAAACGGGTCGTCGCTTTCCATATAGACCCGCCATACATCTTCGTACTCGCGGGGCGTCATCGGTGACGCTACTTTAAAGCCCGGAAAGTGCATGAACAGGCTGTGCAGGACGCCCGAGTGCACCGGCCCGAGCCCTTCGGCGGCTATCGCCCTTACGAATACCGGGGCCGATTTTTCGTGGAGGCCCTTAAGCTTCGCCGCGTAGAATATCAGGGGACTCCCGTTCAGAATCAGGAAGTCCTGGAACCTCACGACGAATATCGGCCTCCTCCCGGCGAGAGCGGACCCTACCGCAATGCCGGCGCCGGCGACGTCTGTCATGGGGAGCTCCATGATATTTCCCGCGTCAGGTACCGTGTTGTTCACCCACCCTACGGCTGAGATGGATTCCCCCAGGAGCATACCGCCGCCCTCAAGGTGCGCCCTCGTTATTTCCCTGATAGTCTCCGCAACTGTCCTTGTTCCCATACCTTCTCCATGCAGAACCTTTCGGCCTCTTCTATTTTCTGCGCCTTATCCCAGAGGCCAGCGCCCTTAAGCGCGTTCCTTACATCTAAAAACCTGTCCCACTCGACAGGGCCGTCCGTACCAATACCCACATGCCAGTTGGCCCTGCATGTATGGATGTTCATGAGCGCGGGGGTTTTCTTTACAAGCTCTTTGGCCTTGAGGAAAATAGTCCACGGGTCGTCCGAGAGGTCCACGGCCTCCATCCCGAAGGCGGCCGCCACCTTCGAGACCTTCCACGAGCGGCGCGTCTCGACGGCGGTCAGTATAGAGAGGTTGTTGTCCTCGCAGACGAAAAGGACAGGAAGCCTATGCGTGGCGGCAAAACCGAGGGATGAGAGCACGTAGTCTTCCTCGGCCGCGCCGTCTCCAAAAATGGCAAGCGTGGATTTTTTTGAGGCAAGCGCGTAACCGACGGCTATTGGGACGTTCTCTCCGATAAGGCCGTGGTGCCCGTGCATAACGACGCCGTTTTCATGGCACTGGATGCAGTTTGAGCCCGCCCTGCCGCCGCTCGTCCCGGTCGGAAGCCCCATCAACTCGTCCCGGAGTTTTACAGGGTCCCCGCCGTAAGAAAGATACACACCGTGGCACCTGTGCTGGGCGAATATCACCGGGCCCGGCACGGCAACCGACAGCGCGGCGGCTATCGACTCCTGCCCTGAGGAGAGATAGACAGGAGAGGTCACGAACCCGTCTTTAACCGCCTTTATGAGCCCCTCCTCGAAGGTTCGGGTCCGGCAGATACGCCTGTATATCTCAAGGGCTATATCCTCCGGAACGATGGCCGCTCCGTTCTCTATCACCGCGAGATCAGGCACCCTCATATAAGCGCCCTGGCGTACTCGGAAGCAAGGAACCACTCATAGGTGCTTTTTATTCCGTCATGCAATGTCACTTGCGGCCTCCATCCCAATGACGAGAACCTGCTGGAGTCAAGGATCTTCCGCATAGCTCCGTCTGGCCTCGCCGTGTTCCAGGCTACCTCGCCGTTGTACCCGACTGTCCCGGCTATCATGCAGGCGAGTTCGGCTATGGAGCTGTCCTCGCCTGTCCCTATGTTGTAATGCGTATTATCGAGCTTGTCGTGATTGAGCATTGCGAATACGGAGGCGGAGGCGGCGTCGTCGGCGTGCATGAACTCCCTCCTCGGGTTGCCGGTCCCCCAGAGGTGAATCCTCCGCACGCCCTCGGTCTTTGCCTCGTGGAACCTGCGTATCAGGCCAGCCATCACATGAGAGCTCTCAAGGCTGAAGTTGTCGTTCTGCCCGTAGACCGAGTTCGGCACAAGGGCAATGAACCTCTTCGACTTGTACTGGTTGTTGTATGCCCTGCATGCGACGACCCCGGCGATCTTTGCTATCGCGTATGGCTCGCTCGTCTTCTCGATCGGGCCGGTCATAAGGTACTCCTCGGATATCGGTTGCGGCGAGCTGATGGGATACATGCAGGACGACCCGTAGAATACGAGCCGCGTGACCCCGTTCCTTTCGGCGGCCTCGAAGACATTGTCCTGAATGGAGATGTTTTCGTGGATGAAACTCGAAGGGTAGGCGATATTCGCCACTATGCCGCCGGACCTCCCGGCGGCGAGAAAGACGAACTCGGGCTTTTCGGCCATGAAAAACGCGTCGACTCTGGGCGAGTCGCTGAGGTCGAGCTCGCCTCTGCCGCGCGTGACGATGTTCCTGTATCCGTCCGCCTTAAGCCTTCTCATTATTGCGGAGCCGATGAGCCCCTCGTGCCCCGCTACGTAGATCTTCGATTTTTGGCTAAACATTCCCGTACCTGCTATTGAGGACTATTTTGTACCCCTTGACGAGCTCCCGTATGCCGCGCTCAAGCGTGAAGGCGGCCTTGTAGCCGGTCTTTTCTATCTTTTCGTTCGAGACGATATAGTCGCGTTTGTCAGGGTCCTCTCCAACAGACGCCTCGACAAAGTAAAAATCGCCGACGACGTCCTTTATCCTTCCGCAGAGCTCGATCTTTGAGAGGTTTGCATCTGACAGCCCGACGTTGTAGGCCTCGTTACGGAGCCTGTCAAAGTTGTCTATCGCGTGAATAAACGCCCCGGTGACGTCGCGCACGTGGATGTAATTTCTCTTGAAATGGCCCTCAAACACTACGACGAACTTTTCCCTTACCGCCCTGTACGTGAAGTCGTTGACAAGCAAGTCTATCCTCATCCTCGGCGACATGCCGAATACCGTCGCGAGCCGGAGGCTTATCGAGTTGCCCCGCCCGAGCGCGAGCGCCTCCGCCTCTACCTTTGTCCTGCCGTAGAGGGAAATGGGGTTTAAGGGCGTGGCCTCGGTGCAGGCTACACCGTGGCGCCCTATGCCGTACCCGCTGTTCGTCGTGGGGATTATTATCCGCTGGTCCCTTGAAAGGAGCTTTATGATAGTAGCGACCGCGTCGCGGTTCGTCGTAACAGTGCCTATCTTATCCCTTGAGCAGAGCGGCACGCCTACGAGAGCGGCGAGAGGAATGACATAGTCCGCTCCCTTTACAAGCGGCCTTAATACCTCCTCGTCCCTTGAGTCCCCCCTTACGATATTGAACCTCTCGTTGGCGCAACACTCAAGGAGCGAGTTCTGAGCGAACATGAAGTTGTCGAGCACCGTGACATGGTGCCCGAGCCGTAGCAACTCAGGCACGAGCGTCGAGCCGATATACCCGGCGCCGCCTGTAACCAGTATATTGTAGTTCATCTGCAAGGCTCTCCTGTCTTGAAAGATTGTAAAGGACCGTTATCGACCAACCCCTGAAAATAAACCCTTCGTAGCCGCCTCTTGCAAATCTATAAGCCGATTACACAGCATCAGCAAACGCAGAAAACGCTTTCATCAATCCATCCACCCTCGCCACCCTCGCCACCCTCGCCACCCTCGCCACCCTCGCCACCCTCGCCACCCTCGCCTTCATCCGCCATCACGCCCACGCCCTCTCCATGCCCTCAATTGACGAGCTGTTGTAGTTATAGAAATCCGGCTTGTAGACCATGATCTCCGAGCCGTTGAAGTCGAACCTGAACGGCACGTGCAAAAAGTCTGCGAGCGCCTCTCTTACCCTTTTCTGGTCCGCGGGCTCCACGTAGAAGACCATGAAGCCGCCGTTGCCGGCGCCGAGCAACTTGCCTCCTACAGCGCCGTTCCTGATGGCGATAGCGTAGAGTTCGTCTATCTCGGGGCTGGTTATCTTTTGTGAGAGTTTTTTCTTGAGGAGCCAGGTCTCGTTCAATAGCCTGCCGAAGTCCGTGAATTCCCCGCCTGAGGTGAGTATCTCTTCGGCCTCGTCCACAAGCCTTCTTATCTCGTGCAGGTCGCGCTTGTTCTTGGAGGTGTTATCTATCTGCTCCTTGGCAATTTCAGAGGCGTAGCGCGCCCTGCCGGTGTAAAAGAGCATGAACCTGGCCTCAAAGGCCCGGAGCCTCTCCTCATTCATGATAACGGGCTCGACTATTATTCTGCCGTTCCTGAGGAACTCTATGGTGTTAAGGCCTCCGTACGCGGCCCAGACCTGGTCCTGGGAGCCTACGTTTTCTTTTATTATCTCCTGCTCGATGTGGATTGCCTTCAAGGACAGCTCCTCTTTGAGTATTAACCTGCCTTCGAGGGCGTAGAGCGTCTTTATAAGGCCCACTGTGAAGGCCGAGCTCGACCCCATGCCAGAAAAGGCCGGGATGTCGCCGTCGTGGTGTATCTCAAGGCCCTTTTGAATGCCGAGGTCCTTAAGAGTGCATTTGACCGATGGGTGTTGTATCTCGTCAATATGGTTGACGGTCTCGACCCTGGAGTACGCGATCCTGTGCCTGTGCTTGAAGAACGGCGGCAGTTCCCGGCATGTTATGTAGCAGTACTTGTTGATGGCGGCGCCTAAGACCTTCCCCCCGTGTTCGAGATACCATGATGGATAATCAGTGCCGCCGCCGAAAAAGGATATCCTGTGCGGGGTACGCGAGATTATCATTCGACCCTCCGTTAATTTGAAAGACGAGCTCGTCCTCGGCCCTCAGGTAGTCCTCGGGTACGCCTATGTCTATAAAATATGCGTCGGTCTTGAATGCGAAGACGCCCCTCGGGTTTTTCATAAGAAAGTCCCTCTCAAAGGAAAAACTATCGAGGTGAATGTCCATTACCTCCGCGCGCCTCCTGTCGATAATATAGACACCGGTATTTATATAGCCGGGCCCGACTGTGTTTTTCTCGCCGAAGAGCTCGAGCCTCCCTCCGTTTATAGTGACCGCGCCGTATCTCGCGGTATCCGGGACGTATTTCACCGCGATCGTTATCGAAGCCATCTCGTCGTGATGGAAACAGCTCATGGGGTTGAGGGCGCCCAAAAGGATAGAGTCGCCGTTTACTACGACGACGTCCTTCGAGCGCGCTAACTTAAGGGCCTCCCTGATCGCGCCGCCGGTCCCGAGCGGGGCGTCCTCTATCACGTAATCAATCTCCATGCCTCTAAACTCGGTGCCTATCGCGTCTATGACGCGGTTATGCATGTACCCGACCGATAGCAGCGTCTTCTCAACGCCTCCATCCCTCAGGTTATCGAGGACATAATGCAGGAAGGGCCTCCCCGAGACCTCAGCGAGCGGCTTGGGCAGGTCCTTGACGACGCTTTTGAGCCTCGTGCCGAATCCCCCCGCGAGGACTATCGCTTCCTTTATTGAACCCATGGCTCCCCATCTGTGCGCAAATGCAGATCTACAAACTGAATTGCTGGTAAAATCCGCCTTTTTGTATATAGGATAAATCTGCGCCGGGGTGCGAAACGAGATGAAAGCGGGATGTGTATTCCAGGTGGCTGCCGTACTTCCGGCGTGTGTTGCGTCGGGGATAGAAAAAGAGCTTCGAGAAGCGATTACGTATTTACGGTTAGAAAATTCGAGATCGTCTCCATTACGTACTCAATCTGTTCTTCGCCTATTTCCTGGTGGACGCCTATATGTATGCCGTTCCTGCCCATGTACTCAGCCCCTGGGTACTCGCCCTCCCTGTGTCCGAGGAAGTTAAAACCCGGACACTGCGTCGGCATTGACAGGAAGAGGTTCCGCGTGTCTATGCCGGACTTTTCCATGTGGTCGACGAGCTGGTTCCTCGTAAACGGCACGCCTTCCTTGAGTATTATCGGAAAACCGTGGGGGCCTATCTCCTCCCACTCCTCCTCTACGATCGTGTATAGGAAGGGCTCGAACTTCTGGAGCTTCTCTATCATCGAAAGAAGATTCCTCCGTTTCTTCGAGAGAATGTCGCCGAATATGTCGAGGTTGCCGAGGCCGATAGCCGCCTCAAGCTCGTTCATCTTGGCGGAAAAACCTATGCGCTCGAACTGGAAACGAATGTCCTCGCCGCCTCCCTTTGCGAACCTCTTGTTGCAGTAGCCTGAGTTGATGTTCAGTACGCAACTCTCGCACTTGCAGGCCCTGCCGTGCGACCGGAGCGACCTCAAGACCTCGGCGAAGTCAGCCCTGTCGGTTATGACCATGCCGCCCTCGATGGTGGATATGATGTGCGCCACATAGAGGCTGTACGCGCCCATGTCGCCGATGGTCCCGACTTTCCTTCCCTTGTAGACCGCGCCGTGGGCCTCTGCCGCGTCCTCTATCACGAAGAGGCCGTACTTCTCCGCTATTCTCATTATCGGGTCCATGTCGGCCGGCTTTCCCATGAGGTGCACGGGCATTATCGCCCGAGTCCTTCCTGTTATCCTTTCTTCGATGAGCGCGTGGTCGATGTTGAGGGTGCGCCTGTCGATATCGACGAAGACCGGGGTGAAGCCGGCCTGGAGGACGGCGTTTCCGGTGGCGACGAACGACAGCGCCGGGACGATCACCTCATCCCCCCTTTTTGCCCCGAAGTCGTAGAGGACGGCAAGCGCCAATGTGTCGGCGTCTGTCCCGGTGCTGACAGCCACCCCCTCTTTCGCACCCATGATGGAGGCGAACCTTTTCTCGAACTCCCTTACAAGCCTCCCGCTCGACAACCTCTTTGACGCGAGCGCGTCCATTACAAGGCCCTTCGCCCTCTCAGTCACCGAAATAGTCCCAAAAGGCACTCTCATCATAAAATTTCTTTCCTCTTTATTATTTTTTTTGAGAGATAAACGCTTATGTCCTCGACCTCTATCCCAGAGGTCCTCTTCATCGCGTAATAACAGCCCGGGCACGCGCTCGTTATGAGCTTCTCGGCACCAGCGGAGATCGCCGAGTCCGCGACTTTCTGCGCTATGGGGCCGCCGGAGAGCGGCTCTCTCAATATGAGCGGGAAGCCGCAACAGGGGGCCTTCTCTCTCGTCCTTTCCATCTCTACTATCTCCACCCCGGCATTCTTTAGCGCCTTTCTCGGTTCGTCGTAGACGCCGTATCTCCTCCCGAAGACGCACGAGTCGTGGTACGCGGCCTTAAGGCCATTATCAGCGATGAACTCTGCGTTGCCTACGGCCTCGCTAAACCGGAGCACGCGCAGAACCCCGGCGCTTTCAAGCCTATCGCCACGCTCCATGAGTATCTCGTAACAGTGCGGGCATGATACTATTATCTCCTCAGCGCCGCTCTCTTCGGCCCGTTTGCTGAATTCGTTGAACCCCTTCTCACGCTCTTCAGCGAACCCGAATGAGTCCCACGCGCCGCCGCAACAGCCTTCCAGGACTGAAGGCCTTTCCCCAAGCGCGTATTCAATCACCTTTATCGCCGCGTCCCTGATCTCAGGAGTATTGACGGTTGTGACGCAACCTGGGAAGTAGGCGGTCTTTTTTCCTTTTGCGGAAAACGCGCCAAGCGCGCCCCTGGCGTTTGCGGCGAACGTTACGGAGTTGGCTACCAACCTCAGAGGCCTGAGCCTCTTTTTGAGCCTTTCATCTTTTACAGCCTCTTCCTTGATTTTTCCAATCATACTGGGAGTATCTATCGAGACAGGGCAGTTCTCTTTGCATAGGCCGCATTTGAGGCACGAATAAAGGCCGTTATCGTAAGCGGCCTCCATGCCTTCCTTTATCGCGGAATCTATGACCCCTATGCCACCCTGTTTGTACGCGCTACCGAACCGGGGCCCTTTTTCGAGATACGCCGGGCATTCAAGGAGACAGCCCCCGCAACCTATGCAGTATTGGCTCTCCTTCCGCCATTCCGCTTGCTGGTCCCTATTTACGATAATGACGACGGCCTCTTTAGGCCCGTGTACGCCGTAGAAGAGCTTCTTTTCAATATCGGCGGTCCTGCTCGGACCTGAGATTATGTTGATGTAGGCGGTGGTGACAGAGCCTGTGGCGTAGTATGTCTGGAGCTTTACCATGTTGAGGGCGGAGGCGAGGTCTTCGTATATCTTGTTCGAATCCGCGATGATGATGTGTTTTTCAAGGCGCGAGACCTCGGCGACGTTGCCTTCATTGTGTATGATGACGACCGAGCCTTCGGAGGCGCTGATGGCGTTCGCGCCGGTTATGCCGACTCGCGCCTTTTGTATCGCGTCCCTGATCTCTGTCTTGAGAAAGCCGACGATGGCCTCGGGGTCGGCAGGGACGTCTAAGCCCGACGAGGCGCTTATTATCTCGGATATAGCCTTTCTCCCGAGGTGGCTGACCGGGCCCGTCGGATGCGAGGGCCTCTCGCCGGAGAGTTGAAGGACCCTGTCGCCTATGTCGGTCTCGACTGTCTCAATACCCGATTCCGAGAGCCTCTCGACAAGCCGCATCTCCTTGGTGATGTTCGATTTGGATTTGACGGCGAACTTTTCGGCGCCTATGGCGCTTACGGCCGCCTCGAAGGCCTCTTCAAGGGAGCTGGCGATGACTACCTTGAACCTGTTTTTTCTGAGGTTTTCAACAGCCACCTCAAGGAGCCCCTCGTTTCCGACCGAGAATTCTCTATCGGACTTGAGCCTGGCCTTCATGCCATCGAGGTCCGGCAGTCTCGATGAGTTCTCCTCCTGCCTCTTGATGACAGATGAGAACGCCGCCTCAAGGGACTTTTTGCGGGACCCATCGAACCTGGTCTCGCCTCCGAAGAGGAACCTGCTTAAAAGTTTAAGATGGGCAGTGGCCATAATGTAGGACCCTTTAAGGGAAAGCTCAATGGCGGACGAAGACAAAAAACCGCCTTGAATCCATCATAAGCAAGGGATCGGGACGAGATGTGGGTGTCTGTTGAGTGGTTTCGAGGTGTGTGGTCTGTCGTGTGGTTTAAAACGCTTAATTACAATATTGCAAATTTTTCAAAAAATGTCAACCCCTATTTTAAATAAAACCTAAATAGGTATTTTTTCATGGATAATCAGGTAGATAGATGGCCGAAAATAACGCCCAGTCAGGCCTGTCCGGCTTACATGATCACCTTAAAACAATTGCGAGCCTTAGATCCGCGTCCATGCAGGCACGCGCTATCTCCCCTTCTCTATCTTCAATTCCTTCATCCTCCGCCAGAGGGTCGTCCTGCTCATCTTGAGGATGAGGGCGCACTCGCTGTACTTCCAGCCGGTTTCATCAAGTGCGTTAAGTATTACCTCCCGTTCGAACGCCTTTAATGGCTCGGGCTCCCTTATTGCGCCGCGTAGCGCACCCCTGCCCTTGAGCTCCTGTATGTCCTTCGGGAAGTGCTCGGCGGAGAGCGTCTTGCCCTGGCAACGCACGAAGGCGTGCTCGATCACGTGCTCAAGCTCCCTGATGTTCCCGGGGTAGTCATACTCCATCAGCAGTTCCATCGCGTTGGGGGAGACGTTCGTTATCCCCATGCCCATCTCCCGGTTGAACTTCTCGATAAAGTGCCTGACGAGCAAAGGTATGTCTTTTTTTCTCTCGCGGAGCGAGGGGAGCTGTATGGGGACTATTTTAAGCCTGTAGTAGAGGTCTTCCCTGAACTCCCCCCTCTTTACCTCGGCCTTCAGGTCCTTGTTCGTGGCGGCGATGACGCGGACGTTTACCTTTATGGTCTTAGTGCCGCCTACGCGCTCGAACTCGCCTTCCTGGAGGACGCGCAGAAGCCGAAGTTGCGTGTGCGGGGTTATGTCTCCTATCTCATCCAGGAATATCGTCCCCTCGTCGGCCATCTCGAACCTGCCGAGCTTGTCGGCGATAGCGCCTGTGAAGGCCCCCTTCACGTGGCCGAAGAGCTCGCTCTCAAGGAGGCCTTCGGAGAGCGCCGCGCAGTTGACCTTTATGAGAGGCCCGTTAGAGCGCGGTGAGTTGTGGTGTATGGCGTTCGCGATGAGTTCCTTGCCTGTCCCGGTCTCGCCCTCTATGAGGACCGTCGCCTTTGTCGGCGCGACCTCCTTAAGGAGCTCGAAGACCTCGTGCATCTTGTGGTCCTTGCCGACGACGTTCTCAAAGGAGTATTTTCCCTTGAGCTCGTCCTTCAATTCCTTTATAAGAGAAACGTCCCTGAATATCTCTATGCCGCCGATGACGTTGTCGTTCTTGTCCTTAAGGAGCGCGGTGTTGATGGAGAGCGTGACCTTCCTGTCGCCGTTCTCGAAAACAGCCTCGTAGTTATATAAATGCTCTCCAGTCTTGATGGTTGTGTTTATCAGGCAACCGAATGTGCATGCAGAGTGGCCCATGACGTCACTGCACTTCGCGCAGTTAAGGAGGTCGTCGGCCCCGGCCCTCCCCAGTATCTCCTTTGCCGCCCTGTTCACAAAGAGTATCTTGTGATTCAGCCCTATGACCACTACCCCGTCGGCGATGCTGTTCAGGATCGCGTCGCTATTCAAGCTTATGAGGTTATCTTCGTTGTTGTTTATGACAGACGCTTCCATTTACGGACCTCCGGAAAGATGCACTCTGCGTATATTATATGGCTCCTCCCCTGTAAAATCAACGACAAATGTTTCATTTGAGGAACACTTGTTGCATTTTAGAGCAATATGTACAAAAATCAGGTATTTTTGCCAAGGTCGGGGGAAATAACTATTTTTAAAAAAGAAAAACCCCTGTAAGGCCTGACCCTTACAGGGGTTTAGAGGAGAGCGTTTTGAGGAGGGGGAGTTGATGGGATTGATTGCGGAGTCTTATGCAAGCGGGCCCAGTCGTCAGGCCCGCGTAAACGCTCTATCTCACCACCGCCGCTATTATAGCTGTCACTATCGCCAGGTGGGCGGCCGCTTCTACTATCTGAAAGAATCTCTGTCTCATGATATTTACCTCCTTCGTTTGTTACAGTGACCATTATACATGGCCAATATTAAGGCCTCGTTAAAGGATGAATACTTTTTCGCGTAGCGTCAACCGATGACACCGCCTGATTGCAGAAGGGTCATAGAGACAAGGACGAGTATGCCGAGGCCGAGTGATACCGCCTCCATCCAAAATATCCGTATCTTCATCATCTTCTCCAGCGTCCTTATGTGCCCGGTCAGCGCCCTCATGACAGCGCAAGCCTCGATATGAGCGTCGCCGCCAGGATGTTCATGAATATCGCTATTATTTCAATCGTCCCTAACTTGAACCTCTGCATATTTGTCTCCTTTCTCACTGATTAAGCTACAACGACGAGGGGGCCTACGCCCACGATCCCTGCTATTATGATGACCGATGCCTCTATCAACATCTCAAGAGCCCCTGTTGTCACTTTATCCACCTCCCCAACTTTGTGTCCACCAGCTTGCATTCTATACAATGCATAAACCGTACCAAAGAACTTAGCTATCGTATCTATTTGTTTTTATTGAAAATATAATCAATGGGCTGTCCATTCCATTGATTATATTTTCAGAAATGAAACAAAGAACCGCCCTATCTTAAAAAAGCCCATAAAATCGCCCATCATGCGTATTTTCAGAAATGGAACGTTTTTCGTCCATGAAACAATGTTCCACAGCGTGAAACGTTTACATCAGAAGGATAAGGGCAGAGAGGTAAAATGAAAGGGGCAGGCTTATTCAGCCTGCCCCTAAGAGGTTATCCGGATGACCTGTTGAATATTTAGGCGTTCGCCTCGTCCAACTTCGCGGCCTCTTTCAGCTCGCCCACGAACATGTTGACGTCGGTTGAGTGCATCGCGCACGCCATTGATATTGGCTCCCCGCCGAATGCGGGACATGTGAAGCACCCTGAGCCAAAATGCTTCGAGAATACCGCCTTGGTAGCCGGCCACCTCGTCGTTACTTCTCCGGTGGTCATGTCGCCAGATATGCTTTCCGCAGACATTATCTTCCTCCTTGGGTCTTAATATATTACTAATATAGTCAACTTTCTCTTATAATTATATGATTTTAGTCATGAATAATCAAGCGCCGTCATATGTGACCTCAAAAAAACTCATTTAACTTTAAGCGCCCCTCGCACTCGGCCCACTCGGATGCACAAGGCGTTGATTTTTTTTTAAAGGGCCTCGGCAGGGGTCTTTCTCTTGAACGGGTACCTTAATCTCCTGAACAACTTGAGTCCGCTCATGTCGTCGAATACAGAATAGAAGACCGGGACGATGAGGAGCGTAACAAGCAGGCAGAGCGCCTGGCCCCCGACTATGACTATCGCCATCGAGGCCCTCGAGCCGGACCCGTCGCCGCTACCGAGGGTTACGGGCAACATCCCCGCGATGATGGCGAAGGTCGTCATGAGGATCGGGCGGAGCCTTACTTTGTTGGCGAGCATCTGCGCGGCGTATTTGTCCATCCCGCGCGCGCGTAGCGTATTCGTGTAGTCTATCTGGAGTATCGCGTTCTTTTTGACGACGCCGATGAGTATGAAGAGCCCCATGACGCTGTAAATGTTTATGGAGTTCCCGGCTATTATGAGCGAGAGTATCCCGAAGGGAATGGACAGGAATATCGATATCATGATACTGACCGGGTGGATGAAGCTCTCGAACTGCGCCGCCAGCACCATGTATATGAATATGAGGCTCAGGACGAACGCGATGAGAAAGTTCTGAAAGGTCTCCTGCATGAGCTTGCCGCGCCCGAGAAAGTTAGTTGAGTACTCAGAGGGCATATTGAGATCCGAGATCACCTTGTTGGCGTCGGTCATCGCCTCTCCGAGCGGTTTTCCGTGGAGGTTCGATATTACCGTTATCTGCCTCCCCTGCGCGTATCTGTCTATCTGTCCGGGGCTGACGCCCGGGGTGAGGACGGCGAAGTTGTTGAGCTTGACGAGCCTCCCCTGGTTGTTCGGGACGGTGAGCTCTTCGATTACCGAAGAGTCCTTCCTGAAGTCGTCCTTCAGGCGGAGCCTCACGTTGTACTGCTCGTCGCCTTCCCTGTAGAGCGTTACCTTCTCTCCGCCTACCATCGTCCGGAGACTCGACGCGATAGCCTCCACCTTGACGCCAAGGTCGGAGGCCTTTTTCCTGTCGATGTGGACCTGTACCTCCGGGTGGCGGAGCGCCTGCCCGGTGTCCGTGTCCACAAAGCCCGGTATGGCGGAGAGCCTCTTTATTACCTCGCCGGAGTACTCGTCGAGCTTCTTTAATTCCGGCCCCCGGACGATAAGGTTAAATGGGGTAGACTTGAAGCCGCCGCCTGATATGAGGTTTATGGTCTGGACGCCTGTGCGCAGGCCCGGGAACCTCTTCATGAGGGCGCGCGCCTCCTGCATTATCTCGCTCTGCGTACGCTCCCTTTGCGACATGTGTTTCAATCCCACGTAGATGGAGGCGTCGGTCACGTTCGTCATGTACTGGCCGCGGACGCCAATGTTCGTGAATACCTTTTCGACCTCCGGGATCTTCGCTATCTCCGTCTCGATGGACCTTAATATCGCGTCGCTCTTTTCAAGCGACGAGCCTGGAGGCGCCTCCACTATCACCTCGAACTCGCTCATGTCGTCGTCGATGACGAACTCGGCCTTCGACATTTTGGCGAGCGGGACGACGGAGTAGAGTATGGCGAGCGCAATGATGACCGATACGGCCCTGTGGTTCAGGCACCACTTGAGCATCCAGAGATAGCCGGATTCCATCCGCGAGTAAAGAAACGACTTCTTCTCAGCCTTCTCCCCGTTATGCTTGAGCTTTAAGAGGCGGGACGCGAGCATCGGCGTAAGCGTGAACGAGACAAGGAGCGAGATCATTATGGCGAAGGCGGCTGTAAGCCCGAAGCTCTTCCAGAACCTTCCGACGAGTCCGGACATGAACGCCACCGGGAGGAATATGACTACGAGGGACAAGGTCGTAGCCATGACGGCCAGCGCTATCTCCTTCGTGCCCTGGATGGCCGCGTCGAACGCGCTCTTTCTTTCCTCCTCCATGTGCCTGAAAATATTTTCAAGCACGATGATCGCGTCGTCTATGACTATGCCGGTGCAGACCGAGAGCGCCAGGAGCGTCATGTTGTTCAGCGTAAAGCCCATGTACTTCAAGATAGTGAACGTGCCGATGATCGAGGACGGGATCGCGAGCGCCGCGATAAACGCGGTCCGGAAGTCCCTTATGAAGAGGAGTATGATGATGGAGGCGAGTATCGAGCCGAGGACCAGGTGCTCCTCTACCTGCGCGACCGCGCTCTTTATGAACTTCGACTGATCTATGACGACCTGTATCTCGATATCCGGCGGGAGCGTCGATCTTATCTCTGATAAGCTGGCCTTAACGCTCTCCACCACCTGGACGGTGTTCGTGCCGGACTGCTTCCTTATTAGGGCGGAGACCGCGTTCTTGCCGTTAAGCCTTGAGACGGTCCTCGGCTCCTCCTCGCCGTCTATCGCGTAGCCGATGTCCCTTATGCGGACAGGAGAGCCCTTGAAGTCGGCGACTATGAGGTCGTTGAACTCCTCCGACTTCTCAATCCGGCCCATGGTGCGCAGGCCCTCTTCCCGCGCCTCCCAGGTGATCCTCCCGCCGGGGACCTCTACGTTCTGGCGCTTCAACGCGTCCTTGACACTCGCTATCGAGAGCCTGTACGCAGAGAGCCTGTCCGGGTCTACGACGACCTGTATCTCCCGAGATCTACCGCCTACGAGCGTTATCGCCCCTATGTCCTTTATGGCCTCAAGCTGTCTCTTTATCCTCTTGTCGGCTATCTCCGTAATCTCGCGGGGCGACCTCTTGCCCGAGACGACTATCGACATTATCGGGGCGGCGTCAGGGTCGAATTTTTCTATAATGGGCGAATCCGTCCCCGGAGGGAACTCGCCGAGCACGGCTGAGACGCGGTCACGGACCTCGTTCGCCGCCACATCGATATTTTTCTCCAGCTTGAAGGTGGCGAATACCTGGGACTGGCCTTCGATGGTCGTCGAGCGGAGCTCATCTATCCCGTTTATGGTGTTGACGGCCTCCTCGACCCTCTTCGTTATCTGGTTCTCAATCTCTTCCGGGGAGGCGCCGTCGAGCCTTGTAGTGACCGTAATGGTGGGGAGGTCGACCTTGGGGAATATGTCGAGCCCCAGGTCCCTGTATGAGGCGAGCCCCATTACAACGAGGCTCATTATTATCATCGTAGCGAAGACCGGCCTTCTTATGCATATCTCGTATAGGGACATCTCAGACCTTCTGGATAGTGTTTTGTTATTCGGTTATATTGACCTTCGCGCCCTCGAAGAGGTTCGCGAGGTTCGTGGAGGCTATCATATCTCCGGGCAAAACGTCCCCGACTATCTCTATAAAAGAGCCGTCCCTTGCTCCGGTCTTTATAGTCTTTTCACGGGCTACCCCGTCCTTGACGACGAAGACCTTGGTGATGCCGACGAACGAATAGACGGCTGATTCCGGGGCGAACGGGACCCCGGAATCCTTCCTGGTGAATATCCGGGCCTTGGCGAAGAAACCAGGTTTAAGCTCGCCCTTCGCGTTCGGCACCTCCGCCTCTATGGCGAGCGTCCTCGTCTCGGCGTCAACCGCCGGGCTCACCCTTTTCAGCACGCCCTTGAACTCCCTCTCCTTGAACGCCTCGACGGCTATCATTACGGCCTGCCCAGGCCTCATCTGCGGGACAGCGGTTTCAGCTACCGTCCCGCGGAACTTAAGGACGCCGGTCGAGACGACGGCAAAGGCCTTCTTGTTCGCCTCGATCGTCTCGCCCTTTGATATGAACCGCTCCCGCACCTCCCCGTCTATGGGGGATTTCACAGTAGCGTCGTCGAGCCGTTCTTTCGCAAGCCCCATCTTCGCGTTCGACTGCTCTACCCTCGCCTCTGCCTCGCTCAACTGCGCCCTGGCGACGTCGAACTGCGTCCTGGCGGAGTCGAACTGGCTGTTCGATACCATCCCGTTTTTGTAGAGCTCTTCGTACCTCTTGAGCGTCGTATCCGCGTCCGAGAGACGCGCCCTTTCCTTATCGAGCGCCTTAACGTTAGTCTGGTGCGCGGACCTGGCGTCGTCTAAGGCGAGACTGAAGTCCGTCGGGTCGATCACGGCGAGCGCCTGCCCGGCCTTTACCCTGTCGCCGAGGTCTGCCGCAATGCTGCGCACCCTGCCGGTCACTTCCGCGCTTACAACCGCCTCATCGAGGGCAAAGAGCGTACCTACGGCATCCACCGACCTCTCTACGGTCTTCGCTTCCACTATCGCGGTCTTTACGGTCAATGCCTGGGGGGCGGCCGCGTTCTGCGAGTTAACCGCCTTCTGTTTTTCGCCGGAACACCCGGCCCCTAAGAGAAGCGGGAGCGCGAGGAGGGCTGTTGCGAGGGTCCTGGATTTCATCAAAAAGCTCCTTCGGTTGTTATGCCGGCGTTCTTCGCTACGGATGATCGTTTTCATTTGCGGCCTTTGCAGTCTCTTCGCTCATCGTGCCTGTCGCGTACTTGAGGTTGAGTATGGCTAATTCGGAATCGTACCTCGCGTTCATGAGCGAGCTCTGGGCCGATATCAGGTTCGCGTCCGCGTCTATCACGTCGACGGTCGTGGCGAGGCCGTACTTGAACTGTTCGAAGACCATCGTGTAGTCCTCCTCGGCGAAGGAAAGGCGTTTTTCCAGCGACTCTATGACCGCCTTGAAGTATTCGAGATTGTTGTAGGCGTCGCGCACCTCTACCTCGATATCGCGGCGTAGCGAGAGCTTCTCAAGCTCGGCCTCCCGGAGCTTGCTCGACGCCTCGTCAAGCTCCGCCTTCCGGAGAAACCCCTCGAAGATCGGGAAGGTGAGCGTGACTGTCGCAGAAGCGCTGTCGGCCTGAAAGAACGTCGTCTCCGGGTCCTGCTCTCTTACTGAGTAGGAGCCGTCGAGCTTCAAAGACGGATAAAACGACCCTCTGGCGTATTTGACCCCCTCCGTGGCCGACCGTTCGGAAAGCGCCGCCTGCCGGAGATCGCGCCTGCCCTCCACCGCCTTTGCGATGTGTTCTTCGAGGCTCCCAGCGCCGTAGGAACGGGCTGAGGGCTCCACGACCTCAAAATCGCCGTCAACGCCTATGAGCCTCTTGAGGCTGTCTTTCGAGTCCCTTAAATTTTCCTTTGCCTTTATGAGTTCGGCCTCGGCGCCGGCGGATTCGGCCTCTGCCCGAAGGACCGCCGATTTCGTGACATCACCGACCGCGAACCTGGCTGAGGCGACCTTTTTCCTCTCATCCGCCCTTTTGAGTGCGGACTTTTTTATCTCGAAGTCGCGCAAGGCCTTGAGGATCGAGTAGTAGGCCTTTGCAGTGGATAGGGCCGTCCCGTCCTTAGCGAGCTCGAACCCCTCCCTTGAGGACTCATACCCGTACCGGGCCTGTCTCCTGTTGGCCCACTCCCTGCCGCCCGAATACAGAGGCTGTGTGACCTTGATCTCCATCTTCGAGGCGTTATCCGGCTGTGTAACGAAACTCCCGGAGGACTTTTCCTCGGTGTACATCGTGTAGCTCCCCTCGGCCGTGACCGTCGGCAGTATCTTCGAGGTCGCCTTGTTTATCGAGAAACCGGATTGCCTGACGCCCTCGGCGGCGATCCGCACGTCCTCGTTCGACCCTATGGCGAGCGCCCAGGCCTCTTCGAGCGTTATGCGCCTCGGCTCCCCGGCCAAAGCGGCGCTGGAAAAACAAAATGACATTGAGAGCAGGACCAGACAAATAGTTATTATGCGCGCATGGCGAATCATCTTATCTCCTCCGCATTCCTTCAAAAAAAATATCGACAAAGGCGGCTACGACCGCCTCATTCGGCCTTGTAAAATATTTCTTGAGCCCGTAGATCTCCTGGGCGATGCTGTACTGGAGGACCATCCCCATAAAGGCCCTTGCCGCGAGCGCCGGGTCGGTCTGTTTGAAGACGCCTTCCTTGATGAGCTCCCTTATGCGGGTCTCAAGGTACTCGATGAGCGCAAGGGCGCGCTTCCTGATGAACATCTCCGAGAGGCGGTGCTTCTCGATGGCGCTGTAAGTAAAAAGCCGAAGGAACGAAGGGTCCTTCTGGTGCTCTTCTATCAGGACCGACGCGAGGGTCGAGAACATCTCCCTGCCTTTTTTTTCCTTGAGCAGCGCGATAAGCACCGGCTCTCCCTGCCCGTCCGAACAATGGAAGTCTATGATCGCGTCGTAGAGGGCTTCCTTCCTTGCGAAGTGCCTGAAGATTACAGCCTCGGAAATGCCCGCCTTTCCGGCTATCTCGCGCGTGGTCGTGCCCTTGAAGCCCTTTTTTGCGAAGAGGTCGGTCGCGACCCTGACTATCTGGGCCTTCCTCTCCTCGCCGGACATCCTTTTTGTGGCCTTGTTAACTGTCCTTTTTGCCGCCTGCGCCATCTGCCGCCTTTAACCGGTAAGGACACATTGTCCCGCCCCTGATTGTAAGTAAGTGCTTACTTGTGTTATACCGGTAAAAAAAAGTTTTGTCAATAGGGTCTTCTGTGGAGGCCTTCGGAGACGGCGCAGATAGGAAAAGACCTTCTCAAGGGCGGGCAGGGGCAACCGTAGCGACGAGCGAGATCCCGGGAGAGGAATGGATGCGCCCGTTTGAATCGACTATGAGGGCCTCGATGCCCTTAAGGGATTTAATAAGCCCCATACCGGCAACTGGCCCGAGGACGAAGACGGCGGTAGAAAGGGCGTCGGTCGTCTCGGTATCAGGGCCTAAGACCGTCACTGACCTCGTACCGCGGGCCGGGAACCCGGTCTTCGGGTCCATGATGTGGTGGTAGAGGACTCCGTCTTTTATGAAGGACCTCTCGTAATCCCCGGATGTTGAAATCGACGCGTTGGAGACTTCGAGTGTGGCTATGAGCCTGTCTTTCTCCCTCGGGTCGCGTATGCCTATCTTCCAGGGGCCGTCCGGCCCCCTCCCCTGCACCCTCATGTCCCCCCCGGCCTTGACTATCGCGTCCTTTATTCCGCTCGAGGCTATCATTTTCATCGCGAAATCGACGGCGTAGCCTTTTGATATGGCTCCGAGCCCTATGGCCATGCCGCGTTTTTTGAGGTAAACGGTTTTTTTCGCAGGGTCGAGCACGATATTGCGGTAATCGACAAGCCCTAACCTTCCGTCTACCTCATCCTTTGACGGCAGTCTTTCATTGCCAGGTGTGAAAGACCAGAGTCCCCTCATCGAGGCCCACGTGACGTCGAACGCGCCTCCTGACGCCTCTGATATGAGGACGGCGTCCGTTATAATCTTAAATACCTCGTCAGGCACGGCTACGGGTTTTATACCGGCGTGCCTGTTTATATCCGAGACCGGCGTCCCCTCCTTCCACTCGCTCATGAGCGCTTCAATTCGCGCCATCTCGTCTTCGACTGATGAAAAGGCGGCGTCCGCTAAGGAGGCGTCCTCTACTGATACCGTTACCTCAAGGTCGGTCCCCATTATGGAGGTCTTTTTTGTAAAAAGACCGGCTTGCGCGGCAGACGGAATGAGCGCGGATAAGAAGATGAGCGCCGTGAAGGCGAGCTGTATTCGTTTGATAAAAAACTCCATGACAGAAATATATCAGGTTTGTAAAGCGGTTTTCAATCCTCATCGGGCTACCTCTAAAAAATTGCGGGTTCAGGTTACAAACCTGGCCCCATTAATGTAACCCGAATATACGTCTGTATCTGTTATCCGAACTGTTTGCCAAGAGCCTTTTTGCGCACCTCTTTGTTTTTTGCGAATCTCCCAAGCATAAAAAAAGGCGGGGAGGCCCTTTAGGGCCTCCCCGAAGGAGGGGTGGGGGCGGCGGGTGGATTTGCGGGGGCTTTATGGCATGAAGACAGCGGAGACTATCGTTACAATAATCGCAAGGTTCGCGATTAGCTCGAAGATGCCGGTGGTTGTCATAATCCCGTTCCTCCCGTCCATTTTACTGCTCATCCTGCGCCTCCCATTATGTGCGTACAGGATTAGAACGTAATTAACGAAGTCGGTCAGCATATCGACTATGATACAGGGG
>MGPQ01000012.1:0-152940 GCA_001797465.1 Deltaproteobacteria bacterium GWB2_55_19 | reverse complement strand
CTTCGGGACGCCCGCCTAAGAGGTCTTAAGCTTAGAAGATAAGCCTTATCGCCGCCATTATTATATGTGCGTTTACGCCGATCGTCTCGGTGTAGTACTCGTACTTCCCTTCTATCGTGCCGAGGCTTACGGTATCGGATATCTTTTCCCCCTCTTTAAAGAGATACGCGAGCTTTGCCCCGTAGAGGTTCGAGTCCAGCGCCTCAAGCTGAGGGGACGACGACTTGAACTCGTCAACGGACGAGTAGCTGTCCTTTACGAAGAAGGCCGCTGTCTGGGTATAGTACCTGTAGTTAAGGCGGAGCAACCACTCTTCCGACAGGTACTTGTAATACTCCACGTCTCCGGTATAAGAGGTTATGTCCCAGTCGTCGTTGTAGTAGCGCGCCGTTAGCTTTATGGATGAGCGGTCGAGGAGGCCGCCGGAGAAGTAGTGGTTCACGCCCGCGAGGTACGCGTTCCTCGACCTCGTCTCCGGGAAAACTTCCTCAACGCAAGTGGCGGTCTCATCCGTGCAGGTGTCGGCGGTGACGCCGTCAACCGGCACAAGCCTTATGCCCTCGGACTGGAAGCCTGAGGACTGGTTCCTCGAATACCCTATTTGCGCTATGGTGAACGGCGAGAGTACCTGGGTCACACCCACGAAGAAGTTGTCTACGGTCTTGTCTTCGGCGTTGTCCATGAACCTGCCGCTTACGGTGTCCATGTTCCTCGAATAACCGAGCGTAAGGGTCGTGTTCTTCTCGAAGAAGTCTTTTTTGAGTGTAACGGTCGGCGTAAGTGACCTGTAATCGGATTCCGCGCTGTAATCGAGATACGCCTCTGCCCCAATTATGTTATTGAAGTTCCGCGACGCCCCGAGCGTAAGCGCGTGGCGGGTGTCCGTAGCCGAGGACCCGCCAGCAGAGGAAACAGCGCTTGACGCCCCCGATACAGCGGAAACCGCCCTTGACTTATTGAGTGCGTCGTCCTCGCCTCCCTCATCATCATCATCGCCGCCTTCGACGTCGCCCTCATCTCCGCCGGTGTCGGGGTTTATGAGGTCGATGTTATATTTGAAATAGACCGAGGTGTCGAGGTCCACGTCCTTATTGAGCGCGAAGACGCCGGAGTATACCGAGACGTTGTTGTTGAAGCTGTGGATGTAGCCCTCTACCTTCGAGTAGTCCTCGGCTGAGGCGTTCCCCGGGGCAGAGAGGGTGATGGCCGCAAAGGCCCCGGCCGCGACTATCCTTTTAATTGCAGCCACAGCCACCTCCGCTCACGCCGAAACTGCCCACGCTCCCCTCTCTCGTGCCGAGGAAGTGCTCGCGGACTGATTTTTCTTCCTTGTTATAGTCGGACTGCATTATGGGGTCGGCGAGGTACTCCCTCTCCCAGGGCTTCACGTTAACGCACCCGGCGGCGCCGGCGAGCGCCCCGAAGAGGAGCGCGGCGTAGACAATCTTTCTCATAAGAGGCACTCCTTACTTTAAGAGCGATTCTATCTCAGCGGCCCATTCCCCTGCGTCATCGTCCCGGTAGCCGTAATGCGCGAAGCGTATGACGCCCTCCCTGTCGATGATGTACGAAGTGGGCATGGCCCTTGCACCGTAGGCCGGGATTATCTTTGATTCAGCGTCAAGGAGTACGTGAAAATTGCCGGAGAGCCCTGGCATCCTCGAGAGGAAGTCGTCTACATGCGACCTCTTCCTGTCCACGTTCACCGCGAGGACCACGGCGTTTGGTTCGTACCGCTTTATGAAGCTGTTGAGCTCCGGGAACTCCTTTTTGCAGGGCGGGCACCAGCTCGCCCAGAAGTCTATGAAGACCACCCTGCCCCTGAAATCGGAAATGGAAACGGGTTTGCCGCTCAAGTCCTGGAGCGTAAACTCCGGGGCCTTCGAGTTAACTATCCCGGCCAATGCCGGGGATATCATGCAAAGCGCGAGGAGAAGCCCTGATACGATCGTTTTTGCAATGCCCATGCGTGCCTCCATATGGTAAAAACATCTTACAGGCGATAGATTAAAGGAAGATTAGAAGTTTTGCCTTTTATCACGGGCCTATTGTTCGGGCAAGTATTTTCTTTTGATTTGAAACCATTATTAGACCCTTAAACCGGCAAAAACACGCCTCCATAACAAAAATCATTTATTATGGGAAGAGTTCTGCTAATATTCAGTAAGGTTGAACGGAGGCTGGAGGGATTGTGTTGAGGGATAGTATAGACCTGAACGGCATAAAATACGAGTGGCTTGGGCAATCGGGGGTGAGGTTGACCTCCGAGGACGGGTTCGTCATCTATATCGACCCGGTCATGCTCGATGAGGGCGCGCCTCTGGCGACCCTGATACTTATCTCCCACCACCATGTCGACCACTGCCTCCCTGAGTTCATAACGCCTATAAGAGGGGAGAAGACAAAACTCGCCGCCTTCCGCGAGAGCTACGTCAAATACTGCGTGGCGGACATAAAGGGTGTGCGCACCATAAAGGTCGGTGAGACTGTCACACTCGCGGGGGTAAAGGTGACCGGTACAGAGGCGTACACATCGCGGGGCTTTCACATGAGGGGCGAGGGCTGTGGTTTTTTGATCGAGTTCAAAGGGCAGAGGATATACTTCGCAGGGGATACCGGGAGGACCAAAGAGATGGACGAGTTGAAGGGCATAGACTGCGCCATCCTCCCCATAGCCGACAACACATACTCGATAAAAATGGAAGAGATGGCAGAAGCCGTGCGGTCGATTGCGCCGAGGCTCTTCATTCCTGTCCATTATACGCCTTTGGGCGAACCGGCCCCAGAGGTCACAAGCGGGATGTTCTTCTCAAAAGACCCGAGGTTTTTTACCATAAAGGAAGACCCTGAGAGGCTTATACAGCTCCTGGATGGGACGGGGATCGAGGTCGCAATACTAAAAAAATTAGGGGGGCCGGTCAGGGAATAAAAGAGCGCGGCATATTATTCATATCAGGTATTAATAATATGCCGCGCCTTATTGATAATACTGTCTTTTTACTTGGGCACCTTTACTGTATCGAAGTCCCCTTCATGTCCGCGGGTGTGGCAGGCCCCGCAGTTTGACGCGCTTCCGACAGACGGCCTCTTGAATGCGTTTTTCACCTTCCTGTGTTCCTTTATGATCCAGGGCACGTCCATTATCCTCTCAGGCGTCGACGACCCCACGCTCTTCATAATCTTCATCGACCATTCGGTATTCGTCTTCTCGGCGGAATTGGACTTAAGGAAGCCGAGTATCTCCGCGGAGGTCTTCTCGTCAAGCGCGAGGTTCTCTCCGAAGTGCTTGTCAGACCCTTTTATCAGCGCCTCCCATGAGCGCGCCGGGAGCAGTCCGGGGAGATAGAGGTAGTGGCAGGCAGAGCACTCCTGCGTGTACGCGTGGTTTTCAACGGCATTGTAGCTCGCGTGATGGTTACCGTGGTCGTGGGTGCTGTCGTCGCCGTCGGCATAAGCGTTTGTCCCTGCCACGAGGGCGAATCCCAGTACAACGGCTATCATTGTCTTCCTGATACGATTCGTCTTCATTCATCCTCCCTGGCTAAATAGTAGTCATGTATAGTATAAAATCGCCCTTTTCCTTCGGTGTGCATTCCCTCTCAAGTACCCACTCGCAGTTGCGCTTTAACCACTTCTCTACCTTTTTCGGGTCCGTGAACCGCTCCTTGTTCATTGACTGGGCCATGGGCTCTATGACCTTTCCGACTACGGTCTTGCCCTTCTGCCTCGGGTCAGCGGTGTGGCAGGTCGAGCAGGATCGCTCCTCGCCTTTCGAATGCATCCTTTTTGTAGCGAAGAACTTCTTTCCATCTTCCGCGCTGAAGGCCTTTATGCCCGCCTCCTTCTGGAACTTCTCGATGAGCCCGTTCATCTCCTGGTTCAACGCCGAATAAGCGTTCGCGGAGACAAAAAGCGCCGCCAGCGCGATCATGGCCGATAAACCTCGTTTCATCCTCTCCCTCCCCTGTAGTATCTATTAATATTAGGCGCTACCATTATTCAGGTATCGCTATATCATGGTCCTCGAAAGACCCCAGTTCCGCGCCGGGATGGCAGGCGACGCAGTTGGACCGGCTTACGACAGACTTCCTTTTAAAGACCTCTATGTCTATGTCCTCGTGTTTTGCCTTCCAGTACGGCACGTCTGTTATCCTGTCAAAGGCCGGAAGGCCCCTTAACGACCTCATGAGCTTTCTCGACGCCTCGGTCGTCGACCTCTCGGCAGAGGCGGAAAGGAGGAACCGCCCTATCTCCTCCGATACAGCCGCGTCAAGCGTGACGATCTCCCCGAAGTGGTCGTTAAGCCCCATCATCACCTTCTTCCATGAGTCGGCGGACAGGAGTGTCGGGTGGAAGGCATTATGGCATCCGGCGCATTCCTCCATCCATGCGGCGTTGACTTTCATCACACTCGCGAACCCCTTATCATCCACGACATTCGGCTGGGGCATACGGAGGAAGTCCGTCCTTCCGGCAGGCCTTAAGTATAAGAGAGCGAGCCCCCCCATAACCGCCACAACGCCCCATACGATGAGCCTCAATACCGAGCGGACGTCGTGGTGCGGAGGGATGTGAGAGACCCTCTCGGCGTATGTATCCTCGTCCTCCTTTGTACCTGTGAACATCGAAAGGATTATATTTTCGCGTAGAAGAAAGTCGTGAAAGAGCGCCGCGCATACGTGCGCTACCACTACGGCTATCGCGAGATCGGCGAGGAGCGCGTGCGCAACCCTCGCGTTATACCCGGCCTCGAAGCTGAAGACCCCTGCCCAGAACCCCCTGTTCTCCTCGCCTCCGTAGGTAACGATGCCAGAGATGGCGATTGAGGCGACCATGGCGAGCATAAAGAGCACAACCCATCCGACAGCCGGGTTGTGGCCGAGAAATCTCGGCGGGTGGAGCCTTGCGGCTGAGGCGACATAGCCTCTTACCGACTGCCAGCCCTTGAGAAACCCTGAAAACCTCGCGAACCTGTTGCCGGCGAAACCCCATAGTACCCTGAAGACCACGAGCCCGAGGGCGATATAACCTAATGAGGTATGGAACTCAAGAAACCTGTCCCCATGGGAGCTTAAAAAGGCCCCCGCAAACGCCGATACAAGAAGCCAGTGGAAGAGGCGCGTCGGTATGTCCCAGACATGAACTTTCAACGAATCGACCGCTCGCCCATTCGACACCCATAATGGTTTGATTTTCCGACGGAATTACGGAATTCACCAGCCGGGTGCAGTATAACAAAGACTATGCCGCCAGTAAAGAGTTTGGTATAAACGCTGTACTCTGTCATTTGCCGCTGAGGCGCGCGCGCGTTTTTTTAACCCCGCATCTGTTATACCCTTGATAGAAATCCTAACCCCTCTATGATTAAAACAAGATTAGAGCACCGAATAAAATTGCGCCAGGCGGATTTTGATTGCTATTGCAACTAAGTTGCATTAATATGCCTGCTATGAAGGCGCTCGCGGACATACTCGCCGAGCTCTCGAAAGGGGGCTTCAGGATAACAAGGGCCAGGAGGTCGATGATAGAGGTGCTCATCGGAAGCCGCCTGCCCATCTCAGCCGAAGGGCTCCTCGCCTCGCTCATAAAACAAAAGGTCCCTGCCAACAAGACCACCGTTTACAGGGAGCTCACCTTTTTGAAGGAGCGCAGGATCGTCCAGGAGATACAGTTCCTGCACGAGCGCGTCAAAAGGTACGAGGTCGTCTTCGGGAGCCACCACCACCACCTCATCTGTATGGGGTGCAAGAGTGTCGAGGACGTCGAGCTCGATGGCGAGCTCGAAAAATATGAGCGCGATATAATGAAGTCCCGGGGGTTCAAGGTCCTGAACCACGCGCTCGAATTCATGGGACTTTGCGAGGCATGCAGGTAGCCATATGAAAGTGCTGACAGTCAAAAACCTGAACGTCGAGTTCGGCGGGACCCGTGTCATCGAGGACCTGAACCTGGAAGTGGAGCAAGGCGAGGTCCTCGCCATAATCGGCCCCAACGGGGCCGGCAAGACGGTCCTGATAAAATCGCTCATCGGCATTATCCCCCACAGAGGAGAGATAACATGGGCCCCTGGGGTTAAGACCGGCTACGTGCCCCAGAGGATGGACATTGAAACCGACATCCCGCTCACGGTGAGGGAGTTCTTCAGGCTCCGCGGCAGGCAGGCGACGGACGCGAAGATAGCGGAGACGCTCGAATTCGTCCAGCTCGCCCCGGATATACTGAAAAAAGGCTTCGGCGAGATTTCCGTAGGGCAGAGACAGCGGGTGCTTGTCGCCTGGGCCGTCCTCGGGGCCCCTGACGTCCTCATATTCGACGAGCCCACGGCCGACATAGACATAGCCGGGCAGGAATCCATCTACAAGATGCTCTACAACCTCCAGAAGAACACCGGGCTTACCGTGATACTCGTCTCGCACGACCTGAACGTCGTCTTCAAACACGCGCAGACGGTTCTTTGCCTCAACAGAAAAAACCTCTGCTTCGGCGCGCCCAGGGAAGTATTGAGCTCAGAACAGATACTTGCCCTCTACGGCGGAGAAGGCGCGTTCTTCCACCACAGGCACGAGACTTAAACACTATGGAAAACATCCTGCTCCCGATGATAGTAGCGGCATTCGTCGCGGCGAGCGCGTCCCTCCTCGGGTCGTTCGCTATACTCAAGAGGATGGCCCTCGTAGGCGACGCCCTCTCTCACGTGGCCCTGCCGGGCATGGCGCTCGCCCTCCTCTTCCGGTTCAACCCGTTCATCGGCGCGGTAGCGTTTCTCTTTGTAACGGTCGTCGGCATCTGGATCGTCGAGTACAGGAGCTCCCTTTCGCTCGACACCATAGTCGGGGTCTTTTTTACGGCGTCGCTCGCGGCAGGCGCCCTTGTGATGCCCGAGCACGAACTCATAGAGGCGCTCTTCGGGAACATCACGGAGCTTACTCTTTCCGAATCGGTCTTCTCTATTGCGCTCTCGGTCTTCCTGATCGGCCTCATCCTCTCCATATACAAGAAACTCGCTCTCAACATGGTCTCAGAGGAGATAGCGCAGTCCATAGGCATAAGAAACAGGATGCTCGAGTTCGTCTATCTCCTCTCCTTCGCCCTTGCCGTGGCGCTCGGCATAAGGTTCGTTGGGGCGCTCCTCATGGGCTCGCTCGTCATAATACCGGCGGCCTCAGCCAAGAACGTCGCCCGGTCGCTACGCTCCTTCATGGCCGCCTCCGTCGTATTCGGGGTCCTGGCCGCGTCTGCCGGCATATACGTCTCGCACCTCTACTCCATGACCCCTGGGCCGATATTCATAATGATAAGCTCCGCGATATTCCTTGCGACCCTCTTCATACGCCAGGTCCGCAGACCCCTCGGCCGCGCCTCATGACAATGCCGGGGGGAGACGCCGGGGCCTTGTCGCGATAAACGGCTGTCGGGCAACGGATGCCGGGATTTAACCGGCGCCAGTCGGGTTCATGTAGACCCTGGCGTCGAGGGCGATGACTCCTTTGCCATCTTCGAGCACGAGCAGGGGGTTTATCTCTATCTGGTCTATCTCGGGGAAGTCCTCGACAAGGGACGAGAACCGCAGGAGCGCCTCTTTCAACGCCATTATGTCCCCAGGAGGCCTTCCGCGGTAGCCCTGGAGGAGCGGCAGGCTCTTGAGCTCACGGAGCATCCTGTCGGTGTCCGCGTCCCTCAAGGGGTGTATGGAGAAGGCCACATCTTTTAAAAGCTCCACAGAGACGCCTCCGAGCCCGATCATGACGAGCGGGCCGAAGAGCGGGTCCTGGGACATGCCTACTATCATCTCCTGCCCGCCCTTTGCCATTTGCTGGAGTATTACGCCGTCGGTCTCCCCCGCGAACCCGGCGGACTCGACCCTTAAATGCATCATCGAGAAAGCCCTTTTAACGTCGTCCGCGTCTTTCAAACCCACGGCTATGCCTCCGACGTCGGTCTTGTGCACTATGCGAGACGAGCGTATCTTCATGACGGCCGGGTAGCCGAGCTTATCCGCCGCAAGGGCCGCCTCATCGGCGGACCTCGCGACAAGCGTCTCGGCTGTCGTTATCCCGTATTCGTTGAGGAGCCCTATCGACTCCTCCGGCATGAGCCAGCCCTTTCTTTTCAATATCTCCCGCACCGGGGCCTTTCCGCGTATCTTATCCGTGTCTATCTCAGGGAACTTTACTATTGTCCCCTCATCCATCTCCCTGTACTGCGAGTAGTTGTATGCGAGAGACAACGCCTGGACCGCGGCCTCAGGAAAGATAAAGGGCCGAAGCGGGCGCTTCGCGCTCTTTCTGATCCCGGCAAGCGCGGACTCCGACATCATGAAGCACGTGATGACGGGTTTGTCCCCCATGTAGCTTGACAACGCCTCTCCGACGGCCTCGGCGACGTCCTCGGGCCTTGTGACGAGCGGAGGGATATAGATGACGATTATGGAATCTATATCCGGGTCCCCGAGCATTATGGAGAGCGCCTTTTTGAACGACTCCGGCGGCGCCGTGGCTATCATGTCCACGGGGTTCGTCACAGCCGCGGCCTTCGGAAGGAACTCTCTAAGCTTCTTCTGCGTACCGTCGGATAACGGCGTGACTTTAAGCCCCAGCCCCTCGCAGGCGTCCGCCGCGAGCACCCCGGGCCCTCCGGCGTTCGTCAGTATCCCGACCCTCGGCCCGCGGGGAAGGGGCTGGTGCGTAAGTATATCGGCGGCGTTGAACATTTCTTCGATAGTCGTGACCCTTATAACGCCTGCGTGCCTGAAGAGCGCGTCGACAGCGACGTCGGATGCCGCGAGCGCCCCTGTGTGAGATGTAGCCGCCGCGGCCCCGGCCCTGGACCTCCCGGCCTTTACGGCGATTATCGGTTTCCTGCGCGAAACCCTCCTCGCTATGCGCCCGAACTTCTTCGCCTCTCCGAATGACTCCTGGTAGAGGACTATAACGTCGGTATTCGCATCGTCCTCCCAGTAATCGAGGAGGTCGTTAGTTGAGATGTCGATCCTGTTTCCAAAACTCACGAAGCTCGAAATGCCGAGGTTTATGGACCTCGCCCGGTCGAGTAGGGCGAGCCCCAAAGCGCCGCTCTGGGAGCCTATGGAGAGGTTGCCTGAAGGCGGCGTCACAGGGGAGAACGTCGCGTTCAGCCGGACGTCCGGGTTGTTGTTCAGTATACCGAGACAGTTGGGGCCTATGACCCTCATGCCGTAGGAGAGGACCTTCTCCCGGAGTTCCCTCTCCAGCCCCCTCCCCTCGGCGCCCGACTCCCCGAACCCGGCGCTGATAATGACAAGCCCGGCAACGCCCTTCTTCGCGCACTCGTCCACGACACTCAGCACCTGCTCCGCCGGGACCACGACTATGGCGATATCGATGTCTCCCGGGCAATCCAGCACGGAGGGGTACGCAAGCACTCCGGCGATAGACTCCGCCCTGGGGTTTACCGGGAGCGCGACGCCGTTGAAGCCGTCTTTCAGCAGGTTCCTGAAGAGGGCGCCGCCAACGGACTCCGGGTTACGGGACGCGCCTACTACCGCGACCCTCCTCGGGCAGAGGAGCCTTTTAACGCCCGCGCTCCTCGCGATATGGTCCCTCTGCGCCTGTCTCTTTTCGTATTCCTCCTGGTCCTTCAAATCTATCGTTATGGAATAGACGCCCGAGGAAAACCTTTTCTTGAGCCTGAAACCGCTCTCTTCAAAGACCTCCAGCATCCGGGTGTTCTCCTGGAGGACCTGCGCCTCGAACGCGGCGATGTTGAATTTAGCCGCCGCTCTCGAGAGCTCCTCGATGAGTATCGTGCCGACGCCCCTCATCTGGATGTTGTCCTCGACGGTAAAGGCGACCTCGGCGGTCCTCTTGTCCGGGAGCATGTCCCACCTGCCGACCGCGAGTATCCGCTCGGAGTCAGCCTCGCCGACTGTGGCCACATAGGCGTACCTCTGGGGAGGCGTTACCTCGGTAAAGTACTTAAGCTCCTCCTCGGTTATGGACTCCTTAGCGTACTGGAACCTCAGGTACCGCGTGTGCGGGCTCAGCCTGTAAAAGAAACCCTCAAGCCTTTTTTTATCATCCGGCCTTATGGGCCGGACCCTGAGGCTCTGGCCGCTCCTTAATATCACCTCTATACTTTCAGACCCCTTTTCCCGGACTATCTTTTTTTCGACGGCCATCTCCGCCTCCAGTTTGGAATGAATAATATTATATCCGATTCGCGCGCCTTATGGGGGTCCCATATAAAAAGGCTTGAGTATACGGGTGTCTCGTCTATAATGTACCATCGATTGGAGGTAATCAGATGGAGACAGCCATTTTAAGAAGGACATCGAGGATACTCGCGGGGCACCTGTGGGTCTTCTCGAACGAGCTCGTCGGCAGCCCAAAGAGGCTCGCCCCCGGCTCGCTCGTCGAGTTAAGGGACATGAAGGACGCGTTCCTCGGCATCGGCTACGCGAACCCGCATTCGCTCATCGCGGTGAGGATACTTACAAGGGTAAAAGAGGAGATAGACGGCGCCTTTTTCGTAAAAAGGATACGGGCCGCGCTCGACTTGAGAAAGAGGTTCATTAAGGATACCGACGCCTTCAGGGCAGTATTCAGCGAAAGCGACGGACTGCCAGGGCTTATTGTGGATAAGTACGGAGACACGCTCTCCATACAGTTCTCGACTTTGGGCATGGAGGCCCAGGCCGGCCTCGTCATCGCGGCGCTCGAAGAGGTCTTCGAGCCTGAGACGATAGTCCTCAGGAACGACACTTCCATCAGGACGCTCGAGGGGCTGAACATGGAGAAGAAGGTCATAAAGGGGAGCCTTGAGACCCTTCCCGTCATCAAAGAGCGCGGGACGGTCTTCGAGGTCGACCCAATGGCAGGCCAGAAGACCGGGTTTTTCCTCGACCAGGCGGAGAACAGGGACACGTTCAAGGCATTGGCAAGCAACGGCAAGGCGCTCGACCTCTTCTGCTACACAGGGGCCTGGGCGATAAAGCTCGCGGAGGCCGGCTCTGATGTAACAGGGGTGGATTCGTCGGAAACGGCGGTCAAACAGGCCGAGAGGAACGCTCTGCTCAATAACCTGTCTGAAAAGTGCTCCTTTATCCGCTCGGACGTATTCGAGTTCGTTAAGGCGGAGGTTGCGAAAGGCTCTCGTTACGACGCCATAGTCCTCGACCCCCCGGCGTTCGTAAAATCAAAGGCCAATATAAAAGAAGGGCTGAAGGCCTACAGGGAATTGAACGCCTCGTGCATGAAGCTCTTAAAAGACGGCGGCCTCTTCGCCACTTCCTCGTGCTCGTTCCACGTGGAGAGGCTCACGTTCCTTGATATGCTCCGTTCCGCCGCGCGGGACGCTGGAAAAACCGGGCGCATACTCGAGGTCCGCTCACAGGCGAAGGACCATCCTATCGCGCTCGCGGTGCCGGAGACGGAGTACCTCAAATGCGTGATCATGGCTGTAAATTAAAAAACGACCTCCCGTAAGCCCCTCCTTGTAGAGGAGGGGCGCCTTTAAGCTCTACCCTTAATAAGTTGTACAGAGCGTCAGAACACAGCAGACCAAGGCGCGACGAGGACCGGCGTGAGGCGTACTTTTGTGTACGCCGCAACGACGAGGCCGAGGAGCAACGCAGGTATGCGAAGTTATGACGCTCTGTCACCCTATAACCCTGAACCACGCCCAATAGACGAGCATATTTAAAATTGTAAGCGGCACCCCTGCCTTCGCGAACTCGATGAATCCAATCGTATGCCCCCTTTTTTCCGCATTATGAATGACGATGACGTTGCTTGCGGCCCCGAGTATGAAGAGGTTCCCGGCTATCGTCGAGCCTGCCGCAAGCGCCATCAACCCGACTTCATTTGCGCCGAGGTGGTTAAGCACCGGCAGATAGAGTGCCACGAAAGGCACGTTGGAGAGGACCTGGCTTAAGGTAACGGACAAGGCGAGTATGAGACCAGTTGATGCGAGATCCAGATCCATTGAAGATAGGACAGGCTGTATCACACCGCTCCTCCAGACGCTCTCCATGAGGATAAAAAGCGCGGCGAAGAAGACAAGCGTCGGCCAGTCTATCGACCTCAATATCTCGACCCTCCTCCTGCTTAATATAATAACCGGCATGGCCGCGGCCACGGCTATATAAGTGAGCCTGAAGTCGAACGCGTTGCCGAGAGCGAAGGAGGCGGCCTTGAGCCCGGCCATCGCCAGGATTATCATCAGGGAGAGCCTGGAGAGACCGGCGAGAGATAAATCCCCTATCTCTTCCCTGACCGACGATATCTCGTCCGCACTGAAGTGCCTTCGATAGACAACCTTAAGTACAAAAAAGGCGATGACAAGGTTTAATACCGTCGGCAGGGCGAGGTATTTGAAGAATGTCGCGAACGGTGCGGCCACTGGGCCGTTTATCGCCACAAGCAGGTTCTGGGGGTTCCCTATGGGGCTTGCAACACTTCCGATTGTCGTGGCAAAACAGACGGTCAGGAGGAGCAGTTTGCAGTTTATCCTGTATTTTTCAGCTATGAAGACGGCGAGCGGCGTGCCTATGATCGCAAGGGTGTCGTTCATGAGCAAGGCTGAGAGCCCGCCGATGACGAAGAGCATCGAGAAGACAAGCGCGCCGGGGCTCCTCGCGTGTCTGAACGCGTCGTGGGAGATGTGATAGAGATACCCGCTCCGAATGAGCGCTTCACCTACGACGAACATCCCAAAGAGGAATACTATCACGTCCAGGTCAATGGCCTTGACGGCGTCCCCTGGCGCAATAGAGCCCGACGCCACGACAATCGCCGCGCCCCCGGCCATTATCTGCCAGATTTTCAGGCGGAGCGTTCCTATCTGCCTTACGGCTATAAGGAGAAAGACTACAAGGAGGACGAAGATGGGGAGGTAGACGGAAAGGTTCATTGCAAGGGCCTTAACAGATATCAGGGGAGCATTACCACCCGAGCCGGAGCCTCTCGGCGAGCCTCTCGGGCAGTCCCGCCGCGAGTATCTTCCCGGCGGTCGTGTGTATGTCGTACTCGAACCTGTGGAAGGTTATGAGCGATTTTTTCGTATCAAAGACCGCGAATGACGCCCTCGGGTCGCGGTCCCTGGGCTGGCCCAGCGCGCCTGGGTTTATGAGGTAGCTTGAGCCTTTCTCGACCTTGACAGATGCGCCGGCGACGGCGTCTATCACCCCATCAGACTCTACATATGAAAGCGGCACGTGGGTGTGGCCGAAGAAGCATACGCTGGCCTGCTTATCGAGCGCCCGCATTAGCTCGAAGTTCTTCCCGGCGTCATTGACCCCCATTATATAGCGGTCGGTATTATTAACCCACCCGTGGATAGCGAGGAACTTCCTGTCTATATGGAGCGACCTCGGAAGTGCCCTCAGGAACGCGGCGTTCTCGGGCGTAAGCGCTTCCATTGTCCAGACTACCGCGTTGGCCGCGAGGAGGTTGAAGTCGGATGCGCCCTCAAGACCGGCCGCGCGCGAGTCGTGGTTGCCCATGACGCACTGTATCCGGTTCTTCCTTATGATCTCGACGCACTCGTTTGGGTTAGCGTTGTATCCGACGACGTCGCCTAAGCAGACCGTCTTGTCGATGTCGAGTGCCTTTATCTCTTCGAGGAAGGACGTGAGCGCTTCGAGGTTCGAGTGGATGTCAGAGATTACTGCGTAGCGCATATGTCTCAGCCGGTTCTGCGGCCTGGCGTCTCCTCGTGCGTTTTTGTATTATAATGGGGGCTTAATCGGCGGGCTTGCGGGTCAGTGAATGGTGCCTTTTACATCCTCACCTTCGAAGATAACTTTCCCGGTCTGAAATGGGTCGCTTGTGAACTTGTCCCTGCACGTCTTGCAGAGTATGAAGATGAGCTCCTTGGAGACGTCCTCCTCTATAGCCTTCTGGTCGAGCGTCTCCATCGCGTCGAGGAGGTCGTTTATCCCCTCCTCCACGTCCCCGTTGTATTCCTCGAGGTAGCCGTCGAAATCGGCGAAGCTCCGTATCTCGACGATATATTTAAGGCTGCCCTTCTGGAGTTCCCTCCCGCAGCTGTTACACCTCAGTTTCTGGACCATTCTCACTACCCTTTCGAGCCTAACGCAACGGAAAAAACCGGCTTTCCCGGCTCAATTTGCCCTTGAGCAAATCTTAACCCTAAAGAAGCACCTTGTCAAACTAAATAGGAATATGCCGATTTTACCCGATGTTAGGCGGCCCGGCCCTCTTTGTAGACACATTCCTCATTGATGAGGGGCGCATGACTGGGGGTTCAAACGCCGCCTGTCAAAACAAACGCCGTACCCCCCTCACCGTTGGCATACGGCGCCATAAGTGTTATCATCTCTCCATGACGCTAAGCGAGATAATAGAGGACATAAAGACGAGGAAGGACCTCCGGGAGGTCGTCCATCACGAGGAGATACCGAGGAGGGACGCGCTCTTTGCCGAGACTGAGAGGCCGCTACGCACGGAATTAAAAGAGGCGCTTTCCTCCATCGGGATAGAAAAACTCTTCTCACACCAGGCACGCGCAATCGACCTCATAAGGGACGGTAGGAACGTCGTAGTAATGACTCCGACGTCGAGCGGCAAGTCCCTCATATATAACATCCCGGTTATAGAGTCCTTGCTTGAAGACAATGACGCGCGCGCCCTCTATCTCTTTCCCTTGAAGGGGCTCGAACAGGACCAGCTCGGCGCGTTCAGGGAATTGACGGACAGGCTCCCGCTCGGGCGCGGTGAGACGCCCTCCCCTAAAAAAAGGGCCGCGTTTGTCCCGTCGCTCGCGGAGATCTACGACGGCGACACTACCGCGTACCGGAGAAAGAAGATAAGAGAGACCCCGCCCGCGGTGATACTCACGAACCCGGACATGCTCCACCTCGCCATAAACGCCTTTCATCCGAAGTGGGAGAGGTTCTTCCGGAACCTCAAATTCGTCGTCATCGACGAGATCCATACATACAAGGGCGTCTTCGGCTCCCACGTGGCGAACGTTTTAAGGCGGTTCCGCAGGATCGCGCGGATGTACGGGGCAGACCCGGTCTTTATCGCCTGCTCGGCGACTATCGCGAACCCCAAGGGCCTCACTGAGACTTTGACCGGCCTGCCCTTCGATCTTGTGGAAGAAAACGGCGCGCCCTCGGGCAGGCGGCACTTTCTCTTCATAAACCCGCTCCCCGAAGTGAGCCCCTATACAATCGCCACGCGCGTCTTTACGTCTTGCGTCCGCGCTGGGCTCAAAACAATCGCCTTTACAAAGGCCCGGAAGGTGACGGAGCTCATGCACGCGTGGGTGAACGAGACCGCCCCTGATATCAGGGCGAAGATCAGCTCATACAGGGCGGGCTTTCTGCCGGAGGAAAGGCGCGATATAGAGACGCGGCTCTTTAACGGAGAACTTACGGGTGTTATTTCGACGAGCGCGCTCGAGCTCGGAGTCGACATAGGCGGACTCGACGTGTGCGTGCTCGTCGGATACCCCGGCTCGATAAGCTCCACGTGGCAGAGGGGCGGACGCGCAGGGAGGTCAGGGAGGGACTCGCTCATCGTCATGGTCGCGCTTGCCGATGCGCTCGACCAGTACTTCATGAGGAACCCGGACGAGTTCTTCAAGAGAAACGTCGAGGCCGCGGTGCTCGACTTTGAAAACCCATCCATCCTGAAAGGGCACCTCCTCTCGGCTGTCGCCGAAGGGTACTTGAAACCTACTGACGCTGTCTATGATGTAAAAAAGTACGGGCCTATATTGAACGAGCTCGAGGCCGAGGGCAAGGTGCGCCATTGGCTCAAGGGCGACATCTGGTATCCGAGAAAACGCACGCCACAGCTCGACATTTCCATAAGGGAGGCTGGAGAGCCTTATACGATAATAAAGGAAGACGGCAGGACACTCGGTGAATCAAGCTCGGCGCGCGTCCTCTTTGATCTCCACCCCGGGGCAATCTACCTCCACAGGGGGGCCCAGTACAAGGTCGTAAAGCTCGACATGCATGAAAAGAAGGTATTCTGCAGGCTCGCGCCCGATATCGACTATTATACGCGCGCGATGTCACACGAGGAGACGGAGATAGTCGCCGAAGACGCTCAAAGGGATTTAAGGGGCGCAAAGCTCCGTCTCGGTAAACTTAAGGTCACCGAGCGCGTACTCGGTTATAGAAAAAAACAGATATACACGGACAAGATGCTGGGAGAATTTCAGTTGGAACTCCCGGTGACGATATTCACGACGACCGGCGTATGGTTGCAGGTCGACGACGCTTTGCTAAACTCGGTGAGGGAACGCGGCTTCGGCTCATCCGGCGGCCTCCACGCGGCCGAGCACGCGATGATAGCGGCGCTCCCGCTCTACGCCCTCTGCGACAGAATGGACCTCGGAGGCGTAAGCTATCCCCTGAACCCCGAACTTCAAAGCGCCGCTATATTCGTTTATGACGGACACGAAGGGGGCGTGGGTCTCTCCAAGCGGGGCTTCGAGTGCGCTCCAGAGTGGTTCTCGTCTACTTTGAGGCTCATGGAGGAGTGCGCCTGCGAGGTCGCCTGCCCGTCCTGCACACAGGACCCGAAGTGCGGCAACAACAACGAGCCGTTGGACAAGCGCGCCGCGATCATGATGATAAGGAAGTGGCTCGGGGGATAGTCCTGGGTGCGCCTCGTTCTTCTAATCACTGGACAATATAAACACCGGGTAATATAATTGTCCCAAGCTATCCTTCGGAGGACTTATGACCGGATTTTTTGCCTTCATGGCCGTTTTTACCGCTGTAATAATCGTTCATGAATTCGGCCATTATCTCGCGGCAAAAAAGCTCTGCGTAAAGGTCTACGAGTTCTCTATCGGCTTCCCGTTCAGCCCGCGAATAGCAACGCTTTTTAGAATCAGGGAGACCGAGTTTACCATAAGGCTCCTGCCGCTCGGCGGTTTCGTCAGCTTCTCCGGCAATGACGATGCAGATTCGCCGCGGTTCCTGAAAACCGCGAGGTGGAAGAGGGCCATAATCTCCGCAGCAGGCCCGGTGTTCAACATTGCGTTCGCTTTCCTCATACTCACACCGGCGTTCTTTTTCGGCAAGGGGCTTCCGGTTTATGATAGCCTGGCCTTGAGCGCCTCGTCTATCATTGACGGCTTTTCAGGCCTGCTGAACATCCTTGCCTCATTCATTTCAGGCGCCGGTTCCATAAGCCAGCTTTCAGGCCCCATAGGCATAGCGCACATCGCCGGAAAGGCCGCCAATGCCGGCTTTTTCGACCTCCTCTATTTTACTGGCTTATTGAGCTTGAGCCTCGGTATCTTCAATCTCCTGCCTTTGCCTGCCCTCGACGGCGGGCACCTCGTGATCCTGTTGATAGAGTCGATAAAAAAACGTCCCATGACCGACAGGGCTTATCAAGTTATAGGCGCTGTGGGGATATCTTTCTTTCTGATACTCACCGCCGTCGTAAGTTACAAGGACATACTCAAGATAATGTACTAAAATAATAGGGTTGATTTTTTCATCTTATCATTGTAAAAATAATTAAAATTACTTTAAGGCACTTTGCATACATGGGAATATACTTCATAGCTGCTGGAACCGCCAAAACCGACAATCGTGAAAAAAGCTTGGACAAGGCTTTTAAAGCTCATGAACTTAAAAAATTCAATATTGCTAAAATTGACGATTTTTTTACTCCCAGCGGAAACATTTATATATGGGGTGCGACTGAGAGATCATTTAAGCAATTATTAGAGGTTGAAAAAAATGATTATGTTATAGATGTAAAAGACACTGAAGTGAAGCAAGTTTTCAGGTTTTGTTTTTACATAGATACCGGGAACGATAGCAGTTTGCAGGAATACATCGGGTGGGATGCAGAATTATCAAAAGAAGAAAAGCGATCATATAGATATGTTTATTTTCTCAAAGCACCCCTCCAGACTAAAAACACAAATAAAAGCTATTATCAAAATGCATTTGGTTTTAAGACCAAGCATTGGCTTCCCGGCCAAAGACATATTAATGATGAGCTTATAGATAAAGCACTAAAAAATACAAATTCTTCCAGTATTGAACATTTTCTGGGCATTGCAAATCAAGATTTTTCTTCCGTCATTTTAAATCCAGAAAAATCAACCAAATTAATTAAAGAAGAGACTGTCTCATTCATACCAAATTGGTTAAGAGATTTAGTTGAGCAAATCGAAAAACTAAAAAAAGACCAAGATCATTATGAGCGAGATCATGAGTCACTTGTTGAAAAACTTTTTACATTGCTGGATTTTAAAGAAATAAAATACAGGAGAGGCCGAATAGACATTTTGATTCTAGAAAAAAGTAAGCCGCTTATAACTATTGAGGTAAAATCTGACTGGTCTCTTTCAGAAAAAAACCTAGAGTACATTAGACAGGCTTATAATTATTCTTTTGAAACCGGCACCAAGCACATAATAGTTACCAACGGAGATAGATATTTTTTATTCGATAAATCTCGAGGGTGCTCATACAACGAAAATCTTGTAGGATCTGTAGAATTGACCAAGCCGACAAAAGAGGGATTAGATTTATTAAATTATCTACGCACACTGCATGAAGATTGACGCAACTCAGTCATTGCATAACAAAGAAGCCCCACATCATGTGGGGCTTCTTATTTTCAGTGTATGCTGTTGTAGAGATTACAGCTCCTTCAAAACCGCCTCTCCCATCTCCGAACAGCTCGCCTTCTTCGTCCCCGGCTGGTAAATGTCCGCCGTCCTGAAACCCTTGCCCAAGACCTTTTCAACGGCCGTCTCTATCGCGTTCGAGGCGTCCTCCATTTCGAATGAATACTTGAGCATCATCGCGACCGATAGTATCGTGGCTATCGGGTTCGCGATGCCCTTGCCCGCTATGTCAGGGGCCGAGCCGTGAATGGGCTCGTACATAGCCCTGTTCTTGGTAGCGCCTAAAGACGCCGAAGGCAACATGCCTATGGAGCCGGTGAGCATCGAGGCCTCGTCGGACAATATGTCGCCGAAGGTGTTCTCGGTCACGATGACGTCGAACTGCCTGGGGTTACGGACCAACTGCATGGCGCAGTTGTCCACATACATGTGCGAGAGCTCGACGTCCGGGTAGTCCCGCCCTATTTTTATGACCACCCTCCTCCAGAGCTCTGTCGTCTCAAGGACGTTCGCCTTGTCCACGCTCAAAAGCTTCTTCCTTCTCTTACGCGCGACCTCGAAGCCTACTTTTGCTATCCTCTCTATCTCAGGCGTCGTGTAGACCATCGTGTTGACGCCGCGCTCCGTCCCGTCGGGGAGCTTCTCCACGCCCTTGGGCGTCCCGAAGTATAGCCCGCCGGTCAATTCCCTGACTACTATGAGGTCTACGCCATCTATGACCTCGGGCTTCAAGGTTGAGGCGTCTATCAAGTCCTTGTATATGCGCGCGGGCCTTAAGTTCGCGAAGAGCCCGAGTTCTTTTCTGAGCGCGAGAAGCGCCCTCTCGGGCCTGATCGAATAATCGAGTGCCTCCCACTTGGTCCCGCCGACGGCACCGAGAAGGACGGCGTCGCTTAAGAGGGTAAGCTTCAAGACCTCGTCTGTGAGCGGCACGCCGCTCGCGTCTATCGAAGAGCCGCCTACGAGCGCTTCGGTCAGCGCGAACTCGACCCCTGCCTTCTTCCCGACAGCGTTCAGCACCATCGTCGCCTCATGCATTATCTCCGGGCCTATGCCGTCGCCCGGCAATACCGCAATTGAATATCTCTTCAAAGCCTCACTCCTGTCATCTTATTTTTTGAGCCTGAAAATAATAATACCGGAAGCTCAAGGCGAAGAAACTTCCGGCCTGCCAGTTTTTAGGAATGATAAAGAAGGTCCGTTTTAAAAATTTTTATTGGCCCGCGCCGGTTATCTTCGTAAGCGACTGCATGAAGACGTCTATGCCGCTTATGGGTATCACAACCGTCGAGCGCCTGTCGTTCGAGAGCTCCGCTATCTGGAGGAAACGCCCGCCGTCGTTCTCCTTCAGGTCAACAAAAAGCGTCTTGTTCTCGATGTGCAGCTTGTCGCTCGATATTATCTTGCTCTTTACGCCGTCCTTCTTCATACCGCCCCCTTTTTCCGTATCGACTCCATGAGCCCGCCCGCCGCGATTAGCTCCTGCATGAACGGCGGTATCGGCCTCGCCTTGAACCGTGTGCCCTTCGTAACGTTCACGATCTCCCCTGTGGACATGTCCACTTCGATTACGTCGCCGGATTCCGTCGAGTCCGCCGCCTCCTCGCACTCGAGTATCGGCAAGCCCATGTTGAACGAGTTCCTGTAGAATATCCTCGCGAAACTTTTTGCGATTACGCAGGCAACGCCTGAGGCCTTGATAGCTATCGGCGCGTGCTCCCTTGAAGACCCGCAACCGAAGTTCTTGTCCGCGACTATCACGTCCCCGGCCTGCACGCGGGATGCGAACGACGGATCAGCGTCCTCCATGCAGTGTTTCGCGAGCTCCTTCGGGTCCGACGTGTTCAGGTACCTCGCCGGTATTATCCTGTCCGTGTCTATATCAGCGCCGAACTTCCAGGCCTTGCCGTTTAACTTCATCTCAATGCACCCCTTGAGTTTTCTTTATGGCTTTTGAACCGCTATAAGCTGAAAGACGCCGCGTTTAAGGAACGACCTTCTGAAATCCCTGAACCCGGCGTCCATTAACGCCTTTTGTATGTCCGTCCTCACCCACGCCCTCGCGGTCTCACCCTCGAAAAACGCGAAAAAGAGCGCCTGCAAAAACCCCGCGCCGCCGCAGGCCCTGTGAAAATCGAAGATGACGAACCTGCCGCCTTCCCTTAATACACGCGCGGCCTCTTTTATTATCAATGGAACCAGGGGACCTTCGGTCTCGTGCAACCCGAGAGATACCATTACCCCGTCAAACGAACCGTCCGGAAAAGGCAGGCTCTCTGCGTCAGCCCTGGCAAACCCGACCACGACGCCAGCTCTACGCGCCTTCTCTGAGGCGACCCGCAACATCCCGGCGGTCACGTCCAGCGCGATTGCCCTTGCTCCCAGGGACGCCGCCTCAATGGAGAGCGTCCCTGTACCGGCGAATATCTCTAAGACCTTTCTGCCCTCAAGAGGCCTCGCCTTATCAATGCGCCTCTCCCTGCCAGTTACCCTCCCGGCCTCCAGCTCCCTTAAAACCGGCGCCCTTAAACCCTCCTCGCCGCCCAGGGGCAACGCCGCAAACCAGACCCCGAGGTCGTACAACGGCGCCAGCCAGTCGTACATGAGATAATGCGCTGGATGAGTTTTCCGGGGCATATCGTGCCATTCAGGTTATTTAAAAAATATCCGGAGGGACCTTTCTGTAGAAAGTTACGCTCGGCGCGCGGCCAGTTTCAATCGGAGGCTTGTGCCTCACCATACATTCAGACGATTGATACAACTGTGCCCGTCCAGCTAGGACCCCAGACCCCCTTCAAAGACTTTAAGTTCCGGGAAGGCCCCCCAAAAAGAGTTTTTAAGGGGGGCCTTCCCGGAAGAACTAAAAATTTCTGGAGAGAGTCTGAGAGGTCCTTTTTATAAAAAGGACCTCTCAGGTACTTTTAAACAGTCTGACTGACGCAATATCCCGAAAACCAGTCCGGCGTATTATTTCGTTACCTCATCGGGGTGGGCGATCCTGCCTTTGATGGCCGTTGCCGCGGCTACGGCCGGGTTGGCGAGGTAGACCTCGCTTTTTACGTCGCCCATCCTGCCGAGGAAGTTCCTGTTGGTGGTTGCAAGCGCGCGCTCGCCAGCGGCGAGTATGCCCATATGGCCGCCGAGGCAAGGGCCGCAGGTGGGCGGACTTATTATCGCGCCCGCCTTGAGGAATATATCGAACCAGCCCTTTTTCATCGCCTCGTTGTATATGAAGGGGGTCGCCGGGATGATAATGAGTCTTAAATTTTTGGCGATCTTTTTGCCGCGCAGTATCTTCGCCGCGACCTCCAGGTCTTCGAGCCTGCCGTTGGTGCAGGAGCCGATGACGACCTGGTCTATGGATACGTTCTTGACGTCGGACACGTTCTTTGTGTTCTCGGGAAGGTGCGGGCACGCGACCTTGGGTTCGATTTCGGCGCAGTCGTATTCCCTGACTTCGGAGTAGGCCGCGTCAGCGTCGCTCGAATAGAACTTGTACGGGCGCTCGGCCCTCTTCGACACATAGGCCTCGGTGGTGGCGTCAGGCGCGATGATGCCGCTCTTGGCCCCGGCCTCTATGGCCATGTTGCACATCGACATGCGCGAGTCCATCGAAAGGTTGTCGATAGCCTTGCCGGTGAATTCCATCGCCCTGTATAGGGCGCCGTCCACACCTATCTCTCCGATGATATGGAGGATCAGGTCCTTGCCGCTCACCCATTTCCGGAGCCTGCCGTTGAAGACGAACTTCATCGATTCAGGGACCTTGAACCAGAGCTCCCCGGTTATCATGACAGCGGCGAGGTCGGTTGAGCCGACGCCCGTCGAGAACGCGCCGAGCGCGCCGTATGTGCACGTATGCGAGTCCGCGCCGATTACGAGGTCTCCCGGCACGACTACGCCCTTCTCCGGGAGGAGCGCGTGCTCAACGCCGACTTCTCCGCCGTCGTAATAATGCTTGAGCTTGTGCTCTCTCGCGAAATCGCGGAGTATCTTGCACTGCTCGGCTGATTTTATGTCTTTGTTCGGTGTAAAATGGTCAGGGACGAGGACGACCTTGTTCCTGTTGAAGACCTTTTTCGCGCCTATGCGCCTGAACTCGCTTATGGCAATGGGCGCGGTGATGTCGTTCCCGAGCGCGATATCTACCTTCGCGTTGATCAACTCGCCGGGGGCGACTTCCTTCAAGCCCGCGTGCCTGGCAAGTATCTTTTCAGTTATAGTCATCGGCTTCATTCAGGCATTCCTCTTTTCAAAAGTATTATTGGCTCAGAGAACGAGCATTTCCTTTTTGTCTTTCTTCTTGTACTCGAGCCTGTTAAGGGCGTTTATGTAGGCCTTGGCCGACGCAACGATGATGTCCGTGTGCGAGCCCTGGCCGAGGACTATGTTACCGTCCTCTTCCAGTCTCACGGAGACCTCGCCCTGCGCGTCGGTCCCGCCGGTGATGGCGTTGACCGAGTACTTAAGGAGCCTGGACCTCGTCTTTACGATGCCGGCGATGGTATTGTACGCGGCATCGACCGGCCCGTCTCCGGCGCCTTTGGCCGTAATAGCCTTTCCGTCCACCTCGACCGTTACCTCGGCGTTCGGCTGGGCATCGGTGCCGCCCTGGACGTATAGCCTCAGAAGTTTGTACCGCTCAGGCAGGTCGAGCCTCAGGACCTCGTCCTGAACGATAGCCTCGATATCCTCGTCAAAGACTTCCTTCTTCTTGTCTGCGAGCGCCTTGAAACGCTCAAAGGCCTTATCGAGATTTTCGCCAGCGATGTCATAGCCGAGATCGGCAAGCCTCGCCTTGAAGGCGTGCCTGCCCGAGTGCTTGCCGAGGACGAGGGTTGAGCGCGACAAGCCGATGGACTCAGGCCTGATTATCTCGTAGGTGGATTTGTCCTTCAAAAGCCCGTCCTGGTGTATGCCAGACTCGTGCGCGAAGGCGTTGTCGCCGACGATCGCCTTATTAGGCTGTACCATGATGCCGGTTATTGATGATACCAGGCGGCTTGCCGGGTACAGCTGTTCGGTCGTGATGCCGGTATCAAGCCCGAGGAGGTCCTTCCTCGTCTTGAAAATCATCACTATCTCTTCGAGCGAGCAGTTGCCCGCCCTCTCGCCGATGCCGTTTATGGTGCACTCGATCTGGCGCGCGCCGTTTATCGCGGCAGATAGCGAGTTGGCGACAGCCAGCCCGAGGTCGTTATGGCAGTGGACGGAGATTATCGCTTTGCCGATATTATGGACGTTCTCCTTTATCCCCTTTATTAGCGCGCCGAACGTTTCCGGGAGCGCGTAGCCTACGGTATCCGGGATGTTGATGGTGGATGCACCCGCGTTGATGACCGCCTCTATCATCTCGTAGAGGTACTCGGGCTCGGTGCGGGACGCGTCCATCGCGGAGAACTCGACGTCGTCGAGGTAGCCGCGCGCCCTCTCGACCATCTCTACCGCGCGCCTCAACGCCTCTTCCCTCGAGAGCTTGAACTGGTGCAACAAGTGAATATCGGAAGTCGAGATGAACGTATGGATGCGCGGCTTGGATGAGCCCTTCAAGGCCCCCCAGGCCGCGTCTATGTCCTCGTGTTTGCACCTGGCGAGACTGCACATGACGGGGCCTTCGACCTCGTGCGCTATGCGGCGGACCGCCTCGAAGTCGCCAGGCGAGCTGAAGGCGAAACCTGCCTCTATGACGTCCACGCCGAGTTTGGCGAGCTGTCTTGCGACGATCAACTTCTCCTCCACGTTCATGGAGGCGCCCGGGGACTGCTCGCCGTCCCTTAGAGTCGTATCGAATATCCTTATCCTTGTGTCCACGTTTTTCATGTCAATGTTTGTGGTGGGCCTCTTTGGGCTCCTTTTTATCGCTCTTGTAAGGCTTGTACGGGACCTTTGCCGGGAGCTTCTTTCTCCTGTCGTACAGCGTCGTGATGGGGCCGGAGATCACGTAACCGAGCGTAAGCACGAAGAGCATCACGACCGGCTGGGCCGCTATCACTATGAGAAGGAATACGAGCCCGACGAGGAGCCTGAAGGGCATCCTCTGCGAAGGGTTCAGCTCCTTGAAGCTGTAAAACTTCACGTTGCTTATCATGAGGAACGCGAGCGCGTAGATGAGTATCAGCACGGTAACGTGCTTGACCATCTCCTCGCCGCGCCCTATGTGGAAGAACATGAGCACAGCCGTGCATACCATCGCGGCCGCCGCCGGGATGGGCAGGCCGTTGAACCTCTTGGATTCGATAGTCGTTATCTGCACGTTGAAGCGGGCGAGCCTCAAGGCCCCGCAGACGACGTACAGGAAGGCCGCCAGCCACCCGTACCTGCCGAAGGGGCGGAGCGCCCAGGTGAATACGAGGACGCCCGGGGCTAGCCCGAAGGCGACGAGGTCGGCAAGGGAGTCGTACTCTACTCCGAACTTCGAGCTCGACCCCGTGAGCCTCGCGATCCTGCCGTCGAGCCCGTCGAGGACGGCGGAGATGATTATAGCTATCGCGGCCCTCTCGTAGTTGCCGTCGAGCGAGGCGATGATGGAGTAGAACCCTCCGAAGAGGCTCGCCGACGTGATGAGGTTCGGAAGGAGGTAAACGCCCTTCTTTATCCTGATCTTCTTCCTGCCGGTCTCTTCCTGCTGTATCTCGTTATCGAGCATTCCAGTACCCCAGTATTGAGGACCCTGCCTTGACCTTGTCCCCGACCTTTACGGAGACCCGGCAGTCAGTCGGAAGGTATACGTCCACCCTTGAACCGAACCTTATGAGCCCGAACCTCTCGCCCTTCTTAAGGCTCGCGCCTTTCTTTACCCTGCAGACGATCCTCCGCGCGATCAGCCCGGCTATCTGGTTGAAGGCGTACCTCTTGCCGTTCGCGGCCTGCATGATGAGCGCGTTCTGCTCGTTCAAAAGAGAGGCCTTGTCGAGCGAGGCGTTGAAGAACTTGCCGGGGTTGTAGATGATATCGAGCACCTTGCCCTCAGCCGGAGACCTGTTCACGTGGACGTTGAAGACGTTCATGAAGACGCTTATCTTCACCGCCTCCGTCTTTAACAGCCGCTCGTCCCTCATGCGTTCGACCTTGATGACCCTGCCGTCCGCGGGGCTCACTATCGAGTCAATGTCCGCGGGGACCGCCCTCTCCGGGTCCCTGAAGAACGCGATGACGAAGACGGCGAGCGGCACGAGGACGAACTCAAGCCGCCACCCGCCTAAAAGCCAGACTACTATTACGCAGAAGAGGGCTATCGCTATAAAAGGCGCGCCCTCTTTCGCTATGGGAATGCGCATGTATTTATTTATCGTATCCCCGGAGCAAGCCGGGGGCCTTCTCAGTTTTTGGTCTTGTCTACTATCCTGGACTTCTTAAGCCAGGGCATCATGTCGCGGAGCTTCGCGCCGACCTCTTCTATGGGGTGCGCCTGCCCCATCTTCGTAAGCGCCCCGAAGACCGGCTTGTTCGCCTTGTTCTCGAGCATCCAATCCCTCGCGAACTCCCCGGTCTGTATCTCCTTCAATATCTTCTTCATCTCTTTCTTAGTCTCTTCTGTCACGACCCTCGGGCCGCGAGTCAAATCCCCGTACTGCGCGGTGTTGCTTATCGAATACCTCATGTTGGAAATGCCGCCCTCGTATATGAGGTCGACGATGAGCTTCAATTCGTGGAGGCACTCGAAGTACGCCATCTCCGGCGGATACCCGGCCTCTACGAGCGTTTCAAAGCCTGCCGTAATGAGCGCGCTCGCGCCGCCGCAGAGAACCGCCTGTTCTCCGAAAAGGTCTGTCTCGGTCTCGTCCTTGAAGTTCGTCTCGATTATCCCGGCCCTGCCTCCGCCGATGGCTGAGGCGTAGGCGAGCGCGACCTCAAACGTGTCGCCTGAGGCATCCTGGTGCACGGCTACGAGCGTCGGCACGCCGTTCCCCTTCGTGTACTCGTGCCTGACAAGGTGTCCCGGCCCCTTGGGCGCGGCCATGAAGACGTTGGCGTCCTTGGGCGCGACTATCTGCCCGAAGTGTATGTTGAAGCCGTGGGCGAACGCCAGGTACGCGCCCTTTTTCAGGTTCGGCGCTATCTCGTCCCTGTAGATGTCGCCCTGGGTCTCGTCCGGTATGAGGATCATGACGACGTCCGCGGACTTTACGGCGTCGGCGACGTTGGCCACCTTTACTCCGGCGGCCTCCGCCTTTTTCCACGAACTACCGTCTTTCCTTAGGCCGACGGTGACGTCCACGCCGCTCTCTTTGAGGTTTTGCGCGTGCGCGTGCCCCTGACTACCGAAGCCTATTATGGCGACCTTCTTTCCCCTTATCTTTTCAAGATTCGCGTCCTTGTCGTAGTAGACCTTCATTAAACCCCATCCTCCTCATTTATTCTAAAAATTGTTATTTTTAGAGGTAGCCTCAACATTCAATTTTCAAAAATACACGAAAAAAAGCCTCTCCCTCCTGCCCTACTTCTGCTTCGGGGACCGGGCCATTGCTATCCTGCCGGTGCGGACTATCTCCTTTATGCCGAACGGGCGCAACAACTCCGTTATCGCGCGTATCTTCTCCTCATCCCCTGTTATCTCCACCGTATACGAGCGCGGGGATACGTCAACGACCTTGGCCCTGAAGATGTCTACGATCGAGAGTATCTCGGCGCGCGAATCCGCGTTGCAGGTGACCTTTATGAGCGCGAGCTCGCGCTCTATGTGCTCTTCGTCGGTAAAATCGTAGACCTTGATAACGTTGACGAGCTTATTGAGTTGTTTGTTTATCTGCTCCAGCACCTTGTCGTCGCCGCTAGTGACTATCGTCATGCGCGATATCTTCGGGTCGAGCGTCTCGGCGACCGACAGGCTCTCGATGTTGAAGCCCCTCCCGGAAAAGAGCCCCGATATCCTGGAAAGGACGCCGAACTCGTTTATGACAAGGACTGAGATAGTGTGACGCACCTGACCTCCCTAAACCAGAAGCATCTTGTTCAAAGGCTGGCCGGCCGGGACCATCGGATAGACGCACTCCGCCGGATCGACCCTGAAATCCATTATCACTGGCCTGTCTTTCACGGCCATCGCCTCTTTAATGACACCCTCGACCTCAGCCGGGGTTTTGGCACGAAGGCCAACGGCCCCGTAGGCCTCGGCGAGCTTTACAAAATCCGGCGCTACTGATACGCATGTGTGCGAGTAGCGCTTGTTGTAGAAGAACTCCTGCCACTGCCTGACCATGCCGAGGACCATGTTGTTAAGTATCGCGATCTTCACAGGCAACTTGTACTGCACGGCGGTAGCGAGCTCCTGTATGTTCATCTGGAACGACCCGTCGCCGGCTATCCCTATGACAGTTGCCTCAGGGCAGGCAATTTGCGCGCCTATGGCCGCGGGAAAACCGAAACCCATGGTGCCGAGGCCGCCGGATGTTATGAACGTCCGGGGCCTGTCGTACTTGAAGAACTGCGCGGCCCACATCTGGTTCTGCCCGACCTCGGTCGTGACTATCGCGTCGCCGCCCGTCGCCTCATAGAGCTTCTCGACGACGTACTGCGGCTTTATCTTGCCCTTTGGCTCGAACTTGTAGGAGAGCTGGTGAGTGTCGTTCCAGCCCTTCAATTGATTGTGCCAGTCCTTGAGCCCGTCCTTATAGGCCTTCAATTCCTTCTGCGCCGGGATAAGCCTTATCATATCTTTCAACACGTCCCTCACGTCGCCGACTATCGGGATATCGACCCTCACGTTCTTGCTGATGGAAGTCGGGTCTATGTCGACGTGGACGATTCCCGCGTACGGCGCGAACTCGTCTATCTTGCCTGTGACCCTGTCGTCGAAACGCGCGCCGATTGCTATCAGGCAGTCCGTGTTCATAACCGCCATGTTCGCGCAGTAGGTGCCGTGCATCCCGAGCATGCCCATGAAGAGCGGGTGCGTGCCGGGGAAACTCCCGAGGCCCATGAGCGTCGTCGTCGCCGGAAGGTTGAGCTTCGTCGTGAAGTTCTTGAGTTCCTCTGCGGCGTTCGATAATATTACACCGCCTCCGGCGTAGACGACCGGCCTTTTGGCCGAGAGGATAAAGTCCATCGCCTTCTTTATCTGCCCCGGATGTCCCTTGTAGTTCGGCTGATAGCTCTCTATGTGGACCTTATCCGGGTACTTGAGCTCGCACGGGGCGGTGAAGACGTCCTTCGGGATGTCCACGAGCACGGGGCCAGGCCTCCCGGTAGTCGCTATATAGAACGCCTCCTTGATTATCCTCTGGAGGTCCTTTATGTCCTTTACCAGATAATTGTGCTTTGTGCAGGGCCTCGTTATACCGACTATGTCAGCCTCCTGGAAGGCGTCGTTGCCGATGAGCGCCGTCGGGACCTGCCCGGTAAATACCACCAACGGGACAGAGTCCATGTAGGCGGTGGCTATGCCGGTTACGGTGTTCGTAGCGCCGGGGCCGGAGGTGACTACGACTACCCCGGGCCTGCCGGTAGCGCGCGCGTACCCGTCGGCCATGTGTACGGCGCCCTGCTCGTGCCGGACGAGTATATGGTTCAGCTTGGAATCATATAGCGCGTCGTAGACAGGCAGTACCGCGCCGCCCGGAAAGCCGAATATCGTGTCGACGCCCTCTTTAAGAAGGCACTCCAAAAAGACCTCTGCGCCGTTTTTTCTGGTTTCCATAATAGGTTCTCTTTAGGCTACCTCAAAAATGATGTAGCCCTTTTTTATTTCAGCACCGCTCCAGTATTGGCGGACGTGACTACCTTTGCGTACCGGGACAACCACCCGCTCTTTATCTTCGGCGCCGGAGGCGTCCACGCCTTCTTCCTCTCGCTGAGTTCCGCTTCGCTTACCTTTAGATTAAGGGTCCTCTTATGGATGTCGAGCTCGATGGTGTCACCCTCTTTTATGAAGGCGATGGGGCCGCCTTCGGCGGCCTCCGGAGAGATGTGCCCGACGCAGGGGCCCCTTGTGCCGCCTGAGAACCTGCCGTCGGTTATAAGCGCGACGGAGTCCCCGAGCCCCATGCCCATGAGGGTCGCCGTCGGCGCGAGCATCTCCCTCATGCCGGGGCCTCCCCTGGGCCCCTCGTACCTGATGACAACGACCTCTCCGCCCTTGACCGCGCGAGCGAGTATCGCCTTCATCGCCGCCTCTTCGGAGTCGAATACGCGGGCGGCTCCGGTGAACTTCATCATCTTCTCGCTTACGCCCGACTGCTTTACGACAGCCCCAAGCGGCGCGATGTTGCCTTTCAGTACGGCTATGCCGCCCTCCGCGTGGTAGGCTTCATTAAGCGGCTTTATGACCTCGGAATCTATGTAGTCGACGCCGGCGATTATCGCCTTTACCCTCTTTCCGGAGACCGTAGGGTTGTCCTTTATGGAGGCCTCAAGCCTCTTCAAAACCGCTTGGACGCCGCCGGCCCAGTGGAGGTCTTCCATATAATATTCGCCGACCGGCTCAAGGGACGTTATGTGCGGCGTCACTTTACTCAGCGCGTCAAACGTCTCAAGCGGGAGCTTAACCCCCGCCTCGTGCGCTATGGCAAGGAGGTGCAACACCGTGTTAGAGGAACCCCCGAGCGCGAGGTCCGCCCTTATGGCGTTCTCAAAGGCCGCGCGGGTCAGTATCTTCCTCGGGGTGACGTTCTTTTTGACGAGCTCTACTATGCGCACGCCGCTGTCAAAGGCGATGCGCCTCTTTTCCGCCGAGTTGGCGAGCGCCGTCCCGCACCACGGCAGGCTCATGCCCATGACTTCGGTCAGACAGTTCATTGTGTTAGCGGTGTAGAGCCCCTGGCAGGAGCCAGCGCCAGGGCAGGCCCCGGTCTCGCAGGCGTCGAGCTCGCCTTTGGTTATCTCCCCGGCCCTGAACCGCCCCATCGCCTCAAATGTATTCCTTATGAACGATGTGCGAGCGCCCCTGTACCTTCCGGTCATCATGGGGCCCGCGGTGACTACTATGGTGGGTATGTCAACACGCGCCGCGGCCATGAGCATGCCCGGCGTGATTTTATCGCAGTTGGTAAGGAGGATGAGGCCGTCAAAGGCGTGCCCTTCGGCTACACTTTCGACCATGTCGGCTATGAGCTCCCTTGAAGGGAGCGAGTAGTGCATGCCCCTATGCCCCATGGCTATGCCGTCGCACATGCCGGGCAGGCCGAAGAGCAACGGGTAACCTCCGCCGGTGTGCACGCCCTTTTCGATGAACCTCTCCAGGTCCCTCATCCCGATGTGCCCGGGTATAAGGTCGGTAAAGCTCGTGGCTACCCCTATGAAGGGCTTTTTCATCTCGCCCTTGGGTATGCCTGTCGCATACATGAGGGCCCTGTGCGGGACCCTCTCAAGTCCCTTCTTGATCCTGTCGCTTCTCATCGGCATCGTTTATATATTACAGCCCCGGCTGTCCCCTCTCTATTCCCTCGTTCTCGCCTTGGAGATCCTTTGTTCCATCTCGTCCTTGAGCGCGAGTTTGAGCTTTTTCAACCTGTTCTTCTCAACCTTCTCAGCGGCGCTTAAGAGCGGTTTTTTCTCCATCTTCTCAAGCTTGTTCTCGTAATCCTTGTGGGCCTTGCATGCCTTCCTGAAAGCCTCGTCCTCATCGAGAAGCTTTTTCACCACCTCGTCCTGGATCACCATAAAAGGCCTCCTTTCGGAATCAAGAGATTATCGCGCCGTTCAACAACCCGTTATCAAGCCTCCCGGCAAGCCATATTTGCCCATACGGAACCTTTTTCCGAAACCCGCCCCCGGCCATAAATAAGCGAAAACACACTCATTTTTAATACTAACCCAACGGGTAAGCGTTGTCAATATTCGAGATTCCCGTTGTTTTCGATGAAAGGGCGGCTGAAAACCAATGCAAAGTGTGGAATTATAGTCTTTAAGTCCCTAAAAGTCCACACCTATTTGGATTTATCGGCGAGAGCCCTTATCTCGGCCTCGGATTTGCGAAGATAGACCGGGGTGAGGTCCCTGGGGTCTCCGTCCTGGCCGCACTCCGGTATGGCGAGGAGGGCGATATTCGAGGCCCTTATGCGCCAGAACGTCTCGTGTGCAAAGGACGCGCCCGCAACCTTTTCCTTAAAAATATCGCCATAGGCCTTAAGGCCGTCCCCGATAAAGACCGGGGGAGCAGGGAGGTTAAGGACGGAGAGCGCGTCGATGAGGGCCGGAGGAGTCATCGCGGTCTCAGGCAGTATCTCTTCTATCACGCCGCCGGAGGGCTTAAAGAGCGCGGAGTAGACCTCGCCCTTTCTCGCGTCGAGCACCGGGCATACCGGACGTTCAGAGTACGCGAGGTTCAGGGAGAGCGCTTTCAGGGCGGATACGCCTACCGCCTTTTTCCCGGTTGACCACGCGAGCCCTTTAACGGCTGATACGCCGATCCGGAGGCCGGTGAACGAGCCTGGGCCGTTCGTGACGGCAAAGAAATCGACGTCGCTTATTGAAGAACCAATTGCTGAGAGAAATGAGTCTATCGATTTAAGGAGCCACTCGGCGTGCGCCCCGGCCTCGGAGACGGTCAATTCCGCCACGAGCCTTTTATCATTGGAGAGGGCTATTGAGCCCGAGGCTGAGGATGTGTCTATGGCGAGTATGTTCAAACGCGTGTCCTCACGACTGAAAAAGAGGGGAAGGCTGACTAAGGCACTAAATTCACTCTTAAGGCTATCTCTAAAAATTAGGGATTTTTTCTGAGGTCAAGGAAGGACGAAAATAAAAAGCGCAGCATATATGGTAATATGTGAGCATTTTTATTTTCGCCCTGACGCAGAGATCAGGAAAAATAACAATTTTTAGAGCATTGAGACCTTATCCGAATATACGGAAGAGGTCGTTATATGTGACGAGCACCATGAGCGCGATAAGGAGCGCTACACCTATCTGCTGGGCGATAGCCATGAACTTCTCGCTCAACGGGCTCCCCTTTACCGACTCTATCCCGAAGAACAATATGTGGCCTCCATCGAGGACAGGGATGGGGAAGAGGTTTATTATCCCCAGCTGGAGGCTTAAGAACGCAACGAGCGAGAGGAGGTCGGACAAGCCCGACTCCGCGGCCTTGCCCGCTACCTGCGCTATCATTATCGGGCCGCCGAGGGTCTTCAATGAATACTTGCCGAGGACGAGCCCCTTGATGACCGCAAAGAGCCTCTCGGTCATCTCGACGGATGCAACGACCCCCTTCTGGATCGATTCGAAAAAGCCGTACCTCCGGAGTACCTGCTCGTCCCTCCTGCCTATGCCGACGAGATAGACGTCGGCCTCCTTGTTGTGTTTCGGCGTTATCTCGAACGTAAGCCTTTTACCGTCCCTCTCGATCAGGAAGGTCTTCTTCTCGCCGCTCTTGTGTATTATCTCCTCGAGTTCGGCCCAGTGGGTTATCGTCCTTCCGTCGACCTCGAGTATGACGTCCCCTGGCTGAATGCCCGCTTCCTTTGCCGGATAACCGTTGGCGACGTCGCCTATTATCGGCTTCATCGGCGGGAACATGCCGCCGTAGCCCGCGCCCGTCTCAAGCGTAGGCTCCGGGACGATGGTGACGACCTTCTCTTCATTGTTACGGAGTAGCTTCAGATGGACCGGAGACTTCGGGTGCTCTGAGAGCTCGGCTAAGAGCGTCTCCCAGTTCGTGATAACGTGCTCGTCGGCGGATTCTATGACGTCACCCCTCTGTATCCCCGCTTTTGCCGCGGGCTCATCGGGCAGAACATATCCTACGACCGGCTTGTCATCCAGAAACGCCGGGACCTGTATGCCAAGCATAAAGATGACAGGGAGGAGGAGCGCGGCGAGCAGCAGGTTCATCACAGGCCCTGCCGCTACTATCGCGGCCCTTTTGGCCACGGACTTGTGCGTGAAAGACCTCTCTTTGTCCCTCTCGGATATCTCCTCGCCAGGGGCCTCGCCGACCATTTTCACGTAGCCCCCGAGCGGGAGGAGGGAAATCCTGTACTCGGTCTCGCCTTTCGTTATGCCGATGAGCTTCGGACCGAACCCGAGCGAGAACTTCTCTACACCAACGCCCGAGAATTTCGCCACCATGAAGTGGCCGAGCTCGTGGATGAATATCAATATTCCAAGTACGATTATGAATGATATGAATGTCGTCATTTTATGATCAGTTGAGCGCCTCTATTAAAGAACGCGCCTCCTCCCTCCCCCACCTGTCTGCTTCTATCACGTCCTCTATCGATGAAAGCCGCCTGCCCTGGTACCTCCCGAGCGCGGCGGCGATAACCTCCGGTATCCCCGTAAACGGGAGCCTCCCCTTAAGGAACATCTCTACCGCCACCTCGTCAACGGCGTTCAGGACCGCCGGATGGGTCCCCCCCTCTTTAAGCGCCGCATAAGCAAGGGCGAGACACGGGAACCTGCCCGGCTCCGGAGAGCTGAAGTCGAGCATTAGGCGCGAGAAATCCAGCCTCTTTAACCCTGCCTCGATCCGCTCCGGGAACGAGAGCGCGTACGCGATAGGCCCCCGCATGTCCGGAGAGGACATCTGGCTTATCACGGAGCCGTCCGCGTACTCGACCATCGAGTGCACGATGGATTCAGGGTGTATCACGACCGATATCTTCTCCGCCGGCACTCCGAAGAGGAAAGACGCCTCTATGACCTCCAGCCCCTTGTTCATGAGCGTCGCCGAATCTATCGATATCTTCCGCCCCATATTCCACCTGGGGTGGCGCAGGGCCTCATCCGGCGTGACCGAATGGAGCGAGTCCGAGCGTCTCTTCAGAAACGGCCCGCCGGAAGCGGTTAGTATCACCCTCGTCAGGTCCTCGGCCCTGTGGCCGAGCAACGACTGAAAAACCGCGCTGTGCTCGCTGTCCACAGGCATGAGGCGGACGCCTCGGGCCTTTACCTCTTCCATCACAAGCGGACCGGCAAGGACGAGCGTCTCTTTATTAGCGAGCGCGATATCTTTTCCCGCCCTTATGGCCGCGACCGTCGGCAGTAACCCGGCGGCCCCTGAAACAGCCGAGACGACCGTCTTCACTCCCGGGTGTATCGCCGCCTCTATCGCGCCTTCGGCGCCTGCCTTGACCGGAATACCGAGCTCTCTCTTAAGTTTAGAGGCCGCGTCGCTCTCAAGGACAGAGACTAACTCGGGCCGGAACTCCTCGGCCTGCCTTTTAAGGAGCTCCATATTCGTCCCCCCGGCGAGAGTGACGACCCTGAACCTCTCAGGGTATCTCCTTACTACGTCGAGCGCGGACGTTCCGATGGACCCAGTGGAGCCGAGTATCGCAAGCCCCTTTTGCTCTCTATCCATCCTAACCGCCGGCGAAGAGTGTCTTGAACTGAAGGAAATAATAGAGCGCGGGCACCGCGAAAAGGAGGCTGTCCACCCTGTCGAGGACCCCTCCGTGGCCGGGCAACAAAGCGCCCGAGTCCTTGACGCCCGCGGACCTCTTTAAGACCGACTCCGAGAGGTCGCCTATAATGCCTATGACCCCGAGCGCGATCGATGCGGCTATCAGGACCCAAAGCCCCGCATCTATCCAGGAGCTGAAAAAAAACGCCGCTGTCATTCCCCCGATGAGCCCGCCTATCGCCCCCTCGACCGTCTTCTTCGGGCTTATCTCCGGGCAGAGCTTGGTCCTGCCGAACGTTTTGCCAACAGCGAAGGCGAGCGTGTCGTTCGCCCAGATGACCGCGAAGAGGAAGAGTATCCACATCTCCCCCTGGAACATGGACTTTATGAGCGGCAGGAACGCGAAAGGCAGGGCCGCGTATGAGAGCCCCATGGCCTTGAATGAGACGTCATTTGCCGTATCCCTGAACTCACGCCCCCTGAACATCCCGAAGAGAAAGAAGACGAATACCGCGCCTGTTATCATCGGCGCGAACGCCGTTACACCGCAAAAAAAAACCGCCGAAGGCACTGAAAGCGCGGCTAGCATACCCAGGGAATCGAGCCAGGAGTCCCTCACCTTTACGGATGAGAGCCTGTTGAACTCGTAGAACGCGAGCGCGGCGAGTATGGTCGAGGCCCCGAGCACGAATAAGGCCGACGTATAGAGGACCAGATAGAGGACGACGGATATAAGGACAAGGCCGGTGACTACCCTTTTCAGTTTCGTCTCCCTGATATGCTTATTGCCGGTGAAAAAAATATCTGAGAAAACCCTTTAACCAGGTTTTTCTCAGATATCCTCATAGGCCTGTGTCAACCCGCTACGCCGATTTCCTTTACGAGCCCGAACCGTCTGTCCCTGGACTGGTAATCCCTTATGGCCTCTTCGAGGTGCGCCCTCGTAAAGTCTGGCCAGAGGACGTCGGTTATGTATATCTCTGTGTACGCCAATTGCCAGAGGAGGAAGTTGCTTATCCTCTTCTCCCCGCTCGTCCTTATCAGGAGGTCGGGGTCCGGCATGCCCCTGGTGTAGAGACAATCGCTGAACGCGTCCTCGGTTATATCCTCTGGGTTCAGCGCGCCTTCTCTGACCCGCATGGCTAGCTCTTTAGCGGCGTGGGTTATCTCGTCCCTCCCGCTGTAACTAAGCGCCAGCTGCAATACCATGCCTGAGTTGTAGCGGGTTTTGTTTTCGAGGTCCGCCACGACGGCGCGGACGCCCTCGGGGAGGTCGGCTATGGACCCTATGGCCCTGAAACGGATGTTGTTGTCGACGAGGTTCCTCTCCTCGCCTTTAAGATGGCTCTCGAGGAACATCATCAGCATGTGTACCTCGTGGGCGGGCCGGTTCCAGTTCTCCTTTGAAAACGTGTAGAGAGTCAGGCAGTCCACACCCAGCTCCCTGCACGCGCGCACCGCTTCCCTGGCCGCCTCGATACCCTTCCTGTGGCCGTTGATGCGGTTTAAAAACCTCTGCCTCGCCCAGCGGCCGTTGCCGTCCATTATAATGGCTATGTGTCGGGGGAGCTTTTCCCTGGAAGAATCGACCATCTTAAAAATTTACCACAAACTTTTCCACATCACAAGCCAAATAGAGGCGGGATGGCGGAGGTACATGACAATGAAAATGCCCGGGGGGTCCGTCCCGGACTGGTAAAATCGTATCGCTCGACTATACCTTACCGTCCAAGAAAATTCCGATTTGAGAATTTGCGTGCGCAAGCACCCTTTTTATAAAAAGGTCCCCAGGCATTTTCTTTTAACTCAAACTTCCATGATCTCGGCCTCTTTGGCCGAGAGGATCTCGTCTATTTTAGCTATCTGCTTATCGGTCAGGTCCTGGACCTCGTGCTGGTATTTCTTAAGGTCGTCCTGGGATACCTTTTTGTCCTTTTCGAGTTTCTTGAGATCCTCGTTCGCGTCTCTCCGGGTGTTCCTGATGGAGACCTTGCACTCTTCGCCGTGTTTTTTGGCGATCTTCACGAGGTCTTTTCTCCGCTCTTCGGTAAGCGGGGGGAACACTATGCGTATGGCCTTGCCGTCGTTCGAGGGGTTCAAGCCGAGGCCCGAGGTCTGGATAGCCTTTTCGATGGCGTGTATCTGCGAGACGTCCCAGGGCTGTATGGAGATGGTCCTGCTCTCCGGGACGGAGAGCGTGGCGAGCCCCTTTACAGGGGTCAGGTTCCCGAAGTAATCGACCTTTACGTTGTCGAGGATGGTTAGCGAGGCCCTTCCGGTGCGCAGACCCGAGAGCTCGTGGTTGAAGGCCTCCACGGCTTTCGCCATCCTTTTTTTTAGGTCAGTGAATATATCTTCCTTTGTCATGCGCGCCCCTCGGGAGTTTTTGTGAAAAAGGATAAAAAGAATTACGAGGAGACTAAGGTGCCTATCTCCTCGCCTTTTACGATGCGGATGAGGTTGCCCGGCGTTTTCATGCTGAATACGATGATGGGAAGGCTGTTGTCCATGCAGAGGGATATGGCCGTCGTGTCCATAACCTTGAGGCCGTCCTTCAGGACGTCTATGTACTTGAGTTTCGTGTACCTCTTCGCGGCAGGGTCCTTAACCGGGTCCCTGTCGTAGACGCCGTCGACCTTGGTGCCTTTGAGTATTATGTCGGCGTTTATCTCCATGGCGCGCAAGGACGCCGCTGTGTCTGTCGTGAAATACGGGTTTCCGGTGCCGGCCGCGAAGATGATGACGCGGCCCTTTTCCAGGTGGCGGACGGCCTTTCTGCGGATATACGGCTCGGCGAGCTCCTTCATCTCTATCGCGGAGATGACGCGGGTGAAGATGCCTTTTTTCTCGAGCGCGTCCTGGAGCATGAGCGAGTTTATGACGGTCGCGAGCATCCCGACGTAGTCGGCGTTCGCCCTGTCCATGCCCTGGGCGCTCGCAGATACGCCGCGGAAGATGTTTCCGCCGCCTATGACGAGGGCTATCTCGATGCCGAGCGAGTGCACCGCTCTTACCTCGTCGGCGATGGCGTTGACGACCACGGTGTCGGTGCCGAACTCCTTGTCGCCCATGAGCGCCTCGCCGGATAATTTGACGAGGATGCGTTTGTACTTAAGGTCCGGCATGAAAGTTAAGCCCTGCTTTCTGTAAGTTGACGAGCGGCGTCGGCTGGAAAGGCGACACAAAGCCTGTACCTGCCCGGCTCCGGGCAGGTACAGGCGAACCAAACTGCGCGAAGGCCTTTAACCCTGTACAGCGGCGACTTCCTTGGCGAAGTCCTCGGACTTCTTCTCGATGCCCTCGCCGACCTTGTAGCGCGTAAAGCGCCTTACGGATATGTTCTCTCCGAGCTTTGCTATGGCGTCAACGACGAGCTTTTCGATCGTGACGTCCGGGTTCTTTACAAACGGCTGTTCGAGGAGGCAGACGTCCTTGTAGAACTTCTCGACCTTGCCGTCCACCATCTTCTGTATGACGTGGTCGGGTTTGCCGGACTCTCTGGCCTGCGCGGCGTATATCTGCCGCTCTTTCTCGACCTCATCGGCGGAAACCTCTTTCCTCGACACATACTGCGGGGACAAGGCGGCGATGTGCATGGCTATGTCCTTGACAAGCGACAGGAACCCGTCGGTCTTCGCGACGAAATCGGTCTCGCAGTTGACTTCAAGGAGGACGCCTACCTTGCCGCCTCCGTGTATGTAGCTCATGACTATGCCTTCGGACGCTACCCTCGACGCCTTCTTGGCCGCCGCGGCGAGCCCCTTTTCGCGAAGGTGGATGACCGCCTTTTCAAAGTCTCCATTGGACTCCGCGAGCGCCCTTTTGCAGTCCATCATGCCTGCCCCGGTCTTTTCGCGGAGCTCTTTTACTGCTGTTGCGGAAATCTCCATTATGTGGATCCCCCTGTTGCCTTAAGGTTTTATTCGTATTATCCGGGAAGCCCGGCTATTAAGCCTTTGCTGGCGCTACCGGGGCCGGGGCCGCCTGCGCCGCCGGGGCTACTGGGGCCGGCGGAACCACTGCGGCCGCCGGGGCCGCTACCTGCGCGCCCTTTTCCTTCTTGTCGGCCTTCGCCTGCAAGGCCTCTTCGTATATCGCCTTGCCTTCGAGACAGGCGTCCGCCATTGATGACGCGAAGAGCTTTATGGCCCTGATGGCGTCGTCGTTGCCGGGTATAATGTAATCGACCTCGTCCGGGTCGCAGTTGGTGTCGACTATGGCGACGACCTTTATGCCGAGCCTCCGGGCCTCCTTTATGGCTATCGACTCTTTCTTTGAGTCGATTATGAAGAGGATATCCGGAACGGACGCGAGCTCGCGCACGCCGCCCAGGGATTTTTCAAGACGCTCCTTCTCCCGCTGGAGCATGAGAGTCTCTTTCTTGGTGGCGGAAGCGAAATCGGGGTTGGTGTCCATGGTGTCTAGTTCTTTAAGCCTCGTTATCGACTTTTTAATGGTGGCGAAGTTCGTCAAAAAGCCGCCTATCCACCTGTTGTTGACAAACCCCATGCCGGCCCTCTTCGCCTCGTCGTTGATGGAGTTCTGGGCCTGCTTCTTGGTCCCTATGAAGAGCACCTTCCCGCCCCTGGAGGCCGTACCCTTCACGAAGTCGTAAGCCTCCTTGAACATCTTCACCGTCTGCTGGAGGTCGATGATGTAGATGCCGTTCCTCGCGCCGTAGATGTAGGTTTTCATCTTGGGGTTCCACCTCTTGGTCTGGTGGCCGAAGTGCACTCCTGATTCGAGGAGCTGTTTCATTGTGAGATAAGCCATGTTCTTTTCTCTCCCTTTGGGTTTTTGTCCTCCGCGCGGTTTCGCGGACCGGAAAATCCAAGGGCCCAGGGTTCCAACTTCGAAACCTCTGAGCAAGGACACCGCCGGCCCAAACCATGCGTGCGAATTTAATCGGATATATTTATCACATGGAGCGCCATGTTGCAAGGGCAAAAACAGACTGCCCCGAAAACCCGGCTATGCGCGGGCCGGGTTGGAAGAGACAAAAAACGCCTGAAGTTAAAGAGTTATCCGTATCGATCCGCCTACCCGCCTTCCATTGATCCGGTTACCTTGAAGTTGAAGTCATAATTCATGATATTTGGCCAGTCAATCCCGGCCTCTGTGGAGCGGGCGTCGTCTGGGCCTCCGAAGCGGTTTCCGGGCGTGTACGCCCAGCTTACGACGGCGTCCCTTGATTTTCGTAGTATTATCCAGTACTTGCCCGGTTTAAGGGACTCTCCTTCATCCGTGAAATCCTGGAACCTGAAGTCGAACCACTTATATCCCGGGTGATAGGCTATTGTATCGAGCATGAGGGGGAGGCTTCTTATCCCTTCCATGCCCGGGCGGCCTCCCGCGTCGTTTACGACGTCTATCCAGAGGGAGCCTAAGCGTCCGCCGAACTTATGCATGGCGAGCGAGACGGCCTCCATCCTCATGGGGGCGTCTACTACAAAGGCCTGCGCGAATGTGTGTTCGCCTGTGACATATTCGGAGGTCTCCTTGTCAAAGGTCCTCTGGCCTGAATCGGCCTTTATGTCCGTGTAAAAATCGGTGAGCGGGGCAAACATGATGTTGCCGAACTCGACGATACCGCCTTTCGGCAAGAGCCCCGGCGGCTCTGCCTGAGCAAAGGGCGGCGCAAGCGCCGTCCTTTGCTCAGGCAGGGACGAGGCCATGACATAGCTCGAAGGCGCGTTCCCGGTCTCCTTTAGCGAGAGGGCGATATTATCGATTACATACTCGGCTGAGATGTTTTCGCTGAAGCGCGGGAGCTTCGGGGAGGCCCTCCATGAGTCGTTTATGTCTTTAGAGTCCATCCCGGCGGTCTGTCTTATGTGGCGGGGGCCCACAAAGAGCCTGCTCTGTTGCGCGTCATAGGGGGCCCAGCCGAGGTCCGGGTACCAGACCTCCATCCATGCGTGTCCGCCCTGGCCGATGGACTGTATGAGGTGGCCGCCTTCGACAGGCACCTTCCACGGCCTTCCGAGAGACACCCCTCCGGCAATACGAGCCGGTATGCCGATTGACCGCAAAAGGGCGATGGATAGATGAGAGAAGTTCTGGCAGTTGCCCTCTTTCGATAAGAGTGTAGAGACCGCGCCGTAGTCGTTGACAGGCGACCTGTACTTGACGTTATCGACTACCCAGTTGAGTATCGCATCGACCGCCGCCTGCTCGGAACGCGCGCCTGTTGTAATGGATGAAGCGAGTTTTTTTATCTCCGCGTCGTTGGCCTCGACGAGCGCAGAAGTCCTCAGAAACCTCGCCGCGGGAGGGGGAATATCCCCCGGGTTGAGCGGGAATGGCACAAGTGACCGCGCCTCGTTCAAGCTTATCGAAAGGGATACCGTATAGGTCTCCGTCACCGTCGCTTCCTTTTCAAGATCTTTCCAGGTAACGACTGTGAACGAATTCCCGAAGGAATCCCTTTCGGTCTGAACGCTCTCCGGTTCCGGGCTGTATGAGACCCTGCGTACGGATATCCGCTGGTTTAGAGCGCCGGATTTGAAGTCAGTCGGGTTGTAGAACCTGAACAAGAGGGAGTCGATGCGCCCATCTACGGGCTTGAACGAGCGCGAGTGCGTGACCTCGACCTCGTCATGGATATCGCCTTTCAGTACCAGCGTCGTCCCGTAAGACGGTCCGCTTGAGATGGCGAGGAGAGCAGAAATTACAATTAAAAATCTCTTCACTTGCGTCCGCCTTTTAAAGGACGGTTCTGGTGCGATGGGGATATACGCCTCTCATCGGGACAGGAAAATCCCGCCTATCGTAAATTAGGTTACGGAAAGCCACCTGTTTGTCATTGCGAGGGGCGCGTTTGCATTGAAGCAATCTTAGTTATGACGCCCTGCCTCACTTCTCCAGTTCTTTGATGAATATATCCACCGTCGACCTGTGAGAGCCAGCCGGGTAGTCGGCGATGTAGCGCCTGAATAGTTCAAGCGCCCCGTCTTTATCCTTCATCTCCATCTTTATGAGCCCAGCCGAGTAGACGGCGTTCTCGATGAACGGCTCGACGTTGAACCTCTCGATCACATCCGTGTATTCCGAGAGCGCCCTTCCTGGGTCGTTCATATTCCTCGAATAGACCGTCCCCCTCTCCAGCCTCGCCTCGGCCTTTATGCCTGGGAGGCCCGTCAGGTCGAAGGCTATCTCGAAGACGTCGAGCGCCTCCCTGAAACGTGCGGAGTCGGCGAGGTAATGGCCGTAGTTGAGGTTCCACCTCGCCAGGAGGTCCGGCAGGTCCCTGACGCGCTCCCAGACGACAGGCGCGTCCACGTCGGTCGCGGCCTCAAGGTCGGCCCTCGCCTCGGCGAGCGCGGTGCCCGGCTCGACAACGACAGGGGGGATCGCCTCGGACCCCGCGGTCGATTCCGTCATCGTGCCGGTAGTAAGGGCAACGGGGCTCGCCCTCTCTCCGCTTACTTCAACGCTCCCCTCGACTCCAAAGAAAACGTTAGCCTCGCCCTGGTTCATGACGATAAAATCGGTGCCCCTGACGCCGGAGACCGCGGTCGGGGTCTTTACCTTGAAGTCCGTCCTCCCGGGGAAGAGCGAGACCGCCGCCCTCATCTTGCCGGATGAGAGGAAGAAAGAGCCCGACCTCTCGCTCTTCCTGAGCGAATAGCCGGATATCTCAAGCTCCGAGAGGTTCGCTATCGTGAGTTTAGTGCCGTCGGAGAGCTTTACGAGGGCTCTGCCGTCCTCGCCTGTCTTTACGCGGTCTCCTGGCTCAAGAGGCGCGCCCTTACCGGCCGGGGCCCATCTGTCCGCGACTTTGGTTTTAAGAAAGACCGCGCCGGTAAAGGACTCTAAAAAACCGGAGGAGCCGTGCGAGACGGACGGCAGGGAGAGGGCCAGACAAACAAACGGGATGACGGATAGAGCTACTCGCCTAACTTCCATACGAGCTCGCCTTTGCCGAGGACGCCTGTGATTACGAGACGCATCGACTTCGTATTGGCGCCGGGTATCGGCTCTGTCCCTGTCTCCGAATATTTGGGGAACTTAACGGTGTAGGCTGTGGACCAGAGGTCCATGTACGGAAAGAACTCGCGCAGAAGCGGGTCAGAGGCGTCGAGCCTGGCAATCGAGACCGGAGCAAGGCGCGCCCCGCTTCCGTCTTCCAGGTAGAGCTTCCAGATGGAGGAAGGGTCATCGAAGTCGTTCCACTTATCCATCGGGGTGTAGGCGGTGAAAAAGAACTCGTTGTATTTCTCAGAGAGCTCTGACTCGCGCTCCCTGAGGGCCATTGCGTACCCCTCATCGAGCTGGTTGTCCTTCGCGTAGCGCCCGATGTAGGCCTCCCTGAACGCGATACCCTTGTATGTAGCCGAGGCGTAGAGCTTCGTCTCCAGGCCCTCGTAGACCTTTACGCCCCTCGTCCAGGCGTTCATGACCTTTAAGTACGCGTCCTCTTCGGTCAATGTCCTCGCCGCGCACCCGGAGAGGAAAAAAACGGCCGGCATGGCGAGTATGAGGAGATATCTCAGGACGAGGCTTGAAGCGGCCCTCATGGGTTCACCATCCGAAGTCCCTCCAGAGTGATTTACTCGGCAAGCCTTAAGCCTACGTTTAGCATACGCCTCGATGGCTCGAGCGCGTACCTGTATGTGGTGCGGAGCTTTGAGGGCCCGTCGGCTATCGACCCACCGCGTACTCCCTTATAGAGCGAGAACTCCGCGCCGTACGGGTCTTTTTTTGGTGAGGACTGATAGTAGTCGAAATCGAAGTTGTCCTCTACCCACTCCCAGGCTGAACCCGCCATGTCGTGGATACCGAGCCCGTTAGGTTTTTTTGTCTTGACGTTCTGGAGCTTGAAGTCAGCGTTGTCCGAGAACCACGCGTAAGACCCGGCCTCGGCCTCGTTGCTGAACCCCGGCCACCTCTCCTTTTTGCCGCCGCTACGCGCCGCGTACTCCCACTCGGCCTCGGTCGGGAGCCTGTAGTAGCCTTTGGTTATGGTGTTGAGTCTCTTTATGAACTGGTTGGCGAGGTGCCAGTTGACGTATGTAACAGGGTCCTTGGGGTCCCTGGGCATCGTCGGGTTATAGCGCCAGGCTGGGATGAACCCCATGACCTTCTCGAAGAGCTCCTGCGTCACCTCTGTATCGGCGATATAGAAGTCGTTCACGCAGACCTCGTGCACCGGCAACTCGTCCTCGTCCCCGTTGCCTTCGAAGTCGCCCATCTCGAAACAACCCCCCTTTACCAGAACCATGTTTATCGGCGGCAGGTCCTCTTTAGTCACGGGCTTTTTCGCGCCCTCTTTCTTCGTCGTGCCCTCTTTCTTCATCTCTTCCTCGATCTGGAGCTCGTCGTCTTCCTGGGCAGGCGGCTTCGCGCTCTGGGCGTACGAGACAACGGGGAATACCGACAAAGAGACCATGGCCAGGAATACGAATGTTATGAACCTTCTCACGGCTGTCTGCCTCCTGTTATTGTTCTATTTAAAGAGCGCGAGCTGAGGCGCGCTCTGCACACTTATTATATCAACCGGGTACTTTCCGGTAAAGCAGGCGTCGCAGAAGGACCCGCCGGCGTCCCTGACAGCCTGATATAACCCCTCGACGCTCAGGTACCCGAGCGTATCAGATGTGATGTAATCGTTTATCTCCGCAACCGTCTGCCTCGCCGCGATAAGCTCCTCGCGCCTCGGGGTGTCTATTCCGTAGTAGCACGGGGAGAGCGTCGGTGGGGAGCTTATCCTCATGTGGACTTCCCTGGCGCCGGCGGACCTTATCATCTTTATTATCTTCCTGCTCGTCGTGCCGCGCACAATGGAATCGTCGACGACGACGACCCTTTTCCCCCTGAGGATATCCTTTATGGCGTTAAGCTTTATCTTCACGCCAAAGTGGCGGATGGAGTCCTTCGGCTCTATGAACGTCCTGCCGACGTAGTGGTTCCTCACTATGCCCTTGTCAAACGGTATATGCGAGGCGTTGGCGTAGCCTATCGCCGCCGGGACGCCGGAGTCCGGGACCGGGATGACGATATCGGCGTCCACCGGGTGCTCGATAGCGAGCCTCTCGCCGAGCTTCTTCCTGACCGAATGGACGTTCGCCCCGAATATGGTGGAGTCCGGCCTCGCGAAGTATATGAACTCGAATACGCATGGCGTGTACTTCGATGGCGGGAACGGCTTGTAGGAGGCTATCCCCTCCCCGTTTATGACGACTATCTCGCCGGGCTCGATATCGCGTACGTACTCGGCCTCTATGAGGTCGAATGCGCAGGTCTCGGAGGCGACGACCCACGCGCCCTTGAGCCTGCCGAGAGAAAGCGGGCGGAACCCGTGCGGGTCTCTCGCCGCTATCATCGTGTCTTCGGTGAGGAAAAGGAGCGAGTACGACCCCTTAACTCTCCCGAGCGCGTATATGACCCTGTCGAGGAGCGAGTTCTCCTTGCTCGACGCTATCAAGTGTACGATAATTTCGGTATCGTTCGACGACTGGAATATCGCGCCGTATGCCTCGAACTGCGCCCGGAGCAACAAGGCGTTTATGAGGTTTCCGTTGTGGGCGACGGCTATGCCCCCCCTCGAATACTCGACGAAAAAAGGCTGGGCGTTCCTTATGTGGGATTCACCGGCCGTAGAGTACCTGACGTGCCCGATGGCCGACGAGCCGTGAAGGCGGGCTATGTTCGAGCTTGAGAATACGTCGGCGACAAGCCCCATGCCCTTGTGCGAATAGAGCTTATCGCCGTCTGAAGAGACTATCCCGGCGCTCTCCTGCCCCCTGTGCTGGAGCGAATAGAGGCCGAGGTACGTGAGGTTGGCCGCCTCGGGGTGGCGGTAGATGCCGAATATCCCGCACTCGTCCTTGAACCTGTCGTTTGAAAGGAATTCCATAATAGACGGATAACCCCTTTTATCTTGCCGCGTGGGCGGCGAGATACCTTCCGAGCGCGCCTGCCCAGGCTTCTTTAAGTTCGTTTACCGGGACATCGATGAAAGAGCCGATCTTAAGCCTCTCCCCGCCGGTCTTTCCTATGACGCTCAAAGGCGCGCCGGAGTCCTTGCATATCGCCTTAAGCCGCGCCACGTCCTTTTCTCTCACCGTCACGAGTATCCTCGACTGCGTTTCGGCAAAGAGCCCTTCATCTGCGCGCAGGCCCTTCGCGTCATAGTCGATATCGGCGCCGATACTGCCTCTGGGGTTGAATGCGCTCTCGGCGAGCGCAACAGCGAGCCCGCCCTCGGAGAGGTCGTGCGCTGACAATATTATACACTCCATTGCCGCCTTTAAACAAGCCTCCTCTGCGGCCTTCTCGGCTGACAGGTCGATATCCGGCGGGTCCCCTCTTTCAAGCCCGTGGACGACGCTTAAGTATTCTGTCCCGCCGAGCCCCGGTTTTGTCTCTCCTATGAGGGCGACTACGTCCCCCGCGCCCTTGAACCACTGGGTCGTGTGGGTCTTCAAATCGTCGATGATGCCTACCATGCCTATGGTCGGCGTGGGATAGACCGACACCCCGGAGGTCTCGTTATACAGGCTCACGTTGCCGCCTATGACCGGGATGCCGAGCGCGATACAGGCGTCTTTAATGCCGTGTATAGCCTCTGTCAACTGCCACATCACTTCAGGCCGCTCCGGGTTCCCGAAGTTCAGGCAGTCGGTCAATGCGATCGGCCTCGCCCCTGAGGCTACGAGGTTTCTGGCCGCCTCTGCTACGGCTATGGCACCGCCCTTCCTTGGGTCAAGGTAGCAGTAACGGGAATTGCAGTCCACGGTCAAAGCGATTGCCTTATTCGTCCCCTTTATCTTTACGACAGCCGCGTCAGACCCTGGGCAGACGACCGTATCGGTCCTTACCATGTAATCGTACTGGCTATAAATCCACTCTTTTGAGGCGACGTTAAGGGATGAGAGTATTGCTATTAGCGTTTCGTTGTAATTATGCGGAAGGCCAATCTTTTTAAGATCAAGGGTATTAAGCTCGTCCTGCGCCAAAGGCCTCTTTATGGGTCTGTCATACACAGGGGCGTCGTCGGTCAGGAACTTAACCGGTATATCGCCCGCGACCTCTCCGCGCTCCATAATCCGGATGTTCCCGCCTTCGATTACAGTGCCCACGACCTCGGCCTCAAGGTCCCATTTCCTGAATATCTTCCTTACCTCTTCCTCGGTCCCCTTCCTTACGACCATGAGCATACGCTCTTGGGACTCAGACAACATGCACTCGTAGGCGGTCATGCCATCCTCGCGCCTGGGGACGAGGTCTATGTGGAGTTCTAACCCGGTATGCGCGCGCGCGGCCATCTCAACGCTCGATGATGTAAGCCCGGCCGCGCCCATGTCCTGGATGCCGACGACGAAGTCTGTCTTGAAGAGCTCAAGACAGGCCTCAAGGAGGAGCTTTTCCGCGAACGGGTCCCCGACCTGGACCGTCGGACGCCTCTCTTCGCCTCCCTCTCCGAATACGTCGGAGGCCATTACGGCCCCGTGGATGCCGTCCCTCCCTGTACGGGAGCCCGCGTATATGACGGGGTTGCCTATGCCGGATGCGTTGCCCCTGAATATCCTGTCCTTCTTCATAAGCCCGGCTGTCATGACATTAACGAGGCAGTTGCCGTTATATGACGGATTGAAGTAGACCTCGCCCCCGACGGTCGGGACGCCTATGCAGTTGCCGTATCCGGCGATTCCCGCGACGACGCCTTCGACAAGAAAGGCGGTCTTTTTATTCTCCGGCGAGCCGAACCTGAGCGAATTGAGGGATGCTATGGGACGCGCGCCCATTGTAAATATGTCGCGCAGTATCCCGCCGACACCCGTAGCCGCGCCCTGGTAAGGCTCTATGAAAGACGGGTGGTTGTGGCTCTCCATCTTGAAGGCGACGGCGAGGCCGTCGCCGATGTCCACTATGCCCGCGTTCTCGCCCGGCCCCTGCAATACGTGCGGCCCAGTTGTCGGGAAGTTCCTCAAGTGCCTTCTCGAAGACTTGTACGAGCAGTGCTCGGACCACATTACCGAGAAGATGCCGAGCTCAAGGAGGTTCGGCTCCCTGCCCAAAGAATCGACTATCCGCCTGTACTCATCGATTGTCAGCCCGTGCTCTTTTATCGTAACGTCAGTGATCTTCATATCGTATATATCCATCCGTCCGCGTCGGGTAATTCGCCGTACTGTATCCCGGTTATGGTGTCATAGAGCCTCTGGGACAACTGCCCTATCTTATTGTTATTTATGGTTATCCTCTCGCCCTTATGCTCGATTTGCCCCACGGGCGAGATGACCGCCGCGGTCCCGGTCCCGAAGGCCTCCTTCAAAGACCCGTCTTTCGTTGCCCTGAATACCTCGTCTATTGATATCCGCCTTTCAGAGACCTTCATCCCCCACTTCCCGGCGAGCATGATGACCGAGTCCCTTGTGACGCCGGAGAGGACAGAGCCTTCAAGGGACGGGGTAGAGAGCTCGTCGCCAATGACGAAGAACATGTTCATGGTCCCGACCTCTTCGATGTACCTGTGCTCTATGGCGTCGAGCCAGAGGACCTGGGTGAACCCCTTCTTCTTCGCCTCTTCAGCCGGGAGCAGGGACGCCGCGTAATTCGCCGGGGTCTTGGCCGAGCCGAGCCCTCCTTTAACGGCCCTCACGTACTCTCCCGGGGTCGTGAGGCTTACCGGGTTTATCCCTTCTTTGTAGTACGCGCCGACCGGAGAGGTGATTATAAAGAACCTGTATGTATCTGAAACGCGCACGCCCAAAAAGTTGTCAGAAGCGAATATGAAAGGGCGGATGTAGAGGGAGAAGCCCCTTTTCTTCGGTATCCAGCCGGAATCGAGCGAGACGAGCTCCTTAAGGCCGTTTATGAAGAGGTCGTATGGCACGTCCGGTATGCAGAGCCTTTTCGCCGACTTGTTCATCCTCTCGTGGTACTTATCCACCCTGAAGATGTTTATCCGCCCGTCTCTTGAATAGAAGGCCTTCAAACCCTCGAATATCGCCTGCCCATAGTGGAGGCATGTGAGCGCCGGAGAGACGCTTATATCGCCGAAGGGCATGACCATCGGAGACTGCCATCTCCCCTCCCTGTAAACGGAGGAGAACATGTGGTCGGAGAATATCGACCCGAAGCCGGGGTTCTCAAGGAGCGAGTCCTTCAGCCTCGGCGAAGGCGTCTTTATTATCTCTATCTCTGTCTTAAGCATCTCTTTCTTCTACCCCTGTTTTCTTGCGTATACCTCTATTGTGCCGCCCTGCCTGAGGAGCGCTTCAGCTATTGAAAGGAGTATCGACAAAGGGAGTATCACCGGCATCATGATGAACATTACGGCTATGCAGAAATAATCCTCAGCTGTCCCCCGATGCCTTGACCTCAAAAAGTCATAAAAGAGGTTCGCCCTGAACCCCATCCGGTTGAATATGGACTGGAGGAACCCGAAAGGGTTATACTCGAACGAAAAATGCCTTACCTTCTCTACCTTGAAAGAGCTCGCCTCAAGGAGCCTACTTAAATTAAGCGCCGAGTAATGGTACAGGTGGAACGGCGGGTCGAAGTGGAACCAGTGTTTGCCGGTCATTCGCGCCTGAAGCGACTTGACGTTCGGGACCGCTATTACGAGCGTGCCTCCGGGTTTCAAAATCCTTTTGCACTCGCCTAAGGCCCACGCCGGGTCGGAGAGGTGCTCGAATACATGCCAGAGGGTGACGGCGTCGAAAAAGGCGTCCGGGAAGCGGTTCTCCTCGAGCCCCCCGTATTTAAGCTCTACCCCCCTGGCTTTGCCTCCCCTCTCCTTTATCCGTTCGTCGAGCTCAAGGCCGTGAGCCTCCCAGCCCCGGCCTTTCATCAACAGGAGAAAATCGGCCCTTCCGCAACCGATGTCGAGGACGCGGCCTTTTTTGGCGAGTGCCTCGACCCTGCGGCAACGCCCGGTCCTTACGATGTTGATAACCGCCTCGAGGGGGCCAGGGAACCGGGTAGAATCGTCCTCGCGGTAGGTCGAGGAGTATATCTTTTTGAGCCGCTCCGGGCTCAGAAAAGGAAATGTCTTCCCGAGCCCGCACGAGGGGCAGAACCTTATATTGTAAGAAGCGCCCTCAAACTCAAGCCCGTCATAGCCATGCTTGAACTCCCCCTCCCTTTTGCAGATAAAGCAGGCGGACTCTCTTCCGGCGTTCTCTTTCCTTTCCTTTTTACGCATTAATGGGGGACCATGAGATCAAATAGAAGGACAAAATAACCTAAAAAACCGGAAATGACAAGAGTGAATATGTTAGAAATCCGTCCCCTTGGGCCGCTTATTCCCAAAAAAAGACCTTGCGAGGCAAGAGCCTCAAGTATTATCCAGGACAGCGTTTTTTGTGAAGGCTTGCATGCGCGCCGGCCGCGCGATTTTCGGGATTGGGATTCGCTCACAACCTGCCTCCCCCTCCCATGCGCTCGCCGCTTACGGCGCTTCGCGCCCCTTACTCCCCCCGGCTCGCTTACAAGGCTTCCTCCCTTACGCTCGCTCACCCAATCCCTGGTGTTTCAAAAAAAAAGTAGGTTGGGCTAAGGGACGAAGCCCAACAACCAGTAGGCGTCGGAAGAACGTATTTTGTTGGGCGGAACGAAGAGAAGCCCAACCCACATAATACGCCACCCTCTGCAAATGGCTAAAACTCACGATGCCGATTCCTCCGCCCTCTTAATCTCCTCTATCATCCGCCGCGCCTTCTCCAATATATCCTTTTCGTCCTTGAACCTCATCAGCGATATCGCCTCGTCTATTGAAACCCACCTGCACTCGTCGGCCTCGGAATCGTGGTCCTCGACCTTGCCGCTTATGTATTCCATGAGGAAGAAGTAGACGATCTTAAAGTACCTCTTCATCCCCCCGCCCTCTTCCTTGAATGTATAAAAATACTCTATATGCCCGAGCGTATCTATTATCCTCCCGTCGAGGCCGGTCTCCTCTCTTACCTCCCGGTGCGCGGTCCTGGCGAGGTTCTCGCCCTTCTCAGCCGCGCCTTTGGGCAGGCCCCAGACCTTGCCGCCCCTGACGGATATGAGGGCCACGTCTATGCCGCCCTCCCTGAACCTGAATATGACGCCTCCGGCTGATATCTGCCTTTCGGTCATCAAAGAGGCCTCCTGGAATGTATTTTTCCCTTAGACTACCTCTGCCATGCGCTTCTGCCAGGCCTTTAAAGTCATAACGTCGGCTTCTTCGCGCCTTTCTCGCTCTCCCTCTGACACGCGACGCAAAACACGGCAAAGGGCTCTGCCTTGAGCCTCTTATCGTCTATCTCCGTACCGCACCCGGCGCAGACGCCGTAGACGCCCTCATCGATTCTCCGGAGCGCATCGTCAAGCGCTTCGAGCCGTCTTCTCTTGATATCCGCGACAGCGAGGCCGGTGTCCTCCAGCACGTCCAGAATGGAGAGCTCCTCGAGGTCGTGCGGGTTGTCGAACTCCGCATTGTACTCCCTCCCGAGTCTGCCGAAGAACTCCTCGCGGAGCTCGTTCCACTCCCTCCGCTTGATTTCGAGGAGGTCCCCCTTGAGCTTCTTTTGTCTCAAACTCAAACCTTCGTTCTTATCCTTAGCCAAGAAATACCTCCCTGAAAAAAAAATTAGAAAAAGGATTTAGGCTACCTCTGAAAATTAGGAATTTTTTCTGAGGTCAAGAAAGGGCGGAAATAAAAAGCGGAGCATATACGGGAATATGTGAGCATTTTTATTTACGACCTGACGAAGAGATCGGGAAAAATAACAATTTTTGAGATAGTCAGCAGACCGGGTGCTCTCCCCTTGAGAGCTCGCGCGTTAGCGCGCCTATGCCGGATAGCAGTTCGTCCAATATCTCCCCTGCGTCTCTGTTTAGCGCCTTCTTATCCAGCCACCTTCCAGGCACTATGCGGACATATACCTGCTTGGGCTCGTCGATTGGGGAGCCTATCTGGCTCAAGAGCCAGACATAGACCTCTTCTACGCCTTTGAGCCTCGCGTAGAGCTCATTCGCCATCTGGTGCGCAAGGATCGTATATATCTTTCCGACATGGGATACCGGGTTCTTCCCTGCCGCGGCCTCTGTGCCCATGGGCCTGTTGAGAGAGATAACGCCGTTTACGCGGTTGCCCCTGCCCACCTGCCCGGAGTCCGCGTCCTCGGCGGACGTGCCGAGGAGCGTAAGATACACGCCGCCGGTGCCGTTGCCCTTGATATCAAGGGTGTTGAGATTGACCTCTACGGATGAAAAAGGGGCGTCAGACAAAAACTCCTTAATCGCCCCGCGGATAGCCGACTTCTTCCTGAAGTAATCGGATTCGCTCTTCACAAGCCGCGAGCGGAGCGGGCAGGCGATAGTCAGGTCAAGCGCAGTCCCCCTCCGTATACCCATTACCTTGACATCCTCTCCGCTCTCAGGGAACCGTAGCTTGAAGGCCGGGGAGTTTATAAAACGCTCTGTCTCGTAAACGGCCCTCTCAGTCTGTGTAAAAGGGGCGTACCCGACAGAGGCCGAGGTGTCGTTAGCGCCCCTCACCCTCCCTTTCCTTGAGAATATGCCCTTTAGCTCCTCTGAGCCTGGTTTTAAGACGACCCTGACTTTTAGGTCGTTTTTTACATCCACCCCCGGGAGAAATTCCTTGAACCACGCAAAGACAGCTTCCCTGGCTATGGCCGCGACCGGGACCTTGACCTTGCCGACAGAAAAGGTGGCGCGGTCGCCTATGAAGAACTCCATCGGCTTTATAACTCTCCCGCCCTTGAATCGCTTTTCGACCTCTCCGGCGACCAGCAACCCCTTGTCTATGTTGTGATGGAGGACCTCACCAAAGAGCCTCGTGTACTCGCGGCTTAAGGCGACGGAAATTCTATCCATCACCGCGTCGCAGATGTAGTCCGGGTGGCCGACACCCTTCCTCTCGACTATCTCCACAGACTCGTCAGTTACGGAAGGACACCTGACGGTCTCTATCAGAATGTTACGCGCCTTCATGCGGACTTTTTGGGTTTGGCGTTCGCGTACCGCTCAATCCTGCTGTAAACGCACCCGCAAAACTTTTGTCTGTAAATGCCGAGGGCCTTGGATTCGTCCAACCCCGTCTGCCAGAAGGCCCGGAAATCCTTGTAATAAAAAATTATGCCGTATTTCATTTCAAGGTCAACCCCGATAGACGCTATCTCGTCGTGCCTCTGCGAGGTGCTGTACAGAAGAGACGACGAGAATGCGTCGAAGCCGTTCTTGACAGCCGCCTTCGCTGTCTCTTCGAGCCGTGCGGCGTAGCAGTACAGGCACCTTGATGCCTTTGAAGGGTGCTTGACATTCTGGTCCCCGGAAGAGGCCTTCTGCCCTTTTATAAAAGGGAGCGGCCTGTACTCTTCGTCGTAGATGACCTCAAGGGAGATGTGGCGCGCCAGGGTCTTTGCCGCTTCTAATCGTAAGAGGAATTCTTTTTTCGGGTGGATGTTCGGGTTGTGGAAGAAGCCGCATACCTCGGATGTACCCTTGAGGAGGTATTTAAGCGGCGCTATGGAGCAGGGCCCGCAACAGATGTGTACGAGGATGCGTTTTGGCGGGGTCGCCGAGACAGGCCTCGTTCCGTTTTCCATATGGCCTCTATGTTATTGGTTACTTATGAAAGCTAAAAGAGGGTCTCGTGCCCGTTCTTCCCCGTCTCTCTCCAGGGCCTCCCAACGTGGGCGTAGGCTGTGGGGGTCGCTACCCTGCCCCTCTGGGTCCTGTTTATGTAGCCTTCCTGAATAAGATACGGCTCGTAGAGGTCCTCTATCGCGTCCTTTTCCTCGTGGAGGGCCGAGGCGAGCGACTCGATCCCCACTGGCCCGCCGCCGAACTTGTCAATGATGGTCAAGAGGATACGCCTGTCCATCTTGTCAAACCCTTTGGCGTCTATTTCGAGCATGGCGAGGGCGCTGTCAGCCACTTCTTTTGTAATTATACCCCCTGCCTTAACTTCCGCGAAGTCCCTGACGCGGCGGAGCAACCTGTTAGCGACGCGGGGCGTGCCCCTTGACCTCGACGCTATCTCAAGTGCGCCGTCAGGGGTCATCTCTATCCCCAATATGGCAGCCGAGCGGACGACTATCGTCTTTATCTCCGAGGGCGTGTAAAAATCAAACCTCAATATCACGCCGAAGCGGTCCCTCAAGGGTGAGGTGAGCAGGCCGGCCCTTGTCGTCGCCCCTATAAGCGTAAACTTGGGTATGTCGAGCTTTACGGAACGGGCTGAGGGCCCCTGCCCGATTATAATGTCTATGTGGTAATCCTCCATCGCGGGATAGAGTATCTCCTCTACGACAGTGGACAGCCTGTGTATCTCGTCTATGAAAAATACGTCGCGCGACTCAAGGTTGGTGAGTATAGCGGCTAAGTCCCCGGCCTTTTCTATTACAGGGCCGGAGGTCGCCCGAAGGTGCGCGCCAAGTTCATTAGCTATGATATTCGCCATCGTGGTCTTGCCAAGCCCCGGCGGGCCGTAGAAGAGGACGTGGTCGAGCGCCTCTCCGCGCCCCTTTGCCGCTTCGACGAATATCTTTAAATTCTCCTTGAGCTTTTCCTGGCCGACAAAATCCGAGATGAGGCGAGGCCTTAACGTCGCCTCAATCCCCTCGTCCTCGGCGAGTTTTACCGGGGCTATGTCGCGCTCGTCCATAACTTAAGCCTGCTTTCTCGAAAGGAACTTCAACGCCTCTTTGAATATGGCTTCGAATGGGGACTGCGGCAGGAGTGCGCGGGCCTTCCTGACCGCCTCTTCCGCCTGCGCGACCTTGTACCCGAGGTTCTCAAGCGCCGAGATTATGTCGTTTGAGAGAGTATCCTTCAGCCTGGGCTCCGCCTCTTTCACCCCTGTCTTTGAGAGGTTCTTTACCTTGTCCTTTAATTCCAGTATGAGCCTCTCGGCCGACTTTGCGCCTATGCCGGGTATGGTGCTCAAGCGGGCCTTGTCGGACGACCCTATGGCGTTAACCAGGTCGGCTACCGGTATGCCTGAGAGGATGTTACGCGCGAGCTTAGGCCCCACACCTGTGACGGATATGAGGAGCTGGAAGGCAGCCTTTTCTTCCGGCGTCAAAAAACCGTAGAGCTGTATCGCGTCCTCTTTTAGCTGGGTATGTACGTAGAGATCTACAAGGCCGCCTTCATCGGGCAGGTTGCAGAAGGTGGAGAGCGGGATGAAGAGCTCGTAGCCGACGCCGTTCACGTCGACGATCGCGGACTCAGTCGTCTTAAACTTAAGGGCGCCTTTTATGTAGGCTATCATGGCTTGACCGCGACTACGGTGTGCGCCTTCTTCGGAACGCCGCCACGGATGTGGTGTATGTGGCAGACAGCCGCGGCAAGGGCGTCGGAGGCGTCGTTCTTTAGAGGCGCGGGCGTTTTAAGGAGCATGGAGACCATCTTCTTCACCTGGTCCTTTTCCGCCCCTCCGAAGCCGGTTACGGAGAGTTTTATGGTCATGGGCGCGTACTCGAATACAGGGAGGTTTTTGGACGCCGCTACCAGTAGGGCGACACCTCTGGCGTGGCCGAGCATGATGGCGCTACGGACGTTCTTGTGCGTAAAGACCGTCTCTATTGCGACCGCCTCTGGGGCGTGTTCCGTTATGACGTCTTCGAGCCCTTTTGAGATAAAAAAAAGCCTCTCGGGCAGAGCGAGCGCCTCATTCACGCTTATAGCGCCGTTGGCGATGTGCTTAAGCGCCCCACCCGGACCCTTTTCGACTATGCCCCAGCCCGTAGTCCTGCTTCCGGGGTCTATGCCCAGTACTTTCAAAGCGGCCTCGTTAAATGAGCTCTTCGGTTCAAGCTATGCTGGCCATTTCCTGCGCCGAGATGTCGAAGTTTGCGAATACGGATTGTACGTCGTCGAGGTCCTCGAGCTCCTCAAGGAGGTTAAGCACCTGCTGGACGGGTTTGCCCGTAACCTTGACCGTAACCTTCGGTATCATCGAGATGTCCGCTGACGAGGGTTTAATGCCGGCTGATTCGAACGCCCCCCTCACCTTCGCGAAATCCGCGGGGTCTGTGTAGACCTCGTAAACGGAATCTTCCTGATTCGTTACTACGTCCTCGGCCCCGGCCTCCAGCGCCGCCTCCATGAGCCTTTCTTCGGTAAAGGACCCGATGTCGAAGGTAAAGAGCCCCTTTTTCTCGAACATGTAGGATACAGACCCGCTCTGGCCCAATGAGCCGCCGAAACGGGTCAAGAGGTGCCTTACTTCAGAGGCGGTCCTGTTCCTGTTGTCGGTCATGAAGTTCACAAGAACCGCGACCCCGGCCGGGCCGTAGCCCTCGTAAGTACCCTCTTCGTAATTCACCCCCTGGAGCTCTCCGGCGCCTTTTTTTATGGCGCGGTCGATGTTGTCAGCAGGCAGATTCTCCGCCTTCGCCTTGTCTATGGCCGTACGGAGGCGGGGGTTGCCTGAGGGGTCGCCACCCCCCACCTTTGCCGCTACCATTATCTCCTTTACGAGCTTCGTGAAGGACTTACCCTTCTTGGCGTCGGTCTTGGCCTTTTTATGCTTTATGTTTGCCCATTTGGAATGGCCTGACATTAAACTCCTCCGGACGGATGTATTAAAAATGCGAAAAAACAAGCGGATGGATTACTTTTAATACCACAAAAAACAGGAGTTTGCAATTTTCAAATAAAAACGGCAAACACAGCGCGCCCCGGGGTATGATCAGCTCTTCAGGCAGAATGCCTTGTTTTTACCTGTCATTTATTCAAGACAAGGATTAGAATAAACGATATACTCACCAAAGGAAAACCCATAACATCATGACCGAGACCATCGAGACAAAAATGGGGCTTGAAGGCATTAAGAACTGTGAATCGAAACTCCGATTCACAGAAGAACGGTACAAGACAATCATCCGGACCTCTTTGGACGGGTTTTGGATAGTAGACTTAACCGGGCGCTTCATCGACGTCAACGACGCGTACTGCTCACTCATTGGTTATAGCCGCGGGGAACTCCTCAAGATGCGCATCAGCGACGTCGAGGCCCTTGAAACGCCTGAAGAGACCGCCAGGCATATCGCGCTGGTTCTGGAGGCAGGACATGCCCGGTTCGAGACCCATCACAGGAGGAAGGACGGACGAGTACTCAATATAGAGGTAAGCGCGAATTACACGGACGCTGGAGGCGGTTTCTTATTCGTATTTCTCCGGGATATCACGGAGATAAAAAAATCCTCGGAAAAGAACACGGTGCTCTCCGGAGCGCTCGACCAGAGCCCGTCGCCGGTGATCATCACGGATACCGCCGGAAAGATAGAATATGTGAACAGGCGCTTTACCGAAGCGATGGGGGTCTCATGCGAAGATGCCGTTGGGACGACGCCCTGCTTCCTCGATCATAACGAATCCACGAAATCTTACATAGATTCGCTCTGGGAAACCATTCGCGGGGGGCGTACATGGCGCGGGGACGTCTGTTGCGTCTCCAGGGACGGAAAGACGCGGTGGGACCTCGTAACGGTGTCGCCGATAAAAGACGCTCTTGGCGCGACAAGTCACTTCATAACCGTAAGGATAGACGACGCTGAGAGAAAACGCGCCGAGGACGCTCTGCGCGAGAGCGAGGAGCGCTACCGCATGCTCCACTCAACCGCCTTTGACGGGATGATTATTGCCGACTCATCAGGCAGTATTACCGAGTCCAACCCGAGCGCCGAGAAGATGTTCGGCTACGGCAAAGGGGAGCTCATTGGCAGAGAAATTATCGAGCTCATGCCGCAGAGGTTCCGCGCCGTCCACGCGGCCGGTTTTAAAAAGTTCCTTGAGACCGGCGTAAGCAGGTCTCAGGGAAAGGTACTCGAATTAGAAGGGCTTAAAAAGGACGGCGCTACATTCCCCATAGAGCTTATCATAGGGAACTTTACCGTTAACGGCTCTACCCTCATAACTGCCACCCTGAGAGATATAACCGTAAGAAAACAGACCGAAGACGCGTTGAGAAAGATACAGGAGGACCTCGCCGAGGCCCAGAAGGTGGCACACATAGGGAGCTGGAGTCGTGATCTTATCGAGGACAAGGTCACATGGTCGGACGAGATGTACCGGATATTCGGTCTCGACAGAGAGCGCTTTGGGGCCAGACACGAATCCTTCATTGCGGCCGTTCATCCGGATGACAGAGAAACCGTGGAGAGGGCCGTCAGGAAGTGCATTGAGGGGTCGCCTAACGACCACCTGGAGTTCCGGATAGTCAGGCCTGACAAGACGGTCCGAACCGTCGTTGCGCGCTGCGAGGTGAGACGCGGCGACAAGGGCAAGCCTGTAACCATATTCGGCACAACCCAGGACATAACCGAGCAGAAGGCGCTTGAGACAGAGACAATCAAGGCCCAGAAGCTCGAGTCCCTCGGTGTGCTGGCAGGAGGAATCGCCCACAACTTCAACAACTTGCTCACCGGCATACTCGGAAACATTTTCCTCGCAAAGGGCTCTGTGGCGGGAGGAGACGCGCTCAAAAGACTTGAGGAAGCCGAGCGCGGCATAGGGATGGCAAAAGACCTGACCAGCAGGCTTCTCACCTTCTCGATGGGCGGCTCGCCTGTAAAACATCTGGCGTCCGTTTCCGAACTCGTTACCGAGTCAGCCGGCTTTGTCTTAAGCGGGTCATCGGTGCGCCCCGAGTACTCGATTCCGGACGGCCTCTGGGCCATCGAGGCGGACACCGGGCTCATAAGCCAGGTCATCCAGAACCTCGTCATGAACGCGGCCCAGGCCATGCCCGACGGAGGGGTTGTAAAGGTATCATGCGATAACGCGGAGGTCTCCGGAGGGGATAACCCCCTCAAGGACGGGAGATATGTAAAGATAACCGTCGCGGACAACGGCGTCGGCATCCCTCATGAAAACATGGAGAGGATATTCGACCCGTATTTCACAACCAAGGAATACGGCACCGGGCTCGGCCTCTCGGCGTCGTATTCGATAATAAAAAACCACGACGGCCATATCTCCGTCGAATCGACCCCGGGCAAGGGGTCAGCCTTTTTCGTTTACCTCCCGGCATCGCGGAGCACGAGGCCGGAGGCCTTGAAAACCCTTTCGACCGTAGTCTGCGGGAGCGGCAGGGTCCTCGTCATGGACGACGAGGAGGTGGTCAGGGACACGGCAGGCGCGATCCTCGGTGTGCTCGGGTATACGGCGGCCTACGCGAAGGACGGGGCAGAGGCGATCGAGGCCTATATGGAGGCGCGCGACAATGGAGAACCATTCGACGCAGTGATAATGGACCTTACTGTGCCGGGCGGGATGGGCGGCAAAGAGGCGATGGAGATGCTCCTTCAGATAGACCCGTCTGTAAAGGCCATCGTATCGAGCGGCTATTCGAACGACCCGATCATGTCCGAATTCGCAAGGTCCGGCTTCAAGGCGGTGATCCCCAAGCCTTACACCGTCGCCGAGTTCAGCTCGACTGTTAACAGGGTGATAAAGGGCGGATAGCGGCCGCGTGCGGCGCGGCGTCAAGCCAGCGCCCTCCATCCAACTGAGGCACGCATGAAAAGGGTGATAAGGACAGAGGACGAGTGGAGGAAGGTCTTGAGCCACGACGCCTTCATGGTCACGCGCAAACACGGTACAGAAAAGGCGTTTTCAGGCGAGTACAACTACAACAAGGAGCCTGGCGTATACAGGTGCGTCTGTTGCGGGAATAAGCTCTTCAGCTCCATGGACAAGTTCGATTCAGGCACCGGGTGGCCGAGCTTTACAAGGCCGCTTGAAGACGAGGGCATAAGGACAGAGGGAGACAGGTCGTCCTTCACGCAAAGGACCGAGGTCCTCTGCGCCAGGTGCGACGCCCACCTCGGCCACGTATTCGACGACGGCCCGCCGCCGACTGGCAAGAGATACTGCATGAACTCGGTCGCGCTCAAGTTCGAGAGGGGCGGCGCCAAAGACTGACAGGACCGCATTAAGTAAATGTCCTTAAATGTCATTTCCGAGACTATTATCGGGAACCCAGTCCCGAACCCTTCATATCATGCAGACATGGGATTACGCAAAGGTCTTCAGTTCTTAAGGGGCGTTAAATACTACCCTGACCAGCCTCCTCCCCGTTGTCGCCCTTCCTGTTTGAGCATCCTGGCCTCAATGGGTTTTGCCGCATAACCGTCAATATCGTATCCTTCAAGCCCCTTACCCCCTCGGCTCCCTTATCTTCAGCTCCTTCATCTTCATGAAGAGCGTGTTCCTGTGTATCTTCATGATGCGCGCCGCCTCGCCCCTGTTCCAGTTGGTCCTCGTGAGGACGCCTATTATGTACCTCCTCTCGAACATCCTGAGGGCTTCCTTGAAGTCCCTCTCCTCCATCGTCTCATCAGGCACCGCTTCGAATATCCCCGAAGGCAGGTCATCGATGCCTATCTCGACCCCGTCCCTTGAGAGGACGACGAGCCTCTCCATCAGGTTCTCAAGCTCCCTGACGTTCCCCGGCCACTTGTATCCGATAAGGGCCTTTATTGCCCCCTCCGATATCCCGATAACTCTTTTCCCGCATTTTTTGCTGTGCTTGTCGAGGAAGTGCCTGGCGAGGAGCGCTATGTCTTCCTGCCTCTCCCGTAGCGGCGGCAACTCTATGGGCACTACCTTAAGCCTGTAATAGAGGTCGTCCCTGAAAGCCCCCTTCCTCACCTCCTTTTCGAGGTCCACGTTAGAGGCCGCGATCACCCTGATGTCCACCTTTATGGGGACGTTCGCCCCGACCCTCTCGAACGACTTCTCCTGAAGCACCCGGAGGAGCTTTATCTGGAGGTGCATGGGGAGCGTCGATACCTCGTCCAGGAAGACCGTCCCGCCGTCGGCGTACTCGAACTTCCCGATCTTCCTTGCGTGCGCGCCGGTAAACGCCCCTCTTTCGTGTCCGAAGAGCTCGCTCTCCATAAGCTCCGAGGGGACCGCGCCGCAGTTGAAGGCGACGAACGGCTTCCCCTTCCTCTCCCCGAACGAATGTATAGCGCGCGCGACAAGCTCCTTGCCGGTGCCGGACTCCCCGGTTATGAGGACGTTCGTGGGGGTGGAAGAGACCATTCCTATTACTTCGAAGACCCTCCTCATCCTCGGAGAGACGCTCAGCATCTCTCCGTTCGTCCGCGTGGAAAGCTCCTCTTTAAGATAGCGGACCTCGCTTCTGAGGTTCAGGGTATCCGTGAACCTCTTTATCGCGGATACAAGGTCTCCGCCGTTAAATGGTTTCGTTATGTAGTCATAGGCCCCCTTCTTAAGGGCTGAGACCGCCTGCTCCGCGCTCCCTGTGGAAGAGAGCATGACGACGCCTATATCGCTATCCGCCTTCTTTATGAGTTCGAGCGCCTCTATCCCGTTAACCACCTGGTGGTCCATATCTATGAGCACAAGGTCAACTGATCCGGTCTTTATCGCCTCCAGCGCCTCATGCGCCTCATTGACGAGTACTGTCTCGTAGAGGTCCCTTAAGACCGCGTCAAGAGACACCCTTTCTGATTCATCGCTATCGATAATAAGGATTACCGGTCTCCTCATCGCCTCCACCGTCCCTATGTCTCGCTCTTTCCTGTAAGATCCCCTCATCTCGCTCCCCTTTCAGCCATTAAGTCATACACATCCCGTTATCATTAACAAAATATTTAACATAAACTAAACATTTTGTCAACATATTTCTGGGCAAGGCTACACGAAAAATGTATGACACGGATATTTTGATGTTGAAAGGCTTTAGTTCTAAGGTGAGGTTTCCAGGTGGCAGGCCTTCTTTTCAGTTCAAGGCGTCAAGGTTTTCATGCTCTATACCGTAGCTCTTTATCTTCCTATATAGGTGGCTCCTTTCTATGCCGATAGCCTCGGCGGTCTTTGCGATATTGCCCCCGAACTCCTTCAGTTTCACAGAGATGAACTCCTTCTCGAACTCCCTCCTCGCCTCTTTTAGAAGGGCGCTCCCGAAGATGTTCCTCTGGTGCACAGGCCCGGCCCCTTTTATATAAGAGGGGATGTCGTCAGCGGTTATGACGGACCCGGGGGTCATGATGACGAGCCTTTCGATGACGTTTTTGAGCTCCCTGACGTTCCCCGGCCACTCGTAGGCAGAGAGTATCTCTATGGAATCCTCGCCGACCTTCAGGCGTTCCTTCGCCGTCTCCCGGCAGAACTCACCCAGAAAATGGTCTATGAAGAGAGGGATGTCTTCGCGCCTCTCTCGGAGAGGCGGCACATGGAAGGGGATGACGTTCAGCCTGTAATATAAGTCCTCCCTGAACGTACCCTTTACTATCTGCTCTTTCAAGTCCTTGTTCGTCGCCGCGATTACCCTGACGTCTACCGTTATCCTCTCTGTCCCGCCTACCCTCTCGAAAGACTGTTCCTGGAGTATGCGCAGTATCTTCGCCTGGGTCTTAAGGCTCATGTCCCCTATCTCGTCAAGGAATATCGTGCCCTTGTCCGAGAGGTCGAACCTGCCCTTCTTCTGGGCTATCGCGCTCGTGAACGCCCCTTTCTCATGTCCGAAGAGCTCGCTCTCGATGAGCTCCTCGGGGATAGCCGCGCAGTTGACCTCGACAAAGGGCTTCCCGGACCTGTTCGAGAGGAGATGAATGTTCCGAGCGACGAACTCCTTACCGGTGCCGTTCTCTCCCGTGATGAGGACCCAGGAATTAGTCGGCGCGACCCTCGCGATATCTGCCTTCAACCCCTGTATCGGCCTAGACTTGCCTATTATATCATATTTGTGCAAGGCCCTGGTGCGCAGCGCCGTATTCTCCTCTACGAGCATCTTCCTCTCGAGCGCGTGCTCGGCGGTGAGTATGACCTTATCGAGCGAAAGGGGTTTTTCTATGAAGTCGTAGGCGCCGAGTTTCGTGGTCCTGACGGCGGTCTCAATGTTCGCATGCCCCGATATCATGATGACGGGGAGGTTCGGGTGGCGCGCCTTTATCTCCTTCAACGCCGCTATTCCGTCGATCCCCGGGAGCCATATGTCCAGGAGGACGAGGTCTGGCGGGGCGCTATCGAGCCTTTTAAGGGCTTCCTCGGCTGACCCGGCGGTCTTTACCTCGAACCCCTCGTCGCGGAATACGCCCTTAAGCGCCTCCCTTATGTCCTGCTCGTCGTCTACTATGAGAACGGTCTTCATATCGTTATCGCCTTCACGGGGAGTTCTATAACGAACCTCGTCCCGTGCGGCATGTTGTCCTTTACCCTGATGTAGCCGTTGTGGTCGGCTATGATGTTGCTGACGATGGCGAGGCCGAGCCCGGTCCCCGACCTCTTCGTCGAGAAGTACGGCTCGAAGAGCCGCTCCTTTACGTCAGCCGGTATGCCGGCCCCGCTGTCGACGACCTCGAGTCTCGCGAGCTGGAGCTCCTCTACGAGAAGCGTTTCCACCCTCACCTCTCCGTCCTCGCCGACAGCCGCTATCGCGTTGTCGATGAGGTTTATAAGCACCCTCTTTATCTGGTCCCTGTCAATATCAAGCACCGGGAGCCTCTTGTCAAGGACTGAATCGAACCTTATCCTCCTCTGCCCGGCCTTGTAGAGCGAGACCGTCTCCTGGACTATCTCGTTAAGGTCGTTCGGCGACGGGTTCGAGGCCGGCATCCGCGCGAATGACGAAAATTCGTTCACAAGGGTCTTCAACTCGTCTACCTGCCTTATGATCGTAGTCGTGCACTCGTCGAAGACCTCGTCCCCGGGGAACCTGTCCAGGTACTTCTTCCGGAGCCTCTGGGCAGAGAGCTTGATGGGCGTGAGCGGGTTTTTTATCTCGTGGGCGATCCTGCGGGCGACCTCCTTCCATGCGAACATCCTCTGTGTCTTCAAAAGGTGCGTAAGGTCGTCGAGCACGGCGACCATGCCGAGATAACTGCCGGACTCGTCTTTCAGGGCGTTCAGGTTTACGAGCACCGTCATGGCCTTGTCCTCAAGCGCGACCTTTATCTGCCTCTCCAAAGACTCCGCTCCCATCTCGTTCATCTCCCTTATCATCTCGCGGAACGCCTCCTGGTCCTCGGGCCTTAAGACCTCCTTGTAGACCTTGCCGAGCGCGTAGCCCTCGTCGGTCCCGAGTATCTCGGCCGCGACCCTGTTGATGGAGACGATCCTACCGAGCTTGTCGATGGAAACGACGCCGGCCGGGACGTTCCCGAGGACTATCTCTATGTAGCGCCTCCTCTGGTCGAGTTCGGTATTGGTCCGCCTGAGTTCGAGGTTCGCGTCCTCGAGCTTTGTCTTTCCGGCCTTGAGGTCCTCGGTCATCCTGTTGAAGGAGTTGACGAGGAGCCCTATCTCGTCCTTTGAATCGGTCTTTATCCGGAAGTCCAGGTTGCCGCTCGCGACCGCATGCGTCCCCTCGGCGAGCTCCTGTATGGGGACGGTTATCTCTCTTGCGATGTACCTCCCTATCCAGGTCGAGAAAAATACTATTACGAGCGTTATGATGAGGAGGATCGTGAAGTACTTGGCCTTCACGGGGTTCTTTATGAGCTTCAACTGCTTGTACCCCTCGAAGGCGGCGGATATCTCCTTCATCTTGTCGATGAGGCTCTTGGGAACGTAGTAGCTGACGGCCACGGCCCCCACGACCTTATCCGGGTTGGAGACGGACGGTATGGGCGCTACACCCCTTACGACGTCCCCCACCTGCAGAGTCTGGACAAACCCCGAGGCCTCGCCGCGCAGGGCCTTCAATACCGCCTCCTGGTCGACGTCCGGGACGGTCGTCCTGTTGACCCTCTGGGCCACCGAATACGCGACCCTCCTGCCGTCGGCGTGGTAGACCTCGACGGTCGCAAAATCGTTCTCCTCCACCCTCTCGTCCAGGTACGCCCTGAACCTGTCGTTGTCCGCGCCAAAACCCTGTTTGGAGGCGACTATGGCTATCGAGCGCGCCGAGGCCGTCACGCGCTCGTTCATGTCGTTGTAGTAGTTCCGCGCGAGATCGAGCGACTCCTGGAGAGAGCCCTCTATGTTAATCGCGAACCAGCCGTCTATGGAGCGGTTTATGAAACCTATGACGACGAAGAAGAGGATGAAGGTAGGGACGATGGTGAGCGTTACGAACGAGGTGATGAGCTTTGTCATGAGGCGCGAGCCCATGACCTTCCTCCTCCTCTCCATGTAAATCTTGACGGCGTTACGGAGGACCAGGAAGATGAGGAGGATAAGAAGGATGATATTGACGTTCAGGAGCGCGAGGAGGAGTATGTTCGTCGCCACCGGCACCCCGCCGCTTATGGACGATATGTGCGACTCGGTCCACGTAAGGAGCGCGACGATTGGGATGAGGACGAGTATGATGACGAACTCTCTACGCCGCCTCTTCTGCTCCGCGTCCAATCTCTGTGTATCTTTCATTCCGCGCCTTTAAGGAGAAAACCTGTATACATGCCAGTCGGTCTCAAAATCCCATAGTTTCACGAAGAAGAACATGTAGTCCAGGAGCGGCGGCAATTCCGTCTTGTCGAGCTCCGCCTTTATAGACAGCTCGTAGACCTCTCCGGGCACGAGGTGGGCCGGAGTTATGGCGATGGCCTCCCCCCTCGACATGAAGGACTTCATCTCCTCGAAGTCCTTTGTCCGCGCCTCCCGTATTAGCCCCTCATCGAGCCTCACCTCGTACTCTTCCTTAAGCGTGTCGTACTTTACCGTATGCCTGAACTCCCACTTTCCGATGTCTTCGTCGATCCATACGGGGTTTACTCGGGAGAGCCTTACGATGAAGTTGAACGACGTCGGCAGGCCGCTCTTTACCGCCTCTTCTATATCGACGGTGAAGGCGTCCCTGACCTCGAAAGACACCCGCAAAGGGTCGAGGTCCACATTTACCCCGGCGATCGCCGCCTCGGCGGCGATTGTCGATGCCGGGAAAATGATTATTGCCAGGAAAAACAGCAAAGATAGAAGACGCTTCATAAGGAAACCCTGACGCGGACCAAAAAGACGGAAAATTATAGGGAGTAAGGGGAAAACCCAAAAAAATATTAACCAATTCCGCCTTAAAATGCAAGCCTGCCGCTTGTGATCCGCTACGCGGCATAGATGAAATAGGCGATTAAAAGACGCCATGTAGATAGGATGTAACGGACGAAAAATAAACAAAACGCCCTTCTGTTTCTAACAATGCCTTAATCCCCGGGGTACTAAGATGGAGGCATATCAAGGGCAGGAGGGCTCTGAAACATATGGAAGCATCGCTGGCACGTCTACCGGAAATCGAAGCCAAGCATGAGGCGGTCGAGCAGAGGCCCGGGCAAGATCTCAGAAAAAAGATGCGGGATATTCACGACGAGGTCCCGCCCGACTACTACGACAGGTCCATGGCGGAAAACCCCTTTCAGAGGTTCTGGCACTCAAGGAGGATTTCCGCGATTACAAACCTCCTTAAAGGCGAGGACGCCAAGATGCTCGACATCGGGTGCGGCGGCGGCACGCTCCTCGACAGGATCAGCGAAAAGGGGCGTCTCAAGTGGTCCGCGGGTGTAGACGCCTCGCTCGGGGCCATCAAGTACGCAAACGAGGCCCACAGGGGGCCGAAGTTCCTCTGCGCCGACTTTTACGAGCTCCCCTTCGAAGACAGCAGTTTCGGGTTTATAAGCGCCATAGAGGTCCTCGAACACCTCCACGAGCCGAGGGAAGCGCTCATAGAGCTAAACAGGTGCCTTGAGGACCGGGGCAAGATCCTCGTGCTCGTGCCAAACGAGCAGTCGTTGCTCTTCAGGGTCATCTGGCACTTCTGGACAAAGGGAAAGGGCAAGGTCTGGAAAGAGGCCCACGTCCAGAAGTTCACGGAAGAGAGCCTCGAAGAGCTCCTTAACTCCGCCGGGTTCACTGTGACGAAGAAAAAAAAGTTCATCTTCGGGATGCTTGTGGCGATGAAGGGCAAGAAGGTCGCGGAGATAAGCCCTATCTCGAAGGCATTCTTTACAAGAAAGGCAAAGAGGGCCTGATCAGCGCCTTGCCTTCGGACTCTTCGATGCCTTGAGCCTCGCTATGTTTGAGAGCGCCGCTTCAGATAACGGGTCGTATATAAGCACGCTCTCGAAGGCATCGAGCGCGAGAGAATTCTCCCCAAGCCCTGCGTACGCGATGCCGAGCGCGTTATATGCCTCGACAAAATCCGGCTTCATCTCTATCGCCGCCCTGAACTCGCCGACCGCCTCGTAGAGCTTTCCGGCCTTCATATACAACGAACCAAGCTCGTAATGGATGACCGGGTTCCCCCCGGAGAGGCGGGAAGCCTCTCTGAGCTCAGTAACAGCCCCCTCGATATTACCGCCCCTCATGTATGCGTGTCCGAGGTTGGCGTGCGGTATCGCGGACCCGGGCGCGCCAGCGACCATCGCCGAATAGAACGTGACGTCGTCCTTCCAGACCCTGTTCCTTGATATGGTCAACACCACGAGCACTACTGTTATAAGAGCGAAGGCGTATGGCGCGTATTTGCCGACGAGATGGTCCTTTAAAAGGGACGAAAAAAAGAGGCCTACGAGTATCGAAAACCCGATAGACGGTATATAGAGGTACCGCTCCGCTATCGAGAACTCTCCGAGCGTGCCGATGTTCAGGACCGGGAGGAGCGAGATATAGGTCCATAATATCGCGAAGGCGTGGAGCTTTTTATCCCTGTTAAGATACCAGAGGACCGCGAAGAGAGAGACGAGCATGAGGACAAAGGCCGCTATGACCTTCGCGCTCAAAGACGGCTGCCAGAAGATGCTGTAATAGGCCTTCAGGGGATAAGGGAAGAAGAGGAGCCTCACATAGTCGAGGACCGCGGCAGAGGCGGTGAACGCCACCGTCAAAAAGTCGGCCTTGAGCCCGTGCTGGCCCGCGAAGGCCTTGAGCCCGAGGAACCTGAATAGAATGTAGAGCGCGAGTATGACGAAATACGGGGCGACCCTCACGGCCCGCCTCCCCCATTTCTCGAAGAACCATGTGTAGAGCGCGAGCAGTATCGGCATGGTTACGGCCATCTCCTTTGAAAGGAGGGCAAGGAGGAAGAGGAACATCGAGAGAATGTCCCTTATACCGAACCCGCGGCCGAACCTCGTGTAACCCGGCTCCGGGTGGAATGCGTAGAGGTGGAATGAAAGGAGGAGGAAGAACGCCGAGAGCAGATCGACCCTGGCCGAGATGAACGTTACCGACTCGGTATGCGCGGGGTGGACGGCGAATATCGCCGCGGCGAAAAAAGCCGCGGCCCTCTCCTCCGAGAGCCGCAATGCAAAGGCGAATACGAGGAGCGTATTGAAGAGGTGGAGTATTACGTTCGAGAGGTGGAACCCGAACGGGTTTAAGCCCCATATCTTGTAATCGATCATCGAAAGGACGGTATGCAGGGGCCTGTAAAACGACCTGAACGCCTCGTTGTCGACCCGGAGGCCCCAGAGACGCGGGCTGAAGGCGGCGAGCAGGCTCTCCCACCCGCCCTTAAGCCCGGCGTTCGAGACTACGAGCGTCTTGTCGTCCCACATGAACGGCGTAAAAAGGGCGTTATAGTAGGAGAGCGCCACAAGGAGACCAAGGAGCGCGACGGTGTATGCGTTTTTATTTAAGAGGTCGCGGAGCACGGTGCGTCAATCCCCTTTGAGGCCGAACCTTCTCAATATGGAGTCAAGCCTTAACCTCCAGACTATAAAGACGGCCTCGCGGACGATGTTGCCGGACATCTTTGAATCCCCCGAGTACCTGCCCCAGAAAATGACGGGTATCTCAACTGTGCGGAAACCCTTTCGCGCCACGTTCCAGTTCATCTCAATCTGGAAGGCGTATCCGTTGCTGTGTATGGCGTCGAGGTTTATGGCTTCGAGCACCTTTCTCTTGAAGCACTTGAACCCGGCGGTATTGTCGAACGTCTTAAGACCCGTTACGAGCCTCGCATAGACATTTCCGAAGTAGCTCAAAAGGAGCCTCGGCAGAGGCCAGTTGACGACGCTTATCCCGTTTGCGTACCTGGAACCAATGACGAGGTCGTATTTATCCGTCTCCTTCAGGAACCTCGGGAGATCGTTGAAGTCGTGCGAGTGGTCGGCGTCCATCTCGCAGATGAAGTCCGCCCCTTCCTTGATCGCGCGCTTGAAACCCGCGATATACGCGGAGCCGAGCCCCATCTTGCCGGGGCGCTCCATGAGCATGACCCGTCCGTCTTTTTTCATCAGGTCTTTTACGACCTTCGCGGTGCCGTCAGGCGAGTTGTCGTCTACGACGAGGACATGGAACTCCCGCCCGAGCCCGAGTATGTTGGGGACAACTATACTTATGTTCTCCGCCTCGTTGTAGGTGGGGATTATGACTATGACCTTCATGGACGATACCGGGGCCTTGGCCGGGTCTTGAACCTGCGTGCTGGCAGAGTAGCCCCGGCTCCCAAATACTTAATCAAATGCGTATATTAGCAGAACTGTTTGCAGAAAATCAATCTTAAACTGTTTTTTAAAAGCGTGGGGCACTGCGTTAAAAAAAAAGGCGCTATAAGCGCCTTATGAAAAAACAGTTTGTTTCGCGTCCGTCACCCTATGGCGCGGATATCGTCGCCACGGCCAGCCCCTCCCCTTGCCCCCCTTGCCCCCCTTGCCCCCCTTGCCCCCCGGATGCATGCGGGCGCGAAGCTTAAGTAGCGGCCTTCTGGTTACGGAGACTAAGCAACTTCGCCTTTATGATTTCCTTTCTGAGCTTCTTCCTGAATTCGGTTTCGTCTACCTTGAATTTGAACGCCTTCTTGCCGTTGATGAAGACGGTCGGGATGTCCTGATTGAAGCGTCTGAAGAGGTCGTCGCTCGCGTCGATATCGACCTCCTTGAACTGGAAGGGTATCTCGGCTCCGACCCTGCCGAGCGTGTCCTTCACGTCGTTGCAGAGGACGCAACCCTTGGGGCTGTCGCAGATTGTACAGTCCTTCCTTGCGTAGACTTCGATGATGGGCTTTGTCATGGGGTCCTAATACGACGCGGAAAGGACGAAAGAGGCGTATGCCCCAACGGCCGGAGGCATTATCGCCCCGGCCATAGGTCCCGCCCCGCCCGCGTTCTAACTCAGGCTCGGCATCAGGTTGTTCAGATACCCGCCTATAATAGCAAGAGAGTTAGAAAAAATCAATACCCCAGTTATGATGAGGAAAGCACCTGTAATTACTGAGATAATCCTCATGTGGCGCTTGAGCTTATTGAAATGCTTGAGGAAGGTGTTGATGCCGAGAGAGGTTAAGAGGAACGGTATGGCAAGGCCCAGGGAGTACGCTATAAAGAGGGATATACCGGACCAGGGGTTCTCGGAGGTCGCGGCGACGGCGAATATCGCGGAGAGTATCGGCCCAATGCACGGGGTCCAGCCAGCCGCGAACCCTATGCCCACGAGGAAAGACCCGAGGAGCCCTGCCGGCTTTTCCCTGAAGAAGTGCAGACGCTTGTCCCTCTGGAGTATGTTGAAGTTTATGATGCCTATTATGTGGATGCCGAGGAGTATTATAACGAGGCCGCCGATCTTCCTTACTATGTCCTGGTACTCCATGAAGAGCGAGCCGAAGAGCTGGGCCGAGGATCCGAGGATGACGACGAAGACCGTCGAGAACCCGAGGATAAACATGAGCGAGTTTTTCAGTATGACCTTCTTTATCTCCTTGCCAGAGTCGTTTGTAAGCTCCTCAAACGATATGCCGGTTACGAACGAAATGTACGAGGGCACGAGCGGCAGGACGCACGGGGATATGAACGAGAGTATCCCGCCGAAGAACGCTAAGGGCAGACTGACTTCAGTAGTCATAGGTAGACTCCTTTTAAAGGACCTGCGACATCATACCGCGCCGGATATTAACGCAAGATTAGAGGCTATCTGCGGACGGTCTTGTAGGCTTCTTTGGGTTTGGGCCCGTTCTTAAGGAGGTCCACAATGGTAGCGTACGACGACGGCTCGGACCAGTCCCTCGGCCCCCAGACCTTCTCGGCTATGACGCCGCTCTGGTCCACGATGAAGGTCTCTGGGACGCCGGTCGTCTTGTAGGCATCCTTAATGGCGCCCTTCCTGTCCTGGAGGATGGTGAAGGTAAGTCCGTACTTCGCGGCGTAGGCCTTTACGACCTCGGGGCCGTCCTTGTCGACGCTGACGGCGACTATCTCGAAGGGTTGACCGGCGAAGGCCTGGTAAAGGGCCTGCATGGAAGGCATCTCCTCCTCGCAGGGCTTGCACCAGGTAGCCCAGAAGTTCAGGAAGACGACCTTGCCCCTGAAATCCTTAAGGCTCTTAGGATTGCCTGAGAGGTCCGGAAGGGTGAAATCCATTGCCTCGCTTCCGGCGACCACGGGCTCGAACTTCTGCCTCTGGCCGAATATGATAAAAGCGGCGATGCCGACTACGGCAAGGACGATCACTACAAGCGCTATCTTCGGCAGGCCTTTTTCGTTGTCGGTCTTGTCAGCCATCTTTCTTTATACCCCTTAAGGAAAAAGGAATTTACGGAAGGGGCCCGGTGCGCGTGCGTCGGGCCCTTTCCGCATCCGGTCTACGACGCGTACGCGTGGAGCCCTGGGAGGACGAAACTCACGCCCCAGTACAGGAATATTACCGCAAGGAAACCGACGATTGAAATGTAGGCGGCGCGCTTGCCCCTCCAGCCCCTCGTGACCCTGGCGTGGAGGTAGGCCGCGTAGATGAACCATGTGATGAGCGACCAGGTCTCCTTCGGGTCCCATGACCAGTAGGTGCCCCAGGCGTAGTTCGCCCAGACGGCCCCCGAGACTATGCCGGTTGCGAGGAACGGAAAACCCCAGGCTATCGCCCTGTAACTCAGCTCGTCCAATATCCGCGCCTCAGGGAAGGCCCCCATGACGCCTTCTTGCGTCCCTTTCGCCTCCGAGCGCTCCTTGAGGAGATATATTATGCTCAGGCCGAATGAGATCGCGAACCCGGCGTAACCGATGAACGTCGTGAAGACGTGGAAGTCGAGCCAGCCTATCGCGTACTTCTCCAGCCCGAAGGGACGGAGCACGTCCATCAGCCAGTGCCACTTGTTCTGGAGCGCCGGGTTCAAGGGCTCTGCGCTCTTGAACCTGTACGGCAGAAGAGAGACCGAGATCATGGCTATGAACTCAAGGCCCATGACGAAAGCGCCTATGGCCCTGAACTTGTGCTTGTACTCGAGTATGAGGTAGCCGGCGTTAGTCGCCCAGACAAATAGCATCATCGATTCCCAGAGGTTCGAGAAAGGCGCGTGCCCGGACTCTCCGGCCCGGGCGACGAGTATCATGGTCGTTGAGAGGAGCGCGACAAAGGCCATGGCAGTCGCGGTCTGGCCGATCCATTTCTTCTTGAAGACCCAGTGGCCTATGTAGAGGAGCGCGGTCACCAGATAGAAGACGAACGAAAAAGTGAAAAATACCAAAGAAAGGATCATCGCTTACCCCCCGCTTTTTCAGAACTGATTGATTCGACTATTTCCTTGAGCTCCTTCTCGAAGACAAGGTTGTTCTTGTTTATCATGCCGCCGAGCTTGACCTCGGTGGACTTGCCGGACCCCCTCACGACTATCCAGACGCGCCTGTGGTAGACAAAGAATGCGAGGATAAAGCCGAACCCCATTACCAGGGAGCCCGCCCAGACGATGTTTGTGCCAGGGTCCTTGTTAATGGAGATCCCCGAGTACATGATGCCCCTGAAGCCGGTGAAGACGAGGTCCTCATCCGCGTTAGGTATCGCCGGGAATATGCCCGGGTACTTGAGAAAGAGCCACTGGGTCGCGATAAGCTTCTCCCCGTCGTATATCTCAAGATGGATGGCGGGGTTATTCGACTCCGCGGACTTGGAAAACACCTGGTTCGTCCCCTCGTCGTAGGCGAAGTCCGCGGCGTATCCTATAAGCTTGACCGAGTACCTGGTCCCGGCAAGCGGGGTCAGCTTCTCCCATTTGACGAGCATGGGCTCGCCGTGCTGGTCTTTCCCCTTCATCTTGACCGCTATCTCGGCCTCCGAGACCTTGTTCCAGGCCGTGCCGTAGCTCGACTGGTAGAACCTTATGCCCTTGTAATAGAGCGGCTCGTTGACCCATATCTGCTTTTTCAGCACCTCCTTGCCGTCCTCAATGACGGTCAAGAGGCTGTTGTACTGCTTTATCTGTCCGGAATCATAATAGTCTATCCAGAACTTCTCGAGTTTCAACCTGAAGTCGGCCTTGGGAACGGACATCTCGCCGCCGACGAATACGGCCCTGAAGTCCTTGTACCCGGCGAAACTGCCAACGATCGCGCCGAGGAGGATCAAGAGGAGGCTTATGTGCGTGAAGTCCGAACCGAGCCTGCCTATGCGCCCTTTCCAGGCGTAGAGGCGGAACTCACTACCCGACCCGGATGTGATGATGTCGAACTTCTTTTTCCTGAAGGCGTTAACCACCCTCTCCTTAACGGCCTCCGTGGAGGCGGCGACCTCGAAGGTGTGGTGGTTGGCGAACTTATCGATAAGCCTTACGTCGAACTTCTCGGACTTGTGGTTGAGCAATGACTTCCACTTGGGAGGGAACCTCTCAAAGGTGCAGACGATGATGTTCAGAGCGAGCAGAGCGAGCAACGCCAGGAACCAGTACGAATGGTACATGTCATTGATGCGCACGGTCAATATGTAGCTCGTCCACTTCTCGCCGTACTTCTGGAGGTACTCCTCGACCGGCAGGTTCTGCTCGACGACCGTGCCGAATATGGAGACTACGGCGAGCGTAATGAGGACGAAGAGCGTGAGCTTGAGCGAGTTGAAAAAGTACCAGATATTTGAGCCGACCGCCCTGTGCCAGGGTCTTTGGGCCCCGGTTCCTTTTGCTTTATCCTGCATCTATTTATACCCTTACCCTTACTTTTTCGGCTTCTCTTTGAACTGCACGAGGAACTCGGTGGCCGCCTTGCCTATCTGGCTCTCGGGGTTAAGCGCGGCGGCCTTCTCCCACGCGGTCTTCGCGCCCTGGAGGTCTCCAACGCCGTAGGCGAGTATGAAGCCCTTGGTGAGCCATATCCTCTGGTGGTACGGGTTCTTCTTTATACCCTGCTCGATGTATTTGAGCCCCTCCTCGGATTTTCCGAGGTAGTGGACGGAGAGTCCGAGGTCGTTGTATATGTCGGTTTCGTCGGGCTTGTACTGTATGGCCTTCTTGTAGTACTCGGTGGCGTCGGCGAACTGCTTTGATTCGAAGTACGCGTCGCCGAGCCTCCAGAGCACCTCGGGGTCGTTAGGCTTTTCCTTCAGCCTCGCCTTGAGGTCCTCTACAATGACGGCGTTGCTCACCAGGGCGGCCTGCCCCTGCAGGGCGGCCTCCTGGCCCGGCCCACCCGCGGTCTGGGCGGCGTCCTTGGCGTCCTTCGATTTGGAACAGCCGGTGAAGCCCGCAACGGCGATAATGCCGGCCGCGGCAAAACCTATAAGGATCTTCTTTGTGACCACAGCGTCTCCTCCGTTGAAGATTTTATCAGTGACTTGCGCGCGCGAACCTTGCGTCTACCGCCTCCCTGATGGCAACGGCGTCCTTGCCCTGCCTGTGGAGGTCGTATGCCATGAGCGCCTCGTCTATGCAGATGTCGCAGTGGACCGCATGCTCGTCCACATAGCAGGAAAGGAGGCTCTTGTGTCCCGAGTGCTTTGCGCAGTCGCAGTAGCAATACAGGCTGTCGAGCACCTCCGGTATATCCCTGGCGGCCTGGTAGGCCAGGGCGGTCACTCCGGTGTAATTGAGAGGCGAAAGGGTGGGCCTCGTCTCCCCGCCCCGGAGACTTGAAGCGTCTTTGACCCCGGTCTGCGAGCAGGAGGCGAGCGCAAAGAACGTGAGGAATGCGAAGATTACCGGTGCGGCGCGTCTCAGGTTCATTTTTGACATATCGGCGTTCAATAGTTACTTATAAACTTTTTTTAATTGAATTTCAAATAGATTTTGAATTAATGCCATATTAACAAAAAAGGATTAAAACCAAGTTAAGGCGAGATTAGTTAATTTTTATGGAGTGTAGATGTGGGGGGATAAACCTGTGTTTATCGCGGGTTCAGGTCTTGCGGGTTCAGTTTTCCAACCTGAACCCGTTAATTCTTAACTCGGACTGCGCGCCTGTATTTACTATACGAACCTTCTGCCAAAAGCACTTTGCGCCCTGCCGGGCTTTTCTCGGCATGGGGATTCGCTCCCTCCGCCCTCCCCCTCCCCCGCTCGGCGCGGGGCCAATTTCAAATCGGGTCACTTAAGTCTACCTGAAGCACAGTTGTCCGATACGGATTTGCCAGTCCGGCGAGGACCGCTCGCCACGTAGGGCCGCTGTCGCGGCCTGTTTACTCCCTCGTCTCGCTCATAAGGCTTCCTCCCTTAAGGTCGCTCACCCCATGCCTGGGGTGTTTTGAAAAACAAAAAAGATGTTTTTGTTCTGTCTTTACAAAAACACAGGCGCATGGCGGAGAGCGCCTAAGGGGGGAAGAGGCGAGCGCACCGGGCGGATTAGACGCTTGCGCTAGGCGCGCAAACAACTATGAAATGAGCGCGCAAGGGGTGCGCGAGCGGGCGGGGGAGGAAGGAAGCGCTCGGAGCCATCGCCAAAAAGCGCTCGGAGCGCGCAAAAGGGCTTTAGGCTAAAAGACTCAAATAGCCATGTAAGCACTAATCAGGTCACGAATCAAAGGTTCAGGTTACAAACCTGAACCCGCAAAGCATTTTTTTAAAAAATAATAGGCATTAAAAAAGCGGCCCCTTTCGGGGCCGCTTCGGAAGTACATTTTGCCGGTCGGTTCAGGCCTTCTGGCCTCCCCCTACCCCGTCCTCTTCGGCTGTGAGGCGAAAAAACTCGCCTTTGTGACCCTCTCCTCTATTCCGAAGAATATGCACTTCGTCGGGCACCTCTTGATGGACTCGTCGGTCTGAGGGGCGAGCGCGTAATCGACGACGGCGAGGTTATCCTTAAGAACAATGCCGTCAGAGACAGAACAGTCCTTTACGCAAAGGCCGCAGGCTATGCAAGAGACCTTGCAGACCTTCTTGGCGTGCGCGCCCTTGTCCCTGGACCTGCAGTATACGAAGAGCTTGTGGTCCTCAGGGTGCATCTCTATGATATCGCGGGGACAGGCCCTGGCGCACGCGCCGCACCCCACGCACTTGTCATGAAACACTACGGGCAATCCGTTGTCGTCCATGGCCATCGCGTCGAACTTGCAGGCCTCTACGCACTCGCCGTACCCAAGGCACCCGTATGTACAGCTCTTGTCGCCGCCCGTAAGATTGGCGGCGGTGCAGGAGACCTCTCCGCGGTAGGAGGCGCGCCTCTCGGCCTCTGCGTTCCCGCCCTTGCAGAGTACGACGGCGAGTGTCCTCTTGTGGTCAGTGTGGTCCATGCCGAGGACCGCGGCGAGTTTTTTCGCCGTGTCGGATCCGCCGGCGACGCACGAGTTAGGCGGCGCCTCGCCCTTCAAGAGCGCTTCGGCGAGCATCCTGCAACCGGGGAACCCGCACCCGCCGCAGTTGGTATTCGGAAGTATGCCGCAGATCGCCTCGACCATCGGGTCTTCCTCGACCTTGAGCTTCTTGTCCGCATACGCGAGGAAGCCCGCGAGCGCGGCGCCTATCCCACCCATGGATATGAACGATATGAGGACCATTTCGCCAAGACCAGCCATTGTCTAACCCCTTATAAGGCCCGCGAATCCCATGAACGCGAGGGCCATCATGCCGGCAACGATAAGAGTAATGGATATACCCTGGAAAGGCTTTGGAATGTCCGCGAACTCGAGCTCTTCCCTTATGCCCGACATCATGAGGATCGCGAGCGTGAAGCCAACGCCTGTGGCGAAGCCGAATATGATGGATTCGATGTAGCTATAACTACGTAAGACCATGAAGAGCGCGAGCCCGAGGACCGCGCAGTTCGTGGTGATGAGCGGGAGATAAATACCCAAAGCCCTGTAAAGCGCGGGGCTCGACTTCCTTATGTACATCTCGACCAACTGCACGAGAGCGGCTATGAGTATGATGAACGCGACGTACTGGAGGAACGCGACATTGTATTTGACGAGTATGTATGTGTAAACCGGCCAGGTCACAGCGGCCGTGAGCGTCATGACGAAGGTCGTCGCAAGCCCCATATTAAGTGCGTTCTCGGTCTTGTTGGAGACGCCGACGAACGGACAAATTCCCAAAAAGTATGTTAGAACGAAGTTGTTGATGAGAGAGGCCGATATGAATATCATTATGAGCTTCACGGGTCTCTCTCCTTTACGCCTTGTCCGATGCGGCGGACTTCCTGCTCGATATGTAATTGACTACGGCTATGAGCGTTCCGAACACGAGGAACGCGCCCGCCGGGAGTATCATCACTATCCAGGGCTCAAACAGGGACGGGGGGATGAGCTTTATGTTGAATAGCGACCCGAAGCCGAGTATCTCCCTTATAAAACCCATTACCATGAGGCTCATGGTAAAGCCAATGCCTATGCCGAGCGCGTCCATAATGGACGGCACGACCGGGTTCTTCTGCGCGTACGCCTCAGCGCGCCCGAGTATGATGCAGTTGACGACTATGAGCGGCACGTACGGCCCGAGCGCCTTTGATACCGGCGGGAAAAAGGCCGCGAGGAACATGTCCGCGACGGTCACAAGGAGCGCGATGATGACGACGTATGCCGCGATCCTCACCTGCGGGGCGACATACTTCCTTATAGCAGATATTATGATGTTGGAGCCGAGGAGCACAAATAGGGTAGCCATGCCCATGGCAAAGCCGTTTATGACCGAGTTCGTGACGGCGAGCGTGGGACAGGTGCCGAGGACCAATCTAAAGGGCGGTATGTCCTGCCAGAGCCCCTTTTTGAACTCGTACCAGAGTGAATAGCCGTTATTTTCCGCCATCCGTCGCCTCCTTTGCCTTCACAGTAGCTGAGGCCGGCTTTACCGCCTTTTCGGCGGCAAGTAGGTCTTCCTTCGTAGGGAAGGATTTGAGCGCCTTCTCTATCGCGTTGTTTATGTTCTTGACGACCGCGTCCGAGGAGATAGTCGCGCCGGTTATGGACTGTATCTGGTTCGGCTTCTCGGGCTTCCTGTTCTTTATGTACTCGACCTTGGGCTTTATCTCTATGCCCTTGAACTGGTCCTCGAACTCCGGGTTGGCTATCCTGTTGCCGAGGCCCGGGGTCTCAAGCTGGTCGAGGATCCTTATGCCCTTGAGCTTCAAGTAATCGAGGTCGAGTCCGACCATGACGCCGATATTGCCCTGGAAGCCGCCGCCGTCGGCCTTGAAGGCGAGGCCGATGGGCTCTCCGGCCTCGTTAAGTCCGGCGTACATCGTGAACTCTTCCTGGCCGAGCGACTTCTTCAATATCTTATAGTCCCTGGCCTCGGGGAGGACGACGAATATCGCCTCCTTCAGCTCTTTTTCCTTGTTCGCCTGTATCATAGGGTCTGCCTTGTAGAAGACAGCCGCGAGTATCACGCCGGAAACCACACCGACGCCGACAAGGTTCATGAACATTTTAGTTACCGGATTCAAGGACCAGAGACCTCCAAAAACTCTTTAAAAAAACGCTATTCGGCCTTCGCCTTTATCGCGCCGAAGACCCTCGGCCTCGTGTGCTTATTAAGAAGCGGCACAAAGGCGTTCATGAAGAGTATAGAATACATGACGCCCTCGGGGAGCCCGCCGAAGAGCCTTATGACAACGGCCATTATCCCGCCCGTTATCGCGAATATCCACTGGCCGATATCAGTCGTCGGAGACGTCACCATGTCTGTGACCATGAACCACGCGCCGAGCATCGCGCCGCCGGCGAATAAATGGAAGAGCGGGTCCGGATACTTCGAAGGGTCGATGAGCCAGAATATGCCGGAAAATATCGCCATCGACCCGAGATACCCGAGCGGGAGCTTCCAGTTAACATAGCCCTTGTACCTGAGGAACAGGCCGCCTATGAGTATCGCTATCGCCGAAGTCTCGCCGAGCGACCCGGCGACGTTCCCGGTAAAGAGGTCGAGTATTGGCGTAAGCTTTCCCTCGAACTTCATGAGCGCCAGAGGGGTCGCGGCGGATACCGCGTCTACCGCCTTCTGTACGGTCCGGGGCTCCACCCAAGTGGTAGTAAGGACCGGGTATGTGGCCATGAGGAAGGCCCTGCCGAGGAGCGCCGGGTTGAATATGTTGAAACCGAGCCCGCCGAAGAGCTGTTTTCCGACGCCTATGGCGAAGACCGAGCCGAGTATCGCTCCGAAGACCGGGAACCCCGGCGGAAGCGTCATGGCGAGGAGTATGCCTGTGATGATGGCAGAGCCGTCGTATATCTTTATTGGCCTCTTCATGTACTTCTGGAATGCGTACTCGGTGAGTAAGCACGCGCCGATGCAGATGGCGTATAAAAGGAGCGCACGGAAGCCGAAGAAATAGACGGATGCCGCCATCGCCGGGAAGAGCGCGAGCACGACCGTGTGCATTATCTTCGGCACAGACTCGTTATTGAGGAAGTGGGGCGAGGACGTTACAAAGAGCCTCGCGCCGCCTGGGCCTGCCGGGGCCTCGGGCGCTGATTTGACTTCCGTCTTATCGTTTGTTTTGTCTTCCATGTACTCTCTACTTTTTGTTATTGTTAGCCTTGGCGGCCGCCCTCTGGGCCTCCCGCCGGATGAAGAACTTGCCCATCCTTATCCACTGGAGGAGCGGCCTCTTGGCAGGGCATACGTAAGAGCAACAGCCGCACTCGATGCAGCTCTGTCCGTCAAAGTCCTTGAAGTTGGCGAGCATCTGTTTAAGGCCATAATCGCCGAGCCTGTACGGCATGAGCCCCATGGGGCAGGCGGATACACAACTCGCGCACTTGATGCAGGGGTCGTACTTCTCGGGCTTTATCTTGCCGGAGGCTATGACCGTTATTCCGGAAGTCCCTTTTATGACCGGGACGCTCAAGGTAGACTGTGCGATGCCCATCATAGGGCCGCCGTTCAGGACCTCTTTTTCGCCTTCGCCGGTGATCCCCCCGCAGAGGCCCAGGACCTCTTCGAAGCTCGTCCCTACCCTTACCTTAAGGTTCTTCGGCTCCCTTACGCCGTTGCCGCTCACGGTGACTATCCTTTCGATAAGCGGTTTCCCGTAATTCAGGGCCTCGTAAATCGCCACAGCCGTGCCGACGTTATTTACTACGACGCCCACGTCGAGCGGGAGCTTGCCGACCGGGACCTTCCTGCCAAGAGCGGCCTGTATAAGCATCTTCTCGGCGCCCTGCGGGTACTTGGCCTCAAGGACTATTATCTCAATGCCCGTTGCGCCGACCGCCTTCTTGAGCGCGTCGATCGCGTCAGGCTTGTTCTCTTCTATTCCTATGAAGCCCTTGGACGCCCCGGTCGCCCTCATAAGGGCCTTCAAGCCCCAGACGACCTTTCCGGGCTCCTCGGCCATTATCCTGTGGTCGGCTGTGAGAAACGGCTCGCACTCGCAACCGTTCAATATGACGGCTTCGATAGCCTTGCCTTTGGGCGGCGCGAGCTTTACGGATGTTGGGAAACCAGCGCCTCCCATGCCTACTATCCCGGCCTCGCGTACAGCCTCCCGGAGGGCCTCAGGCGCAATTGAGCCGAGGTCTATCTCGGCCCCGGACCATTCCTTTGCGGTCCCGTCGCCCTCGATGACGACAGACAACACCCTTATGCCGCCCGGGTGATTGGAGAGCTCTATATCCTTCACTTTTCCGTTGATGGACGCGTGGACAGGGGCAGAGACAAAGGCCTTTACGTCGCCTATCTTCTGCCCTTCGATGACGAGGTCGCCCTTCTTGACAATAGGCTCGCAGACCGCGCCGAGGTGTTGCTGGAGGGGGATGGTAACAGTCTTTGGAAGAGGGGCCCTCTCGACCCTTTTAGAGGCCGTCAGCTCCTTATAGTAAGAGGGGTGTACGCCCCTGTCGAATGTCTTGTGTCCCATTTTTATTATCTTAACAAAAAATCCAGAATTTTTAAAGGCTTATCTGAAAAAGTTAAGACTGCTTCACAATAAAGACGCCGCTATGGTACAAAAAAACCGTCAAGGCATAAGAGGGCAGTGTTACTGCACCTGTTGCCCAGACGGTCGACAAGAACTTATATATTCTCCCGCTCCCCGGTGGTAACCACCTTGATTCCGTCAGTCGCGAAAGATGATGTATATTGTGTGGCCATATTAATTTAAAGGGCCGCACCTTGTCAAGGGGAAAATATAAAAAATGTGACAAGCCAAACAGGTTGCAGAAAAACTCTCTTGCACGAAGCGGGTTGCTCAAAAAGCTCCAGATGCGAGGCGTCGAGAAGCGAGGAACGAGGCGTACTGTCGTATGTACGCCACAGTTACGAGCGTCGAAGACAACAAAGCAGATGGACTTTTAGAGCGGCCCGCTAAAGCCTCCCCTTGACGAAGTCCCTTAACAGGAAAAAGAGCGTCAAGAAGACGCCTGCAAGGACGAGTATGGCGCTTAAGCCCGCGATAGGCACGACAGACTGAGCCGCGCTCTCTGCTCCCAGGGCCGGCGTCCTGTACCCCATGATTATCCACGAGAACGGATAAAAGAAGCCTCCCGTGCCGAGGCAGGTCGCGGCGAGCGTCTTCATCTTATGGGAGGCGGACAAGAACGAGAGGAGGACTGAAACGCTTATGGTGATAAGGCCTAACCCCATGGCGTGGAGGTGCCCTCTGGTGAGCCTCTCGTGGGCCTCTTCCATCTCATCGTCGGAGTGAATGGAGCGCATCGACTTCGCGTCCCCTTCGGCATTCATCATTTTGCCGGCAACGGCGTCGTGGCCAGCCTGGGCATGCCCGCCAACGGCATGGTCAGCGTGACCACCCCCGGGGCTTACGACGAACTTCCCCTCAATTGACGAGCGCGCGCTCATGGATAGCGTCCTGTGAATGGATTCGTGCTGGGTCGCGAGGTACATCGCCCAGAATATCCCGAATATGATGCTGAATATCCCGAGGAGCACCCCGACGAAGACGGGCCGTATCTGGTTTTTCATAGTAGAACCTGCTCTCCTTTAAATATTAGTCGCGCGGCATCTCTTCGAGTCGGACGGTAATGGAGCGCACCTTACCGTCCCGGAGTATCTTCACGGTTATCGTCGAGCCTACCTCGGACGAGTCCATTATCCCGTTGAACTCGTCCATCGATTTCACGGCCATGCCGTTTACGGCGGTTATGAGGTCGCCTCCTGTGGCGATGATGACATTCCCCAGTCTTACGTTACGCGTCGAGCCCTTGAGCCCTGCCTTGTGCGCGGGGGCCCCCTTGTAGACGTCGGCTATGAGGACGCCGGCTGAGCCGAGCCCGAGGGGCTCGGCGTCCCGCTCGTCTATCGTTTGCCCGGATATGCCGAGCCAGGGCCGCCTGACGTAGCCCTTCTCAATAAGCTCGGGGAGTATCTTTTTGACCGCGTTTGCGGGTATGGCGAAGCCTATGCCTATGGAGCCGTTGACAGGGCTGAATATCGCGGTGTTAACGCCGATGAGTTTCCCGTCGCCGTTCAGCAACGGCCCGCCGGAGTTGCCAGGGTTTATCGCCGCGTCTGTCTGGATGACATCCCTTATGAGCCTGCCGTTAGTCGCCCGCATCGTCCTGCCGAGCGAGCTTATGATCCCGACTGTGAGCGTCTTGTCCAGCCCGAATGGGTTCCCTATGGCGAGCGCCTTCTGACCCACTCTGAGCGAGGCCGAGTCCCCGAAAGAGACGGGCTTCAGCTTGTTTAAGGGCGCCTTTATCTTTAAAACCGCGAGGTCGTTTCCAGGGTCGGCCCCGACGGCCACAGCCGCGAACTTCGACCCGTCAAAAAGCGTGACCGAGAGCTCCCGTGCCCCGTTGATGACATGGTAGTTTGTGACGATGTGCCCGGCCCTGTCGACTATCACGCCGGAGCCGGAACCAGTAGACGGTACGGGGTTATAGAAAAAATCGTATGAGACCGTGGAGCTTACGATATTTACGACCGATTGCCCGGCCTCCTCGTAGACCTTGATATTCTCGCCCTCGTCAGCCGAGATGCAGAGGGCGGCCTCCGGTACCAGCGCAAAGAGGGCCATGAGAACGACAGGCAATAGTCTCCGGAGTTTCAGAAACATCTCCCATTTATACAATAAACCAGAGAGGAAGTCCATAAGCGGCAAAGGTCCAACGAAATTGGGTTTAAGAAGAAGATGAAAACTGGTATACTTTTGAGGTTTAAACTTTTCTAAGGGGTTTAAGATGAAAAAGACCGGGTCCGCCATATTACTCGTACTCTCTATCTTGTTTTTATCAACTACCGCCGGGGCGGCCTCGAACTTCAGGAAGCAGTTCGAGGAGAGCTACCGGGCCAACAGGTTCGACGCGCTCGGGTTTCTGGTGCGCACCAATAAGGCGATAATGCCCGATGAGATAAAGGGGATAATGAAAGAGGCGCTCTCCCCCGAGAAGGGCTACGCCGAGAGGATGGAACTGCTCGACCTCGCCAGCGCCATGGCCTCGATGTACAAGCACTGGCACAACATCGACGCGCTCGCAAACGAGGTCGAGTCCATAATCAGGGCGGAGATAAAAAAAGAAGAGGCCCGTGTAGCCGAGCTCACCAAGTGGGACAGGTTTGAAAAGACCCTCGGGAACTTCGTCATGAGGGAAAAGACCATGGAGATGGAGGCTAAGGGGCTCGCGCCGGTCGTCTATCCCCACTGGTACCACCGGCTCTTCTACGAGTGCAAGGCCTGCCATCAGGATATAGTCCAGATGAGGCGCGGGACCAACTCCATAACGCACGCAAGGATAGACGAGGGCAAGGTCTGCGGCGCGTGCCACAACGGCAAGACCGCTTTCAGCTCAAAGGAAAACTGCAAGCGGTGCCACTCTGCCGGGCTCCCGGAGGCGGAAAAGCTCGTGGACATAAAAAAGGTCGATATAAAGGCTGTAAAAGAGGCCGCCGACAGGCTCGGGTCGGTCTTCAACCCCGAGGCGCTCCCGAATAAGACTATACCCCTTGACAGGTTCGGGAACATCGACTGGACGCTAATGAGGGAGAAGAAGGCGTTTTCACCATTAAAATCGGCTGTCAAGGCCGCTCAAAAAGACGAGATAAGGGATAACACCATACTCTTCGAGCCGCCGATGGTCTACATAAAGAAGGTCGTCTTCGACCACAAGACGCACTCCTCGCAGATAAAATGCGCGGTCTGCCACCCGTCCATATTCAAGGAAGCTCTCGGGGCAAACCCCGTCTCCATGACTGAAATGTCAAACGGGAACTTCTGCGGCTACTGCCACGGCAAGGTCTCGTTCAAGTTCGCGGACTGCAACAGGTGCCACACAAAGGCGATGAACGAGGGCGCCGGTGGCGCGATAATAAGGAAGCAGCAGTAGGGGGGGCGCTTTTCATCCCCCTTTCATAAAGGGGGACAGAGTGGGATTATAAATAGTTTTCATAATCTCATGCGGTTCAGGTTACAAACCTGAACCCATTAATTCGTAATTCGAACATACGCTTTTATGGGCTGTTCGAACCTTCTGCCCAAAGCCTTTTTGCGCGTCCCGCGCTTTCGCGGCATGGCTTCGCTTGCTTACCGCCTCCCCTGCCCCGTTCGCTCGACCCCTGAGCGCTTCGCGTCTAACCTCCCTCGCCTCGCTCACACCCTCCTCCCTTATGCTACGCTCACCATGCCGCCGGGGTTTTTTAGATACAAAACAATACCGTTGCGTGATATCTCTATCGCGGGTTCAGGTTTGCAACCTGAACCCGCGAAAAATTTTGTCTTTTCGTTGTGTCTTTACAAACACACAGGCGCATGGCGGAGAACGCCTAAGGAAAGCAGAGGCGAGCGCGCCGGGGCGGATTAGACCGCTTGCGCTCGGCGCGCAAACAGCCGAGACCTGAGAGCCGTGGGAGGGGAAGGAAGAAAGCGTTAAGAGCCCATGCGCCAAAAGCGCGCGGACCACGAAAAAGGACTTTGGGCAAAAAATTGAGATAGCCCAATACAGACTCATATCAGGTCACGAATCAAAGGGTTCAGGTTGCAGACTTGAACCCGCAATGCGGAATCACCCCTCTTTTGAAAAGAAGGCGACTAAAAACCTCAAAACGCCTCCTTCTTGAGGTCCTCCCTCCTCTTCCACCGGAACGGCAGGTCTATTATAGTCCCCGGCGCCTTTATCTCCCTTAATGCCCTGAAAGCGGCGGATAAGACCGCCCTCTGCGTCTCGACGACACCAGGCTCCCCCAAAGGGTGCCCCATCGGCCACTTTACGAAGACCGCGCGCGGGGCCTTCACGTCCTCGGTGAACTTTCTCACGATGGATACGGAAATCGTCGGTATCCCCGCCTTTTCTATCTCCCTCTGTATCAGTCCCACGGACCGATTGCAGAGACCTCCCCCGGGTGTGAGGAGCGCGACATCGATGCCTTCGCGTTTAAGCAAATCAGCCACCTCTGGCGCGGTCTTCTCCATGAGTGTAGCGATGTGTCTGCCGTCTATATGCCCCATGAAACTGTAATTATTTTTTGCGAGCCCCTTTATCTCTCCGCTCTCATCCATCTCCCGGAGCCTCTCTATCGGGAAGACGATGTTCAAGTCAGAGTCCGCGTCCGTGTGGTCGTAGTAGTCGTGCGTGATCATGTACTCGGAGAGCGGAGTCGCTGACGGTATTTCCCTGTACGAAGGGTCGCCTGCCTTGTCCAGCATGTCAAATGGGTTTTGGGATTTAAGATGGACCCCGGCTGTCGTTATGAGCGCGACAACGGAGTCCTCCAACGGCTTTTTTACAGGCGTCCAGGGTATGCCGGAGACTTCGACAGACGCGGTCTTCTCGATGAACCTGTCGAGAAGAACAGGAAAGCGCGTCAAGAGCTTTGCGAGGACCTTGTTTTTGAACCGTCCCATTAAAATATACCCGCCTCTTTCTGGAGCGTGCGGACGTAGATAATGATGTTCTCGGTGTCTTCCTTGCCGACGCCCTCTATCTTCGGCATGTCGCCGAACCCCCAGTGGTGTGAGCGCACGCCCCTTTCCACGGCCCAGCGGAAGCTTATGTCCGAGTGGTGGTTCGGGTGGTAAAATTTATGAATGAGCGGCGGGCCTTTATCGGTCCCGGAGGCCTTCTCTCCGTGGCACTTTACGCAGTTTTTGTTGAACGCCTCTTCGCCTTTTTTAAATGCCGGGTCTTCGGCAAACGATTGAGCGGCAAAGGCTATGGATGAAACGGCAAGACAGAGCAACACGGCAAAGGATATTTTTTTCATAGTCTCAAGCCTCCTGCCTCTCCTTTATCACGGGGCACCTGTCAGGTCAAGGCGGGTCTGAACCTCTTAAGCCTGAGCGCGTTCGTAACAACACTAACGGACGATAGCCCCATCGCCGCCGCCGCGAACATCGGGTCGAGGAGCATCCCTGTGAACGGATAGAGGGCCCCTGCGGCAACCGGTATGAGGAGGACGTTATAGAAGAACGCCCAGAAGAGGTTCTGCCTGACGTTCCTTATAGTCGCCCTGCTGAGTGCGATGGCGGTGACGATGGCCCTTAAGTCCCCGCCTATCAAGGTTATGTCGGATGCCTCCATCGCGACGTCCGTCCCGGTGCCTATGGCTATGCCGACGTCGGCCTGCGCGAGCGCGGGCGCGTCGTTTATGCCGTCGCCTACCATCGCCACCTTTTTCCCCTCGTCCTGGAGCTTCTTTACCTCCCTGGCCTTGTCCTCTGGCAGGACCTCCGAGAGTATTCTGTCGACGCCGAGCTCCTTCCCGATGGCGGTCGCCGTCCTCCGGTTGTCGCCTGTAATGATGGCGACCGTGAGACCCATCTTTTTAAGGGCAGAGACCGCCTCCTTAGAGTTCTCCTTCAGTGTGTCGGCTACTGCGATGACGCCGACAGCAATATTGTCCACGGCAAGGAAGATCGGGGTCTTTCCCTCGTCAGACAGCCTCTCCACGTCTTTTATAAGGCCGTCTGTTGAGATATTTTTGTCTGCCATCATCTTCAAATTGCCGAGTACGACTTCCCTCCCGTCTACCTCCGCGATAAGCCCGTGGCCGGGAAGGGCGTTAAAGCCTATGGGGTTTGAAAGCGCTATCCCCTTTGCCGACGCCTTTTTGACTATCGCCTCTCCTATCGGGTGCTCGGAGCCCTTTTCGGCGGAAGCCGCATAAAAAAGGACGCCCTCTTCCATTGAGAGCCCCTTTGACGTTATCGTGACATCGTGCGCAACCACGATATCCGTAATCGCGGGCTCGCCCCTGGTGAGCGTCCCGGTCTTGTCAAACACTATTGCGTTCAACTTGTGCGCCGTCTCAAGCGACTCCCCTCCCCTTATGAGTATCCCGTTCTCCGCGCCCTTGCCGGTCCCGACCATGATGGAAGTCGGGGTCGCAAGCCCCATTGCGCACGGGCACGCGATGATGAGTACCGCTATGAAGTTAAGGAGCGCGTAGGTGAATGCGGGCGGGGGGCCGAATATGAGCCAGATGATGAATGTAAGAGAGGCTATCGCTATGACAACAGGGACGAACCAGCTCGCTATCACGTCAACGAGCCTCGCTATCGGCGGCTTCGAGGACTGGGCATCTTCGACGAGCCTTATTATCTGAGAAAGGGTAGAATCCCTCCCCACCTTCGTGGCCCTGTATCTGAAAGTGCCCGTCTTGTTGATCGTCGCGCCTATTACAATGTCGCCCGGCTTTTTGTCAACCGGGAGCGACTCTCCGCTTATCATCGATTCATCAATTGACGAGAACCCATCGAAGACCTTTCCGTCCACAGGGACCTTCTCGCCGGGCCTCACGATGACGATCTCCCCCTCGACGACGTCGGAAGCCGGGATGTCGAGTTCTCTGCCGCCGCGCACAACCCTTGCCGTCTTGGGAGAGAGGCCTATGAGCTTCTTTATCGCCTCCGAGGTCTGCGCCTTTGCCCTCATCTCAAGGAGCCTGCCGAGGAGTATGAGCGCGATAATGGCCGTCGCGGTATCAAAGTAGACGCCGGTTGAGAGAGAGCGCGCCTCGAAGAAATTCGGAAAGAAAGTCATTGCCGCGCTATATAAGTAAGCCGAAGACGTGCCGACGGCGATGAGCGTGTTCATGTCCGTCGTAAAGTGTCGCGCGGCTATGAACGCCCCCCTGTAAAAACGCCATCCTGCCCAGAACTGGACGGGAGTGGCGAGGAGGAAAAGCAGGTAGTTGTTCCCTAAAAAAGACGGCACCCAGGGGATCATCGCCGCGAAAGACCCTATCATCACCGGTACAGCGACTATCGCGGCGACGATGAATCTAAAATGGAGCCTCTCCTCCTCCTCCTTCTTCTCCCTCTCGTCTCTCGCGAGGAGGTCTTCCTCGTCGGACGGTACGAGCCCCTTGTAACCCGCCGCGTTTATCGTCTTTATGAGCGCGTCGACGCCTGTTACGGTAGGGAGGAAATTTACCGTCGCCTTTTCAGTCGCAAAGTTAACCGAGGCGCTTACCACACCATCGACGGCATTCAAGGCCTTTGTGACTTTTTCGACGCACGAGGCGCAGGACATCCCCTTTACCGGGATAGAGACGGACGCCACGCCAGCGCCATAGCCGAGCTCCTTTATGGTCTTTACAAAGTCCGAGACATGTACGTCATCCGGGTTATAGGAGATATTGATCTTCTCTACCGCGAAGTTGACCGAGGCCTCTACTATGCCGGATAATCCGGTAAGCCCCTTCTCTATCTTCGTTGCGCACGAGGCGCAGGACATGCCTGTGATCGGGAGGGATACCCTCTTGATGTTTCTGGGGGAATGGCTGTCTTCTTTTAAAGGACGCGCGTTTACAGGCGGAAGTTTTTCAAACGCGGCCCTGCCGACGAGGTATTTTTCAGGTTCCGCGTCGAACCTCTCCTTGCACCGAAGGGCGCAGAAGTACACCTTTTCGCCGTTATACAGGCTCTCGCCTTTTGCCTTTTCAGGGTCTACGTCCATCCCGCATACCGGGTCTATCGCCATTACCTCTCCTTTTCATCCATGTCAAACCCCATTATATCACGCCAATGATGTCCCTTCTACCGGCTCTAAAAACCCTTATCATTTAATAACTTTTAATGAGATTTTAAGAAAAATTTTGATATTGTTAAGGTATCATACCTATGTTATCTTTTTTAATGGGCTTTATACCAGCTAAGGGAGAGTATATCCACTCCATGGACGAATACCGGATAGACAGCCATAAACTGATATTTCATGTCGACAGGGTCGCAAGTTGGCTCAAGGGCGCCGATATCTATCCGATATATATGGAGGTTTCTCCGATCGGCGCGTGCAACCACAGGTGCACCTACTGCGCCCTCGATTACATGGAATACAACCCGAGGCACCTGGACGCCGCTATCCTCAAAGACCGCCTGACCGAAATGGGGCGTTTGGGCGTAAAGTCGATCATGTACGCCGGCGAAGGCGAGCCCTTCCTCCATAAGGATATCGACGGGATAATAAACCACACAAAAGCCTCAGGCATAGACGTCGCCATCACCTCGAACGGCGTGCTTTTTACGCAAAAACTGATGGAGGCAACGCTCGCCTCCATCACATGGATCAAGGTCTCCATAAACGGGGCCACAAAGGAGACCTATGCGAAAGTCCACAGGACAAAGGAAGAGGACTTCGATAAGGTAATCGGGAACATCTCGAAGGCGGCGAGGTTCAGGGACGAAAATCACCTCACCTCGACCGTCGGGATGCAGATGATACTCCTGCCGGAGAACGCGAACGAAGCGGTCCTGCTTGCAAAAAAAGCTAAGGAGATAGGCGCCGACTACCTCGTGATAAAATCCTACTCACAGCACTTGAAGTCCAAGACTCACCAGTACGAGGATTTCAGCTACGCGGACTACATGCATTTGAACGATGAGCTCAAAAAAATATCTGATAAGCGCTTTAATGTCATATTCAGGTCTAACGCCATGAGGAAGCTCGAAGAAAAGGGCAGGAGCTATTCGCACTGCATGGCGCTCCCATTCTGGGCATATATAGACGCCGGGGGCGGGGTATGGGCGTGTAGCGCGTTTTTAGGAGACGACCGCTTCCTCCTCGGGAACATCAACGAGGAGGGTTTTGAGGCGATATGGAAGAGCGAGAAGAGAAAAAAAGTGATGGAATTCGCCTCCAGAGAGCTCGACACAGCCGAGTGCAGGAGGAACTGCAGGATGGACGAGGTGAACCGCTACCTCTGGGAGCTCAAGAACCCCTCCCTCCACGTCAACTTCATCTGAGGACGCCCTTAGCCCCATGAAAGAAGATATCCTTAAATACGGACTCCCGACATTGACACGGAAGACGCTCATCGACATGTATGCGATGATGCTCCGCATACGCATGTTCGAGGAAAGGATCGTCGACCTCTACCCGGAGCAGGAAATGAAGTGCCCGGTCCACCTCTGCATAGGCCAGGAGGCGATAGCGACGGGGGTCTGCCTTAATCTTCGAAAAGACGACTACGTCTTCTCGAACCACAGGGGGCACGGACACGCGCTCGCCAAGGGGAGCGCGATGAGGCCGCTCATGGCCGAGTTCTACGGCAAGGTAACGGGATGCTCCAGGGGCAAGGGCGGCTCGATGCACATAATAGACGTCGAGAACGGGATACTCGGGACCTCCGCGATAGTCGCGGGCGGCATACCCATGGGGGTCGGCGCGGCGCTCGCCTCATCCATCAGGAAAGAAGACCGCGTAACGGTCATCTTCTTCGGGGACGGGGCGTATGACGAAGGCGCGCTCTACGAGTCCTTCAACTTCGCTTCTTTAAAGAAGCTCCCTGTCGTCTTCTTCTGCGAAAACAACTTCTACGCGACAAACTCCCACCAGTCGGCGAGGCAGTCCGCCTGCAGGATATCGGACGCCGCCTCCGCCTTCGACTCGCACGGCGTCTGCATAGACGGCAACGACGCGATCGAGGTCTACAAGGCCGCAGAGGATTCCATCAACCGCGCCAGGAAGGGCGGCGGCCCGTCCCTCATAGAGGCCAAGACATACAGGTGGAAGGGGCACGTCGGGCCTGACGCCGATTACGAGAAGGGATGCAGGCCTAAGGAAGAGCTCCTCTACTGGATGGAGAGGTGCCCTGTAAAGGTAATGAGGGAATTCATCCTCTCAAGGAACGCCGCTACCAAAGACGAGCTTGCCGAGATTGCCGCTTCCATAACTGATGAAATAGACGACGCGGTAAAATTCGCGAAAGAGAGCGAGTACCCGCCTCTCTCAGACCTCCTCACGGACGTCTACGCTCCGGTAAAGGAGCCTCTCTAACCATGCCGTGGACAAAGGTTTACAGCAACAAGGCCGAGTTCGAAAGCGCCCTCTCGGATAACAGGGAACTCCGTGGCCTCGCCTATAAAGACGCGCTCCTGGAGGCGACCTCCCAACTGCTCGAGGCCGACGAGACGGTATTTGTCATCGGCGAGGGCATAGACGACTCCGGCGGGGTCTTCGGCTCGACAAAGGGGTTGCACCTCAAATTCGGGAGGGAGCGCGTCATGGACTCGCCTCTTGCCGAAAACGGCATAACGGGGATCGCAATAGGCGCGGCTGTGGCCGGTATGCGTCCGATACTCGTCCACATGCGCGTCGACTTCATCCCTCTGTCCCTTGACCAGATAATAAACCACGCGGCGAAGTGGCGCTATATGTTCGGGGGCAAGGTCTCGGTCCCGATAGTGATAAGGTCGATGATAGGCAGGGGCTGGGGCTCCGCCGCACAGCACTCACAGTCCCTTCAGTCGCTCTTCACTAACATCCCCGGCCTCAAGGTCGTAATGCCCGCTACCCCGTACGACGCAAAGGGGTTGCTAAGGGCCTCGGTCTATGACGGCAACCCCGTAGTCTTCATCGAGCACCGCTGGTTATATGAGCACATGGGGCACGTCCCCTCTGAACCGTACACAGTGCCGCTTGGAAAGGCAATTATAAGACGGACGGGGAGCGACGCGACCATCGTCGCCGTATCCTACATGGTCTATGAGGCGATGAGCGCGGCGGATATCCTTAAGAACGAAGGGATAGAGTGCGAAGTCATCGATCTGCGGACCTTGAAGCCGCTGGACGCTCCGCTCATACTCGAATCGGTCTCCAAGACAGGCCGCCTCGTCATAGCCGACACCGGATGGAAGGAGACCGGCATAGGCGCTGAGATAATCGCGAGGGTCGTCGAAGACGGGTTCGGCGCGCTGAAGAGCGCGCCTGAGAGGGTTAACCTCCCGGAGGCGCCCACGCCTGCGAGCCCCGCGCTCGAAAAGGCCTATTACCCGGGAAAATTTGAAATCGCCGCGGCCGTCAGAAGGGCCGTCAACAAGGGTTGAGCGATGGGGACCAAGGCGAACGGGAAAAAACCCTCCATAACGGTCATTGTCCCCTGCCTGAATGAAGAAGGCAACTTAAGGGAGACGATAGAGGCGATAAAGGCCGCCCTCTCATCCTCGAAGAGGTTCAGCGACTACGAGATACTAATATTCAATGATTTTTCGACCGACGGCACAGGCGCTCTCGCCGAGGAAATAAAGAAGAAAGAAAAGGGCGTGAAGGTCATACACAACCCCCGTAACATGGGCTTCGGCTATAATTACTCGGAAGGCGTAAGGAGGGCCGCGATGGACTATATAATAATGGTCCCCGGCGACAATGAGATACCTGCTGAGGCCATAACGCGCGTCATAAGCAGGGCCGGAGAGGCCGACTGCATAATACCGTACACCGCAAATACCGAGGTCCGCGCATTATCGAGGCGCGTCATATCGCGGGTATTCGTAATCTTCATAAACGCGCTCTTCGGGCTGAACGTCCGGTACTATAACGGCACCTGCCTCCTTAAGAGCTCGCTCTTGAAGAAAGTCCCGTTAAAGACCTGGGGTTTCGCCTACATGGCCGCAATACTCGTAAGGTTGCTCCGCTCAGGTTCAAGCTTCGTCGAAGTCGGGGTCGATATAACCGCAAGGGCGACGGGCAAGACCAAGGCCTTTAGAATTAAGAACATCTTAAGCGTTGCCAACGCCATTTTAGCGCTCTTCTGGGAGGTGCGCGTAACCGAGCGCGCCAAGTACGGCACCCCTTCGAGAAGGGCCGTTATTGCTGAATAACTGCACTACCCCGCAAAAGACCGCGGGCATCTATCTTATACCTCCCCTCTCTCGACGGGAGGGGATGGTGAAATTTTTCACCCCACCCAGCCTCCCCCGTAAAGGGGGAGGAGATTTATATTAGAGCCTAAGAGAGAATAAAATCTTAAAAAGGTCCAAGCTGACTTGAAGATACTCTTTGTCATAAAGGATGTAGAGTACATAGACCCGATGGGCATCATGCTCCTCTCTGCCCTCGCCAAGGAAAAGGGGCATAAAACAGCCATCGCGGTACTCGCCGACGGCGACCTCGAAAAGAAGGTCAATGGCTTCTCCCCCGACATCGTCGCCTTCAGCGCGAAGACCGGCGAGCACAAGTACTACATCGCGGCAAACGACTTCATAAAGGGTATGAAGCCCGGCATAAAGAGCGTCATAGGCGGCCCGCACGCGACATTCTTCCCGGAGATAATCGAGCGGCACCCATTCGACGCGCTCTGCACCGGCGAGGGCGACGACGCGTGGCCGGAGCTGTTGGATGCGATCGAGCGCGGCTCTCCATTTGATAATATTCCGAATATCGTAACCCGGAACAACTTCAAGAAGAATCAGCCGCCCTTTATGAGGGAGAGGAGGCGCGCCCTCGACGATCTGCCGTTCCTGGACCGCGACCTCTTCTACTCCTCAACGCGCCTCGGGCGCTTCCCCATGCGCTCGTTCATGGTGGGCCGGGGGTGCCCCTACAAGTGCACCTACTGTTTCAACCACAAATATAACTTGCTGTACAAGGGCAAAGGGCCGCTCGCCTCGCGCATGAGCGTTGAAAGGGTGATATCCGAGCTCAAGCACTTGAAGAGTAACTACGAGACGCAGTTCATAAAGTTCTACGACGACATATTCGTCTTGAAGGACGACGAGTGGCTCGATGAGTTCTCCGAGAGATACCCAAAGGAGATCGGCGTGCCGTTCCACTGCCTCATGCGCGCCAACCTCTTGACCGAATCCATCATGAAGAAGCTCAAGAAGGCCGGGCTCGCGTCGCTATCGATGTCCATTGAGAGCGGGAACGACAAGGTGCGTAACGATGTATTGAAGCGGAACATGACGAAGGAGACGATGACCGACGCCTTTGATCTCTGCCATAAGTACAATGTCCCGACCTTCTCTAACACCATCTTCGCCATACCAGGCACCTCGCTCGCCGAGGACATTGAATCATTGGACCTTAATCTGAGGTGCAGGGTTGCGTTGGGCGAATTTCCGCTCTTCTTCCCCTACCCCGGCACAGAGCTCGCCAATTACGCGATAAAAAGGGGCGACTTCGACGGGGACTTCGACAAGCTCCACATGAGCTACCAGTCCACATCGCCTTTGAAGTGCTTTACGGAAGGAGAAAAGCTCCTCCAGAGGAACCTCTCTCTGCTCTCCACCGTCTGCCTATGGAAGCCGTGGACGAGGGACTTTATCGTGAACACCCTCATAAAACTCCCATTCCCGAGGCTCTACTTCCTCATGTACTATCTCGTGAAGGCCTATATGGTGAAGACAAAGATATACCCGATGAAGTTCTCGTTCCTGAATACGCTACGCGGCATATATGAGAGCTTCGTCCTCGAGAACTTCAAGCACTCGGAAGAGATACTGGCGAAGGATGAGGGGCTTAAAACCCTCAAGGGAAAATGAGGCTCACGGACCACGTGATACTGGGGGGCTTTGCCTCCGTCGTCCTGTACCCTGCAATCGGCGTGGACGCGGCCTTCCTTTTCGTTGGATCGGTACTCATAGACGTTGACCACTACCTCGAATACCTCTATCACAACGGCTTCAGGGATTTCAGCGTTACGAAGATGTTCCGCTACCACGGGGCGCTTATGCACTCCTGGGGGAGGCCCGACTTCCTTAACTTCGAGGCGTTCCACACCGCAGAATTCGTCATGGCGCTCTTCGTTGTTTCTCTCTGGACTGGCTCTGCGCCCCTCTTCGCTGTCTTTCTCGGGCTCGTATTGCACGTTATCTGCGATATGGCCTTTTTGCTCCGCCTCAACATATTCAGGCTCAGGGCGAACTCCATCATCGAATACATCATTAGAAAAAAGCGCTTCGAGAGGATGGGTCTGCGCCCGGCCGCCGTCCACGAGGACGCGCTCAAGGGAATATCGCGCTTAAAGATTGTGGATGGATTAGCCGAAAAATGAGATAATTTTTGCGGAAGGGGTTTTCACGATGGGTAACGTGCAAAGGGTCCTTATAATAAAACTCGGCTACTCGGAAACACTCGTAGGCGAGATAAGCAGGAAGACGAGCCTCGGCGACGTGCTCCGCTCGACCGTCCTTCTTAACAGGTTCAAGGACGCGCATGTCACGTGGCTCGTGGACGAGAAGGCGATATCGCTCCTTAAGGGCAACCCCTATATCCACAGGATCATGCCCTATGACCTGACGACCGTCCTGCAGTTACGCGCGGAGCGCTTCGATACCGTCGTGAACCTCGAAAAGGTTGCGGGCATCTGCGCCTTCGCCGATTCCCTTACGGCGTGGAGGAGGTACGGCTTCAGGTTCGACCCTGACACAGGCTCGGCGCTCGCTTACGACGGGAGCGAACATGTCCTCGAACTGTGCTTAAGCCAGAAGGACAAACTCGCTAACAAGAAGTACTGGGAAGACTTCCTCTTTGAGATGATAGGCTCCAAGTGGCAGGGCGAGATACCCACAATCGGCTACCGGCCCTCGTCTGAGGAGATATACGATATAGGTTTTAACCACAATGTAGGAGAGAAGTGGCCGATAAAGGCATGGCCGCCGGAATACTGGAAGGAGCTTGAAACCCTTATAGGGACCAGGTACACGATATCCTGGCAACAGGGCCTTAAATCGATAGAAGAGTACATCGAGTGGATAAGCTCGTGCAGGTTGCTCGTCACGAACGACAGCCTCGGCCTCCACATAGCCCACGCGCTCGATAAAAAGATAGTCGCCCTCTTCGGCCCGACCCTTTCCAGCGAGGTCTATGTAAAAAACGGCGTAAAACTCCTGCCATCCAAGGAATACGACTGTCTGCCGTGCTTATCGACGACATGCGTCAAGGAAACGCCGTGCATGTATGAGATAAAGCCCCAGAGGGTCTTGACTGAAATCGACAAACTGCTTCAGGAGTGACGAATATGACTGACCTGAAACCCATAAGGATACCCGGACACTACAACTACATAGCCGCTTTTTTCACGCTCGCCTGCAACCTGTCCTGCTCTTACTGCATAAACAAATTCGGAAGAGACGGGTTCGTCAAAAAGCGTCTCTCCGGCGAGGAGTGGGTGCGCGGCATAAACAGGATAATCTCGCGTGACGACCTGCCCATAACCTTCCAGGGCGGCGAGCCGAGCCTGCATAAGGACTTCATCTACATTATCAACCACATAAAGCCCTCTCTGAACATCGACATCCTCACGAACCTCCAGTTCGACGTGGACGAGTTCATGAAAAATGTCGACCCTAATCGAATAAAAAGAGACTCTCCCTACGCCTCCATCCGCGTAAGCTTTCACCCGGAGACGATGGTCCTCGATCCGCTCGTAGAGAAGGTCTTGAAGCTCCAGAACGCAGGTTACTCGATAGGCATATGGGGCGTGCTCCACCCTTCCCAGGAGGCAATTGTGCGCGAGGCGCAGAAAAAATGCGAGGCGCTCGGCATCGACTTCCGTTTCAAGGAATTTCTTGGCGAGCACGACGGCAGGATGTACGGGACCTATAAATACGAAGGGGCCTGCGACAAGGAGTTCGAAAAATCCGTCCTATGCAAGACGACCGAGCTCATCATGGGCTCGGACGGCTCTGTTTACAGGTGCCACAGCGACCTCTATGAAGGCAGAACTCCCGTAGGCAACATCATAGACCCGGCCTTCGACATCGAGGACATATACAGGCCCTGCCACGTCTACGGCCATTGCAACCCCTGCGACATAAAGGTCAAGACGAACAGGCTCCAGGAGTTCGGGCATACATCCGTTGATATCAAGGACATAGACCTGGAGCGCAAATAGACATTTCAGAACACGGCGGGGTTGTAAGTACCGGCCTAGTTCCCCTGTCCTTTTCTCTTCCATATTTATAATCATAAATCTCTCAAGATAAGACAACTGTTTTCAGTGAACCTCCGGCAGCGCACGCCGAATCCTTCGTATAGGTTCAGAGATTGGCAAAGCCATCGGGCCGAAGCAAAAAAAAAGGAGGGACCATGAGGTCCCTCCTTTTTCCATAAATTCCAGGCTTGCGTCAGGGCGAGGCCGGGAGGTTAAGCTTGCCGTTGAAGAAGACCACCGCGTTATTTTCCTTTGCGGCGGAGTTGAGCGCGTTGCTGGTAAACTTTATGTTGCCGAGTGCAAGGGTCATGGTGGCGGACTCGAAGTGGACGTTAGTCGACTTCTGATACCCGGCGGTCTTCAGCTTGGCGAGGGAGTCAACGGTGCCGCCCGGGTTGTCCGTAAGATACGCCTGTGCGGCGGTGTAGGCGTTCTTCGCGTCAGAGTCGATCTCCGACTTGTAGCCGCGGAGCCTGTACTTAGTGAACTGCGGGATGGCTATGGCCGCGAGTATCGCTATGATGGCCACGACTATCAAGAGCTCGACGAGCGTGAAGCCTTCCTCCCTCTTGATCCTTTTTAGCATCTGCTGTAACATTTTTTCATCCTCCTTTTTACTTTTGATGAGAAGCTTTCTTATTGTTTTCGTCAGTTACCTGGAAAACTTTAATTACTTGCATGTATTACTTTGCAACGAGCGTGCCAAAGTAAAAAATCCTTACTATTCAACTGGTTAAAATCGGAGGCTGGCTTGCCTGCGCTTATACTGACAATTTTTGTCACAATTAGCTGGCAATTTTTGTCACTTTTTACTATTTGAGACCGTCAAAAGGTTTTCACAGCCGGGGAGGGCGGCCCTTTCGCATTCCCTTATAAGGTCCTTGAAGGCCTTGCCGGCCATGGAGGAGGTCATGAACTCCGAAAACCCCGGATATATCTCGGCGGCCTTTGAGAGGTCCTTCAACGCCTCCATGTACCTGCCTGAGGCGGCGTAGGAGATGGCCCGGTTGAGATAGACTACTTCGTAGCCGCGGTTGATAGAGAGCGCCGCGGAAAACGACCTGGCCGAGTTTTCGTGGTCTCCGAGGCCGGAATACGCTACCCCCTTAAGATTGTGCGCCTCCGCCACCCCCGGCTCACGTGTAAGTATCTCGTTGGCGTCCACGAGGGCGTCCCCGTACCTGCCCTTCTTAAGATAGAGAAGCCCCCTCGCGTAATATAGCCTTGTCTTTCCGGGGGCTTTTGAAATCGAATCGTTTATAAGCGCCTCCTCGTCCGTCCAAACCCGGTTCCTCAGATAAAGAGCAGTAAATAACGGCGGGCAGATGATAAGAAGGAGGATAAAAGTCGCGGCCACCCTTGACACCTCCCTGCCTATTTTCAAAGAGACCCTGTCCATAATATAAAAGAACGCCGCCGTGAACGAGATCATTATCCCGATGGACGGCAGATATACCCTGTGCTCGTAGATGACGTCCTGGATCGGTATAATCGTGGATTCCACCGACAACGCCAGGAAGAACCAGAAGATGCCGAACGAGAAGAGGGCTCCCCAGGCGCTACCACCCCTTCTCGACTTGAAGAGCGCGTATATACCAACCCCTGAGATAGAGAGCAGGAAGAGAAACGAAAGGAGTGTCGCAGGCTCGAAGAGCGAATACGACAGAAGATAATCGTATTCAAGGGTCTGGTTCACCGGGAAAAAGAGGAGCCTTAAATATGTGACGACAACGCTGAACTCGGTAAGTAAATATGTGGTCTTGGAAAGATTCCCGATGTCGCGGACCTGCAGGCCCCTCAAGTGCTCGGCGTTCGTGCCGTGGTCTGCAAAGAGGCCGATATCGGGGCCGAGGACAGAGAGCGGTATTATGAGAAGCGTAAGATAGAACGGGACCCTCATCCACCTGCCTTCCCTGAACCCGTCACTGAAAAAAACGAGATCAAGGAGGACGATCATAAAAGGTATAGTAAAGCTTATCTCCTTTGTCTTCATGGCAACGACAGTAGCAACGAGCGAGGCGACGTACAGGACGAGCCACCCCCTGCCCCCTTCCCGCGCCATCCTGCACTTAGCGTAAAAAAACAACGAGAGCAGATAGAAGAACGTACAGAGGGATGTGAACCTCTGGGTCACGTAGGAGACGGCCTGCGACTCTATGGGGTGAGAGAGGAATATGACGGAGGCTGTAAAGGCCGCGAAGACCGCCACGCCCTTTTCCCACGCGCCGTGCATGGCAGGCGTCCTGAAGACCGTCAACACAAGCGCATAAACGAGGAGCGCGTTCGCGATATGTATGACTATGTTAGTAAGGTGAAAATCAAAGGGCACGAGGCCGCCCACCGCGTAATTGAGGGCGAAGCTTAAAAACCCCACATATCTTGTGCCGGAGAAGTCGAGGAAGTTCCTGAGGGAGGTTATCTGGAGGTTCGTTACAATGTAGCCTTCGTCGTCGTAGACGAACGGCGCTCCGAGCACGTTTGAATAAAGGATAAACCCGAAGGGTATGAGTAAAAGAGGCAGATACCTTGCGAGCCTGCCTTGGGTCTTATCGCCCATCTGGCCGTTTGCCTGTCAAGGCGGTTTTTTCAAGGACGCCTTTTATTATCGCGCCCTTTTTCTGCCCCTTGAACCTGTCTTTGAGGTTTGTGAAAACAGCCCTGTATTCAGGGTCCTGCCTCAATGCCTTTTCGTAAAAAATGGCCGCTTCTTCAAATTCCCCGCTCTCAATGAGCGCGTTCGCCGTAAAGTAGTTTAGGTTCCCCGCCTCCTTTGGGACGTTCTCAAGGAACGCGGCCCTCTTGAGGTACGCACCCGCCTCTTCGAACTTCGAGAGCTCGAAGTAAGAGAGCCCGAGCGCCCTGTACGCCTCCAAATCAGCCTTGTCGTCGGCCATCTCGATATACTTCAACAGATAGCAGACCGCCTCCTTGTGTACCTTCATGTCGTGGTAAGCGAGCCCGAGGCCGAGGTAGGAGTCCTTGAACCCCTTGTCGATGCTGATGGCGTTCTTGAACGCCTCAACCGCCTCCGCCTTTTTTTTGAGCCTACCGAGGATCGTCCCGTAGTCGTGCCAGGTGTGCGCGTCCCTGGCTATCTCAGAGGCCCTTTTAAGCTCTCCGGCCCCTTCATCGAGATAAACGCCCGCGAGCTTCAAGTCCACTAGCCCGAGTATCCTGTGGGGCCTTCCGAACCCGTCGGCGCCTTCGGATATAGCCCTTCGAAGCTCAAGCCTTATGGCCTTGAGCTTCGACATATCATCGGGGAGCGTATACCTGGATGAGTCCGAACACGGGTTAAGCTCCTTGAAGGCGTGCCTTGAGACTACCTCTTTGAATTGGCCGCCTTTCTTGAGGAAGAGGGCCGACGTCTGGTCGAAGCTCACCGGGGCCCACTCGTCGTTTTCGCGGAGCTTGCCGCAAAACGCGCTGTCAAGCTTTACGAGCGCCATGTCTATCGAGTGCTCTTCCACGACCTTGTCCCATAGCTTCCTGTCGTTCACAAGCCTGCTGGTCCAGAAGAAATACGACGAGTAAACCGTCGGCGTCCTGCCGTCTATGAAAACCTTGACCTCAGGGTACTCGTTAATGAGATATCCGCCGAAGACGTACTCGTTATAGATGTTCCCCCTGATATTGTTCCTCCTCATGAAATCCACGGTCCCTGAGGGGAACTGCCCTTCACTCAGGCCGAGGCCCAGGTGCCTCCTGAAACCAGGGCTCGCGATGTCGTAGACGAGCGCGACAGCGAGACAAAGCGAGAGCAGAAAGGCGGCTGTCTTGAGTATCGGCCTGTCTTTCTTTTCATCGAGCGCCCCGGCGATATTTAACGCGATGACCGGGACCGCGAAAAACGCGAAGAGCGCGATCCACCTTACATGTGAGACGGCCATGTACACGGCCGCAAGCATTAGAAAGACAGACCTCGCCTTGAGCCTCCTCAAGTTCAGCAGAATAGCTATCGCGGTTAAGGCCGCGAGCAGGGCAAACGCGAAGCGGTCCGGGGGGAAAGGGTAGAAGTAAAAAAACAGCTCTTTCAAGTGCGGCTTGGTCCACTCTCCGATGTGCCTCAAGGCGTCCTTGTTGTCCACGCTGTTATGTATGAACGCGAATACTACGAGCTTTAGCCCGTACGGGTTCAGGAGCGATGCTATGGGGAGGACCGCCGCGATAAACGAATACCTTTTTATATCGCCATCAAGCGCGCGCTTGAGCCTCTTTTCGCGCAGAGCGTCTATAACTTCACCCGCGGCATAAGAGCCGGCCATAAAAAGGCCGAGTATTGCGCTTGAATGGACGTTGACCCATACGACCTGAAGCGGTATCAGGGCATAGAGATAAACAGGCCTGTTTTTCCTCTCATAGAGCGTAAAGAGCATGAAATAAAGGGAGACGAAGAAGTACTCGAAGAGGTGCGGCCTGATGATGAACCTCGTGTGCGCTGTGATGAACGCGAGGTACAGGAGCGCGATTGCGGGCCAGACCCCCTCGATCGTCCGCCTGAGGGTCACGTACATGAAGGCGAAAGTCGCGGAGATGAGCCCTGCCTGAAGGACGTAGAGCCCTGCCCATTTGCCGAGATAGTCGTAGAAGAGCCTGGCAAGGACCTGGAACCCCCAGGTGAAATCCACCCAGGGCTTGCCCCCGAACGTATACGAGAACGGGTCGGTCAACGGGACCTCGAAACGCTCGAGTATCCACTCGCCGCTCTTCAACGCCCAGAGGATGTCGGAGTCCCAGTGTTGTTTCTGGAATGAGATGACGAGGATGAGCGCGCCGAGCGCCGCGAGAAAAATTGCCGCCAACGCGCGGGAAAAAGGCCTATTCGGGGATGTCATATTTACTGAGTTTGTACCTCATGGACCTGAAGGAGAGGCCAAGGAGCTCGGCGGCCCTCTTCTTTACGCCCCCGGTCTTCCTGAGGGCGTCCATTATTATCGCCTTCTCGAACTCCGCGACAGTCTTATCGAGGTCGACCGCGCCCGCAGGCGCCGTCTCAGCGCCTGCCACAGGGCGCGCCTCAGCCGGGATAGCGCCCTCGCCCGCCCTCTCCTTAAGCGCCGGGGGGAGCGCCTCCATGGTAACGGCCTCTGTGGTCTCAAGGGTCACGGCCCTTTCCATTATGTTCTCAAGCTCGCGGACGTTGCCCGAGTAGTCGTACGCGATGAGGCATTTAAGCGCCCCTTCCGTTATCTTTTTTATGGACTTGCCGTGCTCCCTGCCGAACCTCTCCATGAAGTAGCGGGCGAGCATGGGGATATCCTCCTTGCGCTCGCGGAGCGGCGGGAGATTTATCCTTATGACGTTCAGCCTGTAGAAGAGGTCCTCCCTGAAGCGCGAGGCCTTCACCTCGGCCTCGGGGTCCTTGTTCGTCGCCGCTATTAGGCGGATATCCACCGATATGTCGGTTGTGCCGCCGACCCTTCTGAAGTTCCTCTCCTGTATGAACCGGAGGAGCTTTACCTGGAGATGGAGCGGGAGTTCCGTTATCTCGTCCAGAAAGAGAGTGCCTTTGTCGGACTCCTCGGCGAGCCCCGCCTTGCTCGCGTGGGCCCCGGTGAACGCGCCCTTCTGGTGGCCGAAGAGCTCGCTCTCAAGGAGGTTCTCAGGGATCGCCCCGCAGTTTATGGCTATGAACGGGCCGTCCTTGCGTTCGCTTTCCATGTGTATGGCTCTCGCGACGAGCTCCTTGCCCGTCCCGGACTCCCCGGTTATGAGGACGTTGGACTTCGTCCTCGCGATGCTCATTATAAACCCATAGACCTCAGCCATCTTAGGGCTCGTGCCGATGATGTTCGCGAAGCCGTACTTGGTCTTGAGGTCGGTCTTTAAGAGCCTGTTCTCCTCCTCGAGGCTCTTGAGTTTGAGCGCCTTCCTGATGTTGAGCCTTATCTCCTCGATGTTGAACGGCTTGGTGAAGTAATCGTACGCGCCCGACTTCATCGCCTCTATCGCCGTCTCTACGGAGGCGTACGCGGTTATCATTATGACAAGTACGTCCGGGTCGAGCTCCTTAAGGGCTTTCAGAAACTCGACCCCGCCCATCTCGGGCATCTTTATGTCGCTTATGACGAGGTCTACCTTCCCGCACTTGCAGAAGTCCAGCGCGGCCCTGGGGCTCGCAAAAGCGGTAGCCTCGTAGCCCTCTTTCCGGAGCATGATCTCGAGGAAGTCCCGCATGTCTTTTTCATCGTCTACTATGAGTATCTTCCGCTTCGCCATACTTTTATCTGAGCGCCCCTTGCGTTTCCACGGGTATCCTTATGGTAAAGACCGTGCCGCTTCCGACAACGCTCTTAACCGCAATCGTCCCGCCGTGGCTCTCCACGATCCTGTGGACTATCGATAGCCCGAGTCCTGTGCCGAAGTCCTTTGTCGAGAAGAACGGGTCGAATATCCTGCCCAGGAGCTCCGCGCTTATGCCCTTGCCGGTGTCCGCCACCTCTATTACGGCATAAGGCCTCCTGGCGGCATCGGGCCCGTCTCCCCATTCAACCCTTGAGGAGACGGCGAGGACGCCGCCATCCTCCATCGCGTGGGCGGCGTTTAAAAACAGGTTCCAGAAGATCTGCCCGAGCTGACGCTGGTCTCCCTTGACGAATATGCCGTCCCTTACGTCGGTCCGGAGCGCGATTGACGCGCCCTCGGGCGAGTTCCTGAAAAGGGCCGCGGCGCCGGCCGCGACTGAGCTTAAGTCAACGGTCTCCCTCTTCTCCTGCGCCGGTTTCGCGAAGAGGAGGTAGTCGGTTATAAGATAGTTCAGCCTCTCGGTCTCCCGGAGCACTATCTCCATGAGCCTCAAGTCCTCGCCATGGAGGTCCAGGTCGTCTTTGAGGAGCTGTATGGAGCCGCTGATCGATGCAAGCGGGTTCCTTATCTCATGCGCGATGCCGACGGAAAGCTCGCCGAGCGCCTTGAGCCTCTCGTCCCTCCGGAGCTGTTCCTCCATCGCCTTCAGCTGGGTCAGGTCCTGGAATATGATTATTGAGGAGGCGTCGGCGCCCTGTCCCTCCGAGATGGTGAACCCCAGGTATATCTCGCTCCCGCCCTTTTTCCTGAACTCCCTCTCGATCCTCGCGCCTGGCGACATGAGGCCTTCCGTCATGCCCGGGAAAATCGCCTCGACCGGCCTGTAATAGACGTCTTTCAAGGCGTAGCCCGTGACGTTCTCGGCCTCCCGGTTAAAAGACGTTATCCGGAGCCTCTCGTCGAGTGTCATTATGCCGCTCGATATGTTCTCGACGATATGCCTGTTGAGCTGTTCGAGCGCGTCGAAGTCTATCTCCTTCTCCTCGAGCTCCCTTTCGACCCTCGCTGTCTTCTCGGCCAGATAACCCGTCAGGTACGCGACCGTAAAGAAGGCGAGTATGTTTGTCGCGACGGTTGTGAAGACCTCTTCCCAGCCCTGCACGGGTATCGCGCGTATCACCTTGAACCTCTGCGGGAGCATCCCGTAGAAGTCCATGTCGATGAGGACCCCGTATGCGATCGACGCCAGAGACGCCGCGTAGAGCCCGCCGCGCCTGCTCAAGAGCGTCGAAGCGCCTAAAATGGAGAGCGGGTAGAGCGTGTGGAGGTAGCTCTCGGTCCCGCCCGTGACATAGACGATGACGGTCACGAGCGCTATGTCGACCGTCACCTGGAGGTACGCAAAGAGGCTGTGGTTCTCCACCCTCTTTAGCGCGAGCGCGTAAAGAATGGTAAGGAACCCGACCGTCACGACTATCCCGTAGAGCGGATAGAAGTTAAGATGGGCGAACGAGTAGACCTTTATCTGGAACCACGTGGTTATACCGAGGAAGGCGAGCGCAAGCACCACCCGGAGGACCATCATGGCCAGGATCTTCTGCCTTAAGGCATTTGTCGGTGCTACGAGCATTTTTGTTGTAAGATTTGGAAAATACCTGAGAAGACCTTTTTTTAAAAAGGCGACTCAGACATTCTCAAGCGCCTTTGTTAGCCTGCCGCCGCGCCGGCGATCTGAAATATCGGGAGGTAGAGGGCGATGACGAGTCCGCCGACGACGATTCCCAGGAACGCCATGAGCATCGGTTCTATGAGGGAGGTGAGCGCGTCGACAGCGGCGTCGACCTCTTCCTCGTAGAAGTCGGCGATTTTAGTGAGCATGGTGTCTAAGGCGCCGGTGGATTCGCCGACTGAGATCATCTGCGTGACCATGCCCGGGAATACCTTTGTCTCTATGAGCGGCTCGGCGAGCGTCTTGCCCTGGCTTAAGCTCGTCCGCGCCTTCATGATCGCCTCTTCTATAATTACGTTGCCGGAGGTCTTTGAGACTATCTCCAGGCCCTCGAGGATGGGGACGCCGCTGGACAGCATGGTGCCGAGCGTCCTTGTGAACCGGGCCACAGCGGTTTTTCTGATGAGGTCGCCGACTACGGGGATTTTGAGGAACAAGGCGTCCATTACCTTTCTGCCCTTAGGCACCTTGTATGTGCGGTTAAGGGCGACCCCGATGCCGACGATCGCGCCTATTATAATGTACCAGTAGAACTGGAGGGCCCTTGACAGGTTGACTACCACCTGGGTAGGCGCCGGCAGGGCCTGGCCGAAGCCGGCGAACATCTCCTCGAAGATCGGCACGACCCACAGGAGGAGGCCGGCGACGACGAGGCAGGCTATGACGATGACCGCCGTCGGGTAGGTCATCGCGCCCTTTATCTTGCCCTTGAGCTTCTCGTTCTTTTCGAGGAACCCGGAGAGCCTGTTCAAGATGGTGTCGAGTATGCCGCCGACCTCTCCGGCGGCTATGAGGTTGACATAGAGCTCGTCGAAGACCTTCGGGTGCTTGCGGAGCGAGTCCGCGAAGGTCGAGCCTCCCTCTACGGAGCCCTTGACGTCGAAGAGGACCCTCTTGAACTCGGGGTTCTCCTGCTGGCTCGCGAGTATGTCGAGGCATTGAACGAGCGGGAGCCCTGCGTCTATCATCGTGGCGAACTGCCGGCTGAAGACGACGAGGTCCTTTGTCTTTACCCCGCCTCCGAGGCCGGGGATCTTTAGCTTAAGGGCGAAGCCCCCCGCCTTTTTCTGGTTTATGGAGGCCGGGACTATCGCCTGGCGACGGAGCGCCGCGGTCGCCTGCGCGAGGTTGGCGGCCTGCAGTTCGCCCTTCTTCATCTCGCCGGCCGCTGTCTTTCCGGTATATACGAATGTCGGCATTTATCAGGTCCTCCCGGGAGGCTGTCCCCCCCTCAATACGCCCGCGCTCGAGAGCATCTGCCGGAGCTCGTCAGGCTCGGAGCTCCTGCCTATCGCCTCTTCGAGCGATATGAGCCTCCTCATGTAAAGGTTCATGAAGCTCTGGTTCATAGTCTGCATCCCGAACTTGGTCTGTCCGACCTGCATCTGCGAATATATCTGGTGGATTTTATCCTCCCTTATGAGGTTCCTTATGGCCGCGTTAGGTATCATGATCTCGAGCGCCACGACCCTGCCCTTTCCGTCGGCCCTGGGCACGAGGAGCTGTGAGATGACACCTTCGAGGACGAACGAGAGCTCGGCCCTCACCTGCGGCTGCTGGTTCGATGGAAAGACGTCGACGACCCTGTTGATGGTCTGGACGCAGGAATTCGTATGCAGTGTCGCGAAACATAGGTGCCCGGTCTCGGCTATGGTGAGCGCGGTCTCTATGGTGTCCATGTCGCGGAGCTCCCCCAAAAGGACGACGTCAGGGTCCTGGCGGAGGATGTACTTCAACGCCTTCTTGAAGGCGTGGGTGTCGTAGCCGACCTCGCGCTGGTTAACGAGCGCGGTCTTGGAGTTGTGGAGGTACTCTATGGGGTCCTCGACGGTGATTATGTGCTCGGCCCTCTCCGTGTTTATTTTGTCTATCATCGAGGCGAGCGTCGTTGACTTGCCGCTTCCCGTGGGGCCTGTCACAAGGACGAGCCCGCGGGGTTTATTACAGAGGTCGTCGAGTATGTTCGGCAGGCCGAGCTCCTGGAAAGACTTGATCTTGAAGGGTATGGTCCTGAAGACGCCTGCGACGGTGCCGCGCTGGACGAAGAGGTTTCCCCTGAACCGGCTCAAGCCCTTTATGCCGAATGAGAAGTCGAGTTCGTTCTCCTCCTCGAACTTGTGCTTCTGTATGTCGGTAAGGATGGAGTAACAGAGCTGTTTTGTCTCGACCCCGTTCATTGCCGGGGTGTTCATCGGCGAGAGCTTGCCGTGGAGCCTTATCCTCGGGGCGGAGCCCGCCGCGATGTGGAGGTCGGAGCCGCCCTGGTCGACCATAACCCTTAGGAGTTCCTGCAGGCTGAGTTTTGGACTGCCGCCTTCTACCGCCATTAAAGCCTCCATGCGCCTTACCCTGGCGCCTCTGAAATCCTAAACCATCCTTACGACAGGCGTAAGGACTAAAGTTACATTGCCTGGAAGGCCGTAAACCCGAAAATAAGCCCCGCGTGAGCGCGTCCGGGCTAATCCGCCATCGTGACCCTCAATATCTCCTCTATGGTTGTCACGCCCTCTGCTACCTTTGTAATGCCGCTCATGCGCAGAGACTTCATACCGTCCTTTATGGCCGCGCGCTTTATCTCGGCCGTTGAGGCGCCGTTCAAGACGAACTCCTTTATGGACTCCGTGAACGGCATGACCTCGTAAAGCGCTATCCTGCCCTTGTATCCCGTGCCGGCGCAGACGGCGCACCCGCTCCCCTTGAAGCACTCCATCTTCTGCGCCTCCTGCTGAGAAACGCCGAGGTCCATGAGGACCTTCTCGGCAATCGGCAGTTTAACCCTGCATTCCTTGCATATCTTCCTCGCGAGCCTCTGCGCGAGTATGAGGTTGCAGGACGAGGAGACGAGGAAGGGCTCGATGCCCATGTTAAGGAGCCTGTTTACGGTAGAAGGCGCGTCGTTCGTGTGGAGGGTGGACAGGACCATATGTCCGGTAAGCGCCGCCTTTATGGCGATCTCGGCGGTCTCATAGTCCCTTATCTCCCCGACCATTATTATGTCCGGGTCCTGCCTGAGGAAGCTACGGAGCGACGCCGCGAAGTTAAGGCCGATATCCTCGTGCATCTGGACCTGGTTTATGCCCATGAGGTTGAATTCCACCGGGTCTTCGGCGGTCGAAATGTTCTCGCTTATCTTGTTGAGCTCGGAGAGCGCGGAGTACAGGGTCGTGGTCTTGCCGGACCCGGTGGGGCCCGTGACGAGGACTATGCCCCAGGGCTTGTGTATGGCGGTCATGAAGTCTTTGAGCGGCTTTTCCTCGAAGCCGAGCTTGGTCATGTCGAGCTGGAGGTTGCTCTTGTCGAGCAACCTCAATACGACCTTCTCGCCGAAGAGCGTCGGGAGGACCGAGACCCTGTAGTCCATCTCCTTGTTCTTTGAGAGCTTGAGCTTTATCCTGCCGTCCTGCGGGAGCCTGCGTTCGGCGATATCGAGGTTGCTCATTATTTTGATCCTTGACACTATCGCATTCTTGAGCTTCATCGGAGGCTTCATCACCTCCTGGAGGATACCGTCTATCCTGTACCTTACGCGGAAGTGCTTCTCGTACGGCTCTATGTGGATGTCGCTCGCGCCGCGCTTGATGGCGTCCGTGAGGATGAGGTTCACGAGCTTTACGACAGGCGCGTCCTCGACCGCCTTCTTAAGGTCCGTTATATCGACCTCTTCCTCTTCCTTTATGACCTCCATCTCGCCCTCGTCGAACTCGGTAAGCACGCCTTCGAGCCCCATCTCCGGCGTCTCATAGAGTTTTTCTATGGCGGTCTTGATGGCGGCGTCAGAGGCTACGAGAGGCTCCACGTTGTAGCCGGTCAGGAACTTTATGTCGTCTATGGCGAAGATGTTCGAAGGGTCGGCCATTGCCACGACGAGCGTGGACCCGGTCCTGCTTATGGGTATGACCTGGTACTTCTGGGCGACGTCCTCGGGGATGAGCTTTATTATCTCGTGGTCTATTTCCTGAGAGGAGAGGTCAATGGTTGGTATGCCGTACTGGCGGCTTAGGAAAGCGGTAAGGTCCTTCTCGGTAATAAAACCGAGCTTCGTAAGGTTGAACCCAAGCCTGCCGCCGCTTTTTTTCTGCTCTTCTATCGCCTTCTTCAACTGCTCGGGCGTAATGAGCCGTTCCCTTAATAGAAGCTCGCCTATCCGGTCGGTCATTTAAAATTCCGCTTTTCATGGGTGACAAAAATTGTCGGTCTTCGGCTATCTTATAAAAATTAACTTTTTATGTCAAGGTAAATAGGCCCTGCCGGATGTACGGGGCAGGCAAGATAACCAATTGGAAAAGCTATGGTTTTAAGGGCATAGAGGAGCGAGAACGCCTCTCCTTCAAGGCTTAGGACGCGTACTTCCTCGCGGTCGTGATTATTTCGTCGGCAAAGAAGGGTTTTCTTATGAACTCGTCTATCATCCCTTCCCTTATGCCCTGGTATATGACGTTCTCGGCGTCTATGAAAAAGCCGGTGAAAAGGACGACCCTCGACCCGGGGCTTACCTTTTTGATATCCCTGAACGTCTCAAGCCCGTTCATCCCGGGCATTACCATATCCATAAATACAAGTGAATACTGTGACTTTTGAGCTTCTCTGACAGCTTCGGCGCCATTTGTCACATAGACGGCGTGGAATCCCGCGTCCTTAAGCATTTCGGACATACCGATGCCCACGGTCTCCTCGTCATCGACTATGAGGACATTGCCTCTTATTTTAACGCCGCTCATAACTACCTGCCATATTTAATTTATCGGACGATCAGGGGAAATCTTAAAAAATATGTAATTTTTGGTACTTGGTGTTCCTCAGATAAACGCTCCGAACCCGTTAAAAAACATATAAAGCACCCTTTGGCATCAGGACAAGACCGTCAACCCCTTTTTATAGGCAGGTATGTGTATCCTGAAGACCGCCCCCCCTGCCTCATGGTTGAAGGACTCGATCCTGCCGCCGTGCTCCTTCACTATGGACCTTGCTATGGAGAGGCCGAGCCCGATGTTAAGCCCCCCTCCCTTCTCCTTGGTAGTAAAGAACGGGTCGAATATCCTGTCCCTGGCATCGGCCCTTATGCCGGGGCCGGTGTCGCGGACCTCGACTGCGGAGAACTCGCCGTATCCATCGCTCACTGACCTCGTGGAGATAAAGATGGTGCCGCCCGGGCCAGCGGCATCCCTCGCGTTCTTTATGATGTTCAGTATGACCTGCATCATCTGACCCTGGTTGCCGAAGACCTCGGGTAGCGCCGGGTCGTAATCGGCTACGATTGTTATGGCGCCGACGTTTATCTCTGAGGCGAAGAGCGCCAAAGTCGCCTTGACCGTCTCGTTCAGGTACATGGGGGCGAAGGCGCCCTTCGCAGGCCTCGCGTAGGTGAGCATGTCCATGATGATGTACTTGGAGCGTACGGCCGCCTCCCTCACCTTCATGAGGAGATGGCGGTTCGGGTGGTCTTCGGCGGTCCTTTTGATGAGTGCCTCAGTTATGGACAATATCCCGGCTATGGGGCTGTTGAGCTCGTGGGCGATCCCGGCTCCCATCTCGCCCAGTGAGACGAGCTTGGCAGACTCTATCAGCTTCTGTTCGGATTCCTTGAGCTTCCCGTACGCCTCCCCGAGCTCCTTAAGGGAGTTGTTCAGCTCGAGCGTCCTCTCTTTTACCGTCCCCTCGAGCTCTGCGACCTGCCGCCTGATGGTGTCTTCGAAACCCTGGCGCTCGGTCAAATCCCGCCATATCTCCTGCATCATGGGTCTGCCGTCGAGCGTCAACACGGAGGCGGCTATCTCTATCGGCACCTCGAAGCCGTCCTTTTTTATGATAGCCCCGCCGTGGAGGTATCCCTTTCCGTCATGCACCCACCTTTTGAAGACCGCCCTGTACTCTTCCTGTCTCCCCGGCTGGTAGAGCCGCTCGGAGGGCAGATCGAGGAGTTCCTCCACGGGATACCCGGTGAGGACGGCCGCGGCAGGGTTCGCCTCCACTATCATCTTCGTCCCGATGTCCTTCAACACGATGGCGTCCGCCGCGCTTTGCACGAGCCTTGAGTGCCTCTCGTTCAGGTACTTGAGCCTCTCCGTAGCCTCGGAGAGAGACTCCGCCATTTCGTCAAAGGCCATGCCGAGTTCCTCTATCTCGTCCCCGGTTTTCAACCTCACCCTGAAGCCCAAGTCCCCGGCGGCGATCGAAAGGGCGGCCTCCTTGAGCTTATCCAGCGGCTCAAGGAGCCTTTTCCTCGTCAGGACGAAGGCGGCGATGGAGGTAAGCGCGAGTATGCCGCCGCCCCAGTAAATAAACTTCCTCGTGTGCCCGGCTATCAGGCCCTCAAATTTGCCGAGGGAAATGCTGGCAGAGAGCGCCCCGATCACCTGTCCGGGATGGGAGATATGGCACCCGGTGCAATCCTCCTTCATGGTTATGGACATGACAAGCCTCGCGGCCTTGTGCCCGTCCCTGTACTCCAGGCCGAACGCGGGCGTCCCTTCGAGGGCCTTCCTGTCCATGGCATCCACCGGTATCTCGCCCTCCTCTATGCCGTACTGCTTATCGAGGCTCGGGCCGTGGATTATCCGGAGATCGTCGACGCCAGGGCGTTTTTTGAGCCTGTCGATTACGGCCCTGTTGCCTGCCCTGCCTTTGCCGGAGAGCATGGCGGTGAAGAGCTCATCGGAGACGGTATTGAGGAACTCTCCGGCCTCGTTCCTGCCGATGTCCCTCAGCAGAACGGAACTGGAATATATGTCGTAGGCTATAAGAGAGAGTATGCCGGCAAGGAGTATCCCGCCGATATAAATGGCGAACCTGTTGGTGAGCTTGAGCCTCATCCTTACCTATGCCTTTTAAGGATAATATCCCGGCGACAGCTTATCGTCGGCAGTGGTCCCCGGTGCGCAGGCCGCTTAAATATTACCCTACAGCGCGGATTCCGTCAATTGCCCGAGAGGCTGTAGTTCCTGAAGAAACTCCAGAAGTAATCGACACCGGACCAGATGGTGAGCATGAAGGACACAAGGAGGAGGACCGTGCCGATGAGGTGGAAGTCGAAACCCATGAAGGGATAGTGCAGGAGGAGCGGGACGATGCATACGATCTGGGAGACGGTCTTGAGCTTGCCGAGTTTCGACGCCGATATGACGACCCCCATGTTCGAAGCGATGGCGCGGAGGCCCGTTACAGCCATCTCCCTCGATATCATGAGCGCAACGATCCACGCAGGGACCCTTCCGAGCGGTATGAGCATGATAAACGCCGTCGTTATGAGGAGCTTGTCCGCCAGAGGGTCGAGGAACTTCCCTAATGTGGTGATGACCCCCAGTTTTCTCGCGAAGTAGCCGTCGAGCCAGTCGGTGATGCACACCAGTATGAAGATGACCGCTGTCACGATGCTCATCGTCTCTCCCGGATAGAGGAGGAGGAAGGCGAAGACTGGCGCCGCCCCGATCCTCGCTAAGGAGAGGCTATTTGGCAGGTTTAATATCTGGCTCACGGCTTTTCCGTCTCACTTTGTTTAAAATCTATTTATACCAAAAAGCGGCGGGAATTCAAGGAAAAACGGGAATGGAGGGAGGAAGGGGCAACTGAGCCCCACTTATTATCTTCCCCCCTTGATGGGAGGGGATTAAGGGGAGGGTGTGAAGTTTCGCGGGTTCAGGCTACAAACCTGAACCCATTAAATTCGTGACATATTAGTCTCTGCCTAAAGCCCTTTTGCGCGCTCCGCGCGCTCATTCGCATGGCTCCTAGCGCTTTCTTCCTCCTCCACCCGCTCGCGCGCACCGACGGCGCTTCGCGTCTAATCTACCCCGGCGCGCTCGCCTCTCCCTCCCTTAGGCGCTCTCCGCCATGCGCCGGTGTGTTTGTAAAGACAGAACGAAAACATCTTTTTTGTTTTTCAAAACTCCCCAGGCATGGGTGAGCAGGGTAGGTTGGGTTAGCGAAGCGTAACCCAACGGTCTTGCAGGTCTGGTCTTTTTGATTGTTGGGCTTCACTGCGCTCAGCCCAACTTACCACTACCACTGCCTATTCCCCTTTACAGAAAACGAGCGGGACCTGCCGGTCAACCGTTTTGAATATAATCTTTTCCTTACAGACATCATGCCTTAATACCTTATCAGACCAGTCGAGTCCAGGCCTGTTTCTGAACAAGAATATCGCCTTCTTCGCGTCGATTTCATACAGGCCGTCGATCACGTTCCGGTCTATTGGTACGAATTCCAGAGAAGGGTATCTCTGCCTGTAAACAAGTATGGCCGTGCGGGGGTTTCCAGGCTGAGGATCGAGATAGACGGTCTTGCCGCTCTCCTTTTCCAGGAGAGCAACCGCCTCTTTTACCCCAAAGCCGCTTGGCCAGCCAAGAAGAAAATTCTCTTTCATCCAGGGCGTGCCGTATTTATCGATATAGGATTCAGCCGGGCCGTAGTACCAGGGTAAGACGGATATCCACAGGGCCGGCAATACGGCCACGGAACTTTTGCAAATATATTTAAAGAGAGGCCTGCCTCTCCTTTCGGCGAAGCCCATAATATGGCCGGCTGAAAAACCGAGTATAAGCGTCAGATAGACCGCGTTTGAAGTGTTGTATATATACTCGTTGAAGGACCTCATACCGAATATGACCGCAAAGGAGTTAAAGAGGAACAGGGCAAGGAGTATCAGATGACGCCTGCCTCCGCCATAAGCGCAGAAGATAAACAACACCACGGCGGCCAACGCAATAAAGGTGTAATAATGCGAATAGAGCAGATACACCATTCCAAGGTTGTTCAGCCAGCTTCCAACCGGAAACTTTAATAAATCCGCAAGCGAAAAGGTCCATCTCCCGATGAACACCCCATAATCGCTGAAATATTCCGCGGGTATTATCGCCCGGTAGAGAAGATATGCGAGTAGAGCGGCAATGGCGGCCAGGAGGGCGCTCTTGAAGTCTATATTCAGGCGGCCTTTATGCCCGGTATCCGCTTTTTTGAAATCAAGGAAGGCGAGAAATAATAGCGAGATGACGGTTAATTGACCAGACTGCTTGGATAAGAGCGCGAAAGCGCCGAAAGGCACTGCGAGGAATATGAATATCCTGTTCTTTGAGACGGCAAGATATGTGAATAAGAGGGCCGCCGCTGAAAATGAATAGACGAACGTCTCGGCTAAAAACGCCCTGTCATAAAAGATCACCAACGGATTGAGTATCCAGAGAAGGCCGGCCCAGAAGGCGGCCCTTTTATCATTAAAATAATATCCCGCGAAATAATATACCGACAAAAAACCTGTTACAGAGACAGATGCCGAGACCAGCCTCGCCGTGAGCAACGGGTCTCCGGCCGATCCGATAAAAGGCGCGCAAAACCAGTACAGGAGCGGCGGCTTCCAGTCATGGTTCGGGTTTGCGACAGAGATGAACTTCGCGCCGTCCCAATCCGCGTGCATCAGCTGGGAGTAGTTGATGTAAAGGGCCTCGTCGTTGAATATGGGGAAATTAAGGAGCCATAAAAAACGCGAGGCGATGAACAACAAAAGCAGAGGGATAGCCCAACGGTTAAGGAACCGGAATTCTTCTTTCAGCTTTTCAGCCACTTTCGTCCTTTCACCGGTATTTTATCAAAATTGTTTAGCGCGTCCGAGGGGCATCACAGTCGGGTTACGCTACACTAACACAGCCCGCACTACTAAAAAAACCCCATAAATCTTCTGATTTATGGGGTCTATCTAAAAGTTAAACAGAAAAAATACAGGACGTCAGGACACAACGGACATAAGCGCTACGACAAGGCCGGGGAGCTACACTGGTATGCGGTATTCCGGCGCTCTGTGGCCTTAAGCCCCTGTCCCCTTATACTGTCCGTAATAATAGAGCACCCTTTTCACATAGGTCTGCGTCTCCGAATATGGCGGGATCGTGCCGTACTTCAATACAGCGTTCTCTCCCGCGTTGTACGCGGCGACGGCCAGAGGTATCTTCCAGTCGAACATCTTAAGCAGCTTGCTCAAGTACCTGATGCCCCCTTCGACGTTGTCCTCGGGGTCGTGGACGTCGCGCACCCCCATGATCCTCGCCGTCTCAGGCATTAACTGCATGAGGCCCCTGGCCCCGGCGACAGACACGGCGGCGGAATCAAAATCGCTCTCGGCCTTTACTATCGCCTTTACGAGCTTCGGGTCTATGCCGTAGCGCTGTGCGGCGTTATAGATGATATCCTCGTACTTGCCGTTTACGGGTATCTTCGTCGAATAGGCGGTCTTCTTGTATGAGGCGGATTCAGTTGAGTTTCCCGCCTTAGGCTTCTTCTCTGACATCATCCACTTGTATCTGGTCGTGGTCGGGACGTTCGTTATATGCACGACCCCGTCCTCATCCACATACCTGTAAAAGTCCGCCGATGCGGCGCCGGAGAGCATGAATACAACGACCGCCGCGAAAAAAACTGAGGTTATCATTCTCTTAAACATTTAACACCCTCTGGAGACACTCCATCAAAAGGAACTCTCCCCGACTAAAGTGTATTACTTATTACACGATTTGGCAAGCACCTAAGTCACGCCGCACATAGGAACAGGGCATAATCGGCCGTCCCTGTAATAAAAATTTGACAAAGCAAACCTCTTGTCTTAATCTCTCATAAGGCCCCGTATTCTTATCGGATGTATCGGGCGTCGACTTTACTCTTTTAAGGGGCGGATGTGGAGAAAAGAAGCGATTTTCTGGTTATCGGGAGCGGCATCGCGGGATTGAGCTTCGCGCTCAAGGCCGCCCAAAACGGGACCGTGTCAATCATAACCAAACGCGCCATAAGGGAATCCGCTACCTTCTACGCCCAGGGCGGCATCGCCTCGGTCATAAGCAAGGAAGACACCTTCGATTCGCACATAAAAGACACCTTATACGCCGGGGCCGGGCTCTGCCGCGAGGACATAGTCGCGCTTGTAGTAAAAGACGGGCCGGCGCGCATCCACGAGCTCATTGAGCTCGGCGTAAAGTTCTCAAGCAGGGTTAACGGGCACGAGCGCGAGCTCGATCTCGGAAGAGAGGGCGGCCACTCGAAGAGGCGTATAGTGCACGCAGAGGACCTTACCGGCAAGGCAGTGGAGGAAGCGCTCGTCGCCTCCGTCGAGACTAACCCCAATATAAAGGTATTTGAAAACCACATCGCTATCGACCTCCTCTCCCACGCCAAGTTCGTCGGGCCTACCGACGAGGAGGGGATATGGGGGGCGTACGCGCTCGATAAAACTACGGGCGAGGTGAATACATTTCTCGCGAAGGCTACGCTACTCGCAACCGGAGGCGCGGGCAAGGTCTACCTGTACACCAGCAACCCGGATATAGCGACCGGCGACGGCATCGCGATGGCATACAGGGCCGGCGCGGACATAGCGAACATGGAGTTCATCCAGTTCCACCCGACCTGCCTCTATCACTCGAAGGCCAAGAGCTTTCTTATATCAGAAGCGCTTAGAGGCGAAGGCGGGGTCTTAAGGCTCAAGGACAACGACCCCTTCATGAAGAGGCACCACCCCATGGCCGACCTCGCGCCGAGGGACATAGTGGCCCGCGCCATAGACTTCGAGTTGAAGAAGAGCGGCGACGACTGCGTCTACCTCGACATGACATCAAAGCCGGCGGGCTTTTTAAGGGATCGATTCCCCAACATCCACACCAAGTGCCTCGAATTCGGCATCGACATGACAAAGGAGCCGATACCGGTCGTACCGGCCGCCCACTATACCTGCGGCGGGGTTGTGACCGGCGCAGACGGCCTATCCACTTTAAAAAGGCTCTACGTCGCCGGAGAGAGCGCCTGCACCGGGTTGCACGGCGCGAACAGGCTCGCCTCGAACTCTTTGCTTGAATCTCTCGTCATAGCCGAGAGGGCCTCCAGGCACGCCGGAGAGGTCGTAAAGGCGACGAAAGACGCCGTCCCCTCGATACCCGCATGGGAGCCTGGCGGCGCTGTCGTCAGCGACGAGGCGGTAGTCATCACCCAGAACTGGGACGAGATAAGGCGCTTCATGTGGAACTACGTCGGGATCGTAAGGTCGGATAAGAGGCTTGAGAGGGCGGAAAGAAGGATCAATCTCCTAAAGGACGAGATCAACGACTACTACTGGGACTTCAAGATTACGAACAACCTGATAGAGCTAAGGAACATCTCAACCGTCGCCGAGCTAATCATAAAGTCCGCGCGGCTGAGGAAGGAGTCCCGCGGCCTCCACTACAACATCGACTACCCGGAGAAGGACGACGCGAACTTCCTCAAGGACACGGTCCTCCGGCTCCCCCACCCCACGAAGGCCTGATTTGATAGGAAGCCGTAGCCGGGTAGGGTGCGCCGTGCGCACCTTACAAGACTATCTCGCCGGGACCGGGTGGAGTTTTATCGTGACGGTCGTCCCCTCACCCTTCTTGCTTTCGACCTCTATGTCGCCGCCGTGGTCGATTACTATCCTGTAGGTGATGGTGAGGCCGAGCCCCGCGCCCTCGAACTTCGAGGACTGGAACGGGTTGAATATCTTCCTGATATCGTCCGGGCTTATGCCTCCTCCGGTGTCGATTATCCTGATAACGAGGACCGAGTCCGGGGACGGCAGGGTCTCCACCCTTATTTCTCCCTTATTGTCTATCGCCTCCACCGAGTTCTGGAGTATGTTGTAAAGGGCGCTCTTGAAATTGCCGTAGTCGAGTTTCACAACCGGCGGATCAGGCATGAGGAGCTTCAAGACCTTGATGTCCTTGCCCTTGACCTCGATGAACTCCTCTATTTCCTTTACCGCGTCGTTTATGACCTTGTTAACGTCCCCGGGGGAGAGCGTGGATGAGAGTATGCGCTTGTACTCGTCTATCCTCTGGAGCATCCTTTCAAGGCGCTCGACTGACTTTATGATCCACTGGGCGTACTCCTTGTGCTGGGGGTCGGTCTCGCCCTCAAAGAGCCGCCTTGCCATGCCGCCTATGGCGGTAAGCGGGTTCCTGATCTCGTGGGCTATTCCGTCGACCATGCCTCCGAGCGCCGCCATCTTCTCGGTGTCGCGCAGGCGCGTTTGAAGCGCCCTCATGCGGAGAAGCGACTTTACCCTCGCCGCCACCTCCTGGAGGCTGTAAGGCTTGTTTATGTAGTCCTCGGCGCCGACCTCGAAGCCGAGGACCTTGTCCTCTATCTCGGTCCTCCCCGTGAGCATTATTACCGGGATGTAGCGCGTATCCTCGCGGGACTTGAGCTGTCTTAAGGCCTCATACCCGTCCATCTGCGGCATCATGACGTCCATGAGGATCAGGTCCGGCGGGTTCTGCCTGACCTTCGCGAGCGCCTCTATCCCGTTTCTCGCGCTCGTGACCTCGTAGCCCTCCCTTTCGAGCTTGGCTGAGAGGAGCGAGAGGTTTCTTTCGTCGTCGTCTACCGCAAGTACCCTTGGTTTCATCTGAGAGTTTCGCCCGTATTTTCTTTAGACTCAAGCCCGTCTTTTATTTCCTTGAGACCGCGGGCCTTTTCAATGTCGCCGGAGCCTTCCAAGATGGATATCATCCCCCCGAGGCTCTTCGCCGCGAAGGCCGCGTCCTTTCCGCTCAGGCTGACGTAATAGGAGCGCTCAAGGAGATAAAGCGCTTCGTCCTTCCTGCCCATTACAAGTTGGGCCTCAGCCATACCGTACAGGTCTCGCGCTATCCTGGTCGAGAGGCCGAGCCTTTTGTCCTTCGAGTAAGCGGCCTCGTAGTGTCTGAACGCGCCAGCGTGGTCGCCTGAAGCGAACGCGGCGTCCCCGAGGCCCCGTAAAGAGTTGGCGGCCTCGCCATCGTCGCCGGCGGACTCATTGATAGAGAGCGCCCTCTCAAAGAGCGCGACGGCCTCACCCGCCCTGTCATCGGATAAAACTATGGATGCCTTAAGGTTGAGCTTTCCGCCGGACTCTTTCCTTGAGAGCGAGGCGTCCGTCTTAATCGATTCATCGATGTATTTCATGGCAGAGGGCCTATCGTTCTCCATGAGCTCAACCTTGGCGAGCGTCGCATAGGCCTCTGAGAGGACCTCGTGGAAGCCTTCGGTCGTCGAGAGCCTCACAGTCTCGCCGAGAAAGCGCCTGGCTGACACCGCGTCGTTGACCGATATATATACCCTGCCTATGTCCACGAGGTCAAGGGCCTCGGATTTTCTGTCGTCAGAGGCCCTGTCCATGCTCAAGGCCTCGCTGAACCGCGCGAGCGCGCGGGGGTAGTCCCCATCCGCGTACCAGGCCACCCCTTTCATCCTCGCCTCAGCGGACTTTGACGCCAGGCGTGCGTCCTCCACGCGCGGGGCGCACCCGTAGACGAGGCCTGCGGCCGACATCAACACCATAAACTTCTTAAACTTCATCATTCGGCCTTTTTCATCGGCGCGGACTTGCCGTTGTTAAGCAGGTAGCCGTCTAAAGGGACGAGCTCCGGCCCCTTCGCCGGAGGGATCATAAGCCTCACGGGCCAGCTCTCTTTTACGCCCTTTACCATCTCCTTGCTCTCCCAGAGCGTCTCATCCGCGTTGACGAGCATCTCCCGTATCCTCGGGGTCTCTTTTGCGAGCGCGTCGGTCAAGAGCCTCACATTGTCGGCTATGCGCTCTACCTTTTCCATCGTCTCAGGGAACCTGTCGATTGCGGCCCCGGCCTTGCCGGCCGCGTCTTCTATCCTCGTTATGACCGGGTCGAGACGCGTTATGGTCCTGTCGGCGTTATCAATAAGCGACTTCGTCCTGTCGTTCAAGTCGAGTACGAGCCTGTCGGCGTCCCTTATAGACTTTCCGGCGTCCTTTAGTGTCGCGTCAACCGCCCGCCTCGTCTCCCTCACCTCTACCGAGAGTTCCTTCAGGTTCGAGAGCATCACCTTTATGTCGCCATCGGGGTCGTTGACGTAATGTATGATGTCCTTTATCTCGTTCAGCACAGGCTTCGCCTTCTCTACAAGCTCCTCCATCCCGCCCTCTTTTACGTACTGGATCGCGTCGTTGTTGACGAGCATGCGCCGCTCCGCGTTGCCTGCCGTTACCTCGACGTACGGGTCTCCTATCAGACCTTCCTTGGAAAGGCGCGCGACTGAATCGTCCCTTATCCAGCGCTCGTACTTCCTGTTCAGCTCAGCGACTATCCTGACCCTCGCGTCCTCGGTGAGCTCTATCTTTTTAACCCTTCCGATCCTGAAGCCTGAGAGCTTTACGGGCATCCCTTCGACAAACCCGGACCCGCTTTCGGATATGAAATACACCCTGTACTTCGCTGAGAAAAGGTCCTTCTCAAGGCCTATGAAGGCCATGACGAGCGCGACACCCAAAATGGCTATCACGACCATTATTCCGGTTTTGATCTCGAGGTTTTTAAACCTCGGGTCTTTCTGCCTTATCGTCATCCTAAGCCCTTAATTCCTCTGATATCATGCAACCCTCTATTCTTATTACGCGATGGGGCCGCACGTGCGGCGCGTCCGCGTCGGACAGGGCCGTAAAGACAAGGAGGCCCCCGGGGTTCGACTTATGGTACTGGAGTAGGAGCGACGAGAGACCCGTCTTTTCCGTGTCCGTAAGGCCGTCCCAGAGGTTCTCGCAGACGATTATCTCAGGCCTCAGGACAAGCGCCCTCGCGAGCGCGATTTCCTTTTTCGCGTAAAGCGGGAGCATCCCAGGCAGGCCCCACAGGTCGCCCCTGAAGCCGGTCCCCTCCAGGAGCCTCGCCGCCTTCTGCATGGCATCCTCATAAGACAGCGCGGCGCGATGATATATGAGCGGCAACGCGACGTTTTCAATGACCTTCAAATTGCTTATGAGGACGGAGTCGTGAAAGACGAACCCCATCCTCTGTCTGAGCTTATTGAGCCCGTCCTTCGTAAGCGAAGCGATATCCTCGCCGAAGACCCTGACCGTACCCTTATCGGGCATGGAGAGTCCGGCGAGCATCCTTATGAGGACGCTTTTTCCAGAGGCCACGGGCGCGATGATGAGCACCCTTTCCCCGCCTGAGAAAGAAAGGCTCGCGTCCTCAAAAAGCGGACGGCCCGCCTCGTTGTAGCAGGATACGGACTTTATATCGACAAGCGTTCCCATAATATTCAGATGAAAAAGAGGATGGTTATGACCGCGTCGGTTACGAAAACGAGCCTGAGGCTCCCCATGACCGCCTTCGTGGTAGCCTGCGGTATCTCTGTTATCGACCTCTTAACCCTCAGGCCGTAATAAGAGCTGACGGTCCCGATAATCAGCCCGAAGAGGAGACTCTTAAGGAGCGAGACCGAGACCTCGACAAAACCCATGGCCTGCATGATGGAATCGACAAAGACGGAAAAGGCGATGTTCTTTCCGAAACCGGCGAGCAGGTAGCCGCCGAGTATCGATATCGCCTCAAAATAAAAGGTGAGGACAAAGACGCTTATCATCGTCCCGAGGACCCTCGGCGCGATTAGATAGTGCATGGGGTCTATGCCCATCACCTCGAGCGCCGAGACCTCATTCGAGCTCTTCATCAGCCCGAGCTCGGAAGCCATGGCGGTGCCGCTCCTCGCAATCACTATGACGGAGGCGAACACGGGCCCGAGCTCCCTTATGAGTACCCAGACGAGTATCTCGCCGATGAGCCCCTCGCCTCCGAGCCTCGGCAGGATGCTCAAGGCCTGGGTGACGATGATGAGCCCGATGATCAGGGCTATCCAGGATATTATCGGGAGCGCCTCAAAGGCCGTGAAATAGACCTGCTTAAGGAGGACGTCAAGCGTCGCCTTGCGTCCGAGGTTGAACCGGAAAAGGACGGATTCCGCCGTTGAGACGATTATCTTCCAGAACTCAAAGAGGACCTTCGCCCTCTCCAGGAGCTCCCTGCCTAACGTTTTAAGCGTTTCCATTCATTTTTTTTGCCTTGACAGGCCGCTCAAAAACCATAAAATCACCCGGGCCTCAAATAAACGCCGGGCGCGAGACGCCGAGAGGCGATGTTAATCCGGCGTCCTTATCCTGAACGCCTGCGCCCAGGGCCTTGATTCCAGCGAAGCAGAAGGGCTCCGGGAGAGTCCTATAAAAAAATTCCAGGGGGACTTCCCTGACGCGGAAGTCCCCCCTCGTTTACCCCAGCCTGAAAACTGGCGGTCAAAGGATCAGAAGTCCGCCCTTAAAGACAAGAACGGGCCGGATAGAGAGACCTCGGCGAGGTCGTTGTCGCTCTCGGCGTGCATCTTGAATATCCTGTACCCGCCGGAGATTATGACAAACGGCGCGGGCTTTAGATTCACCGCCGCCTCGGCGTCTACGAGATACGCCGAGGACCCGAGCGATATGCCGGTGATCTCGCCGCCTACGGAGAATATCATCGGCAGGCCTACCTGCGCGGCGACGCCGACGGTCGGTATCGGGAGCTTGAACGTCTCCGACTCGTCAAGGCCGAGTGCGGCGGAGGCGAGCGAGGCGTCGCCGTCGAAGTACTTAAGCTCCACTATCACCCCGAGCTTGTTGTTAAGCAGGTCTATGAAGTCGTACTCATACCCGAGCCTGTGGTACGCAAGGTTCAATTCGGAATCCACGTCGGCGCTGGCGGTGTAGGTCTGCCCGGCGAAGGTGACGGACTCGGTTAAGGTCGTTGATCCGCTCCACTTAAGCGGCATGTACCCGTACCTGAGCTTGTGGCTCCCGAGCTCGAGCGTTACCCTGCCCTCGAAGAAGTTTTTGTCCTCCATGCCGAGGTCGTCGACGATGTCGAGTTCGGTGCCGACCGCCCCGTTCGAGACCTGGACCGTGCCGTCCATGTTCGTAAACCAGTACCTGCCCTCTACGTCCACTACCGCCGAAGCGGTAGCGGCGGTAGCCAGTGTTGCCGCAAAGACCAAAGAAGCCGCGAGAAACTTTTTCACATACACCTCCGGAATGGATTTATCTTGCTTCTCTCTCAAGGTTGATGCGCCGCGGCTTGCCGCGGCCTTAATCCACTACCCCTTTATGGGGGAAGGGCTGGCGATGGCGAAAGACTTCGCCCCCGGCTATCCCCTCCCGTCAGATAAAAAGGGAGTGTCAAAAGACGGCCTGCCCCTATCTGAGGACGAATACGACCTTCGCGCCCTCGAGGTAATTGGCCGACTGGTTCGATGAGAATATCTGTGACGCGTCCTCGGGCGCCACCTCGACGTCGGTCCCCTTTACAACGCCCCCGGCCTTCACGACAAGCGGGTTCGAAGAGCCCCGCTCGGAGAGCAGCGCCTTGGCCTTGCCCACGTCGTTCGTGTACTCTGCCGCGCCCCTCTCGACAAGGATCTCCTGCGCGACCCGCGCCGGGTCGTAGATCATCTCTCCGTTCTTCGTCACTATCCTGTTTATAAGCGCGGGCTTGAAGGCCTGCGACCTGCAATCTATTATGAGGCCGTCGTGCCTCGCCTGCATGACGTCTGGTTGCGGCTGGTACGGGAGGAATGCCGGGGGCGGCAACATCTGCACCACCTGGGGAAGGAGCTGGGCGAAGATGCCGTTGGGGCCGGTCAGCGGCACCGAGAGATATACCACGGCGGTCTCGCTTAAGGGGTCATAGCCCTCCTTGACTATCTGCGCCCCCTTGACTATCCCCTGCACAGTAGAGCGTATGGTATCGGATTCCGCGGCCATGTTCACAACCATTGTCTCGCCAGTGACGGTCACGCCTTCCATTATCTCCGCCACTTCCCTGAAGGCCACGACCTTAGCGCCTCTAAGGGCCATGAGCCTCCTCTGTCCGGCAGGGAGGGCCCTGTCAGCGACAGCCTCGCCTTTTACTACTATCGAGCCTGTCACAAACGCCTGCCTCTGGTCGGTCGTCACCTGCGGCATGACCTCGGCCCAGGCAACGACGGCAAAAAGGAACAGGACCACGGGTACGATAAGGACCTTGAGTATTCTCATCCTTCCTCCTTAACAGGGCTTATACCCTCAAACCTGGATTTGTTCAGTGACTTTAGGGCTACCTCCAAAAATAAGGAATTTTTAGAGGTAGCCCTTGAGATAGCCATTAATGTATGTTCAGGTGCTGTCTGAGGACGCGTACGGCAAGGATCGCCTCGGCCCCGTCGACGCTGTCGTTCGGCCTGAACTCCCCTGAGAGCTCACCTTCCATGATGTTCCTCGTAGCCACGTTCATGATGGCGTTGTACCATGCCGACGACGGGGCGACGTCCGGGAACGGGGACTTCTCGTGGCCGAAGTATGCAGTTGCCAGCCCCTCGTCACCCGTTATCTTCATGAGGACGTCCTCGATTACGAAGGCGAGCTCCTTTCTCGTCACCTGGTTATCGGGCTTGAAGAGGTAGGCCTTCGTCATTTCATCGTATATCGGCTCAAGGCCCCTGACGTTCCACTTCATTAGGGTCTCGGCCTCTTCCCTGAACGGGTTATTGAGCATATCGGCCGGGACGAACTCGGCCTTCTTTTTATCCGCCATCGCAAGCGGTATCCTGCCAGCGAAGAGCTTGTCGACCTTAAGCTCGTCTATAAGGAGAGCGGCCATGTCGGCCCTGCCGACGGAATCCTTTACCGCTATTTCCCTGCCGACGTCGCCTAATGTGATCCCGGCAAGGGCCCTTACGATCTTATCGACCTTCTTCCATGCCTTGTCCGCGCGCGCGGCCCATTTGGACTCGGCCCTCTCGCCAAGGACGTTTCCGAACATGTCCCGCGCCCTCTGAAACTCCCGGGCCTCGAGAAAGGCGATGCCCATGAAGTAGCTCGCGGCCTCCCTGCCGTCGTAATATATGAGCTTCCTCTCATCCACCTTGAGCTTCATGGCGTCCTTGTAGTCGTCCTCGACCTCCCCAAGCCACCCCTTCGAGGCCTTGAGTATCGTGAACACGCGCATGGAGGCGAGGTAATAGGCGAACTCGTCCTCGGGCCTTGACGCGTTCTTGTACGCGGCCTTCAGGTGCTCGCTGGCGCGCTCGGCGTCCACCTTCTTGTAGGAGTTGTCCTTCTTGGCTGTGGCCCTCATAGCCTCCACTATGGCGAGCCCGGCGTGCGCGGGCCCGTAATTATCGTCGCAATAGGAGGCGCGCTCGAATTTAGAGGCCGCCTCGTCGGTCTTCTTCTGGTCAAGCAACTCCATGCCCATACGGTAGTGGTGGATAGGGTTGTCCTCTACGCCGTCGCACTTCGGCAGTTGCTTCGCGCACCCCGAAAAAACAAAGGCGGAGAGCAGGAGGAGTGAAAATGCGGCCAAGAGCTTCTTCATCAAAACCTCCTATTTTAGGGCCTTTACTATGTCACCGGCCTGGAACCCAGCGCCGGACTTTACGGACGCTTCAGATATCTTCTCGTTCTGGTGCATCGTGAGTATCACTTCGCCTATGAGCCTGTCCCTTTTGCCGAGGGATCTGCCTGTATCCGGGTCTATGAGCTCGGCCCCTGGCCTGTATACGCCGAGGACGGTCCCCGGCTCAAGGCGGGACTTCGTGCCGGCCCTTATGACGATTGCGCCCGGCTCGACAAGGACAACCCTTGTCGTAAAGGGGATGGCGTTGAGCTTCTCTATCATCTTCGTCATGGCCTTGGAGAGCGCGTCCCTTAACGCGCCGTCGCGAAGCGACGCGTCGGAAGTGGACCTCGACCCCAGGCCGAGGAGGCCGCCGGTCTTTTTCCTGTACTCGCCCACGCCGGATTCGGAAACGAGGCTCATGCCGGTTGCGACGTCAACAAGAGAATAATCGACCTGCACGCGCGCCACATGTGTCTTGGATTGCGCCAGGAGCACGTCGGAGGACTCCTCAAGCTCAGAGTACGAGGTTATCGCGCCGGAGATCCTGAAGTCCACGGACGCGAAACCCTCTGCCGCGTCCTTCTTGCCGGTCTTCACAGCGCCGGACTGTTGTAGTTCGATCAACCTCTCCTGCGCCCGCATCTCGTCCCGTGTAAGCGTCACGGGTTCCAGCCCCGACTGCTTGACGATGGTCCTCAATATCTCGGCCGCCGCCTCTCCCACGCCTATGACCCTCGACGGCGTCCTGTTATCGAAGTGGAGTATGGCTATGTTGTACTCGGGGCCGCGATATAAACCCCCTGTCGCTTCAAGCCTCTGCGTCTGGCCCGTGATGCTTACGTCGTCCTTTACAGCGCCTGTCGTCGTCGGGGTGCAACCGCCGAGAAACGGCGTCTGCAATATGGCGAGTGCGAAGAGCGCGGCATAGCCGGCCTTCAGGTTTTTTATCATAGGTATGCCTCCGTTTGCCATGTTTTTTCGGTCTCCGCCAGCCTCATCTCCACGGCGGCGGGAGGGGCCTTCCCGGGGGAGGAGGCGCGGGGTCCCTGTACCTCGGCCTCGCCTCGTCCGCCACTGCGGGCTCTCCTCTACTTGCCGTCCCAGGGCCTGCCGGGAAGCCGGCCATGAGCTTGTCTATCATTTCATCGGTCTCGAATTTCAGGTGCACGCCGAGGGCCTTTGAGAAGAGCTTCTCCCCTATGGCTAGCATGGCGGCGTCCTCGACCTTCTCGGTCTTCCCGGCCCGGAGCAGATGCCAGTCGGCAAGGCCCGGGATATCAGAGAGCCCCTTTATGTTTTTCAAATCCTCCAGGCCGTCCCCTTTCAGCTCCTTAAGGAGCGTCACCCCAACGCCCACATCGCCGCCGGCGAGCCCGCTCTTAACGCCGAGCGCCCGCGCCCAGACGACCCTGCCTGTCCTCGCATCCACAAGCTTAAAGGCCGCCCTTACCTTTTTCATATTATAGAGGCCGGTCGTCACATCGTCAAAATTAAGGAGATACCCGTATATAACGCCGTCTACCCCGAGCGTCTCTCCAAGCTCCCTGGGGCTTGTCATCTCAAGCTGGCTCCCGAGGGTAATGCCCATCCTGTCCATGAGGGTCTGGTCGACCTCGGAGAGGGCCTTCGGCAGGTAGTTCATGTTATCCAGCCTTTTGAAGAACGCCTCCCTCACGGCCCTGGGCCCGTCGACGTCGTTAGTCGCGTTGTACATGGGAAGGAGCGCGACCGTATAGACCGGGTTCGACGGGTCAGGCCGCACGCGTCTTTGCGGCGCTACGCAGGCCGCCGCGAGGAATAGCAGTATCGCTAACAGGACAAAAAACCTCTTACTCATCACTTACTCCCTTATTGCCAGCAAAAATCCTGCCACGTTCTTAAGGCCTTTGCGGTTCGTCTTCCAACGCGGCTTCAATCGTGTTAGCGGTCGTCCTCGTCACCTTGAGTTTCAGCCCGAGCCTGGATATCTCGTCCGCTATGTTCTGGGCCGTGAGCCTGGAATCGAGTTCGAGTGTGGCCGAGCCGCCCTCGAACTTCCTCTGGTAGACCCCGGAGACCCCGCGGACTCTGCCCTTGAGGGCGTTCTTGATATCCGAGAGCCTCTTGTAATCGTTTATGTTGTCTATCTTCAAGGTCACGGGCTGAGGCCCGAGCGACCACTTCGCCGCTATCTGGGTGATGAGCTTGTCGCTTAAATCAATCGCCGCCTTTGACAACGCCTCTGTCCCGCCCGTCACCTCTGAAATGTGCCTTGAGACCCCGTGGCCTTTCGCGGAGCCGAGGACAACCCCGTCGTCCACCCTGACGGCCTGCGCCGTGATGTCGGCGATATAAGACCCGACGGCGCTCCCGGACATGCGAGGGCCCTCGGTCGCCAACGCCTTGCCGAATACAACGACCTCGGCGTTAAGGTCTCTCCCGACCCTCGCGGCCCCCTCTCTGGAGAGGTCCTCCACCCTGAAGGCGTCCTGTATGACGACGGTGCCTGCGGATGAGTCGACCACATTGAAACCCTTTTCTAGGAACCTCTCTTTGAGCGACGCCTCGGCGGAAGACATGTCTATGGCCTCCCCCTTGAACTCGCTTCTCCCCCACCACCAGAAGGCGTAGTACCTCCTGCCGATGCTCTTCTCGGCTATCATGAAGAGGACCCTCGGGCGCTCGGCCTTGGCGTGGAGGAGCCCCATCGCCCCGAGGTCGTCCTTTATGTTGCCTATGGCCACGACCGCGCTTACAGTCGCCTGATAGAGCCCAGGGGACTGGCCTTCGCGTATTACGGTATAAGAGCGGATGTACCCGGCGGTCTTCGTGTAGACGTTGTCCCGGAGCGGCTGGTAGTTCTCAACGAGCGTCTCAGAGGCTACGAGCGTGCCCACGGCCTGCTCGACGGCCTTCCTAAGAGCGTCGGCAATGGCTGAGTCCCTCGCGAGCGCGAGGTTTCCGCCTGAGACAGAGGCTATGCCGGTAGACTCAACGGTCCTTTCGCCGGCATCATCGGCAAACGAGGCGTATGTGATTGAGAAGGAGGCGAGTATTGCCAGTATAAGGACGAGTGAAGCGCGTTTAAGAAGGAGACTTGCAGGCCTTTCGGACCCGTGTTGCATAAGACCTCCGTAATGTTTTGGCCTTTGGTCGGCGATGGTCCCGCTCACCCTGGCAACGGCCCTCGTTACGGAGTATATATCACATTTCCAGACGCAAGTCCATCGCAGGCGACGGTCAGAACAACGGGCTCCCGGAGTTCGCTGGGGCGCCAGTCTCGAACCTCGCCACACCGGCGTCGTCGATGTAAAACCACTTGGCCGAGGCGCTTGCATCGAGGGGGTTGGCGTTTACCGTCCAGTAAGGAACGCCGCCTGATACGCCCGCGGCGAGCGTGAACCTGTAATCGTGCTCGTCGCGCGTCGCACCCCCCGGCGCAGGCGACAAAACACCTGTCGCGACGAGGGCCTGGAAGTCGCCCGTGTAAAGTCCCACGGAATCCGCGAGCCTGTACACCTCCTGGCCCCTCTTTATCTTGGAGAGCGTCGTTACTACCGCCGTCTCCCTCGCCTTCTGTATGAAGGAAGTGTACGCCGGGATGGCAATGACCGCGAGTATGCCGAGTATGCCCATGACGAAAAGGAGCTCCACGACCGTAAAACCCCTTTTGCTTAAAGCCCCTTTGAGGGGCAGTCCTGGACGGCTTACCGTCATTTCCGGAATCCCCTGCTGTTCAATCCGGTTATTATGGACCTGATGTGGAGCTTGACGTCCTCGGGGTATCTGGCGCCCTCGGCGTCAAGCATGGCCTGGACGGTTTCGAGCCTGTTTTTTGTGTCCTCGAAGGACTGGGCGTCCCTGTTCCTCTTAAGCTCCAAAGCGGCGGAAAGCTCGTTCAAGAACCCCTCCATCTCCTTGAACTCGTCGTCCTTCCTTATCCTTACACGCGAGCTGTAATTCCCGGCTATAAGGTCCTTGAGCGCTATCTCGAACCTGTACACCGGGCCGACGACCTTGTGGGAGGAGAATATAGCGTGGACGGCGGCGAGCGCCGCGGCGACAAAGAGCCCGATCCAGACGCGCTTATGGAGGTAAAGGACGGTCGCCGATATCCGCGTCTGCTCCTCAAGGCCGGTCGCGTAGTTGAGGTCCTGATAGAGCGGATAGAATATTATGAACCCGAGTATTATCGAATATACGATGATGTAGATGAAGAGGCTCATGGCGAGCCTTATCTGGTACGGGTTTATGATGATCTTTTTGCGGGTAAACGCCATCAACACTCTCCGTTCTCAATTTCGTTAAGGTCCGGCCTTGATGAGAAGCCGGACGTAAAATCGGACGAGGACCGCGGCTGCATATGATCGCATGGAGGCGCGGGAAATGCTGTGAGTGAACGCACACAGCCGCATGGTTGAAATCATATGCGATTACGGCCTTTTTATCAAGAGGGGCCGAAGGCCGAGGACTTGAAGTCCGCCTTTACGAGGGCGAGCTTCTTCTTATCAAACATGAGGTCGACGGCGGTAAGCCCCAGGGCCTTTACGCCTTCCATGAGGGCGCGGTGGCCGTCAAGGGTGACGGTCGCCTCGGCGAACTCTCTCGTGTGGATGTTGATGCCGTCCCTTATCGGCACATGCGGGTGGATGGTGGGGACTACCTGGGAGACGTTGCCTACGTCCGACGACCCGACGTTCTTCTCGACCGGGGATAAGTCTTCGGCAAGGCCGAGGAAGGCGAGCGAGTCCCGGTATACGGAAGCGAAGGCGTCGTTCAACTTCATTGGGGCGTTGAGATCGCCGACCTCTTTCGCTTCAAGCGTGCAACCGGCGGCGATGGCCGCACCCCTGGCGCAGTTCAGTACGCGCTCCCGTGCAGAGGCGAGCTCATCCAAGTCCTTCGCCCTCACGTAGAAGCTCGCCTCACTCCTCTCCGGGATTATATTCGGGGCCTTTCCGCCGTCAGTTATTATGCCGTGGACTCTGACGTCGCCGCGTAACTGCTGTCTTAAGGCGGATATGGCGTTAAAGGTCTGTATGACGGCGTCGAGAGCGTTTACGCCCTCTTCTGGATAGGCGGAGGCGTGGGATGACCTCCCGTGAAAGACGAAGTTCAGGCGGACGAGCCCCAGAAAATGCTTTACGACCGTCCTCCTGGACGACCCGTGGACCATCATGGCGGCGTCGATGCCTTCGAGGACGCCGTGCTTCACCATCTCTATTTTGCCCTTGCCGAGCTCTTCGGCGGGCGTGCCGAGTACGACGAGGGAGCCGTCTCCGGACTTAAGATGCTTTTTGAGGAGCGGGGCGAGGGAGATCGCCGCGCCGATCGACGCCATGCCTGCGATATTGTGCCCGCACCCGTGGCCTATGCCTGGCAAAGCGTCCATCTCGGCAAGTAGCGCGACAGCCGGAGCGCCTGAGCCGAGGGCCGCCCTGAAGGCCGTCTCCATCCCGGCTATGCCGGCCTGGACTACGAACCCCGCCTCTTTAAGGAGCGCCTGCATCGAGGAAGAGGTCTTGTACTCTTTAAGCCCCAGCTCCGGGTTCCTGAAGATTGAGTCGCTCAAGTCGAGTATCCCGGGCTTGAGCGATTCGGCTGAGGCGATGAACTCTATTTTTAGTGCATTTAGGTTAGTCATGGGCATTCTGTCATCTGTCATTGCGAGGAGCGTCCTCGCCGGACCGGCAAATCCATATCAAGCGGCTGTGCCCGGAAAACGCTACTTGCACAGATTAGGCTTTTGCCGCGCTCCGAGCAGGCGACGAAGCAATCTCAAGCCGGATGATTAATCTAAAGATGAGATTGCTTCGCCTCGGCTCGCAATGACTGCATTCGTTAATCCCCCCTTCGGGACCTTAACTTCAAATCAGTGGCTACCTCTAAAAATCCGGGGAAAATAACAATTTTTAGAGTAGCTACTTTATAAACCCCATCTGTTCGAGTTTCAAGATTATCCTCTGCGACGCCTCGTCAGGGGAGCAATCGCGTGTGTCGATGACGAGCTCCGCGTTCTCCGGGGCCTCGTAGGGGTCGCTTATGCCGGTGAACTCCTTTATGATGCCGGCGCGCGCCTTGGCGTAAAGGCCTTTCCTGTCACGCTCCTCGCAGACCTCTATGGGAGTAGCGACATGGACCTCGATAAAGCCGCCGGACTTCGATATCTCCTCCCTTACGGCCTTCCTCGTCCCCGCGTACGGGGCTATTGGCGCGCATATCGCGGCCCCACCGTTCTTCGTTATCTGCCCGGCGACGAACCCGATCCTCTGGATGTTCAGGTCCCTGTGCTCCCTGGAAAAACCAAGCTCACTCGAGAGATTTTTTCTGACGAGGTCGCCGTCAAGGAGCGTTACCGGCCTTCCGCCGGACTCCATGAGCTTAACCATGAGGGCGTTGGCTATCGTGGATTTGCCGGATCCGGAGAGTCCCGTAAAGAATACCGTGAAGCCCTGTTTGTGCCTCGGCGGATGTGTCCTCCTGAGCTCATTCACCACCTCGGAGTACGAGAACCACTCCGGTATGTCGAGGCCCAGCATGAGCCTCCTCCTGAATTCGGTCCCGGAGATGTTAAGCACCGTCATGTCCTTTTCTATCTCGTCGGCCGGGAAGTACTGGGCCCTCTCCTCCACGTAGACCATCTCCTGGAACGGGACCATCTGAATGCCAATCTCGGCCTGGAGACTGCCGAGGAGTTCCTGCGCATCGTACGGCCCGTAGAACTCCTCGCCCTTCGAGTTCTTGCCGGGGTCGGCGTGGTTCCTGCCGACGATAAAGTGCGTGCAACCGTAGTTCTTCCTTATTATCGAGTGCCATACGGCTTCCCTGGGCCCGCCCATCCTCATGGCGAGCGGAAGGAGCGAGAGCATCGTAGTCTGCTCGGGGTACTGCTTAACGAGGTGCTCGTAGCAACGGATCCTGGAGTAATGATCGATGTCGCCGGGCTTTGTCATGCCGACGACCGGGTGGATGAGGAGGTTGGATTCGACCATCTGCGCGGCCCTGAAGGTAAGCTCCTGGTGCGCCCTGTGCATGGGGTTTCTCGTCTGGAAGGCGACGACCTTGTGCCAGCCCTGCTTCTTGAACTTCTCGCGCAGATCCCTCGGCGTGTTCCTTAGAGTCTTGAAGTCATAATGGGACGGGAGCTCCACGCCTTTGAGCTTTCCGCCGACGTATACCGGGTGTGCCCTGTTGAAGAGGTAGTTTACACCGGGATGGACAACGTCGTCGGACTTGAAAACGTTCAACGCCTCATCCTTCTTATCCGGCCTCCAGACGTCGGAGACCGCAATGACGGCGATGAGGACGCCCTCTGGATCGCGGAGCGCGATGTTTTTGCCGGCGCCGATCTTTTCCGCGAACGCCTCTGTCACGTCGAGCGTTATGGGCATCGTCCAGACAGTGCCTGAGGCGAGCCTCATCTTCTTTACGACGGAATCATAGTCGGCCTTCCCCATGAAACCGTCGAGCGGAGAGAACCCGCCGTTCAAGAGCATCTCTATGTCCCAGAGCTGGCGTTCGGTTAAGTCCCAGGACGCGAAATCGCGGGCCTCTTTTTTAAGCTGTTCGGCCTCGGCTTCGGGTACGATCAACTCCTTTAAAACTCCTCCATGCGGCGCGGTGATATTCGACACAATACAAATCCTCCTTTTTCCTATTTGAGGCACCTCTAAAAATCCCTAATTTTTAGAGGGAGCCATTATTTATGTTAAATTTTAACTATTTTTTAGATACCCCTGCCACGGGAACGGCGGCGACCCGGTGACCATGAAAAACGGGTTCAAGAGATATTCCTTATTATAAACAAGCTCCCTGCCCTCCAGGTCTGTAACAGACCCGCCGGCGGCTTTTACCACCGCATGGGCCGCGGCCGTGTCCCACTCCATCGTCGGGCCGAACCTCGGATACAGGTGCGCGCTCCCTTCGGCGACGAGGCAGAACTTAAGAGAACTCCCCATTGAGATAAAATCCGCTTCGCCGATTTTTTTTACAAATTCCCCAAGCTCCGGAGTTGCGTGTGAGCGCGAGCCCACGACCTTAAGCCCTTGCCCCCTGTAATCCGCGACCCTTATCACGGTCTCGCCGTCCTTGTCAATCCTGAACGCCCCCTCGCCGACTATCCCGCAGTAGCTCACGCCGAACGCGGGCGCGTGGACTATACCTAATACAGGGCTTCCGTCCTCGATGAGCGCGATATTCACCGTGAACTCGCCGTTCTTTTTTATAAACTCCTTTGTGCCGTCGAGCGGGTCTACTATCCAGAGGCGCTTCCAGGACTTGCGCACTTCATACGGCTCGGCCTTCGTCTCTTCAGAGAGGACCGGGATACCAGGGGTGATTTTTTTAAACCCCTCGCCTATTACCTTATCCGCCGCCTCGTCTGCGGCTGTCAGAGGCGAGCTGTCTTCCTTGCAGGTCGTCTTGAGGTCGCCCCCCTCGTAGACCCTTAATATCTCTTCACCGGCCTTCAGCGCAATTAAGAGCGTCTCTTTTGCGAGGGTAATAAGTCCCATGACCTATTTATGCAGGCCGCATTCGGTCTTCTTGCCAGCCCACCTGCCGCTACGCGGGTCCTCTCCCGGGGCGACCTGCCTCGTGCAGGGCTCACACCCGATAGAAGGGTATCCCTCGTCGATGAGTCTGTTGTACGGGACGCCGTTCGCCGCGATATAGTCCCAGACCTGCTTCTCGGTCCAGTCGACTATGGGGTTCACCTTTACGAGGTTGAACTTCCTGTCCCACGCGACGATTGGCGCCCCCGCCCTCGTAGAGGCCTCTGTACGCCGGAGGCCCGTCATCCAGCACTTAAGCCCGGACAACACCTTCTTCAAGGGCTCTACCTTCAATATCTCGCAACACCTGTCCGGGTCGGTCTTCCAGAGCTCAGGGCCGTACTTCTCATCCATCTCTTTTGCCGAGATACACGCCGTGTGCCTCTCGACCTTTATCCCGTACTTCGCCTCAGCCCTCTTTACGACGTCAAGCGTTTCCTTAAAAAGGTGCCCGGTGTCGAGGTAGAATATCCTCGCGTCCGGCTTTATCTTGACGATCATGTCAAGGAGCGTCAGCTCCGCGAAACTGCAGGCGAGCGCGAACTCGTCGCGCCTGAAATTTTCGACGACCCATTTTATCGCGGCCTCCGGCCCCTTACCCTCGAGCGACGCGTTGACCTCTTTCAATTCCTCTTCAGTCCAAGCCTTATCCATCTAACCCTCCTCGAAGAGCACGACCTCGCACAAGGCCTTTTCCTTGACCTCGTCGGCCATGGACCTGGAAAAGTACTTTACAAAGCTCCTCTTCCGCCTCTTTACTAACACGGCGGTCGAAACGTCCATAGTCTTTATAAGGGAGAGGACCCTCTGCATGAAGTCGCCCTGCTCCATCAGGGGCTCGAAGTCAACACCCTCTTCCATCGCCCTTATCTGCACCTTGCCGAGTTCCTCGTACCCCCTCTGGCGGTACTCCTTCATTATGGACTCGGATAACTGCGTCGAGGGCTTGTCGCCGATAAAGCCTATGTCAGAGAACTTGTCAAAGATCTCGCTGGCGAGCCCCATCTCAAGGAGGTAGAGCGCGACGAGCCCTGCGCCGTCCTTTTTAGCCCTCTTTACCGCGTAGTCAATCGCCTCCTCCGAGGTCCCGGAGGTCGAGAGCACTATCAGCACCTTTTTCATCGCGAATACCCCATGCCTAAGAGCGGCCACCACCATGCCGCGACGAGGTTGAAGACGGCCCATGCGGTCACGAACATGATAAACCCGCCCTTGGCCGACTCCTTTACGTTAATGTAGTTCGACGACGCGGCTATCGCGATCGCGGGGGTCCCCATCGGGAACATAAAATCGAGCCCGGCGGGGACGGCTATGGCGTAGGTGAGGACCACCGGGTCCATCGAGAGCTTGGAGGCGAGCCCCAGGCTCACAGGCAACAGCACCGCTATGACCGCCGCGTTGCTCATCGCCGCCGTAAGGAGTATAGAGAGGAACGAAAAGAGCGCGAAGGCCATCCAGGGGGACCCTGCCCAGTCGCCCACCGATGATTTCACCAGCCACGAGGCGGCCCCGCTCTTATCGAGCGCCGCGCCGAGGACGATGGCGCCTCCGTACATAAGTATTATACCCCAGTTGACGTACTCCTCTATGTCCTTCCATTTCACGAGCCTGAATACGAATAAAACGACGACGGAACTAAGCGCGACAGTCGCGAGCCCTAAGCCCTCTCCAAACGCTATCCAGCCGATGATGGTGAATAAAAGGACCGTGCCTGTCGCGTACTCGTTGATCGAGAACTTGCCGAGCCCCTTGATCCTCCGTTCGAGCACGGCTCTGGCCGAGCCCACGCCTTCTATGTCTATCGGGAAGAACTTCGTCAATATCAGGTAGCCGGCGGCAAGCAGTATGACTACGAGCGGAAAGACCGCTACCGAGTACTCAAGGAACCCGATTGAGTCGCCTGTCGTCTCCTTGAGCATCCCGACGGCGAGAGGGACCCTCGCGCCTCCGAGGAAAGTGGCGACCCCGCCTATGACGCACCCCCAGGCGAGCGCGAAGAAGAGGAGCTTGCCGTAGTTGGACTTTCCGGGCTTCAAGCCGAGGCCCTTGGCTATCTCGAGCACTATGGGAAAGAGCATCGCCGCTACCGCGTGCTCGGACATGAAGAACGATAGAAAGGCGGATAACAGGAATATCGAGATGACGAGCGTCCTCGGAGAGCCGCCAAACCTCTTCATTATGTTCAGGGCTACCCTGTTGGATATCCCCGAATGCATGACGGCCCCGGCGAGTATGAAGGCGCCGAGTATGAAAAAGACCGCCTCGTTGCCGAAGAGCGCATAAGTCTCTTTCTTTGGCAACACCCCGAGTACCGGCACGAGCACGATGGCGAAGAGGCTCGTTATCGCGAGCGGCACGATGTTCGAGACCCAGAGGATGAGGCAGACCGCGAATATCGCAATCGCCCTCTGGCCCCCGATTGAGAGCCCCTCCGGCGTCGGCATCGCTATGAGGCCCCAGAAGATAAGAACGACCGCCAGATAAAAAGCGGGCCTCGATGCCTTAAGGAGGAGTATCACCCATATGGGCCTTGTGTCTATCTCAACGGACACCGTGCGCCCCTGTAACGATTTTTTTTAAAAAAGCCCTACTCAGAGTCGTCCTCCCTGTCTATGACCCGGAGCTTCCTCCGGAGCGTGGCCAGGCCCCAGGCGGTCTTTTTCCCGAGCCTTGACTTGTAGAACCCGTCGACGATAGACCTCTGCCTGGGGCCGTTCACTATGGCCTTCAGCTCGACCGGGGTCGTCACCATGCTTATGTCCCGGACCCAGTTGACGTTTATCCTGTTCTTCTTTATCGACTTGTACAGGTGCTTGTAGACCGGGAGTATTATCTCGGTATCGAGCGGCTCTATCCGGAGCGCCCTGTTAGCCGACGGCCTGTATATCGGCAGTATCGGCACGACCCCGATGCCCGTCAGGTAATCTATGCCCATGCAGGTAGAGCCAGGGGGTTCGAGCCCGACGATAAGGTGGGAGGCGACCGTGCCGCTCGGGAACACCTTTGCCGCGTGCTCGAGCGCCTCCAGATACCTCTTATGCCCGATGAGGGTCGCTCTCCCCGGGCATATTATCTCGAAGAGCTCCTTGTCGAATATCTCAAGGTTATAGAGGACGGAATCAGCCCCGAGGGCGTATGTCTCGTCTATCCAGCGGTTCTTCTTGGGCGGCAGGGCCTCTACCGCAACGAGGCAGTTGAAGTTCTTCTTTACGGCGAGGATATAGGGTTTCAGGAACTCTATGCCGCCGTCGTCGGAGTCGCTGAAACCGATGGAAAAGTATATTATCTCGGATGCCTTCTCCTTCAGGACAGCCTCGACCGCCTCAAGAACCTCTTCAACCGAATAGACGACGCCGTCCCTGCCCGTTACGTTGAAGTTCCCGGCGCAGTACTTGCACTCTATCGACCTGTTGAAAAAATCGCACCTCTGAGACGGCGTAATGACCGTATAACTGCCGTGGACGACCGCTATGCTGGATAACGGGACGCCTGAAGCAGTACGCCTGTTGTAAAAGGCCGGGCGCTCGACGAGCGAGACCTCGACTTCGGACGCGCCGTCGGTTATGAGATACCCGCTCCCCTTCTTTTTTATGAGGTAAGGGGAGTTCCTCGTGAACTCCTCACTGCACGGGATGTTCACGAGCGTCTTTTCAGGGAGCATTATGTCAACGCCCGATGAGCCGCACGCCCACGCCTTCACAACCGGGTCGTCGATGCGCGTGCCCCGGAGCATGAGGTCGATCTTAAGGGTAGCCGGGTTATGGAGGTAGTTCTTTTTTTTCATTTATTGGATCTCTTAGGGTTCAGGTTTGCAGACCTGAACCCGCTGGCTCTTACAACAAGGGCATTCTTTATCCGCACGCCGCTATTCAGGTAGTGCGTATGCCTTTAGTTTAGCTCACCGCTCGCACGCCGAAGGCGCCCTTAACTCGCAGGCCTGTTCCTCGTACTGGACGAGTTCTTTAATAGTCGCGTTCTCGCCGCAGAGCGCGCACTCGGGGTCCTTCCTGACCTTAACCTTCCTGAAGGCCATCTTGAGGGCGTCGAATATCAGTAGGTGCCCGGCAAGGGAGTCCCCTATGCCGAGTATCTCCTTTACGGTCTCGACAGCCTGCAGTACGCCTATGACGCCCGCGAGCGCCCCAAGGACGCCGGCCTCCTGACAGCTCGGGACAAGCCCCTTCGGAGGCGGCTCGGGATACAGGCACCTGTAACACGGCAGACCCTTCGCGGGCTTGAATACCGCAACCTGTCCGTCGAACCTGAACATCGAGCCTGAGACGAGCGTCTTTTGCTCAAAGAACGCGGCGTCGTTCATGAGGAACCGCGTCGGGAAGTTGTCGCTACCGTCGAGCACGACGTCGTAGTCGCGGATTATCTCCCTGATGTTATCGACGGTGAGCCTTCCGTGGTGGGCGACGACATTAACGTCGGGGTTAAGGGCGTTTATCGTTTCTTTAGCCGATAATACCTTGGGTTTCCCGATCCTCTCGGTATTGTGTATGACCTGCCTCTGGAGGTTGCTCAAGTCCACGCAGTCGCCGTCGGCGATGCCTATGGTACCGACACCCGCCGCGGCAAGATAAAGCAGAGACGGGGAGCCGAGCCCTCCGGCGCCGAGGACAAAGACCCTGCCCTTCAAGAGCTTCGCCTGCCCCTTGCCGCCGACCTCGGGGAGTATTATGTGCCTTGAGTACCTTTCTATCTGCTCTTCTGTGAAATCCATACGGCTTTGCAACCCTCCTCGCGCTTATCTTTTCAAGTGTCCTTGCATGCCAACAAAAAAACAGGGATAAAAAGAAGCCCCTTCGGAAAAGGGGCAATGATTCCGCGTTCGATGGAATCCTTCGGTTTTGCCGGTCCTGAAAAGGGATAATCTCAAGGCCCTACTCGGATATCTTTATCTTCTCTTCCTTGAAGGCCTCGTTCTCGTCGTGGAATATCCACGATTTAACCGATACGTCCTTGCCTCCGTTCACCGAGGCTATCATGTAGGAGTACCCGGCCTGGCCCCACTCCCTGTCGGTCGCCGAGGGCTTGTCCGGGTGGTCCGGGTGCGAATGATAAAAGCCGACTATCTCCGCGCCCTGGGCCTTCGCCTCCTTGTCCATGAGGAAGATCTCGCGGGGGTCGATGATGTAGCGGTCCTGCGACCTTTCCTTGTTCGTGTTGACGGTCGGGTGGATGTAGAGGACGCACCTGACCCTCATCGTCGCGCCTATGAGTATGCCGCAACACTCGTCCGGGTACGAGTCCTTCGCGTGCTCTACGATCTGGTCGTATATCGCCTGCGATATCTTTATGGTGGGCTTGCTGAGAACTTTGTCGAGTCCGAAAAGCGCCATTACAATCCCCTTCGTTTTTGTATTTTCTTCTTATGGTCTGATGCCCGGCGGATAGACTTAAATCCCCATCCCCTGTCCCGCGTCAAGGGCGGGAGGGGGTAATTTATTTAAATCTCCCAGAGCCGGGTGGAGAGGTACTTGTCCCCGCCGTCCGGGAAGATGACTACGACTACGCCCTTCTTCAGCTTCTTGGCCACTTCGAGCGCCCCCCACATGGCCGCGCCGGAAGACTGCCCGACGAGGAGCCCCTCTTCTCTGGCGAGCCTCTTGGCCATGTTGTAGGAGTCCTCGGTCGGGGCCGGCACCTTGGAGTCGAGCTCCTCTTCGTGGTAGATGCCGGGTACGATCGATGAGGCCATGTGCTTCAAGCCTTCAAGGCCGTGGAACGCGTTCTCCGGTTCCACGGCTATTACCTGAATATCCTCTCTGTGCTCCTTAAGGCGCCTGCCCGTGCCCATGATCGTGCCGCCTGTACCGATAGAGGCGACGAAGTGCGTTATGCGCCCCTCGGTCTGCTCGATTATCTCGGCGGCTGTGCCGTTGTAATGGGCGAGCGGGTTGGAGGGGTTGTTGTACTGGTCGAGCTTGCAGTATTTGTCGGGTGAGTCGACGTATAACTTCCAGGCGAGTCGTATGGCGCCGTCCGAGCCCTCAAGCGGGTTGGAGAATATGACGTGCGCGCCGAAGGCGTGGAGTATCTTCTTCCTCTCCTCGCTCACGTTGGCGGGAACGACGAGCTCGACCCTGTATCCCTTGACCGCCCCTATCCACGCGTATGCTATGCCGGTGTTGCCGGAGGTGGAATCGAGTATTATCTTGTCTTTTGTGAGCCTCCCGCTGTTCTCGGCGTCGAGTATCATGGAGAGCGCCGCGCGGTCCTTGACCGACCCGCCTGGATTGTAGCCCTCGAGCTTCGCGTATATCTCGACACCCGCCGGGAGGTCCTTTGTGATGTTGTTTATCCTTACGAGCGGCGTATTTCCGACGAGGTCCAAAACCGAGCGTTTCACAGGGGATACAAGGGCCTTATCCGGCTCCGCGGCATCCAGGAATTTATGTCCTCTCATGCTGTTGTCTCCGACGATATGAAAATTTTTGTCAGGCCCTTCGGTAGCACGCCCTTTGGCCCGTGTTCAGGACACAAAAAATACCTTAGTAAGCTAATCAAGTTTATAATACCTTAGTGAACCTGTCAAGAATTTTTTGAGGCATGAAATCACAAGAATAACCTTATTATCTAGAGGTTTTGTAAAAAAAAACCCGCCAGAGGAGGCGGGGCAAATGGGGTGTTTAAGTACCGGCTTATTCGATTATATCGAGCTCTATGGGCTCTACCTTGACGCCCTTGTCTATCAGGTACTTTATCGCCTTGTCTATCTCATCAGGCTCACCGTCGAGCTCGAGCGCCACGAGGCCGATCTTATCGGAGACCGAGGCCTGGCGGATATTGGTCACGACCTTAAAAAGCCTGCCGACGTGGTAAAGGAGCGGCTCCTTGACCTGTTCTTTCGGATAGGTGAGATAGATCCTCTTCTTCAAAACGCGCCTCCGGCGATCGCGGGTATGATCGAGAGCTCGTCGTTTTCATTGAGCTCGGTCTCGAGGTTCTTCTTGAACCTGATGTCCTCATCATTCAGATAGATGTTCACGAAACGGCGGAGCTTGCCGTCGGCCTCACATATGCGCTCCTTAAGGCCCGGAAAGTTACTCTCGAGGTTCTCGATAATCTCAGAGATGTTCCTGCCCTCAGCTGAGACCTCGTCTGAGCCGTTTGTAAGTTTGCGGAGCGGTGTGGGGATCCTTACCTTTATCGCCATCTTTCCAATCCTCCTCGGAATCCTTATGTATGTTTTGAAAAATCAGCCTTTCTGAATCTTCAGCCGGAAGTGCTCGCCTTCCTTTTTGACTTCCAGAATCTTATGCCCCTCTTCCTTTATGGACTTGGGCACGTTCTGGATAGGCTCTCCTGAGTCGAGTACGAGTTCGAGTACTTCGCCTGCCTCAAGCGTTTCAAGCTTGAGCTTGGCCTTTACGAAGTTTATGGGGCACATGACCCCCCGAAGATCCAGGTGCGCGTTTGCTTTTACCTCTCCCATAAGGCTCCTTTTTACCGGCCTGACAACCTATAACCAACATATGCAGATCAAATCCGTCATCCCAGCGTGCTTCAAGCAAGGACCCAGTGCCTTTAGCCGTGCTTGATAACAGTAACAACATGGATTCCCGATAAGAGCCCTCGGGAATGACAACCCCGCCCCTTAGACCCCCGGCGCGAGGTAGTTTACCGGAGAGCCGTGCTTGAATACAGGCTCCATGAAGTCGAGGTACTTTTGTATCCCGACCCTCTTTATGGTGTTCCCTATCCTCTCCCCGCGCTTACCGTTGGCGTTGTACCACTCAACGGTCTTCTGTATCGCATCGGCGACCTTGTCGTCGGGAAGGAACGTGGAGACCTCGATAGACTCCATCGGGTGCCTGCCGTGCTTTCCGCCGATCCTCACTATGTGGCCGTAGCGCTTCGCCTTCCACGCCTCAGTCGGGCAGGCCCTTATGCAGTCCCCGCAGAATATGCATTTTTTAGGGTCGAATATCGGTTTCCCTGTGTCCGGGTCCGATACTATCGCGTCCTCCTTGCAGGCCTCTGAGCAGATGGTGCACCCTGTGCAGAGCGGGTCTTCCCAGACAGGCTCGACGATGCCCTGGAACCCGAAGTCCATCTCCTTGGTCCTGGAGCAGTCTATCGGACATCCTGAGAAGGAAGTCTTGAACTTGTGCGGGGTGGGGGTCCCGAAGAACTTCTGGTCGACCATCTCGGCCATACCCTGTGTGTCGGTAAGGCCGTTAGGGTTGTACTCGCACCCGCCGCAGGCCGTAGGGACCCTGACCCTCGGGCCGCAGGAGGCGACCTTCTGGCCGATCTTCTCAAGCTCAGAGACTATGTTCCTGAACTCCTTATAGTCGACGTAGAGTATTTCGAGCGACTGGCGGAAGCTGAAGTGGACGACCCCCTTCTTGCTGTACTTGTCCGCTATCTTCGATATCTCGACGAGCTTTTTCGTCTCCATCCTGCCGCCGGGGCAACGGAGCCTCACGGTAAAGAGGTCCTTCTGTCTCTGTTTTATGAAGCCGCCGGATTTAAGGTCGTTGAAATCAACCCTCTCGCCGATCGTCTCCAGGTTTACGTTTACCTTTGTCGTCTTGTCCTCTATAAAATGGTCGGTCATCTCGAAATACCAGGCTCCCTTCGTTAGTATCCGTCAAAGGCGGTCTTTTTTACGGCCACCTCTAAAAATAACAATTTTTAGAGGTAACCTTATATTACCAGAAAACAACAAGCCTCTGGTAGTGAATTTTAAACTTAAGCCTTGAGCGCGTACTCCTTGCCGTTCGCCTTTACGAGCTCGTCGAACTCGGCGAGGCGCGAGTTTATAACCGTTACCTCGTTCAACTTTCCGTGGAGCGCCTCCTGGGTCTTAAGGCCGTTTCCGGTTACGGAGATGACGATGGACTCGTCCTTCGGGATACGGCCCTGCTCGAGGAGCTTTTTCGTGACGCCGAGCGTGACGCCTCCGGCGGTCTCGGCGAATATGCCCTCGGTCTCCGCGAGGAGCTTCATAGCCGATACTATCTCCTCGTCAGAGGCGCTCTCGCCCCATCCGCCGCTCTCCCTTATGACCTTCGCCGAGTAGTACCCGTCTGCGGGGTTGCCGATAGCGAGCGATTTGGCGATGGTGTTCGGCTTAACGGGCCTTATGAGCTCGGTCCCTTCCTTTACCGCGTTGATGATGGGACAGCAACCGGTCGCCTGCGCGCCGTATATCCTCGTATCCGTCTGCTTGACGAACCCGAGCTTCTGGAACTCCTTGAAGGCCTTCGATATCTTCGTAATGAGGGAACCCCCGGCCATCGGCACGATGATGTGTTTCGGGAGCTTCCATCCGAGCTGTTCGGCTATCTCGTACCCGAAGGTCTTGGAGCCTTCCGCGTAATAGGGGCGTATGTTGATATTAACGAAGGCCCAGCCGTATTTGCCGGCTATCTCGCTGCAGAGCCTGTTGACCTCGTCATAGGTGCCCTTTATGCTGACGACCGTCGCCCCGTAGACGAGGGTCCCGAGCACCTTAGACTGCTCAAGGTCGTGGGGGATGAAGACATAGCTCTCCATGCCGCAGGCCGCGGCGTTCGCGGCAACCGAATTGGCGAGGTTCCCGGTCGAGGCGCAGGCGACTATCTGGAAGCCCAGCTCCCTCGCTCTCGAGATGGCGACCGAAACGACCCTGTCCTTAAAAGAGAGCGTAGGGAAGTTGACGGCGTCGTTCTTTATGTAGAGCTCCTTTACGCCGAGGGCCTTTCCGAGGTTTTTGGCCCGGATGAGCGGCGTAAACCCGACCTGCGCGCCGACCGACGGGTCGCCGTCGAGCGGCAGGAGTTCTTTATAGCGCCACATGTTCGGCGCCCTCTTCTCTATCGCGTGCCTTGTGAGCGCCTCTTTTATCCTGTCGTACTCGTAGTTGACCTCAAGCGGGCCGAAGCAGAGCTCGCATACGTGCAAGGCCTCCTTCGGATATTCCTTCCCGCACTCCCTGCACTTCAAACTCCTCATGTAGCTCATCGCTTAAACCTCCCTCGATCGATACCTTAAGCTCTTTTTGAATGCGTCGTTTACGCTTAACAAACGCTTAAACATCCTCTGCAACTGCCCGGAAACCGCCCCGGCGTCCGGGCAAAAAAAAACCTCTTCTGTTTTGAAGCTAAGAAGAGGTTACGTTTCCTGTCTTATCTTCCAAGGCTACACGCCTTGCTGGATTTAGCACCTGACATACACGAAGTATCGGTTGCTGTGGCTTCACCGGGCCAGTCCCTCAGCCACTCTGGATAAGAATCCAATATTCAGTTGTATTACGACTTATAATATAAGATCAGGTGCGTGTCAAGTTTTTTTTCCTTTTATCCAAGCCTGTGTTTAATCGAGCGTGCCGCCTGACACCCTAGATTTGTCAGGCTTCAATGTGGAATGCGGCGCACTTGATTTGAACGCCGCCGGAGGGTCACTTGGCGTGGCAGGCGGCGCAAAGCCCGCTTGCCGTATTATCGACCGAGAGCATCGGGTCTACGGCTGAAGAGGCCCTTTGGGCGGCAAGGGCCTCGTGTGTGTCTTCGTCATAGGCGATGTGGCAGGTTATGCAGGAGATGTTGCCTCCGACGAGCCTGATGGACGCGCTCAACTTTGACGGCTTTACGAGCCCTGGGTTCTTTGAGGCCGCAAGCGAGTAGTCGTCGCCTACCGCGTGGCCGGCGCCGCCTGTATGCTCAAAATCACCCTCTACCTCCTCGTGACACCCCATGCACTCGGCAGAGGCCTTGTCTATCAAAGGCGCCGCAGATGAGACAGCAGGGACAGCAAACGCTAAGGCAAAAAAAACAGACAGATAAGCGTTATTCATATATCCTCCTTTTCAAAAGGCTCAGAAGGCGTATTTAATGGACATGAGGAGCGCGTACGAGGACCAGACGACCTCGTTAAGCCGCGTCTCCGGCTCAGTCCCGTCCGTCATGAACGTCCTGTCTACTCCGGGCTCAGTCTGGAAGTCCTGGTAGTCGAAGGCGCCTCCAAAGGACCAGTTATTGGAGAGTTTGTAATCAGCGTTTATCGAGGCTACGAAGCCGTCGCCGTCGGCCACGTGCTCGAAGCTGACGGGGTGTTCGAAGTCGTCCCTTAAGTTCCAGTCCGCCTCGGCGTAGTAGTCGATGACGTGGTACTCGAAGGCCGTTGATATCGTCCACCTGTCCCTATAAAATATCAGGTCAATACCGGCCCAGGGGCCTTTCCAGCGCGCGTCGTATGAGCTCTCAAGGCCCGCGAACGAGCCGGTCGGAGGCCGGGTCTGATACCCGTCGGTAATGGTCAGGTCCTGCTTGTGATAGGAGTACCCTATCATCGGTATGAACGCGGTATCGGACTTCCTCGGCCTTATTACATATCCGACACCGGCTGAGAGGTCGTAGAGACTGCCGGCATCGGCTCCGTTGTCCGAGCGCGAGAACTCAAAGGTCCTGTTGTCGCCGTCGTAATCGGAGTCCTGGTTGTCTCCGGCGAACATGAACCCGTAGTCGGCTGAGGCCCTCGCGTAAAAGAGTTTCCCGATATCGGCGTTCATCGAGGCCTTGACGTTAAAGCTTTGGAGGTCCTTCCACTGCAACTCCGAGAGTATGTTCGGACAACATCCTGAGGGGTATCCTGAGATATTCCACATAAGCTCGTCAGACCTGTACCCGGCGCTCAGTTTGAACTCCGGCTTTATTTCAGCCGAGGCGGTCATGGCCGTCGCGAAGACTAAAAATAAGACTATTGGCAGTAGAAGCTTCCCTGGACCCGGTCTCATCCAACTCTCCTTTTTAAGGTTTAAAGATGCCCTATTCCTCATCGACTATCCCGTAGCGCGCTTCAGCTATGCCTTCCCCTCTGCATATAGGGCATTTGCCTGGGCTTTTAAGCCTTTCCCTCTTCCTGAATACGAACCCGCAGTCAAGGCACCTGGCTGGCTCGACAACAAATGAGCCCCACTCGCCCTTCCTCGCCTCAACGGACTTCGCCACGTGCGGGAGGTGGTCGATGACCTCCTTCTCCTTAAGGCCGACTGCCTTCGAGATGTCCTTTGCTGTCAGCATCCCGCCCTTGAGCGCCTCGATTATCCTCTGCCTTGCCGTAAGGTCGTTTGACATCAATGAACGGTTCAGCTAGCCTGTCGATTTTTAAGGGTTTTATAGCACAGTCCATGCGATTATAAAAAGGATTTGATTAACCGGATGTGACTTGAGTATCGGGCCTCCGGCGCGAGAACGCAATCAATAGGCCGCGTTGAATACGCCGAGGATGTGCGGCACGACCTGCTTCTTTCTCGATAAGACGTTCTTAAGCTCATATACGCCGTCGTCGACCTTCGGGTAGTCGAGCTTCAGCATAACCTCCTTTTCGCCTACGGCGAGGAAGAGGGAAGTGCCCATGACTATGTCGGTTACGAGCACGGCCGAGAGCTTCAGGTCCTTCTTGTCCTTGATTTTGAGGAGCTCGTCCTTTAGTTTCAGCCTCTCCTCATGGAACTCCTCGAACCCTATGGTCTCGAACTGGCCTATCCCGAACTTGCGCCCTTTCGCCTCAAAGACCTTGAAGTCCCCTCCAACCGCCGCCTCGGCGCCTCTCCCCTTGAGGCTCGAGGTCGATGAGAATATGGCGGTCCCGAAGGCCCTGTGGTCGAGCCCTGTTTTATCCTCAAGCCATCCGACTATATCCCTGTCCCTTTGGGTCGTAGTGGGGGATTTCAGTATGACGGTATCCGAGAGAACGCCTCCGAGGAGCAACCCGGCGATCTCCTTCCTTATCAACAGGCCCTTTCTCCTGAAGAGCTCGGCTACGAGCGTTGAGGTCGAGCCGACCGGCGCGCAGATAAATGGTATCGGGTGGACCGTGTGGAAGTTGCCGATCCTGTGGTGGTCGATGACCTCTATGATGTTGACGGTCTCGGCGCCGTCGACGGCCTGCGATAATTCGTTATGGTCGACGAGTATGAGGTTCAAGGACGGCGGGCGCAGAATATTAGTTTTCGTCACTATCCCTATCATCCTGCCGTCTGAATCTACTACGATTATGCCTGTCGAGTTTCCGAGCCTGAGTTTAAGGTCGGTTGCGAGCTCGTCGGGTGACGCGCTCTCGTATCTTCCGACGACCCTCCTCGCCGGGGTGGAGAGGCGCACGAGCTGGGCCGCCGTAGCAGTATCCAAAGGCGTTATTATAATGCTTACGCCTTTGGCGCGGGCTTCATCGAGTACGTCGGCGCCTGCCCTGAACCCGCCGGTTATGATGAGTAGGCCGACGCCCTTCTCAATGGACGTCCGCTGTATCTCCGCCCTGTCTCCGACTATAACGGCGGAACCCCTCGGGTCGCTCTTGCCGAGGATATTGAGGAAAGATTCCACACCCATAGCGCCGACAAAGAAGGAAAAGGTCCGGTCCTCGCTCCCTATGAAGTCGAGCGCTATCTCGGCGTCGAGCGTTGAGGCGATGTTGGGGAGCGTGGTAGTCACCTCCCGCTGTCCGTCGGTTTCCAGCATGTGTTTTCTCGCGAGATCCATGAGCGTCAGCGCGCCTTCGGGCCTCCCGTCAGGGTCGACAACAGGGATGAACCTTATCTTCTCCTCCCTCATGAGGTCCATGACCTTGAGGAGCGGCGTCGCACCTCCGACCTTAACGACACCGGTCGACATGACGTCCGAGGCCTTCGGGTATACGTTGGGGAGGTATCTCGGGGCGTCTGCCTTGAAGTAATCGAGTATGAAGGACGTTTGCGGGTTTATGTCGCCGGCCCTCGCGGCGCATACGTTTAAATGGCCTTCGAGCCTTTTAAGCTCAGCGAGGCCTATGGCCGAGCAGATCGAGTCCGTGTCGGGGTTCTTGTGGCCTATTACGAATGTCTGGTCTTTAAGCGGCATAAGCGTCCGATGTCTCTTCCTCCCCCCCTTTCTAAAGGGGGATTATAAAATGGAAATCTTTACGGCATTACTTCCCGAATAATATCACATTCCCCTCAAGGATGTCTTTTTCAGAAACCTGCAGGTCGTACTTTTTTTTGCCGACCTGCACGACGTAGCCGCTTACTATGCCGGTCTTGCCGGCCCTCATATCCACGTTAGGGTAAAAAAAGCTGAGATAAAAGACGCCCTCGCTGTCGGCCGAGGTATCGCCTGTGACGAAGAACTTCCTGCCGGTGTTGGTCATAACGAGCCCGGCCATCGCAACCGGCTCGCCGGGCCTCGCCGCGCCCTTTACTATCGCGCCCTTGACCCGCTCGAATACCTTGTACTTCTTGACCTCCTGAGGCAGGCCCTTGAAATCCGACTGGCCGTTGGACTCGTATACGAGCCTTACGCCGGGCACGCTTCTAAACGGTATCGGAGACGCCGCCCTCTGCCCGTCGTTAAGGTAGAGGCTCGTCGTCAAGAGGTCGAAAAACCTCTGCCCTGTCTCTATTGTCTCAGAGCCGTCGGGCAGGACCTTCCTGTTCACGTATCCAGTCGGGTCCTCGCCGATGATAGCGGCGTATTCCGGCAAGTCAGCGAGCGTCTTTGAGAGGATGAAATATTTAACGCCGTTGTCGTCGATAATTTTCAGGAACTCTCGCTCGTCGGTAGCGAGATAAAACCCGGCGGACTCTTTCATGCCGTGGGTCTCGGTCCCCATCACAGTCGCGACGGAAGGCCTCTTTGCCATTGCCTCTATCCAGCCCCCGAACTCCCACTGGGCGAGGACGCCGTACTCTGGTTTCTCCTGGGGATAGAGGTAGTTGCTTGTCGCAGAAGTGTTGTCTCTGATCCAGAAGAGCGTATCTTCGAGGTCCCCCTGGATAAGGAACGGTCCGGTATGCGGCAGGCCCTTGTAGAATGAGACGGACGGTAGCAGGCCGACTATGACAAGCGCAACGATTGCGCTCGTCCCTGCGGCCCTGCCCTTTGCGCCGTCCACACGCGCCTCGATCAATCCTCCGACAGAGCTTAGGAAGACGCCGCCAGCGCCCGCTACAATCAAAGTGTAGACGTTCTCATACCTGCCGTTTATGAGCGTAACCGCAAGGAGCGTCCACCCGGCAAAGACGAAGAACAGAGATGCCGCGGAGGCACGCCTCCACTGTCTGGAGAGCGAGAAAAGGGCTATCGGGCTAATGAAGAGGAATATGGTCGAGAATACCAGCGGCTCCTTTATGCCAAACCGTCCGTTGGCAAAGAGAAGCGGCTTGTACTGCGCGATAGTCGAGGTCCACTTGTTTCCGCCTCCGACGACCCCGAGCCCTTCGGTTATGCCTTTGAAAAAGGAAGGCGCGACAAAGGCGAATATTATAATGACGGCGGATAAGAGGGCTATCCCTGCAACCGCGGCCTTTCCAAGCCCGGCTGACCTTTCCTTTTTAAGGTAGACCGCAAGCGCGAGCGCGCCCAATGACGCTACGGCAAGGAGCGCGGTTATGACATGGAACCACGAGACCACATTAAACTCTGTCCCGCCCTTCAGGCTGAACGGGTTGAAGACGAGGACGAATGCTATAACAAAGGCCATTGTAAAGAAGGCGACTGCGCCTGATATAAAGAAACCGACCCACCTCTTCCCGTCCTTGAATGAGTAACCGAATACCATTGCAACCGAATAGAGGCCGAGTATCGACCACCAGATGACGGCGCCCCTCCAATACAAGAGCGAGACTGCGGCGGAGAGCCCGGCGAGCGCGGACAATACGACGAGCCTTTTCCCAGAGGGTTCTCCTTTTTCAGCTTCCGACGCGGAAAGCGCGTAGAGGCAGAAGGTTATACCTGCCCATATCGGCTCGAATAGCTCGTTATCGGGTCTCCCCACGACAGTCGTGAATATGTGCGCCGGGAGCAATATGAATATGATTGACGCGATAAGCGCGGCCTTGCACCCGAACGTCTCTTTGCACCATAAATAGAGCGGGATGACGGCGAGCGTGCCGACGAAAGGCGGCAGGACAGCGAGGATATAGGCTATGTCGCCATTTATTGACGGGAGCAGTGATAAGAGCTTTATTATGACGGCGAAGGAAAAGTCGGTGAGCGGGGCCCAGATGTTGCCGGTGCCGATTGGGAAGCCCATGTAGAAGTCATGATCGGGTATGCTCGGGAACTGCTCTAAGAGGACGCGGACCTTCCTGAAGTGCTCGTAGTTGTCGGCTTCCAGAAAGTAAATGCCAGTGCTGGTAACGAAGTTATCCCACGGGATGAGGCGTATGCACGCCCCCGCGATAAAAATGACGGCTATCGCTACGGCATTCAGGATGTGGTTTCGCTTGGACATTTTAAAGGCTGGAGACCGAGGTCCCCCCGGCATCCGCTGCCCCCTCCCTTATCTGAGTATGACAGGTGCAATCGGCGTAAGAGCCGAAAAATATTAACACTATAACTACGCGAGGGTCAAGGCCGGGGACAAGGCGCACTAACGCAGAAAGGGAGGGCTTAAAGGCCGGGCAGGTGTGAAGAAGACTTCACGCTCACTTCGATGGATGGAAAATTCAGATAGCCTTTGACAGGTATTATCAAATGAATAGAGGAAATAAAAACGAAAGGCACTGCTTTTTTATTAGCAAGCAACAGGCGGACCAGGTTTGGACCCGATTCTATATGAGGAACTCGAGCCCGGCCGTGCATCCTCGCCCCTGGCTCGCCCACTTCACCTCGGCGAGGCACGGGTACTGGATGACGGAATCTTTTATCGTCAGCATGAGGCGGACGACGGTGCCTGGAGCGAGGTCCCTGTCGGCCTTGATGCAGGCCCCGGCCTGGCTCAAGTTGATTATCTCGGTCTCGAAGACATCAGCCCCCTGCCCGGTCTCGCAGAGCCCTTTTCTGTTATATTCGGTGCGGGGAAACGCCCTTTTTTTCAATCGCCCTCCTCAGGCAACGCCGTAGGGATCGCATTCACATCTCTGTTGTTTATATTACTTCCTGCCTGAAATGTCAATCCGTGAGTCGGGGTTTTCCTTGACACAACATCCATCATGGCATAGATTGAATATATTGTGAAATCTAACCTCGCCAAAGGCCATCGCATGGACCTCGATCCAATAATCCAGAGGAAGAGGCCTCCGGGGATACTCGTATTCGACGCCAAAGGCGAGCTTGTATTCCTTAACAGAGAGGCCGGAGAGATACTCAAGGCCCCTCCAGAGGAGATAAAGGCGGCCCTGCCGCGCGAGATACTATCCTTCTCCGGCAAGAGGGGGAAGACCGGCTCCGTTGCCTCAAGCTTCGTCCTACATGGAGAGTTGCTGATGACGAGGACCGTAGACCTCCACAGGGCGTCTTTGAAGGGTTCGGGCTCCTCCCACCTGATGGTCATAGTCGAGAGGCAGAGGAAGCGCGGGGGCGTCGACATGACGCGGATCCAAGACTCATTCAGGCTTACCGACAGGGAGACCCAGGTCGTCGGGGAGCTTATAAAAGGCGGCTCCAACCACGACATAGCCTCGGCGCTCTCCTTGAGCGAGCATACGGTCAAGAACCATGTAAAAAAAATAATGGGAAAACTCGGCGTAAAGAGCAGATCGATGGTGCTGTGCAAGGTCTTCGAGTTCTCGAACAGCCCCGGGGTTTAGCGTCGCTCCTCTCTATCCCTTGCTCGGCTCGGATGCTTTCGTATCCTGCCACCTGAAATTAAAAATGGGAGCTGGCAACAGCCAACTCCCATTTTTTAATTCTGGTCGGGGCGAGAGGATTCGAACCTCCGACCACTAGCACCCCATAAACTTTTAAGTTATTTCCCATACCTTCTTTAAACTTCACAAAACTCTTGACATAACAATAGGTTCCCCGATATATTGCTTCCCATAGCTTCCCTTAAAAACCCCTTCTTTCACTTAAAAACTTGGGACAGAGTTGGGACAAAACGGCAATCAATATAAAACTGGAGATAAACAAATATCAAAGAGGCAGTCATGCAAACATCCGGGTGTTCGTTACCGCGAGCACCCGATTCGTAAGCATGGCGTTCGGCCGGACCGATATTTCATAATACGACTTTTCGTGGACGGAAAGTCAATTGAGGAGGGTCTTGGTTGGAGCTCGGAGGGTTGGACAGAGATTAAAGCGGCTACTTTACGAGCTGAGCTTGTTGAAAATAAGCGCCGTGGTGAAGGGCCGAGAACCTTAAGAGAAAAGCGGGACCTCGATAACGCTGCACGGCGGGAGAAAACCCATACCGTCGAGGAAATCATCGAGGAGTTTTGGGAGGTTGAACTAAGCAAACAAAAATCAGGCGCAGATAGACGGCGAATTCTAAAAAAGGATGTAGCTTCGGTATGGAGCACGCGCAGGGTTGCCGATATCAAACGAAGGGACATAGTCCTTCTTCTTGACAATATCGAGAAGCGCTCAAAATCTACAAGAAACCACGTTCACAGCGTCCTTAGCAGGCTGTTCAACTTCGCTGCCGAGCGCGGCATTATCGAGGACTCACCTTGCACTCGTATCAGGAAGCCTAAAGAGAAATCCAGAAGCCGGGTCTTATCGGATGAGGAGATCAAGCTGGTATGGGCTGCCCTGGATACTAAAAACAAGGCAGTCGACATATACGTTATTACAAAACTGGCCCTTAAAACGATTCTACTTACCGGACAGAGGTCCGGCGAGGTCTGCGGTATGACATGGGAAGAACTCACCCCGGATGGCTTCTGGACCATACCGGCAGGGAGGATGAAAGAGGCAGAGACTCACACGGTCCCGCTCTGCCCTATGGCAAGGGAGGTAATAGAGGAGGCCGAGACATTTTCAAGTGACTGCCATTATGTATTTAGAAGCTCCTACAAGGACGCCTCACCAGTGACCCGAGCGGCCCTATCCCGCGCCGTCGTTCGTCACTGGAAAATAATGGGCATAGAGGAGCCCTTCACCCCACACGATCTCAGGCGAACCCTTCGCACACGGCTTGCCGAGCTTGGGGTATCTGACATAGTTGCCGAAAAGGTAATTGGGCACAAGCTTCAAGGGATGTTGGCCGTCTACAACCGGCACGGCTATGACAAGGAAAAGCGAGATGCCCTTAAGAAGTGGGAAAAGAAACTCCGGCTGATAGTTGGACTTGATAAGCCGGTGGCGGCTAAAGTCATAAAAATGAAGGGCTAAAAAATCCCGTAGGAGCGATCCCGTGCGGGTTCGACCCCCGCCTCCGGCACCGATAAAATCAAGTGGTTACAGGGTTTTGTAAAGGTCTTACCCTGTAGCCTTTTTTCTTTAATTACCAATTTGTCCAACCCATGTCCAACCTTTTTGTTTTTTATGGTGTTTTTTTTTTGAGCTTTTTAAGCTTAACCTGCACCGGCTAAAACACGCAAAAAACCGCCCATCTTTTCATTAGGCTCCCTTCCGGATCTAAAATTACTCTTTCTTGGACATCTACACCTCACTATGAACAAAATTT
>MGPQ01000011.1 GCA_001797465.1 Deltaproteobacteria bacterium GWB2_55_19 | reverse complement strand
CTCGCCTCATGCGTTCGAGCAGTCAAAAGTAGCTTAACTGTGTGTCCATTTTTTCGGGGGAAGATCAACCTGAACCCTTTGTTTCGTAACCCTAACCGAGTTTGTATCGGCTATTTGAATCTTCTGCCCAAGGCCATTTTGCCGCGCTCCGCGCGCTTTCGAACAAAAGCTTGTCATTGCGAGCGGAGCGAAGCAATCTCATCTTTTGACCCATGCGCAGGAGATTGCTTCGTCGCAAATGCGCTCCTCGCAATGACAATATTTTTTACTATCCCCCTACTTCTCCCCGTCCGCTATCCAATCCACGGGCCTCCCCGACAGGTACTTCTCCGGGTCGTGCTCGAACCGCTCTTTGCAACCCTGGCCGCAAAAGTAATAAGGCCGCCCCTTATATTCATATTTAAACGGCGCCTTCTCCTCCATAAGCCCCATCCCGCAGACCGGGTCATTTACCATATAGTACTCTTTGCGAGGACCTCGCCTTGAACGCCCCCGCCAACTGTTATCTCAGGGATGCGGAGCGTCGGTTGCGCGTCAGAGACCGGCACGCCCTGCGCGTCCTTGCCGCAGGTGCCTATGCTGAAGCCGAGGTCGCTCCCTACCATGTCTATGTTCATCAATACCTCGGGTCCGTTGCCTGTAAGGGTCGCGCCCCTGACCATCTCGCCTATCTTCCCGTTCTCTATGAGATAGCCTTCGGTCACCTCGAATACGAAGTCGCCGTTTACCGTGTTCACCTGTCCGCCGCCCATCTTCTTGACGAACAAGCCCTTGTCGAGCGACCTTATAATGGCCTCCGGATCGTCCTTGCCGGGCGCGATGATAGTGTTAGTCATGCGTGGGATGGGCCTGTGATGATAGGATTCGCGCCTTCCGTTCCCCGTGGGCTTGTGCCCGCTCTTCATAGAATTCAATCTGTCGCACATGTAGCTCTTCAATACGCCCTTATCGACAAGTACGGTCTTTTCCGCTCTCACGCCCTCGTCGTCAAAGAAGAACGACCCCCTCTTGTACGGAATGGTAGCGTCGTCCAGCACCGTGATGATGGGCGAGGCGACTTTTTCGCCGATCTTGCCCGAATAAACCGACAAGTTCTGTTGCGCGAGGTCTGCCTCCAGCCCGTGGCCGACCGCCTCGTGTATCATCGTGCCTCCGGCGTCGGACGAGAGTATCACGCCCATCCTGCCGCCAGGCGCCCGCTTCGCTTTGAGCATGGAGAGGGCGCGCTTAGCGGCTATCTCGGCGACAAGCTCGGGCGGGGTCTCGTCGAACGCCTCAATGCCGAAGGCCCCGCCGAGAGGCTCGTACCCGGTCTGGACGACGTCGCCGTCCTTTGAAACCGCGTTGCACAAAAATACGAGCCCGACACGTTCCTCTTCCACCCACTCGCCGAGCGAATTCACTATGGCGACCCTCTTCCAGCCGTCGCCGTAGACGACCCTCACCTGCACTATCCTCTTGTCCGTCTTCCAGGCGGCGTCCATCGCGCGGTTCACGAGAGCGACCTTCTCTTTTAAATCCGTCCGTGTCGGGAGCCTCTTTATATCGAAGCCAGGGGCCTTTTCCTTTTTAACGAGGCTTATGTCCCCAGCCTCCTTGCCGTCCCGGACGCCGTTGGCGACAATACCGGCGACTTCGATGAGCCCCTTCTCGGTCAGGTCGTTCGTATAGGCATAGTAGGTCTTGAGGTTTGCGATGACGCGTACGCCGCACCCCCTGTCCCTGCCCGTTATCACCTTCTCAATCCGGTTCTCCTCGGAGACGATGGATGTATTGCAGTTGTCCTCGACGTAAATATCGGCGAACTCGCCTCCGTTTTTGAGCGCGGCCCTGAGTATCTTGAACGGCTCGAACGAATCTATCATTTATCCGATTCTCCTTGGCTTTATTATCGATTAAGGTCTTCCGGGAAGGCTGAATGACAAAAGAGAAAGGAGACGCCCCCTCCCTGCCTCCCCTTGTAAAAAGGGGAGGAGAAAAAGACCCTATCCTACCCCGCGCCCTTCGTCTTTCTTGTGTTAAGCTCGAACTTCTGGCACGGCAGGCCCGACGAGTTGAAGACCACGGCAGAGGGGACCTCCCTGCTCTTGAAGCCGAGGGCCTTGCAACCCCTCGGAAAGAACTCGTCCCAGGTGATGTAAAAGAACTTGCACTTGAAGCACTCTACCTTCTCTATGGCCATCTCTGCCGTCCGCTCAAACTGTTTTTGTCCCTGTTCCGACAGGCGGCTCGAAACCGCGGTATTTAAGGAGGTCGTAGAGCTCCGCCCTCGTCTGGAGCTTATCGAGCATCCCCGCCTGTGTCCCTTTATCCCGAATCTCAAAAAGCGCGCTCTCCGCCGCCTTCATCGCGGCGCGAAACGCCGTCATCGGGAATACCACCATAGAATAACCCATCTCCTTGAATTCATCCACAGTCAAGTAGGGGGTCCTGCCGAACTCGGTCATGTTGGCCATGAGCGGGGCGCGGACTTCGCTCGCGTAATACTCGAACTCGTCCCTTGTCGTCAAGGCCTCGGGGAATATGACGTCCGCCCCGGCCTCGGCGTACAGGCGCCCCCGCGCTATCGCCGACTCCATCCCCTCAACGGCGTATGCGTCTGTCCTCGCTATGATGATGAACTCGCCGCTCTTTCTCGCCCTTGCCGCAGCCGCTATCTTTTCCGCGAACTCAACCATCGGCACGACCTCTTTGCCGGGCAGGTGTCCGCACCTCTTCGGGTATCTCTGGTCTTCAATTTGAACGGCCTTTGCGCCGAGGTCCTCAAAAAGGGCAACCGTGCCGCCGGTGTCTTCCGGCCCCCCGAAGCCGGTGTCGCAGTCTACTATCGCGGGGATATCGACCGCCTTTATCATGTATGAGGAGAGGCGCGCGACCTCGTCTCTCGGGAGCAACCCGGCGTCCGGCAGTCCGCTGGAGTTCGACACCCCGGCCCCTGACACGTAAAACGCCTTGAAGCCGGCCTTCTCCACGAGCATGGCTGAGGCCGCGTCGAAGGCCCCTGGCACGACAAGCGCCCCGCCCTTCCTTATAAGCCCCTTAAGACCTCCTGCCAACAGAGCCTCCTATCCCCACCTTAAAAACCCCCTTTATATCAGCGGCCTTCTCGATATTCCATAGCGCACCTAACGCCCGGTCCATGCTTTCGCCTGAAAAGAGCCAGCCGGAGAGAGACCTGAACTTCTCCTCGACCTCGATGTCGGTAAGAGGGTCCTTTGGGTGCCCCTTCGGGTAGATAACCTCCTTTGAGACACGCCTGCCCGAAGAGAGCGTCACTTCGACCCTGTTAGGGACGGCCTCCGGGTATAGGCTCTCAAGCGCGTCGTCCACCGTGACCCTGACCTTTTCCGCGAGGGCCATTATCCTCGCGTCCTCCAGCTTCCCGACAAAAGTGCCTAAGTTAACGGTCCCGTCAACGAGGGCGGCGGCTACGACGAACGGGAGGCTGTGGTCGGCGGTCTCTCTCGTCTTCGGCCTCCACTTCTCGGGGCCGGAGCCTATTATCTCATAAGCCGCCCTGAATGTCTTTACCTCGACGGCCTCTATAACGTCCCCGTCTTCGATCTCTTTGTAAATCTCTATCGCCGCGCCCACGGCGCTTTGCGCGTGGTACTCGACGGGATAATACTTGATATAGGTGTCGAGTATCTTAAAGTGATCGCGGACCCCACGCGCAAGCGGCGGAAGCTCAAAAGGCCCGGAAACGAGCTTAAAGAAACCGAACTCGCCCTCGAATACCGGACCCGGGCCGGTCATGCCGTTTTTCGCGAGCATGGCGGAGAATACCGCCTCCTTTGACGCATGGGCGAACGCCGCGCCCTTCCACATGGACAAGACCCCGGCCCTCGTCTGCCTTAAGGAAGGAGAGGTCGTCCCGGCTATGCCGAGCGCGTGGACGGTCTCTTCCTCTGTGAGCCCGAGGAGCATGGAGGCCGCAAGGGTCGCCGAGAACGCGCCGTAGGTGACGTGGTCCCAGCCTCTCGACCTTAAAGACGCCGCGTCGCAGAGCCTGCACTGGAGCTCGTATGCCGCGGCTATCGCGGTTATGAGGTCCTCGCCGCTCCTCCCGGCCGCCTCTGCCGCGGAAAGCGCCGCGGCGATGTTGTCGGAGGGGTGCGCCGGCTCCTTTGATAAGTAGGTGTCGTTGAAGTCGAGATACCTTATGAGTATGCCGTTTATAAACGCGGCAAACTCAGGGGAGGTCGCGCCTCCGCCGATGATTGAGGATGACGGGCCTTCTTTTATCGAAGGCGCTACACTCAAGGCGGCCTTCACCGGCAAGGCCCCGTAAGCCCCGAGCGCGCAGGCGAAGGCGTCTATAACGCGCCTCTTCACCTCGTGGACGACGGCGTCAGGCAGGTCAGTGAACTTGAGCCCCTGCCCGTACCCGGCTATCTCTTCGGCCAGTCTCTTGTCAGCCTTCATCTTCGATACCGAACCCCCGCGCGCCTTGCCAAACTAAATATAACTCATAAGCCGGCCTCCGGCAAGAGAGCCGCCCGCGGAATACAGTATATCCCAAAACCCCGCTTCTCTTGACAAACGCCTTTATCCGGATATCCTCTGAATCGAAGGGACTACAATGAGAAACGATAACCCGTACGAAAACAGGCGTGAGGCAGGCATGGCGCTTGTTGACAAGCTCAAACCTTACGCATCAGAACGCCCCGTAGTCGTAGGGCTTCCGAGGGGCGGGGTGGTCGTAGCCGCGATCGTCGCCCGCGCCCTGAAGGCCGACCTCGACGTGATAATAGCGGGCAAGCTCCGGGCCCCTTACAACCCCGAGCTCGCCATAGGCGCCATAACCGAGGACGGGCGCGTCTACCTTAACGCTCTCGCCATAAGGGGCCTTCACATCAAGCCCGACTATCTTGAGAAAGAAACGAAGGCGCGCCTGTCTGCGATTACCGAGAGGCTCGCCTTATACCGCAAGATAAGGAAGAAGGTCCCGCTCAACGGCAAGACCGTCATAATAGCCGACGACGGCCTTGCGACCGGCGCGACGATGATATCCGCCATACAGGCCGCCTCAGCCGAAGGGGCGGCGAGGATAATAGTAGCGGTCCCCGGAGGGCCGGAGGATACGGTTGAGCTGATACGGGGGATGAAAGAGGTCTCAGAGGTGGTCTGCCCTGTCATACCGCCGCTCTTTTTCGCGGTGAGCCAGCTCTACGCGGACTTCCGGCAAATAGAGGACGAAGAGGTCATGAAAATACTTGAGGAGTTTGCCGACTAATCTCCCCAAACCCCTCTTTAGAAAAGAGGGGTTCTGCAAACGACAATCAAGCCCTTCCGGCCTTTCTATTCCAGGGCCTTTATATACCCGTCTATCTCTTCTTTCTCCGAGTCCGACAGCCCCGTAAAGAATACTGCCATGCCCGGGTGGGAGACGAGCCTCTTGAAGGGGTCTTTCGGGTCCGCGATGATGTTCAGATCCTTGTTTATGGAGATATTATAGAGGACCCTCGCGGCGGTCTCAAGGGGCATCGAAGGCAGAGAAAACCTCAGCTCGCAGAGCGCGTTCACGGGGAGCGGGTTCAAGGTGACGATGAACATCCCGTCCCTGCTTAAGAGCGACGCATTCGTCCTTATGGTCCGCGCCCCGCTTTTAAGCTCCACCGGGAGGTTTACCTGTATCCTCGGGTTCCTTTTGAGCATCTTTTTGTAGAAGAGGGCCTTGTTCAAAAGGAAAGAGGCGTCCTCTGCTGAAGACGCGGGCGAGACGACACCCATGAGCCCGGCCTCCTTCAATGGCTGGAGCCAGTCCGCCGCGTCAAGGGTAGCGAAGACGAGGAACGGCTCGGCCTGGAGGCGGCCCCCCATTTCCATGAGGAGCTTGAGGTCGTCCTTGTCCGCGACCTCGTAGACGCAGAGGTCTCTCGAATCCGCCTGTTGGTCCCTCCCCCCGGCCCTGACCTCGTAGCCGCAGTCCTCGACGAGCTTCCTGAAGTCGCCCATAAAGGCGTTTCCCTTGCCTATGAACACCACGCCGTACCCCATATCTTCAGCCCTTGAGTGTGATCTTGTCCATCTTTATAGCCGCCATCGCGGCCCTGTGCTGGCGCGTGGCGTAGTCCTTTATCTCAAGCCCGCCGTTCGCCTCTGCGATGTCGTTCCAGAGCGACTTCTTTGAAAAATATATCCTGCCGCCGCAGTATATGATCGTCTCTATCGAGGGGAGGCCGCCGCCCTGGACCTCTGTCTGGACATGATAGACTGCGCCCCCGTGGCTCACGTTGTCGTTGAACCCGAATACCTCCTGTACATGGGCCGCGTCTTCCTTCTGGGGAATGGGCCGGACGAGGGGCTCCTTCCCCTCAGCCTTAAGGAGGCTCTCTATTATGACGCCCATGTCCCTGTGGGCGTCGTCCGCCGTCTTGTCGCACATGAACGGCCTCATGCGCCTGGCCGCGGCCTTGACCGAGGGCCTGGAATAAAGGACGCCAATGTAATCGGTCTCCAGGCCGAGAAACGTATTCGAGGCGGACCTGAAGGCGTCGACGACCTTCAGGTCCGCCTTCGTTGCGGCCATGTTCAAGAGGACCTTTGGCCTGAAGGACTTTATCTCGGTTATCGCGGACTTCGCGGCCTCCCTGTCTTTCGAGGCTATCTTTTCGCAGAGGTCCGAGAAGGTCTTGACCGACGAGCCGCTCCTCGCGTCTGTCGCGTCCCTGACCATGCGGGAGATGCCTTCGTTTTCGGCGAAGAGGCGCTGGAGCCTCCTGTAAACGAAACTTTTGAGGAATATATAGGCGTTCTGGATAGCCGCCGGCTCTGGCACGAGGACGACTATCCCCTCGTTCGAGACGGCGAAGAAGTCGAGGATGTTGTAGGTGGAGCCGGCGCCGAGGTCAACGAGTATGAAGTCCGCTTCGAGCTTTTTTATATGAGAGAGAAGCCTCTGCTTCTGGGCAAAGGCCGGGTTGGCAATACCTAAGAACTCGCCCCCGCCGGTTATGAGGCGCAAGCCCTTGACCTCGGTTTCGAGCGCGGTATCTTCAAGGGACCCTGCCCTGCCCTTCAAAAAATCGTCGAGACCCTTTTCCGGGTGCCTTATGCCGAAGTAGGTGTGCAGGTTCGCGCCGCCCAAGTCCGCGTCGACAAGGATGACCTTATTGCCCCTCTGGGCCAGCGCGCAACCTATATTGGCAGTGGCGATGCTTTTCCCCACGCCGCCCTTGCCGCCGCCTACGGACCATATTGTTTTTTTTCCCGGCATTGCCGTATTAAGTACCCTTTTCACCTGAAATTGTCAACATTATTCAGGAGATAAATTATTTAAACCCTTGACAAACGCCCGCACTGATAGTACAAATTATTATAGGTAGTAAAGTATAAAAAATATAACTCCAGGCCTTGAGGCCCCTCCACGGTGCAACCGGTGCGGAAGTCCCTTAACGATACAGCCCGCCTCCTCTTTTTCGCGCTTTTCTGCGCGGCTCTCCTCACAGGGTGCGGCGGCATGGCCGAGGACTTCGACACCCTCGTAAACGCCGATATGCCGAAGAAGGTCGATGAAAAGGTCAACCTCGACGACTATTACGAGAAGTTCTATAAAGAGGTGAGCATGAGGTCTCATATAAAGGAAGGCACCTCTGACATAAAGGCCCTCGACTCGCTCCCCAAGGACCCCTCCGGCAACGTCAACTGGACCGCGGCGGTTGTAAACGGCTATATAAACCCGAGGGGCTCACTCGAACCCGGCGTTCCCGAGGACCAGCCGCTCAACCTTAATATTTTCTTAGAGGCCAAGGTCCCGCTCATGGCTAACGTCATCTTCCCCCACTCGATACACACCTACTGGCTGAGTTGCAACAACTGCCACCCGAAGATATTCATACCTGAAGCCGGCGCGAACCCGATCTCCATGGACGAGATATTCAAGGGGCAGTGGTGCGGCAGGTGCCACGGCAAGGTCGCCTTCACCTTCTGGCCGAGGGAGAACTGCGTAAGGTGCCACATAATCCTAAAGGGGCAGTCCCTTGAGAGGGAGACTTTCAAGTAGGCGCCATCCTTCCCCTTGACTTTGACGGATTCAGCATAGTATCATTTTAAAGTTAGATAATGGCCTTGGAAGCTCCCGGACGACGCATAAACAAGAATACACAACAAGGAACGATTCCGACATGAAGAAGATCCTGAAGGTTCTCCTCACAATCGCCCTTCCCATTCTGATATACGGTTGCGCCGCGCCGCCGCTCCCGGACCTCTTCTGGCCCGAGCCCCCGGACGAGCCCCGGATAAAATATATCAGGGACTTTCGCGGCGGAGCTGACTTCAAGAAGGGCTCGGCGGCTATGGACATCCTCCTCGGCGGCGAGGGCGGCGGCTCCCTTAAAAAGCCTATGAGCGTCCATACCGACATAAAGGGCAAGATATACGTGACCGACACCGCGAACGCGGACGTCTACATCTTCGACACCGTAAACATGACCGGCACGAGCCTCGCGGCGATGGGCGCGAAGCTCTTCTACAAGCCCATAGGTGTTGCGACGGACGCAAACGGCAGAATATATGTCTCGGACTCCCAGACCGACTCGGTTACGGTCCTCGACTCGACCGGCAAGATCGTCGGCAACCTCGTCGCGGACCAGCCCTTCAAACAGCCGAGCGGGATCGCCTCCGACTTCGAGCGCAAGAAGATATACGTCGCGGACACGCACACGCATAACATAAAGGTCTTCGATACCGAGACATTGAAGCACATAAGCACTATCGGCAAGAGGGGCAAGGAGGAGGGCGAGTTCAACTTCCCGTCCCATATAGCCGTTGACACCAAGGGCAACCTCTACGTAGTAGACACCATGAACGGCAGGGTCCAGATATTCGATACCGAAGGCAAGTTCATACGGGCCTTCGGCCAGTTCGGGGACGCCCCGGGGATGTTCGCCAGACCCAAGGGCATCGGGGTCGACAGCGAAGGCCATATATACGTCGTGGACGCGGCCTTCAATAACATCCAGATATTCAACGAGGAGGGGCAGATACTCCTCGCGTTCGCCTCCTACGGGAGCGACAGGGGGCAGATGATACTGCCCGCGGGCCTCACGGTCGATAAGGACGACTATATATATGTAGTAGACTCCTGGAACAGGCGGATTGAGAAGTTCGAGTACCTCGGGGACAAGGCGAAGTCGAGGACGCCCGTAAACGTTATTAAGAAGTAAGCGGCTCACCGGGTATTATCCGGCCCGGCAGGCGCAAGCCTGCCGGGCCTTTTATTTGGACCGCCCTTCAAAAAACAAGGCCTTTTAATTGAAGGCCTCTGGCGGGTTCAGGTTTGCAAACCTGAACCCGCAAAGAAATGGCCTTACTTATATGAGCTATGACACCGGGCCTGGAATCGGGATTTGCATTAATAAAACCACCGTCCTTACGCACGATGAGAGCCTCAAAGGGCTGGCCAAAAGGCAAAATGGCACAACAAAAAAGATATTTAATTAATAAAAACAGCAGGTTGCGTAGCATTAGCCCTTCCATAAAAAATTATTAAAAACCTGTTAATTTTCCTATTGACAGTTTTTAACTTAAGAGTATAATGGTGGTAACTTAATGAAGGCTGACAAGGTTCACGGCGGGCCCTGACAGACCTCCAGGCGATGGATGCCTTGGTACTACCGATGACTGGTGGTGGTAACTGAAGGCATTTTTTTTACCCAAAAAAAATGCCAGAGACGAAACGAAACACGGTATCCAAAAAAACTTTTAAAGTCTGAAAAGGAGTCTCATATGAAAAGGTTTCTCGCACTCGCAGTAGCGGTAGCCTCAATCGGTTTCCTCACCGCCGGAACAGCTTCAGCCGTTGACACCTACGTCGCTGGTGATGCCGCTGCAGGTATCGCAGCCGGAAGACACAACCTCGGCGGTTTCTCGATGCACATCGGCGCCGTGGGCACGACCGAAGTCTGCGTATTCTGTCACACGCCTCACCACACCAACACCGCCAACAACCTGAAGCCGATGTGGAACAGGGGCACCTCTGCTCCGACATCCTTCACGGCCTATGGCACGACGATCGCGGGCTCCACGATCTCCGGCTCCGACATCGGCTCGACCTCGCTTGCCTGTCTTTCATGCCATGACGGCGTAACCACCTTCGACAACCTTGTCAACGCCCCTGGTAAGGCCGGCGTGACCAACAACGGTTCAGACCGCGGCTACACCTTCTATGACTTCGGGTCAGTCGTCTCCGACTTCATGACATCCAGCAGGTTGAACCTCGGCCTCAACCTCTCCAACGACCACCCGGTTTCCGTGACCTACTTAGCCGGGACGGCCGCTGGACTTAGGGCCACCAACACGACCATCAGCAGCATCGACCTTACCTCTGAGATGAACACCTCTGCCGCGACCTACGACAACGGCAACCTCACCAAGAACCTCTGGGCGGTAAAGGGCTTCGTCTCCGACACGGCGACGATCGCCGACCTCCTCAGGTCCTCCAAGGTTGAGTGCTCCAGCTGCCACGATCCGCACTTCAACAACAAGTCCTGGCAGGAAGTCGACTCCACCTACTCGAACGTGACCGCGGACCAGGAAGGTGAGTCCAACGGCTTGTTCATCAGAAGGGTCGGCGGCAACACCGGTTCTGGCGTATGCAGAACCTGCCACGAGAAGTAAAAACCGCTCGGTCGCAAGACCGAATCGGATAAAAAAAGAAGGGCCGGGAAACCGGCCCTTCTTTTTTTTGCCTACCCTGCGCCGCTACCCAATGGCGCTTACAATGACCCTCGTCCATCCATGTAGGGATAAAATGGATTAAAATTTTTTAATAACCGCATAACCGTCATTTTAAACTGAAAATATAGAATGTGGCACTGGGCCGGTTTATTCGCCTGCCAGGATAAGATTTTAGATTTATTATTTATTTCCGTTATATTATAATGACTCGGCTGCTTCTAAAAATTAGATATTTTTTCTAAGATCAAGGAAGGGTGGAAATAAAAAGCGCAGCATATATGTGAATATGTGAGCATTTTTATTTACGCCCTGACACAGAGATTAGGAAAAATAGCAATTTTTAGAAGTAGCCACCAATCACTAAACCCCGGAGGTCCAAACATGTCAAGTTTTTCAAAAAGGCTCCTCGCCGCGGCCGTCTTTGTCGCGCTCCTCGCCCCGGCGTCGTTCGCGGCCACTTCGCCGACGGACGTGATAGTAAAGGTGAACGGAAAGGTCATAACGAGGGAGACCCTGGATACCGCCACAAACAACCTCCTCCCTCTCATGACATATCACCAGTCGGTATCCGACGAAAAGATGAAGGAGATACAGAGGCAGGCGCTCGATAAACTCATAAACAACGAGCTTATGTACAAGGCCGCCGTTGAAACGAAACAGGACGACGTAAACCCCAAGGAAATAGACGCGAGGGTAAAGGAACTCAAGAAAAAACTGCCGAAAGGCGAGACCATAGAGAAGATATTGAAGAGGAGCGGGATTACGCTCGCCAACCTGAAGGAAGACTTCAGGAGGGACATGGTCGTCGAAAGGCTCGCCAAGAAAAAAACGGAGGAAACAAAGAAGCTCTCGGAAAAGACCGTCGACGAGGCCTTCATGAAGGACTACTATCAGAAAAACCTCCCGAAGTTCAAGGAGCCAGAGCAGATACACTTAAGATCCATACTCGTCAAGGCAGACCCTTCAGGCGGCCAGAAGGTCTGGAACGAGTCGCTCAAGAAGGCGAAAGATATAGCGGAGAAGGCGAAGGCGGGCGAAGACTTCGGCAAGCTCGCCGAGAAGCACTCCGAGGACCCGTTCGCGAAAAAGGGCGGCGACATGGGCTGGTCGCACAAGGGCGAGCTCATACCTGAGATAGACGACGCCGCCTCGAAGCTCAAGGCCGGCGAGATCGGCGGCCCGATCATGTCTATTTACGGTTATCATGTCATAAAGCTCGAAGGAAGCAAGCCTGCGGTGCAGAAGAAGTACGAGGAGCTCAACAAGGAAAAACTCGAAAAGGAGCTCGAGACTAAGGAGTACAAGAGGCTCTGGAACGGCTGGCTTAAAAGCCTGCGCGATTCCTCCAAGGTCGAGTTCGTCACACCCCTGAAATGACGGCCTTAAGGGCCAGCAGTATCGGCATGTGAAGACAAGGATATTCCATTTATGCAGAAGTCGCTCGCTATAACCATAGCCGCCTCCCTTGCGGCGCTCCTTTCCGTATCCGGATGCACCGGCGAGAAAAAGAGCCCCCCTCAGCCTGAAAAGCCGCCAGCCGCGGCTCTGGACATGCAGGCAGTAGCCGGCGAAGCGGCGGCGGGCAAGGATATATACTTCAGGTACTGCCACTTCTGCCACGGGCAGAAGGGCATGGGCGACGGGCCAGTAGGCATAGCCCTCTCACCGCACCCGGCTGACTTCGTAAACGACGCGAAGAGGATGTCGAAGACCGACGCCGAGCTCTTTAAGTCCATAACCGAGGGGATACACAAAGAGGTCGGCGGAGAGTCGATGTCCATGCCGAGGTGGCAGGAGATATTGTCCGAAAAAGAGAGATGGGACGTGCTCGCGTTCATAAGACAACTCGAACGCGAGGGCAAGGCCGCCCCGAAATAAGACCGCAAACAAAAAAAACGAGCTAATAATGAAAAGACTTCTTTTATCGGCTGTTGTTGTCTGCCTCTGCGCGGCCGCCCAGTCCGCTTACGGCGCGGCGAGCGACTATGACCCGGCCACAGGCGAGCCCAAATGCATGGACTGCCACACGCCGGACAGGCGGTACTCGACGGACTACACCAGGGACGAGACCTGCGCGGGGTGCCACGGCCCGGGCTTGAGCGACAACTATGTAGAGATAGACGGGAGGTTCAGGGATCCCTCGGAGCGGAATGAAATAGACAGGTACGCCGAGACCCTTGCCGTTGCTTCCGGCAAGGGCGCGGTAAAGGGGGCCGCCCCAAAGGGGATGGTGCTCATCCCGGCCGGGGAGTTCACCATGGGCTCGAATGAATGGTGGCCCAAGAGCCAGCCGGAGCATTCAAGGATGGTCGGGGCCTTCTACATCGACAGATACGAGGTGACGAACCAGCGCTATAAGGCCTTCGTCGACGCCGCAGGCTACCCTGCCCCGGACCACTGGAAGGACGGGAATATTCCGGAGGGCAAAAAGGACCACCCTGTCGTATATGTGACATGGAAGGACGCGGACAACTTCTGCAGATGGGAGGGCAAACGCCTTCCCTCCGAGGAGGAATGGGAAAAGGCCGCCAGAGGCTCAGACAAGAGGACTTTCCCCTGGGGAGACAAGTTCGCCAAGGAAAAGGGTAACACGCCGCAGTACGGGCACGAGGACACGCTCCCGATCGGGTCCTTCGAGAGCGGCAAGAGCCCTTACGGCCTCTACGACATGGCCGGCAACGCGTTCGAGTGGACCGACAGCTGGTTCAAACCCTACCCCGGGAACACCCACCCCGACGAGAACTACGGGGAAAAGTACAAGGTGTTGAAGGGCGGCTCCTGGTACGACTGCACCACGTACAAGTGCGGGATAAGCTCCCCGAACTACAACAGGATATTCTTCCACCCGACAACGAAGAACAACAACTTCGGGTTCCGGTGCGCGAATGATAAAAAATAAAAGGCCCGCGATGAGATGAAAGGGGAAGGCTCGAACAAATACCTCGTCTTCACCGCCTTCGCGTGCGGCTCGATAGTAATGGTCGTCGAGCTCATCGGCTCAAGGGTCATCGGACCGCCTTTCGGCGTGAGCCTCTTCGTCTGGACTTCGCTCATAACCGTAACGCTCGTATCGCTCGCATTAGGCTACTGGCTGGGCGGCAGGCTCGCGGACCGATACGGGAGCCACGGCGCGCTCTTTACGGTCATTTTCCTCGCCGGGCTCTCCCTTCTCGCGGTCCCGGTCATAAAGGGGACTGTCATAGGCCTGTCCCTGTCCCTGGGCCTGCGCGCCGGGTCGCTCGTCAGCTCGACCGTCCTCTTCGGCCCGCCGCTCTTCCTCCTCGGCATGGTCGCGCCGTACACCGTCAAGCTCTACATGGGCGACGGGAGGGACGAGATAGGGAGGACCGTCGGCTGGCTCTATGCGGTATCGACCGCCGGGAGCTTCGTCGGCACCGTATCCACCGGCTTTATCCTCATACCTAATATCGGCGTCAATAACATAATCTACCTCTCGTCGGCGTCCCTCATCCTTATCGGGGCGCTCTACTGGCTATTGTTCAGGAGAAAGGCCTACGCCATGGCGGTCGTCGCGGTGCCGTTAGTACTCCTTCTTTACCCGAAGGACCTCCCGTCCGTAGTCAGGCCCGACGGCACAAAGGCCGCTCTCGTTGTAAACGAGGACAGCGCCTACGGGCAGGTAAAGGTCGTCGATTACTCCTACGGAGACCAATTGGTCCGCGAGTTCCTTCTTGAGAACATGATACAGGGCGCCGTCGACTTGAAGACCGGACTTTCGGTCTCCAAGTACACGTACTACATCGAAAAGCTCTCGCGCGCTTACAACCCTTCGGCAAAGCGCGCCCTTGTCATAGGACTCGGGAGCGGCATCGTACCGAACAGGTTGCATAAGCTCTACGGCATAAAGACCGACGTAGTGGAGATAAACCCCTCGGTAGTTGAGACGGCGGCCAGGTACTTCGCCTATGACAAGTCGCTCCACCCCACGTTCATCGAGGACGGCCGGTACTTCCTCAGCGCGTCAACAGAGCCTTACGACATAATAGTCCTCGACGCGTTCTCAGGGGATACGCCGCCGAGCCACCTCATAAGCCTGGAGGCGTTCAAGCTCGTCAGAAAAAGGCTCTCCGGAGACGGGGTCCTTATAATAAACTTCGTCGGGTCGAATATGCCGGAGGACCTCGCGGCCCCCTCGTCGCTCCTGCGGACCTTGAAGGAGGTCTTCCCCAATATCGACGTCTACACGTCTGTTGAGTATTCCGACCTTGCCCCAAGGGTCGTGAACATGATTTTCGCGGCGACCCTCGTCGATCGGCCGATCAAGGACTCCTACGAAGCCAGGGTTCATCCCGCGTACGAGGAGGACGTAAGGGCGCTCCTTTCAAGGAAAATAAAACTTCCCCTTGGAGAGACGCTTTTTACGGACAACTTCAACCCTGTGGATTTCCAGGACTTCAAGACCAGGGAGCGGTTCCGCTTCAGCGTTATTGCGACGTCGGACCGGGAGATCGTCCTGGACTGAAAGGCCTGAAAAAGCCGCTGAAGGCGGTTGATACTTCACACTTCGGGCCGGCCCCCGCAGGGCAGGCCTTTAAATACAGGGAGGTTTTTTATGCGCTCCGTAAAGAATGCCGGTTATTTGATCCTTACGTCACTCTCTCTCGCTCTCGTTGGTTGCCAATCAGCGCCCGAGGACATGGTGAAGGTCCCGGGGGGCGAGTTCACGATCGGCAGTAACGAGGTGGACAGGGAGGCCAAGGCCTTGCAGTACGGCGACAGGCGCCCCTGGTACGCGAACGAGAGGCCCGAGAGGAAGATAAAGCTCGATACGTTCCATATCGACAGGACCGAGGTGACGAACAGACAGTACAAGGAGTTCGTAGACGCCGCCAGGCGCCCCGCTCCGCCGCAGTGGTCCGCAGGGTCGTATCCGGCGGACCTCTCCGACCATCCCGTGGTATTCGTGACATGGGCGGACGCCGATGAGTACTGCAAGTGGAAGGGGCGGAGGCTCCCGTCGGAGGCGGAGTGGGAGAAGGCCGCCAGAGGCGCGGACGGGAGGGTTTTCCCCTGGGGCAACGACTTCGACATAAAGAAGGTCAACACCATAGGCGAGTACGGCGGCACCCTCCCGGTCGGCACGCTCAAGGACGGGGTAAGCCCCTACGGCGCCTATGACATGTCCGGCAATGCGCAGGAGTGGACGTCGGACTGGTACAAGCCGTACCCGAATAACGAGTTCAAGGACCCTGATTACGGGGAAAAGCTCAAGGTGGTCCGCGGCGGCGGATGGGGCGGCATGGGCCACTACTCGCTCCAGGTCTACGTCAGGGCGCCTTTCAGGAACGCCGCGCCTCCCGAAAGACGTTACGACGACGTGGGGTTCAGGTGCGCCTGGTAAATCTCATCAAGGCCGCCTGAAGGCGCGTCTGAGTGCCAGAGGGCCCACTGCGTCCTTCGGGCCCTCTGGAGCCCTTGGTCAAAAAGACACGCCGCAGAGGCCCCGCTTAAGCGGGGCCTCTGCGGAACAGCCGTTTTTGCCTTAAGTCGACACCGGAATAAAACAAAGCGTCGGGCCGGGAAAGGACCGTTCCATGCTCCGCAACAAACTGGCGCTCGTTGCCGCAACAGCCGTTGTCGCCGCTCTCCTCTTCGCACCTCAAAGAGGCTACGCGGTCGAGGAGGACCCGTACATCTACAAGTCCCTCGTTGGACAGGTCTTGTTCGAGTTCGAGGAGTCCGCGACCGAGCAGAACGGAATAGCGTCGGAAACGGCCCGCTTCCAGCAGACATACACACTGGACTTGAAGGGCAACTTCCTGTCGAGGAGGCTCATCATCTACGACGCTGGGGTGTCCTTCACGAACAACGACTATTCGTCGGATGCCAGCGACGTCACGACCCGCTCTACCGGCTATTACTTCCGTACGACAGCGCTCCCGAAATCCGCCATACCTCTCTCCCTCTACGGGCAGAGGACCGTGGACGAGGCTACCACGTCGGAAACGATAAAGACTACCTACGGCCTCAACTGGTTTTTGAAACTCCGGACCCTGCCGCAGACCTCTATCTACGCCGAGAGGACGCTCTCGGAGTCGGAAAGCACCGATACCGAAACGGGCAACTACAAGGTCATATTGAAGAAGGACCTCGGCCCGACCAAGAACGAGGCGACGATGTCGTACTCGACGAGCGGCTCGAACGACGGCACGGAATCGTCGGTCGCCACCTTTAACGCCAACAACCTCACAAGGATATCCAAGAGCACCCAGCTATACGCAGGCGCCACGCTCAGCCGTTCCGCCTCTACCGAGACCGACTCGGACGCCAATACGAGCCTCGAAGGCTTAAGCCTCCTCCTCAACTCCAAGCCGAGCGAGGACTTCAACCAGAACCACAGGTACTCCTACTACAGGAACTCAACCGACGGCGACGAGCAGATAGGGACCACCTACTCCGGCGACATGGGCTACAAGATCTCGAAGAGGGCGGACGCGAGCCTCTCCGTCAGCCTCGGCACCGCAAAAAACAACTCTTCGACCTCGGATTCCGAAACCGAGTCATTAGGCGTGAGCGGCGGCGTGAACTTAAGGCTCACGGACAACCTCATGGCCTCGGAATCGGTGTCGTATTCAGATTACAAGACAAACGCCAACACCTCGGCCGCCTCAACCACGGACACGACGGACACGACCGACACGACCACTGACACAACGACGACCGACACGGCCTCGGATACGTCCGCGACGACCGGCGACAGGACGACGCTCAGAGCGACCTCCAGGCTGAGCTACTCGAAGATATTCACACGGGCCGTGTTAGGGGCAGGCTGGGGGCTCGGCTACATAGAGGACAAGGCCGAGGGCTTCAGTACCGGACAGGGCCTCGAGCACAGCTTCAACGGGTCGCTCGACAACATAGACGTAAACAAGTACGTCGGCTTCGGCGCAGGCTTCTCGCAGTCCGACACCTACACGCTCGCCGGCCAGGACATATTCTCCCACTCAAATAGCTACAACGCCAACGCCTTCAACAAGCTCTGGAAACAGTACGTCCTCATTAACGCCTCCTACAACAAATCCGTAACCGAGTCCTATATCGATATAACCGGGAGCAAGAACGAGACGTACAGGCTCGACGCCACTTCCGCCTACTTCAAGAACTTCAACCTCATGGGTTACGCTGAGCGCTCGAACACATTCAGCGGGGTTAGCGGGTCGGGACAGAACGACACCGTCGGGGCCTCCGTCGGGCACAACAGGCCCCTTTTCAAGGGTACGCTCAGCCTCTCGCTCTACTACACCCTCATGGACACCGAATATGAGGGCGGCTCCGACACTATAAGGGACCTGCAGTTCCTCACCCAGTACGTGAGGAAGTTCTACAACAACCTGAACTGGCAGGCGACCTTCTCGGTCACACAGAAGCTGAGCTCTGAGTCGGACAAGGACACTACTTCGTTCACCAACTCCCTCACCTACCCCCTGAGGGCCTGGTTCCTCGGTCTCGAGCAGAAGAACACCTACACGGTCGAGAGCAATACCGAGACTGCGGAGGCCTCGATACTGTTCAGGGCCACAAGGGTCTTCATGAGGGTCTGGTAATGAGCGTAGCCGGCCGCCCAATAGCCCGGACCGGCCAATCCATCCTCCCATCAGTCGCGCTTGCGGCGGCCATCATCGCGCTCGCCTTCATATCGTTCAACAGGAACTCGGTCTGGAAGAGCCCGGAGACGCTCTGGGCGGACGTCGTCGGCAAATCCCCGTCAAAGGCCCGCCCGCATTACAACTACGCGACGGTGCTTGCCGGAAACGGCGACCTCGACCGCGCGCTCGAAGAGAACTTGTTGGCCATCGAGATATACCCGTATTACGGGAAGGCGTACTTCAACATCGGGGCGATATTCCACACATGGGGAAGGATAGACGAGGCCATAGAAAAGTACGAGATCGCCCTTGCGCTCAAACCCGACATCGTCGAGGCCCGCAACAACCTCGGATACGCCTATTACACGAAGGGCAGGTTCCCGGAGGCGCTTAAGGAATACAGGACAGCCCTCGGCATAAAACCCTCGCACGTGAAGACGCGCATTAACCTCGGCTATCTTTACAGGGATACGGGCATGCTGGATGAGGCGATCGGGGAATACAGAACGGCGTTAAGGTACGCGCCGGATTACGCGGACGCCCACAGGCTGATCGGGGAGACGTTCATCATTAAAAAAGACCCGGCCTCAGCCATCGAGAACCTTTTCCGTGCCGTCGAGCTTGCCCCCGGCTCCGCCGAGGCCCATAACGGGCTCGGGAAGGCGTTTGAGATGTCTGGCGAGCATGGACGCGCCGGAGAAGAATACGAAACCGCGCTGAGGCTGAACCCGGGGCTCATCGACGCAGTTGAAGGCCTGAGACGGACAAGGTTCAGGCCCTGATCACACGGAGCGCGTCGGCGGCTTCGTTCCTCACCGCGTCGAACGGGTAGTCGACAAAGGCCTGCACATAGCCATCGAACCCCCTGGCCCTGCCTCCGAGCGCCGTCGCCACCTTTAGAAGCTCTATTATCGTCCTTGAGTCCTTCCTGTCGCCGGCGAGCATCAACGCCTCGAAGACCTTTGGTATGTCTCCCGCGTCAAGCCTGGAAGACGCCCCCATTACCGCCTCAGCGGCTGTGGACACGGGGCCCGGCTCGCCGGAATTGAGAATGGCGAGGAGCGCATCTATCCCCTTCCTGCCGCCTGTAAGGAGCGCCAGCGCGGAAGTAGACCTGTAGAAGGGCTCTGCCTGGCCCATGAGGTGCCTTCTGACGATATCAATCCCGTCGGTCAACCCATCTACGAGCGCTATCGCTGAAGCCTTCCTCACATGGTATACCTCGCTGTTCAGGTGTTCGACGAGCACGACCTTCGCGTCCGAGGTCTTCAGCCTGGCGAGCTCCTGGGCCGCGAGTATCGAGACTTCCTCGTTCTTATGCTCGAGGCTCCCTACCATTATGTTGTAGAAGGCCTTGTTCCTCGAAAGCGCTATGGTGTGGAGTATGGTCTTGGGAAAGACGCCCGGGGGCGGGTAGTCGATAAGATAGGCGAGCTCCTTTACCGTACCTGCATGGTCCTCCTTTACGAGGTGGTTGAGGAGCATCGTCCCCTCTTCCCTCGTGACCGTCCCTGCCATGACCTTGGAGAACATGTGGGCCAGCTTCTCGCGGGTTGAGCTCATCGGATTAGAGTCTGTTCTTTCAGAAGCCATGAAGATATTCCCTCGACGTGTTTTTTCACAATTCAGCGCTTTTGAGCCTCGCGCCCGCCCCAACCCCGTCCCGGCACGCTGATTATATCATAATACGTCGGATTACAACAAGAAAGCGGTTTGTCCACTAACGCGCGGCCCTAACGCGCTGGGAGGACGCGGGCCCTTTGCTGAAACTCGGGGTCTCCTGGGAACGCCTCTGCGCCCCTCTCATATAAAGCACGCGCCTCAGTTGCGCGCCCGGCCTTCGCATACCCTTCTCCGAGCCTCAAGATAATCTCCCTCAGAAGCTCCGGCCTTTTCGCGAAGTAAAGCGCCTTTTCATAGAGATCTATCGCGTCGCCGGGGCGCCCCATCCCCTCGTATATCGTCCCGAGGTTGAAGCCTGCGACAGGGTCCTCGGGCTCGTACCTTAAAACCTCCTCGTACTCGAGCGCCGCAAGGTCACTCAAGCCTCCCCTCTGGTACGCATTCGCGAGTATCTTCCGCGTGAGGAGGACCATCGTCGGGTCAGGGTGGCTCCCCTCAAGGTTGAATTTGAGCGCCTTTGAGAGCAACTCCATCGCCTCAATGTCCCTGCCCTCCTTGAGGGCTATGTACCCCAGCGAATGCAGAGCGAGATGGTTTCCCGGCCCCCCCTTGAGCGATGATTCCCACAGGGCCCTGTCGTCCCCCCAGTTGAGGGACTTTTTGTACGACCAGACGGAGTAAAAGGCCGAGACGACAGCGAGCGCGATAATAAGCGCCTTCCGCCAGACAGCCGAATAGAGCAGGCCCCTCTGGAAGACGAGCGCTATAAGGAGCGCTAACCCGACGGACGGGAGATACAGGTATCTCTCGGCAAAAGGGGTCCTGCTTATGGCCGGGGCGTAGAGCGCGGGCAGGAGCGGCACGACTAAAATGGCGAGCGCGAGGAAGGCGAGCCTGTCGAATCTTTTTCGGAAGTAAAAACAGAAGGCTGAGAGCGCAACGATGACCAGGGCCGAGACTATGAACTCCGCGCCGAAGAAGGGTATCGGCGCAAAGGGCTGAAGGGGGTAGACGCCCTCGGGGAATACGAGCGCCCTCAGGTACTCAACAAAAAGATACGGGGCGCTTGCGAGGAAGTCCGCTGGCTTAAGGTCCGTGTGTATCCGTTCGGGCGCGGCTATGTGGCCGAGTAGCGCGGATTTTATGCCGATGTAGGCAAAGGCCGCCACCGCAAAGGGGATGTACCTTTTTACGCGTGAGAGGACCGGGACCCAACCATCGCGGAGCGAATCATAGACATACAAAAAAACCGGGAAGATGATGGCGGTCTCCTTTGTGAAGGGAGCGATGAAGTATATAAGGGCCGATGCCACGACCCTTACGACCCCCTTGCCGGCCCCCGCGTATACATAAAAAGAAACGAGACAGAGAAAGGTATATAAGAGCTCAGGGACGCACCCGACCCACGAGACCACCTCGCTCCCCGCCGGAAGGACCGTGAATACGAGAGCGCCGGCGAAGGCGGCAAAGGACGCCCTCTCCTCTTCTCCCATGAGCCGCCTTATGAGAAGGAACGCGATTATGGCGTTCGCCGAGTGGAGGATTATGTTCACAAAGTGCCACCCCCACGGCTCAAGGCCGAAGATGGCGTACTCGGCCATATAGAAGGCCAGGAAGAGAGGCCTGTATGAGATAGCCTGGTAACTGGATTCCGCGAAGGCGAACGTGTGGGAGGTGAATATCTCCTTTAAATACCCCGAATCCGTGATCCAGCGGTTCCTCAATACCTGCTCCGCGTCGTCGTAGACAAAGGAGTTCCAGAGTGTAGCGTGGTAAACGGCAAAAGAGGCCGCTACGAGGGCGAGCGCGAAAAGGAGCGTCTTGATCCTTCCGTTCATCTCCCGGACAACCTCCTTGCGAGCGCGAGGTCCCTTGCCGTATCCGCGTCGTCGGGGTCGAGCTTGAGCGCCTCCTCGAGGCTTATCTTTGCGTCCTCGTACATGCCGAGTCCCGCAAGCGCCCTTCCGAGGTCCCTGTATATGGCCTTGAGGTCTTCCCTCCTCCATGGCAGATCGAGCGCCCGGTTGTATTCGATAACCGCCCCCGCGAGGTCGCCGGACGCCTCCAGCGCGCGCGCGAGGTCTAAACGGGCCTCCGGGAGGTCAGGTTTGAGCCGTACGGCCTCCTTAAACCTTGCAACAGCCTCCCTCTGAAGGCCCTTGCCCGCGTATATCTTTCCGAGATACAGGTTCGACAGCACAAGGGTCTTTTCATCCGGGAACCCTCTCTCCATGTTCATCCGTATCGATTCCTTGTAATCGAATATGGCGGAGCCGGCTTCCCCTGCTATAACGCGCTCAACCGCGATATTGTGCGAGGCGAGATAATTTCCTGCCTGAGAGACCGCTGAGGCGGTCCAGATGGAGAGGTCGTCTTTCCAGGCGAAGTTACGCGTTATAGCGACATATGATAAGACGGATGTAATCACGAGGAGCAGGGCGAGTGCAAGGACTGCGCGCGAAACCCTCTCCCCTATCATTCGGGACGAAACTGCCGCGGCCCCTATCGCGAGCCCGGCAGAGGGCAGGTAGGCCTGTCTCTCGGCGAACGGGTTCTGACTGAGGCCCGGTATATAGAGCGCAGGGAATATGGCGATCGAAAAAAAGATGAGCGAGAACGCCGCCAGCGGGTGCCTTTTACGGCAGTATATGACCGCCGCGATGACGGCTGATACGACGAGCGCGCCGGATATGAACCGCGCATCCGCCATCGATACAGCAGGGTCGAATACACTGAAGGGCTCGAACCAATAAGGGAAGACGAGCACGCGGAGATATCCGGCAAAGAATATGACGGCGTTTATGACTGCCATGCCTGCATCCATGTACGGGTGCATCGAGGGCGCACTAGCGAGGCCGCCGAGGAACAAGCGCCGGAAGGCCAGGTATAACGCGAGCGCCGCAACGAATGGGAGATAACGCCTGAGGCTGTCCGTCTTTTCTTTGGCGAGGAGCCTGTCGCAGGCGAATACCGCAAGGGGGAGCGTAACAGCCGTCTCTTTAAAAAGAAGGGCTAGGAGGTAAATTATTGCCGGTACAACGGCTAAGGCGCGCGTAGACCTTATGGAAATATATAACGCAACTAGGTAGAGCGCCGTGTACGAGAGGTCCGGGACGCAGGCGACCCACGCCACCGGCTCGTTGTGCGCCGGGTGAACGGCGAAGAGGAGAGAGGCTATGAACGGGGCTATGAGCCTTACCTGCGGCGCCCCGGCCTCTGCGCGGCGTCCTCTTGTCAGGGTATCGGCTATGAGAAATACCATTATAACGGAAACGGCGTGGAGGATGACGTTCACAAGGTGCCAGCCCCAGGGTGTCATTCCGAATGCGGCGTATTCGAAGAGATAGACGAGCATGAATAGCGGCCTGTACGAGCCCGTTACCTTGATCTCCTGCTTGAAACCGTAGACATGGCTTGTGAGTATATCGGGTATGCTGGAGAAGGACACGAGCCAGACGTTCTTCTCTATCTGCAGGTGGTCGTCGTAGACGAACCCGTTGGAAAGGGTGTTCGCGTAGACCGCGAATGAGACGAGCGCGGCTATCGCGATAAAGAACAGTCTAAGCCCCCTTTCAGAGCGCATGGCGCGTCAGATCCCCTTGTAGTGCCGAGTAAAGTACATCCTGTAAAATATGGCGAGCGTGTCCATTCCCGCGAGGTAGAGGTCTCTCGTCCTTATCCTCCCCCATTTTGCGACCCTCTGGAAGTTAAGGACTATCGGCGTCTCGGCTATCGTGTAGCCGAGGCGGTGCGCGTTTGCGAGTATCTCGAGGTCGTAGGCGTACCTCGCGCAGACGACCTTCGGGAATATCCTTTTAAGCACCTCGGCCTTGAATATCTTGATCCCAGTCTGCGTGTCCCGGACGGGGAGCTTGAAGAGGAGCTTCAACGCTGTCGCGTATACCCTGCTTATTATCCTCCGGTGGGCGGGGTACTTGAGGGCGGAAGAGGGGTGGTGCTTGGACCCTATCACTACCTGGGCCCCGCTTTCCTCCATCACCTTGAATAGCGCCGGTATCTGTGAGGGGTGGAGATCGAGGTCCGCGTCCAAGAAGGCAATATAGTCTCCCGCCGCGTTCCTGAATCCCTCCTTAAGCGCCCCGCCCTTGCCGCGGTTATCGGCGTAATGGACGACCTTTACGCGCGAGCGCATATTTGAAGCGGCCAGGGCCTCCGCGTGGGTATTGTCAGAGCTCCCGTCGTCGACTACTATTATCTCGAACGAATCGCCCCAGACCTTCTCGAGCGTCTCCCATGTTTCAACGACGTTCTTCCGGATGTGCGCGCCCTCGTTGTACGAAGGCATTATGACGGAGAGCACCTTGCCGTTCTTCATCGCGCAGTCACTCCTCCAATGGCCCCGGGAATCTCCGCAAGTGCCCCTGCCGCCTCGGCATAGTCGGGTTTCAGCCGGAGCGCCTCCCTGAACTCGAAAGCCGCCTCATCAAAAAACGTCTCATTCCTGTATATGAGCCCGAGGTTGTAGTGCGCGTCCGCTGAGCCGGGGTCGAGCCGAAGGACCTCCTTGTAATGGATGGCCGCGTTAATGCTATCACCTTTTGACTGGTAGCACCACGCGAGATTATAGTGGGCGTCCTCGTAGTCAGGGGCGGCCTTTATCGCCGCCTTGAGCTCTACTATTGCGTTATCAAGATCGCCCCTGCCCTGGTACGCGAGCGCGAGGTTATAATGCGCGTACCTGCTCCCCGGCGACTTCCTGACGGTATCCGACCAGAGGGCGAGGTCGTCCCTCCATACGGCAACCCTTTCAAAGGAAGCAAACGCGTACGCGGCAGTGACCGCTATCATGATGGCGATAACAGCTACGGAAAAAGCGGCCTTTAGCTTCCCCCTGAAGACAGCCTCAACTATACAGCCGACGATAATGCCGAACCCGGCGGTCGGCAGGTACATATACCTGTCGGCGGAGGCGGACGTGGATAACGCGGGGATATACAATACAGGCAGGAGCGGCAACCCCAGCATAAGGAGGCCCGCGAGAAGGGCCCTCTTCCTCCGGGACGCAAAGAGCGCCGCGACAAAGGCCGCTGTCACCGCGATGCCCGCCACGGCGTTCAGGTCAAGCGACTTTATCGCGTGGAGCTCGTAGAGCGCTGATAAGCCCGTCGGGTAGACGAGCTTCCAGGCGTATTGAAAGACGAGCGGAAATACATTTATCACGAGCTCAACACCTGTCAACGGCGCCTGCCTGTGCTGGATGACGCCGCCGACGGCTAACGTCCTCACTATCAAATAAGGCGCGGCCACAGCTAAAAAGCCCGGCCAATATTTCCATCCCCCTCGCCGCTTGCCGCCGGATAAATCATACGCAATGACAAGGGCCGGCAACACAATGGCCGTCTCCTTGCTCAAAAGGGCAGGCACAAAAGAGGCGAGCGAAATTATATAAAGACCCGGCCTTCCGCCCTCCCTGAACCTCATGTAGAGGTAAAATGAAAACAGCAGGAAGAAGGCGAATGTAAGCTCCGTTACAGCAGAGACCCACGCCACCGGCTCGGCGTTAACCGGGTGGAGGGCAAAGAAAAGCGCCGCGAAGAACGGCGCGAGTAAAGACCGCCCCTCAGCCCTTCCGCTGACAGAGGCCCCTTCGTCGGCGGGCTTAAGCACGCGCGACGCCACTCCGAATACGAGTACCCCGTTTACCGCGTGAAGGGAGACGTTCACGAGGTGCCATCCCCAGGGTTTTAGGCCGAATGCGAAGTATGAAGCCATGAACGACAGGTGGAGCATCGGCCTGTACGTGTTGGAGGTATAGCCTGAGTACGACCAGAGCGATGATGAGAGTATCTCGGGGATGTAACGGAAGTCCTTTATCCACGGGTTCTTCAATACCTGCGTGTGGTCGTCGTAGACAAACCCGTTTTGAAGCGCCGGGGAAAAGGCCGCTACGATTATCACGGCTGAGAGCGCCGCGAGTACCCATCTCAACACCGATGCGTTCAGCCTCCCCATCACTCCACCATCGCCTTAAGCGCCCTTGCCCTCGCGAGCGCCTCTGCGGCCATGGCAAAGTCGGGCTTTAATTCAAGCGCCGCCAGGAACTCGGAGACCGCCTCGTCGAAGATGTACTGGTCCGTATATATGAGCCCGAGGTTGTAGTGGGCGTCCGCCGCGCCTTCCGGAGAGAGGCGGATAGACTCTCTGTAATGCTCTATCGCGGACCTCGCGTCCCCCTTCGCCAGGCTCGACCACGCGAAGTTATAGTGGACGTGCGCGCTCCTCGGGGACTTTTCCAGCGCGTCCGCCCAGAGGGTATAGTCCTCCCTCCAGACAACGCTTCTTTTGAAGGAGGCAACGGCGTATGAGGAGACGAGCGCGAGAGAACACGCTGAGACAGCGACAAGCCTTATCGCTCCGGGGCGTTTAAGGGCCCGGAGGGCGACAGACGCGATGATTATGGCGAAGCCCGCCGTCGGAAGATAGAGGTACCTGTCTGCCGTCGCTGAGGTCGATAACGCCGGGATGTATAAGACCGGGAGGAGCGGCAGGGCGGTCCAGACGATGGCGAGCCTTATGGGCCTGTGCCTGACGAAAATCAGCGCAAGGACAAAGGCCGTTACGATAATCATCCCAGCTATGACCCTCGGGTCGCCGAACGAGCGCGCCGGGTAAAATTCATAGATGATACTGAGCCCGGACGGATAGACGAGCTTCGAGAGATAATGGGTGATAAGCGGGAATATGTTTATAAAGGCCTCGAAGGCGCTGAAGGCTATCTTCTTTTCATGCACAAGCGCGCCGACGGCGTATGTCCTTATGGCCATATACAGGACAGCCGCGCCGAAGAATATCGCGTAATTGAACGCCCTCTTGAATATCCTTCTGCCGTCATGGATGAGGTCGAAGGCGAAAAGGAGCGCAGGTAGTATTATCGCAGTCTCCTTGACAAGCAGGGCTAAGAAATAGACAAGCGCGGAAACGGTTGCCCTTCCAACCGCCTCCTGTGGGCCTTTCGTATATATCCAGAAGGCGGATAGGAACAGGGCCGTAAAAAGGAGCTCCGCCTGGGCGGATGCCCAGTTGGCTACCTCTGAATTTATCGTATGGAGCGTAAAGACAAGAGAAGCGAGGAGCGGAGGCAAAAACCCGTAACCGGAGGCATGTTCCTCCTCATCCTTCGCAAACAACATGGAGGTTATGCCGTACAGGAGGAGACCGTTAAGCGCAAGTAGCGACACATTCACGAGGTGAAAACCCCAGGGGGACTCAAGCCCGAATACGAATTGCTCGGCCATGAATACGAGGAAGAGTAGCGGCCTGTACGTGTTCGAGGCGGAGCGCGCGGGGTCAGCGAAAAGGGTCGAAGACGTGAGTATATCCGGGATGCGCGCAAGGTCCCTTATCCACTCGTTAGCGAGTATTATGTGGTTGTCGTCGTAGACAAAGCCGTTTTGAAGCGTCTGCGCGTAGACCGCGAACGCCGCCGCTACTATGACAATGGCGGGTATGATGCTATAAAACCTTCTCAAGCCTACCTCACCCCCCTCGTGAGCCGCGCGAGCTCCAAAGCCGCGTCATTGTAGCCGGGGTTTATCTCGAGCGCGGCCTTGAGCTCCTTGCCCGCGAGGTCGAAACGCCCCGCCTTAGAATAGATGAGCCCGAGGTTATAGTGGGCGTCCGCGCTTTCCGGGGCGAGGGCAAGGACGGCGCTCAGGTGCGCCTCAGCCCTTTTCAAGTCCCCGGCCTCCTTATAGAGCCACGCGATATTATAGTGCGCGTCCACGTATCCGGGGTTTATCCGTAACGCCTCCGAGTAGCTCTCTATGGCCTTGATGTCGTCGCTCATGTCGTGGTAAATGGCGGCCATGTTATAGCGGGCGACGGCGTTATTAGGCGAGATACGTACTGCCTCCTTGAAGTGATTGAGCGCCCCGGCGTTGTCCCCTGTCGTCTGGTATAAGACCGCGAGGTTATAGTGGGCCTTGTCCTTGTCGGGCTTAAGCCGTATAGTCTCCTTATAGTGGACTATCGCCTTGTCATTCTCCCCTTTCCTCTGGTACGCCCACGCGAGGTTATAGTGGACCCGCTCCTTGCCAGGGGATTTTTGCGCCGCGTCCTCGAATATCGCGGCCTCGTCGGTCCAGAGCGAATTCCTCATGTAAGTGGCTACGCCGAGAGGGACGGCAAACATGACGACGGCGATGGCGGTGAAGGCGGCGGTCTTTAGACCGGGGACGATTCTATCCTTCAGGAAAAATATGAGAGTCGCCGTAAATAACGCGGCGCCCGCGCCCGGCAGATAGAGCCTGTGCTCGAATATCAGGTCCTTTATCGGTATTATCGATGACTCAATTGAAATAGTCACAAAGAACCAGATGACGCCAAGGCCCGCGAGGGCGCAGTACCCTCCCCCCTTTTGATAAGAGCGCGCGAAGAGCCATACGCCCAGGGAGAATACGGACGCGACTAAAACCAGGGAAAGGAATACGGCTGGCTCGGCTATCGACCGGTACATCGGGTAGTCGTAGTCGAGGTTCTGTCCTATGGGCAGGACGATGAGCCTCAAGTACGTGGCCATGACCCTGAACTGGGTCAAGAGGTAGTCGTGCCTCGATATGGAGTGGAGGTCTTTTAACTGAAGGCCCCTCACCTCGTCCCCTACGCTCTCCCCGCCCCAGAGGATGAGGTCGTGGCCATAGAGGGATAGCGGTATTATGAGGAGGCAGAGCGCGAATGGAACGAGGCGCGCTATTCTTCCGCCGTAGCCGCCCCTTTCAAAGAGCGTGAACTCGAGGAATACAAGCAGGAACGGGAGCGTGAACGCAATCTCCTTTGTCTTCTGCGCGAGGACGGCCAGCGCTATCGAGAATAGATAAAAAAACCACCTCTGGCGCGAGGCGCCGGAGAGACGCCATTTGAGGTAAAAGACGATAGAATAGACGTAGAGGAGCGTTGCAAGGGAAGCAAACCTCTGGCTTATGTATGTGATAGCCTCAGTATGCACCGGGTGCGCGGCGAAGAGGACCGCTGAAAGGAGCGCAATAGAGGGCGCGCCTGCGACCCTTCCCTTTAATAACGGCGCCCTCGCTATCCACGCAACGAGCAGGTAGACGCCGATGGAACTGAGCGCGTGTATGATGATGTTTACGAGGTGATAGCCAAAGGTAGAAAACCCGCCGAATCGGTAGTTGAGGGCGAAGCTCAAATAAGTCACATACCGCGTCCCGGAGGGCGGCCAGAACGCTCCGAGCCCCTTGCCGGCGTTGTAGTCTATGACATATAGGTGGTCGTCGAACTGGAACGGAGCAAAGAGTGTATTGGAATACGCGGCCGCTATGACGGCAACAACAACGAGGACCGCGACATGGAAAAGGTCTCTTTCCTTCTGCCCTGAGGGGCCGCGACTATTGTTTGCCGAAGAAACGTTCCGCATTTTTACCCGGGGAGAGCCCCTCTAAGCCTGTAAGACAGCGTCTTAATTGGATTATTTTAACTATTTTGGCGGAAACATACAAGGCCTATGATTCCTGTGACTTGTGCCCTTGATTTAGCCGTTCACTTATTATAGACTTAAGTAAATATTGGAAATTTAAGCGATTTTCTTTAAAAAAAATGGACAAGATGCCTTCAGGATATCCCGCGGAGCGCCTCTCGATTCACGATGCGCTCTTAAAACTCGGTCTCGACGTAGCGAACGGCAGGCCCTGGACCATAGAGCCCAAGTCGCTCCGTTTCAGGCACGGCGAAAATATCGCGGAGCTTAAGGTCCCGTTCCACATGGGCGCCGACGACGAGGCGTTCATCGATGACGCCGTCCAGTCGCTCGTCGCCCTCATGGTCAAGAGGTATTCGCCCCCTTCCATAGAAGGCAGGGAAGGCCCCCAGCCCATCCTCTTCACCGTACCCCAGATAAAGGACAAGACCTTCAGGACAGACCTCTTCATGTCGGACTCGCTGGAGAAGAGGCTCGCCGCCGGTATACTCTCATCGACGCCTTACCTTGACAGCGCCCTGCTCGCCGGATGGCTGACAGGCGACGGCCACGGAAAAAAATTCGTAAAATGGGCCTCTGTACTCGTGGAGAAGGCGCTTAAGGACGAGACGCGCCACGGCGGAGAGGAGCGGACCGCGTACCTCGCCCTTCTCTCTGCTGTAAATACCGTAAAGAAGAAAAAAGAGAGGGTAAAGAGCTTCAGGATAAAGGGGCTCACCTACGAAAAGATAGACCTCGCCGTGGGCATGGCGCTCTTTACCTCTTTAAGGACCGCCGTAAGGGATACGCTCGACAAGCTTAAGGACCAGGGCGCGGCGGCGTATACGCCGCTTAACGACGCGCTCTTGAACTCCGCGCTTACGCCGAGGTCGTTCCTCTCCATACCCCAGTCCCTCTTCGCGAACACGCTCAACCCGTACGGGATTAACGCCGAGGTCATAGAGCTCTTATCCGGACACGCGCAACCAGTCTCCGGCAAGGCCGCCTCATTGGACCTCATCAACTCCCTTTCCGAGGAGATCAGGCATAAGTCCGGCATAATGGAAGGCTTAAGGTCCATCCTCGACGCGGCGAGGTTCAGGGAAGAAGCACTCGCCTACCTCATGGAATTCGACATACCCGGCTCGGATGTCCAGTCGGTCCTCTACGACGTGCTTAACGAGGACCGCCTCATAAGGAACCTCCTTAACGACCAGAAGGCATCCCAGAACCTCGCCAGGGCGCTCGAAGAGATCAAAAAAAGGTTCACAAAGGACGGCAGGCGGGTGGAGTGCATAAACTCGCTTCAGTCCTTCCTCTCCTCGAAAAAATCGGTCCTCGGAGGCCTCCTTAAAAGCTCCAAAAAGGAGCTCGAGTCGATACTCCCGCTGATCGAGGGGTACTGCGCCTCGGCCTTCGACGACCACATTGAGGGCTTCGAGGGGCCGATGCGCGCCTCCCTCGCCGACAGGAGGGGCGAGTTCAACCAGAACATGCTCGTAGAGGAATACAACCGGGGACGCCTATACAGGTTCTCCGTTGACGACAGGGTCATTCTAAAAACTCTCGCGACCGAAGAGGAAGGCCAGCTCTTCATCGACATGAAGGACTTTACCAGGAAGACGCTCAAGGTAAAGGAGATAGCGATGGCCGAGTTCATGAATGAGCACTTCTACAAGCCTATCCTCTCAGCCGCGGCCCAGTACAGCGCTGGCATAGGGGTCTCAAGCGACGAGCGCGGCATAACCCTCACGAACCTCCCCGGCGACGCGGCTATATTCTCCGGCGGCGTAAGCTACCTCATAGCGCTCGCGCGCGACATACAGCAGATAATAAGACGGTACAGGGACCAGCTCGCCCAGAAACTCCCGCCCATGAGGAACGAAGAGATCCTCGACGGGGTCCACAAGTCCTTTGAGGAGAAAAGGGACGCGCTGAAACTCAGGCGGACCGAACTGCAGAGGGCGCTCGAGAGGAAGGAGCCGGGCGTGGAATTAAAGCTCGTCTCCCTCGGCGAGGAGGAGCACAGGCTCGAGAACACGTACAGGGAAGAGATAGAGACGGCGATAAAAGGCGAGCTCGAGGCCGGGCTCTACATCGCCTACGGCGCAAAGGCCGAGACGACCGTCATAGAGCCAAGGGGCGAGTTCTCGGGCCCGGTAAAGGTCGCCATAGGGGAGAAGATAAACGAAGCGGCACGCGGGACCTTCAGGAACCCGATGGTGAGGGCCAAGCTCGAGCTCCTCCTCGAAAACGAGAGGCTCAAGCGCAGGCAGAAGGTAAAATACCCGTTCGACATCTACATAGACCGGGTATTTTCCATAAAGATGCCGCCTGAGCTCGACAGCGCCTTCGAAAAACTCATAGGCTCGGGCAAACCGGCCTCGGCGCAGGCCATGACCCAGATAATGGCTAACGAGTTCTTCATCGACCTCAAAAAGATAATCGCCGGAGAGGCCTTTACAAACTTAAGGATTATCTCATCGACGACCGACATCTATAACAAGGGGCAGGCGATAAGCGTAAACGCGCTCGAAGCCTACATGCGCGAGAAGAAAGGCACCAAGTTCTTCTTCAAAAAGACCGTCGATCCCAAAGACCTCGACAGCGCCATCCGCGACGCCTTCTTCTTCCCGGTCACGCCGCTCGAATTCTGGCTCTCGACCGAGACCATAAAAAACTCGGAACGGACGGAGGCCTTCTTCAAAAGCGGCGAGGTCATATTCAAGGGGTTCGAAGCGAACATCCCAATGGTCATCTACGAGATGCTCAACTCGGAAGGCGAGTTCTTCAGACAGATCGTCAAATACCACTTCCACCAGTGGCTCGACGAGGCCCGTAGCGAAAGCCAGGGGCTGTTGAGGCCTTAGCTACCCAACACCTCGTTCATGGAGCCTGTCCTGTAGCCCTGGAGGTCGAGGGTTATGTATATGAAGCCTATGTCTTTAAAGCCCGCGACTATCTTTTTTCTCAGGTCTTCGTCAAGGAACCTCGCTATCGCCTTTGCCTCGACCTCTATCCTTACGGTCTCCCCGTGGTATCTTACCCTGAACTGGTTGAACCCGAGGCCGCGCAAGAGGTCTTCGCCTTCGGAGACCATCGAGAGCCTCTCCTCCGTTATCGCTGTCCCGTAGGGGAAGCGGGACGAGAGGCACGCGAAGGACTGCTTGTCCCATGTGGGGAGCCCCATATCGCGGCTCAATATCCGTATCTCGTCTTTTGTAAGCCCCGCTTCCTGCAAAGGGCTCCTTACGCCGAGCTCATTTGCCGCGGTCTTGCCGGGCCTGAAGTCGAGGAGGTCGTCGGCGTTGGAGCCGTCCACGACGTATGAAAAACCGAGCGAGCGCGCATTATCGACCGAGATTTTAAAGAGCTCGCTCTTGCAATAATAGCACCGCTTCTCCGTGTTGTCGGCGAAGTTCGGTATGAGCAGCTCGTTAGACTCTACTATTATGTGCCTTACCTTCATGGAATCAGCGAGCTTGACCGCCTCCTTGAACTCCCTTTCCGGATAGGTCGGGGATGTAGCGGTTATGGCCGCGCACTTCTCTCCGAGCGAGTCCGAGGCCACGCGAAGCAGGAAGGTCGAGTCGACCCCGCCCGAGAAGGCGACGAGCAATGAGCCCATGTCTTTCAAGATGCCTTGAAGCCTTTCGAGCTTCACCGAAGCGAGCGCCTTTTTCTCATCCGTTATGCGCAGGTCCTTTCCGCCCGCGCAGACTACCGCCTCGTTCAGCATATGCGCGTCTCCTCGACCACGACGTCGGAGACCGGGGCCGGGCGCATATCCCTCGCCTCGCCATTACGCGATACCGTGACGACCGGGTCCGCCCCGGCCTTGTCGAGCGCGTACCTGACGATGAGGCCGCCGGCGAAGGCGATCGCGTCGCCTGCCTCCCCCGCGACTATGGCCGCCGGCCCAAGGAACCCCGAGGGCTCGACGAGCGTGTCGCCTGGCTGGATGAGGTTTTTGAGCTTCGCGTTATCCGCCTCGTTCCGCCCAACTACTATTTTCACTCCGTTGTACCTGAAGTGCCTGCCGGACTTAAGTAGCGCGAGGTCTTTCTTGCTCACGTCCTTCTTATTGAATATCAGGTCCCTGACCTTCTTCGAGAATATCTTGTCGGTCAATAAACACCCTCCGGACGGGCAAGGGTAGTCGTTTAAGTTGTACTCCTCGGCGAGCTCCATCTGGTCCTTTCTGGACCTGCCGAGTACGGCAAGGAGCTTGTCCCTGTCGACGAGCCCGAGCGTTTCCGGGGTCGTCGGCTCCAACTGCTTGGCGCTCAAAGGGCGCAGCACAAGCCCTTCGAGCCCGCTCTCCCTCTCGATTATCCTGAAGGCGTCCTTTCTCTGGCTCATGGGCCTCTGGCCGAGCACCTCCCCTGTTATGACAAAAGAGGCCCCTATCTCCTCCATGTACGCCTTCGCCTGCTTGAACATATAGACGCGGCAGTCGACGCAAGGGTTTACGCCCTTGCCGTAACCATGTCTCGGGTTCCTGACGATATCTATGTAATCGTCCCCCTTCGCGAGCACCTTAAGGGGGATCCCGAACTCCTCGGCGACCCGTTTGGACTCGCTCCTGCACCCGCCGCCGTCCTTGCCGCCGTGGTTGCAGGTGCAAAAGACCGAGGTGAAGTTAAGGGCATGGACCTCTATACCCTGTTCGATCATCATCTTTACCGCAAGGGTGCTGTCAAGCCCCCCGGAGAGCAACGCCACCGCCTTTGTCATCTTCCTCTTAAACCCCTTCTTTAGTTGAAACCCCTTGTAATTTAATAAAATATTATTATACTGAGAAGGGGCGGCAAAATCAAAAGAAAGTTCTCTCCTCTCCTAATGTTCTGAATGATGTCTTTGCGCTAACAGGCCGCAAGAGAAACCCGGTCAGGCTGAATCAAAAAGCACCGGACGCGGGGCGTCGAGGCGCGAGGCGTACTCTTTATGTACGCCGCAGAGACGAGCGACGATGACAACAAAGCAGATGGACTTTTTGAACAGCCTGAAGAGGATATGAAATCAGAATACCTTATAACCCTTCTACTCGCGCTGGTCGTCGGCTACCTCATGTACCTGGTCCTGTCGCCCTTCTTTATCCCTATATTCTGGGCCGTCGTCCTCTCTATCCTTTTTTACCCGCATTTCAAGTGGCTGATAAAAAAGACGCACGGGTCGAAGTCCGCCGCCTCTCTCATAGCGTGCCTGACCATCGCGGTCTTCATACTCATACCGCTCATCCTGCTTGGCGCGACCCTCGTACACGAACTCCTGAACCTCTACGACTGGTCCGAGGAATACATTAAAGAGATCTCCGCCGGGGGCGCGCCTTCGCCCTCAAGGCTCATGACCCGCGTGGAGCTCTTCATCGGGAAGTATGTCGATGTCTCGGGATTCGACCTCCACGGCATTCTCGCCGGCTTCGCCAATGACGCCGCGGCCTACGCCGGGGAGGGCGTAAAGGGCATCATAAAGAACCTGACCGCCTTCGTATTCAACATATTCCTCGCCTTCATCACCATGTTCTTCCTCTTCAGGGACGGGGACAGGCTATTCGCGATAATAATGGAGGTTATCCCGCTCTCCGACTACGACAAGGAAAAGATAGTAGCGAAGAACAGGGAGGTCATCCGGGCGACTATTAACGGAGGGGTCTTCGTCGGGCTCGTCCAGGGCGCGCTCGGCGGCCTCTCCTTCTGGTTCCTCTCCATTCCAGGCCCGATACTCTGGGGGTTCGTAATGTTCCTCTTCTCGTTCCTCCCGAGCGTAGGATCCGCCGTAATCTGGGTCCCTGCCGCGATATACCTCTTCGTCATAGGGAGCTACGTAAAGGGCATTATTCTCGTCATCTGGGGGGTATTCGTAATAGGGCTGGTGGACAACATACTCCGCCCGTTTATCGTAAGCGGCAGGACGAACCTCCACCCCATGCTCCTATTCTTCAGCATATTAGGGGCCGTAAACGCCTTCGGCTTCATAGGCGTCATCGCTGGGCCGCTCATCCTGAGCGTCGGCCAGGCGATGGTCGAGATATACCAGCACTACCTCCTCAAGGGCAGGCATTAGACATGGACGAACTCCAGGGAGAGGAGAGGTTGGAGAGGCCGAAGGTACTGCTCCCTGTCGTCCTCTTCATCGCCACTATTATAACGACGGTCGTCGCCGGGGCGCTGTACCAGGGTGCGGATATCCTTAACGCGCCATCGACCCTCTGGACAGGCGTCCCCTTCTCGGCCTCGCTCATCCTCATATTGGGCACGCACGAGCTCGGCCACTACGTCGCCTCACGGAGGCACGGCGTGGCCACGACCCTCCCGGTATTCATCCCCGGCCCGCCTATACCCCCGATGATAGGGACGTTCGGCGCGGTCATACGCATAAAATCCCCGATAACGACAAAAAACGCCCTCGTGGACATAGGCGCCTCAGGGCCCCTCTCCGGATTCGTCGTCGCCATCGTCGTCACCGCCATCGGGCTCAAGCTTTCCACCGTAATGCCGGTCCCGTCCGTCACAGGCGCGCTCGGCCTCGGCTCGTCCCTCATCTTCAAGCTCATCACCTACCTTACCGTCGGCACCGCGCCCGAGGGCTACGACGTCATGCTCCACCCGGTCGCCTTCGCTGGCTGGATAGGGATGTTCGTAACGGCCATGAACCTCCTGCCAATCGGCCAGCTCGACGGCGGACACATCGTCTACGCCCTCATCGGCAGGCGCCACCGGGCCTTCTCCACAGCCATGATAGCGGCCCTCGTCGCGCTCGGCTTCTACTCCTGGACTGGCTGGTTCGTATGGGCCGCGCTCATCTCCATGATCGGCATGTGGCACCCGCCGATCGAGGACCAGGAGGCCCCCATGGACTTAAGACACCGCGCCACAACAGCCGCCGCGATAGCCGTATTTATATTGACTTTCATGCCGACCCCATTTTATATTGTATGACCATGAAGATATTCGACGAAGCTGAACTCAAAAAATTCGACGGCAGCAACCCTGACAACCCCATATACATCGCCTACAATGGGAAGGTCTACGACATAACCCACAGCCCCCTTTTCATCGACGGCATGCACTTCGAACACTACTCCGGGTGCGACCTTACGGACTTCATGGCCGACGCCCCCCATGACGACGAGGTCATGGCCGAGCTGACCGTCGTCGGCGAGTACAAGAAATAGATAACGAATAAGACCCTGGGAGGACCTTTTTATAAAAAGGTCCTCCCAAAAATCTTAAATCATTATCTACTTGGATTTACCCCGATGAAGATCATCATCTTAGGTTGCGGCACATCGACCGGCGTGCCTGTCATAGGCTGTCACTGTCCGACCTGTTCGTCATCCAATCCCCGAAACAAGCGTACGCGTTCGTCCATCCTCGTGCAGGAGGAAGGGCGGAACATCCTCATAGACACCTCTACCGACTTAAGGGCGCAGGCGCTTGGCAACGGGATAGAGCGAATCGACGCGGTCCTTTTTACTCACCCGCACGCCGACCACATCCACGGCATAGACGACTTGAGGGCGTTCAACCTCGCGCAGAAGGGGCCGATACCGTGTTACGGGAGCGCGCTTACCATCGAGCGGATACGGGTGATGTTCGACTATATTTTCAGGGAGGACGCGGGCGACGGCTGGAAGCCGAACCTGACTACAAACATCGTTGACGGGCCCGTCTTGGTCTTCGGCATCGGGGTCGAGCCGATAGATATCTCTCACGGCTCGGCGGCTATCTTCGGTTACAGGATCGGGAGGCTCGCTTATCTGACGGATTGCAGCGGCATACCTCCCGCGTCCATCGAAAAGCTTAAGGGCGTGGAACTCCTCATCCTCGGGGCATTGAGGCACAAGCCGCACCCGACGCACTTTAGCGTCGAGCAGGCGATGGAGGCGTCAAGGGCGATAGGCCCCGAAAGGACGATACTCACGCACCTCGGCCACAACCTCGATTACGAAAAAGACGCCTCCCTTTTGCCTCCGGGCATTGAGCTCGCCTATGACGGCCTGACCATAGAGCTGTAAGCCTATGACAGAACGGCGAATGCGGCAAGCGGAAAGCGCGCTATCATACCTCTGGGGAAAAAATCGCGCGGGAAGCGACAATGGGAAGGAAGCAAAAAAGGGTCCGCCCCTCTACATGAACTCGTAGCCGCACCGCCTGCAATAGCCCTTGCCGACGCCCGTCATGCCGCCGCAGAACGGGCATTTGACGACGTAATCCGGCTTAAGGACGAGTGAGTGTATGATGGCAACCGGGAACGCGACGGCCCCGTATATCCACCAGAGGACGAACGAACGCCCCTGCCTTCTCGCCATGAATGCCGGGGCGAGGCCGAGGACCACGGCGACTACGGCGATTATTATGTAAACATCCATCTTCAGGCCCCCTCCACAGCGTCCTCATTGTCATTGCCCGAATCGAGGGACTTTAGTTCCGGGAGGCTCTTTCCGGATATGCCCTGCACGTCGCCGTACATCCGCAACGTATTCATCATTACCTTCTCTATCTGCTTCTCCCTCTTGGCCCAGTTTTTGTTCATCAACCTCTTCTCGGCGTCGAGGTCTTCCTGCATCGCCTTGAACGCCTCCACTATCGCCTCTACCTTCTGCCTGAACTCGGTCCCCGTAAGATAATAATAAATCGATTCCATCTTCTCGTTCTTGCCTTCAGCCGAGAGCCTTGAGAGCGCGACCTGGATGAGCGAGACCCTTAAAGCCTCAGCGAGCGCGCCGGCGAGCGGTATCGCCGTCACCCATACGCCGTCCATCTGCGAGAAGGACGAGACACCCTTGGGCAGTGTCTCGGTCACGATCACGGCCGTCTCGGCCCTGACCTCCAGCTGGTCCTCCTTGAGCTTCGCTATCCATTCGTCGTTCCAGGCCTTTGTCCTTTTCGACTCCCAGGCGATAGACCCGCAGTAGACGCCCGTCCTCGTGTAGACCTTCTGGAGGATGTCCGCCCCCCTCAGACCCTTTGGCACCGGCTCGATGGAATCCACCGGGAACCTGGATTTGAGGAGGGATTCGAGGTCGAGCTCAAGCGCCTCGCCCTGGGCCTGTTGCGAGCCCTGCTCGGACTTCCGTTTGAGCTCATCGATCATCTTCTGCATGTCCGCTATCTTCTTTTCCTTCTCGAAGTCGCGGAGCCTGTGCTCCTCTGAAAACATCTCGATCGTAGAGAGCCGTATCTTTTCCCGTTCGGAATCGATCCTGCGGGCGACATCGAGCTCAACGGTCTTTTTAGCCTCTTCGAGCTCCCTGGCCTGTTTTCTGAGCTCCAGTTCCTTGCCACGCGCCTCGGCGAGCAACTTCGCCTTCTCGTCGTTCTCGTCCTTTAAGTTCTTAAGCTCAACGACAAAATCTTCCTTAGCCTTCCTCTCGGCCCCTTCGACGAGCTTCGCCTTCTCAACGGCGAGCCTTTTGGCGAGGGATTCTTCAAGCGAGCGCTTCTCATCCTCCACCTCGCGGGCCCTCCCAACGAGCGCGTCCTCTCGCTTCTTTAATTCCAGCTCGCGCGCCCTCGCCTTGTCCTCGAACTCCTTCATCACGCCCTCCTTTATCTGGCTGGAGAGCGTCTCGGTAAGCGGGATTTCCCGCGAGCAGTGCGGGCATTTTATGGTCTGGTCAGGCATTTTTCCGAACCCTTGTCTGATTTTGAGGATGCTTTACGATATCACGAAGGGGAGCGGGCGAACACTTAAAAAAATCACCTTGTTATGCGCGTCCCGGCTCTCCCGTCGAGCGCCGCCTCGACCGCCTCGGGAGACGTGATAATCGCCTCTTTCCCTCCGCCCTCGATGAAGTTAATCGCCGCCTGCACCTTCGGGCCCATGGAGCCGGGGGCGAACTCGCCCGCCTCAAGATGTTTGCGCGCTTCGCTTACATTCATCCTCGGGATGCCCTTCTGTCCGGGCTTCCCGAAGCTCAGATAGACCATGTCGATTTGCGTAAGGTTTATGAAGCGCTCGGCGAGGGCCTCTTTCGCGAGGAGCGCCGTTGCGAGGTCTTTGTCGATTACCGCGTCCACGCCACGGAGCAAACCCTCCTTGTCCTCGACTACCGGCACCCCGCCCCCGCCTGCGGCGATCACTACGACGCCTGACTCCGCGAGCCTCTTTATGACCCCGGCCTCCACGACGCGCCTGGGGAGCGGCGAAGGCACGACCCTCCGGAAACCCCGCTGGCTGTCCTCCTTCATCACCCAGCCGCGCGTTGCGATGAGCCTTTTCGCGTCCTCCTCGGAATAAAAAGGGCCGACCGGTTTTTCAGGGTTTTTAAAGGCCGGGTCCTCGCTGTCCACGATGACCTGCGTGACTATCGTGACAACGTCCTTTATATTATGGACCCTGTGTAGCCGGTTATACAGGACCTGCTGGATGAGAAAGCCGATGCCGCCTTCGGAATCCGCGTCGCAGATGTAAAGGGGCATGGGAGGGGTAAGAGAGCTCGCGGACTCGTTCTGGATGAGGATGTTGCCAACGATGGGGCCGTTGCCGTGGGTAATGATGACGGAGCGCCCGGACTGTATCATCTTCCCGATGAAGCCCGAGGCCCGCTCTATATTGGAGTAGAGCTCCTCGATTGTGCCGGAGTCGCTCCGCCTTATGATGGTGTTGCCGCCGATGGAGACGATGACCTTTTCAGCCGCCGCCTGCCTTACTACGGAGAGCCTAGGCTCCATGAACTCACCTGTGATGGAAGGGTACGGCTAAAGGGACTATGAAAAATGCTTGAGCGCCCTTTTTATAAAAAGGGCGCTCTTGGGAATGCTCTCGAATATCCCTATCCAAGCCCTTCTATATACTCCTCAGCCATTGCCGCGGCTATTGCGCCGTCGCCGACGGCTGTGGCGACCTGCAAAAGAGGCGTTGTCCTGCAGTCTCCGGCGGCGAATATGCCGGGAATGGACGTCTCCATGCGCGCGTTCGTCTTTATGAAGCCTGATGCGTCCTTATCCGCGTCGACGAAGTCGGTCGTTGGGTTTATGCCGACGAATATGAATACGCCTTCCACCTCTATATCTTTTATCGCGGACCCTTTAAGGTCCTCGACAACGGCCTTTGTGACCACATTGTTCTCGGCCTTTATCTCTTTAAGCACATGGGAGCGAAGGAACTCGATATTCCGCGCCGCCTCGGCCTTTTCCATGTGCATCTTCTCGGCCCTGAACTTGTCCCGCCTGTGGACGACATATACCTTTGCGGCGAGCCTGGAGAGGTATACAGCCTCCTTTACGGCGGTGTCGCCCCCGCCTACGACCATGACCCTCTGGCCCCTGAAGAACGGGCCGTCGCAGGTCGCGCAGTATGAGACGCCCTTGCCGGTTAATTCCTTCTCTCCCGGCGCCCCGAGCCTCCGGGGCCTGGCGCCGGTGGCTACTATAATGGCCTTGGCCCGGAGCTCGCCTTCGGAAGTCTTTAACACCTTTACGTTGCCGTCGAGGGTAATATTCTCGACATCCATGAAGCTTATCTTAAGGCCGAGCCCCTTTGCGTGCTCCTCGAACTTTTCCATCAGGCCCGCGCCGCTGATGGAGGGGAAACCAGGGTAGTTCTCTATTACGTCGCTTACGGCAATTTGCCCGCCTACCATCTGTTTCTCGATGAGAATGGTGTTGAGGCGCGCCCTTTGCGCATATATGCCGGCAGTGAGCCCTGCGGGCCCTCCCCCGATGATCACCAGGTCGTACATCCGTGCAAACCTCCTTAAGCGTATGCGGTTTATCCTAAACCAGAGAAAGGCCGAATTCAAGGCATAAAAATTCAGGCCTCTCCTATTATTCTTTTTATCGTCGCGAGGTTCATGGGATCGTCGCCCTCGGTCTTCTTAGGGGTCTCGAGGATCAGCGGGGTCTTTAAGACCTTCGGGTGGTTGAGGAGGATGGCAAACCCGTCGATGCCGATCCTGCCCTTTCCGATATGCTCGTGGCGGTCAAGGCGGGAGTTGAGCTCTCCCTTGGAATCGTTCAGGTGCATGAGCTTGAGGTTCTTGAACCCTGTCTCCTTATCGATGCCCTTAACGAGGGACTCAACGTCATCCCGGGTCCTCATGTCGTATCCTGCCGCAAAGCCGTGGCAGGTATCATAGCAGAGCCCGGCGTCAAGGCCGAAGGCGCTTGCGCCTTCGATTATGCGCCCTATGTCGGCAAGGGAGCTTCCGAAGCCGGAGCCGCCTCCAGCGGTGTTTTCCAGAAGGACCCGCGTCTTTTTACCGAGTCCGGCTGAGGCGGTCTCTTTCAGGGCCGATAGTATGCGTCTGAGAGCGAAGTCCCGCCCCATCTCGCCGGGACTGCCCAGATGGGTGACGAGATAGTCCGCCCCGAGCCTCTCGGCGGTTTCGAGCTCCTTTTTAAAGAGGAAGACCGATTTGTCGAATATGACGTCGTCCGGCGCGGAGAGGTTGATCAGATACGTCGTGTGTATGGCCACTGGCCAGAGAAGGGCCTCTTCCCTCTTACTGCGAAAGAGCGCGGCATCGGTCTCGGATACCGGACTCCACGCCCAGGCCCTCGGGTTCCTGCCGAACATCTGCATGGCGTCGCACCCGAGAGACACCGCCCTCTCAACGGACTTACAGAGCCCCCCGGCTATGGATGTATGCACTCCGAGCGGCATGAGACGACCTCTTTTTCAGTGGATTTGGCGAGATAGAGACCAGGCTATTTCTTTACCTTCGCGTCGATCTTCCTTCGGGCCGTCGAAGCGAGGACGCTCGGGATGTTCTTGGACCTGGCGATATTGGCGAGGTCCTTATCATACATATTGTCGAGCATCTTGACCGAGATGGCAAGCGGGGTCTTGGGGTTCGAGACTATTCCGAGCTTGACGTTGTAGTTCTTCACCCATTCCTTGTTCTTGGCGACCTGCCGGAGGAGGTCTTCGGGCGTGCTTTTGGAGGACGTAAGCCTCAATATCTCATCCTCGGTTATCCTCGGGTTCTTAAGCACTGCTACGGAGATCATCTTGTTAGAGTCCTTTATGAGGACCTCCCGCGCGGACTTGTTCCCTGAGAGGGCGAGCTTGACCTTCTGGCCCATGGACATGGAGCCAACGATCTTGTAGATGTTGTGTTCGTCGACCTTCTTGTCCTCGACGAGCTCCTTTGGGACAGCGAGCCTTTCAGGGCCCTTAACGGACCTCTTCCCGGCCTCGGCCTCGACGAGCGCCTTTGCCTTCGCGTCCTTCATCATGTCATCTATGCCGCTCACAAGGATGTACGGCGCGAGAGGGTTCTTCTTTAAGGAATCCAGCAAAAAGGGCTTTTCAAGAAACCTCTCACGCTCCTCGGCGAGCACGCCTACGACCTCTTCAGGCCCTGTCTCGACGATTGTCTTAAGCGTCTCGTCGTCGGTCCAGGGACTCAGAAAACACATGATCCGGACGGAGTCGACCTCTTGGCGCGCCTCGGCTATCCTCTTTATGACAGCGGGGTCGAGCTTCTTTTCAAGCGCGTCAAGCAGAAGGTGCGGCGGATACTCGTCAAAGCTTTTCCTCGCGGCCGATGACACATCTGTGTCTTTGTCGAATGCGAGGACAAAGAGTATCGTCACCTCGTCCTCGGGTGTAAGGGGGCCGTCAACGCGCTCCCTCGAAGCGAGTTTGAGCTTCGTCTCCTTCGGGGCCGTTGGGGAAATGTATTTTAAAAGCGCCTGCCTGACCTTCATCCCTTAAGTCCCCGCCCCCTTATCAGCGCGTCTCATCCGGTTTTTCAGCCTTCGCGTCCGCTATTATCTTCTGGCTGAGATACGTCGGGACCTCCTCGTAATGGGAGAACTCCATCGTGAATATGCCCCTGTCCGCCGTCATGGCCTTCAAGTCCGTCGCGTAAGTGATGACCTCGGCCATCGGCACGAGCGCCTTTATCGTCTGCGACCCGGCCTTTGGCTCGGCCCCGAGTATCTTGCCGCGTCTCGCGTTTATGTCGCCTATGATGTCGCCGAGCTTGTCCTCCGGCACGCTTATCTCCATCCTGACCACGGGCTCGAGTATGACAGGGTGCGCCTGCTCCATGCCCTTCTTGAAGCCCATCGAGGCGGCTATTTTGAAGGCCATCTCGGAAGAATCGACGGAGTGGTACGACCCGTCGTAGAGCGCGACCCTTACATCCACCACCGGAAAGCCGCTGAGTATGCCGCTCCCCATCGCCTCCCGCACCCCCTTTTCAACCGCCGGTATGTACTGCCTCGGTATGGAGCCTCCCGTGATATTGTCGACGAACTCGAACCCCTTGCCGCGGGGCAGAGGGCTCAAATCGAGCCACGCGTCTCCGTACTGGCCGCGGCCGCCGGACTGCTTCTTGTACTTGCCCTGTATCTTAACATGCGAGCGAATAGTCTCCTTGTACGGGACCCTCGGGGTCTTCAACTCCACGTCACAGCCGTACTTCCTCCTGAGCTTCTCTATGGACACTTCGAGGTGTACCTGCCCCACGCCGGATAATAGGAACTCGTTCGTCTGCTCGTCTCTCCTGAACTCGATCGCGGGGTCCTCTTCCATGAGCCTCTCCATCCCTGAAGGCACCTTGTCCTCGTCCGCCTTTGTCCTGGGGCGTATGGCGTAGGAGAGCGTCGTCGGGACCGGCGGGAACGGCGGAAAGGCCACAGGGCTCCCGGCGTCCGACAATGTGTCTCCTGTCAGCGTGTCCTTGAGTTTCGCCGCGGCGACTATGTCGCCTGCCGAGGCCCTTCCCACTTCCTTTATTTTTTTACCTTCGAGGAGATAAAGGTGGCTTATCTTCTCCTTCGCGTCTCTCGTTGCGTTAAGAACGGTCGAGTCCGCGTGCAGGACGCCTGAGTATACCCTGAAGAAAGAGAGCTTGCCGGTGTACGGGTCTATGACGGTCTTGAAGACAAAGGCCGAGAAAGGCGCGTTGTAGTCGGGCTCGCGCTGAAGCTCCTCCCCGGTCTTCGGGTTCCTGCCCTTCAACACACCCCTTATCGTCCCCTTGTCGGGCGGGGCGGGTAGCGATAAGTTTATGGCGTCCATGAGGAGGTTGACCCCCATGTTCCTCAAGGCCGAGCCCACGTAGACAGGGATAAACCTGCGCGTAAGCACACCTTCCCTCACGCCCTGCTTTATCTCGTCTACCGAGATTCCCTCGCCGTTAAGGTACTTCTCTGTAAGCGCGTCGTCTGCCTCGACGACGGCCTCGACCATCGTCTCCCGCGCCTTTTCCGCGTCTTTCCTGAGCGCAGGGGGTACGTCCTTTATGTCGAATGAGCCGGATGAGTCGTCCTTATAATAATACGCCTTCATGGAAAGGAGGTCGATGACGCCCTTGAAGGCATCCGCCTCGCCTATGGGCAACTGCATGGGCACGCCCTTGACCTTCAAAACCCGCTCCATGTCATCGACGGCGCGGAAGAAACTCGCCCGTTCTTTATCCATCTTGTTGACGAAGGCGATCCTGCAGACCTCGAACTCGTCGGCGAACTCCCATATCTTCTCTGTCTGGACCTTGACGCCGGAGATCGCGGAGAGGATGACTACCGCGCCGCCGGCCACGCGCAGAGCATCCCTCGTCTCGGTCAGGAAGTCCGGGTATCCGGGCGTGTCGATGACGTTCACCCGGCACCCTCCCCAGTCGTAGTGGTGGATAGCCGCCGAGATGGTTATCTTTCGTTTGTGCTCTTCGGGTTCGTAATCGAGGATGGATGTGTCGTCGTCGACGCGGCCGAGTTTTTCGGTCGCCTTCGCGTTAAAGAGGATAGCCTCTGAGAGTGTGGTCTTTCCGGCGCCGCCGTGGGCTATGACGGAGATGTTTCTTTTTTTATCCAGGGGAATTTCCAAGCGAGCCTCCTTTTTGAAAAGTTAGCGAGCCCTCTTCTCCCGTATTCTTTCTAGAACGCAAGAAATGTTCTTTAGACAAGCGTGCGACGAGGAGAACCGCAGGCGTACTTGTTGTGTACGTCGAGGATTTTCCGAGGAGCAGAACACAGTATAAAGAACATTTATTGCGTTCTCCATCATTTCCCTTTTTTGAAAAGCTTCGGAAGAGTTCTCCTGAAAAGTATCCCCAGAAACTTATTCACCGGGTTCGCCCTGTCGAGCCCCTGGATTACAGGCTTGTTCCTGAAGCCGAGCTCGATAAGGAACCTGTTCATATCCTCGTGCTGGGGGTCGAATTTGAGGCCCTTCAGGAAAACCTTGATCGCGCCCTTCTTGTTCCCGGCGGCGAGGTAGACCTTGCCGAGGTTCATGTAGAACTCGGCCTTGAAGAACTCCTTTTTTATGGCGCGGGTGCAGAGCTCGAGCCCGAGGCCTATCTCGCCGCCCCGGACGGCCTTGCACATGCCGAAGTAGGAGATATAGTCGGCGTTTTCCTTGTCTTCCTTGTAGGCCTTCTCGAACGCCCTTAACGCCTTGTCGATATTGTCTTCTCTAAGGAACCGCTTCCCCGCAAGGAACTGCTCGCGCGCGCTTTCAGACATTTACCTCTTCCCCTCGTATATAATCTTAAGCCCCTTCAATGTCAGGAACTCGTCCGGCTCGGTAACGTACCTCGAATGCCCGGCCACAAGGCGCGCAAGCCCGCCTGTGGCTACGACCCTCGGGGCTGTCTCGGCCTCCCGGATCATCCGCTCTATTATCTCGTCCACAAGCCCGACAAACCCCCAGAAGAGGCCGGACCTGATGGCGTCTACCGTGTTCCTCCCTATGACTGAGGGCGGCATCCCTGCCTCGACCTTCGGGAGCTTCGCCGTCCTCGCGTGAAGGGCCTCTGCGGAGATGCCTATGCCGGGCGCGATGGCCCCGCCCGAATAGACGCCCTCCGGGGAGACATAATCGAAGGTCACGGCTGTGCCGAAGTCGACGATGATGAGAGCGGACCTGTGAATCGCGTACGCCGCGACCGCGTTCACTATCCTGTCCGCGCCGGCCTCAAGCGGGTTATCGATATCGATCTTGATCGGGGTTCCGGCATCCTCGCCGACAAAGAGGAGTTTAAGCCCGAGATATTTTTTAATCGCCTCTGATATCGCCCCGTTCAATTCAGGGACGACCGAGCAGGCAATCGCCCCGGCAAGCGCCTTTTTATCCATCCCCGATGCGCCAAAGAGGTTAAGTAATAGCACCCCCATCTCATCGGAGGTCTTGTTTTTCTCCGAGCCGATCCGCCAATGGGCCAACAAGTCCCCGCCATCAAAGACCCCTGCGACGATATTCGTATTCCCTATGTCTATGGCAAGGAGCATGGAGTTGGTTTTCCGATTTTATCCAGGATTTCAAAAACTTGCCAGCTATCCCGTGGTATCGACGTCCCCGGATATGACGCGCTCTACATTGCCGGACGGCGTCCTTACAAGGAGCGCGCCGTCTTTATCCACCCCGACGCATACTCCCTCCAGGACCCGGTCAAAAGAGGTTACGCGCACTGTACTGCCGACGGACGAGAACCACCCTTTCCAAGCCTCAAGCACGGCCTGAAAACCCTTATCCAAGTATATCTTATACCACAGCTCCATGCTCGAATAAAGGCCGCGCGCAAAAGAGGCCCTGTCTATCTCGACCCCGGTCTCCTCAAAGAGGGACGTCGCTATCTCCCGGATGGCCGGCGGGAAATCCTTCTTCCGCATGTTCAGGTTCACCCCTATGCCGCCTACGACGAAGTGAACCCTATCGGGTTCCGAGTCCATCTCAAGGAGGATACCGGCGGCCTTTTTACCGTTTATCAGTATGTCGTTCGGCCATTTGACCGTGGGGCGTTTGCCCGAAAACCCGGCTACCGTCTCAGCGACGGCTATCGCCATCACAAAGGTCAATTCGTGCGCCTCCCTGGGGGCTATCAACGGCCTTAATATAACGGAGGTATAGAGGTTGACGTTGCCTGGCGACTCCCATATCCTCCCTATCCTCCCCCTGCCCTTGTCCTGCGCGTCAGCGATTACGGCCGTGCCCTCGCCCTCGCCCTTGAGGCCGAGCTCAAAGGCCCGTCTGTTCGTGGAGTCGGTCCTTTCGAAAAAAAAGACCTTCCTTCCGACGAACCCGGTCGTAATTCCGGAGGCGACCTCTATGTCGTTAAACGGGTACGGCGGCGCAATCCTGTACCCCTTAGCGGTCAAGGCCTCGATATTATAGCCGGATTTTTTAAGCGCGTTTATGTGCTTCCATACGGCGGTCCGGGAGACCCCGATCCCTTTGCTTAGTGCCTCTCCGGAGACGAACGACCCCGCCCCCTTAAGGAGCCTCACTATCTCCGCCTCGACGGCCCCCTTAGGGCGCATGGACGACTTCAAGGCTTATGTCCATCGCCCTGGCTGAATGCGTGAGCGCGCCGACGGAGATGAAATCTATGCCGGTTCCGGCGATAGAGCCGATGTTATCTATCGTCACGCCGCCTGAGGCCTCGACGAGCGCCCGGTTGTCTATTATCTTCAATGCCTTCCGGATTTTCGCGACCCCCATGTTGTCGAGCATTATGATGTCGGCGCCGGCCTCTACCGCTTCGCGCACCTCTTTCTCGTCCGTCACCTCGACCTCGACGAGGAGCCCATCCCTGTACTTCCTGTTAACCTTCTCGACCGCCTTTTTTATCGACCCGGCGGCCGTTATATGGTTGTCCTTTATGAGCACGCAGTCGAAGAGGCCGAACCTGTGGTTGTACCCGCCCCCGGCCTTTACCGCGTACTTTTCAAGCAACCTCAGGCAAGGCGTCGTCTTCCTGGTGTCGAGCACGCGCACCTTAGGCCCCGCTTTTTTGATGAAACGTGATGTAAGGGTAGCGATACCCGAGAGCCTCTGGACGAAGTTCAGCGCCGCCCGCTCTCCCATGAGTATGGCGGAAAGACGCGCCTTGACAGCGGCAATAGTCGCGCCCTTCTTTACAAAGTCCCCGTCCTTGAAAAATGGCCGGAAAGACGCCTTCCTGTCAAGGTGCTTGAAGACGCTCTCGGCGATAAAGAGCCCGGCGACTACCATATTTTCCTTGGCTATGAATACCGCCTCGCCCTTCTGGCCTTTCCCGACTATCGCACCGGTAGTTATGTCGCCGGTCCCGATGTCCTCGGCGAGCGCGGCCTTGACAAGCAGGTCCGAGTAACTGATAAGCCCCGGGAGGTTGTACATCGCCTCGGGCCCCTTGTCGATGTCCTTATCTAACATCTGAAGCTCCTTATCCTTTCAAGCCCGGCTTCGAGCTTTTGTATCTTTTCAATAAGGCCTGAGAGCCTCTCGCGCTCCTTGGCGACTACCTCCTTCGGGGCCTTGCCGACGAACGCCTCGTTCGAGAGCTTGTTCTCTACACCTTCCTTCTCGGTAGCGGCCTTGTCGATCTCTTTTTTCAGCCTCTTCTCCTCCGCCTCGACGTCTATGAGGCCTGAGAGCGGGACGAATATTTCGTTCCCGCCGGATACGGCGTAGGCGGAGTTCTTAGGCCTCTCGCCAGAGGACTCTGTCAGGCTTGCGAGCCTCGCGATCTCGACGACATATCCCGAGAGCCTATTGATGGTGTCCCCTGAGGCGAAGTACACGCACTCGACCTTAGCACCGGGCGCCACGTTCAGCTCAGTCCTTATGTTCCTGATCTTTCCGATGAAGTCCATGGCTATGTCCATTTCAGCGGCCTCTTTTGAAAAATCGTATTCGGCTTTCGGCCAGAGCGTTTTACCGATAGACGCCTCGGCCACGCCAGGCAGATAACCGTATATCTCCTCTGTTATGAAAGGCATCAGCGGGTGGAGCATCCGGAGCGAATCTTTAAGGACCGAGACGAGGACGGACGTGGCCGTCTTCTTCCTCTCATCCCCGCGCTCGCCCTTCAGGTCCTTCTTAATAAGCTCCACGTACCAGTCACAGAGCTCGTTCCAGATGAACCTGTAAAGGACACGCGCGGCCTCGTCGAACCTGTACGGCTCTCCGTTTTCGCCGTCGAGCGCGGCCGAGACCTCGTCCCTTGAGGTCTTGAGCCTCTCGAGTATCCACTTATCCGCCTCGTTCAATGCGCTCTCCTTGAACTCGGAGACGGCCCCTTCGGTGTTCATGAGCGTAAAGCGCGCGAGGTTCCATATTTTATTGCAGAAGTTCCTGTAGCCCCCGATCCTCTCCTCAGCGAGTTTTATGTCGCGCCCCTGCGCGGCGAGCGCCGCGAGCGTAAACCTGAAGGCGTCGGTGCCGTATCTCTCCATCATGATGAGCGGGTCTATGACGTTTCCCTTGCTCTTGGACATCTTCTGCCCCTGGGCGTCCCTGATGAGGGCGTGGATGTAGACGTCCTTGAACGGGACCTCGCCCATGAACTTGAGCCCCATCATCATCATGCGCGCGACCCAGAAAAATATGATGTCGAAGCTCGTGGAGAGGACAGAAGTCGGGTAAAATAATTTAAGCTCCCCGGTCTCTTCCGGCCAGCCGAGCGTGGAGAACGGCCAGAGGGCGGATGAGAACCAGGTGTCGAGCACGTCGCTGTCCTGCGTGATATTGGCGGATTTGCACTTTTCGCAACCCGTCGGGTCAGTCGTGGCGACTGTCACGAAGCCGCAATCAGCGCAGTGCCACGCCGGGATCCTGTGCCCCCACCAAATTTGCCGCGATATGCACCAGTCGCGGATGTTCCTCATCCAGTCGAAGTAGGTGTTCTCCCAGCCCTTGGGCACGAACCTCGTCTCCCCGGATTCCACCGCCTTTATCGCCGGCTCCGCAAGAGGGGCGACCTTCACGAACCACTGCCTGGAGAGCGTGGGTTCCACGACTGTCGCGCACCTGTAACACTCGCCGAGCATTATCTTGTAGTTCTCTATCTTCTTGAGTAACCCTTCTTTTTTAAGCCCCTCGACGACGGCGACCCGCGCTCTCGACCTGTCCATGCCGTTGAACGCCCCTGCGTTCTCGTTCATGACCGCGTTATCGTCCATGATTTTAAGCGTCGGGAGGTTGTGCCTCTTCGAGACCTCGAAGTCGTTGAAGTCGTGCGCCGGCGTAATTTTGACCGCGCCGGTGCCGAACTCGATTGCGACGGAATCGTCGCCGACTATCGGTATTTCTCTTCCGGTGAGCGGCAGTACCAGCATCTTCCCGATGAGCCCCTTGTACCGCTCGTCCTCCGGGTTTACGGCGACTGCCGTGTCGCCGAGCATAGTCTCCGGGCGGGTCGTCGCGACGGTCAGGGATTTTATCTCGCCTGAAGCGTCCTTCAGGGGATACTCCATGTAATAGAGACTGCCTTCGGTCTCGGCGAACTGGACCTCGAGGTCGGATAAGGCCGTGTGGCACCTCGGGCACCAGTTTATGATGTAATCGCCCCTGTAAATGAGCCCATCCCTGTATAACCTCGTGAAGACCTCCCTTACGGCCTTCGACAACCCATCGTCCATTGTGAAGCGCAGGCGCGTCCAGTCGCAGGTAGCGCCGAGCCTTTTAAGCTGGTTTATGATCGTCCCGCCGGACTCTTCCTTCCACTTCCAGACGCGCTTCACGAACTCCTCGCGCCCGATGGTGTGCCTGGACCCGCCTTCCTCGGCGATCTGCCTTTCAACTACGTTCTGCGTGGCGATGCCCGCGTGGTCTATGCCCGGGAGCCAGAGGACATTGAAGCCGCGGAGCCTCTTGTATCTGGCGAGTATGTCCTGAAGGGTTGAGTTCAGCGCGTGCCCCAGGTGGAGCGCGCCTGTGATATTAGGAGGCGGGATGACCATTGAGAAAGGAGGCTTTTTTGAGTCAGGCTCAGGCGTCCCGGTCTTCGCGTCTATCCAGTAACTGGCCCACCTCTCTTCGACTGTCTTGGGGTCGTATACCTTTTCAAGCTCTTTTTCTGCCATGTCCCGTATTTTCCATTGAGTTTTATTTGCGCGGCCAGATAGCGTATGCGGGCGCGTCTTCACGTCCCCCGCTCCCCCGCTCCCCCGCTCCCCCGCTCCCCCGCCCGCCGCCGCTGAAATTAAAAAATCGGCCATAAGAGTTCAGCCGACTTGAAGACCATGTTACCGTATACAAGAAAGAAGGCCGGGGCCGGATGGCCCCGGCCTTCTGAATGGCGCTTGGAATTTATTTCAATTTAAAGATCGCCTCTTTGGCTTTCGCTATCTCGGCCCTTATGAGTTCCTCGGCGAGGTCCGGGATTACCTCCCAGGCGACCTCCTCTATCACTTCCCTTGCGACCCTTCTGACTATCGCCTCTGCCTCTTCCCTTGAGATAGGGAGGCCTTCGACCTTTGGTTGCGCCGCCTCCCGTATCCTCTCCTCAAGCCTCGCGGACGCGCCCTCCTGTCTCTCAGCCTCCACCCTTACCGGGGAGGCTGAGACGGCCTGCGCGGCGATCGCCTCTGCCCGGAGCGGCCTGTCCTCGACTACGGGACGGAGCGGCTCCCTTAACAAGGGCGCAGGCGGCTCGAAGGCTGTCTCCTCGAACCTCGGCTCTTCCTGCGGTTGCTCGAAGAACCGGCCCGGGGAAGGGGTCTCCTCTACTATCGGCTCTTCATTCTCTATAAGCTCGGGCTCTGCAAATGGGACCTTCTCGTCATCCCTCAAGTCCCCTGCCCAGAACGGCTTGGGCTTGGACTCCGGCGCCTCGATTGTCTCAACAGGCGCAGGCTCAAAGGGGCTCAGCGTCTCGAAGTCGGCTGAAGCCGTTTCCTCCTTTTTGGGCTCTTGTTTAAAGGATTCGAAATCAATGGGCCCGACCTCAAAGGGCTCGGGCTTCGCCTCATCCTTCATGTTGGTCGAAAAATCGAAATTGCCTCCGAAGAATTCATCCTTTGAGGCCTCTTTCGGGGCCTTTTCAGACAATATCTCCTCTTCCTTGAACTCGAGGTCGAAGAAGTCCTTTTCGCGCGGCATGGAGCGGTCCGTGGACGCCGTCTTTTGAGCCGGCTTTTCCGGCTCCTCGAAGAACCCGGTGTCGAGAAAGTCGAGGTCAGGCACCTCCTCGGGCTTGAACTCTGCCTTTTCAGGCTCGTCCGTAAAGCCCAGGAAGTCCCCGGCGTGCCAGATGTCCTCAGGCGCCTGCTCTGCCTTAAGGGTACGCGCCTCGGGCGCGGCCTGCTGAACCGGCGCGACAACCGGGGCTGATACTGCCCTCTGCCTTGCTTCGGCCTTATCGAGCAGGTCTTTTACCTTGTCGAGGAGCTCCTGCGACTCGAACGGCTTTACGATACTGTCGTCAGCGCCGGCCCTTAACGCCTCGTCCTTGTTAAGCGGCTCGAATGTCCCGGCAAGGAGGAGCACAGGGGTGTCCTTCAGTTGCGGGTCATTCTTTATGGCCTCGCAGACTTCATATCCTGTCTTTCCCGGCATGGCGACATCGGCCATGACGAGGTCAGGGGCTATCTCCCTCGCCTTTCTTACGGCGGAATCCCCGTCACCGACTATGGTGAGTTCATAGCTCTCAGCCGCGAAGGTTATGGAGATCACCTTCTGGATGGTGATGCTGTCGTCTGCCAGAAGTATCTTTTTGGGCATAGTCCTCCTCATGCCTTCAATTGTTCAAAATTACTCTTACTCAGTTGAAAAGTCAAGGTTTTTATCGTTATTCAAGGCGCGTCCGCAGGGACGAAAAACCATGAATTGAAAACGGTCCCCCTCCCCAATCAGTTCGGTGTTTCTATTGAAATATTAAGGGGAATTTTAAACAATGTTAACATTTTTTTCTGTAACCAGACCCATTTTTAATGCCTTGAGTTTATGATGTAGACCGCCCCCGTGGCGAGCGCGCCCCCAACGACCGTATTGAGCCTCGGCACCTCCCCGAGGAAGAGCCAGCTTAAAAAGACCGCGCTAATGGGTACGAGGAATACGAACGAGGACGCTCGGCGCGATGAGAGCCTGTTCGAGGCGAGAAAATAGACGGTCGTGGCAAAAGCGCTCGATATTACGCCCAGATAGAAGATATTTAGCCAGAAAAGGGGACCCTCCGCAAGCGCGCCACCTATGCCGTTCGGTATGGCGAGAAAAAAGAAAATGACGGTAGCGAGCGCATTCGCGACGAGGCTGAATAGTATCGGAGAGATCATCCCGCACGCCTTTTGAGAGCAGTGCGTGAGCAAGGCCCATAGGAGCGCCGCTACGAGGAAATAGGCGTTCCCGCCCACAAATATCCTCCCCGCGTCGAGCGTCCACGCGCCCAGGAGCGCCGCTCCGCCGATTACGCCGAGCGCGAGCCCCAGGACGTCCTTTCTTGTGAACCCGTGCCTGAAGATAGCGGCCGATAAGGCGAATGTGATGAGCGGGACGGTCGTTGTCACGAGGACCCCTGCCGCCCCGGCGTCTCCGATCGAGAGGCCCATGAAAAAGAGGTACATGTAGCCGCTTAAGAAAAGCGCGCCGAGTAGGGTAAAGACAAGCGCCTCTCTCTCCATCTTTTTGTGGCCTTTTACGAGGTAGAGGACAGGAATAAGCGCGATCGTGTTTACGAGCGAGCGCCAGAAGGTGAGCGACTCAGGGGAGAGGGCGGATGCTATCGCCTTTGCCGAGACCCAACTGCCTCCCCAGATGACCATGGAGATGACCATGAGGAGGGTGAAAAGAGCGGGGTTTCTGTTCTGTTCCATATACGTTCATCAAATTAACATACAAAGGCATATCAGCCAATCCATTTTGTAAAACCATTAAACTTGGCGGGCTCGCCTTTTTCCCCCTCCAATAGCTTGTCATTGCGAGCGTAGCGAAGCAATCTCATCCTTTATGAGACTGCCGGAGATTTTCATAGCAAAAGGCTCCTCGCAATGACATAAATGAACTACCCCGCGGAGGCTCGTGGTTATCTCCTAATACCTCCCCTCCCTTGACGGGAGGGGATAGAGGGGAGGGTGAAATATCCTTCATATTAATTAAACAAAAAAAGGCCTCCGTCGCCACGGCGACGGAGGCCTTAAAAGGGACACAAGACCTTAATGCTTTTTAAGGCTCGAAAGGCTTTTTATGAAACCCTCTATCTCCTGCCTCAGATCTCCCCTCAGGTCCTTGAAGCTTAATCCCACGATTATCCTGTCCACGTCCTTGGATACGTTCCTGACTATCCCGAGTACCGAACCTCTCTTGCCCGTCGCCGGGAACTGGACCTGTATGTCGAAGAGCTTGTCTATCTGGACAATGTCGAAAAGGCGGCTACCCTTGTGCGTGTCGATGATCGCCTGGCACCCGTCAACGCTCACGTCCACTATCGTCATCGAGGCTATCTCGTGGCCTATCATGGTCATGGCCTGGAGCGTACAGCCGTAGCGGGACGAGACCCTTATGTTCAGCTCGTCTATCCTCTTCGGGTATTTCATGAAGAACATCTTTTCCGGCTGGGTGACGACGTTTATCACTTCAGACGTGAAGCCGTAGACGGTGTTGCCGTGAACGAAACTCAACTTGATGTCCTTGTCCCTTATCGAATCCCCTCTGAAGCTCCTGCCGAGGTCGTTTTCAAAGGCCTTTGCCACGAGGAAGTTGCCCTTTTCCATGCCGACGAGGGAAAATTTAAACTTGAGGTTCATATCTGCGATCTCGGCCATAAGCTCCCCGCCGAGCGGGATAGGTATATTGGGGTTGGACTCAACGCTCTGATAATAGAAGTCCATATTCAAAACCTCCGTGGGTTGTCTTCCTGCCTTATGACCTAATCGGCAGAAAAGGAGGAAAACTTGAGTGGAAGGAGGGGGCTTTAATCTCCTCCCCTTTTTATAAGGGGGCCCTTGCATAAGACACTGGATTCCCGATAAAAACCCCGGGAATGACATACAAAAGCATATCCCGTCATTCCCGCGCGCCTCAAGCGGGAATCCAGTCATCAATGGTGCGCGGGGCGCACCCTACCCGGCTAAAGGAGATGTGTGGCAAATATAAGTAGCCCCGTAGGCTGTGCCGTCCTCACCATTTAGGCTAATACCCCTGCACGCTAAAAAAACACATCCCTCTCTGATCACTCCCCCCCCCACAAAAAAAGCCCCCCTGTCTTTCGACAGGGGGGCTTTGATTTAAATCCCGCGGCGTCCTACTCTCCCACACAGTTACCCATGTAGTACCATCGGCCCTGGAGAGCTTAACTTCCGTGTTCGGGATGGGAACGGGTGTGACCTCTCCGGTATGGCTACGGGAAGATTTCAATCTATCCGTATGAAAAAGCCCTCGCGGACTTCTCCAACGCGCGCCTCGCGGCCCGCGATTTTTCAAACCGAACAGAGTAAAGTTTTATTCAAGACGTCGGAAGTCAGTAACCTGGGCTTGCATAAATAATCATATGGTCAAGCCTCACGGTCGATTAGTACCGGTTAGCTTAACGCCTTACGGCGCTTACACACCCGGCCTATCAAACTTGTAGTCTCCAAGTGACCTTCAGGAGCCTTATGGCCCGGGAGATCTTATCTTGGGAGGGGCTTCCCGCTTAGATGCTTTCAGCGGTTATCCCTTCGGGACACAGCTAACCAGCGTTGCCCTTGGCAGGACAACTGGAATACTGGAGGTCCCGCCATCCCGGTCCTCTCGTACTAAGGACAGCTTCCCTCAAATCTCCTGCGCCCACATCAGATAGGGACCGAACTGTCTCACGACGTTCTGAACCCAGCTCACGTACCGCTATTGATCGGCGAACAGCCGAACCC